>JBCBFK010000002.1:0-648418 GCA_038527765.1 Pseudomonadota bacterium
CAAAAGCGGAAGCTCAGAAGATTACTCAAGAGCTAGCGGGCTAACGAGCCACCGGATCGATCGTTAGCCCATGAGCGTCGTCTTACCATGGTCCACGTGACCAATCGTGCCGATGTTCACGTGCGGCTTATTACGCTCAAACTTCTCCTTGGCCATATCAGGCCTCCTTTTCTCAAGTGTCCGGCCCACCGGACGTTGGTCCTTTCTCAAAGCGGGCCAGAAGAGTCCCGTTGAAGCGCGCCACATACACATGCCCGCCTAAGGTTTCAAGCACCATTACTGCTGACGTATGCGAACAATTTACACTGGGGTGGGAAACCGCTTGACAAAGGGCGTCAATATAGGGCCAAGCGTGTGGCCATGACGCAGGGATATGTCTTTAAATCCTTCGAGGATAAGTCGGCGCTGCAAGAGGCCGCGTCGGACTGGATTGCGGCGGCACTCGCTGATTCGATTGCAAGACGAGGCAGCGCGGTTTTCATGGGTTCGGGGGGACGCACGCCCGGCCCGATCTACGAAACCCTGTCTCAAGCAGACCTCGACTGGGAAAATGTCCATATCGGCCTTTGCGACGAGCGCTGGGTCGATCGCGACCATGACGCTTCAAATGGGGCGATGCTGGAACGGACCCTTTTACAGAACAAAGCACAGATGGCCACATACACAGCCATGAAAGTGCCGGGCGAAGACCCGTTTGCCGCGATAGATGAGGTCAATGAGACCTATATCGAGGCCAGCCTCACAGATGTGATGTTGCTCGGCATGGGTCCGGACGCACACACGCTGTCCTGGTTTTCGGGCGCGCGGGGCTATGACGCGGCGGTGGACCCGGACACCACGTCTGTGGTCGCTGCGATTGAGGCGGTTCAAAGTGATGTGACGGGTCCGAACTTGCTGAGAATGACGCTGACTCTGCCTTGCGTAGCTTATGCGCGGCATGTCCTCTTGTTAATTACTGGCGCCGACAAAAAAGAGGTGTTCTTGAACGCTCCGGACGACGCGCCTGTGAGCCTCATGAAACGCGCAGCGGGGGCCGCGCTGACTGTTTATTACTGTGACTAGGACGACCGAAACATGACGATGGACTCGCTGCGCACACTCGCCTCGACGATAAGAGACCAAAAGCTTTCAGACCTTGCGGCGCGCTCTCAGGCTCCGGTGCTAGATGCGGCAGGCTGGCGCGCCGACGTTTCGCGTCAGTACGCTACGGATGCGTGCTGGGACGCTTTGCTGGACCATGCGCGCGACACAGGTCTCTCCAAGTCAATCTCAGATCTGTTCAGTGCTGAGATTGTCAATCCATCTGAAGACCGCCCTGCCCTGCACTGGGCGCTGCGGATGACGCCGGAAAATGAACTGACACAGTCTGAGCATCAAACAACCGTGGATGCGCTGCGTAAGGCCGCAGAGATTGCCGCATCGAGCGCCGTTACCGCGATCGTCCATATTGGTATTGGCGGGTCGGATTTCGGCCCGCGTCTCTACGCCGATGCCTTCGCTGATCACCGCGTTGCGCATCTGGACCTACGATTTTGCGCGAATGTAGATCCGCTAGACTTGGATCTCGCCCTCGCTGGACTGGACCCGGCGAAAACACTGATCATCGGAATCTCGAAATCGTTCGGCACCGAGGAGACGCTGTACAATCTCGGGCGCGCAAAGGCCTGGCTCGAGGCGTCGCTTGGCGCTGACAGAGCGGCAGAAAACCTCCTTCTTGTGACCGCCAACCCAGAGCGCGCGACCGCGTGGCTCAGCGGCATTCCTGCCACTACGCTGAATATGCCGATCAGTGTTGGCGGTCGGTACTCGATTTGGTCGGCAGCCTCCGTTGCTGTGATGACGAGTTTCGGGACCGATACGTTCGAAGCTTTCTTGGCCGGCGCCGCCGAAATGGACGCGCACGTCAAATCAGCGCCCATTGAAGCCAATCTTGCCGCGCGCCTTGCCCTTCTGGATGTTTGGAATACGAGCTTTCTCGGCTTTGGCTCGCGCGCAGTCCTCGCTTATTCGCGGCGGTTGCGCATGCTGCCAACGTATCTGCAGCAATTGGAAATGGAATCGAATGGCAAATCGGTTGGTCCGAATGGCGATGCCGCGCCTCTGCCAACAGCGCCGCTATTGTGGGGCGGCGAGGGTTCAGTCGGTCAGCATTCCTATCACCAATGGCTCCATCAGGGCACGCATGTGGTGCCGGCCGAATTTATCCTGGCGCCGGGCAGCCATAGTGATGCGGCCGGCGTCGAAGCCCTGACAGCCCATGCTTTGGCGCAAGCCGAAGTTATGGCAAACGGACGCAGTCTGGCTGAAGTGGAACAAGAGGAGCCGGAGCTTCCAACGCATATCGCACGCCAGAAGTTTCACCCAGGCGGTCGACCGTCGACTTTCCTAAGCACCAAGGAACTTACACCGCATGCGCTTGGGGCGTTGATCGCACTTTACGAGCACCGAACCTATCTGGCGGGCTGTCTCTGGCAGATCAACAGCTTCGACCAGTGGGGCGTTGAGCGCGGTAAAACCATGGCGACGCGCCTGAAACCTGCGCTGCGTGGCGACGCGCAGGCTGAAGACGCCACGACGCAACGCTTGATTGATCAGTTTTAAGAGCGTTTCGAGCGCGTCTTAAGCGATTTTGTCGACTTGGGTGAAATCGAGATCGACCGGGGTTGCGCGGCCGAAGATCGAGACGTTCACCTTCATGCGACCTGTCTCTGGATCGAATTCTTCCACGGTACCTTCGAAGCCCTGGAAGGCCCCTTCGTTGACGCGAACTTCCTGACCAATCTCGTAGACTACAGTTGGCTTTGGACGATCTTCAACCGGCTCGTCAGATGTGCCGAGGATGCGGTCGACTTCGCGCTGGGGCACGGGCAAAGGTTTTTTGCCGCCATCAGCGCCGAGGAATCCCGTAACTTTCGGCGTGTCCTTGACCAGGTGATACACGTCATCGGTCAGCTTCGCTTTCATCAGCACATAGCCGGGGAAATAGCGTTTCTCGATGGTTTTCTTTTTACCTCGAACGACTTCAACGACTTCCTCTGTCGGGACTTCCAAGTCTTCGATCATCTCTTCCAGCCCTTTAAGGGATGCTTGATCGCGGATTGCCTGCGCCACCTTTTTTTCAAAGTTGGAGTATGCGTGGACGATGTACCATTTAGCCTCTGCCATGGGCGAAGCGCTCCTTATTATCTTTAGCTTAGCCGCCGAGCCCAGTGATCCAGCGGATCACCATGGCGATGAGTTGATCGGACAAGAACAAGAATAGTGCGACAATGATCGACATGACGACGACCATGATCGTCGCCTGAATGGTTTCTGGCGTTGATGTCCAGGTCACCTTACGGCCTTCCGCCTCAACCTGGCGGGCGAAGGTAATTGGACCAACGCTTTTCTTTTTGTCCTTGTCGGCCATTCTCATGTTCCTGACTTTTAGGGGTAATCCGGCTCCATACTGCGCATTTTCGCGCTTGTGAAGTCACTTGGGTGCAAACACTCTTAAACGCAAGTTAGGCGCTGCGCGGCTCACCAAATTCCGGCACAGGTAGCCCGGGCGTATCGACGTCAATCGCGAACAGGCTACCCGCCATAGGTTGTCGGTCTAGCGCGGCATCGCTGAGGCCTTGCCGCGCGGTCGTGACATATAGCGTGCGCAGGTCTGGGCCGCCAAACGCGCAACTTGTCGGGCGCGAAACGGGCAAAGACACAACGCGGTCAATTATGCCGTCTGGGGCATACCGGACCACGCGCGACCCGGCCCATTGTGCGTTCCAGAGATAGCCGTCGACATCGATGGCGGACCCATCTGGGTAACACCCTGCCTCTAAGGTTGAAACAAAGACGCGGCGGTTCGACAAGGCTCCTGATTCTGGGTCGAACGCATAAGAAAGGATCATCTGCTCGGCGCTATCGCTTGTGAAGAAGGTCCGCCCGTCGGGCGAAAACTGAAACGTGTTGGTCACGAGGACTTCCGGCAGTCCGATCCGTTCCACCGTGAGATCAGGGTCCAATCGATAATACTGCCCTTCCGGGAGCGATTCAGCATTGTCCATGGTGCCGAACCAAAAACTCCCATCGGGGGCCATACCGCCATCATTGGTTCGAAACCCTTCAGGTTCATTGATCTTGGCAATCGGCTCGTACTGCTCTGTCGCTGTATCATAACGTCCGACTTCCAAGTCGCCGATCATGATCAGCCCGCCTTCCGCCAAAGCCAGAGCGCTGGCATGAAGCGGTAAATCATAGCGCCGCGTATTGCCGGTTTTCGGATTGTGCCGATGGAGCTTTGCGCGCTTGATGTCCACCCACCAAAGGAAACCTTCCGTTGGGCTCCAGAGCGGGCCTTCGCCTAACATGCACCCGGTTGGGGCGACGCAGATTGCTTCGGTCACGCTGTTTCTCCAACCAAGTGTCTGATCGCGGTGTCCGCTGACGCGGCGCGCTTGTCAATTGTCTGCGCTTGAGGCGCGCAAACCGTTGAGGATCAAATCGACATGCGTGTCGAAATAAGCATCGAGGTCTATCGGTTGGAACCGATCGAAGACCAGTTTCCAAATCCCTGCGACCAAAGCTCCAGCGGCGATGTTCTGAGCGAGGCCATGGCCTTCCATTTCACGAAATTCACCGCTTTCAACTCCTTGCTGAATGATCGCGCCAATCATCGCTTGGCCGCGATTTAAAATGTTCGCGTGGTAAAACTCCGCCAAGTCCGGAAACATCGGCCCCTCTGCCATGATCAGGCGCATGATCTGCCGACGATCACTGTTCAGGACTTTCTCGTAAAAGAACTTCATGTGCGTTTTGAGACGTTCTGTCGCCGACATGGAGGATTGTCCGATCGCATCGGCCATCCCTGACAGCATTGGGCTCATCTTTGCCCGGACCATTTCCTTGAACAGGGTCTCTTTGCTGTCAAAATAGAGATAGACCGTACCTTTTGAGACCCCGGCTTCAGTCGCGACATCATCCATCTTTGCGGCTGCGTAGCCCACGCGAGAAAACACGGCGAGTGCGGCCTCGATCAACGCTAAGCGTCTGTTTTCTTTTTGTTGTTCACGCCTGGTCAGCGTTTCGGTGCAAGCCTTCTGAGCCGTCAATTCGCTCATTCTGCAGGTCCTCCCAGTTCCTCCCGGCGTTTGAATAACGCGCGGATGTGATCCGGCAGGTTTCTGAGATCCTCGATCACGAGGGTGACCGCCGGTGTCACGAACAGGACCATAAAGCCTGAGATCACAATGCCAAATCCTAAGCTTACGCCCATGGGAATGAGGAATTGAGCTTGCGGACTGGTTTCGAGCAAAAGAGGCCCTAGACCGAGTGCGGTCGTTAGCGTGGTCAACAGGATGGGCCGGAACCGGCGTGCAGATGCATCTGCCGCTGCGGTGATCATATCGACCCCATCGCGGCGATACTGATTGTACAAATCGACCAGGACGACCGACGCGTTCACGGCAACGCCGGCGAGTGCGACGATGCCGAAGATCGAGACAAATGAGAGCGCATACCCCAACACATAATGCCCTAGCACTGCGCCCGCGACGCCGAGTGGGATCGCCACGATGATGGCGAGTGGTTGTAAGTAAGACCTCAGTTGTGTCGCGACCAAAGCGAAGATTACGATCATCACCACAATGAAGGCTTGCCCCAGGCTTGCAAGGTCCTCAGATTGCTCGCGGCTCGATCCCGCCTGTGCCCAATTCAGCCCTGGATACAAAGCATCGATTTCTGGGAGTATACGGGTGAGCAACTGCTCGTTCGCGACGGCGGGGGTGCTGATCGCCTCATCTATATCGGCGGTGACCGTGACCACTCTGCGCCCATTGATCCGGTTGATCGAAGAGTAAGCGCGGCTTTCTGAGGTTTCTGCCACCGTGTAAAGCGGGACGCTGGAACCATCGGCGAGCCGAATTCGCATCGAATCGAGCGATTGAAGCGACTGTCGTGCAGTATCGGGATATCGCACAAACACCCGGACCTCTTCGCGCCCTCTTTGTATGCGTTGAACTTCATCTCCGAAAAAGGTTTGGCGGACCTGCCGTGCAATATCACTCGGCGTGAGTCCCGCCGCGCGTCCGGCATCTGTGAGTTCAAAAAGCAATTGCCGCTTTCCGAGATCAAAACTGTCTTCGATCTGATTGGCCCCAGGTAGGCGTTCAATCTCTGCTTTCAGTCGATCCGCGGCAGCAATTAGCGTTGCTTCGTCAGCATGTGCGAGTTCAAATTCGATATCTGCCCCAAAATTCCCGATCGAACCTGTGAACGACAATCGTTCCACTCCTTCGATCTCGCCTAACTCTTGGCGCCATGCTCGTTCAATCTCTGCCGCCGACATTCGACGGGTTCCGAAAGGAATAAGTTCGATTTGGATTTGCGCGATGTTTTCAGATGCGCTGAACCCTGTGTTTCCAATGGGGCCTCCACCCTGAGCTGTGTTGCCGCCAATCGTTTGAGCGACTGAAACAAATAGGTCTTCTCCGCGCTCTGACTTCGCGCGCTCTGCCACAGCAAAGGCGGCATCTGTCAGTTTCTCCATCGCCGCTTCTGTACGATCAAATGGTGTGCCTTCAGGCATGACCAGTGTGGCGGATATATCATTGCCTTCAATCGTCGGGAAAAACACGAACTTCACCAGTCCGCTGCTGACGAGGCTCATGCATAAGATGTAGAACGCCGCCGCTGCCCCGAGCGTAGCGTAACGCCACTTAGCAACAAATCTGACACCCTTGCGGACAATATTGTGGCTCATCCAAGCGATCCCGGCGGCAACGCGGCTTTGGATCGCAAGCACAGGACCGCGCGACCAAGGTCGTCCATGGCTGAGATGGCTCGGAAGAATGAAAAAGGCTTCGATCAGAGAGACAGCCAGCACGCAGATGACGACGAGTGGGATCGCTTTGGTGATATCTCCAAACGTACCGCCGACCACAAGCAAGGGCGAAAACGCCGCCACGGTTGTCATCACGCCGACGAGAACGGGCGAGAAAACGCCATTCACGCCATCGATAGCAGCCTGAGCGCCGGTCTTCCCTTTGGCGATTTCTGCATCGATATTCTCACCGATCACAATCGCATCGTCGACGACGAGGCCGAGGACAATGATCAATCCAAACAGAGAGACCATGGTGATCGTGACGCCGGCTGCCCCGAACAACATGAAACCGCCCATGAATGCCGTCGCGATTCCGATACACACCCAATAAGCGAGCTTGAGGTCGAGCATCAAAACCAGGAACAAAAACACCAGCGCAAACCCAAACAGAGCGTTACGTAAGAGGAGATTGATACGTTCCTCGAGGATCTGGGTCTGATCTCGGAACTCTATGACTTCGACCCCTTCAGGCGGTGCATAGGTTGCCATGTAAGCGTCGACGACAGCCTTTACAGCAATGACATCTTCGGCTTCCGCGCGGGAGACATCGACAAATATGGCCGGACGGCCATTGTACGTGTTCTTGAGCGCCTCGCGCGTGAAACCATCGCGTATGTTCGCAATATCTCCGAGCAAGAGTTTAGAGCCGTCCGGGAGATTTCGGATGACAATGCTCTCAAAGCCATCGCCGGTCAGTCGCCTTTGATTGGTGCGCAGCAGATACTCTCCTGACTGGGTCTGGATAGAGCCCCCGGCGAGATCCAGCGACCCGGCCCGAACTGCGCGAGAGACATCGTCGATCGAGAGCCCGTACTTTTGAAGTGTATCTTCGCTCACTTCGATCGCAATTTCATAGTCACGATCGCCCGACAGGCTGACGAGAGAAATCCCGTTTTGAGTGAGGAGTTCGCGTTCAAGGTTTTCAGCCGCCAGGCGCAACTCCATCGGCGTGACATTACCGACCACCACCAAAGTCACGACGCTGCCGGTCGGTTTTGGGGCGCGCACGGTTTCTCGCTCGGCATTCTCAGGCGGAAAGTCTGCTAATCCTTCGACAGCTGTCTGGACGTCGTCTTTGACGATTTGCTCGTCAGCAAAGTCTGCAAGTTCGATAGTGACCGAGCCAATATTCTCCGATGCGACGGAAGAAACGCGTTTCACGCCATCAATCCCGAGGACGGCTTCTTCAACGCGGCGTGTGACGCCCTCCTCGACTTCGGCCGGGGTGGCGCCGGGATATGGGACCGAGACAGTAACAATGCCGGGTTGGATGGTCGGGAAAACCTGTGAACGAAGATTGCCAGCCATCAACACGCCGCCAATCAGCAGAACAACCATCAACAAGTTGGCCGCGACGGGGTTGCGGACAAACCAATCGATCAATCCGCCCCCTGCGGGCGTTTCGAGATCTTTATTGGGCGGCATCTATGCGCCCCCCTGTGGCTGCCGAAACATCCAGGGTTTGTCGCACCGACACGATTTGACCGTCTTTTGCTTCAAGCGGCGGCAGTGCGACCACGCCGTCGCCAACGTCAAAGGGACGCGCGATGATCGCGGCGCCATTGTCCGTCTCCCCGATCACTGTGATGTCGCGTTTCGAGAGCTGCTCTCCGTCCAAGACCCAGAGTTCGGATTGCCCGCTGAGTGCGGTGGCTGGCAGCTTCAGCGCGCCAGAGACGGGGTCGGCCTCAATCACGACATCGACGAAGTCCCCAATCCGCAATTCATCTTGGGTTTCGGGCACCATGAACAAGTTTGATAGACGCGTGCGCGCATCGAGGGTCGCGTCAACGCGGACGATCTCTGCGGTCTGCTGTCTAGCGTTTCCGCCGCGACGCTGAAACAGCGCTTGTCGACCAAGCGCGGGCTCAAGAATTGTAAGCTGGTCCAAGGATACAGGAACGGCAAGCTCAATACTTTCCAGCGCGACAAGTCGCCCGACGATTTGTCCCGGAGATACGATCTGTCCGATATCGAGAGACGACGCCATCACCCTTGCGTCGACCGGCGCGTACACTCGGGTGCGCTGAAGCGAGAGTTCAGAGGTTTGCTTGTTGGCAATGGCACTGTCGAGCCGGGCTTTGGCTGCCTCGATTTGGGGGACGCGGGCTGCCAGCTCGTTGACTTCGCGCCCGGGAAACAGCTCTTCCCATTCCTGGATCGCGAGTGCGGCTTCCGCTTCCAATTGCTGCAGGTCGGATTGTGCCGATGCAATCTCAGCTTCCGCGCGTTGCACAGCAAGGAGATAGTCCGCACGATCAATCTCAAACAGAAGCGTGCCCCGTTTGATTTCTGATCCCGGGCGGAACGCCTTGCTGACGCGCTGAATTTCCCCAGAGACCTGAGGGCTAACTGAAACCTCGGCTGTGGCCTGCACCGTACCGTTTACGCGGGTTTGAGGCGTGTAGGTCAGAGTTTGAACATCAGCGATCCTGACACTGATTGCGTCATCTCCCCTCATATCTGCGAGTTGCGGGGCGCTTTGAGAAACCTGCATTTGCAGCGCGCGCGAGAGACCGATCGATGCGGCAATAACCCCGATCACAAAAACAAGTTGGATGAGACCGATTGCCCAACCCGCTCTTCCTGATTGCGGGGGATGCATTTCAGCGTCGTTCATGAAGCGCTCCGATAATAATGACTGACTGGTCAGTTATTGCGTTTGCTTGGTTTTTCAAGTGGAACAAAGTGAACTTTTTGTCGCGAAAACTCGGCGACTCTGTACAGGAGTCTACGCAACAAAATAAAAACCGGATTGAAAGACGCCGACATGTCGCCCTCCTCCCTCAAACCGCCTTATGATTTCGACGATCTTTTAGAGATCATGAAGCGCTTAAGGACGCCAGAGACGGGGTGCGAATGGGATCTGGAGCAGTCTTTTGAAACGATTGCGCCCTATACGGTTGAGGAAGCCTATGAGGTTGCTGACGCCATCCAGCGCAGAGATATGAAAGATCTGAGCGAGGAGCTTGGTGATTTATTGTTGCAAGTCGTCTTCCATGCCCAAATTGGCGCGGACGAAGGTCACTTCACCATCGCGGACGTCACGCAGTCGATCAGCGAAAAAATGGTCCGACGTCATCCACACGTGTTTGGCGACGACCAACAACGTTCGGCCAATGAACAAACACAGGCCTGGGAAGTGATAAAACAAGCGGAGCGTGCTCAAAAGAGCGCTGAGGATGATAGCGCGCTGGCGGGTGTCGCGCATGCCCTGCCCGCGCTGATGCGCTCAGAGAAGCTTCAAAAGCGTGCCGCGCGCACCGGCTTTGATTGGACAGATCCGAACGACATATTTGACAAGCTGGAAGAAGAAATTGGCGAAGTCAAAGATGCGATCGCCGAAAACGATCATGCACATATCGAAGAAGAGATCGGCGATGTCCTCTTCGTCGCCGTCAACCTCGCGCGACGCTTGAACGTGGATCCAGAAGTGGCGCTGCGAAAATCTAACACAAAGTTCGAACGTCGCTTTCGGGCCATGGAAACACTGGCAGAAGAAGGGAATACGGCGTTCGATACTCTCTCACTAGAAGAACAAGAAGAGTTGTGGCGCGCGGTGAAACAAACGGAAAAATCCTAGAGACACGTTACCGAGCGTCTCGATCAATTTTTAATTTTCAATCTTGATCAGCCGTGCGTTTTGATTTCAGCTTTGAGTTATGCGTGTTCTGGTTTTAGCATTTTTGTTTGTCATTTTGGCTGAGACTCATGTTCAGGCCGAACAACGCTATGCCCTACTAATTGGAAATCAGGACTATCCCGCGAGCGTCGGTCCACTCACAAATCCGCATCAAGATGTAAGCTTGATCAGCGAGTCTCTTAGGAGATCGGGTTTTGACGACATTGTCGTGCTGAAAGACGGTAACCAGGCGGAAATTTACGCCGCCCTGTCGGCCTTTGTCGGTAAATTGAGCGCTGCAGGAGATGAAGGCGTCGGCTTCTTCTATTACTCAGGACATGGCGGATCCGCCGAGTCGTCTGGTGTTCGCCAAAATTATTTGATCCCAGCAAAGACACCGCTAACCACCGCCGCACAGCTTCCACTTATGGGAGTGTCCTTGGGGTCGATCGTTGAGAGCTTGTCCGCCGCAAATGCCAAAGCCGTTTTTATCGTGTCGGATGCCTGCCGAAACACGCTTCCATTTACCTCTTCCAAAGGTGGAACCACAGATCGCAGTTTTGTGCCGATCCAGACGCGATCAGGCCTGTTTATCGCTTATGCGACGGCAGACGGCGCAACGGCGCCGGACGATGGGCTGTTCGCGCGCGCCTTAGCCACCCACATACCCTCGCCGGGTCAAACTGCTACTCGTGCCTTCGAGCTGGCATTTCGTGACGTTGCACGTAGCCGAGCCGGCAACCGCTTGCCGTTCTATTCACCCGGTCTGTTGGAAGACATTTGCTTCAATGGATGCCTTGGTGGGTCTGTTGTCGAGGCGCCTAAATTGCTTGAACCCATTGCAGAAAGTTCGACGAGTTCTCGTTCCGATCGGGGCATGGATCAGCCGGTTAGCGCAACTATGGCCGCAATGATTGAAGATGTTCGAAATCGACCTCGAACCCAACCTCAAACCAGTCCAACTTTAAATGTCGAAGCGCGGCCGGATCAACTAGACATTGGGGATACAGTACAAGACTGCGAGCTTTGTCCCGAAATGGTGGTGCTTCCGCCTGGGCAGGTTCGGCTCGCGCCTTCAGCGCACTTGGTGGATATCAATTATGAGTTTGCCGTTGGAAAGTATGAGGTGACCTGGGACGAGTGGGATGCCTGTGTCGAGCAAGGCGGATGTCCAGGTAATATGGAGCGCAAAAGGTCCTTTGGCATGACCGGAGGGGATGAAGGCTGGGGGAAAGGTCGTCGTCCCGTCATTCATATCTCGTGGGATGAGGCGCAGACCTATGTGGCTTGGCTCTCTGAGGTCACCGGGCATAAATACCGTCTGCCAAGCTATTCAGAATGGGAGTATGCCGCGCGAGCGGGAAGTGCGGACACGTTTTCATGGGGCGCCGCCATGCCTGTCTGCGAAACAGGTGTAGAAAATAGCGCCAATTTCAATGATCAACGTCGTTGTCGTGAACAAGGCACAACCCCTGTCGGGTTTTCCAGCCCGAACATTTTTGGAGTGTTTGATGTCGTGGGCAATGTCAGCGAGTGGGTGCAGGACTGTTATGAGTCTGACATAACGCTCTATCCGGACGATGGTTCAAGTTTGCCTCGCGCGGCATGCCGAAATCGTGTGTTCCGGGGTGGCAGCTGGCAATCCGGAATTACCGATCTCGCCAGTCAACATGGTGCGCCCTATTCCGAAGGATGGGGGTCCGGGTTTCGCGTTGTGACCGAGCTTTCGAAATAAAAAAGCACCGAGACCTCTCAGTCCCGGTGCAATTTGCGTGCGTCTGTTCCCCCAGACGTAACGCGAGTAAGGTTTAGACCTTGTAGTACATGTCGAACTCGACAGGGTGTGGATGCAGCTGAAGGCGCTCCACTTCTTCCTGCTTGAGCTCAATGTAGGCGTCGATCTGATCATCATCGAACACGCCGCCCTTCTTGAGGAAGTCACGATCGCCATCGAGCGCCGCCAAGGCTTCGGCGAGAGAACCACAGACTTGTGGGATCGCGGCCGCTTCAGCCGGTGGCAGATCGTATAGATCTTTGTCCATGGCATCGCCTGGATGGATTTTGTTTTCAATGCCATCGAGCCCCGCCATCAGCAGCGCGGCAAAGGCGAGGTATGGGTTGGCGGTTGGGTCTGGGAAGCGAGTTTCGATCCGCTTGGCTTTTTCACCGCTGCCGAACGGAATGCGAATAGACGCAGAGCGGTTACGAGCTGAATAAGCCAGCATCACAGGCGCTTCGAAACCAGGCACGAGACGCTTGTAAGAGTTGGTTGATGCATTGGTCAGCGCGTTTAGGGCGCGGGCGTGCTTAATAATACCGCCAATATAGTGCAGGCAAGTTTCAGACAGTCCCGAATACAGATCGCCCGCAAAGGTTGGCTTTCCACCTGACCAGATAGACTGGTGAACGTGCATGCCTGAGCCATTATCGTTGAAATATGGTTTCGGCATAAAGGTTGCCGTCTTGCCATAGCTCGCCGCAACGTTGTGGATCACATACTTATAGAGCTGAAGATTGTCCGCCATGGTGACGAGCGTGTTGAATTTCATGCCGAGCTCGTGCTGGGCCGGTGCCACTTCGTGGTGGTGCTTTTCCGGCTCGAGGCCAAGCTCACCCATCACCGACAGCATTTCCGAACGCATGTCTTGCTCAGAGTCGACGGGTGGTACTGGGAAGTACCCGCCTTTTGGACCGGGGCGATGGCCCATATTGCCCATCTCATAAGACTTACCCGTGTTCGCTGGGAGCTCGGTTGAGTCGAAGCTGTAGCCGGTCATGTGCGGCTCGGTGTTCCAGCGCACATCATCAAACACGAAGAATTCTGCTTCAGGTCCGAAATAAGCTGTGTCGCCGACCCCGGTTGATTGCAGATAAGCTTCGGCCTTTTTCGCGGTCATGCGCGGATCGCGATTGTAGGCCTGTCCGGTAATCGGGTCCAAGATATCGCAGAAAACGGCGAGCGTTGTCTGCTGGAAAAACGGATCGATCTTTGCAGTGCCAATGTCTGGCTTCAGGTTCATGTCCGACTCGTTGATGGCTTTCCAGCCTGCAACAGATGACCCGTCAAACATCTGACCTTCTTCAAAGAAATCACCGTCGACCATGCCCTTGTCGAAGGTGACGTGTTGCATCTTCCCGCGTGGGTCGGTGAAGCGAAGGTCGACGAATTCTACGTCATTATCCTTCATCATTTTCAATACACTATCGGCCATTTCGCCCTCCAGTTTGTGTCCTGTCTTCCATCTAATCGACGCTAAAGGGCGCCGTCACCTGTTTCGCCGGTTCGAATGCGGACCGCTTCGCCCACATCTGAAACGAAGATCTTGCCATCGCCGATTTTTCCGGTCTGAGCGGCTTTGGTAATTGCGTCGATCGCACCCTGAACACCCGCATCTGCAACCACGGCCTCAACTTTCAGTTTCGGCAGGAAATCCACTACGTATTCTGCGCCGCGATACAATTCAGTGTGTCCGCGCTGACGCCCGAAGCCTTTTGCTTCAACAACCGTCATCCCTTGTACGCCGACTTCGTGCAGCGCTTCTTTTACATCATCCAATTTGAACGGTTTGATGATGGCTTCAATCTTCTTCATACCCTCAACCCTTCGCTAAGCTATCAATTGCTTTCGCATAGGATGCCTCATCACCGAGCGCGATAGACGGAAACCGCGGGGGCGCATGTCGGCACACACCTGCTCAAAGGTTTACCAGGGCTGCTTCATTCTTACGCATGCGAAAATCTGGAAACGTGACGCTTGTGTCATTGTTTGTTTAAGGCGGGTCTGATAGCGTGTTGATCTAAATTCGAGGAAGCTTCCCATGTCCCGCCCTGTCCCATACATCGATCCCATGCGGCCGAAACCAAAGCGCCGTCCGCTTAAGGCTTGGCGTCATATGCAGAAGCTGATTGCTGACAAAGAGGACACTACGCAGGTCTTTCATATCATTCAGGCGTTAAATGGTGACTCCTCTCGCCGTGACTTTTTGAAGTTCATGAAATCTAGAAATGCTCTCGAGTTGCTGCAGCGACAAACATTCTTGCCGGACGTTCTGGACGATCATGCACCTCTAAAAGCCCTGCCGAAAGGGACTGTCGGGCGCACTTATGTAGATTTCATGGAACGCGAAGGCCTGACCGCGCATGGATTGGTCAATGAGAGCTTGGAACAGCGAAAATTGCACGAGCAATATGACGATGATCTGCTCTGGTACGTCAATCGTTTGCGGGACACGCACGATATGTATCACATCCTGACCGGATATGGCCGCGATGCCCTAGGCGAAGCGTCGCTGCTCGGTTTCACGCACAGTCAGCATGGCGGGATGGGCGTGAGTTTTATTGCTTTCATGGGCCAAAGGCAGATTTCGAAAGCGGCGCCGCAAGGTGCCCATGTCAAAGAGGTAATTGCCGAAGGTCGGCGCAATGGGCGCAAGGCGAAGCGGATCATCGAGCAGGATATCGAGGCGATTCTGGATCACCCTCTTGAAGACGTGCGTTTGGACCTCGGTATTGAAAAGCCCGTGCTGTACAAGCGCGCGCTCAAAGTGTTCAGTGATCAGGAGCAAGCACCGCAACTTGCAGCGGCATGATTTATCTCATTCGGCATGGCGAGGCGGCTGCCAGCTGGGGGGAACATCCAGATCCTGGCCTTTCGGAGACAGGTCAAACGCAAGCACAATCAGTAGCTGAACACCTCGCGGCGTATCCGATCAAATCCATTATCAGCAGTCCTATGGCCCGCTGTCGTGAAACAGCCGCCTATTTCGGGCAGCAATCGGGCCTGGATGTCACCGTTGACACAGATGTGACAGAGATCCCAACTCCAGCAGATATCAGCGACCGCGTGCCTTGGCTGCGGTCGCTCATGAGTGGCAATTGGGCGGAAACGCCAATGATTGTCGCAAATTGGCGGGACTCTCTTTTAGCCAAAATTGCGACATTGCCGGACGAAACAGCGGTCTTTTCACATTTCGTCGCCATCAATGCCATTGTCGGTCGCCTGGAGGGCGTCGATACCGTCACGGTGTTCCGTCCCAACTATTGTAGCGTGACCAACATTGAGCGCCGCGATGAGCAAATCCGTCTGCACGCACGTGGAGACAGTCTCGATACGCGCATTTTGTAATGTCGGGAAAATGGTGGGCGGTAACGGGCTCGAACCGCTGACCCTCTCGGTGTAAACGAGATGCTCTACCAACTGAGCTAACCGCCCTTCCGGGACGCTTCCTTTGCCTCGTCTGGCGCAGAAAAGCAAGACGGCCCCTGCCAGAAAAAACAGGGGCCGCCATAGTTTTAGAAGTTGGTCTTAATGACGGACAGATGCGCCGCCATCATTGGGTGAAGGACGCCCGGCCAGCGTCGCCGCAAGCGCCTCTTCGTCCTCTTCAGACCATTCAATCGGGGTCAATGGTCGGACCAAGGCCCGCTCCAAGACTTCGTTGATGTCCGAGACCGGGATAATCGTCAGGCTTTCTTGCACATTCTCCGGAATGTCAGCGAGATCTTTCTCGTTTTCTTCCGGGATCAGGACGGTTTTGATTCCACCCCGCAGCGCTGCAAGCAGCTTCTCCTTAAGACCCCCAATCGGCAGCACACGGCCCCGAAGCGAGATCTCACCGGTCATCGCAACATCGCGATGAACTGGGGTCGACGTGAGCAAAGACACCATCGCGGTGGTCATTGCGATACCTGCACTCGGTCCATCCTTAGGGGTTGCCCCATCGGGCACATGGACGTGGATGTCCGTGGTGTTGAACGCGCTCGGTTTGATCCCGAGATGCACGGCCCGTGACCGCACCAGCGATTGCGCCGCCGAGATCGATTCTTTCATCACATCGCGCAAATTGCCCGTGACTTTGGTGTTTCCACGCCCCGGCATAGAGACGGCTTCGATGGTCAGAAGGTCACCCCCGACTTCAGTCCAGGCCAAGCCCGTGACAGCGCCGATCTGATCTTCCTCGTCTGCAAGACCAAATCGAAATTTCCGCACGCCTGAATAATCCGCGAGGTTTTCCGGCGAGACGGTCACTTGAGTCACACCTTCATTACCCAGTTCGCGAACGGCCTTGCGGGCGAGTTTGGCGAGCTCTCGCTCGAGAGACCGCACGCCAGCTTCTCGCGTGTAATAGCGCAGCAAGTCTCGGATAGAGTCTGACTGAACAATCCATTCAGCGTCGTCCAGACCATGATCCGCACGGATCTTAGGCAGAAGGTGACGCTCGGCGATTTCCAGCTTTTCATCCTCTGTGTAGCCGGCAATGCGGATGATTTCCATCCGATCGAGCAATGGCTGAGGCATATTCAAGCTGTTCGCCGTGGTTACAAACATCACGTCTGACAAGTCGTAATCAACTTCGAGATAATGGTCGTTAAACGTGGAGTTTTGCGCTGGATCTAACACTTCGAGCAAAGCCGCAGACGGATCGCCGCGATGGTCCATGCCCATTTTGTCGATCTCATCCAGCAGGAAGAGCGGGTTGCCGGTCTTCGCCTTTTTCAGGCTCTGAATCACCCGACCCGGCATTGAGCCAATATAGGTCCGACGGTGGCCACGGATTTCGCTTTCGTCTCGCACGCCGCCAAGAGACACGCGCACAAAGTCACGACCCGTGGCTTCGGCAATCGACTTGCCAAGCGAAGTTTTACCAACGCCGGGCGGACCGACGAGACACAAGATAGGTCCCCGCAGCTTGCTCGTGCGCTTTTGAACGGCGAGATACTCGAGAATCCGCTCTTTGACTTTCTCGAGGCCGTAATGATCATCATTGAGCTGTTTTTCAGCCGCGGTCAGATCGGTCGAGATATCTTTGCGCTTGTCCCAAGGAAGGGCGAGCAGCCAATCCAGATAGTTTCGAACGACCGTAGATTCTGCTGACATGGGCGACATCTGGCGGAGCTTTTTAACTTCTTGCTCGGCTTTGGTGCGCGCTTCTTCGGAAA
Organism: Pseudomonadota bacterium; assembly: GCA_038527765.1. Taxonomy (GTDB): domain Bacteria; phylum Pseudomonadota; class Alphaproteobacteria; order Caulobacterales; family Hyphomonadaceae; genus Henriciella. The sequence goes on from JBCBFK010000002.1 coordinate 17,424, forward strand.
GTCCGGTTTCTTTGATTTTCTCTTCGAGCTCTGCGACTTCGTCGCGCTCGCCATCGCCCTGGTCGCCCAGTTCGCGTTGGATCGCTTTCATTTGCTCATTGAGATAATACTCGCGCTGAGATTTCTCCATCTGACGCTTGACGCGGTTTTTGATTTTCCGCTCCATTTGCATCATGCCCATCTCGCCTTCCATCAGCGAGAGGACCTTTTCCAAACGGTCTTTGACGTCAGATAGCTCGAGCAAGCCCTGCTTTTCAGAGAGCTTCACTTGCAGCTGCGAGGCGACAGCGTCAGCCAGTTTTCCGGGCTCAACGATATCTGAAATGGTCGAGACAGATTCCGGGGGGATTTTACGATTGAGCTTGGCGTAGCTCTCAAACTGCTCGATGACCGCGCGCATCAGGGCTTCAAGCTCGCTGCTGCTCGCATCGATGGGTTCGATGACGCCAATTTCAGCGACATAATGGTCACCGCGGTCTTCGAGCTGCGTCAGACGCGCCCGGCTTCCACCTTCGACAAGCACTTTGACGGTGCCATCGGGGAGTTTGAGGAGCTGAAGGATGGTTGCTGTGGTGCCGACGGCGTGCAGATCGTCGGCGGCAGGATCGTCTGTCGACGGGTCTTTCTGCGCGACAAGCATTATCTCGTTCTGGTTTTCATCAACCATTTCGAGCGCGCGTACGGACTTGTCACGGCCCACGAAAAGCGGCGCCACCATGTCCGGGAACACAACAATATCTCTCAGCGGAAGAACTGGGAGGATTTTGGTCGTCATATCCGACTCCTTTATTTCAGGCCCCGCTCAGCGGCGACCATCACCTTCGCCCAAGTGTCGGGCGATTCTGGTATCTTGCTTATTTGATATTCGACACGTCGCACTTCAACCACCAAATAGTAGTGGAATTCTGCGAATTTAATCCTAAGCGGCGTGCGCGACTAAGACGCTTCGCTCGGTTGAACCTGCTTGGCGTGCACATAAAGCGGTTTGGCATTGCCTTCGACCACTTCCGCATTGATGACGACTTCGTCGACACCGCGCAGACCTGGCAGTTCGAACATCGTGTCCAAGAGAATGGATTCCATGATCGAGCGCAGACCGCGCGCTCCCGTTTTGCGGTGGATCGCTTTCTTCGCAACTGCGGTCATCGCGTCGGGCGTGAAGGTCAAGTTCACGTCTTCCATCTCAAACAGCTTTTGATACTGCTTGACGAGCGCGTTTTTCGGCTCGGTCAGGATCGTGACAAGTGCATCTTCATCCAGATCTTCAAGCGTCGCCAGTACTGGTAGACGGCCGATAAATTCTGGAATGAGGCCATAACGCTGTAGATCTTCTGGTTCGACCGTGCGCAGGACTTCTCCAACGCGCCGATCTTCCGGATCTTGAACATCTGCTCCAAATCCGATCGACGTGGCTTCGCCGCGTGACGTAATGATCTTGTCGAGGCCCGCAAATGCGCCGCCACAAATGAACAAGATGTTTGTCGTGTCGACTTGCAAAAACTCTTGCTGCGGGTGCTTGCGTCCCCCCTGAGGTGGGACAGCGGCAACTGTGCCTTCCATCAATTTCAGAAGCGCCTGTTGAACGCCCTCGCCCGAAACGTCGCGGGTGATGGATGGATTGTCAGATTTGCGCGAAATCTTATCGATTTCATCGATGTAAACGATGCCGCGCTGCGCGCGTTCAACATTATAGTCTGAGGCCTGGAGCAGTTTCAGGACGATATTCTCAACATCCTCGCCGACATAACCGGCTTCTGTCAGTGTTGTCGCATCTGCCATGGTGAACGGGACATCCAACACACGCGCCAGCGTTTGAGCCAGAAGGGTCTTACCGCACCCTGTTGGGCCAATCAGCATAATATTCGATTTTGCCAGCTCAACGCCATCGGCACCGCCTGGATTGGCCAGACGCTTATAGTGGTTGTGCACGGCGACAGAGAGAATGCGCTTCGCATAGCCCTGTCCGATCACGTAGTCGTCGAGGACGTCACAAATCTCTTGTGGGGTCGGGACCCCTTCTTTGGCTTTGAACCCGGAGGCTTTGTTTTCCTCGCGGATAATGTCCATACAGAGTTCAACGCATTCATCACAGATGAACACGGTTGGCCCTGCAATGAGCTTTTTCACTTCGTGCTGGCTCTTTCCGCAGAATGAGCAATAAAGCGTATTCTTGGAATCGCCGCTGGAACCGTTTTGCTTTGCCATGGGCAACCTCTATGACACGCATGGATTAACATGCGATTTACTGGGACGAATCCCAGCTACCTCTACTAACTTTAAAACCCTTACGGGCCGACGCAAGTCTTAGCTCACATTCCTCAATGCATGAAAAATGCCGCTTAGTCTTCCCCGGCCTCCGCACGGCGTTCGTAAACTGTGTCTACAATACCAAAATCTTTAGCTTCTTCAGCGGTCATGAACGTATCTCGATCAAGTTTACGCTCGATCGTGTCATAGTCTTGGCCTGTATGCTCAACGTAGATGTTATTCAGGCGTTTCTTTAAATCCAGGATTTCTTCGGCGTGCCGTTCGATATCTGTCGCCACACCGCGGTATCCGCCTGAAGGTTGGTGAACCATGATCCGCGAATTCGGAAGCGCAATCCGATTGCCCTTATCGCCCGCTGCGAGCAGCAGTGAACCCATGCTCGCTGCCTGTCCAATGCAAAGCGTGGAAATTGGGCAGCGAATGTACTGCATCGTATCATAAATCGCGAGGCCCGCAGTGACATAGCCCCCCGGGCTGTTGATGTAGATGCCGATGTCTTTTTTGGGGTTTTCTGACTCCAGGAACAGCAATTGTGCACACACCAACGACGCAGTGGTGTCATCAATGGGTCCGGTAATGAAGATCAAGCGCTCTTTCAGAAGCCGTGAAAAGATATCGAACGCACGCTCGCCGCGGCTGGTTTGCTCAATAACAGTTGGGACCAGGTTCACATCGGTCGGGCGCGGGTCGAACATATAACTACCTTCAAGCGGGGTTTTATTGAGCCATCAACTGGCAGACGCTGACATATTTGTCCATTCGCAAAGAGTTACAAGGTGTGGATGTCGCTTAACCCTCGCTTCGGTCAACTTCCACGTGGCATCGCGGTGCCGAATTTCGCCGAGAAATACTTCGCGATGGCGCGCGCGGAGCCTAAATGCATGACGCCATTATCCGTTTGGCTCGAAAAATCGCCCGCCACTGCGTCAGGATTCGCCAAAATCAGCGTCGGTGCGTTCCAGCGCCCCTCCCCCAAAACATCACAAATCGGTTTTCGCGGATGATTGATCTCAACATAGACGATGTCGAGCGACTCTTTGATCGCAGGATAATAGCTCAGGACGCCCCACAGCTCTGCGCATTCAGGACAGAATTCACGGCGATCATTGTCAAAAAAGCCAGGCGGCAGCAGAAATAGAGTGTCTTTTTTCATCGCTCTTACTCCATGTGCTCGAATTGCGTGGCGGCAGCCTTGGGAAATTTCGCGGCCATACGCCCAAACTCGTCTTTTGTCAGACTGACTTGCAGTTCTGCATCGCCGATATCTCCGAACGCCTCATGCTCAACTTGTGTGTGTTCATGCAGCCAAGCCCGGAGGGCACCGTCGCGATTAGACAAGACGGCCCGAAAGCGTTTTCGTCCCTGATCAAGTTCGGTTTCGATTACGGCGAGCAGGTCATCAATCCCCTCACCATTTATCGCCGATACGGGCACGGCTAGTGTGTGCTCTGAAATGCGATCAAGCTCGGCATCCAACCCACTGCGAACCTGCGAGTCGACCAGGTCTATTTTGTTCCAAACCTCGACCAGCGGCGGTAACGGCGTATCCATCAGATCCGACAGCTGATTGAGGACTTTCAATACGTCCTGTTTTTGATCTTCGTCCGAGGCGCTTGAGCGATCGCGCACATGGATCAGTAGGTCGGCTGAGAGGGCCTCTTCCAAAGTGGCTCGGAAACTGTCGACCAAGTGCGTGGGCAGGTCTGATATAAAGCCGACCGTATCGATCAAGCTGGCGTCTCCGAGATTTGGCAGATCCAGTCTTCGAATGGTCGTATCCAGTGTTGCAAACGGCATATCCTTGGCCATCACATTGGCGCCGGTGAGGCGGTTGAATAAGGTCGATTTGCCCGCATTTGTGTAACCGACCAGCGCGATAATCAGACTTTCTCGGCGCGTTCGACCTTGCCGTTGGACTCTGCGGGTGCGCTGCACATCGGCTAGATCTCTGCGCAAACGCCCCACGGCGCGATCAATCATACGTTTATCAGCCTCAAGCTGGGTTTCACCCGGGCCGCCGAGAAACCCGCGGCCGCCGCGCTGACGCTCGAGGTGCGTCCAGGTTCGCACCAAGCGAGAACGCTCATACAGCAAGCGCGCGAGTTCAACCTGCAGCGTGCCCTCTTTGGTGCGCGCGCGAAGCCCGAATATCTCCAGGATGAGCCCGGTACGATCGATGACTTTAATACCGAGCCTGTTTTCCAGATTGCGCTGTTGGATAGGGGTTAGAGCGGCATCTATGATGACGATCGAACAGCCATAGCCTCTCACATCCGCCTCGAGACGATCCAGCAACCCTCCGGATAGCAAATAGCCTGGGGTTGGCTTTCTGACATTTTCGGATCGAATAAATTCGAGCTCGCAGCCCAAAGCCTCTACAAGGCCGGCGGATTCCTCCATCCGGTCTTCGCTGGGGCGTTCGCTGACTTGTGTCCACGGCACAATGATGCCGGCCTTCTCAGGTGGCTGTTCGAGATCAACTGGCGTTTGTTTCAATTCTGTTTAGCTATCTTCTTCGTCGAAGAGCTGAACGTGTGCACCTGGCGCTATCGTCGAAATCGCGTGCTTGTATACCAGCTGCGGTGGGCGTCCATCGCCGCGTAACAACACACAAAAGTTGTCGAACCAAGTCACCACGCCCTGCAACTTCACCCCATTTACAAGAAAAATTGTCAATGGAGTCTTGGATTTACGGACTGCGTTTAGGAAAGTATCCTGGAGGTTCTGCTTTTTGTCTGAAGACATTGTTTGCCTGTCCTTCTTTTATAGAGCAGGCGCTATAACGATTGACCAAAAATGGCAAGCGATCGCGAAATTATCTTTGCCAAAACGTCGGATTGAGTGCGGGAAGCAGCGCGACCACCTCCAAACGCCCAAGAATCATGCCGAGAATGACGCATATTTGGGCCGGACCTTCCAAACTGGCATTCATCTCCACCAGAATGTGCCCAGCATTCGACAAGCTGCCAATTCCGGCTCGGATAGCGTCGTCAAATGAAAGCCCCGCGGCGCTGAGAAGCAACGTCCCGATCGTACAAGCGACGATGTAACCGACCAAATAGACCCAAACGCCCATGACCGTCCGATCCGATTGACGAATGCCTCTGAAGGCAAAGTGTTTGATACTGCCGCGATACCCGAGTTGGGCGAACTCCAGCGTCACTCGGCGACTTAAGACGATGAGCCGCGCCAGTTTGAACCCTCCGGCTGCAGACAAGGCCGACCCCCCAATCAGAACAGGGAATAAGACCAAAACAATTGGTAGTCGGGTGAATTGCTCGGGATCGCTAAGCGCAATCCCGCTTGTGGCGATGGATGAGGTCGCCCAACCGAGACTCTCGAGGAGCGGCAATCCCGCGAAAAATGCGAGAATGGTCACCAAAAGTAATGATCCGATCCATGCGAGGACTTCAGGGTCAAAAGGCACCGCGCGCAGGCGCCCCCGGCCGGCGCCGTCGACCGCGATTAATCCCATGGTGCCGATAACCAGACCGAGCCAAAGCAATATCGCGTGCAAACCGCCTGCTTGTGGGGCGATGTCGTGAGATTGCGGATCGACCAATCCGGTTGTAATCGCGCTGACGGCACCTGCTAAGGCATCGCGAGGGGCCAATCCAATGGCGAGAAGCAAAGCCGCGAGCACCATAGATGTGCTTAAGACCAGAGCTGAACTGACCCGTACCACGCGGAGGATTGGATCAAAGAAACTACCGTCTGGCTCGCTGAAGAAGCGATTTCGATGTACCCCTGGCCCCCCAAGGTTCAGACCCGAAAAGACCGTTGCTGCGATCGAGATGCTCGCAATCGCGCCGATCAGGTGTAGCATAGCGCGCCATACGAATATGCTGACTGGCATTGGGCTGGCCAAGGTGTCGACACGGCTATGGCCCGTTGTGGTGAGGTTGGAAACACTCTCATAAAATGCGGACAGGAAGTCCGGTGCCCCCAAATAATCGATGAATGGGATCGACGCGATGGCGCCGCCGAGTGTCCAAAACAGGACTGCGACCGCCAAACCATCTTTGGCTTGCGCGCGTCGGGTCGGTTTGTCGGTGAGCAGGATGACCGTTCCGCCGAGCCCTCCAATCGCGAATGCGCTGCCCGCAAACACCATCAATTGTGTTCGTTCGCCCGTCGCCAAGGCGACAAGAAAACAGATCGCAAACAGCAACGCGAACCCGAGAGCGATGGCTGATAATACGCGAACGATGGCGAGATGATTCACTGGTTCAGCCTCGCCTAGAAGAAGTCGGCGCTCACTCGGAAGAATTGTTCAACTTTTCGCGTTGCGCTGGCCTCATAAAACAAGAGCAATCGGTCATCTGTCATGACAGTGGTCGATGGGGTTGGGAAGATAATCTCCCCTTCGCGAATGATCGCTGCCGCCGTAACGCCGTCTGGCAAATTTGCATAATCGACAGGCTTACCGATCAAGGGTGACGAGTCGAGTGTGACCCCTTCAGCAATCTCAGCTGCTCCATCTTCGAGAGACTGCACCGACAAGATCCGCCCGCGGCGGAGTTTGGTCAAAATTTTGGATACGCTCAGCGCTCTTGGGTCGAGGACTGCGTCAATATCCAAATCCTGCGAGATCGCGACCAGTTCATAGGCATTGACCAGAGCATGGGTCCGTTTAGCGCCAAGTTGCTTCGCAAGCTTGCCGATCAACATATTGGTTTTGTCGTCATTGGTGACCGCAATTACAATATCAGCCTGATCGGCGCCGGCCTCTTCCAACACGTCGCGGGCAAGTCCATCCCCATGAATAACGATGGTCTGCTTCAGCGCAGAGACTGCAATATCGGCTTTTCCGGAATCGGCTTCGATGATGCGGACCCGGACGCGTCCATCTCGCTCTAGATGGCTCGCCACATAAGTTCCGACATTGCCACCGCCGACGATGACCACGCGCTTGTGCTCTTCGACGTCCCGATTGAACAGCTTGTTGAGCCGCGGTGTTGCGGCGCGGGTAACGGCCACATAGGCAATATCGCCGGGCTGAAGCTGATCGTTTCCGCGCGGCGCAAACACGGACGCATTGCGTTTGATCCCAATCACGCGGGCGGAAAGATCGGGAAAGATACCCGACACCTGATCAAGAGCTGTTTCCAGAAGGGGGCTATCTTCCTGGACTTTCATGCCCAGAATCTGCAGCTCGCCTTCTTCGAAGGAAATGCTCGATAACGCGCTCGGGGCACGAATTCGGCGTAGAATTGCGTCCCCCACTTCGATCTCTGGTGAGATGATCAGGTCAATCGGCAGCGCCGTCTTCGAAAACAGCTCGGAATAGCGCTGGTCCAAGTAGGCCTGCGCCCGCACACGAGCGATCTTGGTCGGTACCGCAAACAAGGTATCCGCAACCTGGCAAATGACCATGTTGATCTCGTCAAAATGCGTCACGGCGATCAGCATGTCGGTGGCTTCCGCCCCGGCGGCGCGTAACACATCAGGATGCGCGGCATGTCCGACCACGCCTCGAACATCAAAATCAATCTGAACCTGTTCGATCAGCTCATGGTTCTCATCGACCATGATAATATCGTGATGCTCCTGCGCGAGTTGGCGGGCAATCCCCTGCCCGACCCGACCAGCGCCGCAGATAATGACGCGCATTTAACGGGTTTCCGTACGACTCGCCGACGCGTTTACGCCAAGCGCCTTTAATTTTCGGTGTAGAGCCGACCGCTCCATGCCAATAAACTCCGCTGTGCGCGAGATGTTTCCGTCAAATCGAGTGATTTGGAGGGTCAGATAATCCCGCTCAAACTGCTCGCGCGCGTCCCTGAGGGACAGTCCAACAAAGTCGGCTGATACGCCCATGGCGTCATTACTTTCTCCGGTGCCGCGATCGAGCGGAAGCTCTTCAACCGAGACCATATTGCTCGTACTATCTCGCGACAGGATGAGCACGCGTTCGACCACATTGCGCAACTGTCGGACATTGCCCGGCCAGTTCATGGATTGCAGCACCGCGATGGCCTCTTTGCTGAATTCGCGAGGCGTGAGACCAGATGAATCTGCAATGCGCGCACTAAAGTATTCGACCAAAGCAGGAATATCGTCGCGTCGCTCTGCCAGAGACGGTACGCTCAAGGGGACGACGTTCAGCCGGTAAAAGAGGTCCTTGCGAAATGCGGAGGCTTCTATCGCTTTTTCGAGATCACGCGTTGAAGATGACATCACACGGACATCTACACGGACATCCGATCCTCCGCCCACGCGCTGGAACCTCTGCTCAGTCAGCACGCGTAGGATTTTGCTCTGTGTGCCCAGCGGCATATCGCCAACTTCATCCAGCAACAGCGTGCCGCCATGGGCTTGCTCGAACACACCAATCTTGATCGGCATGCCGGCTGAGTCCTCTTCTCCGAAGAGCTCGCGTTCCATTTGTTCGGGCGCGATATTGGCGGCATTCACCGCAACGAAAGGCCCCCCGGCACGACGCGAGTGTTCGTGGATCAGTTTCGCGCAGAGTTCTTTGCCGACGCCGGCTTCGCCCGAGACCAGGACACGCGAATTGGTGGGCGCGACTTTTTCGATCTGCGCTCTCAGCGCTTGCGCGGCGCCGCTCGCACCAATCCACTCGGAAACGGAAAAATTGTGCGTGCGGAGCGCTTCATTCTCACGTTTGAGTTTCGCCGACTCGATGGCGCGGCTGACCAGATGGAGCAACCGATCAGCTTTGAACGGTTTCTCGATAAAGTCATAAGCACCACGCCGGATCGCGGCGACGGCTGTCTCGACATTGCCGTGGCCGCTGATCACGATCACGGGCAAAAGCGGATCGATCGCCTTCAAGTATTTCAGGACAGACAAGCCGTCCATATCGCTGCCTTGAAGCCAGACATCGAGGACCACAAGGCTGGGTGTTCGCGACCGTACCTCCTCGATCGCTTTCTCAGCTGTCGCCGCAGTCCGAACGCCGTGTCCGTCATCCTCGAGGACCCCAGCGATCAATTCGCGAATATCTGGTTCGTCGTCGACAACAAGGATATCAGTACTCATTCGCATACTCCAATGGCTGGTGTTCCGCGTCTGATTCATCCGTCAGACTGAGTGGCAGAACAATTTTCACGATGGCCCCTTCCAGCCCGTGAGTGGGTTCTAATAGCTGCACGCTGCCGCCATGATCCATAATCACGCGGTTCACAATTGCGAGGCCAAGTCCGGTGCCGCCTTCTCGCGCCGTGACATAAGGCTCTAATAATTGTTCCCGCGCTTCATCCGGGAAGCCGGGGCCATTATCCTCGATTTGGACAATGATGAAGCCCTCATCCTCAGATCGCTCAACTGAAATCGAAATCAGGCCCTGCGCTTCGTCCGTTTGCGATCGGCGGGTCAGCGCTTCGGCAGCGTTTTTCACCACGTTGGTGAGGGCTTGTCCGAGCAAGCGCTCGTCGCCAAGGATCGACAAGCCATCCGGTGGCAGCCGTAGCGCAAACTTATAGTCAGGATTTACAACCCGTTGCGCGAAAACGACGTCCGTGATCAAGGCCGCAAAGTCAAAGCGGCCGGGCGTTGGTTTGGGCATCCGAGCAAAGTCTGAGAATTCCTGGACCATGCGGCCAATATCCGAGACCTGGCGCAGAATCGTATTGATGCACCGTTCGAAAACCCCGTCCTTATCATCGATTTGTTGGCCATAACGCCGCCGAATGCGTTCCGTCGACAGTTGGATGGGGGTCAGTGGATTGCGGATCTCATGCGCGATGCGGCGCGCCACGTCTCGCCAGGCCAATTGCCGTTGCGCTGATATCAAGCGCGTCGCGTCGTCGAGCGTAACGATGAATCCACCGACCGTGTCGGTTGTGACTTTGACACGGACATGTCGCAGACCATCCGTGGTCATGAGATTTATAAACGACTCGTCCTGGCTTCGAAGCGAATGGGCCTCAGTGACGCATTGCCAGATCTCTGGACTGATCTCAGCAAGAACGCAGCCCTCAAGCTGTCCCATATGCATGAGATTCTCGGCCGACCGGTTGGCAATCGTCACAATTCCAGCGGCATCGACGCGAATGACGCCTGCACTGAGTTCCACCAGCAAGGTTTCAAGGAAACGGCGGCGTTCCTCTGCTTCTTCTCGCGCAGATACCAAATCATCTCGGCGCTCATCGAGCTGACGGGTCATCAAGTTGAATGAGTTGGATAGAACGCGCACTTCGTCTTCCGCGTCCGGCAAGGGGACAGAGACCCCCCGACGCCCTTCACTGACCTCAAGCGCTGCAGTCGCGAGCCGTGAGATTGGTCGTGAAATGCGGTCCGCGATTTCCTGTGCAAGCCGCACCGATAAGAGCAGAGCGAGCGCGACAACCTGCAGATATGAGATCACAAAAAGGGTCTGAATCATATTGCTCTGTTCTTGCGCCACTCTGTAATCCGCACCAGCTTTTCGCGCGCGTTCGAGCCGCGCAAACAGTTCAGGATTAATCGGTCGGGCGAGATAGAGGTAACTGTCCTGGAAGTTCTCCAGTTTTTTCAGGGCAAACGTGTAGCCAAGCTGCTGACGTAAGACTGCAACCGTCTCGCCCTGGTCGGCCGCATCGAAGAAGCTGTCAGAGGGACGACCATAGTGTTGCGGCGCCGGCATATTCTCGGCCCGAGCAATCGGCACGCCGTCGCGATCGATGATGTACGCGGCTGAAAAGTCCCGATAGGTGGCCAGGAGGCTAAAGAACGGCTCAAACGCGTCTGGATTGTTCTCAAACCCGGAAACGGAGGCGTCGATGTCATCTGCCACCGCGATCGCATCAGCCTCAAACCGCAACGCAAACTCTTCACCGCTTTCGGCTGTGATCGTGGCGATTTCATCCACCAGGGTCAGCATGGTCTCGCCCAGCCAGGCGTCGATTCCCCGCGTGGTCGTCAACCAGAGGAAAAGCGAGACGATGATCGCCGGAATGATCGCAACAAAACCGAATAAGAACATAAATCGGCGGGTCAGTCGGCCCCCGCCCGCGCCACCGCGTGACTTACGGATCGATAAGTATCGGGTCACGATCATCCAGGCTAGAATGATGAGGATGATCATATTGATGACCAGCAAGGCCATGAGTTCGTTCGGAACGTCTTCGGTAGGTCCGCTGCGGTCCAGCATGATCACGGTTGCTGCCGCGCAAAGCACAGCCGCTAGGAAAAACAGGCCTTGAAACCAAAGCCCGCCATTGCGACGAAGAGTAGCCAACACGCTAGATGTCAAATGTGGGGCCTCTAATACACACTGTCGCCTATCTGCAACACTGATGATTTAGAGCAACACTTTGCCCTTGCGTCAATCAGTCTTCTGTCATTCCGAGGACCGACATCCGAGCGCGAAGCGTGTTCCGGTTCACCCCAAGCAAAGCTGCGGTGCGGAGCTTGTTTCCGGACGTGACACTCAAGGCGAGTTTGATCAGCGGGCGCTCGACTTGTTCGAGCACCGTTTGGTAAATCTTCTCACCTTCTTCGCCGCCTTTGAGAAGATCGGCCATGACGTAGCGGTGAAGCAGAGCCTCAATCTCACTTTCAAGTGACGCTTCAGGCGACAGCTCTTTAAGCGTCTCAGCTCTCAGTTCCCGCTCTATGTCTCGTTGAGATATCGTGGTGTCGGGTGAGAGCGCCGCCAGTCTAAAGATCAGATTCTCAAGTTCACGGACATTGCCCGGCCAATCATAGGCCATCATAAGGTCCATCGCCGGTTGCGCGATTTGCTTTTGCGCCAAGCCGCGTGCTTCGGCGCGGATCAGGAACGCCTTCACGAGTTCTGGAATGTCCTCTTTGCGACGCCGCAACGGTGGCATTTCAATACGAACGACATTCATACGATAGTAGAGATCTTCTCGGAAATCGCCCGACTCGACCAAAGCAGAGAGCGGTTGGCGGGTCGACGCGACAATCCGAGCCCCACCGTCTTCTCGCATCAATTTGACCAGCTGTGTTTGGGCTTCCTGGCTCAAATCTCCGACTTCGTCGAGGTAGATCGTGGCTTCGGAATCATATGCGAGCCCTGGGCTCTCGGGTGAACCGAAGAGCTCCTTGCTGACCTCATGCGGCGGACTGGTGGCAAGATCGAGCGAGTGAAACGCCCCGTTGCGGGTTTGTCCGAGATCGTGAATCGCCCGCGCAGCGAGCTCTTTTCCGGTGCCAGACTCGCCTTCAATGAGAACCGTCAAATCGGTGTTCATAACGCGCGAAATGATCCGATAAACATCCTGCATGACGGCCGACCGGCCGACCAGGGGCAAGCCGCTTTGGCTGGCATCGCCATTTGGCTTTCGGCTGGCAATCCCTGGCGCTGGCTTCGCGTCCGATAGGGCCCGCCCGACCAGATCAGTCAGTTGATCAATATCAAATGGCTTGGGGAGATAATCATAGGCGCCATGCTGCGCAGCAGATGCTGCGGTCAGGATCGTGTTCTGTCCGCTCATAACGATGACAGGCAGTTCGGGCCGGACGAGTTTGAACGAGGGGAGAAGCTCGAAAATCGGCGTGTCGGTGAGATACACATCTGTGACGACGATATCACCCTCACCATTTCTGACCCAGCGCTCAAGCGCTTCAGGAGAACTGGTCGCGCGCACGGTGTACCCGGCGGTGACCAGGGTCTGGTTCACAATCAGTCGGATGCTGGCATCGTCTTCTGCAAGGAGAACTGTTTTTTGACTCATGGTTATTTCGTTCTTGGCAATGGCAGGAAAATTGAAAACCGGGTTAGTCCGGGTTTGCTGTCGACCTTTATCCGTCCATTATGTGCGGACAGTATTTCGTTGACGACGCTAAGCCCAAGGCCCCTTCCTCCGGATTTGGACGACATGAACATGTCAAACATCCGCGCCTTTTTCTCAGGTGGAACGCCCGGTCCATTGTCTTCGATTGTGACGCGGATGGCGCGGCCGAGACGCTCTGACCCGCTTTTCCCAGCGATCGCAAAGCTGGTTTCAAATGCCGTTTCGACTTGTATTTGCGGACTCTGTGTATGAGCGATGGTTGCCTCGACGCCGTTCCGCAAAATGTTCTGAACGGCCTCATGCAAATGATCCTGATCCGCCATAATCTCAGGAAGAGATGGATCATAGAGGCGAATGATCGAGATTTTTCCGCGATGCGCCGCCTCTTCTGCTGCAATCACACGATCTAGGAGCTCATGAATGTTGAGCGGTTCTTTGACGGGCGCTGAGAACAGTTCGAAGGCGGACAGCCTGGAAACGAGACGCTCAATGCGGCGCGTCTCGCTTTGAATAATGTCAATCATGGCAGACTGGTCGTCACGCGCCCCGCGAGAGAGCAATTGTGCGGCGCCGGAGATCCCGGCGAGCGGATTTTTGACCTCGTGTCCAAGAATACGGCCAAAGGCGGCCACACCCGCAGGATTATTGTTCACCACTGCAGATTCACTCGCCTCGATCATCCCTATGACAACGCCGCCATCCTGAAGCGGGCGAAGCCGCAGATCGAGAACTCGCTGTTGGTGCAGGCCCGGTCCACTGACAGGGATAGCGTGCGCGGAGACATCCCCCTGCAATGCCATCGCTTTATCAATCAGGTCGAAAATCGGAGAGTCGTGGAACAGGATCTCGCTCAGAGGCTTACGAAACATTGCCCGCTCAGAGTGCCCCAGAAAGGACTGTGCTTCAGGGTTTGCGGCCGTCACGCGTCGGCGTTCATCCAGCCCAAGTAGCGCAAACGGCGCCAGTCCAACCAGATCCAGCGCCGACATCATGCTGCGACCCGGTAGTCTTGTGCTGAGTAAACCCGCTGAAGCGCGGACATCAGCGCGGGGCCAGATTCGATCTGGCAGAGCTCGGCGCGTAAGGCCCGCCGTTCGGTTTCTGCAAAGGGAAGCGCAACTTTGTCGATATGAGCCGCAACATGTTTGCGTACCATACGAATTCCAAGCTTCGCGCCATACAAAGCGAGGCTGTCTTCGATTTGCTCGCACAACCCATCAAGTTGCTGCTCCAGGTCCGGTGTTTCGAACCTGGTTCCCGTCAGGCGCGCGGCGATCTCACCGATCAGCCAAGGCTGACCCATGGCAGCTCGGCCAATCATAACGCCAAACGCGCCCGAGGCAGTTTGAGCGTTTATGGCGTCTTCAACCGTGCAGATATCGCCATTCGCAATGACCGGAACACGTACCGCATCCACGGTGGACTTGATCGCTCCCCAATCGGCTTCGCCTTTATAAAACTGGCACCTTGTCCGCCCGTGCACCGTAATAAGCTCTACACCTCGCGCGACAGCCCGTGTTGCGATCGCTGGCGCATTGAGAAGGTCGTGATCCCAACCGAGGCGCATTTTGAGGGTTACGGGCGTGTCCCCTGCGCCCCCGAGTGTGGCCTCGATGATTCTATCGGCAAGCTCGGGTTCGCGCATCAAGGCCGATCCTGAATTGCCGCCCGTCACTTGTCGGGACGGACACCCCATATTGATATCGATGACGTCCACACCGGCTTCCACGAGTAGCTCAGCACCGCGGCGCATGTCTTCGGGACGTCGACCTGCAAGCTGAACAACCCACAGACCCCGTCCCTCGTGCCGGCACGTTTTGCGAACAACATCCGGACGCGCTGCAGCGAGGGCCTCGCCAGCAACCATTTCAGACACGACTGTTGGCGCGCCATAGCGGACCGCTTGGCGCCGAAATGCAGCGTCCGTTGACCCAGACATTGGGGCCAACCAAACCTGCTCTGCCTGAAATGAAGGCATCTCCATCATCACGATTGTAAATACACATTTTTGCACTGCACAAAAGTGCAGCAGTGATATTCTTGCATGCATTCCTGCAACACTTGTGGCTTTTTTACCTCAACCGGTTATTCAGCCCATATGCAAATTGCTGCGATCATTGTGGCCGCTGGCCAGGGTTTACGCGCCGGGGGATCCCTGCCGAAGCAATTGCGTGATTTTGGGGGACGACCCGTCTTCAAATGGTCGGTAGATGCCGTGCTTTCTCATTCTGAGATAACGCAATGCGTCGTCGTTGTGCCGCCGGGTGATGCGAATGTTTATGGCGAGCAGACTCCCCAGGGTGTTTCGTTTGCTTCGGGCGGCAACAGCCGAACAGATTCGGTTCGAGCGGGGTTAGACGCCTGCCAACTCGGCCACGATGATATCGTGCTGATTCATGATGCTGCTCGGCCAGGGTTGAGTGAAACTGTCCTCAATGAGCTTATTGATGCCATGCAAACCGCTGACGCAGCGGCCCCTGCTCTGCCGGTTGCGGATGCATTGAAACGCAAAACGGATGGACGAATTGAAACGGTCGACCGGTCAGAGCTTTACAGGGTGCAGACGCCGCAGGCCTTTCGCTTCGGCAAAATCAAAGCGGCGCTCGCGGCTCATCAGGATCTGGTCGACGATCTTGCCGCCATCGAGGCCTTGCAAGGAAGGGTTGTTTTGACGACTGGGCGCGAAACGCTTGCCAAAATCACCTATCCCGAGGACCAAGCGCGATTGGAGAGACTTCTGATGACATCGCCCAAAACACCGCGTTTCGGCAGCGGATATGATGTTCACGCGCTCGAACCCGGAGATGAGATCACGCTTTGCGGCGTTTCAATCCCGCATTCACAGCGTCTTGTGGGGCACTCTGATGCCGATGTCGCTTGGCATGCACTCACAGATGCCATTCTCGGGGCCGCAGCCTTGGGCGATATTGGGGATCATTTCCCGCCATCTGAACCACAATGGAAAGGCGCCGCCTCGGGCATTTTTCTGGAGCACGCAATTGATATTGTGAAATCGGCGGGTTGGGCCCTCACCAGTTGCGACCTCACCATTATTTGCGAGGAGCCTAAAGTAAAACCGCACCGTGAAGCGATGCGCCAGAAAACCGCTGAGCTGACCGGTCTACCGATCGATGCCGTGAGCATTAAGGCAACGACCACAGAGGGTCTGGGGTTCACGGGTCGGCGCGAAGGGATCGCCGCGCAAGCCACTGCCGTCTTGGCTCCCCTAGCGTCAGCCGAATAAGGGAATGTCTATGTTTCCAGATCGCATTCGAAATCTTGCCCTGTTGACCATGGACGAAGCCATGGAGCGACGCGTTAAAATCGTGACCGCTGAAAGCTGTACAGGCGGACTGATTGCTGGGCTTTTCACGGAGTTTGCGGGGTCGTCGAAAGTCCTGGAACGCGGCTTTGTCACGTATTCAAATCAGGCAAAGGCTGAAATTCTCGGCGTTGCTGGTGATGTGCTCGCCGATTATGGCGCGGTTTCAGAACCCGTCGCGCGCTTAATGGCGGAAGGCGCGATGGAGCAAAGTCGAGCCAATCTCGCGATAGCCGTGACCGGGATAGCCGGGCCGGGTGGCGGCACGCCCATGAAGCCGGTTGGAACGGTGCATATCGCCTGCGCGCGCGAGAACAAAGCGATGCTGCACGAGATGCTCACGCTTGGCGATATTGGGCGCCATGAGATCCGAATAGCGACGATTGAAGCCGCGCTGAATATGATCCGCGCGCAGATTTAGAAATCACGCCTATGGCGCGCGTCGCAGCTGTGTTACTCTTAAAAGAAAACGGGAGGTAACATGGCCTACGATGCCAATACAGAGTTCAGCAAGTTCGAGCCGCGGCTCTTGTCGCCAGCCATCGGCGCGGAACTTCTCGGCGCCGATCTTCAGAACTTCGATGACACATTGGTCAAGGAAGTCCGCGCAGCGTTGTTGAAGTATCAGGTCGTCTTCTTTCGAGACCAGCATGACCTTACCCGTGAGCAGCATATCGCGTTCGCCAACGCCTTTGGCGAGTTAGAAATTCATCCTGCGACCCCGAAGGATCAACCGGACCCTGAAGTGCTGCGCATTGCGCACGGCCCTAACTCCAAAGGGCAAGAAAACAATTGGCATTCAGACGTAACATGGCGTGCTGAACCGTCGCTTGGATCGATCCTTCGGGCCATCGAACTCCCTGAAATCGGAGGAGACACGCTCTTTTCCAACATGGTCATGGCGTACGAAGACCTAGACGAGGAATTGAAAGAGCGGCTTTGCAACATGACTGCGATGCATGACATTGCTCGGGTCTTCGCCAAGCGGTTAAACAAAGATGCCTCGAAACTCCACGAGAGGTTTCCGCCGCAAGAGCATCCGGTGATCCGCACGCATCCCGAAACGAGCGAACGGGGCTTGTACGTGAACATCGCATTCACTGATTACATCGTCGGCATGGATCGCGCGGAAAGCGATGAATTGCTGAATTATCTCTACCGCCGCGCTTGGCTGCCAGAGTATCAGTGTCGATTCCGCTGGGCTCCGGGGTCCCTCGCCTTTTGGGACAATCGCGCCTGTCAGCACTATGCGGCCAGTGATTATTTCCCACACGTTCGGATCATGGAACGCGTAACTGTTGCCGGTGATCGACCGTTTTTTACAGCATAAGTCCCTGCATTATTCCGCGCTTGCTAGACTCAGGCAGGCGTCCTGATTTTCATCGGTAACCCGCTCTGCGTTCAGCGCGAGGATGCGGGACACGAGCGCGTCTGCTTGCCCGTCTCGTGTCGGAAGCCGAAACTCTGACCATCCGCCGTCTGCATCTGTGGCGCGATAAAAGGCGGTTTCGGAGGTGTTCGCATCATCCGGCGCGGTGATGTCGCAGAGCACGCCCAATTTCATCCACCAGCCCGTTAAGTCGTCGTTTTTTTCATACCACCCGCCAAAATACTCGTCCGTAAGCAAGATGCCCTCTTCTGAGATGGAGAATTTGCCAAACGAATAGAAGTTCAAAATCTCCTCATTCCCGACCAGGAAATTTTGCTCAGTCAGCCATTGCCGTTGCGCATCTGTGATGCCGTCGGCTTCGACGATATCTTGCGAGATGTCATTCATCGCGGCAATTTCCGCCCAGTCGACAGGACGATTTTCGTCGCAGAATTGCTGAATTTCCGGGCGCGTTTTGCGAATATTCAACGTCGTCATTCGAGCAATGAAATCGTTGTGAAGATTGTCTTCGATCGAGAGCCACAACTGCACCCAGCTATCTTCACCGGGCGCATAAACCTGATAAATGGCATCTTGCGTGGCGCTGCCTCTTTGCAGGGTTTCGACCTTGCAGATTTGGCCAAGCTCAATCCAATACGAGTTGATTTCTCCATCTTCCTGCCACCAACCACCGACATACGTGTCGGTGAGAAAACTCCCGCCATCTTCAAAGTTGAACAGGCCATCAAAATAGAGGAAGATGGGGCGTTCTTGTTCGGTAAGGAACCCTTGCGCGGTCAACCATTCTGATTGCTCTGTCGTGATCTCATCTGCTTTAATGATCCCGGTCGCGGGGCCAAACATCAAGATCGAAACGCCGAAGCCTAAAAAGGCGATGACAAGACCCGCGAGTGACTTTCCCGTCCAGCGCAACCATCCGCGACCCGCCAAGGCACCTCCGGATTTTCGCACCTCTGAATGATACTGAAACGCGCTTACCAGCATAATGATCGACAGAGTGATATAAACGCCTGAACGCACCCAATCGGTTGTTTCCATGTCCATAGCACCGGTCAGCGCGAAGATCGGCGTTGCGATCAAAATGGCGAACAGAAACAAAGCGGCGATCCGCGATCCGTTCCAAGCGCCGAGGGCGGCGCATAATAGCCCGAACGATACGATGGCACGGCCCAACGCATCTTCTGCGCTGACCCTTTGGTTTTCGACTCCGAACAGAATTAGAGAGCCAGCGCCCCCGATGAGGGCGATCACTATGAAGAATGTTGCGATACCTCGCATCCGGCGGCGATGATTTCGCCCTAGTGCTTGTGCGTCTTCTGTCACCCTACCCTTAACCCCCAAGGCCAACTGCTACTTCCCTCAACGCTATCCGCACTAGCATGTTCAATCAGCTGCGTTATATGGTCCCAAAACCCATCTGCTACGGGCCTTGAACCCGTCTGGAGACGATTATGACTGACATTGCCGCACTTGTTGCGCGAGAACGCGATCCCGCGCCCGGCGAATTAAATGCGCTTGGCTTCGCGAAACCTCCTTCTGAAACGCGTGTTGTTGCTGCCATGTCAGGTGGCGTTGATTCCTCGGTCGTTGCCGCGCTGTTGAAGGCGCGCGGCTATGACGTGATCGGCATCACGTTGCAGCTTTACGATCATGGTGCAGCGATCGAGAAAAAAGGCGCCTGCTGCGCCGGGCAAGACATTCACGATGCGCGCAATGTCTCCGACCAAATCGGGATACCGCATTATGTCCTCGATTATGAAAGCCGGTTCAAAGAGCAAGTTATGGAGGATTTCGCTGATACCTATCTCTCGGGATCGACGCCAATTCCTTGTATTCGCTGCAATCAAACGGTGAAATTCTCGGACCTGCTTCAGACTGCGAAAGAGCTCGGCGCTGACTGCCTGGCGACCGGCCATTACATCCGTCGGCGTTACGGTGCGCTGGAGCCTGAACTTCACCGCGCTGCCGATGCCAGCCGCGACCAGTCTTACTTCCTCTTTGCGACCACCAAAGAGCAACTCGACTATGTGCGTTTTCCGCTCGGCGACTTGCCAAAAACCCAAGTGCGCGAACTGGCCGACCACTTTGCGCTACCCGTTGCCGCAAAGCCGGATAGTCAGGACATTTGCTTCGTGCCTGAAGGCTCTTACGCTAAAGTGGTCGAAAAGCTGCGACCAGGTTCAGGACGCGGTGGTGAGATTGTGCATCTGGACGGGCGTGTGCTCGGTAAACACCCAGGGGTCATTCACTACACGATTGGGCAAAGACGGGGCCTTGGAGTTGCCACAGGCGAACCCCTCTTTGTGCTCAAAATCGACGCGCCAGCGCGGCAAGTCGTCGTTGGTCCGCGCGAGGCTTTGTTGACGGCGGGCCTGACTATGGAAGAGCTGAACTGGCTCGGGAATGGAAGCCTTGAAGAGGCTTGCAGCCGAGGTGATCCTGTTTTGGTGCGCGTGCGTTCGACACGTGAACCAGCCCCGGCGCGCTTGGGGCTCTACAATGGACACCCAGCCGTTTGGTTTGATCAACCCGAAGAGGGCGTCGCCCGCGGTCAGGCGAGTGTTTTGTATGACGCAGACGGGTCGACTCGTATCCTTGGCGGCGGATTTATCGCATCCACAATCGCCGCAGATGAAAGACTGCGCGCTTAAGGGAAGATCCGCATCTTCAGCATCATGCGATTGTCTGTGAAGGCTTGCACGTCTGAGGTCTGATCGATGACCTCATAGCCGCCTTCCAGCCAGATGCTGGGATTGATCTTCCAATTTGCGCCAACACGAAGATCCAACCGGTCATCATCGCGGTCGATGGTTTCAAACGCATACTGAGTGAACCCAGCTTCCCCGCTGAGGAAGAATTTTGGGGTCAACCCTTGCTCAAGTCGTACGCTGGCGCCGGTTTCAATCGCAGCATTGGTAAGCGCCAGACCTGGGTCGATGACCGAACGCCCTGCCTCGGCAGAGAGCGTCGTGCTGTCCGTCAACATCCAATCAAGCTGTCCGGCAAAGGCAACATCGCTAATGTCTTCGAAGCTGACATCGTCATATGTGTAGTATTGATATCCGACGCCGAGATCACCGCGTAACCGATCCCCAAACTCGAAGTCCGTCCCGACCAGAAGGACACTGCCCGAATAGTCTCGGTTGAAGGCGGTGAAAAATCCGGCTGGGGTATAGTCTGCTTCAGTGTGCGTAGCTTGAGCATAAATCGCGGCATCGCGCGTCATGGCAAAGCCCAGGCGTGCAGAGGCGATCAGTTCGTCGCGATCGCGGAAGTCTTGATCCTGAAACAGCTCACCTGCAAGCTCGGTGTCGTCATAATCATAGGATGTCAGACCGAGACTGGTCGCAATTTGAACTCGTCCGGCTTGATGATCAAATCCAATGCGTCCACTCGCCGTTGTATATTCGTTTGGCTCCAAGGAGGTTGCAACATTTGACAATGCAGTGCGGTCTTCCGTTTCGTCCGCGCCTGCGAATTCAATCGTCAAACTCGAATTTTCGCCGAGATCCAGACGCCCCCGCAGCTTAATCTTCGCATTGGTGCGACTTTCATCATCCAGCTCTGAATATTGGCGGTGATCGACGCTGACATAAGCACTGAGCGCGTGTCGTAGCCAATCGCTATCGAGCGAAATGGCGGGCGTGAACCCGACAAAGGAGTCTTCAACTTCGTCCAACTCCGTTGCGAGCGTGTTGGAGTTGAGCCCACCGGAGAACACCACTTCGGGGCTGATATTGAAACTCCCCACCGGAATCGGCTTTTGCGTATAGGATGGATCGGAGCTTTCGCTGACGGTTTCGACATCTGTGCGATCGAAATACTCGCCATTGTCCTGCGCGATGGCGCCCGATCCCAAACTCAAAGCCAACAAAGCCGCCCCACCGACCGTGGTCAAAAGTCTAATCGTCATGTGATGTCCGCCCGCACGCAGTTTATACTTCGGTCCTGATTATCGGACGAGTTTGTGTGGAACCGGTTAAAACGCCCAATGAAATCTTATTCACTGAGATAACCGCAAAGTTCATGTGAAGGCGGTGAGGACCCTAAACGAAGCGCCGGTTGGCCTCTGCGTGAAAGGCGTCGATGATTTTTTCGACGGCCAAACGTGAATTCGTACGTGCCAATAGCCCCAAGACAGGGTTCTTGAACTCATAGTCTATGAAGCAGTGGACGCGTGTCTTGCCATCCTCTCGCGGGTCAAATTGCCAACGATTTCGAAGCCTTCGAAACGGGCCGCGGGCTAGTTTTACATCGATAGAACGGGTCCCAGGATCCGCAACGACATGCGTTGAAAATTGCTCGTCAAAGCCTTTGAAGTGGACGGACGCGGTCCCCAGACACGAATAAGCAGTATTCGCCTCCCCCTGCTCTTCTGAAACGGAGATTTTGGTGATCCAACGAATAAATTCTGGGTAACGGCGAATATCTCGTACCAGTTCGTACAAGTTTTCAGCGCTATGCGGGATCAAAACCTGTTCTGAAACTCTAGGCATGTTCGCCCAATTGGACCGCGCGCGCGTCACGCAACCGCGCAAAGTCTTCCCCAGCATGATAGCTGGACCGGGTCAGCGGGGACGCAGAGACCATGAGGAAGCCTTTTGATCGCGCGATTTCTTCATACGCGGAAAACTCGTCCGGACTGACATAGCGATCGACCGCAGCGTGTTTTCGGGTCGGCTGCAAGTACTGACCGATCGTCAGGAAATCGATGCCGGCGGACCGCATATCATCCATCACTTGCATGACTTCTTCTTTGGTTTCCCCAAGACCAACCATCAGGCCTGATTTCGTGAATTGTGAGGGGTCTCGGTCTTTGACTTTTTCAAGCAAGCGCAATGAGTGGAAATACCGCGCGCCGGGTCGGATCGAGAGATAAAGCCGCGGCACGGTCTCAAGATTGTGGTTGAACACATCAGGTTTCGCATCAATGACAGCCGCTTCCCAACCATCTTTACGCAGAAAATCGGGGGTCAAGATCTCAATCGTGGTTTGCGGCGAGGCCTCACGGATCGCATTGATCGTATGGACGAAATGAATTGCGCCGCCGTCATCAAGATCGTCTCTGTCGACGGACGTGATCACGACGTGCTCAAGGCCCATTTCTGCCACCGCCAGGGCAACGCGGCGCGGTTCATCCTGATCCAGCGGAGCGGGTTTGCCCGTGATGACATTACAGAACGAACAGGCGCGTGTGCACGTGTCGCCCATGATCATCATCGTTGCGTGTTTTTTGTCCCAACACTCACCGATGTTTGGACACCCAGCCTCTTCGCAGACGGTCACGAGCGCTTTGGATTTTACGATCTCACGGGTTTCGGCATATCCTCTCGATGTCGGCGCTTTCACCCGAATCCAATCCGGCTTTCGGAGAAGCGGTGTATCCGGACGATTCCGTTTCTCTGGATGCCGGAATTGCCGCTTGTTATCGATCAGCGTTGCCATGAGCAATAAATGGAGTGGATCGGCGAAAACTGCAAGCGACAGCGTGGCATAGCTCGTCTGCGCCCGCTGACAGAATGCAGTAAAAGGTCTTGCGCTGATCACTCAGTGTGACACTTTGTTGCAAACTATTAAGCAACAGCCTGACTCGCGAAACATGACTGAGACGACTATCCCCGCGCCCCTGCCTTGGCGCGCCTCCAGAGCGAAGACTGACATCTTTTCTGCTGTCATTCGGGCCGCAAAGACCTTCGGCGGCAAAACCGTTGCGATTGTTGATGGTGATGGGACCGAAGTGGATTACAAAACCGTTCTGCGCGGGTCGTTCGCGCTCGGATCTGCTCTCGGTAAAAAATTCAAGAAGGATGAAACCGTCGGGGTCATGCTGCCCACCGGCGCAGGGGCCGTCATCGCATTCTGCGCGGTCCTCGCTTCGGGGCGTTTGCCCGCCATGCTGAACTTCACAGCGGGGTCTGCGAACATAAAATCTGCAATGAAAGCGGGCAAAATCACCAAGATCGTCACCGCACATAAGTTCATTGAACTTGGCGGCTTGGAGACACTTGTCGCAGAACTCGAAGACGCGGCTGAGTTTCTATATCTGGAAGACGTGCGCGAAAGCCTTGGGTTGATGGACAAAATTGCCGGCGGGCTTGGCCCCGTTTTTCCGGGCATGTTTCACCGACGCCAAAGCCATAAGAAACCAGGTGTCGTGCTGTTCACGTCAGGTACGGAAGGTGAGCCAAAAGGCGTGGTGCTGTCACATCACAACATCGTCGCCAATGTCGAGCAGGTGCGGTCGCATATCGGCCTCGATCCGAACACGGACATCGTGTTCAATCCGCTGCCAACCTTTCATTGCTTCGGACTAACCGTGGGAGCGATCCTGCCTTTGATTGCCGGTGTGCGCGCCGTCTTCCATCCGAGCCCCTTACAACCGCGAGAAATTGCGGGCCGGATCGAGTCGACAGGGTCGACGATCCTCCTCGCGACCGATACGTTCATTGGTCAGTATGCTCGCGTGGCAAAGGACGGAGCGCTCGATTCTGTTCGTTTGGCCGTCTGCGGCGCAGAGCGCGTCAAAGATGAGACGCGCGCCTTTGTGCGTAAGAAATTCAATATTGAGATTCTCGAAGGTTATGGCGCGACCGAGGCTGCGCCCGTTGTTGCGGCCAACCAGATGGAATTCAATAAGCCTGGAACGGTTGGTCGTCTCATGGCGGACATGGAGTATGAACTTGTCCCGGTCGAGGGTATCGATGAAGGTGGCAAACTGCGCATCCGCGGGCCAAACATCATGCTTGGCTATATGCGGTCCTCCGCCCCCGGTGTGATCGAACCGCCGCAGGAGGGCTGGCACGATACGGGCGATATTTGTGTCGTCGACGAAGACGATTGCATTCGCATTATGGGACGCGTCAAACGCTTTGCAAAGATTGGCGGCGAAATGGTATCACTCGCGGTCGTCGAAAACTGCGCCAGCGCGATCTGGCCTGATGACATGCACGCAGCGGCGGCCTTACCAGACCCGCGCAAAGGCGAGCAGATTGTACTGCTCACGACCGCGAAGGATGCAGATCGTAGTGCCCTACTTGCTTGGTGCCAGTCGCACGGCGTTTCTGAACTCTCTGTGCCGCGCAAAGTCTTCCACGTCGAAGAAGTGCCGGTGCTCGGAACAGGGAAAACGGATTACGGTGCTGTCGGGAAAATGGTGATCGAGCTGACAGAACCCGCTTAGAGCGTTGTCTCGTAGCTCCAACCATCATATCCCGGCTCTATACCTGCCGGCAGCTCAGCCTTTAAAGTCTCGAAATCAAGATCGACATGGAGATTGGTGAGCACCGTTCGCTGAGGCTTCAGCTCTTCGATCCACGATAATGCCATATCCAAGTGGGCGTGCGAAGGATGCGGTGTGTAGCGTAGAGCGTCTAACACCAGCAAATCCAGGCCTTGCAAATGGTCCTTTGTTTCATCGGGTAATCCGTTGAGATCATTACAATAAGCAAGATCGCCAAAGCGATAGCCCAGCGATCGAATAGAGCCGTGCTCCTGATCGAGAGGGAGACACGTCAAGTCTCCCCCCGGCCCGCTCACTTCGAAGGCGCGATACGCCTCGATCAATGGCTGCAACCGATAGACGGGCGGGTAGCCATTTGCGCCGTGAAACGCATACGCGAACTTCGTCACAAGCGTTCTGAATGTGGCGTCATCCATATAGGCATTAACCTGCGCGCGGTTTCGGATCGCCAAGGCTCTAATATCGTCAATGCCGTGCGTTTGATCTGCGTGGTCATGCGTAAAGATGACGGCATCGACCCGTTTAACTTCGGCGGCAAGGAGCTGCTCCCGCATATCCGGAGATGTATCGATCAAGAACGTGCTGGTGCGCTCAGGGTCGGTGCCAGACCACACGTCGACCAAAGCAGAGCAACGCAAGCGTCGGTTCCGCGGCTCGTTTGGATCGCATGCCCCCCAGTCGCCTCCGACCCGCGGGACGCCGCCCGACGAGCCGGTCCCGAGCAGAGTCAATTTGATCCGTTGATCCATCATGAAACCCGCTGAAACAGATTAAGCGCATTCGCCTCGCACATCGCGCCTATGTCTTCGCGAGTGCGATCGTGGAGAGCGGCTAGAGCATCTGCGACATGCGGCAGATAGGCGGGTTCATTCCGGCGTCCGCGATAGGGCATTGGAGTCAGATATGGGCAATCGGTTTCCAGAATGACCCGGTCCAGAGGTACATCCTTGATCACGGCCCGGACCTCCTGGGCACTCTTGAACGACAAGATGCCGGAAACAGACACATATGCCCCGAGCGCCAATCCCCTTCCGCACAGATCTGGTCCACCGGTATAGCAGTGCAAGAGGATCGGGAACGCGCCCTTTTCGTATTCGTCTTCAAGTATGTCTGCGGTCAATTTATCCGCTTCACGTGTGTGAACGATGAGCGGCAATCCGGTCTCACGCGCAGCAGAGATGTGTGTGCGAAAGCTGGCTTCCTGTTCGGCTTGCGGACTGTAGCCATAATGCAAGTCTATTCCGGTCTCGCCGATTGCGACCACCGCGGGGTCATCGGCTCTCTCGATCAGGTCTTGCGCTGTGGTCGTCGTAAAGTCTTTCGCATGGTGTGGATGTGTTCCGACGCTGCACCAAATATCAGAATGGGCATCCGCGATTGCCTTCACCCTTGGAAAACTATCGAGCCGCTCACAAATGGCGAGCATACGTGACACACCCGCCTCGCGGGCGCGGCGCAACACGTCGTCTAAATCCTCAGCATACGCCTCGGCATGTAAGTTTACATGCGTGTCAAACATGGCTCAGGCGCTTACAGCCTTCACGCCATCTTGCAAGACGGAAAACAGCTTTGTGGCCGTCTGAAGCGGCGTAAGATTGAGCTCTGTCGCTGTGGCCCGAACTTCATGCATTTTGAGCCAGGTTTGACTGAGCTCCGGATCAGTATCTGCTTTTTCAGCCACCCACCCCATCAGCGTGTCGGTGAATGCTTGCAGCGATCCCTCATCCGCCAAGGTTGCGGTCAAAGCCGCCGACATCACGCCGCCGCTGGGTTTTCGAATGTTTCGCAAGAGCGCGCGTGCCGCTTGCACGGCTTTCGCACCCGCTGTCTGCGAAAGCGCCAGACCATAACCCGGACGCCCCGGTGCGAGGTCCATGGCCAAATCCACATTTGCTTCATGGCTCGCGAGGACCTCTCTCGTGTGCTCTTCCGAAATAGGATAGAATCTCAGGATCTGACACCGCGATCTAATCGTTGGCAGAATGGGCTGCGTCGCGTGCGATATGAGGATAAGAAGTGCGTTGTTTGGAGGTTCTTCCAGAGTCTTCAGCAGCGCGTTCATTCCCGAAACATTCATCTCATCGAGCGCATCTATGACGCCAATGCGCCAGCCTGCCATTGCGGGGCGCAGGCTAAAGAACTGGTTGAGCTCTCTGATTTGTTCGACAGTGATGTCCTGGCGCACTTTGCCTTTCTCGTTGAGGCCGCGTTCAACCCATTTCAAGTCGGGATGCCCGCCCGATTTTACGAGTTGCATCGTCTGATCATCGTCTCCAGCGTCGACGTGCTCCGCCCCCAGCATTAAACCGGCGATCCGTTTTGCAAAGATAGATTTTCCAATGCCACTCGGTCCTTGAAAAATCCAACCATGATGCAGCCGATTGGAGGCGCGCGCGTTCCTAAAACGCTCTTGGGGTCGAGCATGACCAGACAGAGGGAATGCCGTCGTCATGCCCCGGACAACCGTTCGTCGATTACATTCAATGCCTGAGCGAGGACCTGTCCTGGATTTTGCTCGGCATTGATGATGGCGCAACGTTCAGGCGCGCCATTTGCGATGCTTAGAAAGGTGTCTCTGATATGCCTGTGAAAGTCCAAGTCTTTGTCTTCGAATACGTCTCGCGTGCCTCGCGTTTCGCGTCTGTTTATGAGCCTTGCTGGATCTCCATCGAGCACGAGCGTCAAGTCGGGTGAGGTCTGCGCCAGTACCATTCTTTCGAGCATGATCAAGTTCTCCATACGCAGCCCGTCCACACTCTGATAAGCCCGCGTGGAGTCGGAAAACCTGTCACACAGCACCCAGCGTCCGCGTTCGAGCGCTGGCCGGATGAGTTTTTGCAAATGATCATCCCGCGCTGTGTTCATTAGAAGCGCATGCGCAAGCGGCGACCATGTCTGGTTTTCGGGTGGATTGAGGGCCAGCGATCTTATCCGCTCGGCGAGGACTGTGCCGCCCGGCTCTCGGGTCTGTACGACGTCGATGTTGCGAGATTGTAGCGCCTCGGCCAGGCCCGCGATCAGCGTCGACTTTCCGGTCCCTTCTCCACCTTCAAGCGTGATAAAATATCCGCGTGTCGACAACCCTCAGGCTCCACCCTCTAGCAAACGGCTAAGCCCATCTATCGCACGTCCGACAAAGGTCAATTTCGGCACCGTTTCTGTTGCGATGAGGGGCAATTCTAACGGGTCTTTTCCTTCGATCGTTACAATAAGGGTCGCAAGTTGATCGCCTTCATTTATCGGCGCTTCGATCAATCGGTCGTGAACAATTTCTGTGGTGCCGCGCGAGAATGCTCGTTTGTGCGCCGTGACCTGGACGGGTTCGGCAATTCGCACGCCGACGGTTCGTGCTTCGCCATTCCAAACATCCAGTTCAGCGATACGTGCATCGTCCGCTTCAATCGTACGTGTTTCAAAGGCGCTGAAGGCCATGCGCATGAGGCGCTCAGCTTCGCGCGCCCGCTCTTGTTGCGTGGGCATGCCATTGATCACCACTGTGCGCCGAACACCGTTTCTGATCGCAGATGCCGTTAATCCGTATCCGGAGGCATCAAGATGCCCAGTTTTGAGACCGTCTGCTCCTTGCATGGCTCCCAGCAACGGGTTTCGATTGGCCTGAGTGTACTCGCCCCACGTATAGGACTCTTGGCTATACCACTGATAATATTCGGGATAGTCGTCGATTATGAGCTTGGCGAGGCGCGCGAGATCCGCCGCGGAGGCGACATGTCCCTCCCCTTCAAGCCCTGTTGTATTGACGAAATTGATGCTTGTAAGTCCAAGAGACTGAGCGCGCTCTGTCATTTGGCGCGCAAAGGCTTCTTCTGATCCTGCAATCCCCTGCGCGAGGACGATGCAGGCATCATTGCCGGACATGACAATCATACCTTGCAACAGTTCGCGCACGGTCGGACGTTCTTTTGGACGCAGACCCATGGTCGAGGTGCCGGATGGAAATCCTCCGCGACGCCATGCATCCTCACTGACTTCCATCTGTGTATCGAGCGTGATTTCGCCTTCGCTAATGAGATCAAAAACAAAATAGGCCGTCATCATTTTTGTCATGGAGGCGGGCGTCATCGGGACATCGCCCTCCTTCGACCACAAGACTTCGCCTGTCTCATGGTCCATGATCACGGCATACTCAGCGTCAGACTCCAGGATTTGGGCTTGCGCAAAAGCGGGAAAAAGCGCGAGCGCGAGTATAAGCCATACATTTCGCCAGACCTGCATGATTGGTATCCTTTCGCCAAAAAAGTTGCCCTTTTTCCTGACGCGGAAAAAGGGCTAGTTCGTGACGATGGTCAATCTTTGTGAGGTTGCTGGGATTATCGTCGTGTCAGAAATCCGTCCACGATCCCAGCCCGGGAGAGTTGCTCCCTTTGGATCTCAGCAGCATCCATGGTTTGAAAGGGTCCGATCAAGACCCGGAAGAAGTCTCCGCCATTGACGCGCGCTTCTTCAATCTTGACGTTCATACCCCGTCCGAGCGCGGAGGTCAGCTCCTGCGCATTTGAGATATCGGCAAAGGCACCCGCTTGAATATAGACATTTCCGGAGACTGCAGGCGCAGAGACGCTCATGATAGAAACCGGCGCGGGCGCAGGTGAGGCAGGCGGCGTATAAATCGCTGTTTCAACTCTCGGCGTGGGGGCTGGCACGGGCGGCAAGGCCTCATCTTCAACGGAATTGGCCGCGAATCCTTGATCTGTACGCTGAACAGGTGCGGGGCCGAGGTAGCGGATGAGCACATTTGCGCTAGCGCCCTTATTGATTCCCAGCACTGAACCAGCGCGCGGCGAGAGTTCGAGGATACGTTTGCCATCAAAGGGACCGCGATCATTGACGCGGACGACCACTTCGCGGCCATTATCTTCGTTCACGACCTGCACCAAACTTGGCAATGGTAAGCTTGGATGGGCGGCCGTCATTGTGGTTTCATCGAAAATCTCGCCATTGGCCGTCGGCTGGCCGTTAAAACCGTCCGTGTAAACGCTGGCGCGGCCCCGTTCTTCGGCGATCTTCGCATCGCGATCCGCGCGCACACGACTTAGCGTGAGTGGCTGCCCGGTCCGTGCCACCGCTTGAGGTTGAACAGCAGCAATTCGGATCGGTTGTTGTGAAGACTGCGGCGTGACGATGTCGCCTGGTGGCGTCGCGTTCATCGCGGGTGTGGATGCGACGGCGGGAGGTGAAAACGTTATTGGTTGATCATAAGACGGCGCCGGTACGGTTGGGGCGCTTGAGGGCGCTGCAACCGGGGTCGCTTGACCCGGATACCGGAAGACCAGACGGTTCTGATCGTTGACGCGCGGTGTTTCGATTGAGCTGCGAGAAGGCACAGTCGGTGTTGGAGCCGACTGTCCAGATCCAGCGTAGATGATTGGAGCGGGTTTTCGATCAGCGTGCGCGCTTCCAGTGGTCGCCAGAGCGACGAGACTTGCGCCGGATAGCGCGATGTAAAGCGTGCGTGAGACTGTCGTCTTCATCTCTTACCTCATTCTGCGGTGCCCGCCCTGTTCGGGGCGCGTAGAGCGTTCAGCTCTTTCTTGATGATGTCGCATTTACCATACCAAGCTGCATGTATGGTGAATGCAAAGAAAAACTTACGTACATCCTTGGAAAGACCTGATTAACCATAAGCAGACTGAATGCAGGCAATTTCATGACAGGTCTTGCAATCTTGTGCGGACTGTAGAAAAGGAAGCGGCCTGCTGCGGAGGAGTGGCAGAGTGGTTGAATGCGGCGGTCTTGAAAACCGTTGAGCGTGCAAGCGTTCCGGGGGTTCGAATCCCTCCTCCTCCGCCATTTTCCCAAGAGCAAAAAGATCCGAAACGTTTATGGTCATCTCGTTTGCGCGTGACTGAGACCTTGGTACCGGTCCTCGGATTCGAACCGAGACTTCAGCAGACACAATGCTGCGTGCTTCCGTTACACCAAACCGGCATGGCGACCCCTCTTGGACTTGAACCAAGGACATCCGACTTAGAAGGTCGGTGCTCTTCCACCTGAGCTAAGGGGCCATGGCACCCCCGCCTGGACTCGAACCAGGATAGACCAGCTTCGTAGGCCGGTGTGCATCCAATTGCCGGGGGCAAAAATGTGCTTATGAGAGCTTGGTCTGGATGACCGGATTTGAACCGATATCCTCCGCGTCCAAGGCGGATATTCTACCAGATTGAACTACACCCAGTGAGGATGAGGGGTTTGGCTGGCGTGACTGGGATCGAACCAGTGACCTCTCGCTTAACAGGCGTTTGCTCTACCACTGAGCTACACGCCAAAAACCGCTCATCCGCTAGGCGAATGTCGGTCGATTGTTTCGAGAATGTCGTCGTCTGGTATAGGTCATAGTGAGTGAGCGCTTAGTTGCTTGTTTCGGATCTGTCAACGTAGGGTTTGGAGAAAGTTGGATGGGGCGGCTGGGCTCGAACCAGCGACGTTCCAGATCAAAGCCGGACATTCTACCAACTGAATTACGCCCCATGAAAAATGGTGGCGAGAGCTTGATCGAAGCGAGGTGGAGTTGGCGGGTCATAGGGGACTTGAACCCCTTTCTCCGGATCGACAATCCAGTACCTTAACCACATAGACGAATGACCCTGATGGTACTCCCGGCCGGATTTGAACCGGCGTCGCACAGCTTGAAAGACTGGCAGCTTAGACCACTAGAAGACGGGAGCGTCTTCTAGTTGCTCTCTCGCGAGAAATCTCGCGGAGCATCGCTCTGTCGGAGCGTCGTATCGTAGGGTCGTCTAAACATTGGACGCGCTCCTTACGCAGGGATAGTTTCAAAGTCAACAATAAAGTAATTGGTGCGAAAGGCGGGGGTCGAACCCGCACTGTCTCCTGGCTCTCGACCAGGCGCGTCTACCATTTGCGCCACTTTCGCATTGGTAGGGACGGAGAGATTCGAACTCTCACTGAACACGGTCTGAGCGTGCTGCCTCTGCCAGTTGGGCTACGTCCCCAAAGGGTGATTTGGATGGTGCGGGCTGTGAGAGTCGAACTCACACTGGACGACGTTTTAAGCATCGCGCCTCTGCCAGTTGGGCTAAGCCCGCAAGCAGTCGTGGTTCGTTTTTCGAAAAGTCAAAAACGCCGAACCGCCCGCTTACGAGAGCAGGATCAATCGGCCTGATAGTCGGCTTGAAGTGGTGTGCGACATTTTCATTGGACCGGCGACATACGCCCCTGCCCTATTTTGGTCAAGCGCTTTCTGAGGGCGGTTGGAATTGAACCAACTATGCCATTTCGGCACCGGTTTTACAAACCGGCGTGACGTACCAAAAGTCACCACGCCCACTCAGAGCTTTGGCGGCGGGTGGAGGGCTCGAACCCCGAACCTTTCGGTTCCCACGGTTTTCAAAACCGATTTGCCTCCATGACGGCACCCGCCAGATGGCGGAAGGCGCTGGTCTCGATCCAGATTTTCCATTGAGAAAAACGCAACGATTAGCAGTCGTGCCCGGACCCTGCCCGGTTCACCTTCCTAGATATTAGGATCGACTGCTCGAATATCGTTTCATCATGCGCGGCCAGTTACTTGCGAGTGCAACAATCGTCAAGGGGGTTTCGCGATTGCGAATGGCTGGAGGTCAGGATTTGTAACACCATAGCCGCTTCCAATAGTATAAGTTACGCTACTCGCTCGGCGAGTGTCGCCTTGATTTTGGGTCGAAATATTTATCTCTCGACCGTTAGAGGAAGACGAACGCATTGGGGAAAAAGTGACTTGTGAACACCGAACCATTACCAAGGTCTCAGCTCTGGCTGGAGTTACGGTGTTAGGCGTGACCGGGTGCGCGACACCTCCCGCACAAGACGAACAAACCAATAATCTGATCGCATATCCATCCTATTCAGGCGTCTATCCGGGCTATTCGCTGAAGATCGACGAACGCTTTGACAGGTTTGACGAGACTTTATGGAGAACTGGCGACGGAGCCGTTGGCGGAGAATCTAAATGTCGCTTTCACCCGGACGGGGTCGCTGTAAAGGACGGCGTGCTCAGGCTGTTTGTTCGTGAAAAATCTGTCCCGGGGAGTTGGTCTTTCGATCATGAACAGGAAAAAGGCCCCTATGATTACGTCTGCGGCGAGCTGCGCACACTGGACGAGGTAGAATTCCACTATGGACGCATTGAAGCACGCATGAAGGCGCCCAACCGTGCGACCGCATCCGGTTACATCTCTTCACTCTTTACTTACCGGTTCGACAAAGACCCCTTTTCCGAACAACCGGACGCAACTGAATGGGAAGAGATTGACGTGGAACTCGAAGGCGGACGCCCAGACAAGTTCCAGGCCAATTTGATCTACGGCAAAGACACCTGGGAATGGTGGCGCACCCGCGTCTACGGCGCCTGGGAAGACAAGATTGACGTCGGCCCTGTCGATGACTGGCGTGTGTTCGCGATTGAATGGCGTCCCGATGCAATTCGCTGGTATGTCGACGGGGAGCTTGTAAAGACGCTCACCGCCGCTGACATCGATTGCGATCCAGAGTGTATCGCGCCGCAGGAGAGGCCGACGCCGATCCCGAATAATCCAACGACTATCTTTATGAATTTCTGGATTCCGGTCGATGAGGTGCAGGACTATTTCGGCGGCAATAAGGAACGCAATCAGTATCCGATGATCGCTGAATATGATTGGTTCCGATATTATGCCTGGGACGGCACAGAGTCTGCCGACCCGTCCTGATCAGGTCACTTGGCGAGATCACTCAGCCGGAACCGCCTCAAGTCTGCGCTTTTCGAGCGTATCGCGGATCTCGGTCGCTTTTTCCTCGGTGACATCATAGTCGCGCATGAACCAGATCGCGAGCAAAGCGCCAATGATGGGGACAATGCTGTAGGCGATGCGCATACCGTCCATTGCGCCCTCGACCTGGACCGTTGCGCTTGGCGAAAAGCCCGTCCACGCCATGATCAATCCACTGAGTCCGCCCGCAATCGCGACCCCGAACTTGACCATTAGCCAGTAGATTGCCCCGAACGTTCCTTCGCGTCTGAGCCCGGTATTCATCTCATCAAGATCGCACACATCGGCCGTCATCGACATCATCAGTGTAAACAATCCGCCAATTCCGAACGAGAAGAATGGGATCGGCGCCAGCATCATGATCGGATTGTCGGGCTGAAAGAACCACCAAAACATCGCATACCCTATCAGGGATATCGCCTGGGTCAGAATAAAAGTGTTTTTCTTCCCCAAATGCATCGACATGAATGTGATGACTGGGATCACCAGAAAGCAGGTCGCAAGCGCGCTTATCGTTCCGAACCAAGCTGGCCAGTTTCCAGCCGCTGCAGCATCGCCCGCAAAGAGATAGTGCACAACGATGAAAAAGGTGAACGCTCCAACGGTTTGGAATGAACTGAACACCAGCAAAGTTGCTGCGCAGAGTTTTCGGAAGGGTTTCAGGCTGAACGCCGCTCCGAAGCCGGTCAGAAACGACTTCTGATTTCGACCGATATTCTTAAGGCTAAGGTCTTCAAGACCTTCAGCGTTTTCGGACGATGGGCTCCTCACGATCAATGCCGGGATGGCGGTCAGCACCATGCAGGCAAGCCCGATCCAGACAGCGAGTACGCGGACGCCCTCTGCGGGAGATTCAAACAATTCCGGATTGTATAGGAGTGGCCAGAACCAGGGCACAATGACCCACGCCCATTGACCAATCCACTGCGCGACGGCCATCAGGCGTGTGCGCTCATGGAAATTATCACTCATTTCGTACCCCATGGCGATATATGGCGTCGCGAAAATCGTCAGGCCGACATAGAAAACAAGCGATCCAATTAGAAAATAAGTGAAGTTGAAGCTCAGACTGTTGGTCTCGTAGAGCTGCCACATGACGATGTAGGATAAACCGGTAATGACCGCGCCGATCATGATGTACGGCTTGCGTCGCCCCCACCGCGAGCGGGTATTATCCGTAATAAACCCCATGATCGGGTCCAGAATGGCGTCTAGAAGGCGCGGTAAGAAGAACAGCAGGCCCCAAAGAAGCGGCGGAAAGCCGAGCCCCTGCACTAAGACAACCATGAACACGCCTAACGCCGCCGGGAACATCTGGTTCCCAAGCATGCCCGCTCCGTATGCGATTTTCTCAATCATCGGCACACGGTTTTGCTGCGCTGTTTCCTGCATTACCTCTCCCCAGACGAAAGTCTTTTTCTTTGACTGTGGTACAAAACCTGAGTCCAAACAAGCACCTCCAACATTGAGGTGACCTGATTATTGACAGCGCTCGCCAAGTGCGACCTTGAACAACCGATTAATTCCTGCTCATAGCGATTTGAGTGCGCGCCAATTCATAATAGAGAGTCACGGTTACGGTCCCAATCAGGGATAAGACTGCCAAGGCGGAATGCACCGTACTGAGAGGGCAAACCAATATGTTGACCAAGCCAAAAGCCGAAACGCGGGGCCGCCCTTTCGAGGACCGAATTGACGCGTTGCTTGCCAAGATGACGCTCGAAGAAAAAATTGGTCAGCTGACTCAGTTCTCTGGGTTCTACGATGTCACGGGCCCTCCACCAACAGGCGATCGGGAAGCCCAGAAGCACGCCCTCTTAAAACGAGGTATCATTGGCTCGATGCTGAACGTCGTCGGATATGAAGATATCCACACGTTCCAGACCTATGCCGTGGAAAATTCTCGGCTCGGTATCCCGATGATGTTTGCCTATGATGTTATCCACGGCCACAAAACCATGTTTCCGATCCCTCTTGCAGAAGCAGCGAGCTGGGATTTGGCACTCATTGAGCAAGGGGCACGCGTTGCTGCCATCGAAGCTGCGGCGCAAGGTTTGAACTGGACATTTGCTCCCATGGTCGACGTCACAAGAGACGCGCGTTGGGGCCGCGTTATGGAAGGTGCTGGAGAAGATCCGTATCTCGGTGCCGTAATCGGTACGGCGCGCGTAAAAGGATTTCAGGGCGATGATTTGAGTAAGGAAGACACCGTGCTCGCGACCGTGAAGCACTTTGCCGGGTACGGCTTTGCTGAAGCTGGAAAGGAGTACAATACGGCTGAGATCAGTCAGGTGACACTATTCAATACGGTCCTCCAACCGTTCCGAGATGTTCTTGAGAACGCCAATCCTCGTTCATTCATGAACGCGTTCAACACGCTCAATGGCGTCCCTGCCACGGGGGACGTCGATCTGCAGCGCCGACTCTTGAAGGGAGACTGGGGATTTGACGGAGTTGTCGTATCCGATTGGGGATCCGGCATTGAAATGGTCAGCCACGGATTTGTAGAGAATGAGCGTGACGCCGCGCAGACTGCCATGATCGCCGGGTCTGATGTCGATATGGAGTCTTACGTCTATCTCGATCACCTCAATGACTTGGTCGAGACGGGCGATCTTGATGTTGAATTGATTGATGATGCCGTACGGCGCGTGTTGCGAACGAAGTTCGAACTCGGTCTGTTTGATGATCCTTATCGCTACCTGAGCAAGGACCGTGAAGTAGAAATGCTTATGTCAGAGGCTCATTTGCGGGCGTCAGAAGAGATCGCGCGCAAGTCGATTGTACTCCTCAAGAATGAGCAGAGCGCATTGCCTCTAAAGCCCGGAGAGCGCATCACCCTCATTGGCGCCCTTGCCGATGACAAAGACGCGCCTCTCGGCAATTGGCGCGCCCATGCCGATGCGCATTCCGCGATGTCTGTCCTCGAAGGATTTGAAGAAGCCCAATTGAACTTTGAGTACGCCCAAGGGGTCCGTGTTCAATTGGACGAGGCAAGTTTCGAGTACCCGGTTAAAGTAAATACCGATAATTGGGAGGGCTTTGATGATGCTGTGGACGCCGCTCGAAAGGCCGACAAAGTTGTTCTCGTTCTCGGCGAAACGGCCCGTCAGAGCGGCGAAGGGCGCAGCCGCGTAGATCTTGGATTTCCAGGTTTGCAACAACAGCTGTTAGAGGCTGTGCACGCTGCCAATCCGAACATTGTATTGGTTGTGATGAGCGGTCGACCGCTTGTTCTGTCCTGGGCTGATACGCACGTGCCAGCGATTGTTCAGGCATGGCATCTTGGGCACCGCGCCGGACGTGCAATTACGGACGTTCTTACAGGCAAAGAAAACCCAAGCGGCAAACTCCCGATGAGTTTTCCACGGGCTGTCGGTCAAATGCCGCTTTATTACAATCATCTGAACACGGGCCGCCCGGGTCCAAAGGAAACCGTCGTCTGGGCGGGATATCGCGACGTCGAGACCTCCGCACTCTTCCCGTTCGGGCATGGTCTGAGTTATTCGAGTTTTCACTATTCCAACCTGGAAGTGTCCTATCAGGCGGGGGTCGTTGACGTCCAAATCAACGTCCAGAACGTCGAAGGGCCTCCCGGGGAAGAAGTCGTGCAGGTTTACATCCACGACCGGGTCGCCAGCATTGCGCGTCCGGTTCGGGAGCTCAAAGCGTTCAGGAAGGTCAAATTAGAGTCTGGAGAGCATCAAGCCCTGAGCTTTCAACTCAAAGCAAAAGACTTTGGCTTTTACAAAGCAGATGGGTCTTTCGTCGTTGAACCTGGCGCGTTCGATATTTTTGTTGGTGGAACGTCTGAGGCTCAATTAAGCACCCGCATTCGTCTGTCCAAAACTGAAATTGATCAATTGATCTAATCAGTCAAAGCTTTGGTTGGGGAAATTTACGGCCTGTCGAAAACTTGCCAGCACAATCACTTCTTCATTTTGCGACAAGGGGTCTCCGGTCGGTGACACCAATGCAGATAATCCCATTATGGGCGGAAACTGATGGCTGAGTACCTGACTCAACACAAAATCATCGTCGGCTGAGTATGTCCGCAAGACAGGCACCAGCCCGACCAAGTTGTCGTCAAACACATTGAATTTTAAATAGTAAGCATCGTCGACTTTGTCGGGTAAGCCGATGTCCCAGAATCCGAGAACAGAAAATTGCCGCGCAATATCGTGGTGATCTGCCGTCTGAACTTCGTCTAATTCAACGCGAGGCCCGGTCATAGCAATAGGTAAGAGGGATTCGGCTTAATGCGAAATTAATTGCCGGAAGGGCGCGCATTGCTGCGTTCAAAATAACAGCGGCGTTATATGTGACTGTTCATGAGCCAAAGAACGAAAGCAATCGTTCCGATGGCTAATACGGTTTGGGTCGCGATCAGATTGGCCGCCAAATTTGCGTCCGCACCAAGTTGACGCGCGAGGATTGTACCATTCGACGCCGTGGGCACTGACGTTGCGATCATCATAACAAGCAAGATTTCAGCATGTACGCCTAATGAGAATGCAAGGATGCCCGCGATCAACGGCAGTCCAAGTAAACGCAGCAATGACCAGGACAAGACAGAGACAAATGGCGCCGACCGACCTTTGACCTGTATCGCGGCGCCCGTTGTCAGAAGTCCGAGGGCGATTGTCGCTTGCGCAAGAAGGTCCAGGATGTTCAACGCCGGCGCAGGTAATGGTATCCTCGCGAAATTGAGGGCAATTCCAATCACACATGCGAGAACCAGCGGATTGATGGCCAATTGTCGAGCGAGCTCAGTGTTTTTCACCGCGGTCCCAGAAAAGCGCATCAGTGCAATCACTGACACAAGATTGGCGACAGGGATCATTACGGCGGCTGCCACTGCGACCAGGGCGACCCCTTGCGCGCCTAGCAGTTCTTGTCCGAGCGCCAATGCGATGAACGTGTTCCAACGCGCCGCGGACTGCACATAAACGCCAATCCGCACTTTGGGCGTACGCAGCAAAAACGCGACGCCAATGCTGACAATGGCCAGGCTCACTTGAGCTGTGACAAGGACTGTCGGCATCCGCCAATCCACGCCGCTAAAATCGGCGACAGCGAGCTTTCCGACGATCAAGGCGGGGAACAGGACAAAATACGTGATCCGCTCCAGACCCAGCCAACCGTCTTTTGACAAAACTTGGGTCAAGGCCACGCCCTTTCCGAGGGCGAGCAACGTCGCAATCGGCAAAAGAGCGAACAATACGGCGGTCATACTCAGAAGATCCCTCGGAGCGTTTGCCGCCTGTTTCACACCAGCCGACACCTGTCGAGAGGAGCGGAATAGAAACGCATGATATTTTGGCGTTCGCGACTTAAGCATTGTCATCAAGGCTCAGCTTCGCGATACCTCAAATCATGTCAGATCTTGCTACCGTCACACAGCTTCTCGAGAAGCTGATTGGGTTCGACACCACGTCTCGTTATTCGAACCTTGGGCTCATTGACTGGGTCGAAGCGCTTTTGTCGCCATTGGGCCCACACTTTACCCGGATCGAGAACTCCGAAGGCAACAAAACCAATCTCTGGGTACGATTCGGGCCAGATCTTCCTGGGGGTTTGGTTCTTTCTGGTCATACAGACGTTGTTCCTGTCGACGGCCAGAACTGGTCAACTGACCCCTTCAACATGACCGAGCGAGACGGCAAACTTTATGGCCGCGGCACAAGCGACATGAAGGGCTTTGTTGCGCTCTGCCTCGCTTTTGCTCCTGCGATTGCGCAGCGCCCCTTATCCCGTCCGGTCCACTTTGCTTTTTCCTTTGACGAAGAGGTCGGCTGCCAGGGTGCTCCTTTGATGATCAATAAAATGCTCGAAGCGGGTGCGCGACCCGACGCCGTCTGGGTCGGGGAACCAACGCTCTGGCAAGTCGTTTCTGGTCATAAAGGCATTATGCTCACGGAAGTCGTTGTGACTGGACGAGAGGCGCATTCGAGCTTGCCTGAACTTGGCGTTTCAGCAAATTGGGAGGCGATCGACCTGATGAGTGATCTGCGGGCGATTGAACGTGCACTTGCCAGCCAGATAGACCCGGAATCGCCATTTGATCCCCCCTACCCGACTCTGACGATCGGTCAGATGCAAGGCGGTACAGCAACCAATATTCTCGCCAGGGAATGTAAGTTCTTGTTTGATCTTCGCTGCCCGCCGGGGTTTGACCCTGACGAGATCTTGACCCCCTTCCTGGAGCGCGCTGAGGCCGTCGACCAAGCACTGAAAGCGCGATTTCCTGAGTGCGGCGTGCGCGTGACAAAACTCACCAATGTGCCACCGCTCGCGCCTGGGGAGAACAATGCCGCAGAGACCCTCGCGAGAGCGCTGACGGGCGACAATATGCTTCGCGCCGTCGCTTATGCTACCGAAGCTGGTCAATTCCATAATGCGGGTATGTCGAGCGTGATTTGCGGACCGGGCTCAATCGATCAAGCACACACGCCAAACGAGTTTATTGATGTGGCGCAATTGGCTGAGGGCGTGACCGTCTTTGAAAACCTGCTCACGCACCTCAGATAGATCGAGAAATCACTCGAAGCCTTTCATGTCTTCCAGCTCAACCCCTTTGGTTTCGTTCACCGCTTTAGCAACGAAGAATATCGAAAGCACCGCGCCGAGGAAGTAAATCGCATAAGCCCCACCTAACGTGATCGTGGCCAATAAGAAGGTGAAGGTCACGGTCACCCCAAAGTTCGCAAACCACTGGAAAAACCCCGCAACGCCCAATCCAGATCCACGGATTTGGTTCGGGAACATCTCTCCTAGCATCACCCACATCACGGGTCCCCAGGAGAGATTGAACATGGCGGCGTAGGTGACCCCTGAGAACAATGCGAGCGGCCCCCAGAACCCAGGCAACACGAGATCGCCTGCTTCATTCGTCGTTGCATTGAAGAAGCAGACCATCATTGTCCCAAGCGTCACAGCCATTCCGATCGAGCCAATGATCAGAAGGGGTTTGCGTCCGATTTTGTCGATGACGGCTAAGGCGATTAACACCGCCCCGATGCTGACGACTCCCATAATCACGTTGATGAGGAGCGCATTGTCTTCAGTAAAGCCAACCGACTGCCAGAGCACCGCGCCGTAATAGAAGACGATATTGATGCCGACGAGCTGCTGGAACACGGCAAGACCAATCCCAACCCAAACAATGGGCCGCACTTTGCCCTGGTCAAAAAGGTCTGCCATTCTTGGTTTATGATCGGTGGCGATTGATGCCTTGATCTCTGTTAGTTTGCGCGCACCGGATGCACCCCCAAACAGGCGCTCCAGCACCGATTGGGCCTCGCCGTCCCGGTCTTTAATTACCAGGAAGCGAGGACTTTCA
Organism: Pseudomonadota bacterium; assembly: GCA_038527765.1. Lineage (GTDB taxonomy): Bacteria > Pseudomonadota > Alphaproteobacteria > Caulobacterales > Hyphomonadaceae > Henriciella. Next base: position 58,457 of record JBCBFK010000002.1, read on the forward strand.
GGGATCGCAAACAGCGCAAAGAAGAAGATGGCAGCCGGAACCATTTCGATCCAGAACATCCATCGCCAGGCTTCGAACCCGAACCAAAACTCGCTCGTCGATGAGCCTGCGGTTCCTGCCAAGACATAGTTGCTCATGAAGGCCGCCGTGAGACCCACGATGATGGCAACTTGCTGAATGCTTGAAAGTCGCCCGCGAATGCTCGCCGGAGTAATCTCACTGATATAGGCTGGCGCGAGGACGCTTGCCGCCCCGACCGCCAGGCCCCCGAGAATGCGATATATAATGAACTCAGCTGCCCCGGTTGATACGCCGGAGCCCCAAGCGCTCACGAAAAAGAATACAGCGGCAACGATCAACACTCCGCGGCGGCCAAAAATGTCGGCTGTGCGCCCGGCGATCATCGCTCCAATTGCGCATCCGATCAGCATGGACGCAACACTGAATGAGATCACCCAGTCTCCGCCCCCAAACTCCGCCGTCAGACCGTCAATCGTCCCATTGATCACACCGCTATCAAACCCGAACAGGAAACCACCTATGGTTGCGATGACACTGATCAGAATGATTTGAAAAAGATTGGCATCATCAGAATGCACTGAAGCTGTAGCTTCCATGAAGTCGTCCTCCCACGACGAATTTTTCCAATTATTTCAAACGAAAGACGACAATCAGGCGTTTTGCGTTTGATTTTATTCGCTGAGCGTTACCATGCGTGCAAAGAAATTGATAGCGCTATCATTATTTGCTGATATAACCGAAATCAAGGTGGCTCAGGTTCGAGTCGCGGTCAGAAGCATGATGAAAAAGCATGCCACTGCAGGGAGAGAAATTCACGGCGTGGACAGAGCCACGCTGACCATCATCTCGCATAGTACATTATTTTCACCGTTCCGTTTGTGTGCCTCGGGACGATCAGATCCATCCAAATGGGAGCCAGACATTGAGACTGTCATACCGCACAACTGCATCCGCCTTCATTCTAGGTGCAGCTGCCCTTCTTTCCGCCTGCACAAATACAGACGCGCTGGAAACCGATCCTGCCACTTCCGACGGTTCACCCGTCAGCGCCGAGGAAACAACTGAGACCATTATTGAGGTTGATGTCGAGGTAGAAGCGAAAGAAGTCATCAATCCAGAAAACTGGCCCGTGGTTGAAACTCCTCCGCTCGACCCTACGGTCGAAGCGCAGATTGATGACATCCTCTCCAAGATGACCTTGGAGCAAAAAGTTGGGCAGGTCATTCAAGCCGATAGCGGTTCTGTCACGCCAGAAGAGGTCAAAAAGTACCGTCTTGGGTCCGTCTTGAGTGGCGGAAACTCAGCGCCTGGGCCGGAGCCCTATGCAGATGCGCAAACCTGGCTGGATGCGGCAGACGCATATTTCGAAGCGTCAGTAGATCCTGAAGGCGTTGAAATCGCCATTCCGACCATATGGGGGATCGACGCGGTGCACGGTCATGCAAACCTCCGGGGAGCGGTCGTCTTTCCACACAATATTGGTCTTGGCGCGATGAACAATCCCGACCTGATCGAAGAAATCTATCGTGTTACAGCATTAGAGCTTCGCGTGTCCGGTCACGATTGGACGTTTGCCCCCACCCTCGCCGTGCCTCAAAATGACCGCTGGGGTCGGACCTATGAAGGCTTCTCCGAAAGCCCAGATATTGTCGCTTCCTACGGCGACCGGATCGTCTATGGTCTGCAGGGACGATATGGCGACGAAGACTTCCTGAACGAGGAGCACGTTCTGACCAGCGCGAAGCATTTTGTCGGCGATGGCGGGACAAAGGACGGTGTTGACCAAGGCGACGCTGTCATCAGCGAGGCCGAACTCCGAGATATCCATGCCGCGGGATATGTCACAGCAATTGCTGCGAACGCTCAGACTGTGATGGCAAGTTTCTCAGCGTGGAATGGCGAGCGGATGCATGGTCAAAAAGAGCTGCTCACGGATGTTCTGAAGGGCCGAATGAACTTCAAAGGCTTTGTGGTCGGTGACTGGAATGGCCACGCATTGATACCGGGATGCACCACAACGGACTGCCCTGAGTCATTCAATGCGGGCGTGGATATGTTCATGGCGCCAGACAGCTGGGAAGGCCTCTGGAAATCGACTTATAAGCACGTTCAGTCGGGTGCGATCCCAATGGAGCGTCTGGATGATGCGGTACGCCGGATTTTGCGTGTGAAGATCAACGCGGGCCTGTTCGACAATCCGATAAAACCGAGTGAGCGCCCCTTGGCGGGGGAAGAAGACTTGCTTGGGACAAGCGAACACAGAGCCGTTGCGCGCCAAGCAGTGCGAGAATCGCTCGTTCTATTGAAGAATAATGATGGTTTGCTGCCGCTCGACCCCGGCCAGACCATCCTGGTTGTTGGCGATGGGGCGGACAGCATCACGAAAGTGGCAGGTGGCTGGACTCTGTCTTGGCAAGGCGGTGGTTATCCGAACGAAGAATTCCCGAACGGTGAAACCGTCTTGTCTGGAATTTCGAAAGTCGTCAGCGAAAATGGTGGAACTCTGATCTTCGATCCAGAAGGCACCGCGGAAGTCGCAGCAGATGTTGTCATCGCAGTCTATGGCGAAGATCCATATGCCGAGTTCCAAGGCGATGTGCCGGACGTTGATTTCAGACCCAACGGGTTCGATACCGAACTGCTCAACGAGTATCAGGAAAACGGCGCGAAAACGGTTTCGGTATTCCTTTCCGGACGCCCGCTCTGGACCAATCCTGAAATCAATGATTCAGATGCTTTCATCGCGTCGTGGCTGCCCGGCTCAGAAGGCGGCGGTATCGCGGATATGCTGTTCCAAACAGATCCTTCCTTCGACTTTACCGGCCGTCTTTCTTATTCCTGGCCGAAACTCGCAACGGACGTAGAGCTTAATGTCCATAAAGAGCCCTATGACCCTCAGTTCGCCTTCGGGTATGGACTGTCTTATGGCGATGACGGCAACATCGGAAATCTGTCTGAGGATTCAGGCCTCTCTGAGGGAACCGCGGCGAGCAAAAGTGTCTTCTTCACAAAAGGAGAGCTCCCTGCGCCTTGGGAAATCATCCGATATGGCTCCCCGGTGACATCTCTGCCTTTTGAATCAGCGGGTCTCATCGTGACGGCATATGATCGCGCCGCTCAGGAAGATTCACTCAAAGTCGAGTTCAAAACTGGCGAAGAGAATTTCTTGATCGCGTCGAGCTATCCCGTGAACCTGTCTCGCGAAGCAAATGGCGCGATGGAACTCGTCTTCCAAGCCAAATCGATTTCCGGGGATGGTTCTATTGAGGTGGGCATGGGATGCGACGCTGAGGCGTGTGATGCGTTCTTGCCTGCAACGCTCTCTCAAGACTGGGGTGAGGTGCGCCTCAGCCTGTCCTGTTTTGCCGATCAAGGTGTGAACATGGACGTCATCAAACGGGCATTGATCATTTCCGCAGACGCAGAGCAAGTCATTGGTGTATCGGAGGTGCGGCTTGAGGAAGATCAAGATGCTGCTCCGAACTGCGGATAAGCCGATTTGGGCGTGTTGAGCTCGGCACCAAATATGAGCACACTACGCCCACATGCCCCTTCAAACAGGCAGTTTGGTCTTTTCGTACATCGTTATTTGCGAACGAGACGCAATTGGCGCAAAGTTTGCGGCAAGAAGAGACCCGTTTAGAATGAACGAAGGGCAATCGTACTCGTGTTGATGAACAAGAAACAGACCGCCACAATCAAGGACGTCGCAGAACTCGCGCGCGTGTCACAGATGACGGTGTCACGGGTCCTGAATGACCAAACAGCCGTCAAAGAGACGACGCGAAAGCGTGTTCAAGCCGCGATGCGAGAGTTGAACTATCGCCCAAACATTATGGCGCGCAACCTCGCTGGACGAGCAGGTCTGTTCATAGGTCTGATTTATCGAAATCCGAGTTATGGTTATCTCAGCGAATTCCTGCTGGGAGCGCTCGATACATGCCGGAAGCTTGGACACTATCTGATCGTTGAAGAGCCTCTCGTCGATGACAATATGGTCGACTTGGATCAGATTGAAAAACGCTTCCTGGACACGAGTATCCAGGCCCTGATTGTCGTGCCCCCTCTGTCGGATGATCCGAAACTGATAGACACGTTAGAGCGAACCGGCATTTCGTTTGTCTGTGTCAGTCCCAAGCTCGACGCTTACACCGGTCCGAGTGTGCGGATGGACGATGTCGCTGCCGCCAGCGAAATGACCGGGTACTTGCTAAATCTTGGCCACAGTCAAATCGGTCTAATCAAAGGCCCTCCAGATCATATGTCGAGTGAGTTACGCCTCGCAGGCTATCGCACCGCTTTTCGAGAACGCGAGAAGACCGTAGACGAGGATCTCATTGTCTCTGGCGACTTTACTTATGTGTCCGGCATGCAGTCCGCGACCAGACTTCTATCTCGTCCGAAACCCCCTACAGCGATCTTCGCGTGTAACGATGATATGGCCGCGGGCGCCATTGCTGCCGCTCACCAAGCTGGTTTGCGCGTTCCGCAGGACGTTTCCATTGTGGGCTTCGATGACACCGCAAACGCGTCAGCTCTCTGGCCGCCATTGACGACCGTCCGCCAGCCGATCCGTGATATGGCGAGCTCAGCGATCGAGATTTTAGCGCGCCGCGTTGCGCAATCGAAAGCCAAAACCACCTTGAGCGCAGAGAACCTAACGCTCGATCATGAACTCGTTATTCGTCAGTCTGCGACCGCCCCTACACAAATCGATTAAGCAGGTTCTCCAACATCTCTTGGCGCCCTGAGCGCGGAGAGGGCTCAATGCCACCGCCCTCAACCTTTGCCGCGATCTCCTCAAGGGAGGCCTCTTTTAGGATCCAGTCTCCAAATGAGTCCGTCCATCCATTGTATCGGTCGGCCAGGAATGCCTCATACGTGCCGTCTTCCAGAATAGCATCGGCTGCGAGGAGACCACGCGCCAGCGCATCAATGCCTCCAATGTGACCATAGAATAGATCAGCAGCATCGATGCTTTGCCGGCGTACTTTTGCGTCAAAATTGAATCCGCCGGTGGTGAATCCGCCATGCTTCAAAATGTGAATCATAGAGCGCGTGATGTCGAGCGGCTCCATCCAAAACTGGTCGGTATCCCAGCCATTTTGAGGGTCTCCTCGATTGGCATCAATTGAACCAAAAATATCGTGCGCGAATGCCATCGCGATTTCATGGTCCATCGGGTTTCCTGCCAGCGTGGCGTGGTTGGTTTCGATGTTGACCTTCACATCATCCAAAAGGTCGTACCGTTGCAAGAACCCAAACACGGTTTGCGTGTCGCGATCATATTGATGCTTAGTAGGCTCATGCGGTTTGGGCTCGATCAGTAAGGGACCTTTAAATCCAATCTTGTGTTTGTGCTCGACAGCCAGAGAGAGCATACGCCCGAGTTGATCGAGCTCTTTGCCAGGATCCGTATTGAGTAACGTTTCATAACCCTCTCGGCCGCCCCACAATACATAATTCTCACCGCCAAGACGATGTGTAGCCTCGAGCGCTTGCCGGATTTGCGTGGCAGCACAGGCAAAGACCTCTGGATCTGGATTGGTGGCGGCCCCGGCCATATAGCGCGGGTGGCTGAAGACATTCGCAGTTCCCCAAAGGAGCTTCATTCCGGTGCGTTCCATCTGCGCTTGTAATGGATCCAGGATCCGCGCAAAGTTTTCCGTATGCTCCGTCATCGTCTCTGCTGGTGCCATCACGTCGACATCGTGGAACGCAAAATATGGCCAGCCGAGTCGCTCAAAGAACTCAAATGCGATTTCGAGCTTAGCTTCGGCCATCTCCTGGCCGTTTAGGTCATGCCATGGCCGGTTGAACGTGCCTGCGCCAAAGACATCAAATCCATCCCAACAGAATGTGTGCCAATAGCATGTTGAAGGTCGAAGATGATCTTCCATGCGCTTCCCGCGTACGAGTCTGTCCTTGTCATAGAAGCGGTATGCCAGCGGGTTTGTGCTCGTTGGACCTTCATAAGTGATTGGGCCGATCCCATCGTAAAAACTGGTTGTGTCAAACATTAGCGAGGTCCTTCAGAATAGGTCTTTGGTCTGCTGATAGAGCGCGCGATAACGCCCCAATTGATCAGTCATAAAAGCGATGTCAGCGGCTTCCGGCACAATTTCATAGTCAATGTCAGGGGCTTTAAACTCGGGTGTACGTTGGCCGTGCGCGCCCATTTGAGCAAGGCGCGCAGCGCCAAGCGCTGGACCGACGTCTGCATTCTTGCGGTAAACGAGAGTCTTCCCTAAAGCCGCTGCAAGAATCCGTCCCCAATAAGGCGATCTTGCTCCGCCACCAATAACACTGATCGCTTCGATCTCTTTGCTCGCGGCCAAGACGTCTAATCCATCTGCAAAGCCAAGCGCGACCCCTTCGAGAACGGCCTGCGCGACCGAAGCCGCGTCGCTCTCATGGTTCAATCCAAACAGAACGCCTTGTGCTGTAGGATCATTATGAGGGGTTCTCTCGCCGGAGAGATAAGGCAAAAAAAGTGATCGAGATTGTCCAAAGCCGTCCGAAGCTTCGGCTGAGGAAATTAGCACCTCAACGCTCGACGATCCCGTCAGACGCGACGCCCATTCAAGACAGCTTGCGGCTGAGAGCATGACCGACATTTGGTGCCAGACGCCTGGCAATGCATGGCAAAATGTATGGACGCCGCTCTTCGCGTTAGGTCGATAGGTCGCGTCACCGGTGAAAAGGACCCCAGAGGTGCCAAGCGAAAGGAATGCGTCCCCTTCTCCAAACACACCGATTCCAACGGCCCCGGCTGCATTATCTCCGCCGCCTGCCGCCACGGGTGTCGCTCTCGGCACGCCCCATTCATCCGCGACCTTATCTCGGAGCTGTCCGGTAATATCACAACCCTCATAAGCCGTGGGCATTTGGTCTAGAGATAAGACGCAAAATTTCAAAATCGGCTCTGACCAGCGGCGTTTTTCGACATCAAGCCAAAGCGTTCCAGCTGCGTCTGATACATCTGTCGCGTAATCGCCCGTCATCAAAAGCCGAACATAGTCTTTCGGCAAAAGGACTTTCTTGACCCGATCAAAATGCTCGGGTTCATGATCCTTAAGCCAAAGGAGCTTTGGTGCGGTAAAGCCCGGCATTGCGAGATTTCCGGCAACATCGTGCAAATCGGTGCAAGCGGTCTCTAAATGCATGCATTCGGAAGTGCTTCGTCCGTCATTCCAAAGGATGGCGGGACGGATGACAGTGTCTGATTCATCAAGCACAGTTGCGCCGTGCATTTGCCCAGCAAGGCCAATTGCCTCGATCTTGCGTCGGTTCTCATCCGGCAAACGTTGTACCGCGACGCTGGTTGCACGCCACCAGTCACTTGGGTCCTGTTCCGACCAGAGCGGCTGTGGGCGTGAAATTGGAAGCGAGGCGGTCGACTGAGCGACGACCGCCCCTGCATCGTCCAATATGATCGCTTTGACACCGGAGGTTCCAACATCAATTCCGAGATACATCAGAACCGCCTATACGCTGTCATTTGATTGATGAACGCGTCCTTATTCAGCGTCACGCGTGATCGCGAAAAACGGTCCGAGTTCAATCGTTTGTTTCTCAAACCCAAAATTGAAGCCCATATCCGATTCACTGATTGGAAAGTCTCGCTCGGCGACTCCGGAAACACGATACATCTGCCACTCTTCGGTTGGCAAAACCTCTTCGTTCACGACTGTGTCATAGGGCTCTTCGTTTCGTCCAAGCGCAACGGCTATTTTGCCGGTCTCAGCTTTGCGTGGAAGCTTAGACGCGCGGGCCCAGAAGAAGATATCAACATGCTGACCCGCAGTCACATCGCGCTCAAATGGTGCGCGCATGCGAATGTCCCACGGCTTGCTTGATTTCCGGCGTACACGAAAGCTAATCGCCTGCCCGCCCGGGACCCCTTCAGAATCTGTGATCGAAACGCTTTTGTTTGGACCCTCAGGGTTCCACTTGATCGCCATCGGATTGTGCAGAAGCTGACCTGGTAAAGTTGATTGATCGACCGGAGCAGTCACGAAAGCCGGATCCGCGGACGTTGCCAGTGGTGTTACAAGACACGCGACAACGAAGGTGCTGCCGATCATCATTTGTTTGAGCTTATTCATTGCTCTCCTCCCTAGAAATTTCGGGCCCCAGACCCCGAATATTGATGTTTCAACCACACTGATTGCTTTGACCGTGTGTGATGAAAACGCTCAATGTTAGCGCTATCATGTCGGAGCCCATCTGACTACACCTTGAAATCAGATTACGGGCTCCGAGAATACGTTTCGGCAGATATCAAAGGCGCAAAGCGCCTATTGCAGACTGACTTCGCCATCCAGCGCTTTTTGCAGATGATCGCGACGCTCGACGATTTCCTGCTTCGCCTCACAATTTCTGCAACGCTTGAGGATTCCTTCGATTTTGCGCAACTCACCACGGGCGGTCTTGGAGTCGCCATTAAGCAGCTTAATGAGTGCGATCTTATAGTGGGCGTCATAGAGAATCTTGCTCGACGCAGTGGCCCGTTCAAAATTCCGAAGCGCTTCATTCGTTTTACCGAGTTGTATCTGCGACAGCCCTGCAAAGTATAACTGCCTTCCGCGCGCGTCGCAGGTGCGATCATAAGTGTTCGGAAGGTTACGGGTCGCAATTCCGTCAATTGCAGCAATACCGGTCGGGGTCTGCTGACCCGCGCCAGCATTCGCCCCGCGCGATGATGCACCAGAATCGACCCCGGTAGACTGCGCAAACGACTCCGCGCGCAATGAACTTGTCTGCGCAGCCTCAATCGAACTTGTCAGATTTCGTTCGCGGCGCAGCGCACACATCGCATTGTCGAGAAATTCTACTTCTGCGGTTTCGAAGTCTCCTGCGCGGAACGCCGCCATCGCGGCATCGTTTTGCACGCCGATGACTTCGACCGTGTCGAGCACGCGATCCTCGCCGCCGGGCGCTTCTTCGTCTTGCGCAGATGCGAGCGGCGTGAGTGCAAGTCCTACGCCGATAATGATAGCTGAGAGGAAGGTTTTGGGCAGGTAATTCATAGTAACGCCTTTATTGTTATTCTCTTCTCCCGAAACGAATTTACGCGCTTTGGACGAGTTTGTGAAGGTAAGTCTCGTGATCTTCGAATGTATCAAGGCATTTGTGCATGGTGCGGCGGATCTCCAACATACGCCGATCTAGCACCTCGTCCGACATGCTGTCGATGACCGGATGATACCGCTTGGGTCTCCAGTTTTGACCTTCAAACACGGCGAACCAACTGTTTTCACTGAATAATTCATTATTGTCGCGATACAGCCGTCCATTTTCCATATAGATATCGATGCGCTGTCTGAGGGTGTCGGGAATCTCCATAGTGCGGACATAGTTCCAAAACGGACTGTCGGTACGCTGCGTGGCGCAATAATGGAGAATCAGAAAGTCCCGAACTTGCTCATACTCGAGCAGGGTTTTCTGATTGAAGTAATCTATATCGCTTTGGTTGAAGTGTTTGTCCGGGAAGTTCGTCATCAGCCGAGCGACGGCCGTTTGGATCAAATGAATGGAGGTCGACTCCAGCGGCTCGAGAAAACCACCTGCGAGTCCCAATGCCACAACATTCTTGTTCCAGGCCTTTTTACGCACGCCCGTCATAAACCGTAGGAATTTCGGGTCTTTGAGCGGTGCGCCATCCAAGCCCGACCTCAGTGTTTCGTAGGCTTCGTCATCGCTGATATACTCGCTGCAATAGACATGACCGTTACCAATCCGGTTTTGCAGTGGGATCCGCCACTGCCATCCGGCCTCGTGGGCGGTGGCACGCGTGTAAGGAATGGGCGGACCATCAGATTCGCAAGCCTGCGCCACGGCGCGATTCACCGGCAGGTAATGTGACCAGTCATCGTAACCCGTCTCAAGCGTCTGCTCGATCAACAAGCCGCGGAAACCCGAGCAATCAATGAACAGATCTCCCGCGACCTGCTCGCCGGATTCGAGCTTTACGCTCTCGATAAAGCCATCTTCGGGTCGTTGATTGACCTCAACAACTTTACCTTCAATGCGCTGGACACCTCGGCGCTCTGCGACGCCACGCATGTATTTCGCATACAATGCTGCATCGAATTGGAAAGCGTACTCGATAGAGCTCAACGGCGAGCCGCGCATTTCGGGCTTCGGGTGGGCAAATTTGCTTAGCTTCGAGCCGAGGCAATGCAGGTTATATTCATCCGCAGACGCTGCATCGGGTCTTTGTGCGTGTCGCAGCCAAAAATGGTGGAAATGCACGCCTTCCATGTTCACGCCATAAGGACTGAAAGAGTGGAAGTATCGCTCGCCGATCTGGCCCCAATTCACAAACTCAATACCTACTTTGAACGTCGCATTGGTTTTCCTCAGGAAGTCATTTTCATTCAACCCAAGGAGCTGATTGAAGTAACGGATATGAGGAATCGTGGCTTCACCCACGCCTACCGTTCCGATTTGTTCGGATTCGACGAGCCGGATTTTGATCGCTGGATTGCGCAGCAAGATTGATAGCGCAGATGCTGCCATCCAGCCTGCGGTGCCTCCGCCGACAATCACGATGTCTTTGATATTCATGTCGTGCATGTCGTTGCCCCTTTAACTCATCGCGGGCTCAGCGGCCCAGGCATATTTTCGAAGAAACGTCTCATGCGTCGGCATCTTCGCCGCCGCGCTGTTCATCGCAGATTTCATAGAATTCAAACTATTCGCGATTTGCCCGTGATCGACCGTGTTTACGATCGGATCGACGGATCGCGGTAAGATGTTCTGACCGAGCATGACAGCGATCCAGCTGGGCTTGGAGAACAGCTCATCCTCATAGCGGAAAAAGCGGCCAGCCTCCTCAAAGAGCTCGATTTTTTGGGTCAGCGTCTCTGGCACATCCATGTTCCGACAATACCGCCAAAACTCGGTATCGTCACGTTGCGTCGCTTTGTAGTGCAGGATAATGAAGTCGCGCACCTGCTCGAACTTTTTCTCGAGTTGGCGATTGTATTCTCGCGTTACGGTTTCTGGCATTTCGGCGCTTGGGAACAAGGAAATGAATTTGCTTATACCTTCCTGGATGAGGAAGAGCGACGTCGACTCTAGCGGTTCAAGAAATCCACCCGAAAGGCCAATTCCGATACAGTTTTTTTCCCAGAACTTGGAGCGATGACCCGTTCGGAACTTGATCTTACGCGGCGACCCCCGCGCCGGACCATCAAGATCGGCAAGCAGGCTCTCGATCGCGTCCTCATCGCTCATCAACGCGCTCGAATAGATGTGCCCATTCCCGGTGCGGTGCTGAGTTGGAATACGCCATTGCCAGCCGGCTGATTTCGCCGTTGATACCGTATAAGCCCTGAGTGACCCAGTCCGCTCACACGCGACGGTTTGTGCCGTATCGCACGGTAGCCAGTGCGACCAGTCTTTAAAATCTACTCCGAGCGTTTGCCCGAGTAAGAGCGCTCGGAAGCCGGTGCAATCAAAGAACAAGTCGCCTGTCACGGTCTCACCGCTCTCGAGCAATACCGAAGTGATGAATCCGTTCTGGGGCGCCTGTTTGACTTCCGTCACCTTGCCTTCGATTCGGCGAACGCCGCGCGCTTCGGCATAGGCGCGCAAAAACTTCGCATAGGCGGTGGCGTCGAAATGATATGCGTATCGAATTTGAGATAGCACTGACCGTGGATCGTTCTCAGGCATAACAAATTTATCTTGCTTGGCCGCGACCGCGCTCAAGCTAAAGTCTTGGATCTCACTGTCAGCGTTTTGCGCTTTGTAGCGCATCCAGAATTGATGGAAGTCGACCCCATTCATATCGACGCCGTGTTGTCCAAATGGGTGGAAGTAAGCTTCGCCGATTTGCCCCCAATTTACGAATTCAATGCCGAGTTTGAACGTGCCGTTCGTCGCTTTGAGAAACTCTTGCTCCGGAATGCCCAACATCGCGTTGAAGTTGATGACATCCGGAATGGTTGCTTCACCGACCCCGATGGTTCCGATTTGCTCCGACTCAATGAGCGCAATGCGGACTGCGTGAGGCGGCAAAAGACTGGAGAGCGCCGCCGCTGTCATCCAACCTGCCGAGCCACCTCCGACAATTGTGATCTGTTTGATGGCTTCAGGCATAGTTCTGCTTCTCAAAATACTTTTTCATGTTTGCAACGTAGAGATGATGCGGTGGCATGCGCGGCACCATTTGAGCAATCGCATTTTTGAGTTGTCCGATCTGCTTCAGGCTTTCTTCAACGCCGATTTGCTCAACTTGCAAATCATAGTTCCGGGGGCGCCGCCCCATGCCAAAATGCAAAATCGTCCAGTCCTCATCGTTAAACGGTTCAAGATCAAATCGCACCAAGACACCTCGATTCTCAAACTGCGCCAGTTTGCGTTTGAGCTTAGCAGATGGCGCGGCCTGTGCCGCAGACTGCCAAAACTCATGCTCTGGGACATCAGGAAGGACATAAAAGGCGTCTTGGAACAATGCGGCATGCGCAACATCATCCGTAAACCGCCGATTGAATTCACGGCGCTCGGTTTCGAGGTCGTCAGATACAGGGATCAGTTCAAGCAACCGTTCGATATCTCGTTGCAACAGCATCATCGGTGCAGGCGTAAGCGGCTCAAGCGTGCAAGCGGCTTGCCCTATAGCCACGCAATTCCTCCGCCAAGCCGCATCCAAATGCCCCAAGGACGCGTCCAACCCATCCTCTCGCTCCGCATCGTTGGGAGCTTGAATGCTTAGCGTTTCGATCTTGCCTTGCAGATGCGTTTGCGACGTCCATCCACGTTGGTTGCTTTGTACAAGTCGGTAAGGCCAGCCAAGCTGAGAAGATGGAGTGCTCTGAACACTGGCTCGTATCGAGCGCGACGACACATAGGTTGAGTCGGTCTTACCGATTACGCTGCGCTGACTGCCGCTACAATCAACAATCAAGTCCCCCTTTAGAGTGTCACCGTTTTGCAGTCTGATCGAACTGGTTCCTGCAGCGTCAACCAGTGTCTCCGCGAACTGGGCCGTGTGAGCTGTTACCCGGCTTTTACGGATCAGTTGATCCAGCAGGTCCGTCCAATCCGAGACCGAAAACTGATACCCGTATTCGGCCCGCGACAGTGGGACGTTCGGATCTTCGGGTGGGTGTGCGAAGCGTCCGTGTAGCGCGGCCTGCGCGGATACCAGGATCGGTTCGAGCGCCGCGCTTCCGCGTGTCAAATGATGTACGAGAGGGACCCCAGCTATCGTGTGAAACGGCTGCATGTGTCCTTGCATCCAGGAGTGGTCGCCCGGCCATTTTTGGTAGCTCGTCCCATAACAAAACGTGGTCCCAGAGCGCATGAATAAGGAGGGCTCGTCCAAACCTAAGGTGCGCAGAAAATCATATGCCGTTGGCGCTGTGACACTCCCATAGAGGGCATCCATTTGCTCATCGCGCCCCGTCCGCACATAGTGAACTGAGTGGGTTTCGGGCAGCCCATTTACAAGGCTGAGCGCGGTCATCGCACCCGCGAGCCCGTCACCACACACAACAATGTCAAATCCGTCCGTTCTCATGGATTATGATTCCCTAGGACGCGGCGTTCGCGACGAGCTGTGGGGAATGCGACGCGGCGCCATAGCGCGCCAGGAAATCAACTTGGCGAGGCGTCTCCTCTACGGCGAGATAGGTTCTCGCTTTAATGTCTTCAAGACTGCGCTCGATGTCAGAGGCAGCAAGCCGCTCAACCCTCGGATCGTGGCTTTTTGGCAAAAGGTTCTGCCCCAGCATCACGGCGACCCAGCTTGGCGGCAGGAACACCCCAAGCTCATATTTCAGGATATAGCCGCGCGACATCCAGGCTTGCATCTTTTCTTCCAAACTACCAGGCAGTTTCATATCCCTGAAATACCGCCACATCTCGCTGTCCTCTCGCTGGGTCGCGACATAATGAAGGAGCAGGAAGTCACGCACACGATCGAAATTGAGCGCCATACGATCATTATATTCTTCCGCATCCAATTGATCGACTTGGTCATTCGGAAACAACTCGATGAGCGCCGTAATGCCCTCCTGGATGAGATGGATCGAGGTCGATTCCAATGGCTCCAAAAAGCCTCCGGACAAGCCGATGCTGACAACATTCTTGTTCCAAAACTTCCGGCGACGGCCGGTCTTGAAAAAGAGCTGTTTAGGGTCCGCAAGCGGCGGCCCTTCCAACGTGCTCATCAATTGATGAGTCGCTTCGTCGTCTGAAATGTACTCATTCCAATAGACGTGACCATTTCCGATGCGGTGTTGTAGTGGAATGCGCCACTGCCATCCGGCAGATCGCGCTAGAGCCCGGGTATAAGGCAACATATCACCACGCGCTTCACACGGCACCGCGACCGCTCGGTTGCACGGCAGCCAATGGCTCCAATCATCATAACCGGTTTCAAGCGCCTGTTCGATTAGGATGCCGCGAAACCCGGAGCAATCAATGAACAGATCTGCCTCGATCGACGTGCCGTCTTCGAGGATAATGCGTTCGACGTGCCCCGTTTCAGGTGCGAGATTGGAATCGACCACACGGCCTTCCGTTCGAATCACTCCGTTTGATTCGCAATAAGAGCGCAAGAACCGCGCATACAGGCTTGAATCGAATTGGTAAGCGTACCCAAAATTGGAACCGATCTGATTCACGTCCTCTTTGGGCAGTTGGAAACGCCCCTGCTCCGCTGCGATAATCGGATACGAATAGTCATCGAGCCGCGTGACGGAGTCCTTGTGTTTTTGGCTCAACCAAAGCTGATGAAAGTCTAATCCGTGCAGTGGAATCCCGTAATCGCCAAAGGGGTGGATATAATGGTCCCCAATCTGCCCCCAATCGCAGAATTCGATTCCCAATTTGAATGTCGCTTCCGTTGCTTTCATAAAAGTTCGCTCATCGATTCCGAGCGCCTGATTAAAAAAGCGGATGTGTGGTAAAGTTGCCTCACCGACCCCGATTGTGCCGATCTGATCCGATTCCACGAGCTCGATGTTTAGGTCTAATGCCTTGAATTTGTTGGTGAGTGCGGCAGCAGTCATCCACCCTGCAGTCCCTCCACCCAGAATACATATGCTCGAAATACGGCTCACGAAATCTCCCTCAGATGTCTTTTATATATCACTTTTATGACTCGCCTCTTGCCTAAAAGGAAGAAAAAATGATAGCGCTATCAAAACTAAGAAAAGCGCTCGAAACCTATTGGTGTGAAGGGCGATATTAAGGCGAGGAAAACGTGTGGTCGTCGAGGGCGGCCCAACTTCAGGGGAAGGTATCAGTTCAATTACAGTTTGGGCGGCTCGCATGGCATTGTTCTTGCCAAGCGCTGACGCACACGCAAGGGCACACAACTTTCTAGCTTGCTCTTACCAAAATTATCACTGAATTCGATTTAGGGAGGTAAATCAGTGAATTCAAAGTCGAAACTTGGTCGTCGAGGACCAAACAAATTCATGCTTCTTGGGACGACCGCCATGTTTGCCGCTTTCGGCATGCCCGGCGCGATGGCTCAAGACGATGCCGCGGACGACACTGCGGTTGAAAATGTTAGCGATAACACAACCGAAGAAGAGGCGCGTCAGGACGTCGTTGTTGTCCAGGGCGTTCGCGGCGCTCTACAAACCGCGCGGAACCTGAAAAGAGACTCTGACACCTTCGTCGACTCAATTACCGCATCTGACGTGTCTCAGTTGCCAGACCTTTCGGTCGCTGAGGCGCTCGCTCGTGTTCCGGGTGTTGTGACCCAACGCTTCGAACTCGGCGGAAGCGACGGTGATTTCCCGTCCCCAGAAGGCTCAGGTAATATCATCCGCGGCCTGCAATATGTGCGCTCGGAATTTAACAGCCGTGATGCATTCTCAGCGAATGGTGGTCGTGCGCTCGAGTGGGCGAGTATTCCACCAGAGCTAATTGGCGCGGTGGATGTCTTCAAAAACCAGTCTGCTGATATGATCGAAGGCGGTATCTCCGGCGTCGTGAACCTACGCACGCTGGAGCCATTCGACCGAGACGGTCTTGTGGCTGTTGCGATTGCAGATGGAACCTATACCGACCTCGCAGAAGAATGGAGCCCGGGCTTCAGCGCTGTGCTTGGAAATCGTTGGGATACAGATTCTGGTGAATTTGGCTTACTCGGTTCGTACTCAACTTCGACATTGAACTCAGCCATTCAAGGGTTTCAGTACGGCCCATTGCTCGCGCTTGCTGATCCATTCGGATCTGGCTCTACAATCGCGCTACCGGGTGGGTGGCAAGTACGAGACGTGGAAATTGAGCGCGAACGCGACAGCTACTATCTCGCCGGTCAATGGCGGGCCCCAGATGGCAATACCGAATTGACCGTCAAAGCCGTGCGCGTGGAGAATGAAGTTCAAAGTGACGAGCGCACTTTTGAATTCTTCACTGACGCTGAATCGTTCCAAGCATGGGACTTCCTCGGCGGCCCCTCAACCTTCTCAGTCAGACCTTTTACGTCTGCCGGGATCGGGTCTTGTAACGGTAGCAACGCGATTGCACAGTTCCCAGACAATCAGACTCGGTGCGAGGATTTAAACGTTATCGATGGCGGACTGTTTGAATCCGGCATCGTATCTAACCAACTTCGTGATTGGCTTGGAGATGGGGCAACTGGAACGGGTAGCTTGGGTACGCCATTCCAATCGCTCGCCGTCTATCAGAAAGAAGAGTCCGTTACGCAAGATATCAGTGCAAATCTAAAATGGCGTGCCACGGATCAATGGTTCTTCGAGTTTGACGCTCATTACACGGACGCAGAAGCAACGTTGGATCGACTTTGGGCCGGTGGTAATCATTTCGGCGATTACACTTTCAATTTCTCTGATCCTCAAAACCCGCAAATTGGCTTGTTCCAAACCGGTACGCAGCTGCAGTCTTGGGTGCCTCGTGGCGGACAGCCCAACGAAGCGCCAACATCTTTTGCGGATCCGAACACCGCTTACCTGCTTTATGCGGCTGATGAGTTTCAAGACAATACAGGCGATCTTTACGCTGTAAGAGGCGACGCGGAGTATGAATTCGCGGACGATGGCTGGTTTGATTCTGTCAAATTTGGTGCGCGTTATTCAGAGCGCGAACAAATCAACCGTAGTGCGGGTCTGAACTGGGGGGGCATCGCTCCTCCGTGGGACGGCGGATACCTTCCATACGCGAATCGTTCGGATGAAAACGCGTTTGAAGTCTTTGACTTCTCTGGTTTCCAAGGTGGCAACGTCTTTGTGGGCGATGCTGCGGTTGTCTATCCAGACCGAGCTCAGCTACAGGATTATGACGCATTCATCACGTCTTTGACCAATGAACCCCTTATCAACACGTTCGTGAACGAAGATGGGAATACGGTCATTGGATCATGGACTCCGCTCGTGCAGAATGGTGCGGTGGACTACTCCCGCGGTGTTGATGGCTCCGTTCTTGAGCAAACCATGAACTTTTATGGCATGCTCAATTTCGGCAATGAGTTTGACAATGGTCAGGCCTTGTCTGGCAATATCGGTGTCCGATACGTCAAAACCGATGTAACTGGCGGTGGCGTTCTCGGGTTCAGCGAGTTCGCTGTAATTGGCCCTGACGATGACCCAGCCGCGAATCCCCGAACATATCTGCCAGAATTGGCAGCGTTGTTGGATGGAGACGATGTATCGAACGAAATCGATAATAGTTACGAGTATTGGCTCCCATCTCTGAATGTGAAATGGGAATTGAATGACGAGATGCTTATTCGCTTCGCCGCAAGTCAAGCGATAACGCCTCCGAACATCGATCAACTCAATGCCAGTCGAAATACGCGCGCGGCACTTGGATTCATCACAGATCCTAATGCTGCGCCGGGCACACAAGCATCTGTTATCGATATCATTCCAAACCAAATTCGTTTGGAGGGTGGAAACCCAGATCTGAAGCCAATCGAAGCGATAAACGTAGATCTCTCGTTCGAGTATTATTTTGGGGATGACGGTCAGTTCACGGTCTCAACCTTCTATAAGGACCTAAAAGATATCATCGTGTACAGTGAGACGAACGTGTCGACCTTATTGCTGGACGGATACACGATCCCTGTCACGTATGCTGGCAATACCAACTTGAACGACGGTACGGTTCAAGGTGTGGAGTTTGCGTATCAGCAATTCTACACAGATCTGCCAGGGTTCTTCGGTAATCTCGGTCTTCAGGCAAACCTGACATTGATTGAATCAGAAGCGACGGCCTTGCCTCCGTTCACGGATGCAGATGGCGATGGTCTGCCGGACGATCCAACAACTGTGTTGCGCTTCGGTGTCGAAGAGCTTCTAGGTCTGTCGGACATTTCTGGAAACCTAATCGGTATCTACCAAGATGAGAATTTCGAAGCTCGTCTCGCCTATAATTGGCGGTCGGACTATTACAGTTCTTATCGAGACTTCGTCACAGGTAATCCGATTATCCAGGAAGAAATCGGCTTCCTCGATGCATCGTTCAAATGGGACATTACAGACCAAGTCCAACTTGGGGTCTTGGCGGCGAATGTGCTTGGAACAGAAGCGTTCGCAAGCCAGCAGGTCGATCAAGCTGGTCAGCGATTCGCTCGGTCCAACTTCCTGAATGACCGTCGTCTCGAGGTGTCATTGCGCTACTCCTACTAAGAGCGGCACAAATCAGCCAAACCAAAAAGGGGAAGTCGTCCGACTTCCCCTTTTTTCCATTCTGTGATTGCGCGGCGCTTCCTATTGAGAGGCCAGCCACGGCACGACGATAAAATGCGCGATGAGTGTCAGAACAACGCCGCCAATGCTCGCCCATATGACTTTCTTGCGCAGCATAGGCTCTTTTGGGGCCCCCTCTTCTGAACCTTCGACGATTTGCCCGTCATTCTCGAACTGGCCCTGAACACCTATGGGCAGAACGCAGAAAAAGCAGAGCCACCAGCAAATGACAAAAACAACAATAAAACCAACGGGATCCATTTAGTGATGCTCTTCTTTTGGGGTTTCCATGAGCTCAACTAGGACGCCATTTGAGTTCTTCGGGTGAACGAAAATAATCATCGTGCCGTGCGCTCCGATCCTTGGTTCGCCAAGCACCGTTGCCCCGCGGGCCTTCATCTCCGAGACCGCTTCCTGAATGTCCTCCACCTCGAAGCAGACATGGTGTTGGCCGCCGCGAGGGTTTTTCTGGATGAAGTTATGGATCGGGCTGTTTTCATCCAAGGGTTCAATCAGCTCAATCTGGCTGTTCGGAAGATTCACGAAACAGACTTTCACGCCCTGCGCCGGCATGTCGAACGGTTCAGTGATGTCGGTTGCACCGTAAAGCGTCCGATACGTGTCCATAGCCGCTTCGATATCGGGTACCGCGACGCCAACGTGATTTAAGGGTCCGATTTTGAACAGTCCGCTCATGACGAGGTCTCCTTTGGTCAGACCCTTAGCACACTCACATCAACTATGGGTTTGCGACCGAACGTCTTTTCGCAGGCTTTCTTGACCGCGCGCGCTAATGTGCGCTCCACCTCATCATCATCCAGGCGTTTTCGACGCTTGAGACCGTTTACGGCCTCTTCCACCGCTTCATCCACCTCAATCAGGCTTTCATCCGCGGTGCTGCCATCTGGTTCAGTAAGGCCCCGTGCGGTGAGCAGCGGTCCATCAACCACATCTCCATTGTCATCGATTGCAATGGCGACGCTGACATATCCCCAGTTCGACAGGGCCCGGCGTTCCTTGATGCCCTCGCTTTCGGCTGGGACCAATCGGCTACCATCGAGATAAAGGCGCCCGTTTGGAACGTTATCGACGACCTTCGCAGCTCCTGGCGCGAGGCGTATCAAATCGCCATTACGCGGCGTTACGGCTTCGCTGACTTGCAGGCTTTTAGCGTAAGCAGCATGCTCCAGGATATGTCGGCGCTCGCCATGGACCGGAACGGATATCTTCGGGCGGACCCATTGATACATTCTGCGAAGCTCGTCTCGTGCGGGATGCCCAGACACATGGATCGGCCCTTCCGTCATCTTGTCTGAGATGATCCGAACGCCCTTTTCTGCGAGCGCGTTCTGCATATCAAAGATGCCCTTCTCATTGCCCGGAATGACGCGGCTGGAGAAGATCACCGTATCGCCCTGCCCCAAGCTTATATGTCGATGGTCATCACGTGAGATACGGCCGAGGGCCGCGCGTGGTTCGCCTTGTGAGCCGGTGCAAAGGAATAGGAGATTGTCGTCTGGCAGGCTGCCGGCTTGGTCTTCACTGATCAGATCGGGCAAATCTTTGATGACTCCCGTCGCCACCGCAGCATCTGTGATCTTGTGCATGCTTCTACCGACGAGGCAAACGCTTCGGCCCGCCTGTCGCGCCGCTTCGATCACACTTGCGACGCGCGCCACATTTGAAGCGAACGTGGTGACCGCGACACGGCCTTTTAGGCTACCAATTAATTCGATGAGATTCTCCCGAACGACGCCTTCAGACCCGCTCTCGCCTTCGACGAAAACATTCGTACTGTCGCAGACCATGGCCAGCACACCCTGGTCGCCCAGCTCGGTGAGCGCCTCAATATCGGTCGATGCGCCGAGTTGAGGATCCGGATCGATCTTCCAGTCCCCGGTATGAAGAATCGTCCCGAGGGGAGTTTCCAGAGCGAGTGCGTTGGGTTCAGGTATGGAATGCGTGAGGGTAATATAACGCACATTGAAGGGACCCGCTTGCACTTCTCCGCCAAGTGGCAAGACGTTGATGCTTGTGTGCTTCAATCCCCGTTCGATCAGTTTGCCCTGAGCGAGGTGTGCGGTGAACGGCGTTGCATAGATCGGCGCCTTGGTTTGCAATCGCGGTAGGATAAGTGCGATCGCGCCAATATGGTCTTCGTGCGCATGAGTCAGGAAAATCGCATCGATCTGGTCGCCCTGATCTTCAAAAAAGGCCGAGTCTGGAGTGATCAGATCAATTCCGGGCGTGTTGTCGCCACCAAATGTGACGCCCACATCGATCAGAATCCATCTGCGGTTATGCTCAGGCCCATAGCCGTAAGCATTTAAATTCATACCAATTTCGCCGCACCCGCCGAGCGGCAGAAACACAAGTTCGTCCGTTATGGTTTCGCTCATATGCCCCGTTTAATCTTTCGCATTGCGGCGATAGACCTCCAGAAGGCCTACCTCCATCAAACTCTGATCAAAATGATCTATGGTATCGCTCGCCCCTTCAAAGAGTGACGCAACGCCACCTGTGGCAATTACGGTCAGGGGTGACGCATATTCAGCCTTCACACGGCGTACCAAGCCATCAATCAGGTCAACATAGCCCCAGAACACACCAGACTGCATCGCGGAGACCGTATCTTGCCCGATGGTTTGCGGCGGACGCTGGATCGCAATTCGCGGCAACTGGGCGGCGGCATCATGCAGGGCACGCATCGACAAGTTGATGCCTGGGGAAATAATGCCGCCTTCAAAACCGCCATCGGGACCTACAACATCGAACGTCGTCGCTGTCCCACTATCAATGACGAGCTTTGGCCCCTGATAGAGTTGATGCGCGCCGATCGCCGCGACCAGACGGTCTGCACCGACCTGTTCAGGTCGGCGGATACGGATAGGAACTCCCAGTTTTGTCGATTGATCGCCGACAAACATCGGTTCTGCATCGAAGTATCGACGTGAGAGATTGCGGAAGTTGAACTGCGCTTGCGGCACAACCGAGGAGATTATGCAGCCTGTGATCTCAGAGAGTTCGAGATCTTCCATACGCATAAGTGCGCCGAGCCAAACCGCGTAATCGTCCGCAGTGCGTGTCGCGTCCGTCGCGCTCCGCCAGCTCGAAATCCAATCTGTTCCACTGTGGAGGGCGAACACGGTGTTCGTATTACCCACATCTATAACCAACAGCATCAGTTCACCTGTTTCACCAATTCTACATCGCCCGCCCTTATGGTACGCCTTTCCCCATCCCGCAAACGCAAGATCAGCCCCCCATCGTCAGCGAGCCCTTCGAAGACACCTTCTATTCGGTTCTCAACTGGGCCGGTCTGCACCATCGCCCCGTGGCCTTCGGCATGGTCCATCCAATAGTTTAGGAGCTGAGCGAAGTCGCTACGAGCTTGATCGAGACGCGTTTGAAGTGCCTGTTTCAAATCCAGCAATACATGTTCCGGCTGCAATCCAGCCTGAGCGCCATGTTCTGCGAGCGCGGTCGCCTCTTGTCCGACACCGTCTGGCGCTTGTTTGATGTTCAACCCCATTCCGAGAGCGATCCAAACAACGCCATTCGTATCTCCGGTTTCAGTCAGAATCCCGCTCAGCTTCTTGCCATCGATGCGGACATCGTTCGGCCATTTCAATTTTGGTTTCAACGACGGCACCGCCGCGACGCAAGCGTCACGTACGGCCAAGGCCGCGGCAAACGGCACGCGCCCGGCCGCCGCAAGTCCGCCTGCTTCCGGAAACAGAACAGTTGTAAAAAGATTGCCCGTTGGTGACACCCAGGAACGACCGAGCCGGCCTTTACCAGCGGTTTGCAAGCGCGCGGCTATCCATACGGGACTGGTTTCACCCCGCCGCGCGCGCCGCTTTGCTTCTTCGCTCGTACTGTCGATTTCATCGAACCAGTAAACTGGCGCGGCTTCGATCACGACAACAAGTTCGCAGCTGCTGAGGCAGCCAGCTCGCTCAGAGGATTGATGAAAATGAGAAGCGCCACACTCACGATTGCCGTCGCATAGACGGTCATAGTCACCAGACCATCCACGGACTCAAAGTTCTCAGCCTGCTCGTCGAACCACATGATTTTGACGATGCGTAGATAGTAATACATCGCGACTACGGAACTCAGGACGAGGACGATGATCAACGGCATTAATCCTGCGTTCCAACCCGCTTCCAATACGGCGAGTTTACCCAAGAACCCGAATGCCAGCGGAAAGCCGGAAACAGAGACCAGAAGAACGGTCAATGCCGTTGCCAAACCTGGTTGCCGTCGGATGAGACCCGCCAGCTCGTTGACATTCTCCACCATGCCACCTTCGCGTCTCATGGACAAAACCCCTCCGAACAGGCCAAGCGAGGCTACGACATAGGCTGTCATGAAGATCAAAAGCGACCCAGCGCCAAATTGGACGCCTGCAGCAATCGCAACCAGCGCATACCCCATATTGGCGATCGAGGAATATCCGAGCAGGCGCTTCAAATTCGATTGAGGAAGCGCCCCGACCGCCCCAATAAGCATCGACGCGGCAGCGATAATCCCAATGATCATTTGCCAGTTTTCGAAAGCAACAGCTTGCGGGAACGCGGTGAACATGATGATCGCAAACACTACCATGCTCGCCATTTTTGGCGCGGTGGCAAAGAATGCGACAACCGGACTCGGTGAACCTTCGTATACGTCTGGTGTCCAGACATGCATCGGCGCGGCAGAAACCTTAAACGCGAGCCCCGTGATCATCAGCACCATGCCGAAGAGAAGCCCCATGCTCGTATCCGCTTCAGCAACCATTTCATAACTGGTGCTGCCTGAGAATCCGTAGACCAGTGAAATTCCGTATAACAACAAACCGGACGCCAGCGCCCCAAGCACGAAATACTTCAGACCAGCTTCTGCGGACCGCGGACTGTCGCGGTGGAAGGAGGCAAGCACATAGGAAGAAAGGCTCAACGTCTCTACGCCCAGATAGAGCGTCATAAAGTTCGTTGAGGACAGGATGATCCCCATGCCGAGCGACGCGAAGATGATCAGCAGCGGATACTCGTAACGCATGGTCTGATGCCGTCGCAGGAAACCCTCGGACATTAGCAAAGCGACGCCTCCGGCAACAAAACTCACGACTTTGGCGAAATTCGAGAAACTGGTGGTTTCCACAAGCCCGTCAAAAGCTCTTCCGCCATCCCAGTAGTATCCGGCCAATGCGGCGGCGGCGAAAAGGATCACTGCGCCAAGCTTGAAGGACAAACTGTTGAAACGGTCCCCGAAGATGGCGCCAATCGTAACACCAATGAGTCCCGCTGCTGCGAGCAGTAGCTCTGGTGCCATTGTGGTTAGAATAGATTCAAAATCAAACATGAGCTCTATCCTCCCGCCATCTGTGCGAGGGCGTGAAGTGACGACTCACGCGTTATGTCAAAAATGAGATTTGGCAGAATGCCGAGAAGGATGGTTCCGATCGCGAGCGGGATCAGGCAGATCAATTCCTTGGTGTTGACGTCCTCGATGGTCTCCAGGTCCGGATTGGTGATCTGTCCGAAGACGGTCTGTCGATACAACGTCAGCATATAGACAGCAGAGAAGATCACGCCGAGCGCCGCACCTGCGGCAGCCCAAGTGTTGGCTTGGAACGCTCCCACCATGGTCAGGATCTCGCCGACAAAGCCACTGGTGCCCGGCAGACCGACATTGGCCATGGTGAATAGCATGAACAAGGTCGCGTAGACGGGCATGCGGTGAACCAAGCCGCCATAAGCCGAGATCTCTCGGGTGTGCATCCGGTCATAGACGACCCCGACAATTAAGAAGAGCGCACCAGAGATCAGGCCGTGGCTCAGCATCTGGAAAATTGCCCCTTGCACCCCGATTTCCGTGAACGAGAAGATCCCGAGCGTGACAAAGCCCATGTGTGCGACCGAGGAGTAGGCGATGAGCTTTTTCATATCAGTTTGCCGCCATGCCACCAGCGACGCATAGACGATGGCCACGACCGAGATCACAAAGACGAAGGGCTGGAAGAACAAGCTCGCGTCCGGGAACATCGGCAAGCTGAACCGCAAGAAGCCATAACCTCCCATTTTCAAGAGAATACCCGCAAGGATCACGGACCCTGCCGTTGGCGCCTGGACGTGTGCATCTGGGAGCCAAGTATGCACTGGCCACATTGGGAGCTTCACCGCAAAGGATGCGAAGAATGCGAGCCAGAGCCAGGTCTGCGCCCCCGGATCAAAGGCAAAACGCTCCAGCTCAACAATGTCAGAAGATCCATCATTGGCGAGGTACATGTAGACCACTGCCGCCAGCATGAAGAGCGAGCCGAACAAGGTGTAGAGAAAGAACTTGAAGCTTGCATAGATGCGATTTGCACCGCCCCAGACCCCGATAATGATGAACATCGGGATCAGACCGGCTTCGAAGAAGACGTAAAACAGGATCAGGTCTAGCGCGCAGAACACACCAATCATGAATGTTTCGAGGATCAGGAACGAAACGACGTATTCGGTCAGACGGTGTTTGATGGAGCCGATGCTGGCAATAAGCGCGATCGGTGTCAGCAGCGTCGTCAACAAGATGAGTAGCAGAGACATCCCGTCGACGCCCATCTTGTATTTAATGCCAGCGAACCAATCGACCTCTTCAACCAGTTGATATCCGGTGCCTTGAGTATCAAAGCTTAGGAACATCACCAGCGAGACGACAAACGTCGCTATACTGAACAACAGACCCGCATAGAGAACACGGTCGTCTTCACTGCCATCCGGTCTCATTTGAGCGCCTGTGAGGGCCCGAATAAGCAGAATGAGAACAGCCCCAGCGAGCGGTAAGAAAGTTACCGCAGAGAGAATTGGGAAATCCATTAGCCCGCGCCTCCGCTGCGCCAGAACAGGATTGCGCCAAAGACTAAGGCCGCTCCGATGATCACAAACGCATAATGATAAAGATAGCCGGTATGCATGGCCGAGAGGCGTCGCGAGCTCCAGCGCACCACCGAAGCGACCCCATCGGGCCCGAGCCCATCCACGACTTTCTTGTCGCCGGTCTTGAACACGTCACCGAACCAAGCCGCGCCGCGTATAAGCGTCGCATTATAGAGCTCGTCAAAGTACCATTTGTTGGCGAACAAGCTGTGCAAAGGACCACCGCCCTGGGCAATCCGTTGACCCACTCCTCTGTTGAAGAAATACGTGAACGTGGCGATGACAAAGCCGGTGACGGTCACAAAGAGCGGCGCCCAAAACACCCATTCCGGGACATTATATTTGTCTTTTAAAACAGTGTTTTCTTTGGCCGTATAAATCGCGCCGTCCCAGAAGGTTTTGTAATCATGACCGACAAAGGCGTCGTAGAAGTACCAACCGGCGAAAACAGCACCGACGCTCAGAATACCGAGTGGGAGTAGCATCACGAACGGAGACTCGTGTGGGTCACCATGATGATGATCATGCCCATGATCATCATCATGTGCGTGCGCGTCGTCGTGATGAGGCTCAGCCCGCGGGCCATGGAATGTCATGTAGATCAGGCGCCAGGAGTAAAAACTCGTCAGCAAAGCCGCAACGATACCGAACCAGAAGGCCAGCTGGCCGAATGGGACGCCGTTGGTGCCCGCAGCAAAAGCCGTTTCAATGATCGCATCTTTCGAGAAGAACCCTGAAAGCCCCCAAACATGAGGGATACCGAGGCCGATAATCGCGATCGTTCCGATCATCATCGCACCATAAGTCAGCGGCATATATTTCGCGAAGCCGCCCATATTGCGCATGTCTTGCTCATGATGAGCGCCGTGGATGACCGAGCCCGCTCCGAGGAAGAGCAATGCCTTGAAGAAGGCATGCGTGAACAGATGGAACATAGCCGCCTCATAGGCGCCGATCCCGGCTGCAAAGAACATGTAACCCAGCTGAGAACATGTTGAATATGCGATGACCCGCTTAATATCGTTCTGCGCCATTCCGACGGTGGCCGCGTAAAGCGCTGTTACAGCGCCGACCAATGCGATCATAGAGGCTGCAAAGGGTGCGTATTCGTAGATCGGTGAAACGAGGCAGACCAAGTACACGCCGGCCGTTACCATCGTGGCAGCGTGGATAAGCGCTGACACCGGGGTTGGGCCTTCCATCGCGTCCGGCAGCCAGACATGCAGGAAGAATTGAGCAGATTTGCCCATGGCGCCGATGAACAATAAGACGCCAATGAGCTCGAGCGCTGGCACGTTCCAGGCGAGGAACGGGATCACGATATCCCGCACGTTCCCGGCCTCTGCGAATGCCAGCGGTACAACTTCAGCATTCTCTTTGATGGCGGTTAAGACCGGGCCGAACTCAACGGATCCGAAGACCAAATAGACTGCCATAATTCCGAGCGCGAGGCCAAAGTCGCCAACGCGGTTGGTCACGAAGGCTTTGATCGCCGCGTCATTCGGCGCTTTCTTATGATACCAGAACCCGATCAACAAATAAGACGCGAGCCCGACACCTTCCCAGCCAAAGAAGAGCTGGATGAAATTGTCCGCGGTGACGAGCATCAACATCGCGAACGTAAAGAGCGATAGATAGGAGAAGAACCGCGCCTTATGCGGGTCGTCTTCCATATAACCCCAGCTATAGAGATGCACGAGACCAGACACGCTCGTGATCACGGCCATCATGACAATAGACAGGGCATCGACGCGGATCGCCCAATCTGCTTTGAAGCCGCCGACATCCATCCAAGTGACTAGTGGAATAATATGCTGCCCGACATAGCTCGCTGCCGCGCCCGTATCCGCTGCGAGCGATGCATGTTCGACGTGGCCACCTGTCCCGGCTGCATAAGCAAACAGTTGATAAAGCGACAAAATACCGGCGATCCCAACCGTAGCGGTGGTCACGACCATGGCCCCACGATCACCAATAAAGCGCTGGAACAGGCCAGCGACCAGCGCAGCTAAGCCTGGCCCAAGCACGATAAACTCAATGGCTGTATCTGGTAACATCGCGCCTTACCCCTTCATCAGGTCGACGCTCTCGACCGCAATGTCTCCGCGATTGCGGAAGTAAACAACAAGGATAGCGAGCCCGACGGCTGCTTCCGCCGCGGCCACCGTGAGCACCAACATGGCAAAGATCTGTCCCTCGATCGTTCCGGAGTAAACCGAGAACGCAACGAGATTGATGTTCACCGATAGCAAGATCAGTTCGATCGCCATCAAGATGACAATGATGTTCTTTCGGTTCACGAAAATCCCGACCACCCCAATTGTAAACAGGATCGCTGATACCGTGAGAAAGTGATTGATCGTCAATTCCATGGCTAAATCCCTCGCCCGGGCTCGACAGCCACTTTTTCTGTTGCGTCTTCGCGCCGGCGCGACGTCTGCTTCGCGATATTCTGACGCTTGACGCCAGGACGCTCACGCAGGGTCAGCACAATCGCTCCAATCATCGCCACGAGCAGGATCAGTCCAGAAAGTTGGAACAGCAGGAAGTACTCGGTGTACATGACCTGCCCGATCGCCTCAGTATTCGTATCGGCACCAGGAGACGCATCAAAATTTGTGCTCGAACTGCCTTGGCGTGCAAAGCTTGCGAGTGCGATTTCGGCGATAAATGCGAGACCAATTAATCCGGCGAAAGGCCAGTATCGCAATGTGCCTTGTTTCAGCTCTACGAAGTCCACATCGAGCATCATGACCACGAACAAGAACAGCACTGCGACTGCGCCGACATAGACCACGACGAGCAGCATCGCTAGAAACTCCGCGCCGATGAGCACGAACAGGCCCGCCGCCGTGAAGAATGTCAGAATGAGCCAAAGCACCGAATGCACCGGGTTCTTAGCCATAATCACAGCCAGAGCCGACACGGTCACGATGGCCGCGAATATGTAGAAGGCAATCAGTTCCACTGTTTTAGCCCCAGTTCCTCCGGCGGTGACCCGCCCCTCATTTTGCGGGCGCTACCGATACGGCGCGTCCAATTCCAAATTCTTTGCGATGAGCCGCTCCCAGCGATCCCCATTCGCCAGCAGTTTGTCTTTGTCATAGTAAAGCTCTTCGCGTGTCTCGGTCGCGAACTCAAAATTCGGTCCCTCGACAATTGCATCCACGGGACAGGCTTCCTGGCAGAAGCCGCAATAGATGCATTTCACCATGTCGATGTCATAGCGGGTCGTGCGCCGTGAGCCATCTTCGCGCGGTTCCGCTTCAATGGTGATCGCCTGAGCCGGACAGATCGCTTCACAGAGCTTACAGGCGATGCAACGTTCCTCGCCATTCGGGTAGCGACGCAAGGCGTGCTCCCCGCGAAAACGTGGGCTTACAGGGTTCTTCTCAAACGGATAATTCACGGTCGCTTTCCGGCGAACCATTTCGCGTAACCCAAGACCGAACGCCGAAATGAAGTCAGTGAGCAATGCACCGCGAATGGTTTGAACAAGGCTCATGCTTGTACTCCTGCATACACAACATATCCGCCCACAATGACCACTGCACCGAGCGCTGTCGGCAGGAAGATTTTCCAACCGAGGCGCATCAATTGGTCATACCGATACCTCGGCACGACTGCTTTCACCATTGCGAACAGGAAGAAGAAAAAGACCAGTTTCGCCATGAACCAAGCCAAATGGCCGAGGTTCACAATCCAGGCCGGGAACATGTTCACGAAATCTGCACCTAGCGGCACAGGCCCATGCCAGCCTCCCAGAAACAGCAGCGTCATCATCGCACACATTAGAACGATGTTGAGATACTCGCCGAACATAAAGAGTAGATATGGCGTCGAAGAGTACTCGACCTGGTACCCCGCCACCAATTCGGATTCGGCCTCAGGTAAATCGAACGGCGGACGGTTCGTCTCTGCCAGCGCAGACACAAAGAACATCACGAATGCAACGACCATCACGGGCAGCATCAAAATGTGTTCGAAGGTCAGCAGGTGCCACGTAAAGAGCCCGCCATCTTGTGCGTCGACGATCTCGGTAAGGTTCATTGATCCCGCGAGCAGAATAACGGTGATAATGATGAGACCGATTGAAACTTCGTATGACACCATTTGCGCGGCGCTGCGGAGCGATCCAAGGAACGGATACTTCGAGTTAGAGGCCCAGCCGCCCATAATAATCCCGTAAACGCCCAGAGATGAGATCGCGAACAAATACAAGATCCCAACATTGATATCTGAAATCACCCAGCCCGGCGCGACGGGGATCGCTGCCCAAGCCGCAAAGGCCAGAGTGAGCGTGAGGATCGGCGCCAAGAGAAACACCGTCTTGTTTGCGCCCGCCGGAATAATGATCTCTTTTAAAAGGAATTTTCCGAAGTCGGCGAAGCTTTGCATCAGACCGAAAGGCCCCACCACATTTGGGCCTTTCCGCATCATGACCGCGGCCCAAACCTTACGGTCGAGTAGTAGCAAAAACGCGATCGACAGCGATAAGATCAGCGTGAACAAGCCAATCTGGCCAAGCACCAGAAGCCAGCCTGTGAGTACGCCGTGTTGTTCGATCAATCCACTCATCGCGCCGCCCTACTCTGCTGCTACCGCAGTTTCAAGACCTTGTTTCTGCAACGAGCACTCAGCCATGGTTTTCGATGCACGAGCGATCGGATTGGTCATGTAGAAATCACCGATTGAGGCGACCAATGGGGTATTGCTGACCGTGGTACCGGGGCTTTCAATTGGGGCTTTCAACGCTTCTGCCCCCTCCTGTCCGGGGGCATAGCCGAGCCCGGAAAAGACTGGATTTGCTTCGCGCAAGGCCTCTCGTAAGCCGTCTGCCGAATCATATGGAAGGGTTTTTCCAACAACATCTGACAAAGCACGGAAGATCGCCCATCCTTCACGCGCCTCACCTTTTGGCTGTACTGCGCGGCGGGTCATTTGTACCCGTCCTTCCGTATTCACATAGGTGGCAGCCATTTCAGTATAAGCCGCCGATGGAAGGATGATGTCTGCCTTGCTCGCCCCGGCGTCGCCATGGCTGCCCACATAAATGACCGTTGCGTTTCCGAGGTTTGAGAGGTCAACATCATCAGCGCCGAGGAGAACTACTGTTTCCATCTCTCCGCCGAGGATCGCCGCTGTCGCTGCGCCTGCCTCACCCGGTACGAATCCAGCATCTAACGCGCCGACACGACCCGCCGCCGTATGCAGGATACCAAATCCAGCCCAGTCATCTTTGATCGCTTGGATCTCGAGAGCATAGTCATGCGCAGCAGCAAGAATGGCTTCACCGTCTTCACGGGCCAATACACCTTCTCCCAAAATGATCATCGGTTTTTCGGCATTGCGCAACGCCTCAGCGACTTCGCTGTCTTTCTTGAACAGTCCGCTTAACGCGCCTGGTCCGGAACCCAGATGTTCGTAATCATAAGTCAGATCCGCAGCTTCGCCGATGACGCCAACCTTTAAATCGTTCCACAACCAAGCCTTGCGAATTCGCGCATTCCAAACTGCAGCCTCTTTGCGCGGATTGGTGCCAATCAGAAGAAGCGCGTCTGCCTCTTCAATGCCCAAAAGCGTCGGATTAAACAGATAGCGCTCACGAACTCCGTCCGTTCCATAGGACGCGCCAGCAGGACGGCAGTCTGTATTCTGAACACCGAGGGCGCGGGCGAGATCCAGCGCCGCCTTGGCTTGCTCTACCTCGATAAGGTCACCGGCGACAAACCCGATTTTCTCAGGCGCACCAGAAAGAGCCACTTTCGCAGCTTGAAACGCTTCCCCCCAATTGGCCGCCAAGAGCTTACCATTTTTGCGGACATAAGGCTTGTCGAGGCGTTGGCGGGCAAGGCCGTCCCAAATGAAGCGAGACTTATCGGACAGCCACTCCTCATTTACCTCTTCATTGATCACCGGCATAATACGCATCACCGCATCGCCCTTGGCATCGACGCGAATGTTCGATCCCACGGCGTCCATAATGTCGACGCTCTCAGTCTTTCGCAGCTCCCAGGGCCGCGCATTATAGGCATACGGCTTCGACGTCAGCGCGCCAACTGGACAGAGATCGATGACATTGCCGGAGAGTTCCGAGGTCAGGCTTTCTTCCAAATAGGTCGTGATTTCGGCGCTCTCGCCGCGCGAAATCATCCCAAGCTCTTCGACCCCAGCAACTTCGGCGGCAAAGCGAACACAGCGCGTGCACTGAATGCAGCGGGTCATGATCGTTTTAACCAGCGGGCCCATATTCTTGTCTTCAACTGCGCGCTTGTTCAGCTCATAGCGGCTATCGGCGCGGCCATAGGCGACCGCCTGGTCCTGCAGATCGCACTCACCGCCTTGGTCGCAAATTGGGCAATCCAAAGGGTGATTGATAAGCAGGAATTCCATCACGCCATTGCGGGCTTTTTCGACATAGTCGCCTTTGGTCGAGATGTTTGGCGGGGTCCCGTCCGGGTTCATCCGCATATCGCCAACCGTCTGCGCACAAGACGCGATCGGCTTTGGCGCTCCATGCCACTGCACGAGGCACATACGGCAATTCCCGGCCACAGACAGGCGCTCATGATAACAGAAGCGTGGGATCTCTGCGCCGGCTTCCTCACACGCTTGCATCAGCGTGTAGGAACGCGGAACTTGGACTTCCTCGCCATCAATGTTCAGTTTGAAAAGATCGTCAGACATATCTCTTACTCCGCCGCCACGGTGTGACCTCGCACAAGCGCGCGCGGGGCGCGGTACTGCGTGATCCGGTCTTCGATTTCATGGCGGAAATGACGAATGAGGCCCTGCACCGGCCACGCCGCCGCGTCGCCAAGCGCACAAATCGTGTGGCCTTCAACTTGCTTCGAAACGTCGAGCAGCTTGTCGATATCATCGTGATGGGCTTCGCCTTTGACCATTTGCTCAAGCACGCGCCACATCCAGCCGGTGCCTTCCCGGCACGGCGTACACTGACCGCAGCTCTCGTGCTTGTAGAAATAGGCGATGCGCGCAATCGCGTGGATCAGATCGGTCGACTTATCCATGACAATCACAGCCGCCGTGCCAAGACCGGACTGCAAATCGCGCAGCGTGTCGAAATCCATATGCGCGTCCATAATCTGCTCAGCGGGCACCATTGGCACGGATGAGCCGCCCGGGATCACCGCTTTCAGATTGTCCCAACCACCCCGAATGCCGCCGCAATGGGTTTCAATCAGATCGCGGAAGGTGATCGACATCTCTTCTTCGACATTGCACGGCGTGTTCACATGGCCGGAAATGCAGAACAGTTTGGTGCCCGTATTGTTTGGGCGACCAAAGCCAGCAAACCAGCTCGCCCCGCGGCGTAGAATGGTCGGCGCAACGGCAATCGACTCCACATTGTTGACCGTGGTTGGGCAGCCATAGAGGCCCGCATTGGCGGGGAAAGGCGGCTTAAGACGCGGCTGGCCTTTTTTGCCCTCAAGGCTTTCAAGGAGCGCGGTTTCTTCGCCGCAAATGTAAGCCCCCGCACCATGGTGGACATAGATGTCAAAGTCCCAACCATTGACGTTATTCTTGCCGATCAATTTCGCCTCATACGCCTCTTTGACGGCCTTCTCGAGCGCCTCGCGTTCAGCGATGTATTCGCCGCGTAGATAGACGTAACAAGCGTGCGCGCGCATCGCCCGGCTGGCGACCATGCAACCTTCGATGAGGAGGTGAGGGTCATGGCGCATAATCTCGCGGTCCTTGCAGGTGCCCGGCTCGGATTCATCTGCATTTACAACGAGATAGTGCGGACGCTCGCCAACCGATTTCGGCATGAAAGTCCATTTCAGACCAGTCGGGAAGCCTGCGCCGCCGCGGCCCCGCAGGCCGCTTTCTTTGATCTGATTGCAGATCCAGTCCGGCTCTTGTGCCAGCATTTCACGCGTCAGGTGCCAGGCCCCTCGCTTCTTGGCTTCTTCGAGACCCGGATCATGTGCGCCGTAGAGGTTGGTGAAGATACGATCTTTATCCTGAAGCATCTTTTTGCTCCTTAATTTCGCGCATCGCGGAGATGATTAGCGGGACGCTAACAGCGGCCCCAACCGCGAGTGAGCCAAAAATCCAAATCAAACTGCCGGATGTTA
Organism: Pseudomonadota bacterium; assembly: GCA_038527765.1. Lineage (GTDB taxonomy): Bacteria > Pseudomonadota > Alphaproteobacteria > Caulobacterales > Hyphomonadaceae > Henriciella. The sequence continues at coordinate 92,171 of JBCBFK010000002.1, forward strand.
CAAACAGCGCGACGCCAAGCATCACAATGATTGAATCCGAAGCGGCGGCAAGCAGAAGCTTCCGGCGAGGATCGGGCTTTTCAGCAAGCGCCATCATGACTCTCCCTCGTCCTGCGAAGATTCAACCTCTCCGGCATCGACACGCTTCGAAAACTCGGTTTCTTTGCCCTCCGCCAAGGTCCTGGCTTGTGCGATCCAGTCTTCGCGCTCAATCCGACCGGGGAAGGACATGAAATCCTCGACCCAATCGACATTAGCAGGCGTCCACCCTGCAATCTGGCTGAATTTGTAAATCCCTAACTCGTTCAGAGCCTTCTCATTGACCGGGCCGATGCCTTTGATGCGCTTAAGATCGTCTTCTTCGCCCGCCGCGATTTCAACCGCATCTGGCTTATCCTCAGCTTTTGGGGCCGGTTTGGAATCTTTAATTAGCGTGGTCTTTTTCTCTTCTGCGGGCGCAGGGGTGGGTTCCGCAGAAGCGGCAGAGGGCAGGTTTGGAAGCTCAGAGACGGCGTTGCGCGACCCGTCAAACAGATCTGTCTCTGTCAGACTGGTCACGCCGCCCTGAGGAGCTGAATTCAAACGGTCGACAAACGGTCCAGGCTTCACCTCAGCGCCGTTTTCGAGCTTGGTCAGAATTTCTTCAAGCGTCTCTGGCGTCAGGTCTTCATAATAATAATCATTGATCTGAACCATGGGCGCGTTCACGCAGGCGCCGAGGCATTCCACCTCTTCCCAGCTCAATCGCCCATCATCGGTGACGTGCATCGGATTGCCGATTTTCTTGCGGCAAATCTCTTTCAGATCATTCGCCCCGCGCAGCATACAAGGCGTCGTTCCGCAGAGTTGGATGTGATTTTTCCCGACCGGCTGAAGGCGGAACATGGTGTAGAATGTCGCGACTTCATAAACCCGGATATAGGGCATTTCGAGTCGGTCTGCGACTTCCCGCATAGCCGGTTCTGAAAGCCAACCATCATTGTCTTTTTGCGCGAGCCAAAGCAGCGGGATAACCGCAGAGCGCTTTTTTTCGTCGGGGTATTTGCCCAGCCAAAATGTGATTGTCGGCTCTGTTTCAGGCTTGAAAGCGAAACTGTCGCCACCGGCCTCAATATCAAATCGTCTCAGCGCCATTACGCTGTCTCCCCGGTCGGCAGAATCACGCGTCCCACCTCATCAAAAGTCCAGAATGGGTTGTACGCGACTTCCCAGGCATTGCCTTCAGGATCCGCAAAGTAACCAGAGTATCCGCCCCAAAACGCTTTATGCGGTGGGGTTGTGATTTCGACACCCGCCGCGCTGAGACGCTCAAAAATGCCGTCCACCTCTTCGATGGATCGGGCATTGTAAGCCAATGCGATGTTCCTGAACCCTTCAGCCGGCTTCGGCGCTTGCCCAGCGTCGTCCGCGAGTTTGTCGGCTTCCCATAGCCCGAGCACAAACCCGCCCATATCGAACATGGCCATGCCTTCAGGGCCCACGTTCTTAAATCCAATCACATCCTCATAGAAGGCCGTCATTGCTGTTCGATCTCTAACGCCAAGCGTAATGATTGACAAACGTGGTTCCGGAAACGCGCTCATACTTGGCCCTCCAAGGCAATGAAGGCGACGATTAGAGCACCGAGCCCGGCCGCAATATGCGGCATTACAGGCGTTTTCGCCCGCGCGTAGGTTGCGGCATCGAAAAAGGCAACGCCCGCCAATCCCATAAATACGAAAGCAAGCTGCTGCAGCGTTCCTGTCATCGCGATCCCAACCGCCACAAAAACCATAAAGAAGTAGCGACCCGCCATAATGGTCGGTAGCTTTTCCTCACGATGTTTGGTCGCAGCGAGCCCGCGACGCGGCGAAACCGCAAACAGAATCCCGAGCAGAGCGAGAAACCCGCCCGTGATGTATGCCAACCAAATGGCTGAGGAGGCAGGCACAGGCAGCACTATCGGTCGACCTCACCAAAGACGATGTCAAGCGACCCGAGGATCGCCGATGTATCCGCCAGCTGATGCCCTTTGCACATATGATCCATGGCTTGGAGGTGGGCAAAACTTGGGGCGCGAAGTTTGACCCGGTAAGGACGATTCGAGCCGTCAGAGACCAGATACACGCCAAATTCACCGGCTGGTGCTTCAACAGCGGCGTAAACCTCGCCTTCCGGGACATGGAAGCCCTCGGTGTAGAGTTTGAAATGGTGGATAAGCGCTTCCATGCTGCTCTTCATCTCAGCGCGGCGCGGCGGTGAAACCTTTGTGCCGTGTGCCAAAACTGGTCCTTTTGGCATGTTTTCGATGCACCACTTCATGATGTCACAAGACACCAGCATCTCCTCCATCCGCACGACATATCGATCATAATTGTCGCCATTCTTTCCGATGATCACCGGAAACACTGAGGATGGAATCTCCGAGTAAACTTCATAAGGTTGGCTACGGCGCAGGTCCCAAGCTAGCCCAGAGCCGCGCACCATGGGTCCTGAGAAGCCAAACTGCATGATCGTCCTCTCATCGACGACCCCAATATCGACATTGCGTTGCTTGAAGATCCGGTTCTCTGTGATCAGGCTCTCAAGCCGATGCAAGATGGCAGGAAATTCCTCGCACCAGGTCATGATATCGTCGATCAGATCTTGCGGCAGGTCCTGGTGAACGCCGCCCGGACGGAAGTAAGCCGCGTGAAGACGTGCGCCACAAGCCCGCTCGTAAAAGCCCATCAGTTTTTCGCGCTCTTCAAACGCCCACGTGATCGGCGTCAGCGCACCGACATCCAGTATGAACGTGCCGATATTCAGCAAATGCTCCAGGATCCGGCCGATCTCGCAATAAAGCACACGGATAAAGCTGCCACGGCGTGGAACGTCCAACCCGATAAGCTTTTCAATCGCCAAGCACCAAGCGTGCTCCTGATTCATCGGTGCCGAATAGTGCAGCCGGTCAAAGTAAGGCAGGCCTTGCAGGTAAGTCTTATACTCGAGCAGTTTCTCGGTGCCACGATGCAGAAGGCCAATATGGCAATCAATCCGATCGACCAGCTCGCCATCCAAATCCATAACCATGCGCAACACACCGTGTGCCGCCGGGTGTTGGGGGCCAAAGTTCAGCGTAAAAGTGCGGTCTTCCCCGGGAACGGCTTTGATGTCATCCGCCATTACGCGCCCTCCTCTTCGGTGGTCGCTTTTTCATCGCCAGGAATCTCAGCAGTCATGCCCTCCCATGGGGAGAGGAAATCAAAATTGCGATATTCCTGAGTGAGTTCTACCGGCTCATGCACGATCCGCTTTTCGAGATCATCATAGCGCACTTCGGTAAACCCTGTCAGCGGGAAGTCCTTGCGCAGCGGGTGACCTTCAAACCCATAGTCTGTAAGTATCCGGCGCATATCTGGATGACCAGAGAACACGATCCCGTACATATCAAACGCTTCGCGCTCGAACCAATCGGCGCCGCGGTGCAGATCAACGATACTCGGCACAGGTGTGTCTTCATCGGTAGAGATTTTTACTCTAATCCGCTGGTTGAGACGCATCGACAGTAAGTGATAGACGACCTCGAACCGCTGGCTACGTTCTGGATAATCGACACCGCAAATGTCGATCATCATCTCGAACATGCACATTTGGTTGCGTTTCAGGAAATCGAGCAGCGGCACGATTTGATCGCGCTCGGCATAGACGTTTAACTCGCCCACCCGGACTTCGAACTTGCGAACAGCATCAGGCATTTGGCTCGCAATATGCTCACCGAGTTCGGTCAGTGCTTCGGTTTCTACAACCATCGTCAGAGCCTTTTAGCGGTCGATCGAACCTTCTCGGCGGATCTTTTTCTGAAGTTGCAACAAGCCATAGACCAACGCTTCTGCGGTTGGTGGGCAGCCTGGAATGTAAATGTCGACCGGAACAATACGGTCGCAGCCACGCACAACGCTGTAGCTATAATGGTAATATCCGCCGCCGTTTGCGCACGACCCCATAGAAATGACATATCGCGGCTCAGGCATCTGATCATACACTTTGCGAAGCGCCGGCGCCATTTTATTGGTCAGCGTTCCAGCAACGATCATGACGTCCGACTGGCGTGGTGATCCACGCGGCGCCATGCCAAAACGTTCGAGGTCGTACCGCGGATTACCCGCCTGCATCATCTCAATGGCGCAGCAGGCGAGACCAAATGTCATCCACATGAGGGATCCGGTTCGCGCCCAAGCGATCAAATCGTCCGCTTTGGCTGTGAAAAACCCCTTGTCCGCGAGTTCGTCGGACAGGCCCGCATAAAACGGGTCGTCTGGACGAACATCGACCCCGCCTTCAACGCCGGCGCGGCCGCTGCTCAACGCGTATGGTTTAAACTCCCCGGACATCGATGCGACCTCCTAGTGCCACTCGAGCGCGCCGCGGCGCCACTCATAGATGAAGCCAATGGTCAGCACTCCAAGGAAAATCACCATGGACCAGAAGCCAAACACGCCGATCGCGCCAAGGCTGACCGCCCACGGAAACAGGAACGCAACTTCGAGGTCGAAAATGATAAATAAAATAGCGACGAGATAGAATCGAACATCGAACTTCATCCGGGCGTCGTCGAAAGCATTAAACCCGCACTCATATGCGGAGTTTTTTTCCGGATCCGGATTGTTTGGCGCCAAAATGGAGTTGCCTACGATGAAGAGAAGCGACATCGCCAACCCGATTCCCAGAAAGAGAATCACAGGCATGTAATCCAACGCCAAGCGTTCAACTTCAGACATTACGCTCACCTTCCCAGAACAGTGTGGCGAATAAATATTTGCGCCCGATTAAGACGGTTTTTCGGCCAGCGCAACACAAACCGAACACCCCACCCTACCCTTTTTCAGCGTTATTTCTCCCCACCCTTCATGCGACTAGGCGTCACGTCCGTGAGAACGATTTGCAACTAGTGGTTTGACACCTGTTTTAGCTGCGCAGTCGTATGCTTGATGCTCGTTCAAATGTCTGTTTTCTAATCAAAGTGGTAAGCGTTCGAGAGGGCTTATGAACGAGCAAAATGACGCCGTTGAGAAGATCATAATTGTTGGCGGAGGATCTGCGGGATGGATGGCCGCCGCGGCGCTCGCAAACGATCTTGGTCAAACATGCGAAATCACCCTCATTGAGTCTGAAGCCATCGGCACCGTTGGAGTCGGCGAGGCGACGATCCCACCGATTCGTTACTTCAATCAGCGACTGGGCATCGATGAGGCAACCTTCGTTCGCGAAACGAACGGCTCTTTTAAACTCGGAATAGAGTTCATTGATTGGTCTCGAAAAGGACATGCCTATTTTCACCCCTTCGGGCATTATGGAGCCGAGTTTGATAGCGTCCCATTCTACCAGTACTGGATGCGTGAGCATTTGAACGGCGATCCAACGCCAATCGATGAATATTCGATGGGCTGGGCGGCCTCGAAAGCCGGGAAGTTTGGACACCCCTCATCCGATCGACGAAACGTGCAATCGCGCTTCGACTATGCCTATCATTTTGATGCGACGCTTTATGCTCGCTATTTGCGCAAGTACGCAGAGGCCCGCGGCGTGACACGCGTCGAGGGCCGGGTCGTCGACGCTGCATCAGACTCCGGAAGTGGGTTCATCAAATCCGTGACTCTGGAAGACGGGCGCGCGTTTGAGTCAGACCTCTTTATCGATTGTTCCGGCTTCATCGGATTGCTCATCGAGAAAACCTTGGCGACAGGTTATGAAGACTGGTCCCATTGGTTGCCTTGCAATCGCGCCGTCGCCGCGCCGTGTGAAAAGACCTCAGCGATTGTTCCCTACACCAAATCGACCGCGAAAGACGCTGGATGGCAATGGCGCATTCCGCTGCAGCACCGCACGGGGAACGGATACGTCTATTGTAGCGAATATCTCGATGCCGACGCTGCCGAAACGACATTGCTCGAATCTCTTGACGGTACTTCTACAGCAGATCCGAAGCACTTGCGGTTTGTGACGGGGCGTCGAAACAAATTCTGGAACAAGAATTGTGTCGCCATTGGGCTATCTGCAGGGTTCATGGAACCCTTGGAGTCAACAAGTCTCCATTTGATCCAGTATGGCATCATGCGGCTCCTCGCGCTCTTTCCAGATCGGAAAATGTCACCGCTTCTGGCAGACGAATACAACGCGCTCACGATCGCGGAGTATGAAAGGATCCGAGACTTCCTGATCTTGCATTATACTGCGACCCAGCGAGAAGACACCGAGTTCTGGCGCTACTGCAAGAATATGCCGATCCCGGACCGTCTGGCTTACAAAATCGACCACTTCAAAACGCACGGCATGGTCATCTCGGACGAGCGCGAATTGTTTCATAATCCCAGCTGGATTGCAGTGTATCTCGGTCAGGATATTATCCCCGACCGTGCGCCCGCTATGGCGCGCCATCGGACTCAGGCGCCGGTTCAACAGCGCATGCAGCAAATCCGATCAGCGATGGCCGAAGCGGTCTCAGCAATGCCTTCGCATGAGGCGTTCATTGATCGCTATTGCAAATCTGCCTTGCAGTGAGAGTCGATAAAGCGCTCGTGCGTTGGTAGTTCCGAAGTCGCACGATCAATCAGTTTCTGAACATCTCCAAGAAAGCCGTTCAGCTGTTCCGATGAGATCCGGTTCGCCATGGCGTGGTAGCTTTTTGGCATCAGGCCTTGCCCGACCATCACCTGAACCCAACTTGATTCCCGAAACAGGTCGTCAGCGTCCTTGTACAGCAGTCCATTCCCCTCGAAGAGCTTCATTTTCTCTCTGAGGGAGTCGGGGACGTCCATATTCTTGCAATAGCGCCAGAACTCGGAGTCTTCCCGCTCGGTGCGATGATAGTGAAGGATCAGGAAGTCTCGGATCAGCTCATATTCGTGTCCGACCTGGCGGTTATACTCTGCTTCGTTGGCCGGATCGAAAGCCTTGTCTGGAAAGAGCTCGATCAGTTTTGAAACATTCGATTGAATCAGATGTATCGAGGTCGATTCCAACGGTTCGAGAAACCCGCTCGCCAGCCCCAATGAGACACAGTTCCTATGCCAAAACTTCTCACGACGTCCTGTCGTGAAGCGCAATCGCTTTGGCGTGGCGATTGGCGCGCCGTCGAGGTTTGAAAGTAGCGTGTCAGTGACTTGCTCTTCAGTAGTGAAATCTTCGCAGAAGACATGGCCGTTTCCGGTCCGATGTTGCAGCGGGATGCGCCACTGCCAGCCCGCATCGTGCGCGGTGGCCTTGGTGTAAGGCAGCAGCGGCGCTGTGCTCTCGCATCCCACGGCGACCGCGCCGTTACACGGCAGCCATTTGGACCAATCATTGTAACCAACTTGAAGGGCCTGTCCGATCAAAAGTCCGCGGAAGCCCGAACAGTCGACGAACAGGTCTCCAGCGATTTCTTCCCCGCGCTCCAACCTCACTGATGAGATAAAGCCGGTCTCTGGTGCCAGCGCGACATCAACGACTTTGCCTTCAAAACGCTTTACGCCATTCGCTTCGGCATTTTTCCGCAAGTATCTGGCATAAAGCCCGGCATCGAAATGAAATGCGTAGGCCAGACCTGTCATCGACGTATTGCCGACCCGGTCCAGTCGACCGAACTGGTGCGCATAAGCGGCCTTGTGGTGAAGTGAATACGCCCAGAGGTCCTCGGAATTGCCTTCGGCGCGGCTGCGCAGCCAATAATGATGGAAATGCAAACTTGCGAGATTGATCCCCGCGTCTCCAAACGTGTGGAGATAGCGCTCGCCGATATGTCCCCAATTATTGAACTCAATCCCGAGCTTGAAGGTACCTCGTGTTTCGCGCACGAAGTCGTCTTCGTTCAATCCGAGCACGCTGTTCAAACGGCGAATCTGCGGAATCGTCGCTTCGCCGACACCAACAGTGCCGATATCATCAGACTCAATCAACGTGATCGATACGTTAGGGCCAAGCATGCGGCTCATGGCTGCTGCCGCGATCCAACCCGCTGTTCCGCCACCGACAATGACTATGTTTTCAATATGTTGGCTTTGCATTGACCTGTCCTAGCCCGAGCTGTTCCGCCCGCCCAGACCATACAACCGAGGGTAAAGAAAAGGCCTGCACAAAGGCAGGCCCTTTCCAAGTTTCTAACTCTCACTCAAGACTTAGAACTTCTTAGATACCGTAATATTGTAGGTCGTACCATACTCTTCGTGACGGCTTGGGAACACGACGCTTGGGTCAGTGGTTTCCGCTTCGGTCACAAACGGTTCGTTGGTGAGGTTAAACACCTCGAAGTTCACGCCGACACCTTGAAGCGGGCCATCATCCCACTCATAGCCGATTTGAAGATCGACAATGGTCTCGTCTTGCGCTTCTGCGCCAGTAAGAGAGCCGTCAAACTGTGGCACCTCTGAGAGGAAGCCAGAGCGGTGACGCGCGCTGATCCGAGACCGCCAACCATGGTTCTCATAGTAGATATCGCCTGACCATACATTGTCAGAATATCCAGGGATCCGGATGTCGTTGCCGGTGATGGCACCTGACAAGCTGCTATCCGCGTACGTGTAGCTTGCGTTGAAGCCAAACCCTTCAAACTGTTCAGGCAAGAAGTCGTCCAAGCTCATACGGAGCGTGGCTTCGATCCCAGTGATTGACCCGTCGGAAATGTTCTCAGGGAAGTTAGAGACCGCCGTGGCGACCTCCGGGTTTGCCGCCACAAAGGCATCGAGCGCTGGGATACCAATATCAGCAAGCTGGCTTGAGATATCCACCGTCCGCGTTGCGTTTTCGACCCAGTCAGAGAGCTCTTTGTGGAAGACAGCGACCGAAACAGCGGTCGTTGGTCCAAAATACTTCTCGTAGGACACATCAAGCGATGTCGACTGATACGGCTCCAATTGTGGGTTGCCCCCGCCAATATTGAAACATGCATTGGTCGGAAGCGTAAAGCCAACCAGGGTATCCGGCACAAAATCACCATCTGTATCGGCACAGACCTGATTGTTGATGTTGACCGTCTGGTTCGCCGCAAGTGCGTCCAGTCGAGGACGGGTCACGGTTTGCGCTGCTGCAAAACGCAGGAACGTATCCGGAGAGACTTCAAACGTAATGTTCGCACTTGGGAGGAAGTACGTGTTTGAATCCCCAAGCGTTTGCTGACGCTCACCGCCACTCTGAAGATTAGCCGTAGAAGACTGATCAACGTCCTGATACTGAAAACCAACATTACCGAAGACGGGCACACCGTTAAATGTGCTGTCGATTTCAGCCATCGCATAATAGGTGGTGATCTCTTCTTCCACGACCCACTCAACATCGAACGTCGCTTTCTCGAGCGTGTATGTTCCGTCCGTCAGGAAGCTGGAGGGATCATAGGCGATGATATCGAGCCCAATATTGCCCGAATTGGTTGAGCCGACGATGCGGTTGGCTGGGATTGCCAGCTCACCGTCCACAAAGCTCGCGCCCGCACGAATGAAGTTCTCGTTCGAGTCGAAGGTCTTTTCACGGTCCGTGAAGATTACACCCGCTTTGACGCCGCTAATGAACTCGTTGTCCAGATCGTACGCCGCTTCTAGTCGCAGCTGATTCAACTCGTCTTCGATTTTAGGCTCTTTGATGAAGCCAACTTGTCCCCAACCGCCTGGGTCAGTGAGTACGACGACGCCCGGATCGGTATAATCGAGCCCCGCGAGGATGCCGTACTCGCCGTCATCATCGAACCCAAATCCGAGCGTGTCGGTCGGGCCAGATCCGGCAAATCCGGTACCGGCATAAGACTCATAATCGATATCGTTACGATCGAGCGTTGAACGCGCATAGTCACCAGTCAATTTCAGGCGATCAGAAACCTGGTAAGATGAGTTCAAGCCGATCGCGAAGATTTCAGCTGTGTTGCCTTCGGTGTCTGTCCGCAGGAATGTCGTGACATTGTTATAGGTGGCGGCATCCGCGAAACCGCTTGTGCCTTCTGTGCCCTGAAATTGAGCTGAAGACCAAGATGCGATTGGGGTTTCTACCCCGCGGAAAATACCCGCGTCCTCAGTGTCTGTGTAAAATGCGTCAATCGTGGTCTGCCAACGATCGTTTGGCTCAAACTGCAGCGCACCTGCAACAGATGTCCGCTCGAACTCGCGCGAGACAACACCTGTGCGCGGGTTGTCAGACGGATAAACGAGGCCAGTCGCCGGGTCGATCGAGGTTTGACCGCTATTGGTTTTCAGTTCGCGAGATGTGAACTGCGTTGGGTTTGATTGAACGGTCGTCGCCAAGGACCAACCGATCGTCCCATTCTCGTTCTGATCAATGTAGGATCCGAACAGACGATAGCCGTCTTCATCAAAATCTGGGTTGGGCTGATCATTATCGTTCAGCACATATTTGCCAGAGAAGTTGAATTGACGCTCCGTGTAATCGAGCGGGCGCACCGTGCGAAGGTCGATCGCACCCGCGATACCGGTCGCGGCGAGCGTTGCATCTGGCGTTTTGTAGACAAGCCCCTGAGACACAAGTTCAGACGGGAACTGGTCAAACTCAACGCCGCGATTGTTACCGGCTGAAACGACTTCGCGACCATTCCAAAGCGCCAGCGAGAAGTCTGGACCAAGACCACGGATCGAAATCTGTTGTGAACGCCCGCGAACGCGCTGGGCCGTAACGCCCGGGAGGCGCGCCAGTGAGTCCGCAATCGAAAGATCCGGCAGCTTACCAATGTCTTCAGCAGAGATTGCTTCCACAATCGATGTCGCGTTTTTCTTCGCATTCAAAGAATTTTGGATCGATCCGCGAATACCGGTGACGGTGACGACATCAAGCGTCGCCTGTTCGTCTTCCTCTTCCGCGGCATTGTCTTGAGCATAAACGGGCATGCTCGTCGCGAGCGCTAAAGCCGCGGTCCCGAGTAGCCAACTTTTTTTGTTGGTGAATGTTTGTTTCAATTGTTCCTCCCTGAAACGTCCACACGCAATCGACGGTTCTTGCCACGATGCGACTCATCCCTCTTATTGCAAATTTATGAAAACGCCAAGCCCTGACGCATAATTGTCATGTATTTTGGCAAGCCAATTGTGACCTAAATGCACCAGCCTTCGCCAATACCGCCGCGCAAGAGCGCTAAGGTTGCGTAGAAATCGATCAATAAGTTAGAAATACGGACCTGCAAGATTTTGCAAGTTTATGCAAGTTTATGCAAAACTACGCAAATGGATTGCAAAGAAATCTCCGCAGCACACGCTAGGAGCGTGTTATGGAGCCCCGCAGGATGCTCTTACGATAAGTTCTGCCGGGATCCGGTCGAGATCAGGTCCGCGCTGTCCTGATGAATCGAGGAGTTTAGAGACCAAGACGCGTCCTGCTTTGTTCGTGTCTTGATCAATTGTGCTGAGTGGAACCTCCGCATACACACCAAACGGCACATTGTCGTATCCAACGACGGCGACATCATCTGGCACCGATAGTCCAGCGCGGCGAATGGCTTGAATCGCCCCAAGTCCAATCAAATCACTGGCGGCAAATATGGCATCGAATTCAACTTTTTCCGCGATGAGCGTTTCGACAATTGCCCGAGCAGACGCCACCTGGAAATGCGCCGGCAAAACCAATCGGTCATCATATGGCAGCCCGGCCGCTTCGAGCGCGTCGCGATATCCGCGCATCCGTTGACCGGCCTCCGGGGCATCTGAGTCGCCTAGGAATATTATCCGCTTGCGACCCAGGCGCGCCAGATGCGCTGTCGCGCGCCGCCCGCCAGCGATATTGTCACTTCCAACAGAACAATAGACTTGTTCTGGCAGCGCCGCGCCCCAAACAACGAATCTGTCTTCAACTTCCGCAAGCCGATTGAAGGCGTCATGCAATGTGGATTGTCCGAGGAAAATCACGCCATCTGAACGACTGGTCGACATGGCAGATGCCAGCTCCTCATAAGACGACGGCGCGATGTAGCTGAGCAAGATATCACATCCGCGCTCACGCGCCGCGTCCCCAATCCCTGCCAAAAGCTCGAAGAAAAATGGGTCTGCCATCCGCCCACCACGGCTCTGGGGACGCGGGACAACAATAGATATTGTAGCGTTAGCCCCGATCGGTCCTGCGGGCATGTAATGGCGAAACGGATAATCGAGCTCTTTGGCGAGTTTCCAGATCTTCTGCTTCGTGCGGACATTCACCGCGGGGCTATCATTCAGAGCCCGGGACGCCGTCGAAATTGAAACCCCAGCGAGTTTGGCCAAGTCCTCCAAACGCGTTGTTGGTTTCACATCCATGTCATCGCCTCCTGCAGCTTATGTCGCGCGGATCCAAACGCCCGTGCGCGCTGGTAGGCTTCTGGTCTTTAATAGATTATCCTTAAGAGGCTTTGAAGATAGCACGAGATCCCCGTTTTCGATCGCTGGATCGTTGATGGAAATCGCTGCGTTACCAAAGTTGAAAACCCCGACAACCGCCTGCCCTTCGAGCGCGCGGTGAATGATCAAAGCATCTGGGTGACCCGTATCCGTAAATGTCATCTTTCCAGTTAGAAGCGCATCATGGCGCTTGCGCGTTGCCAGGGCGTCCTTCGTAAACCTGAGGACGCTATCATTGCCTTGCTGCTGGTCTACGGCCAAGGTCGCATGTTGCGGGTCAACCGGAAGCCAGGGATCTCCTGCGGAAAAGCCCGCGTTCAACTCAGACTTCTGCCACGGGATGGGAGTCCGTGCTCCGTCGCGGCCCAGCGTTTTTGGCCAGTTCATAATCGCTTCTGGATCTTTCAAATGCGAGAACGGCACCTGCGCTTGCGGCAAGCCAAGCTCTTCGCCCTGATATAAAATCGGATTTCCCCTCAGCGTTAGCAGCAACATGAGATAAAGCCGCGCCATCTCGTCTCGATGATCTGCATCCGCCCAACGGGTTACCGCGCGAGGCGCGTCGTGGTTGGAGAACGCCCAACTTGGCCAACCCTCGGCATCACTTTGATCCCAAAGACGTGCCGATTGCATCACGCGCGGCGCATTCAAGTCAGGCGCATACAAGAAGTCAAAATTATACGCTGAATCCAAACGACGATCGCCTTCTGTAAAGGCTCTCATTTCATCTATTGGGTTCGGCCCGCCAACCTCCGCGACCGTGAACGTCTCTGGATAGGCGTCCAGCATAACGCGGAATTTTTCAATAAATCCGACAATCTCGGGCTGAGACATATTGTATTTATTTATCTGCATGTCGAACGGTCGCGTGGCCTCATGCGCCGATACGCCAGACGGGGGATTGTCCCGCAAAGCCTGGTCGTGCATCGAAAAATTGAGGGCATCGAGCCGGAAACCATCGACGCCTCGGTCGAGCCAAAACCGTCCGGCCGCAATCAATGCGTCCTGAACCTCTTCATTGTGGAGGTTCAAATCTGGTTGCTCTTTGAGGAAGTTATGGAAGTAATACTGTCCGCGTCTTGCATCCCACTCCCAGCTCGGTCCGCCAAAAACCGACTGCCAATTGTTAGGAGGTGACCCGTCTGCTTTCGGCTCCGCCCAGACATACCAGTCGGCGCGAGGATTGTCCCGGCTGGACCGACTTTCAATGAACCAGTCATGATGGTCTGACGTGTGCGAGTAGACCTGATCGATGATGACTTTCAGACCGAGCGCGTGCGCCTTCTCAACCACAGAATCGAAGTCTTCAAGTGTCCCGAAAATTGGATCGACTCCACAAAAATCAGCAACGTCATAGCCATAATCAGCCATCGGGGACGTGAAGAAGGGAGATATCCAAATCCCATCGACGCCAAGCGATGCGATGTGGTCTAGACCGTGCAATATGCCTTTCAAATCGCCAATCCCGTCGCCGTTCGTGTCCAAAAAGCTGCGCGGGTAGATTTGATAGATCACAGCGCCTTTCCACCATGGGAGCGCTCTCATCTGGGAAACGGACACTGTGCCCGCCGAATCTGTAACACCTTCCATTATTCTGCTCCGAACGCCGATTTGCAGACAACGACATCGAGCGCTGGCACAGTCATCGCGTAGCTTGTAGGGGCAGTGGCTGAGTTTGCACATTCCCCCAGCAAGGCTGAGAAGTTTTCGGACCGCCCATCGACCGCTATGTTCAATTCTTGCGCAGTGTCTTCAGCATTGATCGCGACAACAATTTCGGTGCCGACATCATAATCCACACGTGAGAAGACGAAGACACTGTCTTCGCGATGGGCGAGGCGCGTGATCTGTTCGCCCCGGCGCAAAGCAGGTTCAGCGGTGCGAATGGCAGCAAACTCTGCAATTGCCTGATAAAGCGGATGCTCCATGTCGAAATTGTCTTCTGCCGTGGTCGCGTCCGTCCCGATCAGGTCATTGTCATTGTAGAGATCGGTTTGACTTGGGAACATGTTTTCGCGCGCCAAACGATCGCCGCCATCAGAAACAAACCCCTGCTCATCACCATAATAGACCGTCGGCACGCCACGTCCAAAGAACATGAGTGCATTTGCCAGTCGCACGCGCGCCAGCATTTGCTCATCGCTCATATCCGGATTGCTTTCTCGCAAGAACCCCGAGAAACGGCCCATATCGTGATTGCCGAGGAAGGTCGGCAATTGCCGCGCCGTTTCCGTACCGTTTTTGTAGATGACATCCGCCTTGTAGAGATCATCCATGAATAGGCCTGGCACTCCATCCACGATCAAAGCGCGGGCGCTGCCTTGAAAAGCGAAATCCAAAACAGTCGGCAGCTCCGCATTGGTGGTGAACTTTGCGAGGTGTTGAGGCTTCTGCCCGTCAACATAGACTTCGCCAAACATATGGAAGTGATCGATGCCGAGACCTGAGGCGTGTTCAAGGATCGCTGGCGCAAATTGTTGCCAGAATTCATCACGAACGTGTTTCGCCGTATCAATCCGGAAGCCATCGACGCCATAAGCTGTGATCCAGTCTTCATAGATCTCAATCATGCCTTCAACGACACGCGGATGCGCTGTGTTTAAATCGTCGAGCCCTGCAAAGTCTCCGTACAGCGAATCCTCGTCTTTGAAATCAGTCTCTCCCCGATTGTGATAATAGATCGGATCATTCAGCCAGTCTGGAATCTTCACACCCTCGAATTGCTCCGGAACGAAGGGGGTATAAGCCCACGTTGCTTCCGTCAGGTTTGCGAAGTTTTCCGCGCTCTGGTGAACGCCATCGTCTCCGAGAAAGCCATCATTGATCGGCGCCCCATCGCTGGCGCGGCGGGTCCACGGATAGTCGCCAATATAGCGATACTCACACCGGAAAGTCGGCCCACCGGTCACTTCCGGGTCATGGCACTCACGATATGCTATGATATCCGCGGTGTGATTGGTGATGATGTCCATATAGACCTTCATTCCGCGCGCATGTGCGGCATCAACGAAGGCTTTAAAGTCCTCTCGCGTTCCGATATGCGGGTCGACATTGGTGAAATCGGTGATCCAATAGCCGTGATACCCTGAAGACTCTGATCCTTCGGGTCCTTGGACGGGATTGTTTTCAAAAATCGGCGTCAACCAAATCGCGGTCATGCCGAGGCCTTGGATATAATCCAGTCTTTGGGTGAGCCCTTTCAGATCTCCACCATGATAGAATCCGAAATCCGTTGGGTCGAAACCATCTTTGAGGCGCCCCCCCTCTATCCCAGCGCGATCGTTTGAGGGATCTCCATTCTCAAAGCGGTCGGGTAACACGAAGTAAATGATCTCATCTTCAATACGACGATCTGCAAAATCAGTCTCTTGAGCTGTAGCGCTTGGGATGATTTGTGCCGACTCTTCGGTCGCTGAACCGCCCGCACAGGCGACGATTCCACCCAAAGTCAGCAAGGCACCTAAACTAACACAGACACGATGGTTAAACCTTCGCATGGAGTCCTCCCTTAGAGCTTCTTTTCTATTCGCTCATATCCCTCTTTTCATTATTTTGCATTTCTGACAAGCGCTCATAATCCAGGATCGATTGTAAAGCAGTACACGATTCGTGGCATAATCTGAGTTGATTGCAATTATTTGCATTTTCTTCCTATTGGTTAGAAATCAAGTTTGTGGGGACGACTTGCAAAACCGTCGCGTCAACAAAGTTGCGAGCGAGTAGGTGTCTCATGGGCACTGTAGAGCCAAAAGGATCAAAAAGGTGCGCTTGTCTCTCAAAAACCAGAGTCTTCATCAAATCCCAACGGTCGAACATACGGGCGACCACTATGGCGCCTGACCCAGGATGCAGTGGAGTGATGGCTTGGATTTCGATCGATTCAAGCAACTCAACCACGTCGTACATCTGTACGCCTAGATCCTCGAAACTACGTGTTTTGCACCTACAAACAGACCCCGCCAACCTTCTTTGCGAATGTCCACAAAACATAACAATTCCAAGCAATTTGACACGATCGGAACAGCCTTCAGAACCAAATCACCGCAACGCTCAAGCCCGGAATATCGCGGAAGGGCGAAGATTTACCAACGTATTCGACTGTCAGAACGTTTATTCTCCTCCCGAACGCACGCGGAACCGTTAATTCCCCTATGACACGAACTGTACATTCGTCCGATGTTGGAACTTTTCGATTCGTCGGTCCATCAGGCGACACTCAAATAACATAAGATCCCAACGCGGCTCGTAGAAACGAAAAAGCCTAACTCAAAGTTCGTACAATCCATCCGCCGACAAAAGCAAAGGCGACTTTGCGCAAAGCCTGTATGAAACCCTCAGCTCCTCTCTGGGAGAGCAAAACTCACTTCGTCTGATTTCGGGGAGACGCCTGATACCTGTCTTCGACGATTTGGTATCGATCCCACACGCGTCCGTCAGCCTTCGACCTCAAGAGCTTGATGTATTCAGCATGGGTCCAAGCAAGGGGAGTCGCACTATTGGTGCCCTCTCCCAACTGATAACCGAACGGATTCTCGCCGACGCCATCCCAAACTTGTTCTGGCAGGCTCAATCCGGAATTGGCGAAAGACTCCATACTCTCCACAAGAAGATCAAGCTCGGTTTCGTTCGCGACGAGGTCCGGATGCTGGTCGCCAAGAATGCGCTCGAGATGGGCGATCCGTTCGATCACATAGTGTCCGCGTTCACCTGAAAAGAACGGCCATACCCGTCCGCGCTGACCCGGCGTGTTTCCACCGTCAATCTCGTGATAATTTGTACCGCTGTCTCCATCTTCACCATAGCCATCATTGCCATAGCGACGCCAGCCGACGAGCCCGTCGCCAAATTCATAGCGTACCCGCAGATTGTCTTCATGCGGCGCATCGAAAACTTCAAGCGTTTCAATAATGCTCGGCGCATCCCAGGCCCGAACGCCATAGCGCACAAGCTCCAGGAAGCCGCCATCCAGGATCATGTCCTCAGGAAGGCCCGGCCGGCCATTATTGTCGCCAAGAGAGGTCTTGTCGTTGGGATCCTGATTTTGTGTGATCCGAACAAAATAGTTGCCACCCCCAAGCGCACCATTCGTGGTGAACGTCCAAGACTCAAGCTCTGCTTCCAGCGCATCCGCGGCCTCTAGATAGCGCTCGACGTCCTGCTCGCTGCCAAATCGCTCGGCCAGATCGGCCGCGGCAACCAATCCGGATATCACCGCGGCGATCGACGAAGGTGAGTAGCCTTCTTGCTCCTCCCAGCGTTCTTGCTGCGTATAACCGAGCGAGGCTTCGAATTCTGTATTCCAAAGCAAATTGGGTCTTCCCCCCTCGACCAGAAAATCTGCGGCTGGCTTGAGCATGTTGCGATAGCTGCTGGCGATTTCGTCATCGGAAAGAATGCCGCGCTGCCAAAGTTGCCATCCGAGCATGATCGGCATCGCGGTTTGATCTTGTTGAATGGCGACCCATTCCAGTGTTCCGTCCACATGGGTTTTCTGCAAAAACCAGCCCGTGACCCCTTCATTGCCGGGCGTGTCCTCTGTAACCTGAACTGTCGGCAAGTACCGATAAGACGCCAGTGCAGTTTCCGGATCTCCCATCGCAACAAGGGCAGACGCCACTTGGAAAAAATCCCGCGGCCAGACCGCTTTATAACCGGTTTGTGGCGTGATCGCCGGTGCGGTCTCACCCCAGGGATTTGAAAGCGAAGCAATCAATGCGCCCGCATGGGTTTTGTCTTCCATGATCTTCAGATTGAGTGCCGACATATAGGCGAGCGCGCCGCCATCTTGCGAAGCCGCAGAAATCTCCGGCAAGGCCTCGAGTGACGCGAGATATGTCCGCCAACCAGATCGATAGTCTTCCAGTATCTGCTCTGCGCCGCGCGCCTGGCTGGTATCTAACGCGTTTTGTGCGGCTGATACAGTTTCACCGAAGCCAACAAAGAGTGCGGTGAATGTTTCCTCCTCGCGCATTGGAAGCTCCGTCCATACAGCGACATTACCGGATTGCTCGCCAGTCGTGCGGTAGACTTCGCCCGCGAGCACGCCAGACAGCCCGCGCGAAGCGCCGACAAATTCAACGCTCGTCCGTCCGACCTCTGCTGTCGACGTACCGACCGCGAGCGCGGCACCCTCGGTTTCCGCGTATATCGAATTCCCGTCCACCCAAGCGCGATCGCCCATGCCCGAGTTTCCAAGGGCAGGATCAATATGGACGAACACGCGCAGATCTTCGCGTTCTGATAGCAAGGAAACCTGAGCAACGAGCGTTTGCGTATCTGGATCGGTGTAGGTCACGATCTTGAGCGCTCCGGTCTCGGGGCCGTAGTCCTGTTTGATAACGTGCAACGGCGAGTCTATCCCAGCTGCAGCGTCGCTGGCGCTTAAGGGAGCAACGGAGGTCGTTTGCGCAGCGATTTCGCCCTCGGCGCCGACAAGAACGAATTTGATTTCCCTAATCTGGGCTTCGTGGATCAAACCCCACATCACTTCCGTGATGCGATCTTGTCCGAGCGAAAACCAGACTTTGGAAATCGGCGCCGTAGAGCTTTCTGGCGAATACTGACCGGTCGAGTCATAAGTTTCATACGAGGTGCCGATGCCCGTTTTTTCTGCGTTCGACCACATTGGAACCGCGCCCGGAGCGCCTGGGGCCACCTCGCCAGCTGAGTCTATAACTGCCGTTTCACAAGCGCTGAGCGCCACCCCCAAAGCCGCAAGAAAAGGTAAGATACATCCACGCATTGCCACCTCCCGCAAATTATTGCAAATAGTGATCTATAATCTTGCGCTCTGTTGGATTGGTCAACTGGATTTTCTGGATAAGAAAAATTGCCAATCCGCCGCAAATGCGGTTATGTCAGCGTAATAACAGGCGTTCGCAACGGCAGCGCTAGCGGGAGGAACACCATAAATGCTTAAGCGCGCGCTAATCGCAGCTTCATTTATAGCGCTGACTTCCTGCGCCGGCACCGAACCAATCACGCAAACTATTGCAAACTCCCAAGGTTCTGACGTACGCTATTCGCCTGAGCCTTATGTCCAGGTTCAGCATCCCTCCTGGGCGCAAGACGCGGTGATCTACCAAATCAACACCCGCCAGTTTACACCCGAAGGGACATTCAACGCGGCGCAAGCACATTTACCGCGACTAAAAGAGCTGGGCGTCGATATACTTTGGCTGATGCCCATCCATCCAATTGGTGAGGTCAATCGAAAAGGCGCGCTCGGCAGCCCCTACTCCATCAAAGACTTCTTCGGAGTGAACCCGGAGTTTGGCTCCGAAGACGATTTTCGCGCCTTTGTCGCGGCCGCTCATGATCAAGGGTTTAAGGTCATCCTGGATTGGGTCGCCAACCACACGGCCTGGGACAATCCGCTCGTCGCGGAGCACCCTGAATGGTACGAAACGGATTGGAAAGGCGACTTCCACCCAACACCTTGGACCGATTGGGCCGATATTATTGATCTCAATTACGATAACCCAGAGTTACGTGCTTATAAAACCCGCGCGTTGAAATATTGGGTCGAAGAGTTCGACATTGATGGCTATCGCTGTGATGTCGCCGGATTTGTTCCGCTCGACTTTTGGGAGACCGCACGCTCTGAGCTTGAAGAGATCAAGCCGGTCTTTATGCTCGCCGAATGGCAGCAGCGTGATTTGCATCGTACGGCATTTAACGCCTCTTATGGCTGGGCCTGGAAGGAAGCCGCACAACGGATCGCAAACGGCCAATCCGATGCTGGGGACTTACGGGGCTTCTTGGGGGATCAGATCTCGACCTGGCCGCTCGACGCTTATCGAATGCTCTATACGGAAAACCATGACCAGAACGCATGGGATGGTTCAACCAGCGCAATTTATGGCGACGCCTACCACGCGATGCTGACACTCTCTTTCGTGACCGAAGGTATACCCCTGATCCATAACGGACAGGAAGTCGGTAATCAGAATCAACTCGAATTTTTCGAGCGCGACCCGATTGAGTGGGGCGATTTCAGTCACCCAGACGGCGACCTCATCAAGCGCCTGATTGCGCTCAAGAAAGAGAATAAAGCGCTTCACAATGGTGCGGCTGGCGGACGGATTATTCCGGTCTCAACCGATAATCCGAGCCAGGTTCTGAGCTTCGCGCGAGAGAAAGACGGCAACGCGGTTTTGGTGCTTTACAATCTCTCGGACCAACCTGCCGCGTTCACCCTCACGGATGGGCCTGTTGCAGGGACCTGGATGAACGCGTTCAATGACACCGCAATGGACCTATCGCTCGGCGCGACCAACAGCATAGGCGCGTGGCAGGGTTTGGTGCTGACAAAAAAAGACAATGAGACTTAGCGGAGGAAGATCATGGCCGTAGCAGGAGGGGCCGCAACCGCGGACGACACGATCCGAAAACCGGAACTCAATCTGTTCCAGATCATCAATATGTCGTTCGGGTTCTTCGGCATTCAGATCGGTTTTGCCCTGCAAAACGGCAATGTCAGCCGAATTTTCCAGACCCTTGGTGCAGATATGAGCACACTGCCGCTCTTGTGGCTGGCAGGGCCTATTACGGGTTTGATCATGCAGCCTATTGTCGGTTATTTCAGCGACAAGACTTGGGGGCCGCTCGGACGACGACGTCCTTACTTCTTGGTCGGTGCCATCCTCACAACTATGGCGCTCTTTATCATGCCTAACTCGCCCTATCTGTGGATCGCAGCCGGGATGCTCTGGATCCTGGACGCGAGTTTGAACATTACCATGGAACCATTTCGGGCTTTTGTCGGCGATATGTTGCCCAGCAAACAACGCCCGTTCGGATATTCGATGCAAACCATCTTTATCGGGGCGGGTGCGGTTCTGGCCTCTGTTGCGCCTTTCGTTTTCAACGCCGTTGGCGTCTCCAATGAAGCACCGGAAGGCGTTATTCCGGACAATGTTAAATGGTCCTTCTATATTGGCGGCGCCGCACTTTTCATGGCGGTGATGTGGACGGTTTTTTCGACAAAGGAATACTCTCCTGAAGAGCTCGAAGAGTTCGGTAAGGACGAAGATAATATCTTCGAGCAGGAGGGCGGCTTGGAGATGGATGAGCGACCAGAGTCGGGCTTCTTCTCGAAGTGGGGATTGATAATTGCCGCGATCGGCGCCGTATTCACGGCGGCCGTCTATTACACTGGCGGTGACCAGCAGTTTTACATCCTTGGGGGCGGCCTGATTTTCCTTGGTGTACTCTACCTCTGGAACAGTTTCCTCGTAAAAGCAGATCGTAATGCACGCAATTTTCTGTCCGATGTCCTAGGCGATCTGACCACCATGCCAAGCGTTATGAAGCGCCTTGCGTTTGTCCAGTTCTTCTCCTGGGTCGGCCTGTTTATAATGTTCATTTATACGACCCCAGCGGTGGCGTTACAGGCCTGGGGAACTTCAGATGCGGCGTCATCAGCATATCAGGACGCTGGCGATTGGGTTGGGATTATGTTTGCTGTACAAAATGGCGTTGCTGCTGTTTACGCCCTCGTCATCGCTAACATCGCCCGAAAAGTCGGCACCCGAAGTCTCCACGCCTTCAACCTGATCGCCGGGGCGTTGGGCTTTGTTGGATATCACCTATTCGGCTCGCAATACGGCTTATTGATCCCGATGATCGGTCTCGGCATGGCGTGGGGCTCTATTCTCGCCTTGCCTTATGCGATCCTCGCGGATGCCTTACCGGTGCGGAAAATGGGCATTTACATGGGGATCTTTAATTTCTTCATTGTGCTCCCGCAAATCCTCGTGGGCGGCACGATGGGCCCAATTCTCAGGTCGTTAGAAACGAATGTTGCGCCTCTGGTGGGTGGCGTCCCCCTGCTCGCAGTCTTGTTCGGTGCAGCGAGTTTCTGTCTTGCAGCCTTTGCGATGAGTTTTGTGAAAGTGCAGCGAGACTGAATGGTTAATGCTAGCACTCTCTACTCTAAGTCGATGCGAGCGATTTCTCGCCCGAGCACAATTGTTAAACATTAAATATAAGTATTATGACCTCTTTTACCTAAAGAATGAGACACAGAGATAATGTTCGTGCGTCGACTTCTTCTGTTTCGTCCGCTTACACTCCTCGGAGCTTGAAGCATATCGATCGCGACCGAGTGGCTGCGATGACGATCTCAGAGGTGCGAATGAAACCGCAAGACTATGTAACGTTATCAAATCGCATACCGGTTTATGGGCACATTCAACACGGACCGCTCGATTTATGGTTGAGCGCGTGTGCCGCAATCTTCGGATTATCACCAATTGAGCGAGCAGATGCGACGGAAGACTATAGCGTCGCCGCTTGGTACGTCGAACCGATCACCATCATCAATTCACACTATGAAGGCATGGTGGCGCAGCATTCGAAATGGCACGTGGAAGAGTCCGGTCATCAGATACATGTTCACAGGTATCCGACCGGGCGCGCTTCGATTGAGACGGCAGGACTGCCAGTAGAATGCGAAACAGGAGCAATCACGCTGCTCGATTACTCTCGGCCGTTTACCTCACTCCATACGAAGAGCAATTGCCAAGGCTTTTTTGTGCCGCATGCCGCGATTGGATATGAGCCATCAGACTCGCATCACGCGCCGGTCTATTCGCCCGAGACAACTCTTGGCCGACTCCTCCAACAAGAAATGGATCATCTGATGTCCTTGATGAAGTCGGGAGCGACGTCTGTTGATCCGTCAGATATCGATCGGTTCCTTGGCTGCGTAGAAGTCGCCATGTCGCCCGATCGCGCTTCAATGAGTGCACGTGCCCGCGCCAGAGAAAGCCTCAAACGCTCTATACAAGTGTTCATTGAGGAACGCCTCGCGCATGAGGATATCAATGTGACGTTGATCCTGAAGACATTTGGCGTGTCGCGAGCCTCGCTCTACCGGATGTTTGAACGCGTTGACGGGGTACGAACATATATCGCGCGACGCCGGCTCTACCGCGCTGTCTCAGACCTCGCGAGCGCCCCGCATAAACGCGGTAAAATCCATGAAGTTTCCGAAAAATGGGGTTTTTCGTCCGATGCCAATTTCAATCGGATGGTCAAACGCGAATTTGGCGTGACTCCGGGGTCTTTATTCCGGATGCCGATCACGCAAGTGGATGATGTCGAGCCTCTCTCGATTGTCCAGGATATGATGAACAGAGCGGCCCGACGCAAAGAAATTGCCTAATCAGAGCAGTTTGGTGCGGATGGAGGGACTTGAACCCCCACGCCTCGCGGCGCCAGAACCTAAATCTGGTGCGTCTACCAATTTCGCCACATCCGCATCAGTAGAGAGCGGCATTTAGCGGGCGTTTCCAGAGGCCTCAACCCCTGAGCTTCGTTTTCTCTGCAAAAGGTCATCGACACGGCGTGGACACGCGCCGCCGCCTGCCCTATATGACGCCGCTTCAGATCACAAAATGCCGAAAATGGCGCGGGTTTTCACGAAGTTTCGCTAACCCGACCCGCAACAAGGAATAACCAGTATGGAAAGCGTCGAGACTGTAGAAGGTTTGAGCCGCACTTATAAGGTCAATGTGCCCAAAGCCGACTTACAGAAACGTTTTGATGAGCGGGTCGAGGAAATCCGTCCGCAGATGAACCTGAAAGGGTTTCGCCCCGGCAAAGTCCCCGCTTCTCACGTCAAGAAAATGTTCGGCAAGGACATTATGGGTGAAGTGGTTCAGGCATTGGTTCAAGAGACCAGCCAAAAAGCGATCGAGGACGCAGATGTACGCCCGGCGGGTCAGCCTGAAATGAAAATGGAAAGCGATATGGAGAAGGTCCTCTCTGGGGACGAAGACCTCGCTTATGAAATGAACGTCGATGTGATGCCCGATTTTGAGCCCGTCGACATCAAAAAGCTCTCCATCACCAAGCCCGTCGCAGAGATCGGTGATGCAGAAGTGGACGACCGGCTCGCTCAAATCGCAGAAGCTAACCCGAAATACGAAAAGCGTGCTAAAACCGCGAAAGCGCGCGACAAAGACGCCGTCGTCATCGATTTCCTCGGAAAATTGGACGGTGAGCCTTTTGAAGGTGGGGCAGCAGAAGAGCATACACTGGTGCTTGGATCCAATTCTTTCATTCCAGGCTTTGAAGAGCAACTCATCGGTGCCAAAGCCGGCGAAGAGAAAGACGTGAACGTCACCTTCCCCGAAAACTACCAAGCCGACCACCTCGCTGGAAAAGAAGCGGTTTTCGAAGTGAAAGTGCACGAAGTACGCGCTGCGAAGACCCCCGATATTGATGATGAGTTCGCCAAAGGCCTTGGGCTGGACGATCTCGAGAAATTGAAAGAACTGGTGACCGAGCAGATTCAAAACGAATTCGGCGGTGCATCTCGCGCGAAAGCCAAGCGCAACCTCCTCGATGCGCTCGACGATAAGCACGACTTCGACTTACCCCCCAAGATGGTGGACCAGGAATTCAATCAGATCTGGCAACAGTTACAGGCTGAAATGGATGCTGGACGCACCGCTGAGGAAGACAAAGGCAAGTCTGAAGACGAGTTGAAAGACGAGTATCGCAAAATTGCCGAGCGTCGAGTGCGCCTCGGTCTCGTGCTCGCCGAAATTGGTCGCGTGGCTGAGGTGCAAATCTCAGAGCAGGAAGTCCAGCAAGCGCTGATCCGGGAAGCGCGGAATTTCCCAGGTCAGGAACGCCAGGTTATTGAGTTCTTCCAAAAAGACCCGAATGCCATGGCGCAGCTGCGAGCTCCGATTTACGAAGACAAAGTCGTCGACCACATTTTGGAAACCGCCAAGGTAAAGGAAGAGACGATTTCGAAGGAAGACCTTCTGAAAGAAGATGAGGAATAATTCCTCCTGAAGACAGAGATTTAAAAGCCCGCCCAGAGATGCGCGGGCTTTTTCTTTTCGAAACTGCAATGCTTGAATTGCAAGACCGAAGCGCCCGGCTATGAAAACGCATGGTGGACAGACGCAAATACGGCCTGATCGGCGCTGGTATGATGGGCCGGGAACACATTCAAAACCTCGCCTTGATCGAGGGCGCGGAGCTGGTCGCGATCTGCGATCCCCACCACGCGTCATTGGAAGCCGCGCAATTGGTGTGTCGGACATCCGGCGTCGATAATGTAAGCGCCTATTCTGGTCATCAGGACATGTTGGCCGCTGAAACGCTCGACGCCGTGATCGTGGCGTCCCCAAACCATACCCACGCCGCGATCGCCATGGAGCTCTTGCAGACTGATCTGGCGCTCTTGGTTGAGAAACCTTTGTGCACGACCATCCCAGATGCGCAGCGTGTTACGGACGCAGCGCGCGCGCGGTCTAAATTGTTCTGGACGGGCTTGGAATACAGATACATGCCACCGGTCGCCGAGTTCATTCAGCGCGTGCATGCAGGTGACGTCGGCACATTGAAAATGCTCTCAATCCGAGAGCACCGCTTTCCATTCTTAAAAAAAATCGGCGACTGGAACCGGTTCTCTCGAAATACGGGCGGTACGTTGGTTGAGAAGTGCTGTCACTTTTTCGATTTGATGCGGGTTATCGTTCAGAGCGAACCGGTGCGCATTTATGCGTCTGGCGCAATGGATGTGAACCATAAGGATGAGCGCTATAATGGCGAAGTTCCGGATATTCTGGACAATGCTTTCGCCACGGTCGATTTCGAGAATGGGGTCCGTGCTCATCTGGACCTATGTATGTTTGCCGAAGGCTCCGAAGATCAGGAAGAAATCTGCGCAATTGGTGATGCTGCGAAAATGGAAGTCAAAATCCCGACGGCCCGTATTATCACATCGCCTCGCACCGGGTTCGGAAACGCCAAACAGGTCAAAACCGAAACGATCGAAACGCGCGCTGCCCTGCTCTCGGCTGGGCACCATCATGGTGGGACCTATTTCCAGCTGTGTGATTTTCACAGTGCGATGATAGAGGGCCGCTCCCCCACAGTTTCGGCCCTCGACGGTTTACGCTCGGTTGCAATGGGGGCTGCGGCGCATCAATCCATAGAAACGGGTCAAGCAGTGGAGATTTCATTCTGATGAGTATTCTTACGAGCATTTCCGAGCAGCAAATCTTGCATGACCTCCCCTTTCCCGCAGTCGTGTCCGGCGAGGGAGACCTGGCCGTGTTTGTTTCTAATCACAAGCAAGAGATCAATGCGGCGCTCGCGAGCACCGGCACCGTTTTGTTTCGAGGATTTGACGTGCCCTCGCCTCAACAGTTTGATGCCGCCATCAACGCCTATGACGAAGACGGTTTTTCCTATGCCGAGAGCCTTTCAAATGCGGTTCGCGAAAACGTCACGCCACGCGTCTTCACAGCCAATGAAGCCCCGCCAGACGTCGAAATCTTTCTGCATCACGAAATGGCCCAAACGCCGATCTATCCGGAAAAGCTTTTCTTCTATTGCGAAATATCACCCGAACGCGGAGGCGCCACGCCGGTGTGCCGCAGCGATATTGTCATGGAGCAGATTGAAACAAATCATCCTGAGCTCGCCAGCAAGTTTGAAACTTTGGGTCTCAGATACACCCACACGATGCCAAACGCTCCGGATCCAGAAAGTGGCCAGGGGCGTAGCTGGCGTGACACGCTGAGCGTGAATAGCGAGACCGAAGCCGAAGCACGCTTGTCCAAACTTGGTTATGATTGGCGCTGGCTAGATGATGGTAATTTGCGCGTGACCAGTCCTGTCCTAGACGCTGTGAAAACGCTTCCGGATGGTCGAAAGGTCTTTTTCAATCAACTGATTGCTGCGTTTCGCGGTTGGAGCGACGCACGTAATGACCCGAACAAATCTACTACGTTTGGAAATGGTGAGCCGATCGATCCTGAAAATATGCAAACGATTATCGAGATCTCGGATCGGGTCACTTTCGATTTACATTGGCAAGCCGGCGACGTCGCACTTCTGGACAATTATCAGGTTATGCATGGCCGTCGTCCTTATGAAGGCAAACGGCGCGTGCTCGCCAGCCTCATCGGATAAAAAAAGCCCTGGCTGAGAGCCAGGGCTTAAAATGGGCGTCAGGGTTCTCCTAAGACGCCCGCGGAGAGGTCGATCCCTCCCCCATGATGGGCAAGGTCCGGTGGGATCGGAATGGGCACGACCACGAAAGGCGCCTCACCGTCAATTGTGAATTTCTGTGTTACGGGCTGCCCCGAAACTGTTGTTTTCAGGGTGTAATTGCCCGGATCGACGCTTTCGAAGCCATACTGTCCGAAGGACGCTGAATGAAGCGTACGCGCCGCGCCTTCGCCATCCTGTTGCAACGATATCCATTGCCCCTCCAAACGTTGCTCGCCAGGATCAACCTCACCATTGGCATTGTCATCGATGAATACCGTTCCGCGCACCTGGCCAGACAGAATGAGCGGGATATCTACGTCCGTCCGGCGGCCACCGCCTACTGTCACACGCGGCTGTGCGTTTTCGGGCACCAAATACCCAAGTGGCAAGCTCTGCCGGCTTACGGTCACCGCATAGAGACCCTGTTTGATGTTTTGGATCGTGAAATAGCCTTCGCGTGTCGTATTCAGACCAAGGCGCGTTCCGATAAGCATCACGCGAACCCCAGGTACGCCCGGCTCATCTGCTTGACGAACGCCATCGCGGTTACGGTCCAGAAAAACTTGGCCGTTGAGAACGCCCTTCCCCTCATCTGGCAAACGGCTGGCGCGTGGAGGATTGAAACTGACCGCGCCGCGCAGACCAATGGAGAGGTCCGACCGACCTGCAAAATCGTCTGTATAAATCGCCGACAACACGGCATTTGAAGTTAGTTGATAGCGTGCCTCTAAGCCGCCGAGGTAACGGGTGCGATCCGCACTCTCTGTTTCCGTCGAGAAATCTGAAAAAGCTGAGAACCGGGCTTGGAGATCCAGTTTAGGACCAAGGATTCGCCCGGCATTCGCAATGGCAGAAACGCCCGCATTAAAGCGCGTTTTGGCGCCGTCCCAATTCAGCGTTGCATTTGGAGCAATCTGAATCAGTGCCCCTTTTGAGAAGCCTTTGCGAATGGGGTTCGCTTGGGCGGTTGCTACAAATTGCTGGGTGGCCGTATCCCGTTCAGTATCAGAGTAGGCATAAGAGGCGGTAAGCGTGCCACGTTCAAAACGCTGAACGCAGCGCACGCGTACGGACTGCGATGCGACTTGCTCGTTCGTGTCGCCCTGTTCAAGGGATCTTTGGGCGACGACAGAAACGGTTGGACCAAAATCGCCGATCTGCGCATTTGCAGCGATGCTTAAGCTGCTAGACGTATTGGCATCATCACCGCCTTTATATCGAACCGAGGCGCGGCTGCTCAGGCCCAGTCGGTTGAGCATTCCGATGCGTTGATCCGCGCGCCAGTTGGCTCCGAGAGTGAGGTTTGTATGTGCGCCATTGCGCTGATCAAAAACCCCTTCAAAGGAGGGACGATCCGCGCCCGCAAAAAACTTCTCGCCCTCATGATAGATGGAAGCGCTCAACCCCGTCTGACGGTTGATTGCATAGCTCGCTGCCCCTCTGAACCGCACATCGACTCCGCTGGCATCGCCAGAAAAGGCACCAAGGTCACCAGAGATAAATGCAGATTGCAGTCCTGTATCGCGCTCATCGAAGAAGAACGACTTTTGTCCGTTCGCCACGACCGAAGCGTTGTCGCCATCATCTGACATGGCTGCCGCGATACCAACGTCTTGAGACTGGTCTTGCGCAATAAGGCGCACGCCAGCGGCGACCCCGCCGAACTCGGGCACCGCGATCTGTTCGCTGTCTTGCTTTGCGCCAGTCAAAGGCACTCCCGCAGCAATCGCGAGAATAGCGCCATTGGCTTGTTGTTTGCGCCATGACGCACCTCGAATGCGGCTTGCGCTTACACCAGATAGCTCACGAAATGCTGGTGTGTAATCTCCGAGCGTCGCGTTCCACCCTTCCAAAGCCGCAATATCGACGGACGCCCAACCGGGTTGTTGTGCCGCAAGATTTTCCAAACCGCCAGCCGACTCTAATTGCGCCCGGAAATTGTATTGGCTCACATGACCTGCGAGTTCTGCGCGAAGTGGACCGCGATCATTGATTTGATAAGTCAGGCTTTCTAGCGTGAATGGCGTTTCGCGTGCTTCGTCTGCGACGCGCGCTCCGGGGAGCGCCGTGCTTGTAAGACGCGTGTCGAGCGTCACTTCAACGCGGTTGGTCATTGGCACAAGTTTAACATGCGTGCCCGTTAGAGCTTCCACGGCACCAAAAGGCAGAACCAGGGTATCGCGCTCCGCAAGCTGCATGTCTGGTGTGATCCCACGCGGCGTGGTGTTGACGGAGATTAAGCCTGTTGCGAGTTCGAGATTGATCGATGCCTGGTCTTGCTGACGGCGAACGGTGACGGTCCCATTCGCGACGGTGAGGTCATGACCCAGTGCCTCAACGATCGGCTTTAAGGGGACGAGCAGCACCGGGCCCACCGTGCGGGGTTCGTTCTCGAAAACATCGATCGGGACACCATCAACCCAAAGCTCTAGCCCGAATTGTGGCTTCAATCTTTCGTCGAGTTTCAGGACGGTACGCCCTTTGTCGTCTTGCGAGGCGTGGGTCCCGGTCAGGATCGTCACGGCGTTGATATCGATCCAAGGATCTGCTGTTTCGCGCGGCTCAAATCCCGGTAGTTTACCAAGAACAGTTTTGTTCGACCGCACTTTCCCGTCGGCCATGTTGATCGTCATCAAGGTACCGTCTTGGAGACGATGGTACCCGAGCAATGTGTCGTGAAGCTCAATACGACTGTCCAAAGTCGCGGCGATGTCGGTTAAATTGAACCAGCGGGCAGTGTCATCGATCTTACGAGCGCGCACGGATACGAGTTCGCCTTCAATAATCATATCCTCGTGCTCAATACTGATGGCACTGTTGGGAGCCTCTTCAAGCTCGAAGGTTTCTGGGGCTGTCATCGAAATCGGTTGAGGGCCTCTGTCTTCGGTAAGTTCTACCGGAGGCGTAGGCGCAACAGATTGTGCAGCAGCGCTCACCCAAGCACTGGTGTATGCGGCTAGAACCGCGATCAGAAGACCTGCACGCAAACGCATTAGAACCGCAAAAGCGGAGGGCTAGCCCTGGCAGGCCTGCTGCGTGGCAATTAAGTCTGCACAGATCCCACTGGAGTCACAATTCCGATCGATCACCGCCGAAAAGCGTTGTGCCCCGCCCCGCCCATTGGACGTCACCGTTATCATCGGTGCGCTCTCATTGAGTTCGAGTTCGAATAGCTGATCGAGCGTTGCCAGTCCGCGCCCGATAGAAACCAATTCCACAGTATGCGACACCCAGCGCGATCCAGTTTTACTCGCCGACTCTAGCGGCTTCAAACACGGTCCTGTCATCCAGAGAGACCCTGTGTCTTCATCGAGCAAGAAACCGCTTTGATTGTCAGAAAGTCCGATCCAAACATCGGAACGCTGCAGATCGGCGCACGCCACCTGCATATGGACCGCTGCAAACGCAGCAAGCCCAGTCATAGCCCATCTCATTTTCACCACCATCGGTATTTTTTGTTATTCTGAGAGAGTAACGAAGTATGGTTAACATCGCCCTTATTGGCTCGTCTCGAACTGTAGCTCGATCAACAGCCGCGCTTATTACTTCAAATGCGGGGTTGAGACAGTTTTGCAGATTGCGCACTTCAGAATTTCACGCATTATGTCGGAAATACCCGGAATAACAGGACCCTGTTTCGATGAATCTGAACCCTAAACATGCGCTGATGGCAAGCGCGCTTATTTTTGTATCTGCCTGCGGCGGCGGCGAAACCGAGAACACTGTTCAGCAAGAAAATACTGTTCAAACTCCGGCTGTTACCGAGGCAACCTCGACACCTACTGAGGTGTCCGCTCCAGCGGAGACCGTCGAGACAGCTGCCTCTGAAGCGTTCGCGGCGCTGCCAGAACCGTACAAAAGTGCAGACTACAATAGAGGCCGTCGCACGTTCAAGCTTTGCCAGTCCTGCCACACCGTCGCCGAAGGGGGACCGAACCTGGTCGGACCGAACTTGTATGGCATGTTTGGACGCGAGATCGGAGCCGTCGAAGGTTTTGGATATTCGAAAGCCGTAGAAGAATCCAACATTGTATGGACGCCTGAAATCTTGAGCCAGTGGCTCGAAAGTCCGCGCAATTTCCTGCCTGGCAATCGGATGAGCTTTGCTGGGGTGCGTAAAGACGAGGACCGCACAGCGGTGATTGCCTACATTATGTCAGAGACGGGTTATGTCGCCGAGTAAGGAAACAAACGGCTGTGGGCGCTAAAACTGGCGCGCCACGGCCAAAAAAACGCTTTCTTCTTGGAAGACCCCACCGATTTCCTGGCGATAACCAATCGAAAAGTCCGCATATTCGCCCCGCCAAAGCACTTCAGACTGCACTTTGTACGATTGAGCGTTAGGCGACCCGCGCTCAAGCCACACTTGTATGATATTCCAAAGGCGCTCGGTCGCCTGTTGCCCAAATCCCAATTCTAGGCGATCGCGTCGGCATTTCTTGTAATTGCGAGTCGCGACCTCGCTAAACGCGAAAGTCTGTCGGTTACGCCAGGTTCCAGACCAGGACAGACCTGATCGCAATTCAATCCCGAGCGTGTCGCAGCCATTTCGACCCCCGATGGCGGCCCCCTGCAGAGCACCAAGCTCCGCAGACGCCGTGAACGCCCCAATGTTTATCAATGAGCGCCGAACCGTTGCGCGCCAACCATCACTGTTAAAATCGCTCGCGTCACCATATCGGATGCGCTCTGCCTTGAAGCTCAGTGTTGTTCTCGAGGTAATGCCATACTCGGCATAAACGTCGCTTCTCGTCCCGCGCAAACCTTCGACAATCTCATCGGCAACGGAGATCCGCACATAGAGGGCGTCTTCTTCCTGAATCCATGGTGCTGCCGCAGCCTCCGACCGCGACAGCACCATAAATACAGAAATCCATCTCAAGTACATCCCAAATAGTAATTGAATATTTGGGCTGTGGTAAACTTATCTATAGTTGAAAACGAATTTGATCCGTCCAGAAACGCTCAAGACGAGAAACCGTCTTGTTCAACTGGCTCAGATCGTCCTGCCGAACGCTGGCAGTCGGTTCCAAAGCCGTCGCTTGACGTTCGAACAGATCAACCACCCGTTGGCGTACTTTGTGACCACGCTCGGTCAGTTTCAGCCGAACCGTTCGCTTGTCACGCTCAGACCGAGACTGAACAAGATAGCCGCCTTCCTGAAGCTTCTTCACATTGTAAGACAGGCTCGTGCCGGCAAAAGCGCCCCGCGACCGCAAGGCCGAAGCTGGGGTTTCATCTTCGCCAATTTCATACAATAGAAGCGCCTGCACACCAGTCAGGTGGCGTTCGCCGCCACGCTCGAGATCATCCTTTACGACATCATGGAGACGGCGATGCGCCTGCTCCAAAAGCGAAAGAGATTTTACGAAAGACTCTGCGACGCTCACAGGTTCGTTCACGGCCTCAGCCGCGTTATAAGACATTGTCATTACCATCACCACTCAACTTTTGTTGTAGTTTGAGCAGATTTACAGCGATGAACCTTATATATCGTTAAGCACATCTTGTTTTGGACTTGTAATCATTAACAGAAGCGCCGAAATAGTTAGCGCTAGGGGCAAAATACGCGAAAAATTGCGTCTTTGAGAAAGCCCATGGTAAAAAAGTATATTATTTCTTCCTTGATCTTCGGATCTATAAGTTCACTCACGTTAGCTTTGGCTCAAAATGAAGCCGCTTATGAATATGGCCATGGAGCGCTCGAGCGCTTCGGGTCCAGCGCCGGCGTCGCCGCTACACCGCTCTGGGTGCAAATCTGGCTTGGTGTATTGACGGTTACGTTTCTGTCGAGCTTGTTTTTTGTCCACAAGTACAAAGTCGCTCGATGGGCCATCGGAGGCATTCTGCTCTCTGTCCCGTTGACTCCTATCATCGTAAGGGCGTTCGGTTGGCCCTTCCTGGGCGGCGCGATTGCGCTTGGTCATCTCGTGTTCTGGAGCCCTGCCCTATACTTATTGCTAAAGAATATTCCATTTTCGAACCCCAGGCATCCACCCATGTTCCGGTTTTGGGCGGCGTCCATGACGGGTGTCATCCTGTTCTCGTTTGTGTTCGATATTCGCGATGCTGGGATTTATCTTTATCATATCGCCTCCGGCGGTATGGCTTAACCTCCAAGCGGCGTTCCACGGGCCGCCCAAGCGGCAACCTCTCCGTCTGCGATCGCTGCGATCGCGCGCCAGGATTGATCGCGTTTCTGCAGAACGTATGCGGCTTGCCATGTGGCAATCTCAGTTCCGTCTGCCGCGTTCATGCGATCACTCACTTTGACGCTGACCGCAGTTTCGCTCAGGGGCATCAGGTCCATGACCACACGCTCGACCTGAAATACCTGCTGCGACTTATAAAAGTCCAGAAGGCGCTGAGTGTTGATTGCGAAATGCTCGGCCGACTTGAAAACGAACGATCGTCCTGCCTGAGTAGTCAGCGCGGGGAACGCCCAATGTGCAGCGATCGCGTCCGCGTCCCATGAGAGGAACGCATTGATGTAAGACGCGCACCAGGCTTCCAGATCGGATCGCAGCTCACTCAAAACGAAGCTCGTCTTCACCAAGAGGCTGAAAGAACGTCTCGACATGAGCGTCAGTGACATCCTCTAAGGTCGAGGGCGACCAGGCCGGAGCGTGATCCTTATCGATGATCACAGCGCGTACCCCTTCAATGAAATCCGGTGACTGAACTTTGCGCCATCCAATCCGGTACTCCATTCGCATATTGTCTTCAAAGGTTTCACAGGCCGCGCCGTCTCTAACCTGGCGAAGCGCGACCTTGACGGTCTCAGGCGATTTTTGACGGATCGCTTTTGCTTGCTCAATGGCCCAGTCCGTGCCGTCCGCTTCCAGATTTTGAACAATCTCTTCGGCGCGATCACCGCTGAAACAAGTGTCGATCGTCGGCGCATGGCCCTCAAAGCTACCTGCAGGGACTGTATGAGTCAGGCGAGAGAGAATTTCACCCAGCATTTCAGCGGCGCCAACTGAAAAGTCCGCTTCCAAGATTTGCGCTTTCAGATTTGGTATCAGCTCCGACGGCAAAAAGTGTGTCGCGACGCGCGCCGCGGCCACATCCGCGCCTTTCAACCGAGCACCAGTCAGCGCCAGCCAAGTGCCCAATTCTCCTCTCAGGCGCGGTAAGAACCATCCACCACCAACATCTGGAAAAAGCCCGATCCCAGTTTCTGGCATCGCAAACAGCGTGCGTTCCGTGGCGATGCGATGCGAGCCATGTACGGACAGCCCGACACCTCCACCCATGGTCACCCCATCCATGATCGCTAGATAAGGCTTCGGAAACGCCTTGATCGCAGCATTCATGCGATATTCTTCCGCAAAGAATGCGCGGGCCTGGCGTCCGTCGGTTAGCCCACTTTCGCGCAGCATCGCTATGTCGCCGCCCGCACAGAAGCCGCGAGTACCGTCTTCGTGATCAATGACAACCAGCTCAACGTGCGGATCTTGCGCCCAGACTTGCAGCGCGGCGAGGATAGTCTCGCACATTTCCAAATTGAGGGCGTGCAGCGCCTCGGGACGGTTGAGCGTCAGATAACCAACCCCGCCCATCACTTTTGTTCTTACAGTTTCAGTCATACTCCGGCGTAACGCGGGCCCGAATGCGGGTCCAGAGGTGACCTAGTGTCCACCCCCGAAAATCCCGGTGCGAACATTATAGTCCGCGGCGATTTCATAGTCTGGGTCGTCGACGCTATCGATCATCAATTGGCCAGCTTTACGGAGCAGTTGGTGGCAGTCCCGCGATAAGTGACGCAATTTGAGCGTCTTGCCTTTTGATTTGTACTTCGCAGCCAAGTCCTCGATTGCTTGCAATGCTGACTGATCAACAATGCGAGATCGCATGAAGTCGACAATCACGACATCCGGGTCTTCTTCGGGATGAAACAGTTCGGCAAATCCGCTGGTTGAACCAAAGAAAAGCGGTCCCTCAATCTCATAAACCGTTGCGCCTGGTGTTCGTATGGAATCGCGCTGGATGATGCGGATACGCTTGGCATTGTTCCAGGCATAGGCGAGCGCGCTTACGATCACCCCAACCACAACAGCAACGGCGAGATCCTGCCAAACCGTCACCCCGGTGACCAGGATGATCACAAAGGCATCTGTCCATGGGATCTTCGACATGATGCGAAGACTATTCCACGCAAAAGTACCGATTACGACCATGAACATGACCCCAACCAAAGCAGCGAGCGGAATCATTTCGATCCACTGCGATCCAATCAATATGAACGCCAACAAGAAGAGCGCAGCGGAAAGACCAGACAAGCGCGTGCGTCCGCCCGATTTCACATTGATCATGGATTGACCGATCATCGCACAGCCGCCCATGCCGCCGAAGAAACCGGTCACAAGATTGGCTGACCCTTGCGCAACGCATTCTTGTGATGCACCACCTCGCTGATTGGTGATTTCGCCAACAAGGTTGAGTGTCAGCAAACTCTCAATCAAGCCGATCGCTGCGAGAATGATCGCATACGGCAGGATGATTTCCAGCGTTTCAAGGTTCAGGGGAACGGCCGGAACATGAAACGTCGGCAGCCCCCCTTGAATGCTGGCCAGATCTCCAACGACGGGGGTATCGATCCCAAAGCCGATCACCAACCCTGCGACCACCGCGATCCCTGCAAGGGGTGCAGGCACCACACGTGTTAGCTTTGGCAGCCCCCAGATGATCAACATGGTCACACCGATCAGTGAGAGCATAATCGTCATCTCGGGCATGGGCAGCCAATCACCATTGGGGAGAAAACTATGCCCATCCGGTTGCGCCGTCCCCGGCACCTGAAACTGACCGAGCTGAGCCAGGAAAATCACGATGGCGAGCCCGTTGACGAAGCCCAGCATCACGGGATGCGGCACAAGACGGATAAACTTCCCGAGCTTGAAGACACCCGCCGCGACCTGAAGAATGCCCATGAGGACGACCGTCGCAAACAGATACTCAACGCCATGTTGCGCGACTAAAGCCACCATGACGACAGCAAGCGCGCCTGTCGCGCCAGAAATCATGCCCGGGCGCCCCCCCATCACCGCGGTAATCAAGCCAACGAGGAAGGCCGCATAAAGCCCGACCAGGGGCTCGACCCCGGCAACGAAGGCGAACGCGACGGCTTCAGGAACGAGCGCCAAAGCAACGGTCAAACCTGCCAGTATTTCGATCCGAATGCGTTCGGGCGTGAAGGTTGCGCGTTGTGTCTTGGTCCAGGCGGATAGATTGATACGGTCCGCGAACGCTGAGAAGGTCGACTGGGTCATAGTAAGGCTCTGGTCTTGCAGGGAGAAGCGCCGCGTCCCTACGGCAATTCATACGTCTCAACTAGTCCCGCGCCTCACAAATTCCTGAATAACATGCAGTTCGCGCGACGGCGCTCATGGACAAGGCAGCTGCGGTGGGTCAGCGTGCAAGAAATCAATACACAGGAGATCAGGCATGAAAGCGCTTTTTGATGTTTCGGGGAAAACGGCCATTGTTACCGGGGGATCAAGCGGTATTGGCGCCATGATCGCACGCGGTTTTGTCGAGAATGGCGTGAAGACCTATATTTCCGCCCGGAAGGAAGGCCCCCTCCTCGCCAAAGCGGAGGAGCTTTCAGAGTTCGGGGAATGCCACGCTATCCCGGCTGACCTCTCACGCGTTGAAGGGATAGAAGCGCTCGTAAATGCTGTGTCTGAGCGCGAAGATCATATCGACATCCTCGTCAACAATGCCGGCGCCAATTGGGTGGTTCCGATCGAAGAGTTCCCGGAAGCCGGTTGGGACAAGGTGATGAGCATCAACATCAAGTCGATCTTCTTCATGACCCAGAAAGCGTTGCCGCTTTTGCGCGCAAAGGCGTCGCATGAAGACCCGGCGCGCGTGATCAACATCGCCTCGATCCATGGTTTTGATAATCCAGGAATGCCTGCCTACGCTTATTCTGCGAGTAAATCGGGCGTCATCCACTTGACCAAACACTTGGCAACAGACCTTGCGGGAGACAATATCAATGTCAACGCGATCGCCCCCGGCTTCTTCCCGAGCAATATGACGAAAGTCGCGACCAGCAATGATGCGATCTATCAACACACGGTTTCACAAATCCCACGCAAGCGCGCGGGCGAACCTGAAGACATTGCCGGAACCGCGATTTATCTGGCCTCTCGCGCGGTGTCTTGGACCGATGGACACACGATCGTCCTAGACGGTGGCATGATTGCCTAACCGTACATGAAAATCCTGTAATTAACTGTTATTACAGGACTATTTCAAGATTGTAATTTGATCCTACGGCGAACGCCCGTAAGGAAGGAGCACTGCGTTACAACCCATTGCACAAGGCAATTTGTAATGCAGTCTTTGAAATATTTCCTCCCAACCCTTATTCTGGCGACAGCTTCATTCGAAGCGTGCGCCCAGGGCGATGATAAGTTTTTTGTTGAAGCCTACGCAGGCGCCATATCTGCGGATTTCGGCTCGGACTTTGCGAATGACTTTACCCTCGTTGGAACTCGGTTTGGATACAATTTTACGTCTATGCTGTCTGTCGAAGCTGATCTTTCGTCTGGAACAAATACGCAGTCTCAGTCCTTTGGTGTCGTTATCCTTGACGACCCGCAGAACCCCGTCGTCGTGGAACGGAGAAGTGACAATAAAATCGAGTCGATTTTTGGTGTGTTCGGAAAAGCAACGTTGCCGGTCAACGAGCGCTTCTCAGCCTATGCCCGTTTAGGATTAGCAGAGGTCAGGGAAGAATTTGCATTAAGCTCTTAATCAGATCCGGCGATCGAAGATTTTCGAACTGAATATACAAAAGAACGATACACCGCAGCGCTTGGGCTTGGCGCCACCTTCGACATTACGGACAGCATCTATGCTCGTGCTGACTTTACGCGATACGGTCTCAAGCCAGAAGAGTTCGAACCTGAATGGGACTCTGCAACGATCGGCGCTGGTTTCCGGTTCTAGGCGTGAAGTGGACAGCCTTCGATCGTGATGCGGTGCATAACCCTTCGCTGGCCCTGATAATCGTTCAACGCCCAATGCCAGGTTGAACGATTGTCCCACATTGCGATAGAGCCCGGCTCCCATTTGAAGCGGTGATGAAAACTATTGCCAGAAAATACGTGCGTATAAAGGTCAGAGAGCAATTCATCACTCTCTGACTTGTCCAGACCGACCACTTCGCGTGTGAAGGCAGGATTGACGTAGAGCGCTTTCTTGCCACTGAGCGGGTGCTTAATCACCAAGGGGTGAACTGGGTCGCTGAGCGCTTCAGCAACCGCAGCGTTTCCGATCCGACCGGCGCTCGCATCGTCGCCGCCTGCATCGGTTGAGTTATAATAGCTATCAGGGCCTTCACCGAAGATATGCTTGCCGGAATGCACAGCCTCGCGGCCTTCGATTTTCTCTTTGAGTGCCTCTGGCAGTGACTCGTAAGCCGCGTACATAGAGGCAAACATCGTATCGCCGCCGGACTCCGGAAGCTCACGCGCGACGAGCACAGACCCCAAAGCTGGCTCATGGTCATACGAATGATCGGTATGCCAGCCACCACCAATATTGTCTTTTTGATCTGGTTCCTTGGCGACCAACGCGATTTGCGGAAAATCTGGATGTGCCGCGAAAAAGCGATTTATATTGATGTCGCCAAACCGCTCAGCAAAGGCGATGTGGTCTTCTTCTGCCGTGTCTTGGTCCCGGAAAAAAATCACGCCGTGCTCAGCAAAAGCGTCCTGAATTTGAGCGAAGTCTTCATCGCTCAATGACTTGATATCGATGTCGGTAATCTCCGCGCCGACCCCATCAACGGGTGTAATTTGAATAGCCATAATTTCCTCCAGCGCTTTGTCTTTTGAAAGCTGCGAGAGAAGAATACTTTAATGATCGGGGTGTCGTAAAGCCTACCCGGCCGCTTAACCCACTTTCTCAAAGAAAAACGGCAAGATCAGACGCGCCGTTTCAGGTCTGCTGCCGAACGAGACCCCGGCATCATGCCATAGGTATCCACGAAACAGCGCGAGCCGATTATACGTCATCGGGATCGTCATCGTTTCGCGCCATTTAGAGCGATCATTGCCGTCATTCACGAGGATCTGCTCGAGCGCTTCGCGGGCGCTCGGGTAGCCTTTCTCCTCTGCCACGCCGGGAAAGACCGGCGCCATTTCCCAACCGGTTGGAAGGTGCTCAAAAAAGTGCGTTCCGCCTTGGCAATGCTCGTCCAAGGACAGGTAGATCATGGCGGACCAATGACAGTTGTCGACGTAGACACTTATCTTGGACGTATCACCGTCCAACGCCATACGAGGTTTTGCATGTGCGGTCTGCAGCTTCGGGGTGAGAGTCTCGTGGACGAGGCCGCCGATCAAACCTTCCAACCCTTCAAACTGAAGCCGGTGTTCGGCATTCCTTCCCGGGTAAACGGAGTCCGCATGCCGAGGCGGAAACGGCATCTTCAAGATTTCTGCGCGCACCGCATCAGGATTGGGCAAGAAATCATCGACGATGAGATGCGTTAAGTGCACGGCCAGACCTTTCAGCGCGCAAACTTGCGACGCGACGATTTAAGAGCTTAGCATATCGCGACTGACGATGACGCGCATGATCTCATTGGTGCCTTCGAGAATTTGGTGCACGCGCAAGTCGCGGACAATTTGCTCAACGCCATATTCGGACAGGTAGCCATAGCCACCATGGATCTGAAGTGCCTCATTGGCGACGTTGAAGCCTGTGTCCGTTACAAACCGTTTGGCCATCGCACACCAGCGCGTGGCATCCGCCGATTTCGCGTCGAGCTTCGACGCTGCTTCGTATAGCATTACGCGCGCGGCTTGGAGCTCCGTTTCCATATCCGCGAGCTTGAACTGAATGGCCTGAAAGTCTGCGATTGGTTTTCCGAATTGTTGTCGCTCTTTGGCGTAATCAATCGCTTTGTCGAGCGCGCGTTGCGCGCCGCCGAGTGAACATGCAGCGATGTTCAAACGCCCTCCGTCGAGCCCCGCCATCGCGAATTTGAAACCGTGTCCTTCGTCGCCAATGCGATTATGCGCAGGAATGCGGACATCATCCAATACAACCTGTCGGGTGGGTTGAGAATTCCATCCCATTTTCTGTTCATTGCTGCCAAAGCTAAGCCCCGGCGTGCCGAGCGGAATAATGAACGCAGAGACGCCGCGGGCGCCTTCATCTGAGGTCTTGGCCATCAAAACATAAATATCACTCGTGCCTGCCCCGGAAATGAACTGT
Organism: Pseudomonadota bacterium; assembly: GCA_038527765.1. Classification (GTDB taxonomy): domain Bacteria; phylum Pseudomonadota; class Alphaproteobacteria; order Caulobacterales; family Hyphomonadaceae; genus Henriciella. Next base: position 132,733 of record JBCBFK010000002.1, read on the forward strand.
TTCGAGCCATTCAGGACATACTCATCACCGTCGCGAACGGCCGTCGTTTTCATTGCAGCGGCGTCTGACCCGGAGCCGGGTTCGGTCAAACAATAGGAAGCGATCAGATCCATACTGGTCAGCTTTGGGAGCCAGGTTTTGCGTTGGTCTTCAGAGCCAAAGCGGTCGATCATCCAGCTGGCCATATTATGGATCGAGATAAAAGCCGCGGTAGAGACGTCGCCATAGGAGAGTTGCTCGAAAATCAGCGCGGCATCCAATCGACCCAATGCAGACCCACCAACATCTTCGCCGACATAAATCCCGGCAAATCCAAGCTCAGCCGAATCTCGGATCACGTCGACCGGGAAGTACTTATTCTTGTCCCAGTCTGACGTGTGCGGTCCAAGCCGATCAGCTGCGAATCGCTTCGCCATATCCTGGATCATTACCTGTTCTTCTGTCAGGCGAGTGGTCATGGTATTTGGCTCTCTTTGTGCTTATTTGGCGCGAGACATGCCATAGGGGTTTTATTCGTCAATGTCTGACCTTCCGGAAGGATATTCTATCACACCCGGTGAACCGGACGATATTCCTGCGTTGATCGCGGTGGATAAGGCAGCTTCAGCCCTTTTCGGCCCGACTGGCCTATTGTCAGAAGATGCCTTGGACGATCACGTCCCGGCTGATGTGTTTGAAACGGAAATGCCGCTCGGAAACGTTTTTGTTGCGCGAAATCAGCATAGATGGCCCGTAGGTTTTGCTCTGATCCGCCCGCGCGGAAATGGGCTCTATCTCGATCAGGTCAGCGTTCATCCAGACCACGGACAGAAAGGCATTGGTCGAGCCCTTGTGATCCGGGTGCTTACGGAAGCGGAAATCCGTAAACTCCCGCATGTCAGTCTCTCAACCTTCCGCACAATACCGTGGAATGGTCCGTTTTATGGATCGATGGGGTTTCGTGAAATCTCAAATGACAAGCTCGATCCCTATATGCGAGAGATTGAAGATGCGCAGAGACCGTTTATGGACGTAACGAAGCGGTGCTTCATGCGCCGAAAAGTGCGTCGAGGTCTGTTTGGCTTTGGTGCCCCAAAGCCGGAGCCAGAATGAGTATCCCATTTCGCCAGTCCTTCCCCGCAACTCGTCTGCGCCGCTTGCGCCAAGCAGATTGGATTCGGCAACTCACGGCGGAAAATGTACTCACACCGGCAGATCTGATCTGGTCTATGGTGGTGCATGACGGTGACGAGCCAAAGATTCCTGTGTCTGCAATGCCGGGAATGAACCGACTGAACATTGATGAGGCTGCCAAAGCGGCGAAACGCGCGCGCGATTTGGGAATTCCGGCGATTGCGATTTTTCCACATATCAATCCAGCGGTGAAAGATGAGGAAGGCAGCGAGAGCCTCAATCCCAACGGTCTCGTCCCTTCGGCCATCAAGGCAATGAAAGACGCTGCACCCGAGGTCGGCATCATCTGCGATGTCGCCCTGGACCCTTTTACCAGCCACGGACATGACGGCCTGATTGATGAGACCGGTTACGTGCTGAACGACGAAACCACCGCCGTTCTGGTCGAACAGGCGCTTGTTCAAGCTGAAGCAGGTGCTGACGTTGTCGCCCCGTCTGACATGATGGATGGCCGCATCGGTGCGATCCGAGCTGCGTTGGAAGACGCCGGACACACGAATACGCTTATCCTGTCTTACGCGGCAAAGTATGCGAGCGGCTTTTATGGCCCTTACCGCGAAGCAATCGGATCCGCGACGGCGCTAATCGGTGATAAGAAAACCTACCAACAGAACCCAGCCAATACCGATGAAGCCCTGCGCGAAGTCGCGATGGATATTGAAGAAGGCGCAGACATGGTGATGGTCAAACCGGGGCTGCCTTATCTCGACATTATCCGGCGCGTATCAGAGACCTTTCAAGTTCCGACCTATGCGTTTCAAGTCTCGGGTGAGTACGCTATGATCCAAGCCGCTGCTCAAAACGGCTGGATTGATGGTGAGCGCGTGATGATGGAAACGCTTCTGAGCTTTAAACGCGCCGGCGCGAGCGGTATTATCACCTATTTTGCCGAAAAGGCCGCTCAGAATCTAAATTGAAAGAAGCTGCATTTCTTCAGCGGGGACACGTAAATGAAAACGCCAGAGGCTGTGATTGTTGAGAAGTCCGTAAGTGCGCTCTTGGACGGGGTGAAGATGGCGCGGCTATCTAAACTTATGCTCGGCATGGACGGACAGGTCAGCGCAGCGATCTCCAAAAAACTCATTGGCGGCACCTGGATGCAAGGGAAAGTGTTTCTGACCCCAACGGTTTTGGTGTTCCAACCCTCTCGTTTGAACGGCCTGTTTGTGAAAAACTTCGATGACCTGAAGTTCGAATTGCCACTGTCAGAGCTCCACGCCGTACGAGAACGCCTCGGCATGTCTGGCCCGATGCTCGATCTGGTCACCGCCGATGACTCTTGGACAATCAGGTGCCTTGGTGCAGATAAGCTGAAAGCGCAAATTGATGCCGCTCGCGCAGCCACGAATTAGGCTGAAGTGTGCCGCGACTGGTCAAAGCCGAAGCGATCAGGTTTAACGGAACAGGCTTTATGGGAGGTCTGTGATGAGCAAACCCGAAAACGTCATCGCACGGAAGCTCGCGAATGCGCTGATGAAAGACGCTGAAATTGGCGATCGGACCCAAAGTCTTCTCGGCGCGGGCGGACGCTTGGGGACGAATGCTGTAAAGAAACTCATGGGGGGTCTTTGGGTCGGTGGCACCGCCTATTTGACAAAAGACGCCGTCGAATTTCATCCAAACGGTCTCAATCGCGCGATCCATAAAGACCCAGAGTCATTGACCGTGGTGATCCCATTGCGAGGCATCACGGACGTCGAAACACGATTTGGGATTGGCACCCAGATTATCGATATCAAAACAGCGATTGGAACACTGTCGATCCGGTGCTACGGCGCTCCCAGATTTGCAAAGAAGATCGAAGCCGCCCGCTCTGCCTAAGACGTAGACAGCTCTAGCGTTTCAAGCTCGACCCATGAATCCAAGTGATCAGCCCGTGTAATCGGAAGCTCTACAGCGACCGCAACTAGGCGATCGAAGAGAACGGGGCGATCCAACAGGGCGCGAACCTCAGGCCATTGCATTGAGACTTTTGGAGGGGGGCCATAATGCAGGCTGATATGGGGGTCGAACATCCTGCCCTTTCGAAATCCAGGAAGCCGTTCAAATTCTGTGCGCGCATTGAGCAAGTCTCTCGTTGGTGAAAACCGCACAAAGAGGGATGTTGTAAACACCGCCGTCGCGCCGATTTCGATAGGACGCAGGGTCATCGTCTTCAACGTCGCAAAGGTCGACGTTAGATCCGGTATGACGGCGTGAAGCGTTCCAAGTGTGAGATGGGGCTCAAACGCCTTCGTGTCGTTTTCAGAAGTGAGCCGTTCAATAGTTTGTTTGTAACGCGCCGCATCCGGCTTACACGGCAACAACCAATATGAGACCGCGCTTTCGCGCCTCATACGACATAAGTCGGATAGGTTTTGTGCATATAGTCCAGCCCATCCAAAACAATCTCTTCGAGAACGTCTAAATCTACATCGGCGAGCTTGTTGATATAGAGACAAGATTTTCCGAGCTTATGTTTGCCAAGACGGCTCAACTTGTCTTCCATTTCGCCATAGCGATACCCAGGCATAATGTAGACGGTCAGATTCTGCTTCCGGGGGCTGAACCCGGTCAACATGAACTCCCCTTCGCGCCCACTTTCATATTTATATTCATAGCGCCCATAGCCGATGATACTTGGACCCCACATTTTTGGGCTTAGCCCGGTCACCCGATTGAAGAAATCGAGCAACACTTCAGCGTCGGCCTTTTTCTTTTCTGGTTCGACGCCAGAGATGAAGTCTTTCGGATCAACTTCCGTCGCTTTTGTTTTATTGTTTGCTTTGGCCATTTTCACCCTCCCTCGGCAAAGCTTATCCCAGAGACACAGTGGCTCCAAGGTCCAGCACCAAAATCAAAACGATGGCGATCAATAATAGCCCTGTCGACAAGGCCATATTAATCGCAACCGCCCGATCTGCGCCTTTTTTCTCAAGCCACGAGCGGGGTCGGATATTTCGCAATCGGAACACAACCAGGGCAGAAAGGACGAGGCTCGCAACGTTCAATCCCAGCAATAATCCTGCGCGCGACGCCAGCGCCCATTCTCCTGTGCCCAGAAACAAACCGACCGCCGCTCCGGGAGGTAGCAACGCGGCTGCGACCATCACGCCAACGAGCGTCGAATTCGCCCCGCGGGTCAGAGAAAGCGCGGCGGCCGCGCCAGCTGCAATCGCCAGCGCCATTCCGTCAAGCCTCACCTCGGCGCGCGACATCAACTCGCGACTGGAAAAATCAACAGGGATCACAAACGAGATCAAAATCGAGCATCCGAGCGCAACTAATACGCCAAGACCAAGCGTCTTGACCGCTCCAAACAGCAGATCCCGGTCCCCCAGTGCTGCGCCAAGTGAGAGGCCCAATATTGGCCCGAGCAATGGCGCAATCACCATCGCGCCGATGACACCCGCGACGCTGTTTGAGTGCAGGCCAATCGCCGCAACAATCGTGGACAGGATCACAAATACGATGAAGTCTCGATCCAGGTTCGCTTGCGCCGACACATCTTGATAAATTTCCTCGCGCAGCGCCATCTTTCGCTGCGAAGCGCGTCGAGACATCAATTCTTTGTCTTCCGGAATGCTCGGTACCGACGCTTCGACGGAAACCAACGATATCCGCCAGTCTTTTTCGTTCTCTAAACAAGCCTGAAGATTATCGACCAAGGTTTGCCGCGTTCCGTCTCGCAAAAAGACCGACACGTACCGACGGTCCTTCTGTTCGAGGGGCACGACAATGTAATCAACCGGGTCTGCGGCGCGAATGGCGCGTAAGGCTGTTTCGAACACCTCCCCGTCCCGCATATGTAGATCCAGGCGGCGCATCTATTTCACATTGCGTCCCATGCGAGCGAGCAGACTGCTCGTATCCCATCGCGAGCCGCCCATGGCCTGGATGTCGGCGTAATACTGATCAACCATCGCTGTGACAGGCAAACTGGCCCCGTTGTCCCGAGCTGTTTCCAGAGCAATTCTTAAGTCTTTGCGCATCCAGTCGACCGCAAAGCCGTGTTCATACTCACCACGGTCCATGGTCTCCCACCGGTTCTCCATCTGCCAACTTTGGGCTGCCCCGCCGCTGATCGCCTCGATTACACGATCTATATCCAGGTCCGCCTCCGCTGCGAAATGCAGCCCTTCCGCAAGACCCTGAAGAATACCTGCGATGCAGATCTGGTTTACAGACTTTGCAAGCTGGCCCGCTCCGCTGTTTCCAATCAAGGTCATGCGTTTGCCATATGCGTCCATGATCGGTTTGGCCGCCGCAAATGCTTCTTCCGATCCGCCGCACATGATTGTGAGTTGCCCATTCTCGGCGCCTGCCTGCCCACCTGAAATTGGCGCGTCTAAAAACGCAGCGCCTTTTTCAGCTGCGCGATCACATAGCGATCTGGCAAGACCCGCACTGGCCGTGGTGTGATCGACGATGACCATGCCAGCCCCGATGCTTGGCTCTAACTGATCATATACAGCGAGCACATCTGGATCGTCGCCTAGGCAAAGAAAAACTAACTCTGCCCCAAAGGCTGCGTCTGCGGGTGTCGCGGCGGCTTCGCCCTTATTGGAATTGGCCCAGGCTTCGGCTTTTGCATGAGTCCGGTTCCAGACGATCACCCAATGGCCAGCCTTCACCAAATGTCCCGCCATCGGATAACCCATGACCCCCAGACCCAAAAACGCCACTCGCGCCATTCCATCGCTCCTCAAGCCCGACGATCACCATCGATCGTACAAATTTCATCTAAATCCATCGCCCGGTTCTCAACCGATATTCACCCTGATGCACTATGCGAAAGATCTAGGCCAGAAGGGTCTTTAGGGAAAAATATGGCAATTGCTTATTCCTCCCGGCGCAATAAGGGCAGAATGCCCGCTGCGTCCGCCCGCAGGATGGGAACATGGAAGCTGGCCTATGCCGACTTTCTGACGGCTCTGTGCGCGTTTTTCCTGATCATGTGGATCATTCACGGCGTGTCTGCTGGCGAACGCGAAAACATAGCGCATCAGTTTGGGGCGACCGCCAAGACTGAGTCTGCACATGCGCCAGAACTGCAATCCGATGTATTGAGGATCGCAGACGAGTTACGCGCAGATGCAGCGCTCTTGGCTTATGGCTCGAGCGTAACCATCACCGCCGAAGCCAATCTGGTCCGCATAGACTTGTCTGACATGGCTGCACGGCCCCTCTTTGAAACCGGAGACGGGCGTCTGAATCCGACCGGAGAACATCTCACACGCCTTGCCGGACGCGCTATCGCGCTCATTGACTTACCAGTAAAGATTGAAGGCCACACAGATTCTCACCCAAGTTTGACAGCCGGATATTCTAACTGGGAGTTATCGGCAGATCGGGCCAATTCTGCACGTCGTCTGTTGGTTGAAGAAGGCGTTTTGGACGCACGCATTCAAAGCGTCGCGGGCCTTGCGCATACCCGCCCGCTCCTCGAAAATAAGCCCGAGGATGGCGCCAATCGACGGATATCGATTGTTCTGGTCATCCCCCCAAAGAGCGCCTAAGACGACACTGTTATGATGAGAATCATCCTGGAGGCGGAATGACCGCAGACATATTGGCTCATTGGCCTATGTGGGCGAGCCTCGCGGCCGTTGGCTTCACCATAATTCTCTACATGCTCGATCGCTGGTCCATGGAACTCGTTTCTGTGAGCATTATAGCGGCGCTTCTTTTGCTTTTCAGCTTCCCCGGCGCGACAGCGTACGATGGCTCGGAGATTTCGGTATCCCTTCTTTTGTCAGGTTTTGCCAATCCCGCCTTGATTACGATTATGGCGCTCCTGGTAATCGGCCAAGGTTTGTTCCAAACGGGGGCGCTCGAAGGCCCGACCAAAGCGCTCGTCCGCTCCTATGATAAACGCCCAGCTTTGACGCTCGTCGGGGCCTTCTTCGCGGTTTTTGTCACCAGCGCGTTCACGAACAATACGCCAGTCGTGATTATGTTCTTGCCCATCATGTCGGCGATCGCGGCACGCATGGGTGCTTCGACTTCGCGACTGATGATGCCGCTCAGCTTTGTTTCGATCTTTGCGGGCATGACGACCTTGATCGGTACCTCAACCAACTTGCTGGCCGCCGATGCCTATGAGCGGCTGACATCCGAACAGCTTGGTTTCTTTGATCAGACGATATTTGGTCTGATCCTCGCGGGAGTCGGCATGGTTTACCTGTTGCTCGCCTCCCGCCTCCTTCTCCCGAATCGAGAAGACTTCACAGAAACAATGGTGAAGTCGGGCAAGCAATTCGTGGCTCAGTTCGAAGTCATGCCAGGTCATTTTCTCGATGGAAAGGAAGCCGTCGCCGGCATGTTTCCCGAACTGAAAGACATGACGGTTCGTATGATCCAGCGCGGTGAGCGCGCGCTTCTGCCCCCTTATGATGAGGTGCGATTGATCCCCGGAGACCTCGTCATCGTCGCCGCCACGCGCAAAGCCCTCACAGATTTGCTCTCAGACAAACCCGCGATGTTGCAGGATATCTGGCAAAGCGGAGTCCCTGAAACCGATGATGATGGAGAAAACCAACTCGGCCTCGTGGAAGCCGTGATCGCGCCCGGCTCGCGCATGGCTGGTCGGACCGTAGAGATGCTTGGGTTTCGTCGTCTGACGCGCGCCGTGACGCTCGGAATTCAACGTCGTAGCCGTATGATCCGCACCAAGCTCGGCGAAATCCGGCTTGAAGCCGGTGACACGCTTTTGCTTTGTGGACCGATCAGCGCTTTTCGAAACCTCAGAACCAGCCGCGATCTTATTCTGCTTGAGTGGTCCCAATCAGAGTTTCCAACGACGGCGAAAGCGCAAGTCGCGCGATTGATCGCGATTGCCATGGTCGTCGCAGCTGCAACCGGTCTCGCCTCTATCACCCTTGCATCAATTGTGGCCGCAACCTTGATGATTTTGCTGCAATGCCTGAATCATAGACAAGCGGCTCGTTCGCTTGATTTGCGGATTTATCTGGTGATCGCGGCGGCCCTGACGATGGGCGTTGCCCTGGAAAGTACGGGCGCAGCGCAATTGATCGCCGAACTGGTTGTTCTCGTAGCATCTCCATTTGGCACTTTGGCGATCCTTTCCGCGATCTTCCTCGCAGTCGCAATATTAACCAATATTTTGAGTAATGCTGCGACCGCGGTCTTGTTTACGCCAATCGCAATCTCAGCCGCAGAGCAGACCGGCACCGAGCCTTTTCCGTTCCTTTTGGCCGTCATATATGCTGCAAACTGTGCCTTCGCGACACCCATTGCGTATCAGACAAACATGCTAGTTATGGGTCCTGGTCATTATAAATTTGGAGATTTCTTACGATTTGGTGGTCCACTGGTAATCATAATGTGGGCCGCATTTACGATCATAGCCCCTTGGCGCTTTGATCTTTAAGTGCGTAAAATACGTGAATGAAGTTAGATGAGTCGCTCTTTCAATTGCCGGGGATACGGCACGGGCTCCGGTTCTACGTAACCGGCGCGAGCCCTTGTCCTTATCTTCCCGGGCAAATTGAGCGCAAAGGGTTTACCCATCTGACCCAGGACAATCCGGACGCCCTACACGATCAGCTCAGTCGCGCCGGGTTTCGACGCAGCCAAGGTGTCGCCTATCGCCCGGCCTGTCCCACGTGCAATGCCTGCCGTTCGGTTCGCGTAGATGTTCCGCAATTTGTACCAAGTCGTAATCAGCGCCGCGTCCTGCGCGACAATCGCGACCTCGTTCGTCGCCCCGTGGAAGCGCGCGCCACGCGCGAGTATTTTCGCCTCCTGAAAGCTTATTTGAGCAGTCGCCATGATGGGGGTGGCATGTCCGATATGGCATATCGCGAGTTTTGCGCGATGGTGAATGACAGCCCCGTGCAAACCCTTCTTTTTGAGTACAGGCAGGGCGAGGCGGAAGACGCACCGCTTATTGCAATGTCCCTCACGGACGTGCTGCGCGACGGCTTTTCTATGGTCTACACGTTTTTTGATCCAGCGCTGCGGCGTCGCAGCCTCGGCACATATATGATCCTAGATCACATCCAACATGCCGCCGAGCTCGGACTACCTCATCTCTATTTGGGCTACTGGATCAAGAATAGCGAAAAAATGGATTATAAGCGGCGGTTCCAGCCGCTTGAGGTGCTTGAAGGTGGACGCTGGCGCCCTCTAGAAAACGACGAATAAACGATCGGGAGAGAGCGGATGATCGATCGCCGAAAACTCTTAGGCGCGGCCACTGTGGGCGCTGCTGGCTTGGCAGCGGCAGCCTGTGGACAATCAGCAAACACAGGCGATGGTGTCTCTACGCCCGCGGTCCAACGGCGGAAAACACGCCTCACCATGACCACAACATGGCCAAAGGACCTGCCGGGTCTTGGTGCGGCGGCGCAAAGGGTTGCAGATCGCATCAACACGCTCTCTGACGGCCAGATGGAAGTCCAGGTCTACGCTGCCGGTGAACTTGTTCCGGCCTTTGAAGCCTTTGATGCCGTCGCGTCCGGCAATGCGGACATGTATCACGGTGCCGAGTATTACTGGCAGTCCAAGTCCAAAGCCTACAACTTCTTTACCGCCGTCCCCATGGGCATGACAGCCGCGGAAATCATGGGCTGGATCGACTTTGGCGGTGGCCAAGCGCTCTGGGAAGAACTGTCTGGACAATATGGCATAATCGCCTTCCAGGGCGCCAATACCGGGCACCAGATGGGCGGGTGGTTCCGACAAGAAATCAACAGTCTTGATGATTTTCGCGGCCTCAAGATGCGTATCCCGGGTCTCGGCGGTGATGTGATCCGCGCCTTGGGCGGCGCCGCAGAAGCGCTCCCGGGCAACGAAATCTATCAGGCGCTTCAAACCGGCCGGATCGACGCCACTGAATGGGTCGGACCGTGGAATGATTATTTCCTCGGATTTCATCGCGAAGCGCAATTCCACTACGGCCCTGGTTTTCACGAACCTGGCAGCGCGCTCGCCGTTGGCATCAATCGGCGCAAATGGGACAGCTTCACGCCCACAGAACAAGCCATCATCCGTACCGCGTGTAATGACGTGAACCACCTTTCTGTGGGCGAATTCACTTATCAGAACGGCGTTTATCTTGAGAAACTCGTGACCGAAGAAAACGTGCAGTTGCGCCAATTCCCTGAGGAGGTCATGGCACGCGTGCAAGAGATTTCAGCTGACGTTCGCAGCGATGCCGGATCCGGCGGCGATCTTGAACAGCGGATCTATGAGAGCTTTGAAGACGCGCTCAAGAAAATGCGCGGTTGGGCTTCAATTTCGGATGCGCCTTACTTAGCCGCTCGAGAGCTCTAACCAGCAAGTCCTTAAGAGGACAATGAGGGCGGGCATATGGAATCATTCGTAACAGTCACAGGCACCGGGCTACGATATGCGGGCTATGCATTAGCCCCTCTGCTGCTGCTTCCAATCCTCGTATTGATTGCGCCGAAACCGCTAGAACACGTCGCGAGTTTCTTCAACGGTATTCTGGACCGCATTAGCGGGCTCGCGATGGGCGTCGCGGTCACTGCAGCCTTCTTGATCATCCTGATTCAGCTGGCGGCGGTTTTGCTTCGATATGTCTTCGGCCTCAGTTTCAGCTGGCTGAATGACAGTGTGATATTCAGTTTCGCCATGATCTTCATGCTAGGCGCTGCAGCCACTCTGCGCGACGATGGTCATGTGCGCGTTGATATACTTCGACCGCGCTTTGGCCCGAAAATAAGGGCTGGGATAGAGCTCACCGGGTCTCTCGTCTTTATTGCGCCGATCGGCATTCTCATACTCTACTCGGCGTCGGGACTCATAGCGCGCAGCTGGCTGGACCTCGAACCGTTCAATGAGAGCGACGGTCTTCCGATTCAGTATTTGTTTAAAACCCTGGTGCCGCTCTTCGCGGTTTTGATGATCGGACAAGGTATCAGCCAAGCGATTAAAGCGGCCTTCATCATCCGCGGATTGCGCGAAGAGACCCTCCACGAACCCGCTGCAGGCGGAGCGGGCTGATGGAAATCGAACTCGTCCTCGCTCTCGGCATGTTTCTGTGCGCGATCCTCGCACTCCTCGCGGGGTATCCGGTCGCACTGACTTTGGGCGGCGTCGCTCTGATCTTCGGTTTCATAGGCGTTGAGCTTGGGCTCATACCGCTGCCGATCTTGCGGAATCTCCCCAGCCGCATTCTCGGGTCCATGGAAAACCAGGTCCTGATTGCCGTCCCGTTATTCGTCCTGATGGGTGTGATTCTGGAACGCTCACGCGTCGCAGATGATCTTTTGCAGACTGCCAGCCGTCTGTTGGCGCGGGTGCGTGGAGGACTCGGCTACGCAGTTGTGATCGTAGGAGCGCTTCTTGCCGCCTCTACCGGAATTGTGGGAGCAACCGTGATCACGATGACGCTGATCGCGCTTCCAACCATGCTGCGGCAGGGTTATGATCCGAAACTTGCTACTGGCACGATCGCCGCAAGTGGAACCCTCGGTCAGATTATTCCACCGAGCATCGTCCTCATTCTGCTCGCAGATGCGGTCTCAAACGCCAATCAGTCCGCGGCGATGAGATCTGGCGGAGGCGCGGGCGTGGTCTCGGTCGGGGATTTGTTCGCCGGGGCATTATTGCCCGGTATGTTGCTGGTCGGACTCTATCTGCTCTATCTTGTCATGACAGCTATTCTGCGTCCGAGCGCAAGCCCGGCGGTCGCGTTAGATGAACATTCCGAACCGCTGAGCTTTGCAGAAATCGCTCGCAGTCTCGGGGCGCCTCTTTTGCTGATTATCGCTGTGCTTGGATCAATTCTCGGTGGATTGGCATCACCGACCGAGGCGTCCGCGATCGGCGCCGGAGGGGCGCTTTTATTGGCGGGTCTTCGCCTGGCCAAAGAGCATGGCAAAACCGGCGATCTTGGTAGTATCTGGGGGGCGTTCATCAGCCTGCTTCTGCTCGGTCTTCTCGCCAACACGATGGACCTGACCGTTAATCGAGAGGCACTTCCAACAGGTGACTTGATCGGGATCGTCATCGCCGCCCTGTTGAGCTTGGTGTTTTTTGGCGGCCTACTATCTGCGGCGCGTGTCCTGATGCGCGCCAAGCAGTTTGGCAGCGCCCTCACCTCCGGCGTTCAGATCACCAGCATGGTCTTTCTGATCCTGATTGGCGCCAGTTTATTCGCGCTTGTCTTCCGGGCCTATGGTGGGGAGCATTATGTCGAAGCCCTTCTCACGAGCATACCGGGCGGCCTCTGGGGGGCTCTCGCGATCACGATGCTGGTCATGTTCATTCTCGGTTTCTTCCTGGACTTCATTGAAATCGTTTTCGTTGTTGTACCGATTGTTGCACCGCCCCTCATAATTTTAGGGGCAGATCCTATCTGGCTTGCTATTTTGATGGCGCTGAACCTTCAAACCAGCTTTTTGACGCCGCCCTTCGGCTTTGCGCTATTCTATCTCAGAGGTGCGGCCCCAGACGGCGTGGATACGCTGGACATCTGGCGCGGTGCGATCCCGTTCATCGGTCTACAACTTATCATGATCGCCCTCGTCGCCGCGATACCGGCCTTGGCGACTTGGCTGCCGACCGTCGCAGGATAAGAACCATCCCACTGTTTTGATCGTTGCAAAAAAGGGCGCCGCGGCGCCCTCTCTCAATCTCTCTCAGACGAAACGGTTGGCCTTAAAATTTGACTTCCGGCGGTGTGCTCATAGACACACGGTCTTCGCCCAAGTCGAAGAATTCACGCGGTTCGAAGTTAAAGCTGCCAGCAACGAGGGAGCCGGGGAATTGCTCACGCGCAGTATTATAGTCCTGCACCGCGGAGTTATAGAACCGACGAGCTGCAGCAATTTTGTCTTCGATCACAGCCAGCTCATCCTGCAAATCGAGGAAATTTTCGTTTGCTTTCAGATCGGGATAGGCTTCTGCAAGCGCAAACAAGCGACCGAGTGCTTGTCCAAGCATGCCCTCTGCTGCCCCCATCTCCCCCGGCGTATTCGCGCTCACAGCGCTCTGACGCGCTTGGATCACCGCATCGAGCGTTTCTTTCTCGTGCGCAGCATAGCCTTTGACCGTCTCAACCAAGTTCGGGATGAGGTTTTGACGTTGTTTCAGCTGTACGTCGATATCTGCGAAGGCTTGGTTGCAGCGCTGACGCTTAGCTACCAAACCATTGTAAATTCCGATAACAAATACAGCAAGCAGGACAATAAGCCCCAACACGACGAGAAGTGGCGTCATATGCGAAGTCTCCCTTGGTTCCGATCCTGCTTATTAGCTAATGGGGCTCGCGGCGCGGCGCAAGGTTCAGGCTTCGATCAGCGTTTTTGCTCGGTTGAACACGCTTTCAAACATCTCAGTTGTTAGGCGGCCGGTATTGGTATTGTATCGCGAGCAATGATAGCTCGATAGCAACGTTAAATCGCCAATCTTGTATTCTGATGCATGACCAAACGCATGATCTTTCAATCGCAATCCCAGCGCTCTCACGGTTGAATCGTGGCTTATTTTACCTAAGCATAACAGGACCTTCGCCCGAGGCAGTGCATCCATTCTCGCTTTCAGAAATAGGCGGCACTGATTCACTTCTGCGCCCACGGGTTTGTTTTGAGGAGGTACGCAACGCACAGCATTGGTGACCATTGCATTCCTGAGTTTCAATCCATCATCTGGCCGTCGATCATAAGAACCGTGTGTGAAGCCAAATTTCTCAAGCGTCCCGAAAAGCAAATCTCCCGCCCAGTCTCCCGTGAACGGCCGGCCTGTCCGATTGGCCCCTCTGAGCCCGGGCGCAAGCCCGATGACAAGCAGTTGTGCGTTGTTATCGCCAAAACTTGGCACGGCGCCATTGTACCAGTTCGGCTCTTTTTCACGTTGGGTGAGGATAAAGTCTCTCAAACGAGGACACAGATCGCACTCTTTCGGCGCTTCGGCGACGACTTCACTCATCGTACTCCTCCTCAACTTCACGATCATGATCCGTGTCTTTCCGCGGCCTGGCGATCAGATCGGACATCTCTTCAAGGTCAATGAACGCATCCGCTTCGCGGCGCAGCTCGTCAGCGATCACTTGGGGCTGAGATTTAACTGAAGAGATAATGGTCACACGGACGCCTTTAGCTTTCGCCGCTTCCACCGCGCGTCGGAAATCCCCATTACCTGCAAACAAAACCATGTGGTCGAGCATTGGCGCGTGTTCCAGCATATCGGTCACAATTTCGATATCCATGCTGCCACGAAACCTTCGGCGACCTTCACGATCAGTATACTCTTTGGCGTTCTTCACGACGGTGTTGAAACCATTGTAAGACAACCAATCAACAAGTGGCCGGACAGGATTGTGATCTTCGGTCTCCGTGAGTGTTGTATAATAGTTCGCGCGCAGCAAGCGCCCACGCTTGCGAAACTCTTGAATAAGCTTGCGAAAATCTATTTCCAGACCCAGGCCGCGTGCGGCCGCGTAAAGATTCGCTCCGTCAATAAAAAGCGCGAGTTTCTCATCCTTGTAGAAGGCCATTTTTTAATTCCAGTTTTAATTATCAGATCTGCAATGCTGGCCTGAGTAAATGAGGGGTTTTTTCAATGCAAGTGCGGGTTGCGCTTGTCTGCTGCACTGCATATAAGGGCGGGCTACAGGAGATTTATATGGCCCGTGTGACCGTTGAAGATTGCGTTGACAAAGTCCCAAATCGTTTCGATCTGATCCTTTTGGCGGCTCAGCGTTCGCGCATGATCCGTGAAGGATCTCCGATCACCGTGGATCGCGATAACGATAAAGACCCCGTGGTGTCTCTGCGTGAGATCGCGGACGAGTCGATTGACCTGAAAGTGGTCAAAGAATCGCTCGTGGCCGAACTTCAAGAAGTCCGTCCTGGAGAAGAAGAAGAGCGCGAAGCGGATCGTCTCGCCCTTCAGTCTGGCCCAGCCGCGACCGAAGAAGATGTAATGCGCGCGTACCAGGCCGAACTGGAATCCGGCCGCGACGACCGAATGTAGGTGTGAATGGCAACTGCGACCGTCAAAGCACAGGATCGGTCGCGCGCTTCTAGGCCGCCGCGCGGAACTCGTGATGACGAGCCTTTTCTAACAAAAGAAGAACTTGCAGGTACGGTACTGGCGTATCAGCCGGATGCTGATCGGGCACTTCTGCATCGTGCTTATGAGTTTGCACGCGAGAAACATGGCGACCAACTCCGTCAATCCGGTGACCCTTATTACTCTCACCCCGTCCGTGTCGCAACGCTCCTCGCATCGATCCGTCTGGATCAAGCCACCATCATGGCAGGTCTGCTCCATGACACGGTCGAAGACTGCGACGACGTCGATTTAAATCTCATCGAAACCGAGTTTGGAACGGATGTCGCTGAACTCGTCGACGGGGTGACAAAGCTCGGACAACTCGAATATCAGAGTGAAGCAAGTAAGCAGGCCGAGAACTTCCAAAAGTTCATTCTTGCGACGGTGAATGATATCCGGGTGCTGCTGGTCAAGCTCGCGGACCGAATGCACAATATGCGGACTCTGCATTTCAAAAAGAAAGAAGAGTCCCGACGGCGCGTCGCGCGTGAGACGATGGACCTCTATGCCCCGTTGGCACGTCGAGTGGGCCTTCATTATGTGGCCTCGGAAATGGAAGATCTTTCCTTCCGACACCTGAACCCAGAAGCGCGTGCGCAAATCCTGGCGCAGCTAGAAACGCTAGAGTCCCGTAATAAAGACGATCTTGAACGCATTCGCCTGGCCATTCGCCAGGTCATGGAACGTGAGAGCATTGAGTGCCGAATTAAGGGGCGTCGTAAAGAACCTTATTCGATTTGGCGAAAGCTGGAAAAGAAGTCGATTTCCTTTGAGGATGTGGCCGATATTTTTGGATTTCGGATCATCGTGGACACCCCGGCAGAATGCTATCGAGCGCTCGGGGCATTCCATACCGAATGGGCGTGTCTGCCCGATCGGTTTCGTGACTTCATATCTGTGCCAAAGCCGAATGGCTACGCTTCACTCCACACAACGGTACGTGCGAGCAGTAACCGACTGGTTGAGCTTCAGATCCGTACAGAAGAGATGGACAATACTGCGGAACGCGGAGTTGCGGCGCATTGGACCTATAAAAACAGCGCCTATGGTTTCGATATTGACAGCTCTCGTGCGGCGGGTCTCGACCCTTCGGCCAACCTGCGCGCATTTGGCGAACTATTGACCCATGGCGGCGACGCTGAGGACTTCCTGGAACACGCCAAAATGGAGATGTACCGCACGCACGTCTTCGCGTTCACGCCGAATGGCCGACTGGTCTTGCTCCCTGCCGGGTCTATGCCACTGGATTTCGCGTACGCGGTTCATACCGCGATTGGGGACACGTGTGATGGCGCCAAGATAAACGGTGTCCCCCGCAACATGCGCACACCGCTGCAAAATGGTGATGTCGTAGAGATCATTCGACGCGCCGACCCACGCCCGATGCCCGGCTATGAAACCCTGTGTGTCACAGGTCGGGCCCGAGCGGCCCAGCGCCGCCTGCGTCGTGAGCTCGAGGCACAGCAATTTGCTAATCTTGGCCGGAACATGCTTGAGCGCGCAATGCGTCAGTTCGAAATCGATCCTGTTGGCGTGGATATGCGCAAAGTATCCGAACGTGCTGGATTTGACGGCGTACAAGCCATGTTCGAGGCGCTCGGGCGCAGTCATGACGAAGTCATCCGCATTCTCGATGTCGCCTTTCCTGGGCTCGACATGATAGCGGAGAACGCTGAACCGAAAGTCATGCTCGATGACGAGCACGCAGCGAGCATGATCGCAGGCGAAAATCTCACACCCGGTGTGACCTTGCACCTTGGCGAATGTTGTCATCCCATACCAGGAGACCGTATTGTAGGATTGAGGCAGCCAGATCGGGGGCTTGTCGTCCACACGATCTATTGCGGCAAAGTTGCAGAGTTTGATGATAAGCCCGAACTCTGGGTTGACCTGCAATGGACAGAACTAGCGAAAACCGGTGTCCGGGCCGTAGGCCGAATCGCCGTCAATGCCGCTGACAATAAAGGAGTTTTGGCCCAACAGTGCAGTGTCGTCGCTCAAGCCGGCGGTAATATTACGGGTGTTTCGACCCATGCGCGAGAGCCAGGCTTTATGGAGCTTGTCTTTGACATCGAAGTCGACGATTTACGCCATTTAGAGCAAATCAAAGCCGCCTTACGTGCCCTCGCCGTGGTGGAGCGCGTCGAACGGCTCGAGGAGAGCGAATTTGAATAACGAACAAGTCCTGCAGGTTTTTCGCGATGCAGGCGCTCTCTTAGAAGGCCATTTCATTCTATCTTCTGGACGTCGCAGTCCGATTTTCCTCCAAAAAGCTCTCGTCTTCTCGCAACCTGAACTCTCGGCAAAGCTCTGTGCGGCTCTGGCGGAAAAGGTCAAAGCACGGCTGGGAGAGGTTGATGTGGTGGTCGGACCGGCAATGGGCGGTGTGATCCCGAGTTATGAACTCGCACGTCATCTTGGCTGTCGCGCGGTGTTTGTCGAGCGCGTCGAAGGAAGTTTCGAGCTTCGACGAAGTTTCGAACTTGAAGAGTCTGACCGTGTTCTGATCGCAGAAGACATTGTCACAACGGGACTATCATTCCGAGAAACCGTCGACGCATTGATCAAGCTGCCCGGAACGGTCGTTGGTGGCTCCTGCATCATCGATCGAAGCGGCGGTAAAGCTGATGTAGGATGTGAACTGGTATCACTCGCTGCGATCAAGTTTCCAGATTATGATCCGGATGAACTTCCAGATGAGCTTCAAGCGATCCCCGCATTTAAACCCGGCAGTCGGGGGCTTAAATAGTGGCAAACCGGATACGTCTTGGCGTCAATATAGATCATGTTGCGACCATTCGGAACGCTCGCGGCGGGTCCCACCCCGATATTGCGCGGGCGGCGCAGATGGCCACTGAAGCCGGCGCGGATGGCATCACCTTCCATCTCCGCGAAGATCGGCGGCATATTATGGATCCAGATTTGCTGGCGATCCGGGCGGCGACGCATCTCCCTATCAACATGGAAACGGCCGCGACGGACGAAATGCACGTTATCGCTATGGATTTTAAACCAGAAACGGTGATGTTTGTTCCCGAAAAGCGTCAGGAGCGGACGACTGAAGGTGGCCTGAACGCGGCCCGTGAACACAATAAACTGGTGCCGATGATCCGGATGCTGAAAGATAATGGCAGTCGGGTCTCGCTTTTCATCGAACCGGACCCTGTCCAACTCATCGCTGCCAAACGAATGGGCGCTGACATTACCGAGTTTCATACCGGACGGTATGTTGAGCTTAGCCTTGCCGGTGAAACGGAACTCGCTGAAGCAGAACTGGAACGCATCGCGGATTGCGCAAAACGCGCGATCGATCTTGGAATTGAGCCTCAGGCTGGACACGGCTTGACCTATGAAACTGTGAAGCCGATCGCAGCAATCCCAGAACTTACAGAGCTCAATATTGGGCATTTCCTCATGGGCGAAGCAATCTTTGCTGGCCTCGTGCCCGCCATCCAGCATATGCGCAAACTGATGGATGAGGCACGCGCATGATCATCGGAATCGGGAACGATTTGTGTAATATCGAGCGGATCCAAGGCTCTCTCACCCGGTTCGGTGAACGCTTCGAAAAGCGCTGCTTCACCGAAGGCGAAATCGCCAAAGCGCGTCGTCGACGCCTCACCGCAGAAACATATGCGAAGCGTTTTGCGGCCAAAGAAGCCTGCGCAAAAGCACTGGGTACTGGGGTGCCCCGCCGCGGTGTTCATTGGAAGATGATGGAAGTCATCAACCTGCCTTCCGGCAAACCCACGCTAAAACTCACGGAAGGCGCTGAAAAACGCCTCGCCGAAATTACACCTGAAGGACATGTCGCTCATGTCCATCTGACCATGACGGACGACCACCCTTGGGCGGAAGCACAGGTCATTATTGAGGCTTTGCCGAAATGAAGCGGCCGGCTCGTCCGAAACGAACACGTCTACGTGCAAGTGCGAAATCGGCGCGCCAGCCGAAATTGACACAAGAGAAACAACAGACGTTGGAAGCGGCGATTGGTTATCAATTTAACGATAAAGAGATCTTGCTTCATGCTCTCATTCATCCCAGCCTGATTGACGAATATCGCGGCGGAGCAGGCTTTTCGAACCAACGGATGGAGTTTCTCGGTGATCGGGTCCTGGGTCTCGTGATCGCTGAGGTTTTGATCA
Source organism: Pseudomonadota bacterium (assembly GCA_038527765.1). Taxonomy (GTDB): domain Bacteria; phylum Pseudomonadota; class Alphaproteobacteria; order Caulobacterales; family Hyphomonadaceae; genus Henriciella. The sequence goes on from JBCBFK010000002.1 coordinate 152,082, forward strand.
ATAAGTATCCGAAAGAGCGGGAAGGATTTATGACAAAGCACTTCCACAATCTCGTCAGCGGACAAACTTGCGCTGAAGTCGGCGCGGATCTGAATTTGCGCGGTTACCTTTTTATGGATGCCTCCATGCGCACAAATGTGTCCAGCAAGTATGACAAAGCCGTCGCCGATGCCGTCGAGGCCCTGGTCGCTGCGATCTATCTTGATGGTGGATTAGATGCCGCCGAGCGGTTCATCAAAAAATGTTGGCACTTCGATGGTTTGACCAAGGATGTTGTTGATCCAAACGACAACCCGAAGACCAGATTAAGCGACTGGTGCGGTGCGCATCGGGCTGCTTATGCGGTCTATGAAACGACGGGCACGAGTGGTCCCGATCACGATCCGGTCTTTACCGTTAAAGTATCTGTTGAAGGCCATGGTGACGCCACCGCAAAAGGTGGTAGCAAGGCCGAAGCTGAACGCGCCGCAGCTGGCGCTCTCCTAGATCTTCTGGAACAATCATGAGCGATACAAGTACTCCCCTGCCCGATGCGGCGGATATTACCCATGCTGGCTTCGCCGCGATCATCGGTGCACCCAATGCCGGGAAGTCGACGCTCACCAATCTTCTTGTTGGAACGAAAGTCGCGATCGTGACCCACAAAGTGCAAACGACGCGCTTTCCGATCCGCGGGGTCGCGCATCACGGCCCTGCGCAAATCGTATTGGTCGACACGCCCGGAATTTTTCGAGCCAAGAAGCGCCTCGACCGCGCCATGGTCAAAGCCGCGTGGTCAGGCGCTGACGACGCGGACGCGGTCGTGCATCTGATCGACGCATCTGCATGGGTTGCCGAACAGGCAGGCGAAGCCACAGGCGCGCAAAAGCTCTCTGTCGAAGACGACCGGCGCGTCATGCAAACGCTGCAAGAGAATGATCAGAAAGCCTTTCTAGCCCTCAACAAAATTGATCTGTTCGCGCATGAAAACATCCTTCCCATCATGTCGGAACTTAGCGCAGCTGGCGTGTACGATGAGATCTTTATGATTTCGGCTTTGAATGGCGACGGGGTCGCACCGCTCCTCGAAAAACTCGCTGCGCAGATGCCGGAAGGCCCCGCAATGTATCCACCAGAGCAGACGGCGGATTTACCCATGCGTTTGTTGGCCGCTGAAGTCACACGCGAGAAACTGATGCTGCGCCTTCATCAGGAATTGCCCTATCAGTTGATGGTCGACACAGAGAGTTGGGAGCCCTTCGACAATGGTTCGATCCGCATACGTCAGGCCATCATCATCGCAAGAGAGCAACATAAAGGCATGGTGCTTGGCAAAGGCGGCAGCGCGATCAAAGCAATTGGAAAGGCCGCTCGCGAAGACCTTACCGAATTGCTTGGTCAGAAAGTGCATCTGTTCCTTTTCGTCAAAGTTGATCCTAAATGGATGGAGCGCCGCGAGGCTTATCAGTCTGTCGGTTTGGAGTTTGATGCCTAGGGAGTGCCTGCATGGAGTGGCGTGACCAAGCGCTGATTCTAGGTGGGCGGCGCTTTGGCGAAAGCGGTCTCATTCTTGACGTTTTAACCGCCACCAAAGGCCGCCGGTCTGGACTCGTTTACGGCGGATCCAGCCGCAAAAAACGCGCTCAATTCGAGCCCGGCAATACCGTCGAGCTGTCCTGGTCGGCGCGATTGGAAGAACAACTCGGGCGATTCACCGTCGCTGAAGTCATCACCAGCCGCGCCGGCCGCTATCTCGATCGTCCAGAGGTTCTGACTGCCATCACAGCTATCGCTGCTCTCTTACGCGGCGCCGTAGACGAAGGCGACGCAGCGGGCTCGGCTTTGTATTCACCGACCACACTACTCCTAGATGCGCTGGACACTTGGCCGGTTTGGCCAGCCCTTTATGCGCGATGGGAGCTTGGGCTGCTATCTGCACTCGGCTTTGGTCTGGATCTCGAGAAATGCGCGCTTTCCGGTGCGAATGATGGGCTCACACATGTTTCGCCGAAAACCGGGCGCGCGGTGCGGGGGTCAGAAGCTGAAGACTATGTCGAACGTCTTTTTCCGTTGCCGGCTTTCTTGATTGATCCCGGTGCGCTAGCGCTCGCAGAGGACATTGAAGACGCGCTTCAATTGACCGGCTATTTTCTGGAGGAACGATTGTTTTCAGCCGTCCACAAACCTATTCCGCCATCACGCGAACGCCTCGTCCCGAAACTAATTGGTTGATTGCGCAACCTATTCAACTTTCGTTCAGACAAAGCTGCGCATGGGTGAAACGTGTTCAGGGGAAGAGATCAATTTTGAGGCTGGAAATGAAAAAGACAATTATGTTTGGCGCCATGAGCGTCGCCTTAATCGGGCTCGTCGGTTGTATTCATGTAGACGAAGGGGATTGGTCAGACTCTGAGCAAATCACTCTCAATACTGAAACAGCGCTTCGCGTCTGCGGGGGTCCAGGGACCGTCGAAAAAGTCACCGAAGACGGCTATACATGCAAACAGGACTAGATCGCGATTAGCGATCTAACGACAGGTTTCAACGCTGCCCATGTCGAGATGGAAATGATCGGCATGGGCGGCGTCATAATCCGGCCCCAGAGTGGTTGAAAACAGCCGACAAGCCTTCTTATGAATCCGGTTGAGATAGCGGCCTTTATCGCTCCGCTCCCTCCAGTGTTGTCGAACACTGATCTCGGTCCCATCCTCGAGAACGAAGCCCGCGACGTCAATTGCATTTGCATATGAGTGCTGAGATCGTGTTCGGGTGCCTGCAATGTTTCGGCAGCTGAACGAGCCATAGGTTCGAATTTGTCTTAATGGCGATCCAAAGATCCTTTCCGCTTGAGGTCGAAGCACCTGTCGCTCCCAGATGTGCAGCGCTGCCATTTGATGGCATGTCATGCGCAGAGGGGCCGAACTGTACGGTGTGAGCGAACGATTGAGAACGAGTGTTTCCTCAAGCGGGCATCGTGTCTCCGCCCCATCTGCGCCCTGCACTGTATATTCTACACCAGCATCAGAGAGTTTCTGACGACAGAGCGTTTCGTCATATTTGAGCTCTGTGAGCTTGCTGTAAGTGGCCAATCCGATCGGTTCTGTGAGATCCGGAGCACGCAACGGGTTATGCTGCGTCGGAAGGAACCGATGCACCAGGTATCCCAGCCCTATCACGGCGAATCCCAATAAAATCAATTGCCAGTGACGCATGGTATTCCTTCGTTAACCAATCGGCGTTTTCTGTTAACCTGTACATGAGTGTGGTGATTCTACGCCACCACAGACTTTTAGAGGTGCGTATGACCGATCTCATAGACCCGGATGATGATCGTATTATCAATGAGCCATTAAGCGAAGCGCTGACAAAGCGTTACCTCGCCTATGCTCTTTCCACGATTACATCGCGGGCGCTGCCGGATGTGCGAGATGGTCTGAAGCCCGTCCAACGACGAATCCTATACGGCATGCGCGAGTTGAGGCTTAATCCCGATGGCGGGTATCGCAAATGCGCGAAAGTTGTGGGTGAGGTGATGGGTAATTATCACCCCCATGGAGATGCCTCGATCTACGATACGATGGTCCGGTTGGCACAGGATTTCTCGGTTCGCTACCCTCTCGTCGATGGTCAGGGTAATTTCGGTAACATTGATGGCGATAGCGCAGCTGCCATGCGTTATACAGAAAGCCGGATGACCGAAGCGGCCCAACTCCTATTGGACGGGCTCAACGAAGATGCCGTCGATTTCAAACCAACTTATGACGAGAATGACGAAGAGCCGGTCGTTCTACCCGCCGGTTTCCCGAACCTATTGGCAAATGGCGCAACCGGCATCGCAGTGGGCATGGCGACCAGCATCCCGCCACACAATGTTGCCGAAGTCATAGACGCCGCGCTGATGCTCATTGAGCGCAAAACGACCTCGACCGAAGAACTCTTGGAGGTCATGCCGGGCCCTGATTTCCCAACCGGCGGCGTGATCGTAGAGCCAAAAGAATCCATCCTCGAGGCCTACGAAACAGGCCGCGGCAGCTTTCGCATGCGCGCCAAATGGCAAGTCGAGGACCTTGGACGTGGGACGTGGCAAGTCGTCGTCACCGAAATTCCATATCAGGTGCAAAAATCCAAATTGATTGAACGCCTCGCTGACCTGATTGAAACCAAAAAAGCACCCCTGCTCGCAGATGTGCGTGATGAAAGCGCGGAAGACATCCGGCTCATCTTAGAACCTCGAGCGAAAACTGTTGAACCCGACGTGCTGATGGAAAGCCTGTTCCGTATCTGCGATCTCGAAACGCGGTTCAGTCTGAACATGAATGTGCTGCACAAAGGTGCACCACAGGTCATGGGCCTGCGCCAAGTGTTGCGTGCCTATCTCGATCACCGCCGGGAAGTCGTGGTCCGCCGCGCGCAATTCCGTCTCGATAAGATCGAAAAACGGCTGCACCTCCTCGATGGCTATTTGATCGCTTACCTCAACATTGATGAGGTGATCCGGATCATTCGCGAAGAGGATGATCCAAAACAAGAAATGATCAATCGGTTCGGAATTACCGAAATCCAGGCCGAAGCCATTCTGAACTTGCGTTTGCGGGCCTTGCGAAAACTCGAAGAAATGGAGATTCGCAGAGAGCATGAAACGCTCACAGAAGAGCGCAGTGAAATCATGGCTATGCTAGGATCCGAAGGACGCCAGTGGACGCGGGTCAAGAAAGAACTGAAAGAAGCTCGGAAAGTCTTCGACCTGGAAACAGAGCTTGGGCGTCGCCGCGCAAACTTTGATGAAGCCCCGATCATCGATGTTGGCGCTGCGCTCGAAGCCTCGATGCCGAAAGAACCATTGACTGTGGTCCTCTCAACGAAAGGCTGGATCCGCGGCATGAAGGGACATGGAATTGATCTCGGTTCGGCCAAATTCAAGGATGGCGACACATTGCTGTTCTCAGTGGAAGTTTTCACCACAGATAAATTGATCCTGATGTCGTCGGATGGGCGGGCCTTTACCCTGCCCTGCGACAAACTCCCGGGCGGACGCGGACATGGCGAACCGATCCGAATTTCAATTGACCTCGAAGACAGTGTCGACATCGTCGGTATGTTCAAACTCGACGGTGCACGCAAACGCATTATGGCGTCGGATGCTGGTTATGGATTTGTTGTTCAGGAAAGCGAACTGGAATCCAACCGGAAGGCGGGTAAGTCTGTAGTGTCCGTGCCCGATGGCGGCAAACTGCTCGTGGTTGACCTCGCTCGTGGTGACCATGTTGCGGTGATTGGGACGAACAAAAAACTTCTAATCTTCCCGCTCGATGAGCTGCCCGAAATGTCGCGCGGCAAAGGCAACAAACTGCAAAACTATCGCGGCACGGATAAGCTTGCTGACGCAATTGTTTTCGACGCAGAGGATGGCCTTATCGTCACCGACAGCGCCGGACGGATGCGCGGGTTCCCCGAATGGACTGAATGGATCGGGAAACGGGCTCAAGCCGGTAAAGCGGTCATGCGCGGGTTCCCTCGCTCTGGTAAGTTTACCGGGTAGGAGAACCCACCTTCTCGACCCCGTCGCATCTTTTAAAGGCGGATCTAAAGTCGCGACGCATAGAGGCCCGCTAAAGACCGAGCACGTCGCTCATATCATACAGACCCGGCGGTTGGGTCGCGACCCACTCCGCGGCTTTTATAGCACCGTGCGCAAAGACGGCGCGATCGAGCGCGGTGTGGCGCAACGAGACAACTTCCATCTCTGATCCAAAGGAGACTTCGTGCGCACCAATCACGCCCCCCGTGCGAGTTACTGAGAAACCGATCTTTCCTGCCTCTCGTTTCGCGGACGGCCCATCATAGGGCGCAGCCTTTAGGTTTTTCAAAGGTTCCCCACGCCCCGACGCAGCGGCCTCGCCCAGCATCAGCGCGGTTCCAGAAGGTGCATCAACCTTATGTCGATGATGCGCTTCGGCGATTTCAATATCCCAATCGTATCCAAGCCGAGCTGCCGCTTGTTTTACCAGCGCTTCGAGCAGATTGACGCCGAGCGAAAAATTCCCAGCCTTGACGATCGCAAGTTCGTGCGACGCCTGAACGATTTCGGCCTCTTGAGCGGCGTTGAACCCGGTCGTTCCGATTACGGCTGCGGCGCCCCCTGCTGTTTTTAGCGCATTCAGCGCGGACAAAGTAGCGGCAGGGATCGTGAAGTCGATCCATACTCGGGCGCCGTTCGCGGCCTGGTCGACCTGATCGGTCGCAGTGACGGCCAATGGTTCGATTCCCGCTAACATGCCCAAATCAGCACCAACACTCGAGGACCCAGGCACTTCGCTTCCGCCTGTCACCTGATGCCCCAAGGCGTGCGCCGCCTTGATCAATTGGCGCCCCATGCGACCGGCAGACCCGGCCACGGCAATATTCAATCGCTCAGTCATGACGGCCTTATACAGAGGTTTGCTCGCCTGACCACTAGGCAGCGTTGGGACGCGCTGCTAAGGCGCGCGCATGTATCAGATATCAGCACGTGGGCCGCGCGCGGCGATCGAAACGGCTTGGGACACGCTCGCCTGGACGGACCCCTCGCCCGCAGGCGCTGTGGACGCCAAAGAAGACACACGCTTGACCTGGCGGTTGGATGCCTATGCGGAGACTTTGGAAGACGCTCAAGCGTGTGTCGGCCTGATTGAAGAGGTCGCACCTGAACTCAACCCGGTCATTGAATCGCTCGAGGATCGCGATTGGGTGACCTTGTCGCTGGAAGGGTTGCCGCCTGTTCAAGCGGGTCGATTTTTGGTGGCTGGCAGTCATGCGCTTGCTAAAACTGCCCCCGGTAAGACGGATGTTTTAATTGAAGCAGGCCCCGCCTTTGGTACGGGCCATCACGGCACAACGCTGGGATGCCTACTAGGGTACGAGCATGTGCTGAAGGCCGGCTCGCCAAGGACCGTTTTAGATGTCGGCACCGGCTCGGGAGTCCTCGCCATTGCCGCCATCAAGACAGGCGCGGTTCGTGCGATCGGCACTGAAATCGATGCCCAGAGTGTCTCGGTTGCAAACGAAAACGCATCGAAAAACAATGTCTCCGATCAGTTCAAAACGTATTTCACTCGCGGGGCGACCAATCAAACGATCCAAGCCGCTGCCCCCTACGATTTGATCTTCGCCAATATTTTGGCTCGGCCTTTAACGCGGCTCGCGCCGAAGCTTGTTCCACTGATCGGGCGCCGCGGGCATATCATTTTGTCGGGTTTATTGACCCATCAAGAACCATTGGTCCGCGCCGCTTACATAGGGCGCGGACTTTCATTGGTAAAGCGCATCCGCCGGGACGGTTGGTCTACGCTCGTCTTGCAACGTCGTTAGTGCGAAAGCCGCCGAGCATTACGGGCATTGCGTTGGGACAGAAGACGAGGCCGGTAGCTTTCGTTCTTGTCATTAGAAGCTGCAATTGAAACCTGTGTACGGGGTGCGGCTTCCTGAACATTGCCTGAGACGCTGGGGAAGAACGCCTGAAGGCCGGTATAACCGCGCATAATGTTGATCGTTTTCATTGTCTTATTCCTGGGAGGTATGTTTTTTATTGTTGCCTACATATAGTATCGTTTCCTTGCGAAAAAACTTACACAATCAGAAAATTCCATGTGATAATGCATGGCTCAAATTCGTCTTTGCACCGAACGCCTAACGCGATTACGTAGGCGCTATGAAACAGAACTTTGACGTCAAAGGCGGACCGCAAATTGGCCGCGACAACCTTCCAAAGCTTCGTAGCGCAATGGAATCACAAAGCCTCGACGGCTTCTACGTCCCCCACGAAGACGAGTATCAAAACGAGTACCTTCCCGATGCTAATGAGCGTTTGGCTTGGATGAGCGGCTTCACCGGCTCGTTCGGCTCAGCGCTTGTACTGAAAGATCGCGCCGCGATCTTCATTGATGGGCGTTACACAATTCAAGCCGCAGATCAGACCGACCATGCGCTGTTTGAACGCGTCTCGGTGCCAGACCCTGGTCCTTTCGGCTGGCTGGCACAGCAAGACTTACCTGAAGCCGTTTTGGGGTATGACCCAAAACTTATGACACCAAATGATGTCGAGCTGTTTCAGACGGCTGCGTCAAAAGCGGGAGCGTCCATACATCCCGTTTCTGAGAATCCGATAGATATCGCCTGGACGGATCGCCCGCCGCAACCCTTGGAACTCGTGGTTCCACACAATCTTGAATTTTCTGGCGAAAGTTCAGAGGCCAAACGCACCCGCATCGGCGCTCACCTGGCCGAAAACGGTGCGGATGCCGCGATCATCACATCGCCGGCGAGCATCGCCTGGCTCTTCAACATACGCGGCGGGGACGTCGACTGTTCTCCGCTCCCGCTCGCACGCGCCGTCCTGCGCAACGATGGCAGCGCGACTTTGTTCATGGATCCTCGCAAGGAAAGCCCGGACTTGCGGGCGCATCTTGGCAATCAAGTCACGATCTTTCCACTGGAGGAGCTCTCCGCGTCACTTGCAGAGTTGAGAGATCAAACCGTGAGCCTTGATCCGGCCCTCGCATCCTCTTGGTTCTTTCAAGAACTGACCGCGGCTGGCGCCAATATTCTTGCGGAACAAGATCCCGTTTTACTCCCCAAAGCCTGTAAGAACGCGACCGAACTTTCGGGAACAGCCGAAGCGCACCGCCGCGACGGGGCCGCCGTCACGCGCTTCTTGCATTGGCTCGACACCGAAGCCCAATCCGGCGCTTATACTGAAATCGATGCAGCACTGAAATTATTGGATTTTCGCGCCGTCGATCAGTCCATTCAAGATATGTCCTTTGAGACGATCTCAGGGGCCGGACCCAACGGGGCATTACCGCATTACCGGGTTTCGTCTGCGTCGAACCTGAGCTTGTCGCCAGGAACACTTTATCTCGTCGATAGCGGCGGTCAGTATCCAGACGGCACAACTGACATCACGCGCACGGTCGCGATTGGGACACCGAGTGATGATATGAAGCGTCACTACACGCTTGTTCTCAAAGGCCACATTGCCATGGATCGGGTCAGGTTCCCGGACGGCACAACCGGCACACATCTCGACACGCTCGCTCGTCACGCCCTCTGGCAGGCGGGATTGGACTATGACCATGGCACCGGTCACGGCGTTGGGGTTTATCTCGGTGTGCATGAGGGGCCGCAACGCATTGCCAAAGCCTGGAACGCCACACCACTCATGCCTGGAATGATTGTCTCAAACGAGCCCGGCTTCTATCGCGAGGGCGCATACGGCATCCGGATTGAGAACCTACAATATGTAACCCCCGCAGAGGAGATTGAAGGCGGCGATCGCCCTATGCTCGGCTTCGAGTGCCTGACCTTTGCGCCGCTGGCGCGGGACTTGATTGAGCCAAACCTGCTCACATCCGAGGAACGTGATTGGGTGGATGACTATCATCAACGCGTCTTGAGCGAACTAAATGGTCTGATCGACGGGGATGCTGAAGCTTGGCTACAAGCGGCGTGTATGCCGCTTTAAGTGCCGCTGACAAAGGCGATCCACTCTTCCTCGGTCATGACTTGAACGCCAAGATCCTGAGCCTTTTTGAGCTTGGAGCCCGCGCCGGGCCCCGCCACGAGGATATCGGTCTTCTTAGACACTGAGCCGGAGACTTTGGCACCTAGAGAGGTGGCGCGGGCTTTGGCCTCATCGCGCGTCATGGCTTCAAGCGTTCCTGTAAAGACCACAGTCTTTCCCGCGACTGCGCTTTCGCTCGCTGGCGCTTCACCATCTTGGATGTTCAGCTCTGAGAGCAATTCAGACATCATCTCTCGATTGTGCAGCTCCGAAGCAAAGTCTTTGAGCGCGCCCACAGCCGCTCCGCCAATCCCATCAATAGCTGTTAAGGCTTGCTCTGCCTCACCGCCAGGGTGTTCACGTGCATGTTCTACCGATTGCCAAAACTCACTCCACTTTACAAAAGTCCGGGAGAATAGATCGGATGTGTTTTGTCCAACATGCCGGATTCCGAGTCCGTTTAGAAATCGAGCAAACGGCGCATTACGACGCTCATCAATCGCGTTGAGCAGCTTTGACGCTGAGACGCTACCAAAGCCTTCCCAAGTATCCAGTGGGTCGAACCCTGTCACCGCGATCCGCTCTGGAAGTTGAAAGATATGTTGCGGGGCGGTGACGATGCCACGCTCATAAAACAGCTCGATCTGCTTGGCACCAAGCCCATCAATGTCGAGGGCTTTGCGCGAGACAAAATGCTTGAGCCGTTCTTTGACCTGCGCCGGGCATATCAAACCACCCGTGCACCGCCGCCTGACATCCGCTTTGCCTTTATCATCTATTTCTCGAACGGCGGCCGATCCGCATTCTGGACAAATATGTGGCATTTTGAATGGATCAGCGCGATCAGCGCGGTCCGGATTCATGACCCGCAAAACTTGCGGGATCACATCCCCGGCGCGCTGTATTTCTACCTGGTCACCGATGCGAACATCAAGCCGCTCAATCTCTTCTTCATTGTGGAGCGTTGCATTTGACACCACAACACCGCCTACAGTGACGGGCGTGAGCCGGGCAACGGGTGTCAAAGACCCTGTGCGTCCGACTTGAATATCAATCGCTTCGAGTGTGGTGACGGCTTTCTCCGCCGGGAACTTGTGCGCAATCGCCCAACGGGGAAACCGGCTCACTTTGCCGAGCCGGTCCTGCCAATCGAGCCGGTTGACCTTGTAAACAACGCCGTCAATGTCATAGCCAAGCCCGGCCCGCCGTTCGACCATATCTCGATAGGCCTCTAGCAAGCCGTCGACAGCGTCATGCCCTTGAAACAGATCATTGGTTTGAAACCCCCACGCTTTGAGGGCCATGACCGCGTCAATTTGGGTTTCTGCAAACGGCGCAGACACCTCGCCCCAGGCATACGCGAAGAATTTGAGCGGGCGCTGAGCCGTCACGCGTGGATCCTTTTGGCGTAGTCCACCCGCCGCTGCATTTCGCGGATTCATGTAGAGCTTACGTCCCGCTGCTTCTTCCGCGGCATTGAGCGCCGCAAAATCAGCATTGCTCATATAAACTTCACCGCGGATTTCGATACGGTCGGGCCAACCGGTTCCTGCGAGCGTTTCGGGCACATCAGAGAGCGTTCGCGCATTCGCCGTCACATCCTCACCGACCATCCCGTCTCCGCGTGTGGCACTGCGGACAAGCTTCCCCGCTTCATATGTCAAACTTAAGGACAGGCCATCAATTTTTGGTTCGGCTGTGATCGTTACGAGCTCTTCTGAAGACAGCCCGAGAAATCTACGAACCCGATCCGTGAAGTCTTGCACACCTTCGTCGGTAAAGGCGTTATCGAGCGATAACATGGGAACACCATGTTCGATTTTACCAAACCCATCACTCACGGGTGTGCCGATGCGCTCGCTTGGACTGTCAGAACGCTTCAATTCTGGAAAGCGTGCTTCTATTGCGAGATTTCGCTGCCGCAAAGCATCATATTCTGCATCTGAAAGATGCGGATTGTCATCAGTGTAGTAACTGGCATCGGCCAGTTTGATTTCAGTGACCAAGCGCGCGAGTTCTCTTCGGGCTTGGTCTTCGGTTAAATCCTCGACCGCGATGTCGCCAATCATGCCGCCTCCAGCAATTTCAATGCAGCCGCTCGGGCCTCATTGGTTATGCTGGAGCCTGACAACATTCGTGCGATTTCTTCAAGCCGCTGACCGTCATCTAATTGAGCAACATGGCTGAAAACGTGACCCTGATCATTCGTGGTTTTCATAACGCGCCACTGACGCGTTGCCGCGGATGCCACCTGTGGACTGTGCGTTACGGCAAATACCTGTCGGTCTTCAGATAGAGCGGAGAGGCGATGTCCAATCGCTGCCGCAACCGCTCCGCCTACACCTTGGTCGGCCTCATCAAAAATCATAGTTCCCGCGGATCCTGCCTGACTCAGCACACACTTCAAAGCCAATGAGAACCGCGCCAACTCGCCGCCAGAAGCGATCGCCTTTAGAGAACCAAACCCGGCGCCCGGATTGGTTTCGATCTCAAATGTCGCGTGTTCCAGCCCTTTCGCACCACTCGCAGCTTCCTCGATCGGAGCGAACGCTACTTTCAGGCGCACCCGCGCCAAATGTAGGGGTTCCAATTGTGCCTGGACGTCTCTTTCAAAACGCACCGCAGCTTTTGCTCTTTTTTGGCTTAGGGATTCGGCCACTTTACGCCACTTTGTTTCCGCCTTGGCCTCTATGGCACATGCACGGTCCAGGGCCTCTGAATCCGCAGCACAAAGCGCAAGCTCCTGCTCGAAGCGCCCAAGCGTGTCGGGCAAGAGTTCTGGCACGGAATCATATTTCCGCGCCGCCGCACGGACTGCGAAAAGCCGCTCCTCAACAAGTTCGAGTTGAGTGCCTTCATGATCCTTGTATTGCGCCAAGACGTGCACCGTCGATTGCGCCTCTGAAAGCTCAATAAGGGTCCGCTCTAGTGCCTCAGAGGCCGAGGAGGCCGCCTGACCAAGATCTGACTTGAAGGCTTCGAGCTCCGGCATGCGAACAATGCGATCAACCGCCTTCGCCGCATCTGTCAGAGCCTGTTCGACTTTAGGTTCGCGCAGCGCACCTGTTGCCTCACCAATCGCTTCGGTAATGCGCTCCGATTGTAAAAGCGCGCTCCGTTGCGCCGTAAGCTGTTCGACTTCCCCGACTTGTGGGGCGAGTTTGGTCAACTCACCGACCGCAAAGCTCAACCACTCGTGTCTCTCTTTCGCGGATTGAACCGCCGCAGCGAGGGCTTCTCGATCCTTGCGGGCGTTTTCAAAAAGCCGCCACATCTCGCCACAGCTTTGGGCATCAGATTGGAGACCGGCATAAGCATCAAAAAGATCCGTGTGCCGGGAAGGTCGAAGCAGTTGCGAGGCCGAATGTTGACCATGGATTTCAACTAGGCTTTCACCCAGCTTTGCAAGGATCGTCGCGGCGACGGATTGACCGTTTACAAAGGCCCGTGAAGGCCCTTCCCGCGAAATCACACGGCGCAGGAGCAAGGTTTCTGTCGGATCAAACGCTATTCCTTGGTCGCTCAGCACACCCCACGCCACATGAGACTCAGGAAGCGAAAACTCTGCTGTAATGGAGGCCTGATCTGCACCCGAGCGGACCTGTTTACGGTCAGCGGTCGCTCCGAGGACTTGTCCCAACGCGTCCAGAATAATGGATTTGCCAGCACCTGTTTCTCCGGTGAGGGCGGTAAACCCGGTTGCCGCCTCCAAATCGAGGCGATCAATCAGGACAAAAGATTGGATCGAAATCGCATATAACATGCGCTGTTCTTACAACAAGAACATATAGAGAACAAGCATTAATTGCCGCCGGGAATAAGCCTTTGTAACCACGTGCGTTTTTGTTCTTCTGACGCCCCTTCAGGATCCAACCCTTGACCGCTCAAGAGGCGGTAAGAGTAGCGATACCAAACGCTTTCTGGATAGTTGTATCCAAGAACCGCGCCTGCCGCGAGCGCTTCTTGCCTCAGTCCGGTCGACAGATAGACCTCAACCAAACGGTGAAGGGCCTCGGGCGTGTGGCTGGTGGTCTCATATTCGCTCACCACCGTGCGAAACCGGTTTATGGCAGACAGGTGTTGGTTGCGACGCAGGTACCAGCGCCCGATTTCCATTTCCTTGCCCGCCAACTGATCCTGGACCATGTCGAGTTTGACCGTCGCGTCGCGAGCATAGTCGGTCTCTGGATATCTGCGGACAACGTCTCTCAAAGCGTCGCGCGCCAGTTCGGTGGTTTTTTGATCCCGTCCCACATCCATGATCTGATCAAAATAACTCACCGCGATCAGATAGTATGCATATGAGGCGCCCTGCCCAGCTGGATTCAAAGACAGATACCGCTGAGACGTCGTGATCGCTTCATCAAAGTTGCGCGACTCATATGAAGCGAACGCAGACATAAGCGAAGACCGCCGGGCCCATTCCGAATAAGGATGCTGCCGCTCAACCTCGTTGAACAACAAGATCGCGTTATCATAGTCGCGCGTGTCGAGCTCATCCGTGGCACGGGCGTAAAGCAACTCGACGGGTCTCTCGACATAAGCAAGTTCGCCGCGGCGATTCGAATTTTGACAGGCCGTCAACACCAGCGCAGACGCTGTGGTGGCTAGCAAAGCGAGATGAACTTTTCGCATGGGATTTTGTCGCTATTCCTTGTTTCAGCTCAATTTCCTCAGACCTTGCAAATTGTAAAGACCGCGACTGCGGCATGGCAAGTTCTGCATGTGACAATAACGGACTTGTCATAAAGAGACTCTGAACTAGTTCCTTATATGAAGTAGTATGTGCTATCCCGCACCGCTGCCAGAGGAAGCCATGACTGAACTAGAAACCACGCCGCTTACGGCCAGTGAAGTTGACCGTTTGGTCGGAGACCGTATCCGACGTCGTCGCATCTTGATGGGACTAACGCAAGACCAGTTGGGCGAATCACTGGGTATATCATATCAACAGATCCAGAAGTATGAGACTGGTGCAAACCGCGTCAGCGCCGGACGCTTGTATCTCATCGCAAACCGGTTGGAAGTTGCTCCCGGCTGGTTCTTTGATCCAGTTAAGTCCGATGCATCGAGTAGCGACTTTGACGAGCTCGGGTCTTCTCGTCTCCTTATGGAATTCGTTCGCAGCTTCGCTCGAATTTCTGACGAACGCTTAAAAACCGTACTCGTCTCGCTCGTACGTGCGATGGCGGAAGAGGAAGACGAAGGCGACGCACGCCCTTCAAACGGCAATGGCGAGATTAATACGCCCAACAGTATTGGCTGATCGCAGCTCAATTGGGCGCAGAATCCAAGACACACCAAAATCCAACAGCAATGCGTCTGCGCTTACTGAGCGCTTGGGAATGACGATTCGAATCATAAAGATACTACGATCGATCCGCAGGATTATCAGTCACGCGATTACGACCCGACGTCTATTGCGCATCAATCTATCACTAACCTGAATTATCTGATTATGTTACAAGACCTTATGAGAGCGTCTCTTGCACTTCTCGATACGAAAAAGGGAGGCCAAAAAGACCTCCCCTTAACACTATACACATACTCTACTGAATTTTGACTATACCGGGTTGGCGCGTTTTTGCAAACCCAGCCGGTTGAGTGTGAGCAATTGGTAAGCTTTAGCCCGTGACGGTTTTCGCCAAGGCGCGCGCTTGAGCTTTCCAATTGTCGCGTGTCATGCGACCTGGAAAACGAAGGATTGCTTCCAAAGCATCCATTTGCGCTTTGCGAAGCGCTGCGATTTGCCAAAAGTGGAAAATCCCAGCGTCATTGAGGCGACGCTCTAGCACCGCGCCGACACCCTTGATCAGTTTCAGATCATCGGCATTGCCAAACGGCTTAGACAAACGTCCGTTTTCATCAGTCTTAGGCTCAGCTTTGGCGCTTGTTTTGGGCGCGGCTTTCGCTTTTGCTGAAGCTTTGACCTTTTTCGCCTTCTTTGCCTTTTTCTTTTTACCGCCGACGGCAGCGATCTCTTCGCTCAGTCTCTCGACGCGCGCTTTGACTTTATCGTCAACGCCGTCAGCATTAGCTTGCAACTCAGCCACTTGCTCTTCGAGCTCATCGAGCTTGCTGTGAAGCTTCTCAGACTTCTTCGCTTTCAAAGAGAATTTCTTGAGGCCCAACGCGTCGCGCATACGCTCCATACGGGCTTCGAGACGCTCACGCTGTTCGGCTTGAAACTTGGAAACCGCTTCAGTGGCATCACCGGTCGCTTCGACCACGCGTCCACGAACCTTTGCGGCTTCTTCCGCCACGCGGGTCATTTGGTCCGTCATTTTGGAAATGGCCGTGTTAGACGACAGGCGTGCGCGAACATCGTTTTCAATTTCCTCGCCGCGTGCAACGAGATCGTCAAACAAAACTTCGCCTTGGCCGCTTACTTTGCCAACGCCATCGGCCGCAACGTCATATGCCTTACCATATGCGCCCACACCCGCCAGCCAGATCTTATGCGCGACATCAAAGCCCTTCGCTTCAATCGCTGCGCCCAGGAATTGCGCTTTCGCTTTTTCGTTGGCCTTTTGGGCCTTCTTATCTTTTTTCGTTTTCTTCGCCATGTCTCGGCTCCGTTTCTAGGTGGGGACCAGCACAGTGCTTTTCCGCATTGATTGGCGATGTACTGGAACTGTCTAGAAACCGCATACTAATAAGCGCTGGGTGTTTTTCGCCCGAAGCGCGAGTTTTGATTAGCCACCGCTTAAAATTGAGCTACACTGGCAGAATGCGTTACGTTCTAATCGCTCTTCTTGTATCGGCGATGCCAGCCTTTGCTGAAGATCAGGCTCATTTGAACGCTTTTGATGAAGGGCGTTATGAAGACGCGGCAGCGATTGCGGAAACGCAACCGACACCAGACGCCCTCGCCTTTGCTGCGCGAAGCCTTCTCGCCGAGGCGATGAGCAACTCTGACTATGAACCGCCTTTATCATTGTTGAACGCGGCTGAGACAAAGGCACGAGATGCCCTCGCCATCGCGCCCGAACATATTGAAGCCCGCTTGCAGTTAGCAATTGCATTGTCCTTAAAAGCGCGGCCGCTCTCAAACCGTGAAGGTATGCGCACCGGGTATGGCAAAGACGCGAAGAGTCTCGCCGATGGTGTACTCGAAGATGATCCGGAGAATTCCTATGTCCACGGCTTTCTGGCCGTCTGGCATCTGGAGGTGCGGCGCAGAGGCGGTTCTATCGGTGCGTCTGTTATGGGCGCCTCGGTCCGAAAAGGTCGCGAACACTATCAACGCGCCATTGCGATTGAACCGGGAGATGCCTCTTTGCATTGGCAATACGCTCGAGCCCTCGCGGCGCTAAACTCGAAAAAGTACAAGAACGAAATCCTCGAAGCACTTAATCATGCGATCGAATGCGAAACGGATTCTACCCTCGAAAACGTCATGAAAGAACGTGCGCGCATTCTGCTGACCGCGCTCGAAACTAAGTCGCGTAAGAATGCAGAACGCGTCGCTGCGCAGATGCTCTGAGAGTTACTCCGCCGCGATCGCTTCGAGTGCTTTGCTCTCTTCCAAGAACTTTTCTGCTTCAAGCGCCGCCATGCACCCCATGCCGGCCGCGGTGACCGCTTGGCGATAGATTTCGTCGGTCACATCTCCAGCTGCGAAAACACCTGGGATATTGGTCGCTGTCGAATCGGGCGCCGTAATCAAATAGCCATTGTCGAGCATATCGAGCTTACCAACAAAGAGTTCCGTCGAAGGTGCGTGTCCGATCGCGATGAAAACTCCATGCACAGGAACGTCTTCCACATCGCCGGTCTGAACATTCTTCAAGCGTGCAGCAGTCACACCGAGAGGATTTTCGTCTCCGACCACTTCTTCAAGTGTGGTGTTCCAGCGAACTTCAATCTTTGGATGGTTCAATAGACGATGTTGAAGAATCTTCTCCGCCCGCAAAGAGTCCCGGCGATGCACGAGGATCACCTTTGACGCAAAGTTGGTGAGAAACAGCGCTTCTTCCACGGCTGTATTGCCACCTCCAACTACAACGACATCTTTCTGGCGGTAAAAGAACCCATCACACGTAGCACAGGCCGAGACGCCGAAGCCCTGGAATTTACTTTCGCTTGGCAGGCCCAGCCATTTCGCTTGCGCGCCAGTCGAGATGACCACGGAATCAGCTGTGTAAACGGTTCCACTATCCCCGATCGCTTTGAACGGGCGGGCATCAAAATCGACGGATGTGATATGATCCTCAGCCAGATGAGCGCCCATTTTGAGCGCGTGCTCTTTCATTTTTTCCATAAGTTCGGGGCCCTGGATCTCAGCAAAGCCGGGATAGTTCTCAACTTCTGTTGTGATGGTCAGCTGCCCGCCGGGTTGCGATCCAGCTACGACCAGTGTGTCGCGCATCGCCCGAGCGGCATAAACCGCTGCCGTCCAGCCTGCGGGGCCTGAACCAATAATCAGTATTTCTGCATGACGTGAGTTGCTTGCCGTATCCGCCATTGCTGTCTCCATACACCCGAAGGTCTGTTTGAAAGTAATCAGCGCTGGTTATGGGGATTCGCGGGCTTAGAATAAAGGGGGCAAAGACGTCACAGGCGCGTGAAGTTGTGCTTAACTCTGTCCGTCGACGCCCATTTCCCACGCCCAGAGGTCTTCGCCGCCGCGCCACATGGCATAAGTGACTGGACCAGCAAGGGATGCAGTACCCATCAATCGACGCGCCCAATCATCGCCGGGCTCCATTTCAGCAGCATTGACCCCCCAAAGTAATTGAGCCTGACGTAGGCGTTTTTCATCGAGAGATCCATAAAGAATCGGTTGCCCCCCGCGCACGCGAGAGAATTGTGCTAAGCGGAAAATATCACCTGTGCGCAATGCAAGGGGAGACCTATTGCGCTCGGCAATTTCCATTACAGCCTGAGCCGTCGTATCGACATCGTCTCGGCATTCACCCCCACCATCATATTGGACGAGCGCTTGACGATAATCGTCGGCTTTTTCAACGGCGCGGATGATACGATTCATGATGGCAACTGCGGTCGCTGGATGCCGTCCAACCGCCGTTTCCGCTGACAGCATCACGGCATCGACGCCCTGGTAGACTGCGGTCGCCACGTCACTCGCCTCAGCGCGCGTTGGGGCCGCATTTTCGACCATACTTTCAAGCATTTGCGTTGCGACGATTACCGGTTTGCCGGCATTACGTGCCACTCGTACAATTCGGCGTTGGATCAAAGGTACTTCTTCCGGCGGGAATTCTACGCCAAGGTCACCGCGCGCAATCATCACCGCATCGGTTGCCTCTATGATCCCTTCGAGATTATCAATTGCAGCTGGTTTTTCGAGCTTGGCTACGATCATCGCGCGATCACCAATCAGGCTCCGTGCCTCTTCAATATCTGCGACCGTTTGCACAAAGGACAAGGCGACAATGTCGACGCCCATCTCAAGGGCAAATGCCAAATCGCTTCGGTCTTTTTCAGAGAGTGCCGGCACGGGTAAGGCTTTGCCGCGCACCGTAAATCCTTTTCGGTCTTTCAGCACTCCCGGCAGTTCTGACCGAACACGAGGCGTGTCACCGGCTTCGATGACTGTGAAAATCAGCAAACCATCATCGGCTAGAATTGTGTCGCCTTCCTCCAAAACGGAAAGGATCTCGGCGCGAGGGACGGGAATTGTGTCAGGCTGAACAGTCTCTGCGCCCACGACGAGATCATATTCACCGCGCATTTCCAGCTTGAGCGCTCCGTCCGGAAACTGGCCCACTCGGATCTTTGGACCTTGCAAATCAGCGAGCACGGCAATCGGACGTCCGAGCAGGTCTTCGGTCATCCGAATAACCTCGCAAGTGCGCTTGTGCTTGTCTTGCTCACCGTGGCTGAAGTTCAGCCGGAACACATCGACGCCCGCCTCAGCGAGCAACCTGATCGTTCCGGGCGCTGAGCTGCCGGGACCTAGCGTAGCGACGATCTTCGCACTCCGTCCCCTAAGCCCCGCTGCCATTCTGGTCATACTATTCGCCCTTACCCAGTTCTGCCGCTTGTCGAACCTTGGCCTCGATTCCAGCCCAATCTCCAGCGTCCATTTCGGCGGGTGACGCAATCCAGGTTCCCCCTGCAGCGATAACGTTTGGCAAGCTCAAATAGTCTTGCGCATTATGCGGTTTGACCCCTCCCGTGGGCATAAAATCGATATGCGGCAACGGTCCGGCGAGTGATTTTAGAAAGTTTGCGCCGCCAGCCGCCTCCGCAGGGAAGAATTTGAGCACGCCGTAACCTTCTTCAAACCGCGACATGGCTTCACTCGCCGTCGACACACCAGGCAAGATCACACCATCATGGTATGCCAGCGCTTTGAGCAAATCGGGCCCTGCTCCAGGTGAGACGAGGAAATCCGCCCCGGCTTTGAGCGCCGCATCAACGTCCCCTTCGGAGATGATCGTACCGGCACCGACAACCAGATTAGGCTCGGCGCTTTTCATCTCTGCAATAACTTCCAAGGCGACTGGGGTTCGGAGTGTAACCTCTGCGCTGCGCAGGCCCCCCGAAATCAAAGCTGAAGCCAATGGTGCAGCATGCTCCACAGCCGTCACCGTCAAAACAGGTACGATAGGGGCGCCATGAAGGGCTTCCCGGAACATCGCCATATTGATCATGTGTCGAGGTCCTCATCGAAGTAAAGTGCCGCTGCACCGATAAGTGCCGCATCGCCCTGCATCAATAAACGAATTGGAATAGGCTCCATGTAATGACTCATGGGTCCGCGCTCGAAGAATCGTGACAATGCGCTCGGTTTGGCCAGCCAGTCGACGAGACGCTCTGCAACGCCCCCGGTAATGACGACGCCACCACGCGTTCCATTGATCAAAGCGGCGTCGCCCAGCGCATCCAAGGTTGCGCCAGCACGAATTTCACAAATATCGCGACTAAGCTGATCGCCCGCTTCGGCCCGTCGCATAATTTCAGCCGGGGGCGTCATTTTCCATTCGACGCCATCAATCTCGCAGAGTGCTTCATGCACCGCGTTGAGGCCTGACCCAGACAGCACAAGTTCTTTAGAGACGTAGCCATGCCGCAATTGAAGCCGTTTGGTGAGCTCCCACTCCCGATCAGAACGCGGTGCGAATGCCGCGTGACCGCCTTCACCGGTCATCACCCGCCATCCTCGCTCTCCCTCAGGCAACAGTGTTGCCATACCCAAACCCGTCCCCGGACCCGCCACCAGAATTGGGGAGCGTTCATCGGGCGTGCGGCCTTTGTGCAGTAGGTGGAAGCTTTCTTCGCCAAGTTCCGGGATCGAACGGGCCATAGCCGCGTAATCATTGACCAGTCGAATGCGCTCCAATCCTGTCTTGCGCGCAAGATCGCGGCTGTTCACGGTCCAGTTGCGGTTGGTCAGGCGGACAATCCCGTCACGAACGGGGCCGGCAAAAGCAAACAGGGCCTGCTCCGGACGATTGTTTCCCAATTGGCCAAGATAAACGTGCAAGGCATCATCAAAGGTGCCAAATTTATCGCCGGGCATAATCGCGATGTCCTCGACCTCTGGATGTCCGGCAAAGCCCAGGCGGGCCCGCCCAAATCGGACATTCGTCCCCCCGATATCGCCAACTAAAACGCTGTCTGGCATCATGATCCCCCCAACATGGAGAAGACGCTGCCGCCTTGCTCCGAATTACTCACCGCCGCGCGAAAACCGCCGAACATTTCTCGTCCCAATCCCATAGACGAAAGGTTCGGTCGAAACGGCACGGGTTGGCGTCCCTCGAATTCGCGCGGGTCGACATTTAAATCCAAACGGCCATTTACCGCATCTAAACGAATGACATCGCCGTCCTGCACCTTGGCCAATGGCCCGCCTCGACTCGCCTCTGGTCCGACATGAATCGCTGCAGGAAACTTCCCAGACGCGCCGGACATCCGACCATCCGTGACCAATGCCACTTTGTGCCCCTTGTCGTGCAAAGCGCCAATGGCACCCGACAAGCCATGCAGCTCCGGCATGCCATTCGCTGCGGGTCCTTGAAAGCGTACGACGATCACGACATCGCGATCCAATTCACCAGCTTGAAACGCGGCTTTTACAGCCTCTTGACTTTCAAACACACGCGCAGGCGCTTCGGTGACATGACGCTCTGGTTTTACGGCCGAAATCTTGATGACTCCGCGGCCTAAAGGCCCATCTAGCATTTCCAATCCGCCAGTCTGGGAGAACGGGTCCTCGATCGGACGGATAATTTCGAGATCGCCGCTATCGCTGGGTGCCTCCCGCCATTTCAGCGTATCGCCGTCAAGCCATGGCTCCTGCGAATACAAGCTGATCGGACCTGCAGCGCCCTGGGCATCGCCTTGCAAAAGTCCGGCCTTCAAGAGTTGCCCGACCACAAAACCCATGCCGCCCGCCGCATGAAAATGGTTCACGTCTGCCGGACCATTCGGGTAGATCCGGCAAAGCAGCGGCACCACGCCGCTGACATCCGCAAAATCCTCAAGCGTCACTTCGTAACCCGCCGCAGCCGCCATGGCAGGGATATGCAAGGCATGATTTGTGGATCCGCCGGTCGCCATCAAGCCGACCAGCGCGTTTACGAATGTCCGGGCGTCGCTCAAATACCAAGCGGGACGGTATTCACCCTTGATCGAGTTTTGCAGAGCCTGGCGAACTGACGCGCGCGTCAGCGCCTCGCGTAAGGGCGTTCCAGGATTGGGAAATGCGGCACCGGGCAAATGGAAACCCATGACTTCCATAAGCATCTGGTTTGAGTTGGCCGTACCATAAAAGGTGCAGGTACCTTGGCTATGATAGCTCTCGGCCTCAGCTCGTAAGAGTTCGTCGCGCCCCACATTACCAAGCGCGAATTCTTGACGAATCCGCTGTTTTTCGGGGTTTGGCAGCCCTGATGGCATTGGACCAGCAGGCACCATGATATGCGGTAGCCAACCAAAGCGAAAAGCGGCAATCGTTAGGCCTGGAATGATCTTGTCACAGACACCCAGATTGAGCACCGCATCATACGCGTCATGGCTGAGGGAAACCGCCGATGCCAATGCAATCACATCGCGCGAAAAGAGCGAAAGCTCCATCCCTTCCTGACCTTGGGTGACGCCATCACACATTGCCGGCACGCCACCAGCGACTTGCGCGGTTGCCGTGTTCTTGCGCGCCTCATCGCGAATAATTTCAGGATAGTGCTCAAATGGTGCGTGCGCCGAGAGCATATCATTGTAGCTCGTCACTATTCCGATATTGGGCCAACCCGAACCAAGGATCTGAGTTTTATCGATCACCGCGCATCCCGCCGATGCGTGCGCGAGGTTGCCTTCTGAGAGTTTGCTGCGCGCGAATCCCGTCGGGCGGTGGCGCTCCATCAATTCGACATACGCCGCGCGGCTGTCCTTGCTGCGAGCTTCGATGCGAGCCGTTACCTCAGCAATGGTATGATGGATCTCTGGCATCGCGCTAGGCTTCCCACCAATCTCTGTCATCGCGGCGTAACATGAGCCGCGCTTCGACGGGACCGTCTTCCAAACCCGCCTGATAAGACTCCATCGGCACCTCTGCAGCGTCCCAGGCCTCCAGAAGACCATCAACCCAACGCCAAGCGGCTTCGACTTCCTCACGGCGCATAAAGAGCGACAGATTTCCGCGCACCACGTCCATCAGCAGACGCTCATAGGCATCCGGATAGCGCAGCAGAAAATTGTCGGCATAAGCGAGGTTGAGCGGCAAGGATTTGATCCGCAGACCACCCGGGCCCGGTTCTTTGATCTGTAGGTACAGACGCACACCTTCATCCGGCTGTACATTGATCACCAAGCGGTTTGATTGGGTGCCGACATTACCGAACATCGAGTGCGGCGTTTCACGAAACTGAACGACAATCTCTGAATGGCGGTCCTTCATGCGCTTCCCGGTGCGCAAGTAGAACGGCACTCTTGCCCATCGCCAGTTATCAATCGCGGCTTTAACGGCCACGAACGTTTCGGTACCGCTGTCTTGACCAAGTTCTTCCAGATAGCCCGGCACCGCTTCGCCGTTCACTGCGCCCTTGCCATATTGTGCACGGACCGTGTTCCGCTTTGCCTTCTCGGCACTGATCGGTCGCAATGCTTCTAGAACTTTGATTTTCTCGGTTCGGATCGCGTCACCATCGATCGAGTTCGGGGGTTCCATCGCAATCAGGCAGAGCAATTGCAAGAGATGGTTTTGCACCATGTCTCGCAGTGCACCAGAGCCGTCATAATACCCGGCGCGATCGCCGACGCCATAATGCTCAGCCACCGTGATCTGGATATGATCAATCGCCGTGCGGTTCCATAAGGGCTCAAATAGCGAATTGGCGAACCGCAAAACCATCAAATTCTGGACGGTCTCTTTCCCGAGATAGTGATCGATCCGGTAAATGCACTCTTCCCGGAAAACCGCTCCGACGCCCGCATTAATCGCATGCGCTGACTTCAGATCTGTACCGATTGGTTTTTCCAGAACGACACGCGCGGACGAGGTATTCAACTCAGCCTTGCCGAGCGCTTGGCAAATCGGAACATAAATCTTGGGGGTAACCGCCAAATACAAGACCAGCGGCCGATCGTCGGATAGCTTTATTTTGTCCTTCAGCGCGCTCCAGTCGGCGTCGGCCTGGGTCGCATCCATGGCAATATAGTGAAGATGCTTCTCGAACTTCTTCCACGCCGACCTGTCGAGACTGTCGGACGTCGCGGCCTCACAGGCCTCAAAGGCAAATGCGCGAAAGGCCTCATCATCCAGTTCAGATCTCGAAACCCCAATGATTCGCGAATCCTCTGGAATCTGGCCGTCTGCCCAGCGATGATAAAGAGCAGGCAGCAACTTACGTTGGGCGAGATCGCCCGTACCGCCGAAGATTACAATGTCGAACGAGCCGACGGGAATAAACTCCGCCATACCGCTCCCTTTTGATGCAAATATCTCCCCGTTCGTATGCGCTGACGTGACAGCGGTGTCAACGCTCGAGTGACCTCTTGAAAGCGTTTGCAATGCCCCCCGTCGCACAAAAAACCCCGACCGTATGATGGTCGGGGTTTCTTCAGAACATAAACGCTCTTTAGTTTCTGGATTTGTCGACCAACCGATCGTTTTGAGCCCAGTGCATCATCCCACGCAGCTTTTCGCCGACTTCCTCGATCAAATGATCATTTGTCCGAGCGCGCATCGCGTGGAAAGAGGGCGCGCCTGCCTGGTTCTCGAGGACCCAGTCGCGAGCAAATTTTCCAGACTGGATATCGTCGAGAACGGCTTTCATCGCTTTTTTGCTCTCGCTATCGACCACACGTGGTCCAGAGACATATTCGCCATACTCTGCCGTGTTCGAGATCGAGTAGTTCATGTTTGCAATGCCGCCTTCATAGATGAGGTCGACGATCAGCTTGGTTTCGTGAAGGCATTCGAAATAGGCCATCTCCGGAGCATAGCCCGCCTCGACGAGGGTTTCGAAGCCCGCCTTGATCAGCTCAACGATCCCGCCACACAGAACCGCCTGCTCTCCGAACAGGTCTGTTTCGGTCTCTTCTTTGAAAGAGGTTTCGATCACGCCAGCGCGCGTGTTGCCGATCCCTTTTGAGTAAGAGAGTGCAACATCTTTTGCCGATCCTGTCGCGTCTTGTTGGATGGCAACAAGTCCAGGCAGCCCGAAGCCCATTTGAAACTGGGCGCGAAGCGTATGCCCTGGTCCTTTTGGTGCCGAAAGCGATACGTCTACCCCGGCGGGCGGACGGATCAGGTTGTAATGAATATTGAACCCGTGACCGAACATGATGTGCTGGCCGTCGCGCACGTGCGCCTCAATTTCATTCGCCCAAAGCACCGCTTGTTTCTCATCCGGGACGAGGATCATCACGACGTCAGCCCATTGCGTGATCTCGCTCGGGCTCATCACGGCGAGGCCTTCCGCTTCAGCTTTAGGCTTAGATCCGGATGTCGCCTGCAAGCCAATACGCACATCGACGCCGTTGTCTTTAAGATTCAGAGCATGTGCATGTCCCTGACTTCCATATCCAACCACGCCAACTTTCTTGCTTTGGATCAGCGACAGGTCTGCATCCTGTTCGTAGTAAATATTCATCTCTAAAGTACTCCTTGAACGGTCATTTGAGCGGCTTTCAGTGCCGTCTGTGATTCTTTTGAGGCGAGGATTTCGAGGCGGTTGCCACGTCGCATCAAGCATTGCTCGAGCATTCGCACCTGGCCGAGGGCGGAGGCATCGATCGCACCGACTTCGGTCAAGTCGAGCGTACAATCGCCAGGATTTCGAGCAGCATTGACAAGGGCCAATCTGAGGCTCGGACGATGCGCAAGAACCAGATCGCCGGTCAATTTAACCGCACCCGTTTCATTCGAGTGCCCGATCGCTTTCGGCGCGGCCCTTGTAACCGCCACTTTTTTCAAAGGTCCCAAGCGCCGGTTCACCAAACCAATCAAACGCGTGCCATCATTCCAGTAGCGCCGCCATAGCGACGGTTCGGCAAATATGCGCCAGACCCATTCCAATCCTGCCCTCGATACCCAGGTCGGAGCGCGATTGATCGTCCCCGCGACGAAATCCACGACCGCACCAAGGTGAGCAATAACAGGTGCATCGAGATGCGCTTGATTTTCTTCGATCCAAGCCTGGCCTTTCGCGGCGCCGAGCGAGACAATTATGAAATCCGCCCGTGCGGCATTGATCTTTGAGCGGATGTCGTCAGTGCTCATGCTCTCGACATCGCCAAATCCAGGATTGTGCCACCCTGCCGCCACAAAACGTCCCTGCTCTTTTCGCAGCGTTTCGTGCGCGGCCTCAGCCGCGCCTTCACGGCCACCGAAGAAAAACACGCGGATCGGCAAAGCATTATCGCGCTGGTCACCCCTCAGTCGCTGGAACAAATCAGCGCCCGCCACGCGCTCATGGATTGGCATGCCCAACCGCTTCGCCAACCAAACCACGGGAGCACCATCCGCCAGGCTGAGATCGGCGTTGACGATTTGGCGCATTGCGGCGTGGTCCTTAAGGGCACGCACCATCCAGTTTACATTTGGCGTAACGAAAGAGAGCCGCGTTCGCGTTTCAACCGCGCGCTCGATCAACGCCGCGGCTTCGTCGAGCGTAACATTGTCGAGCGGCATTCCAAGGATTGCCCAGACATCGCGATCGAAAGCGGATATCATCCTTTTTCGGCACCCCGTTTGATCGACAAGACCCCGGTCCGGCTGACCTCTACGAGCCCAAGCGGATCCATGAGGGCGCAGAACTGATCAATCTTGTCGCTCGCACCAGTCAGTTCGAAAATGAAGCTTTTATTCGTTGTATCAATCACACGCGCGCGGAAAATCTCGGCAATCCGAAGGGCCTCAACACGTTTGTCACCTTCGCCTGCGACTTTGATCAGGGCCAATTCGCGTTCGAGACCGCGTTTGGATTTCGTGATATCAATGACGCTGGCAACCGGCACAAGACGAAGCAATTGAGCTTCAATTTGCTCCAGCGTATGGGCTGTGCCGGCGGTAACGATCGTGATGCGTGAACGATTGCGATCGCGATCGACTTCGGCCACCGTCAGGCTCTCAATATTGTAACCGCGGGCAGAGAATAATCCGACCACGCGGCCGAGCACGCCTGGTTCATTATCCACCAAGATCGCCAGAGTGCGACGCTCTTCATCTTCCTCGATGTGGCTCATATCATAAGCGCTGGCAGGGCTATCGCTCACTGTACTGTTTCCTTTCGATCACCAAAATTGATACCAGGCCGACGAGATTTTAGGATTGATTTCAGAGCATTGGCACGATCCACCGCATCACTGCGATGGTCCAAGCGTTGATCGTCGTATCGATTGATCACTAAATCACGGCGTCTGGGATCGAGATGCGACTGCAGTTCAGAGACCAATAAACGTCGACAGTCTTCGATAAACTCTGCGCTATTGTCAGCCGTAGGACCACCTTGGCGTGTGAGGGTCTCCACCTCGTAATAGGCGAACATAAGGGCGTCCAATACGGGTGGCCGAACCCCTCGATATGCCCCCTCTTTTTCACCTCCCTTGCTCTCGGGATTTATATTCGGAAAAAACAAACGCCCGCGTTCCACCAAGGAGGAAATCGCAAGCATCATGTTGATGCGTTGCTGGAAAAAGCTCGCGTCATTTGATTGATGCTGGCGCGTGCGTGCAAACATGGCGGCGCGATTGAGCACATCGATACACGCATTGCCCCACGCCAGGCTCTGCGTGTCGACGCTGTGGCGCAAGTTTTCCATTTGAAGCGCACGCTGTTTGCGCGTTTCATTTCGGCTGATCAAAGCGCCAAAGATTGCAACTCCGGCCGAAAGCAAAGCGATCACGACTTCAAGATGATTTTGTAGCCACATGAATAGAATCTCTAATCCCATTGCGACCCCCTCGTTCAAGGACACGTTTCTGCCAGAGGCCGCGCTTGTGGAAAAGAGACCAGATGTCATCAAACGAGCTTTCGTCCAGCCTCGTCGATTTCGTCACCCGTGATCTCCGAAAGGATCATCTCATTGTGCGCGGCCCCCGATGGTATCATTGGCAAGCAATTCTCGGCCTTCGTGACGCGGCAATCAAACACCACAGGGCCATCATATTCGATCATCTCCTGGATCTTCTTGTCCAACTCATTCGGATCATCACAAACCAGTCCGAGCGCTCCATAAGCCTCAGCCAGCTTCACGAAATCAGGCAAGCTCTCGGAATATGAGTGCGAATAGCGCTCCCCATGCAGCAGCTCCTGCCACTGACGCACCATGCCCATCCACTCATTATTCAAAATGAAGATCTTGATCGGCAATTTGTGTTGAACGGCTGTAGAGACCTCTTGAAGCACCATCTGAACGGAAGCCTCGCCTGCGATATCGATGACAAGTGCGTCGCGGTGCGCGGCTTGAATGCCAACCGCTGCCGGCAAGCCATACCCCATTGTGCCAAGCCCACCACTGGTCATCCAGCGATTGGGCTCTTCAAAATGATAGTGTTGCGCCGCCCACATTTGATGCTGCCCGACTTCGGTCGAGATATAGGTCTCACGCTCTTTCGTAAGCTCATAAAGCCGTTCAATCGCGTACTGCGGCTTGATTTCGGTATCGCTGTTTTCATAAGCAAAGCAGTTGCGTGACCGCCATCGCGCGATCTGAGCTTTCCACTCCGAAATATCCTGCGCCTTTGTCTTGCCCCAAGCTTTCGTGATCGCTTCGAGCGCTTTGGCGGAATCAGCGATAATCGGCACGTCGGCACGAATGACTTTGTTGATTGAGCTGGGATCAATGTCGATGTGGATCTTTTTTGACCCTGGTGAAAAGGCGTCTATGCGCCCGGTCACACGATCATCAAATCGCGCGCCCACACATATCATCAAGTCGCAATCGTGCATGGCATTGTTCGCCTCATAGGATCCGTGCATGCCCAACATGCCGAGCCAATCCTCGTGGCTCGCCGGAAAGGCGCCCAGCCCCATCAAAGTTGATGTCACAGGAAAACCCGTGATCGCTTGCAGTGTGCGTAAGGCTTCACTCGCCTCTGGTCCCGAATTGATGACCCCTCCGCCAGTATAAAAAACCGGGCGGCGCGCCTTTTTCATCAAATCGACAGCGTGTTTGATGGCCTTTGAATCCGGTTCCGTTTGCGGTCGATATGTCGGCTTATGAATCCCGTCTTTGCCGATATACGTCCCGGTCGCGAACTGGACATCCTTGGGGATATCGACAACGACCGGTCCGGGGCGCCCCGTGGTCGCAATCAAGAACGCCTCGTGAATGGTTCGCGCCAAATCCTCTACATCCATAACAAGATAATTGTGCTTGGCGCAGCAGCGCGTAATGCCGACTGTATCACATTCTTGGAACGCGTCGGTGCCAATCAAATGCGTCGGCACTTGCCCCGTAATGACGACCATCGGGATAGAGTCCATCATCGCATCGGTGATCGGCGTCACCATATTCGTCGCGCCGGGACCTGACGTCACGAGCGCAACGCCCGCTTGACCGGTTGAGCGCGCGTAACCTTCAGCCGCATGTCCTGCGCCTTGTTCATGGCGGACGAGAACATGCTGAATGGAAGGCTCGGTGAAGAGCGCATCATAGATGGGAAGGACCGCCCCACCTGGATACCCAAACATCACGTCCACACCTTGTTCCTTGAGCGCTGTGATGACGATCTCCGCACCAGTCATTTGGCGGGTTGTTGCCTCGGCTTTCGGCTTGGTCTGCATTTCCATGATTTTGGTCCTTTAGGGTTTGCAGCGGGGGGTAGTTGAGGGCAGGTTTAGGTTAAAAAAAAGGGTCTCTGAAGAGAGACCCTGTTACAAGCACCTGCGACTGACGGTGTGTGGAACGTCAGCGCAGGTGCCTAATAACGAGTACGACTGTTGGACGCATGAAGCGTTTCCTCCCAAAAGTTAATTGGGGCATAACTTACCAATTAAACCCCGTCAACCTCCTTATAAAGGGCATGAATTACCCTTAATCTGTCTTCAATCGTCAAACTCGGGATCCGCGGCCAGAATGGGAATTGCCGACCAATCCAGGTGAACTGGCGTTTCGCATAGCGCCTTGTATCACGTTTGGCATTCTCGGCCGCGAGTTCCGCACTGATCTCGCCCCGCAAATAGGCAATCAGCCAAGGGATCCCATGCGCCTTCATGGCAGGAAGATCGCCCGGCAGGTTTTTACTTTCAAGCCCGCGCGCCTCTTCCATCGCCCCTTCCATTAACATACCCTCGAAGCGGCGATCGATCCTTGCATAAAGCCTGGCGCGCGCAGGGGTCAGCGCAACGCCCAACCATTCATCAGGTCCCAGGATAGAGCGCCCCTTCTTGCCCTGAAAATCAATGATCGACTTTCCCGTGGCGAGCCAGACTTCCAAAGCCCGTGACAGCCTTTGGCGATCGCCTTCCCCCAATCGCTCCGCCGCCTTTGCATCCACCTGTTCGAGCTTTTCGCGCAGCGCCGGGACCCCGCCCGCTTTGTGAATCTCATTCACTTCGGCGCGCACATCTTCCGGCACTGGCGGGATCTCTGAGAGCCCCTCGATTAAAGCAAGATGATAGAGACCGGTTCCACCGATAATGATCGGAACTTTTCCACGCCTTTGCACCTTGGAAATCACAGGCTTAATGTCATCGAGCCATTTACCGGTAGAGTAACGCTCACTCGCAGACACGTGGCCAAAGAGGTGGTGTTCGACACCATCCATTTCAGCCGCTGCAGGGCGCGCTGAGATGACCCGCAGGTCGCGATAGACCTGCATTGAATCTGCATTAATCACTTCGCCATCCAACCGCTTGGCAAGAGCAACAGATAAAGCTGATTTCCCACTCGCGGTTGGTCCATGAATTAGGATTGCAGGCTTCATGGTTTCAGTCGTAAGAAGCGGGACGCAACGCGTAAAGTCAGGAATGCTGAGATGACGGACAAAATCCTCCGATCCTCCCATATTGCAACCGCCGTTGCGCCCATCTCATTTGGCTTCATGAAGCTCGGCTCAGCGCTTGAAGCCGCATGCGCCAAGGCCAATCTCACCCAAACGAGCCATATTCGACTCCTTGGCACTGAGGAAAGATGGGCCGCGGTTGAAATCGCCGTCGCATTGGGCGAGACCAATGTTCCTTCTGCCCGTGCAATTCTCACAGAAGCCTTTCACGAGACTGCAGATATCGCGCTGATCCCAGCTCGAAATCGAAAGAAGCGCCTTCTCATCTCGGATATGGACTCAACCATTATCGAGCAAGAATGCCTCGACGAACTCGCCGCCTATGCGGGATTGAAGGATGAAATCGCCGCGATCACCGCACGCGCTATGGCCGGTGAACTCGACTTTGAAGGCGCGCTCACGGAGAGAGTCGGCAAACTGGCCGGGCTGGGCTTGAGCGCTTTGCAACAATGCTATGATGAACGCATCACTCTGATGGCCGGGGCTCGGACGCTCACCGCAACCATGTCGACGAACGCGGCTTACTGCCTTCTGGTCTCCGGCGGTTTTACGTTTTTCACATCGCGCGTCGCAGCCGCAGCAGGGTTCAAGGGCGATCGAGGGAACATTTTGCTGGATGATGGAAGCGCCCTCACAGGCGAAGTGGCACGCCCCATCCTGGGACGCGAGGCAAAGCTCGATGCGCTAGACGATGCCGCCTTCGCGAATGGTCTTAATCGCCAAGACGCAATCGCAATGGGCGATGGGGCAAATGATCTGGCGATGATCGAAGCCGCGGGACTTGGTCTCGCAGTTCATGCGAAACCCATCGTCGCGCAGGCGGCGGACGCAGCGATAAATGTCACTGACTTGACCGCAGCTTTGTACTTTCAGGGATATACAGACAGCGAAATTGTGTGGCGCGAATAGACTATCCGCGCACATCAATATCGATGGCTTGAAACATCGTTTGCGACCGCCGATAAATCCGCAGCAAAAGAGGTTGGCCTTCTCGAGTGATCGCCTCGTCCATCGCGACCAGGGCGTCTTCAGGTGTCTCTACAGATTCAAACGCCATTTCCATGACGACATCGCCTTTACGAAGTCGACCGAAGCTCGGGCCTCGGGGCGACACCGACCGAACGAGGACACCATTTATGTCTTCAGGAATGCGGTAACGCCGCCGATCTGTCTCTGATAGCGCTACAAAGTCGACGCCAAGTGGATTATCGGTCAAAGTACTATCGGTATTGATGGTCTCTTCTTCGGCATCGTCATCGTCTGAGCTGAGCTCTCCAAGCTCAAAGGTCACTGTCCGCATGCGTCCGTCGCGGACCAGCTCCACCTCGACTTCTTTTCCGATTTCCGTGTCAGCCACGATCCGGCTAAGCGCGCGTTCGTCAACCACAGGTCGGCCATCAAACATCAAGATCAGATCACCGATTTCAAAATCCGCTTTTGACGCAGGACCATCGTCCGTAATCCGGGTGAGAATGACGCCTGTGCCTTCCTCGAGCCCATAGGCTTTGGCCAGTTCGCGGTCTGCGTTCTGAATATTCACGCCAAACCAACCGCGGCGCGCTTTGCCAAAATCGATCAGTTGCTGACTGATTTGCTCGGCGAGGTTCGACGGAATGGAAAACCCGAGCCCGACGGAGCCACCGGTCGGCGTAATGATCGCGGTGTTTACGCCAAGCACTTCGCCATTGAGATTAAACAAAGGTCCGCCAGAATTGCCCGAGTTAATCGCCGCATCCGTCTGTATGTAATTGTCGTAATTACCGGAATTAATGTCGCGATTGCGCGCGGACACGATCCCCACGGAGACCGATCCACCAAAGCCGAATGGGTTGCCAATGGCCATGACCCAGTCACCCACCTGGGCTTGCTCGCTATTGGCCCAATCAACGAATGGAAACGGCTCGTCTTGCTCGACTTTTAACACAGCAATATCGGTGGCTTCATCGGTCCCGATCAGCTCTGCACGCAACGTACGTCCATCAGAAAAAACGGCATTGATTTCATCCGCTCCGCTGATCACGTGATCGTTTGTAACGATCAAGCCATCCGGAGAAATTACAAAACCCGATCCTAAAGCCCCTTCCTGGCTGAAGCCCTCTGGATCGCGTCCAAAGAACGGATTGAACTCGCTCAAAGGTTCGCCGTCTTCAAACATAGGTAAATCGTTAGCAATCACCTTAGACGTCGTAATATTGACCACCGCGGGCATCAGGCGCTTGGAAAGCTCGGTAAAGCTATCCGGCCGCGTCTGCTGATCCACGCGCTCAGTTTGATCTGACAGCGATTCTTGCGCCATCACGGGCGCGGCTGCGAACAGAACCAGAGCGATTGCAGATAAAGAACGACGCATCAATACGGATCTCCTAAAGATGTTACACTCATCTTATGTGTAACTAGGGCGTTATCTGGGCAAGGTACAAGTCTTTATCACCCGCCAAATCTAATCATCACATAGAGTAATAGCCCGCCAATCGCCATCGACCATAAGCCAGATTGTCGAATTGTCGCTTCCGGCATTTCCGCGAGCCAAGCCCCAAAGCGTTTCATCGCTTCTGGCGCTCCGGCATAGATGGCTCCCTCAAGAAGAAACCAAAGTCCAATTCCAGCCAGAATGATCGTCAACATGTTCGGTATCCTGCGAATCAAAAACCCCGCTGCAGCTTAAGCCGAGCGGGGTTGTTTGGATATGCCGTGATGGCTAGCGTCTCGGGACGCCGTTCACCCGAGCTTGGGATATGAACTCATCGCAGATCCCGAGATTGTCAGGACCGACCACGAGTTGCGTGCCTTGCGTAAACGCCTGCTCACATGCGATCAAAGCGCGCTGGAAGCGGAAGAATTCCGCATCCCGCTCATAAGCTTCGGCATAAATCTCGTTCCGCTGAGCGTCGCCCTCACCTCGAATTTGCTCAGATTCCCGACGGGCTTCAGCGAGCAGAACTGTCCGCTCACGCTCGGCTTCGGCGCGGACCAATTTCGCCCGTTCGTCACCTTCCGCTCGAATTTGCTCGGCCTGCTGGTTCCGCTGTGCAGCCATCCGGTCAAACACGCGTTGCGACACATCTGGCGGAAGATCCACACGTTTGATGCGGACATCTATAATATCGATGCCACGACCCGAAATCGCCGTGCTGAGGCTTTCTCGGATTTCGTCCATGAGCTCTGAGCGCTGACCTGAGATAATCTCCTCAGGCAGCTGGCTACCGAGCGCGTTACGGATCGCAGTATCGGTAAACCGAAGCAGCTGATTTTGTGCTTCGCGCTGCGTGCCCAAACGTTGGTAGAAAGCCAGCGGCTCAGAAATGCGCCAACGCACAAAGGCGTCCACGATCAATTGCTCCTGGTTCGATGCGAAGACTTCAATGTCCGGCACATCCAAACCCAGGTTGCGTTTATCGTATGTGACGACTGACTGAACGAATGGGATTTTGAACTTAAGTCCCGCCTCGTCCGTGCCAGGTTCATTGTAAGCCTCAACAGCCGCACCAACTTGCAAGACCAGAGACTGTTCACGCTGGTCGACGATGAAGAATGAGTTGAGCAAGGCGATCAGAGCGCCGATGGCCACAACAATTCCGACTATTCCAAACGGTTTCATGTCTAGTTCCCTCCACCGCTACGGTTGACGCGATCGAGTGGCAGGTATGGCACCGCCCCGGAATCGCTGTCGAGAATAAGTTTATCGCTGCGGTTCAATACCCGCTCCATGGTCTCAAGATACATCCGCTCGCGCGTCACCTGAGGGGCCTTTTGATACTCTGTCAGGATTTGCTTGAAGCGATCGGCTTCACCCGTTGCGTCGGCGATCACGCGATCGCGGTAGGCTTGCGCATCCTGCAAGATTCGTTGCGCGTCACCTCGTGCACGTGGAACAATATCATTGGCATACTGGTTGGCTTCCTGAACCAAACGCTCAGCGTCCTGACCCGCGTTGATAACGTCAATAAAGTCCGCCCGGACAGGCGCCGGTGCAAGTGCTTCCTGGATCTCAACGTTCTCTACGGTCACGCCTGCGCCATAGTCTGCCAATAGCGTTTGCAATTGCTCACGCACCGTTCCTGCAATCTCGCCACGGCCAGTCGTCAGGACCGCATCGAGTGTCGATTTGCCGACGACTTCGCGCATGACGCTTTCAGCGGCCGCTTTCACGAGCGGGGTGCCATTATCAATATTTAGGATAAAGTCCTCTGGGTTTTCGCCATCATAAAACCAGAACACGCGGAACTGGACGTCGACAATATTCTCGTCCCCGGTCAGCATCAGGCTTTCGCCCTGATTGATACCGACTTGCGTCTCTTGTTGGCGCTCTGATGGCAAAATCTCATGGGTCTCAATTGGCGCAGGTAAGTGCACGTGCAAACCCGGTGTGAAGTTCTTTTGATACTCACCAAACCGGAACACCGCGGCGCGCTCGCCTTCGTCAACGATCACGACGCCTGTCGCGAGCCATGCTACGAGCGCAACCACGCCGAGGGCGATAAATCCGCCAGGGCCCAGACTTGGAGGACGACGTCCGCCACCACCGCCGCCGCGCCCACGACGCGAGAATCGCTCCTGCATCTTTCGCATTTGCTCTTCAATGTCATTTCCGCCGCCGCCCTGGCTGCCACCACCCCCGGGACGTCCCCAGGGTGAACCGCCATTGCCGTTGCCTCCAGAACCACCGCTGCCCCATGGGCCACCATTGGCTTTTGGAGGCTCATCGCCGTTTCCACTATTATCGTTCCAGGGCATTGCCCCTCCTTATGGTCACACCAGGTCACTGGCTTTTTGGTTTCTGGGTGCCTATTTGCGATCGAAAGGCCTCTTCATCAAGGACATAGCCCATGTTTTGGGACAAGAAAGACCGTAATACCGTGACAGATGCGACAATCCGGAGCGCCTTGGGCGATCCAGAATGGCTCTCGGGCGTGCGAATCGCAGACACCGGAGCTGTGACTCTTGTCATTGAAGCGGACGAGACGGACATGGCGGCAGCCGAGCGGCGACGTTTGGACGCTGAGTCCAAAACAATGGATCTCGATGGCGTCACGGAGGTCAAATCGGTGCTGACCGCTCAGACGCCCCCCACCCCAGAATTGCCGACCTATTCCAGTACGAGGCGCGTTCGAAAAGGGGCCCGCCTCTCAGATGAAGCATTGAACCAAGGACAAACGGATCAGACCGCTCAAATCGCACCCATCCCGGGAATCTCGCGAATCCTTGTGATTGCGAGCGCGAAAGGCGGCGTCGGCAAATCGACGGTTGCCGTAAATCTGGCGGCGAGTTTTGCGCGTCAAGGCCTGCGCGTCGGGCTTCTCGATGCCGACATTTATGGCCCTTCGATCCCCACGATGTTGGGAGTCGGTGAAGAAAGCCCCGCAACGACTTCAGAAAGCAAACTCATTCCGGTCAATGCGCACGGTATCGAGACACTTTCCATTGGCTACCTGACAGATCCCGACGCCCCGATGATTTGGCGAGGGCCAATCGTTCAATCCGCAATCACACAGATGCTGAACGATGCTGCTTGGGGCACACCAGATGATCCATTGGATCTTCTCATTATCGATACCCCACCCGGCACTGGTGAAGCACAATTGACGCTGGCGCAGCGCGTCCCCGTCACAGCAGCTGTCATTGTCACCACGCCGCAGGAAGTTGCCCTTGCTGATGTGCGTCGAGGGGCCGCCATGTTTGCGAAAACCCACGTCCCCGTGCTCGGAATCGTGGAGACCATGAGCTGGTTTGAAGACCCCGCCGGACTCCGGCACTATTTAATGGGTGAAGGGGGCGGCGTGGAGATGGCGCGGATACTCGGGCTGCCTTTGCTGTCTCAAATTCCGATGCTTCAAGCTATTCGCGAAGGCGGAGACGCTGGGCAACCTGCGGCCCTGTTAGATGGTCCACCGGCTACAATTTTCATGAATACGGCGCGTGAAATTGCGCTTGGTCTGGACGCCATCCAAACCAAGCCTCCACCTCTGATTGTATTCGAAGATTAAGTCTCGGTTTCGATCAAATTTCACCATTCCTCTGAACGACGATTTCGCACTTTTCTTGTACGCGTGGTGCAAGGGACTTTAGAAATGCTGAGTACGTCATCACGCCTTCATACGTCTATGTACGCGACATTGCTGTCGGTTGTACTGATTTGCGCGACCGTGCATTTCACGGACTTTATCGCGCCGTACCTTGATGCTTATGGCGCAAATACAGTCACTTACACCGCTCTCAGCGCGTCTTGCCTTCTTGCGCCACCTGCCTCAATTTTGATGGCAGTCTACTCGAGCAAGCTGATCAAAATCCAAGAACAATTGCTTGAGCTGGCGACGACCGACCCACTCACCGGTTTGTTGAACCGTCGCGCCTTTGCGCATCGGTACGAACGCGAATCTGCGCGTTACAACCGAACCAATCGCCCCTTGTCGCTTTTGCTGATCGACCTCGATTACTTCAAGCTGATCAATGACCGCCATGGCCATGCGGGTGGCGACGCCGCCTTGAGAATGTTGTCGGACCATTTGCGCCAAACGAGCCGGTTTGGAACAGATGATGTCGCCCGGTGGGGAGGCGAAGAGTTCGCCGTTCTGCTGTCCGATACCGGCCATCAGAGTGCCATGCGCGCGGCTGAACGCTTGCGCCGGCAAATCGAAACCCTTCTTGTTACGTTCAATGACACGCCAATCCGGTTAGAAGCGAGCGTTGGCGTCATCGTGTGCCGCAAAGGTGAGTCTTTGGAGCATGCCGTCCAGCGCGCTGATCTTTGCCTGCGCCAAGCGAAAGACCAAGGGCGCAACCGCGTTATGGCTTTTCCAGAGGACCTGCCGACCGGCAATGATGATGAAGCATCGGTCGCGTAGTAATTGCATTATCGACCAATAGGTCGTGTCAGCCAAACCTAGCCTGTCGTTCTTGTCCCCGCTAACACGCGGTTATGACCGACGTAACAGACCACCCCCCGGCCGTTATTGACTCGCTCGATCCAACCGATTGGGACGCGTTCGAACATGCGGTGCGGCAGATGCTTTCCGCCTCCGTTCAGAAGATGAAAACTGCGAGCGACGGACCCGTTTGGACGCCGCCCACGGATCAACTCAAGGCACGTCTAGATCAATCTATGCCACTGGAAGGTATGGACACACAGGCCATTGCCGAAGCTTTGATAGAGCTCCTGCCTTATGGCGTAGGCAATACGCACCCCCGCTTTTTTGGCTGGGTCCACGGCGCCGGGACACCCGGAAATCTGCTCGCTGACATTGCTACTTCCGCCATGAACGCGAATTGTGGCGGTCGAGACCATGTGGGCATTTATGTCGAACGCCAGGTGATCGATTGGTGCAAAGCTCTGTTCAGTTTCCCAAAGACTGCGAGCGGCCTCGTCGTTTCAGGCACATCAATGGCCACGATCATTGCCGCAAAGACGGCGCGCGATGCTGCCCTTGCCTTTCGCAATCGCAAAACGGGGTTGGGCGCATGCACCCTTGTTGGCTATTCATCGGCGCAAGCACATAGTTGTCTCGCTCGCGCGTTCGACATGATCGGACTCGGCACCGATGCACTGCGAGCGGTTCCAGTGCATGCCGATCACACCCTCAACACGGAATCGCTCAGGGAAGCCATCGCAGCTGACCAAGCCGCTGGATTACTTCCGTTCTTTCTCGCCGGCACCGCAGGCACTGTAAACACGGGCGCGATTGATGATCTCGCCCAGCTCGCGAGGATCGCCCAAGACGAAAAGCTATGGTTCCATGTTGATGGTGCATTTGGGGCGAGCGGCATTACCAGCGAGGCGGTCGCACCGCGGTTGAGAGGGATTGAGCAAGCGGATTCGCTCGCGTTCGATTTCCATAAATGGATGCACGTGAATTATGATGCCGGGTGCGTTTTGATCCGTGATCAAGACCTACATCGACGGGCGTTTGCGAACCGGCCGGATTATCTTGCCGCAAACGGTCGCGCTTTAGCGGGCGGCGACCCCTGGCCGGTTGATTTTGGCCCGGAACTGTCTCGAGGCTTTCGGGCCCTGAAAGTGTGGGCACATTTCCTAGAACACGGCACCCAAAGGATCGGCGATATGATCACCAAGAACTGCGAACAGGCGTCTTATTTGGGCGCACTCGTCGAAGGAAATTCCAATCTCGAACTCCTGGCACCCGTCTCTCTCAACATTTGCTGCTTCAGGTTCGTTGGCGACCGGATGAATGAACCGCAGCTCGATGACCTGAATGCTGAGATTGTTGCCGAACTCCAATTACAAGGGATCGCCGCACCTTCAACCACTCGGCTCGACGGGCGCCTCGCGATAAGAGTGAACCTCACCAATCACCGCACTCAACTTACGGATATCGATATGCTGCACGACGCGGTGGATCGCTTGGGACGAGAATTGTCAGGAAGCGGCTAACCCGCCTCCTTTTTAGCCTCGTCCTCGAGACCGTATTCACGGACTTTACGATACAGCGTAGACCGACCAATCCCAAGGCGACGAGACACTTCGCTCATATGACCCGCATAATGCTCAATCGCATAAGCGATCAGGTCACGCTCAACATCTGACAGGCTACGCACCTCACCATCTTCAACGACCGAAACGGGCGTATCGAACCCGTTATTGGCAGGTTCTGGCAACCGATCATTTGCTGGCACCGGGCTGGCGGGAACCTCTGGCAGTGTTGCAATCTCAGGCATGACCCCACTGATTTGCGGGAAGTCATGCGGCTGAAGCAGATCGCCCTCGCAGAGCACCACCGCACGGAATACCGCGTTCTCCAATTGGCGGACATTCCCCGGCCAGTCGAAAGCACAGAGCATTTTGAGCGTCTCCGGTGCCGCACCGACAATGCGCGCACCTTCGGATGCATTGAAACGTTCAATAAAGTGATCCACGAGCGCTGGCACATCTTCGACGCGCTCACGCAGGCTCGGCATTTCAATCGGAAAGACGTTTAAGCGATAGAACAAGTCTTCGCGGAAAGCGCCTTCTTTGACCCGCTGAGCGAGATCGCGATTGGTTGCTGAAATGATCCGAACGTCGACTTTAACAGGACGACGTGCGCCCACAGGATCAACCTCCCCTTCCTGAAGCGCGCGCAGCAGTTTCACCTGCATATCCAACGGCAATTCACCAACCTCGTCGAGGAAAAGCGTTCCACCATCAGCTTCGACAAACTTTCCCGCAGACCGAGCAACAGCTCCGGTAAAGGCGCCTTTTTCGTGCCCAAACAGGATGCTTTCCACAAGATTTTCTGGGATTGCGCCGCAGTTTACAGAAATAAACGGCTTACCTGAGCGATCCGACGCACCTTGAATGCAGCGCGCGATCACTTCTTTACCGACACCGCTCTCTCCCAAAATGAGGACCGGAATATCAGATGCCGCTGCACGTTGGCCGAGGCGCAGGACTTGGCGCATGATCGGCGCGCTGGCGATCATATCGTCGAATCCCATGCCGCCTTCCGCTTTCCGCGTGAGCCGCTTCACTTCGCCGGTGAGGGAAGATAATTTCAAGGCGTTGCGGATAGAAACGACAACTCGCTCTGGATTGGCAGGTTTTACAACAAAGTCCACGGCTCCGGCGCGCATGGCTGCGACGATCGTGTCGATCCCACTGGTCGCCGTGAGCATGATCACAGGAAGATCAGGACGACGCTCCGTCAGCATTTCCAGCGTATCCATGCCTGACAGGCCTGGCATTGTGAGGTCCAAAAGCATGACATCAGCACCCGCATTCGCATCGGTTGCAATCGCAACGCCCGTTTCACCGTCCGGGGCCGTCCGACAGGCAAATCCTGCTTTTTCGACGGCTGCAGTTAGGAGACGTCGCTGTGTTGGATCGTCATCAATTACCAATACTGTTTTAGCCATACCAAGGTCCCTCGATCGGTCACGTACAGGTCGTACATGGTTCATTTCGCTACGCCCCGTTATGGCACATAGAGATGAGGTTATGGTTCAGATGATAGATTGAATTTTATGCAGTTTTTCTAGATCTGCGAGGGGTCTTTATAGACATACTCACGCCATCCAGACCGATCAAACGGCACCCAGTCATCCGCAGGTTGGGCCAGACGATCAGCGACCGCAACCATGACCAATGGATTGACGCCAAGACCTACATGACTGGCTGGCACAACAATGTTCTCTGTATCCGCTCCCTTTGACGGACACTGAACAGACCCTCGCCAGGAAACGATCCCGTCAGTCTTCGTTAGGATCGACGTCGTCGGCACCGGTGGGGCAGCTTCAAGATCGCGGTACCGGCCTTCGGCTTCCGGTTGTGTTTCCTTGCCATTAATCGCCTCAAACAAGCGCGATGGCGCAGCATGTCGCCGGCTATTGGTGATGGGACTGCCAAGAGAAATCACGAATCTGATAATGTCTGGATGCATTTTGGCTAGTTCACGCGCAAAGACACCGCCAAGGCTCCATCCCACGATGGAGAGCTTTTCCCCGTTTTCTTCATAAATCCTCTCCACGAGGTCGGACATTTCCTGTTCGCGCTTTTCGTTGAAACGGACATTGCGGCCCAGGCCCCACGCATAGGACTTGTATCCGAGATCATCGAATAAACGTCGCATCGGGCGCGTTGAGCGGTCACTCGCCATAAAGCCAGGCAAAACCAGAACCGGATGCCCATCGCCTTTCGGCAGGTTCTTCATTTGGTTGCGCAGCAATCCGAATGCGCCAAGTTCAAAAATCGCGCGGCCTTCGGTCAGAGTCCAGAATGGATGTGGCGGTTTCGCCATCGTCGCTGTAGCCATAATTTCCTCCCGTCTTCCGTGTTCTCACGGTTGTCTACACAACCATGCTCTGATACGGCTTAAGTGACAAGACTAGAAATTGATGCCTAATTTTAGCTGGCTTTGGCTTTTGCTTTCCGAGTTACCGGTTTCTTTGTGGAGCTTGCGCGAGGTTTTCGCTTCGTCGCAGCTCCTGTCTTTTTTGTTGCGACTTTACTGACTGCCGGTTTTGGCGGCGTCAGATCAACGCCAGCCGCCTCTGCCATCTCCTTAAAGCTGTCCTGCAGGCACTGACTGTAGAATTCAGGATCCGGCATCACATCCCTGTCCGCCGTGAACGAAATCGTCGCTTCATTGACATAGCTTTGAACAACATGACCGAGCGCCATACCGTCGACCAGGCAAAGCAGACCTTGCATGCTAACCAGCTTCGCGCCCGCCGAGTAAATCGGAACGGGTGGTCCTGGTACATTGGTGACGACTGTGTTGATGACAGGTCTCACCAGATAGTTCGCAACACCGAGGCGTGAATAAAGCTGAGCCCCCAAAGCCATGAACAGCGCAGGCGAGACTTTACTCGCCTCCGTCATCTGACGGGCGCCAATAGCATTGGTCATCTCTTTCGACCGGCTGGTCTGATCGAATACATAAGCCATACGTTCTGCGGCATCTTCGATATGCGTTCCGAGCGGGGCGATCATGGCCGAAACCTGATTGCCCATCGTATTTTTCTCACCCTCCGTCCGGACCGAGATCGGCGCCATTGCCGTCATCGTTGTTTTTGGAAGATCATTGTGATGCTTGAGGTATTTGTGCAGTCCACCACCAATGATGGTGAGCATCACATCATTCACCTTAGCGCCCGGCGCCAATGCGCGTAGCGCCTTGATATGCTTCAGCTCGAAAACGCGACCTTCAACAACCCGGTGCGGTGATATCTTTGTATTAAAACGTGTTTTCGGCGCTTCAATTGCGGCCTTCAAACCAAAATCACCTTTGATCATACCCTTTGCCGCGCGGTAGATCCCGGGAACCGCTTGCGCAGATACCCCCAATTGACGGATCGGATTGATCCAGGCGCGAACATAGCCCTTGGCAAACATGCTCACCCGGTTCGGGAATTTTTCCGGCTTCCAGGTATCCGGCTGATTTGGCGGTGCGGTGGATGGCTCCGCCGTATGCAGCGCGTTCATGAGGTCGATCCCCGACATGCCATCGATCGCAGCGTGATGCACCTTCGTGACAATCGCATAGGAGCCCTTAGGAACGCCCGGCACATTATCGAGGCCTTCGACCACGGTGAATTCCCAAGGCGGGCGAGACAAGTCGAGTGGACGCGCAAAAACGCGCGCGGCTTGGATACACAGCTGACGCCAATCGCCCGGCTTGGGTAAAGCCACGTGGCGGACATGATATTCAAGATCAAAATCCGCGTCTTCAACCCAATATGGATAGTCGACATTGAAGGGCACTTTAACGAGCTTCTGACGCATCGTCTTTGAAAGTTGCATGCGCTCTTCGTAGAATCTCAGAATGTCTTTGAACCGGACAAA
The DNA here is from genome assembly GCA_038527765.1 of Pseudomonadota bacterium. Lineage (GTDB taxonomy): Bacteria > Pseudomonadota > Alphaproteobacteria > Caulobacterales > Hyphomonadaceae > Henriciella. The sequence continues at coordinate 195,296 of JBCBFK010000002.1, forward strand.
ACCACCGGGTGCGGTCGAAGGATCATAGATAAGAATTGACCCGATATGCATGGGAGAGCTTGGTGTCTCCAACGCCACAAACGAGGCATCCATGCCTTGCAACTGTTCCATGATTTCCTCCCACGCCAGCCCTGTGGAGACCGTTGCGTCCCCTACTCGAAACTGATTTCAGAAACTATGACGGTTTGTGTTCAATTTGACCAGTCGTGCTCGCCCATAACGCGAACTTCATATCGATCGCGCCACTTTCACGGTGATGCATATCCGCCACGCAAGGCCGGATAAGACAAAACACGTATAAACTCGATTGCGCGAATTCGAATAGGCTGTAGGTCTAATCAAAGTTTCGACGAGAGGAAAATAAGTCGACAACTTAACTGACTCTGTGGGGGAGGAATACGGTGGAGAGAAGTCCTAAGACCGGGCGGGTCTTGGCCTTTGTTTGCGGTGTCGTGTTTTTGGACGCGGTCGGGATGGGTTTGATTTTGCCCATCATGCCAGCACTTCTGGATGAAGTCGCGGGCCTTTCAATCAGCGAAGGCGCAACCATTGCTGGTTTGCTTCTGACAGCGTTTGCGGTGATGCAGTTCATATTCGCCCCTATTTTGGGAGGGCTAAGCGATCGATTTGGGCGACGACCCGTACTGCTTTTAGCTTTGCTGGGATTTGCCATAGACAGTTTCATCATGGCTTGGGCGCCAACGCTGACATGGCTTTTCATTGCGCGGATCATCTCAGGGATTTGCGGCGCAACTTATGCGGCGGGTTATGCCTGTATTGTTGACATCTCAAGCCCGGAAGATCGCGCTAAGCTGTTTGGGTATGCAGGGGCTTCACTCGGCCTCGGCTTTATCTTTGGCCCAGCGCTCGGAGGCCTACTGGGTGAATATTGGGTGCGCTTGCCATTCATTGTGGCGGGAGGATTGATCTTTCTTGTTTTCCTCTGGGGCTATTTCACCTTTCCTGAAACGCTAAAGGCAGAAAACAGGCGTCCCTTCACCCTCGCCCGCGCCAATCCAATTGGAAGCCTCATTTCTATTGGCCGATACCCTGCGGTGTTGATTGTATTGGCCGCCCTCTTCCTTATCCAATTGGGAAATCATTCCTACTCGAGTATTTGGTCGTTCTATGTTACCGAAGTTGCCGATTGGACACCCTTCCTAATCGGCGTTTCTATTAGCGTTTACGGCTTTGGCGTGGCCGGCGTTCAAGGCGGATTGACAGGGCCCGTCGTCAGCCGTTTCGGCGAAGTGCGCGCGGTTTACTTTGCGCTCCTCGTCGGAATTGTGTCATTCCTCATTTTAGCGTTCGCACAAAACGGCGTGCAAATTTATGCGGCGATTATCGTCGGCGCGTTTGCGGGCTTCCTTGGGCCCGCGATACAGGCATTGATGACGGAACGCACACCGGCGGACTCTCAAGGAGAATTGCAGGGCGCAATCACCAGCCTTTACAGCCTCGCATCTATTATCAGTCCGTTGGCGATGGCGTTCTTATTCTCAGCCTATACCGATGAACCCGGATACTACCTCCCAGGCGCGCCGTTCTTACTCGCTGCGATACTATGCGTTTTCGCGATGGTGATTTTTGGTTATGGCGCGAAGCGGCTGAAAAACCAGCCGCTCCCGCTCGATCAAGTCAGCCAGTCTATGGCTGATAAGTTCGACTAAACACGCTCAATAATGATCGCTGGCGCCATGCCGCCGGCGGCACACATGGTAACGAGGCCATACTTACCGCCCGAGCGCTCAAGCTCATCGAGAGCCGTTCCGATCAGGATTGAACCCGTCGCCCCAATCGGGTGACCGAGCGCCATGGCGCCGCCATTAATGTTCACTTTCTCGCGGTCAAGCTCCAAGTGACGAATGAAGCGCTCTGCGACGACAGAGAAGGCTTCATTGATTTCCCAGACATCGATATCGTCTTTGGACAGACCGGCTTTTTCGAGCACTTTCTTCGCCGCATTGACCGGCGCATTCAGCATCAAGGTCGGGCAATCGCCCATATTCGCCGTCGCGACAATGCGAGCGCGGGGGGTCCAGCCATTTTTGTCGAGCGCGTCCTGTGAGGCGAGCAACAGCGCTGCGGCCCCATCAACGACCCCGGATGAATTCCCAGCATGGTGGACGTGGTTCATCTTGCCTTCGAGTTCAGGATATTTCTTGGTCACCATCGTGCCATAGGTGTTGCCCTGGTCATCGACCGGAATGTCCATAAACATATTGAACACGGTTTTCAGTCCGCCCAAGCTTTCCATCGTGGTGCCCGGACGCGGGAACTCTTCTTTGTCGAGCGCCAACGTGCCATCCGGATTGTGAACCGGCACAACTGACTTATCGAACCGGCCTTCAGCGATAGCGCGAGCGGCGCGCTCTTGGCTGACCACGGCGAGCTGATCGACCGCGTCGCGATCGATGCCCTCGAGCGTCGCGATGGCATCGGCGCAAACCCCTTGTTGAGACTGCGGATGCTTTTCGCGCAGGCTCATATTGCCAGCATCCAACATCGGCGGGACCTTCGGGTCGGCGGTCGCGGAGGTGTAGCTCATCATCTCCGTGCCGCCGGCAATGACCACGTCTTCCATGCCGGACATAACTTGTGCTGCAGCGAGGTTCACGGTGGTGATCCCAGAGCCGCAGAAACGGTCGAGCGTGACCCCTGACGCTTTGACATCATAGCCAGCATCGAGGGCCGCCATTCGTCCAAGATCCGCGCCCTGAGCGCCACGCTGAGAGCTGGTGCCCCAGATGATGTCATCCACTTCCGCTGTGTTGAGATTGTTGCGATCGCGGATGGCGCCGAGCACGGTCGCGCCGAGGTGTTGTGGGTGAAGGTGCGCGAGCGCGCCTTTGCCCTGCTTTCCAATGCCTCGCGGTGTGCGGCACGCGTCGACGATATATGCTTCAGCCATCTTTTGCTCCCGAAACTTGCTGTTTGATGGAGATATGCTTGACGCACACGTCAACGGCAAGCCGTGACCCAGCGTGATCAGGCTTCCCGAACCGCCGTCTTGTCACTCGAAACAGGATACGGCACACTCGTTAACCATAGACGCGATTGAGTGGGAGGACGCTCCATGCGGAAACACTATACTACAATCTCGGTTGTCTGCCTCGGCTTGGCCACGACCTTCGGGGCGTGCGCGCAAGAGGTGACAAATGAAATGGGAACAGGTCTCATCCCCTTGAGCGATGAAGAGTACGACGCCCTCGAAGAACGCGACCCGCTTTTGCGGGGCGCCCTGCCCGAATTTGTAGATTTGAGCAGTTTCTTCCCCGACCCAGGCCATCAAGGCGCACAAGGTTCTTGTGTAGGATGGGCCGTCGGATACGCGTTGAAAACTTATCAAGAGGCGAAGGAAACACGCGCCGTTCGTCCGGCAGAGGACCGTCATTTTAGTCCATCATTCGTCTTCAACTCCATCAAAGTGGGTGACGATTGCAATGCAGGCAGCCGGATTACCGATGCTCTCGAATTCATCCAGACCACTGGCGCGGTCTCGATGTACGATTTTCCCTATGTTGAGGAAGAATGCCCAGCCCCTCCAGAGGACCTGCTGGATCGCGGCGAGGACTATCAGATCAAGAGCTTCAACAGACTGGAAAGAGGCGATCTGTTCGCCATTCAGGAAGCGCTGTCCAATGAGAAACCCGTCGTCGCGGGCATGTATGTCTATCCCAGTTTCCAAACCTGGAATGGGGACGGCATTTACGAGCACAGCCCCGACACCGAGCGCCGGAAGGATTATCATGCTGTGACGATCGTCGGCTATGACGATGAGCGCGAAGCAATCCGGCTGATCAATTCCTGGGGCACCGGATGGGGCGACGAGGGTTACGCTTGGGTTAGTTACGATGCTGCGGAGAAATTGATCCGCGAAGCCTATGTCACTACGGACAATAATCTATTTGGCGATTTCAACTCTATTGACCCAGACCAAGTTTATGCCGTGCTCTCCGGAGAGTCTTCGGACAGTATGGCAGGGTCATCTTCTCCAGAGACTCCCCCGGCTCCTGTAACAGAATCCATGCTCGAAACGGCAGTCACGGGTCATGTGGGACGGGATTCTGAAGGCCGCACGCCGAGCGGTTACGATTTCTACCCAGCTTCCGTATGGCTCACGCTTGAAGAACCTCAATTGGAACAGATTGAAAGTGTGGAATACTATTTCTACCACTCGACCTTCTCCAACCCGATGCGCCCAGTCTCGGACTCGAACGTCTTCCTGGCGACCTGGAAAGGCTATGGCTGTATAGAAAATGCCGAAGTCCAAGTGACGCTTAAAACTGGCGAGACGCTCAGCGCGCCATTCAGTTTGTGCCGGATTTGGGATCGCTTTCATCCTGGGGCATTTCGCAAGGATGGGACGAGTTCCGGGACGAACCCCCTGCGATCCGAGGATGCGTTTTCAAAACGAGACCCGACCTAAGACTTATCGAGTTTTCCGTCACGCAGAATAAATCTGCGGTCGCAATAGCGGCATTCGACAACGTCGTCATCGCCCATTTCGTACCAGACGATAGGGTGTCCGAGGGCACCACCGCCGCCATTACACGACACTTTGCGCTCATCAACATAGATGACTTCAGGCTCTTCAAATGTTGGCGTTTGGGTCATGGGCTCGCTCATATGTTCCCCGAGGTGAAATTGCCAATGTGTCAGTAGACGCGGTAGCTAAGATGGAGCGCGAGCGGCGTCAATGCGGCACTTCGCGAAGAGGAGTTTCCCTTAAATGTCTATTACGCTTTACCACTGTGCCGATGCGCGATCATTACGCCCGCTGTGGTGTCTCGAAGAAATGGGGCTGGAATTCGAGCTGGTTAACCTCCCCTTCCCGCCGCGCGTATTCGCGAAAGAGTATAAAGAAATCAATCCTCTCGGGACGATCCCATTTCTGATCGATGGTGACACCAAAATGACGGAGAGCTCGGGGATATGCCATTACCTGACGCAGAAGTATGGACCCACCGAACTCGCAGTATCCATCGAAGATCCGGAGTATGGGAGCTTTTTGAACTGGCTTTATTTCAGCGATGCGACTCTGACTTTCCCGCAGACTTTGGTGCTACGTTACACAATCCTCGAACCCGAAGAACGCCGCATTCCTCAAGCCGCGGAAGACTATGCCGCCTGGTTCTCGGGTCGGCTTCGTCATGTCGAACACGCGCTCGAAAACAAGACGTATCTGGTCGCCAACCGCTTCACAATCGCAGACATCGCCATTGGCTATGGCTTGTTTCTCTCCTCCACATTGCCGCCCTTGAAAGATCGATTGGGACCCAATGCGAGCGCATATCTTGAGCGTTTGAAGGCGCGCCCAGCTTTTGAGCGCGCGCAACAGAAACAAAAGACTTGAGCGAATCCAAGACCCGCACCTATATCGGACGCCTTAAGCGCACGGAGCCTGCATGAGCCTACCTGACTATGCCATCGAAGCCATCGGGCTCGAAAAGACGTATCGCGCCTCGGGCAAGCTGCCGGAAATGCGCGCGCTAAAAGGCATCGACCTGAAAATTGAGCGCGGATCAATTTTTGGCCTGCTTGGCCCCAATGGTGCTGGGAAGTCCACTTTTATCAACATCCTTGCAGGACTGGTGACGAAAACGGGCGGAACAGCGAAGATTTGGGGGCTTGATATCAACCAGCATCCGCGCTCCTCGCGCGCGGCAATTGGGGTTGTGAATCAAGAAATCACGATGGACCCGTTCTTTACGCCCATACAAGCGTTAGAACTCCAGGCGGGTTACTATGGCGTACCCAAAGCTGAACGCCGAAGTCTCGAAATTCTCGCCGCTGTTGGGCTAGACGACAAAAAGGACGCCTATGTGCGTCAACTCTCTGGCGGCATGAAGCGACGTCTGATGGTGGCAAAAGCTTTGGTTCACAATCCACCCGTTTTAATCCTGGACGAGCCAACGGCGGGCGTGGATGTCGAACTGCGTCGGTCGCTTTGGGCCTATGTTCGCGAGTTACATGCCAATGGGACGACGATCATTTTGACCACGCACTATCTCGAAGAGGCTGAAGAGCTTTGCGATGAAATTGCGATTATTAGCCATGGCGAAGTTTTGGCGCAGGAACCGACGCCGCAATTGCTTGCACGCCTCGATCAGCGCCTCTTGAAAATCACCCCTAAAGCGCCCTTGTCGACTATCCCTGACAGTCTGAATGACCTGAATGCCAGTCTGTCTGAAGATGGAAGCCTGAACATCACCTTCCATAGCTCTGAAACTGGAATCGGTCGGCTCCTCGAACAAGTTCGAGAAGCCGGGATCAGTGTGGCCGATCTGTCAACAGAACAGCCAAACCTCGAAGATGTCTTCGTCGCGATGACGGCGGAACCCGTTTAGTTCGTTTTCACCAAACGCAGCTCGATCCGCTTTAACTCACGCAGTACGCTGAGATGGTTCATGCGCATCCAGAACCAGACTTTAATCAGCCCGACAGACAAGCTTGACCATCCCACGAGGGCGCCCCAAAGGACGACGATTTTGAGGTTCTCCGCTTGCAGCATGTTCATGAAGGCCCACACACCTAAGCCAAAGAAAAACAAACTAAAAACAAAGGCAAAAGCGGTCCAGTAGCGAAGCGGTCCGGAAAACGTCATTCCCATTTGTTGGAACAATCCGACATCCTGCTCCAACTCTTTCAAGAATGCCTCATCATCGGCATTCAGGCTCGTCAACAGACGGTCTTCAAAAGTGCTCATCAGGTCTCTCCTTTCAAGCGAGATTTCAAATGTTGTCGCGCATTAAACAGGCGGGACTTGGCTGTTCCGACCGGTACGCCGGTTACAGCTGCGATTTCGTTCAAACTCAAACCCTCCCCAAAATAGAGAATGGCCGTCAGCCGGTGATCATCGCTCAACCCTGCGAGGGCTTGATCGATCTCAACCTGCAATTCACCGCGCGCGGGTTGGCTCGGCTCTGGCGCTGCCTCGAGCGGCGCTGAGCGTTGGCGCTGGGTCTGCACTTTCCGAATCCGGTCAACGCACTTGCGTCGCAAGATCCCAAACGCCCAACCCGGAAACATGGCTGGGTCGGACAGGCGCGGCCAGCCACGGCAAATGCCGGCCCAGGCTTCTTGCACCGCCTCTTCGGCCTCTGTGCGGTCGCGGACCAAACGCAAAGCGGTGCGCATAAGGCGCGGATACCAGCGCGCAGCCAAACGATTGGCCGCCTTCTGATCGCCTGAACGCGCCAGGGTGACAAGCAATTCGTCATAGACCCGTTCTGTGTCCTGCCTCGCCATTGCTGGCCTCCTGTCGGCTTGCATATCTATAGTCGCTCGATCTGCCAAAAAGGTTCACTTCACGCTGAGACATGGCTTCACGCCGCGCGCAGGTTCGATACGAAAGCCTCAGACGAGCATTCAGGAGAAACGCCATGGAATACAAAGACGTGGTCATGGGTCGGCGCAGCATTCGAGGCTATCTCGATAAGCCAGTACCGAAATCGGTCCTCAAAGAAGTCCTGGAAATGGCGATGCGTGCGCCAACTTCGTACAACACTCAGCCCTGGAACTTTTACGTCGTTGGCGGTGAGGCGCTCAACAAGATCCGCAAGGGCAATGTCGATAACATTCTCGCCGGTGTTCCGGACAGCCGCGAGTTTCGCGGCGGGCCGGGCTATGAAGGCGTCCATCGCCAACGACAAATTGAAGTCGCCAAACAATTGTTCGGCGAAATGGGCATTGAGCGCCACGACAAAGAAGGCCGCCAAGACTGGGTCATGCGCGGCTTTCGCCAGTTTGATGCGCCAGTTTCGATCGTCGTGACTTATGATCGCTCCATCCATGGCAGCGACATCGCGCCGTTTGATTGTGGCGGCGTGGTCAATGCGATCGTCAATGCCGCGTGGTCAAAGGGGCTTGGCTGTGTGATCAATTCACAAGGCATCATGCAGTCGCCGGTGGTGCGCGAACATGCCGGCATTCCCGACGATCAAGTGATCATGATCTGTGTCGCCATGGGCTGGCCCGATGAGAGCTTCCCGGCCAATGCCGTGGTCTCCAATCGCAAACCGATCGAAGAAAGCGCCACATTCGTCGGGTTTGACGATTAAGCGCTGGCCGCCTCTCGGGCGAGCTCTTCGATCCAGGGTAGATGCTCGCGCCCGACAAAGATCTGATCGGCAATGACATAGGCTGGGGCGTCGACGATCCCCGCCTCTTCGGCCTGGTCTTGCGCCGCATCCATCACCGCCCGCGCATCGGCCAAGCTCCCCGCATAAGCCACACCGCTTTCTTGCAGCAGCGCATGCACCACGGCCATATTATCAAGATTGGCGTGCGCCTCCCAATAGGCGTTGAAAGCGCCGCGAATGAAGGGCAACGGGTCGCCCTCAAGCCCGGCGAGTACGCCAAGGGCGAGATCGGTTGAGCCGGGTATATGTGGAAATTGCAAATCGATCCCTTGATGGGCCGCATATTTCACCGCCAGAGCGCGCTGCGAGGCGGCGCGCACGCGGCGATGGCTTTCGCCCACGGTTTCCTCTTGGCCGAGTTTCGGGACCTCGCGCTCAATCGTTCGGAACGGTTTCCACGCGATTGAAAGCGACAAACGCTCGGCCAGAGCTAAAGTAGGCGCGATGGCGAGGTAAGCGCCCGGTGATTTAAAATCTATATAGACGGTCAGCATCAGGCGATCTCATAAGCAATGTCGGGCGGTGTGCCGTGCCGACCGCTCAGCGCCCAGCGCAAATAAGGGATGTGCTCGCGCCCGAACAGAATCTCGTCGCCGAGCACATAAGTCGGAACCCCGTAAATTCCATGGGCATGAAATTGCGGCTGTAACTCGTCATGCAACGCGAGGCCCTCGCCGCTTGTATATTCAATAAAGCCAGCTGTCTCGACGCCCGCCTGTTTCAAACAGGTTTCAACGACCGTGATGTCTTCAATGTCCAGTTCGCGGCGCCAGAAGGGTGGATAGATCGCTTCGAAGTAGGCGCCGAGCTTCTCGCGCGCTGTCTGCATGACCCAGAGAATGCCAATATTGGGCAGGTGCGAGTCCCAAATCTTCTCTGTTCCTTTGAGCGTCAAACCCTGTCGTTCGGCATAGCGGCGCGCATCGCGATACGAGTACCGAATGGCGTTCCACGTGCGCGGACTTCGCCCTTTCGAGGCGACGACTTTGCCCTTCTTCTTTTCGGCTGACCCGAGATAGCTTGGAATGTCCAAAGTGAGGGGTCGCCAATCAAACTGGAGGCCGAACTCAGTTTCCAAAGCAAGAGTCGGTCGGATAGCGACAAAAGCGTAAGGGCTTTTGACATCGACATAGACGATGAGCGGAGCATCACTTTTCAGCACGTGCATTGCCAGCCCTCCTGCCAGGATTGAAGATCCGTTCTCTTAATAAAACGCGCTTAATTCAAACGACCCCCTTACGCCATCCTTTATGTCTCATTCATAGAGCAATGAAATGGCCGATGTTTTCTTGAAGAACAACTCGGCGCGCAGTGTTTCGGATCGCGCGCAGCGGATTGCCTTTTTGGTGTCAATCGCTGGAGCTTTTCTAAACACCCTGCTCTTCGGCATGTACATGATCAATGACGGCCTTAGTTCGTTACTGATCACGAACTTCCTGTTTTACATGATCCCGCTCTCAGCGATCGCATTGAGCAGCTATCACAATTGGAATTTCCAGATGGTGTTGGATGCCGGGATCGCGACCGTCTATTTCTACATGTGGGGAACAACATTTTACGACGCGATTATGGGCCACCCCTCCGCGCTCAGCTATCCGACATTGCTGTTCATGCCGTTTCTATTGATCCTGGTGACCCGTTATCAGCTCTTAATCGCTTACGCGATTACACAAGCGGTTTTGGTCTATGCCTATGGCGCGCATTTCATGGTCGACGCATTCGAGTTGGATTCGCCGGATCTCAACCCAAGCATGATCGCGATTTTACTCGCACTCCTCTCAACGATCACACTGCTGACGCTCGCTATTGTCGCGTATTCCCGTCAAAAAACCGATAATCGACTGCTCGCCTTGGTACAGGAAACGGAGCGCATGGCAGCGCAAGATCCTCTGACGGAACTCAAAAACCGTCGCGCATTTATGGAGGACCTTGAGCGATTACGCGCGCTGAAAACGCCTTTTGCCGTGGCCTTTATCGATCTCGATCGCTTCAAGCCCCTGAATGATGAGTTTGGTCATGCGGCCGGGGATGAGGTCCTTAAGACGGTTGCATCGCGATTGCAGGTTGCACCATACACGGTTTCGGCAGCGCGTCTTGGGGGGGACGAGTTCGCGATCATCTTCAAGGACCATACGAACCAAACCGAAACGCGCCAAATCGCGGACAGCCTTTTTGACGCGCTTACAGCAGAAATAGATATCAGCACTGCCAGAGTTTCTGTTGGTGTTTCGCTCGGCTATGCTGAATCGGATCAGCATGGCTACAGCGTAACCGATCTCTTGCACGCAGCTGACACCGCTATGATGCGCAGTAAAGCGTCGGGTGGCGGTGTCGCCGTGTACGATCCAGCGCTGGATTCATCAAGCCTCGCCGCCGCTGCGATTGAAGAGCTGTTCCGCAAGGCGCTACAAACCCGTGAGATCCGCCCGGCCTTGCAACCGATCATCGATGCGCGCACAGGCGTCGCGATCGGATATGAATTACTGTCGCGTTGGCCGAATAGTGGCATGCCGCGAGACCCAAGCCCGATCGAGTTTATTCCAGTTGCCGAAAAACTGGGTCTCTTGAATGATCTGCTTTGGACCACGCTCTCGCCAACGCTTGACTATCTGGTCCGTCAAGATTGCTTTCTCGCCATCAACGTTTCGCCCTCGCAGCTTTCAAGCCGGTCATTCTTGAGAGACCTCAAAGCGATCGCGGACAAGCACGCATTTTCACTCGACCGGATCGAGATCGAGGTGACAGAGCATGTCGCGTTCCGAAACCTTGAAGAGAACATTCGCGTGCTCGAGGAGGCCCGTCGCATGGGCTGCCGGATTGTCCTCGACGATTTCGGTTCGGGTTACTCCTCCTTGTCTCTGTTAGAGGAGCTTCCGCTCGATAAAGTCAAACTCGATAAGAGCCTGCAAGGGACAGCAAATAAGCGCGGTGTGCTCCAAGCGACGATCCAGTTGACCCTAAGCTTAGGGTTTCAGTGCTGCGTTGAAGGAATCGAAGCGCACGAGGCAGCCAAGTTCGCTGCCGACCAAGGCTGTGATCAGATGCAAGGCTACTGGTTTGGTCACCCGCAAGTGATTTATCGCCACTCGCCCCAATTGCGCATCGCCTCATAAGCGGGTTATGCGACCTGCCACGCAGGCTTGTCATCGATCTCCTCGCGCTTCTATCTTCACCCTGACGGAGGTTGCTGAATGCTGGATGCAATTCGAAACTTTGGGCAAGACGGCGCGGTGCTCCTGCTTGGATTGGCTGTAGGCGCCGCATGGATCGTCGCAATCGTCGCACCGAATACATCCTACGATCATTTGCGGGATGACGAAGCGGAGGATCATGTGCGAGAGCTTTTAAAGTCCGCATCAGATCCGATTGCAGTTTTATTGCTCGTAGCAGCAGGATTGGCAATTCTGGGCGGCGCACTGATTGGAGGTGTCGGCGCCCTGATCGCAGCCTTCGGTTTTTTCACAAATCGTTGGACGCTTGCCAATGGGTCATCGGGCGAAGGCCAAAAGAAAGACCAGAAACCCGGCAAGACGCAACGGATCCTGGCCGTCAGCCTGACTTTGGTCTTTTCCGTTTTGGCTGCTGCGAGCGCAGGGCTCGCCATGTTTGGCCTTTAAGACTCCGATTGTGATTCAGTTGGGTCTTCCACCGGCGTCCACGGCGCGGTTAGTTCTTCCAGCACCTCCAGATCAGCACGCTGATTGGAGAGTTTGCGGAGTGCCTTCAGGAATTCGCCACCCGCGGTCACGCCGTCAGCGCTGAACCGAACCGACAGCTCTGCAGCGTTTGCATAATGACCTTGTGCAGCCTGGAAGTCGGATGTCGCTTCGGCGCATGCACCGAGATTATGGATCACCGCGGGCGCTTCAGGATACTCCTCCGCCATGCCGGTCCACATCGCGCATGACGTAAACGGATCTTTAGATGAAATATCGAGCGCTTGCTGGAAGCGGGGATCGGCTCGGGCAACGGGATCGAGGGCTTCGGTGACGAAGGTCGCCCGCACCGTTGCGTTGCGCGGCGCAATATCGCGCCGTATGGGGGCCAGCGTTTCAAAGAGGGCATTGCGAACGAGATCGGCTGGCGCATCCAGCCCGGCGAACCCGACCGAGTGATAGCCGGATAATCCATGACGGCGACGCTTCTTTTTCAATTTCTTGTTGAATTCGCCGTCATAAACGCCCGTTTCATAACACGTTTCACGGCTGGAGGTGCCCCCATAAGAGCCGGTGAACACGACTTCTCCCGTGTCTGCGTCAACCAAACGCGGGTGCGCGCTGACCGCGACACGCTCTTCGACGCAAAGTTCTTCGACATCTACTCTGGTTTCGCAGTCGAAGAGGCCATCCCATTCCACGCATTTGCTGGTGGTGCGATGATACTCTGACCAATCATAGGAATCGAGATCAACATGACCAGTATAAGTCCCCGCGGGTGTCTCGCCCGGTACGCCGTAAGAAAAATCCGCTAAGGTGAACCATTGCGCGCCATCGAAGACTGTATTTGCGATCATGGTTTCGAACTGGCGTGCATACCAGCCGCCACCAGGCCCTCGAAACCGATCTACTTGTACCGTGCGAGTCTCTGCCGCAGCTAAGCTTGCAGGCATGAGACGGGCTTCGTAATTGATGCCCGGCGTGGTGCAAGCGGCTGCTCCGACTGAAGCGAGCGTACTGGCAAATAGCGTCTTCTTCATGGCTTTTATCCCTATAGCCTTCTTTCATCTAACGCTGAAGCGGCTGAATAGCGTCTGAATACATTAGGAAAATTAAAGGGCGGAATCTTGCCGCTTGGGAAAGCTTGCGACAGACAGAACGAGTTTGCACATACGAGCGAAGAAACCTGAAGGATCATTCCATGTCCGAGACGTCCCCTCTTTTTGAACCTTACACCCTGCGCGGGCTGACCATTCCAAATCGCGTTGTCATGGCCCCCATGACCCGTTCCTTCTCTCCTGGCGGTGTGCCCGGGGAAAACGTCGCCGAGTATTATGAGCGGCGCGGCGACGCTGATGTCGGTCTGATCATTACAGAAGGAACGACCGTGGGACGCGGTGGTGCTTCGAATGATCCGAAAGTCCCAAACTTTCACAAATCCGATGCGCTCGAAGGCTGGTCTAACGTTGTCGAGGCGGTGCACAAAACACCCGGAAAAATCGCCCCGCAATTGTGGCATGTGGGCATGATGCGCAAACCCGGCACTGGCCCCGACCCAGACGCGGTGTCGGACAGTCCTTCAGGGCGGACCCACAAGGGGAAGCAAGTTCAGCCTGAACCGAGTGAGAGTGAAGTTGCAGACATGGTCATGGCCTACGCTGACGCTGCCGGCGAAGCCAAGCGGCTTGGATTCGACGCCATCGAAATCCACGGGGCACATGGCTATTTGATTGACGAGTTTTTCTGGAACGTCATGAACACGCGCGCAGACAAATATGGCGGAACGCTTGCAGAGCGCGCCACATTTGCCGGCGAAATCATCCGCGAGTGTCGCAAGCAAGTCGGTGAAGACACACCGATTATTTTGCGGTTCTCACAATGGAAGCAGCAAGAGTATACGGCCCGCCTCGCGGAAACCCCGCAAGAGCTTGAAGCTTTCCTTCAGGTCTTTGCGGATGCGGGTGTCGACGCGCTTCACGCCAGTCAACGCCGCTGGTGGGAGGCCGAGTTCCCTGAGATTGACGGAGATGAAGGCTTAAACCTCGCGGGATGGTGCAAGAAGCTGACAGGCCTGACCTCAATCACAGTCGGGTCGGTCGGATTGTCCTCAGACTTTATCGGGGCATTTGCCGGAGAAGATTCCAAAACACGGCCGATTGCTGATGTCATTGAGCGGCTGGACAAAGGAGAGTTCGATCTTGTGGCTGTGGGTCGAGCCCTGCTTCAAGATCCCTACTGGGCGCAGAAAATCAAAGAAGGCCGGACGCAAGAACTTGCCGATTATGACGCGAAGGCCCTGGCAACACTGTATTAGAAGCCATTGTAAGTGAACCAGTTTCAGGATTGGCGCGTAGACAGAGCAAATAAGAAAGCTCTGACCTATGCGCCTCTCTCGTCTTTTTACTCCGTCTGTCGCCCTCGCAACGAGCGCAGCAGTCGCTACTGGATGCGTCTCCGGTCCAGAGCTTGAAGCCTTTGATGAGTCCCCTCGCAAGCTGGTTCTCGAAGAGTATTTTCTCGGCGAGACCACAGCCTATGGAGTATTCGAAGATCGTTTCGGTAAAGTCCGCAGAAGCTTCAAAGTGGACATTACGGGGACCGTCGAGAACGGCGTCTTAACGCTCGACGAGCGATTTATTTATGATGATGGCGAACGCGATACACGTGTTTGGGAAATCGAGATTCTTGGAAACGGCGAATATCGTGGCACAGCAGGTGACGTTCCCGGCGTTGCCCAAGGCAACGTCATCGGAAATGCATTCAATTGGAAGTACAAAGTCGATCTCAAGGTCGGCGAAAGCACCTGGAATGTTGGCTTTGATGATTGGATGTATCTTCTCGAAGACAATGTTCTGATGAATCGCGCCTATGTCACTCGCTTTGGCTTGCGCATTGGCGAAGTCACCATCGCCTTCCAGAAGCCGTAAAATCTCTGCCAAACAGAAAAGTTGACGCCAGCGTCATTTTTTGAGACACTTGGTAAATGATCCAAGTGCTCAAAACCGTTTTCTATTTTGGCCCGCTTATCTTCGGGCTCGGATTTCTGACCCCATTGGTGTCGCAGTCGATCAAGGCTGCCGCGTGGACCCCACCCTTCGGATTGACCCCGCTGATGGCGGGACTGATCGTCGGTGGCACCCTGGGCATTGTGGCGCAAATCAGAGGACGGTGGATATGAGCCCTACTCAAGATCTCTCTCAACTCTCCCAAGCCGAGCTATTGCGTATGGAACGCGAGGTTGCGGCGCGGCATATCGACAAATTCCCCTACTTCGCGGTGATCTGGGCGTTTACTAATTTTGCCGTTTGGCTCAGCCTCTGGCCATTGGTCTTTATGGGCATCTTACCCCTCTGGCTGGGCTTCATCATTGCGAGCGTAAACATCACTCTGAGTTACCTCCCAAGTCACGAAGCACAACATGATATTATCGCGAAACCTGGCACCAAACTGCGGTGGTTGAATCAGCTGGTTGGCCATGTCTCGATTATACCTCTCGTTCTGCCCTATCGCGTGGCGAAATACACGCACATGGAGCACCACAAGCATACGAACCATCCCGAAAAAGACCCAGACTATGCGACGCATGCGAACGGGCCTTTGGATGCCATCTGGAAAAGCCTCTACTATCGTCAACCGCGCGCTGGTGGCGGACTGAATGCTTATGGTGAGGCGCTCAACCGCATTGGACGGCCTGATGTGGTGCTAGACGGCGTCGCTTATCAGATCATTCATTTCGGTATTTTGTTCGCATTGGCGTGGTCAGGATATGCGATCGAAGCGGCGCTGTTGTGGTGGCTGCCTCGCCATATCGCCCTCACTTACATTCAATACTATCTGAGTTGGGCCCCGCACCACCCTGGGGACAAAGTGGGACGTTACAGAGACACGCGAAGCTTCCGCTCTATTCTGGGCAATATCGGCTCACTCGGCATGCAATATCACATTGTGCACCATTTACACCCGCGCATCCCGCTCTATCGCACCCCTCGCGCCTATTGGGAGATGAAACCGATCCTGGAAGCTCGTGGATGCGATATAGACGCTCTTTAAGCCTGTCAGCTGGCGGCGAGCGTATCCGCGATAATCCTCCAGACTTTCGCATTAGCACCAAGGGCCAAATGCGTGCTCCGGACTTCAATGTGGCGCGCTTGGGGATTGTAGACGTCTTGCGCAGCCTGCCAGCCGACAACGCCGTCCGACTTGCTGTAAATCACGGTCAAGGGCTGCGATAGACCGACAGAGTTACGTTCGTGAACGTCAAGTTCGAATTCATCCATGTCGAGGCCCTCACGCAACGCATAGAGCTGTCCGACAGCCGTGTACTTTGGACCAC
Organism: Pseudomonadota bacterium; assembly: GCA_038527765.1. Lineage (GTDB taxonomy): Bacteria > Pseudomonadota > Alphaproteobacteria > Caulobacterales > Hyphomonadaceae > Henriciella. The sequence continues at coordinate 211,429 of JBCBFK010000002.1, forward strand.
CAATAAGCGGCGTCCCCATCGTTATTATCTCACGAACGGCTTCGCTATTGAGGCGCGCTGTTTCTCTCGCAATAACCCCGCCGAGGCTCCAACCGATTAGCGTGACTGGCTGACTGAACTTTTCAACCATTTCGCGAACGCGCGCTCCAAACTGCTCGGTCAGGCCATCCACGTCCCCACCATTGACCCCGAGCCCCCACGTCGAGGCGTCATATCCCAAGAACCGGAGATACGTCGCGAGCGGTAGCATCGCCATCTCGGGCGATGTGAACCCGGGTAACAACACGATTTTACGGCCATCGCCACGCGGCGCAGTCATCAGATCTGGCGCTTTAAGCGGAAACTTGAGGAACTCGATTGGGGTGCCGAGTTCTCTGAGATTGGACAATAGACTCGGGCGTTCGCACCCAGTTGGCATTTCGCGCTGCATTCATGTCCTCCTTCTTTATGAAAGAGGATACGCACGTAATGCGGGTTTGGATGAGTTTATTTACCAGCTTCCGGTGTTTTCCATGCTCGCCCAAGGCTCTACCGGCTCGAGCGGCTTACCTTTTTGCAAGAGCTCGACCGATATCCCATCCGGAGACCGGACAAAGGCCATCCGACCGTCCCGGGGTGGTCGGTTGATCGTGACACCGAGCTCCTGGAATCGGTCACACGCCTCATAAATATTGCCGACGCGATAGGCGAGATGCCCGAAATTTCTTGCGCCGCCATACTCCTCCGTGTCCCAGTTAAATGTGAGCTCGACCATGGGAATGTCCATCTGGGTCGGCAGTTTTCCATCTGGAACACCGCCACAACGCCTAACATCGTCTGGAGAGGCGAGGAAGACGAGCGTAAATCGCCCCTCTTCGCTGTCATAGCGCATCAGTTCCTCGAGCCCGAGGCCTTTCCCGTAAAACTCTAAAGCCGCGTCGATGTCTGTAACGCGAACCATAGCATGAAGAAATTCAACGCTCATTTGTACTCTTCCTCAAGACGACGAATTTCCGAGCGCAGGCTCGGAGGACGATTGCGATAATAGAAAAAGGTTACCGCAGCCAACAATGCGACGTTGACGGCCATAACGATCAGAATGGTAACAAAGTCGCCAAGGATGTTGCCAAGGTTTTGCTGCTGGACCGTGATCTGGATGTTATCTTCGCCCCAATTGTTCATATTTTGCGAGACGCCATAGAAAGCTGATACAATCAGTGGCAAAATCACGAGCGCAAACAAGGCAACGCTGCACTGATAAATGCCCAGCCTCGGCCGCTCTGCAATCGAAAAACTCCGCACGAATTCGTCGCGTGGGATCCGATCGCTAATCAAGCCTTTTTCGACGTTTGAATCATAGACCTGCTCTCCGAGCTGAGGTGTCTTCAACCACCGCCAGGCGAGCACGCCAGCCCATAGAAGAACGGGGACGAACATCAGATAATAAATCGGGGTAAAACTATCGACGAACATTGATCCACTCCATGCGGTGGACCGTTAGATCTCTAGATCGCCGAGTGCACCTTCTCATAGGTTAGCATGGCACGCTTTCGAGCCATCCCCCAATGGTAATTATGTAACCTACCATCAGATGCAAGCGCACGATGACAGGGAATTAGCCAGGCAATTGTGTTTGCACCGATGGCTGTGCCGGCTGCACGCGCAGCTTTTGGATTTCCCGCGGCTTCTGCGACATCGCCATATGTCCAGGTCTGTCCTGCAGGGATCTCCAGCAAGGCGCGCCAGACTTGGCGACGGAATTCGGTGCCATAAAGCGCAAGAGGGACCTCTCCGCCATCACCAAAGACTTTGTTCGCCCACCGCTTGGCTTCCCCATCATCGCGTTGGATATCAGCATTCTTGTAACGCGCAGCCATGTCCGCAAAAACATCATCTTCGCTGTAGCCCGGGTGTTCAAAGCCAGTTTTTTGAACCGCGCCGTCATCAACAAACCCGAGCCCACAAAGGCCTCGTGGTGAAGCAAGAAAAACACCAGTGCCAAAGGGCGTTGCAGCTTTGCCAATACTTAGCCGCGCGCCCTTTCCTCCTGATTTCGCTTCGCCGGGAGACAGCGCCTCATGGGCAATGAACAAGTCGTGCAGCCGCGAGGGCGAGGACAGTCCTGTTTCGAACGTCGTGTCGAGGACGCTGGCGCCCTCGCGAAGCAGGTCACCTGCTTCGGCATGGGCGAGACTTGCCTGATATTGCTTTGGGCTCACACCCGCCCAGCGCGTAAACTCGCGCTGAAAATGGCTCGGAGATAAACCCATGGCCGCGGCGCAGGTTTTGAGATCTGGCCAATCCCGCCAGGTCTCCCCTAAGTGTTCGAGTGCATCTGCCATCCGCTCATAGGCGTCGCAGCGTTCGTTGAGTGGCATCAATACTGTGGTCATGACGCCAATGTGCCAAGCCTCGTATCGGTCCGCCACCCGATTCTTGCGCCATATTTTGCAGAGGCCTATTAAGAGTCGTTCTTGACAATCATTCTCACGCACTGCAAATGGTTCGCATGATCATTTGCATCTGCCGTCGTATCAATGAAAGCGGAGTGCGAGCTGCCGTTGAAGCAGGTGCGCGCTCTCCTGAGGCAGTGCAAGCTCATCATGGCTGTGAATTCAATTGCGGCAAGTGTCGTTGCGCGATGGGCGAAGTCATCGCCGACACGCTCGATGAAGCTTCAAACGACGCGCAGCTGGTCGCTGCAGAGTAAGCGCAAACGCGCTTTCGTTTTCCTCCCCTACTCTCCCTCTTCATCATATCCAACCAAACGCAGCGGTCGCGCCTTGCGCCCTTCGAGTTCGGCCCATCGGACCAATGCATCCTCGCGGCCGTGCGTGATCCATAACTCCTCCGGATCGACATCATGCACAGTCTGCGTCAGCTCGTCCCAATCCGCATGGTCTGACAGAATCAACGGTAATTCGACACCGCGTTGTTTGGCGCGTTGGCGCACACTCATCCATCCCGACGCAAAGCACGTGACAGGATCAGGGAAGCGGCGCCCCCATTTGTCGTTGAAACTGGCAGGTGGGCCGAGCACAATCTCCCCCCGAAACTGCTCGCTTTCGCCGCGTTGGCCCTTCTCAAGCGTCGCTGGCCGAAGTTCCCCAAGCTCGACCCCATTTTGTTCATAAAGCGCATTGAGTTTTTCGAGGGCGCCATGGGTGTAAATCGGACGTTCATAACCCGCCTCACGTAAAAGCGCGATCACACGTTGCGCTTTGCCAAGAGAATACACCCCAACCAAGTGCGTGCGGTCTGGAAACACATCGACACTCGCGAGCAACTTTGTCATCTCACCGCGATCGTCCGGGTGGCGAAAAACTGGCAAACCGAATGTGGCTTCGCTGATAAAGACGTGGGTGTCCGGTACGACTTCAAACTGGCGGCACGTCGGATCCTGCCTGCGTTTATAGTCGCCCGTGCAAACCATGCGGAGCCCGCGCCATTCGACGACGACCTGAGCCGAGCCTAATATATGCCCCGCCGGCGACAGCCAAACAGTGACGCCATTGATCTCGACGGTTTCACCAAACTCCAAAGGCTGACGGCGCGCTGTAAATGCTTCGCCATAGCGCGCGGCCATAATCTCAAGGGTTGCCGGGGTGGCAAGCACGGCACCATGTCCAGCCCGGGCATGGTCTGCATGGCCATGCGTTATGACGGCCCGGTCCACAGCACCGCGCACAGGATCAATGTAAAAATCCCCGGGGGGACAATAAAGGCCCTTAGGCGTTTCATGTAGCAGCAAATCGGGTCGGATCATGAAATGGATATACGCTAATCTGTGGGTTCGCACACTGCCGCATTTCCGCCGCTTGCCGCCATTACCCAAAGCCGACTAAGACAGTCCGTATGCGTGTTTCGAGGAGTGTATAATGCATCGAATTGCTGCCCTGGCCGCCAGCTTGAGTCTATGTTTGATTTCGGTCTCTCACGCTCAGAACAACCCACCCAGCGAAACAACGCAGCTGTCTCATGCTGCAGGATACAAGGCGCTGTTCACCTGTAGCGGCTATTTCAGCGCCAATCAGACCCTCGCGGAAATCGACTCCAACGAGCTCTCGGGCATCTATGTCGACTATCGGCCATTCATGGAAGAAATCGATGATGCAGTGATCCTCGAGGCGCAAAAAACTGTCCTGGTTGGTTTTGATGGCCAGTTACCGCCACGGGCTGCTGTCTGGCGTCCGGGGATCGGATGTTCGCTTCTGCCGACGGGCGCAAGTGCCGATATGACCGCTTGGCTTCCAAGCTTCACGGAAGCGGCGGGCGCGAACACATCCGATAACTCCACCGCACTTGGCGACAATGTCACGCTGACCGACAATACATTCGCGCTCGACCTTCTCGGTATCCCTGTCAGCTTTGCGTTTGACGGAAACACTTATGGCGAAGGCACACGCACCAGCGCTGTCTTGGTCTTGCACAAAGGTCAGGTCGTGGCGGAGCAATATGCGCGCGGGATTGACCGTACAACGCCGCAGCGCACTTGGTCTGTCGCGAAATCTCTGACATCCACGATCATTGGCGCGGCCGTCTATCAGGGCCTGCTCGGCCTCGATAATGAAGCTGTGATCGCCGACTTTAATAAAGGCGGAGATCCGCGCCGTTCGATCACGCTTCGCGACGTGCTCAACATGGCGAGTGGTCTGGAAGCCAACACCCCTGGGTCGCGGACGGATCGTCTGTATTTTGGAGGCGCCAGCATTATCGACACCTTGGCCACGCGCTCACTCGAGGCCATGCCCGGTACACGGTTCAACTATTCGAACATCGACACACTGATCGCGATGCGAGCCCTGCGCGAAGCGTTGGCTGACGATACCGCTTATCGCGCCTTCCCCTATGCAAGCGTCCTGCACAAAATTGGCGCGCGGCATACGATTCTCGAAACGGATTGGCACGGCGATTATATGTCGTCCTCACAAGTCTGGATGACCGCCCGGGATATGGCGCGTCTCGGCCAGCTTTACTTGCAAGATGGCATGTGGGGCGGAGAGCGCATTTTGCCGCCATGGTGGGTGGATTACGTAAGCAATCCGACCGCGCCCCAACCAGATGGTGATTTTGGATATTCAGGGTCTTTCTGGCTGATTGGAGGGGTCGATGGCACCCCGCAAGATGCCTATGCCGGACTTGGAAACCGAGGTCAGCACATGGTGATCGTGCCTTCGAGGGACCTGGTCATTGTGCGCCGCGGGTTCGACGTTGCGGGCGAACCCCGGTTTGAAGTCGCCCGATTGACCGCGGACATCGTCAACGCATTCGATGCGGCGGAACGTGCGCGCCAGGCAGCGGAGGCGGCAGCTGCTTTAGAAGCAGAAGATGCAGACTAATCCAAGGGCTCCAGAAGTTTGGTGATTTGCCGGGAAACCGACTCTTCGAAGCTCTGCATCATCGCCGAGCCTGAAATGTCGAAATTGAAGTCTTCGATGAAGGTCCGGCCATCAGGAGATCTTGCGCACGATACATTCATTTCGAACGCGTTTATCTTTGCTACCATCGCTGGCTTGTAAGGCTTGGGCAGAACCATGCTAAAGGCCAGCACGGCGCCGTCTGATTTATCCAGCACGACCGTCCCATTTAGTTGTTTCATCATTTTCTGCTCATTGCGATCGGCGTCTGGCTCCGGCACGGGCGTGAATGAGAATGTCTTTGTGCCCTCATCTTGAGTGGTCAGATCGGCATCAAGGGGCACCATCTGTCCAAACTCAGTGCACCAGATATCCCCCTCGGTTTCAGCATCCATTTTCTTGAGCTCCTTCCGGAACTCATCCGACCACTCAGATTCGGCCGGGGTGGAAACTTGAATACGCTCACCTTCTGGAGCACTCGGATCAACTGTTCCCGTCACCGACATGCCATCCCAAGAGAAGCTCGTCTCATACGAGTATTTCGGCCCATCATTCGAGGTCGCGCGCATCGCTTCCAGGAGCGGGTCTGCTGCAGCTGTGGAGATAAGGCCGAAGGATAAGACTGAAATCGTGAAATAGCGGAGCATGTTTTTCCCTTTGAAGATGGCCAACAAAGCCACATCGCGTGTGAATGTCAGATGAAATATCTGCAACACCGCTTCAGAATGCGCTAGATCATTTTCATGCCCGATACGCTGCAAACCAATTATGCATTGCCACCAATATTCGACAATTGGTTTCGTGAGCGCAGCTGGGCGCCTCGCGAACATCAATTGTCTCTCACTGAAACGGCCCTCGCAGGTGAAAGTGCGCTCCTCATAGCGCCGACCGGCGGAGGCAAAACACTAGCAGGCTTCCTCGGCAGTCTGATCGAGTTATCCAATAAACAACAGCGAAATTCTGATCGTCCGGCCCTTCACACGCTTTACATCTCGCCCTTGAAAGCGCTGGCGGTCGATGTGGCGCGCAATCTTATGACGCCGGTCGAAGAGATGGGGCTCGATATCAAGATCGAAACCCGCACTGGAGATACCCCCGCGCACAAACGTCAACGGCAACGCAAGTCACCGCCAGATATTCTGCTGACCACGCCTGAGCAACTCGCCCTATTTATTGCATCAGATCACGCAGCGGAGTTTTTCGCGGACTTGAAATGCGTCATCATTGATGAAATTCACGCGATCGCACCCAGCAAGCGCGGCGATCTTTTGAACCTCGGACTCGCCACGCTAGCGAAATGGGCTCCGGCCTGTCGTTTTCTGGGTTTGTCAGCGACCGTCCATGACCCCTCTGTCCTGCAAACCTGGCTGAGTGTGCGCGATGATCATCCGCGTTTGATTGTCGCCAAAGGTGGTGTGCACGCGGATGTCGATATCCTTATTTCAGACGAACGAATTCCCTGGTCCGGTCACTCTGGCCGGTTTGCGGTCGGCGAAGTCTACGAACAAATTAAAGCGGCACGAATGTCACTGGTATTCGTCAATACGCGCTCTCAAGCGGAAGTCTTGTTTCAAGAGTTGTGGACGGCGAATGAAGATGGACTCGCCATCGCGCTTCACCACGGCTCCCTCGCAAAAGAACAACGCCGCAAAGTCGAGGCTGCGATGGCTGCGGGTCAACTCAAAGCGGTTGTTTGCACGTCCACACTGGATCTTGGGATCGACTGGGGTGAGGTGGATCTGGTAATCCAAATGGGCGCCCCGAAAGGCGCAGCGCGCCTGGTGCAGAGAATTGGTCGCGCCAGTCATCGCATGGATGAAGCCAGCCAGGCGATGCTGGTTCCGACCAATCGATTTGAAATCCTTGAATGCCGCGCCGCTGAAGCTGCCGTCGAAGCCGGAGAGATTGACGGCGAGCCGATACGTCAGGGGGCGCTGGACGTGCTGGCACAGCATATTATGGGGCGCGCATGCGGCGAAGGATTTGATCTGAGCGCGCTCTTTGACGAAATTCGTTTGTCTGCCCCCTACCACGAATTGAATTGGGAAACTTATGAACGTGTTGTCGATCTGGTGGCGACAGGTGGCTATGCGCTCAAGACCTATGATCGCTTTAAACGGATCACCAAGACCCGTTCAGGCGACTGGTTCGCTCGCACAGCCCGTGATCGTCAGCAGCATCGCATGAATGTCGGCGCTATCGTCGAGGCGCGGCACCTTAATGTGCGCTTGGCCAGCCGCGTTGGCAAAGAAAAGGCTGGGCAAACAACCGGTCGGGCCGCGCTTCGGGCAGGAAGAAAACTCGGAGAAATCGAAGAGTATTTCATCTCAACCTTGACGCCAGGCGACACCTTTCTCTTTGCAGGCGAGATTCTTCGCTTTTTAGGTGTGCAGGAGACAGACTGCCTGACAATGCGCGCCCCCGCAGACACCAATCCGGCTATTCCGAGCTATAATGGGGGAAAGTTCCCGCTGACTCAGTTCCTTGCAGGACGGGTTCGCAAGATGATCCATGATCGAGAGTCTTGGTCGGAGCTACCAGATCAGGTCAGGGAATGGTTCGAAATCCAAGATCAACGCTCGATCATCCCTGGCGCCGATGAATTGCTGATAGAAACTTTCCCGCGCGGTGAGCGTCATTTCTTGACCTGTTACCCTTTTGAAGGTCGTCTCGCGCACCAAACACTGGGCATGTTATTGACACGGCGGTTAGAACGCATGGGTGCGAAGCCGCTTGGCTTCGTTGCATCTGAGTACGCTATGGCGGTCTGGGCCATGGAACCAATGGGCGACGTCGACATGAGCGCCCTTTTTGCGCCTGATCTTTTGGGGGATGATTTGGAAGAATGGTTAGAAGAAGCGGTCCTCATGAAGCGGCACTTCGCCCATTGCGCGCAAATCTCCGGTCTGATCGCGCGACGCATGCCCGGGTCTGAAAAGACCGGCAAACAAGTCACATTCTCCACGGATTTGATCTATGACGTGCTTAGAAGCCACGAACCGGACCATATCTTGCTGCAAGCGGCTCGACATGACGCAGCTACAGGTTTTTTGGATATTCGCCGCTTATCCGACATGTTGATGCGGGTGCGCGGAAAAACCGTGCTGAAGGACCTCAAGAAGATCAGTCCCTTCGCGGTTCCAGTCATGCTTGAAGTGGGCAAAGAACCTGTCCACGGCGCGAGTATTGAGGAAGCCATTCTCCGCGAAGCCGAGGCCGATCTGATCGCCGAAGCGATGGGGCAGATCTGATCCGAGAACGTAGTCCGCGGCCTTCGCCCAGAGCCTCTATGCGCTCGCTTTCAGCAATCGACGACGTTGCACCGAGCTCGGGATGCCTAAACTCTCACGATATTTCGCAACCGTCCGCCGCGCGATTTCGATGCCGAACTCGGTCAGGATCTCAACAATTTTATCATCGGAGAGCACTTTGTCGCCCTCGTCTTCGATCAATTGCTTAATGCGGTAGCGCACAGCTTCAGCCGAGTGCGCTTCGCCGCCGCCGGTCGACGGAATGGCCGCGGAGAAGAAATATTTCAACTCAAACAAGCCGCGAGGCGTGGCCATGTATTTGTTGCTGGTGACACGGCTGACTGTGGATTCGTGCATTTCAATCGCATCAGCGACTTGCTTCAGATTGAGCGGACGCAAATGTGCTACCCCATGCGCAAAGAAGGCGTCCTGTTGGCGCACGATCTCGCTCGCAACTTTCAAAATTGTCCGGGCACGTTGATCAAGTGACTTGATCAGCCAGGTCGCATTCGCTGCACACTCTGAAATGAACTCTTTTTCTTGTTCTCGCATCGGCAGAGCTGAGACTTCGGCGTAGTAAGCCTTGTCCATCAAAACGCGCGGCAACGTCTCGCTATTGAGTTCAACAGCGAACATGCCGTTTGGCATCTCGCGGACAAACACATCAGGGGCAACCGCGATCGTCGCTTCTGTTGCGAACCCCGACGCAGGACGCGGGCTAAGCGTGCGCAGCTCGGCCAGCATATCCATCACGTCGTCTTTATCGACGCCGCATATATCGGTCAGCGCCTTTATGTCGTGCTTGGCGACCAAGTGGAGATTATCCAGGAAGGCCTGCATCGCGGGATCAAGGCGATTGCGTTCTTTCAACTGCAACGCCAGGCACTCGTTCAGGTCTCGCGCCATGACCCCCGTCGGGTCGAAGCCCTGACACACTTCAAGGACCGCCGCGACGTTGGCCGGGTCGGCGCCGAGCACCTTGGCAACCTCATTCAGGTCAACTTTACAAAAACCCGCATCATCGGTCTCATCGATGAGGCGTGCCCCGATCAGGCTATCGGCTTGGCTGAGCCCAGCCATGGCAAGCTGATCGTGCAAGTGCTCGTGCAGCGTTTTTTCGCTCGACAGAGACCCCTCAAAATCAAAGTCGTCGGATCCACCTCGCCCTGAGCCGGCAGACGACCAATCGGTGTTTGCAGAAGGCCCGGAATGACTGTTCGCGGTGCGCGCCTCGTCAGAACCAGTGCCCGCTTCGTACATGTCCGAGTCAGAGGCATCGACGGCATCCCGCGCATTGCCCATACCCTCGGATCCATCAAGCGACAGCTCATCACGACCTTTGGATTTGTCGACTTCTCCTTCAAACTCAGCTGACGGAGCGTTTTCGCCGCGCTCCAAGAGCGGATTACGCTCGATTTCCTCAGCAACGAATTCTGCGAGTTCAATATTTGAAAGCTGCAGCAGTTTGATCGCTTGTTGCAGCTGCGGCGTCATCACCAGGGATTGTCCCTGGCGCATGTCTAAGCGTTGATAGGCACTCATTGTCTTGCCCTCTACGCCGCGAATCTCTGACCGAGATAGACCCGGCGGACATCGTCATTTTTCAGCACGTCATCCGGCGCGCCCTCGAACAAGACGCTGCCCTCATAGATAATCGATGCGCGATCAACGATTTGCAGAGTCTCGCGAACCTGATGGTCAGTGATCAGCACACCAAGACCGCGATTTTTGAGGTATCCTACCAGGTCTGAAATGTCCGAAATGGCGAGCGGGTCAATTCCGGTAAACGGTTCGTCGAGCAACATGAATGCTGGGCGCGAGGCGAGCGCGCGGGCGATTTCCACCCGGCGACGCTCACCGCCGGATAAGCTCGTAGACGGTTGCTTGCGCAAGTGCGTGATGTGGAGCTCTTCAAGTAGCGAATCGACCTGGTTTTGACGTTCGGTTTTGTCTTTTTCGACAAGTTCGACGACCGCCATGATGTTTTCCTCAACATTCATGCCGCGAAAAATACTTGCTTCCTGGGGGAGATAGCCGAGTCCGAGACGTGCGCGTTGATACATTGGCAATGCGGTCACATCAGCGCCATCAATGTGAATCATTCCATCATCTGCCCCAATCAGGCCCATGATCATATAAAAACACGTGGTTTTCCCAGCGCCATTGGGTCCCAGCAACCCAACAACTTCGCCCCGCTGCAAACTCAGCGAAACATCATGGACGACCTGACGCTTGCCAAATGTCTTGGCAAGTCCGGTCGCGACGAGGCCTTGGCCGGTCTGATCCATATGTTTCAGCTCCTTGGTGATTAGCCCTAGGCTTAACCACTTAAAATAACAGACTTAAAATCCGTTTAGGCCGATAGATGGAATTTTACCGACCGTCCCCTTCACCTGGGATAATCACCATATTGACCTGACTGTCGCCACCATCAAGACTTGTTCGACCGGCCGCGAGCTCCATGACCAGACGCTCGCCTTTCGCAACATCTTCACCGCGGACGAGCACAATGTTCCCCGTGAGCGTGATTGTATCCGTTGAGGCGACGTACACCCCTAGGTCGCCATTCGCTTTGAGGTCAGGCGTAACATAAAAGACATTCCCGCGGGCCGTCATGGTACGAATATCGCCGAAATTTGCCCCCAGTCCGGTCGTCTGAGTGTCTCCAGAGCCACCATATTCAAGCGTCACGATGTCAGCGCGCAAACGCGCGTCGCCTTGCGTGATGTCCACATTGTCGATCAGTACGACTTTTTTCTCTTTATCCAGAACCTCGGACCGGTCTGCATTGACGCGAATTGGGCCGCCCTGCCCGGATACTTGCGCGATTGCAGAACCACTCGTCATGAGCGCCAAAGCTCCAATCGCTGCCATCACTTTTGCTTGCGTCATGCTTTACTCTTCGTTTTCAACCGACGTTTCGTCGTCTTTTCCGTCCGGATAAATTGTCAAATCGACATTGCCCCGGAAAATCACGCGATCACCTTCGTCCTCAATTTCATACGAGTCTGCACGGACATAGCCAAGGGGCCCATTACCGCTCAACGGCTCTAATCCCTCAATACGCCCGTCTTGAACAAATACGCGCGCCGCCGTGGTTGTGAACTCATATCCTTCGGCATCTCGAACTTTTACGTCCTGAAAGAGGTCGAGATATTCTGTGTTTTGGTAGAATACGCCAACCGGTGCGCTCACCTGGGTGCCTTTATCATCCACCAAGCGGGGATTGGTGAGGTTGATGACACTCGAATCGGCACGTCGGCGCCGCGCTTCTTCCGCCGTGATAACATAGGCATCGCCGACAACGTTGCGACCAGTAAACCGCGCATTCACCATGGTCACGACCTCATCACCGGCCAACTGATCGATTTGTTGCCCAGCGCCATTAAGCGTTGTTGCCGCGATTGGACCGATGATCACGCCCGCAGAGATTGCTGCGCCTGCGACAAAGACCATACGCAGGAGGCCGATAAATGAGGAACGGCGACGCGCTTGCGCCAGCGTCATTTGCCGCTGTGGCGCCCATTGGGCAAGCATTTCAGTATGGGCAGCGTTCATCTAACTCTACTAGGTCACAAATTTTAGCGAGAACAGGGCCTCGACATGACAGTTCCGTCACAGTCCCCAATCCGCGTTAGCTATGGGCGAAAATATCCGACTCGTTCCAGCCCTGCAAATCGAGGTCCGCGCGCACAGGCAAGAAATCAAAACAGGCTTGCGCAAGCTCCACGCGCCCTTCCCGCTCCAACATTGCGAGCAGACCCTCACGGATTTCATGCAGGTGTAGCACGTCGCTCGCAGCATATTGAAGCTGTTGATCGGTGAGGTCCGCGGCGCCCCAATCGGAAGACTGCTGGGACTTGTCCATATTCGCCCCGATTAGTTCGCGTGTCACATCCTTCAGGCCGTGACGATCCGTATAGGTTCGCGCCAGTTTCGAGGCAATTTTCGTGCACCAGACCGGAGCGCAGACAATCCCCAGCCAACGCTTCATCATCGCAACATCAAAGCGCGCAAAGTGGAAGATCTTTAGCACCTCGGCATCACTCAATAGCGCTTTGAGGTTCGGACACTCGTAATCGCGCCCCAACTGCACAACGTGCGCCGAACCGTCGCCTGATGAGATCTGCACAACGCAGAGCGCATCGCGCATCGGATTGAGTCCCATGGCCTCGGTATCAACGGCGATGATCTGTCCAAGATCCAATCCGCTTGGCAAATCACCTTTGTAAAGATTGATATTATTCATCCTCGCGGAATAGGCCCGCACTGAGCCGCATGCAAGCCCATCTGCGAAATCTCAGTGCGAGGAGATCTGACCGTCTATGCATTTTCTTCCAACGCGGTGGGCTGACGATTTAGAAAGGAATTGAGGTAATCGAAATCTGGCAACGTGTTGAGCTGCTCCAGAGGCGCCTCAAACAGCTCGCCTGGCGAGGTCCCAAACGTGTTGCGGATGGTTCGATTGAACTGAACCCCGGACGAGAACCCCCAGCGCTCTGCTGTGCGCCGGATCAGGCCGCGCGCTGGCTCGACCTGAGACAAATCATAGATCGCTCTCAGCAATCGCTGATTTGAGATATAGGTTCCAAGCCCGCCATACTGCTCGAACATCCGGTAAAGCGTTGCGCGCGAGACCCCGAACTTATTCAACACAATTGCTGGTCCGAGATCAGGATCGGCCAAATTTTGTTGCAAGTAATCCATGATCAGCTCTCGCAGAGCATCACGGGCGCGACGGCGAATATCCCGGCCTGAGATTTCAGGTTTTATGGCCACGCGAACACTTGCCAGAAAGCGCAATAGAATGTCATCGTATAATACAGGCGAATGCGATTCATGCGCGTCAAAGAGCCGATCGAGTGCGGTATTCAACAAATCTGCGGCAGGCTGTCCGGGCCTCAAAACTCGAAATCTGACTTTTTCCGAGTCGCTCAGCCCCAAAGCCGATTTGAACAGGTAGACATTCTGAATGATCGAAGGGCCATGGATCGATTCATAGGGTTGGCTTTGATCGAAGATCGTAACGGTCCGTGCAAACGCGTCTGAAGACGTATTTTGGCGAAGGGCAATCGGTCCACCTTTAAGGTAGCGTCCTATGGAAACTAGCCCGCTGACAGCGTCCGTGTGATGCTCGCTATGACGGATCATGACCGCGTCATATTCCGCCCGCTCGATCCCTCCATAATGCGTAACATACATCCGTGATGAGTACCGACCCGTATTGTCTGGCGAGAACATCGGCGCCACGTCGAACACGATGCCCACATGCTCTCTCCAAGCCTCGAACGGGCCATCAAAGTGGTGTTCAACATGATCTAGGACTTGGCGGGTCATAGGAGCGATTCACGAGGGTTATTGCCGAGCGTCCTCAATATCTGCCTGCAGATTTGATCCGAAACAAGTGTAACATGGTCGTTTGGTTCGAAGATTTCGTCATAGTTTTGATCGACAAGACACAGGTGTTTGTCGAAACGAAAGCATCAGTGAACGCCGAGTGGTTTGTTTAAAAGTATCGATTCGGCGAAGCATTGAGCGATAATTCTCGAGCGCTCATGACAATTGCCGACAAAAGGCTCTTGCCTATGAATCCCATGTTTATTAGGGGTTTCAACCTCGCGGAGAGGTGGCCGAGTGGCTGAAGGCGCTCCCCTGCTAAGGGAGTATACGTGATAAGCGTATCGAGGGTTCGAATCCCTTCCTCTCCGCCACGCAGACCGAGCATTGTCTCCGAAAATACTACACCTCGAATTATCGCCGACAATTCCGCGACTTAGCCGGGTTGATTCTAGCATTGCGCCGCCAAATCTCGACCAAATCGTCTCCGAATCTGCCGAAACAGCGATAAGTCTCCCGGCGCCTCAGAGGTGGTCGGGTTTCCCAGATAACAGGGAATTTCGCAGTTTTCGATTTGAATTATCCCTGCCCGCTCGACGCATCTGCGCGCATACCTCCGTATATATTGGTGTTTCTCAAGAATTCCCGCAATTCAGAACAGGGAATTTGAACTCGGTGATCAGGGAAATGAAATCGGCAGAACAGGGAATTTTGTGTTCGTGTTAGAAAATGAAATCCGGGCGCTGCTCGGCCCAATTTATCGACCATCTTCGGCGAGAGAGTTGCGCCGTAGAAAGATCGGGCCGCTGCTTGCCTTCAAGGATGGCGCGTAGGATGTCTGGCGACAGAAATGCCAGATCGATATTGTGCGTGATGAAGTCAGAGCTGACATTTTCACTCTCGGCGATGGTTTTGACACTCTTACCTGCCTTGATCCGATCGGTCCAATTCAGCGCCCGCAAGACCCGCCGGATCATCACCTGATCTGGCACTCGACATTGCTTATTTGGAATGACCAGCTTGGTCTCAACACCACGGCGGCGCGCGCTAAAAGGAACGCGGATGATTCTCGCTTGGTGGTCCGACAACCGAACCTGGATATCGATCTGGCCATCATGAACGGAAGCACGCTCCACTAGGTCGAACACATCGCCAGATCCGATTTTATTCTGCGCTTTGGCGGTTCGGTAGTTCGGATCGCTTTTGACCGCACTCTCGATGACGCGTTCCAACTCCGCTGCTGGTAATCGACAACCTGCGACCGGATCCTTCGAGACATAATACCGATACCGCGTGCTCCCTTTGCAAGCATGGCTCGGGGTCAGTTTCCGCCCATTCGTGTCATACAGTTTGCCGGCTAGCGGAGATCGTGACTTAGCATTGGATCTGCGTTTGCGTTTAACCCGGTTGCTAGCAAGCGTCGCCTGCACGCGCTCCCAAAGTTCATTGTTGATGATTGGATCATGCAAGCCATCGAAGACCTGGTCGTGATGTTTGACCTTTCCGATATAGAGCGGGTTCGACAATAGGTGATACATGCCGCCTCGGTTAAACCGCCCTCCTCCTCGCCTGTTCCCAGACTTGAAGATCAACACCCGAGTTCGATAGTTCTGACGCTCTGCGTAAGTTAGGAGCTTTCGAACGCAGCCCAGACGCACATAAGCCTCGAACAAATCTCGAATGACCTCAGCTTCGCTCTGATTGACCTGCAATCCATCGTTCGTTTTGTTATACCCATAAGGCGGGAAGCCGCCCATCCACATCCCTTTCTTCTTAGACGCCGCAATCTTGTCCCTGATCCGCTCCGCGGTGACCTCCCTTTCAAACTGGGCGAAGGACAAAAGAACGTTCAGGGTCAGCCGCCCCATACTAGTCGAAGTATTGAACTGCTGAGTGACTGAGACAAAGCTGGCGCCGACCTGATCAAAGCGCTCCACCAGTTTAGCAAAATCAGTGAGAGAGCGCGTCAAACGATCGATCTTGTAAACCACCACCATATCCACGCGCCCGGCTTTAATTTCCGACAGGAGCTGCTTCAACGCAGGCCGCTCGAGGTTTCCGCCGGATTTGCCCCCATCGTCATAGTGACTCTTGAGCAGCTTCCAGCCCTCATGCTTCTGCGAGGCAATATAGGCTTCACAAGCCTCACGTTGCGCATCGAGCGAGTTGAAGGCTTGGTCCAAACCATCTTCGGTCGATTTGCGGGTATATATGGCACAACGGATCTTGTTCATGATTGGACGCCAAAGAAGCGCGGCCCTGACCACTTGGTGCCAGTAATCGCCGTCGCGATTGCAGTCAGCGAAGTCCAAGTCTGCTCATTCCAGAGGAAGCCCTCATCGGTCACATCGACGATGTGTTCTTTGCCGTTCCACTCCCTGACGAGCCGCGTGCCAGATGGTGCTTTTGGCTGCTTCCATGTGGCGACATGAACCGCACGCTCATACGCACGCACGATCGCTTGTCTTGATTGACCGGAGGCTTCCCATTGAAGTTCGCAAACTAGGATCTTTGCCATCAACGGACGGCTCAGTCGCTTTGGGGGACGGTGGCCCATGATTTCTATCCAAGCCTGCTCGAGCGTCGAGCGGTCTGCATTCATCCAGTGCGAGATCCGCTCCGCGTTCATGAGATATCGGCCAATCGGAAGACGGTTGGCTTCGCGCCCTCGCCTGGCACCCGTTCGATCTGATAGCCGCGTTGGCGCAACCGGGTCATCGCGGCCCGAACGGTGTGAGGTTGCCATCCGAGCGATTTGCTTAGCGCTTTTAGCGTTCGTCCTTCGCCCTTAAGAAACAGCGAGAGTTTTGCGAGCTTGCTACCGGTTTTAGGTGGTTTTAGTTCTGACATGAATTGCCTCCAGGATTATCCGGACGCGACCCTTCGCGTCCCACTGAGGCAAGCCCGACAATTCAGCCAGGCGAAGTCATGTCTAACACATCGTCACGCTCACCAATGCTCGAATGTCGGCGGAAGTCGAGTGGAAACTTCGTAAGGCTGGTGGGCGAGCATTAGGAGACATTAGCCGTAAGGGCTAGAACGCCCAAAAGTAGCAGCTGGCTATGCTCACAGTGAACGGGCAGCCTCGCGTGATCGCGAATTTTTTCTGGTTTTGTGATTCGTCATGCCGGGCGCTGCCGCGAACGGGAGTCATCGGCTCTGTAAGCTGACTGCGAGGGAAACCATGAATACAGATGGATTGAATTGTCTGCGTTCAGATCTTTAATCATCCTATTCCTGATGATCGCCTGAGTTTTCCTCTCGAACGATCAATCACTTACCTGAAGCTGTCATGTTTCATTGAGAAAAGTGTCGTCAAACTTTGTTTTGGCGGCGCAAAATTCGCTCGCTAGGCCCCAAGCGTTTTCAAGCGCGGACATGAGGGGCTCAACATGCGCAATTCCACACTGAAATTGGGTTTACTACTCGGATCAGCACTGCTGGCATCAACTTGGGCGACAGCTCAAGTTTCGGCAGACGATGAAGAAGCGCGACAAGAGACCATTGTCGTGACGGGTACTCCTATCCGGGACAGTCAAATCGCGGCGCTGGCGGCAAAGCGGAACGCGGACAATATCGTCGATGTTGTAGCCGCAGACACAATCGGTCGATTTCCAGACGCAACACTCGCAGCATCACTTACACGCATTCCGGGATTGGCGGTTGAAAGCGATCAGGGGGAAGCACGTTTTTTGAACTTCCGCGGCGGGCGTTTCCGTTACACTACGATTTCTTTCGATGATATTCTGGTTCCAGGCGCCGACGACGGCCGGATCCCGCGATTTGACTCGATCCCGTCGATTATCACAAGCCGTATCGAAGCCTCGAAAGCGATCACACCTGCAACCCCAGGCGGCGCTTTGCTTGGTCACATCAATATTGAAACCTACAGCCCGTTCGACAAAGAAGGGTTTGGGATCGCGGCCACTTATGCGAAGGGCCAACGAACACTTCGTGACGCGGAACTCGAGCGTTATGGCCTGCGTTTGTCTTATTCAACGGACCAGTTCGGCATTCTCGCCTTTACGTCTTCCGATGAGCGCGGGCGGGTTGTTGATAACCGTGAGTTTGGCGGCGTCGACCCAGACGCGGGAACCCTGAACAATCTTGATTTCCGCCAATATGGTGGTGAGCGCGAGACTTATTCCTATGGTGGCAAAGCCGAGTTTCGCCCGCAAAGCGAAATGATCGACCGCGTCTTTGCTTCGACGCTCTATTATGAGTTTGGCGACATCGAAACACGCAACCAATTCGACTTTGAGTTCGACGAACTGGACGGCAACATTGGCAGTGTTCCGTTGGGGACGTCTGGAATCGTACCCGCGGTCCAAGCGACTGCGCTTTCGCAATACGGTCGTTACGAAACATCGACGTTCACAAACACACTTGGTGTCGACTTGAACCTAGGTGCGTGGGTGGTTGAACCTCGACTGACCTATTCGGAAAGCACCAATTACGGTTGGCTTCCGCTCGTTTTTTGGGATGCGACAACACCGATTGATGGGTTCTATGACATCACTAATATCAACGACCCGGCCTTCATCCCTTATGCCTCAGGAACGACGACACCGATCAATCTATTCGACGATCTCGAATATTCAGATGGGTTCCTCTTCAATCTTTTGCTCGACGACACCACGATTGAGCAAACACTTCTGCAGAACGACGCAACCCGTGAAATGACCCTATTTGGGCGGGATACGGAGGTAAAAGTTGGCGCAGCATATGACCGCCGGACCGTCACCGGCACGGGAGATGCGAGAGAATTCGGCTCCGATTTCTCAGGAAATTTCGGTGCAGATATAACCGACTTCGCAACGGGCGAGCTATGGGAACAGGATTTCGACAACACGATCCCGGCCTATTATTTCGGCAACGAAGCGCTTTATGCGCAAGCGCGACGCAATGGACTTCGCCCGCCTGAAGCTGCCACGCCTGACGAGCTTATCGATGTCGAAGAAGACCTCATTAGTCTCTACGCGCAAGCCACAACCGACTTCGATTGGGGGAATGTAGTTTACGGTGTCCGGGTTGAATCTACGGATTTCAAGACTGTCGGCACCTCCTTAGACGCAAGCGGTGCGGACGTGTTCCAAGAGCTTTCAAATGATTATGTGAACGTTTTGCCAAGCGTGCATGTGAACATTGACCTGAACGAAGACGTGAAGCTGCGCTTCTCTGGAACAACCGGCATTAGCCGTCCGAACTATTTTGAGCTCCGAGCCGGCCAAGATATTGATGCGATTGATCGCGAATTGTCCGGCGGTAACCCATTCCTGGATCCTGAAGAATCGATCGGTTTCGACGCGTCGCTTGAATGGTATTTCGACGAAGCGAGTATCCTGTCGGTCGGAGCGTTCTACCGAAGCATCGAGAATGTTATTTATGAAGGTGCGTCGATTGTCGATGGGTCACAATTCTCAGATTTCTTCGATCCAGGCGAACAGGTCGTTGCCAGCACCTTCCTGAATGGGGAAGATGGAGAACTGTCTGGTTTGGAAATTAATTTCCTGGGCCAAGCGACGTTTTTGCCAGAACCATTTGATGGCTTAGGCGTTTCGGCGAACGCCACTTTCCTCGATAGTGAGTTCTTCGCGCCAACCGCAAATGGTGGACAGGGTGAAACACTCGCGATCCCAGGGACATCAGAGCTGATCTACAACGCTTCTATCTTTTATGAAAAATTCGGCCTGTCGGCGCGACTCGCCTATCAGTATCGCGATGAGTGGTTGACCACGACTGAGGCCGGCCCCGGTGAGCCACTCTTTTGGGGGGAAGCGGAACGCGTCGACGCAAAAATTCAATATGAACTCCCCTACGAGTTTGGTGGTGGCACCACAGTTGTTTTTGCGGAAGCCAACAATCTCACCGATTTCAAAGACGAACGCTATATCAGCGAACCGCAATTCGCTGATCAAATCGAAGGCTATGGACGCTTCTTCATGTTCGGCGTGAGCTATGACTTCTAGACAATTGGGGGATTGGACGATGACACTTTCTAGCATTCGATCGGTTGCTTTTTCATCTTCGCTGGTCCTGCTTGCAGGATGCGTCAGCACAATTGAGGCGCCAGGGTCTGTCGCCGTCGACGAACCCGCCGCGATGATCAAGACAACTGAAGCTAATTCTACTCGAGTAGGCGCGAAGAACGTGATCCTGATGGTGTCCGACGGCATTGGGTTCAATGGTTGGCTCGCGACGGACTATTATCAAGGGCGCGCGGGCACGCAGTCTTACCAAGTGCAAAGACCCGATGGGACCATGCCAGTGGTTTATGGCATGACCCACACCGCGTTGAACCTCATCGACGCGTCTGGGAGTGTCTTACCAAGCGGCGCGGATTTGAACCTCGCGGTCGGGGCGGTCGAGCAAGACTATGATCCGCTCACGCGATGGGATCGGCTAGAGAACGGGTTCCGCAGCGACTATCAGGGCGAAACGCTCAGATATACCAGCTATACCGACAGCGCCGCCGCAGGAACCGCGCTGATGTCAGGCCGCAAAACTGCGAACGGTCGCATCAATATGGATTGGAGCGGCGAGATCACGTTTCAAACGATTGGTGAAATCGCCATGGACCGAGATCGATCCGCCGGCGCGGTGGCATCCGTCATGGCATCGCACGCGACTCCTGCCGCAGTGATCGCGCATAATGTATCTCGCAACAATTACGCAGCCATCTTCAATGAGATGATCGAAAGCGGATTGGATGTCATCATGGGTGGTGGTCATCCGCTATATGATGGAAGTGGCAACATCGTCACCCCTGACGAGGCGAGCGCATTCCAATTCATCGGCGGCGAAGAGACGCTCGCAGCGCTCACGAGTGAAGACGGGCTGAACGGGTATGCCTTCATCGATGCCAAAGCGGATTTTGAGGCGCTTGCAGCTGGTTCCAATGTACCGGAGCGGGTCGTGGCTATAGCCAAAACGAACTCTACACTGCAAGCGCGGCGCGAGGGTTTAGCGGAAGCGACAACCCCGTCTGGCATGACGTTCAATGAAGATGTGCCGGATCTCGCGACCATGAGCCTTGGTGCCCTCAATGTCCTTGGCCAAGACGAGGACGGCTTCTTCGTCATGATTGAAGGCGGTGCCGTGGACTGGATGGGACACGCCAACAATATGCCTCGTTTCATTGAGGAACACGCCGATTTCAATTTGGCGATTGATGCGGTGATCGAGTGGGTAGAAGAAAACTCGAGCTGGGAAGAAACGCTGCTTATCATCACCGCTGATCACGAAACCGGCGCGATATGGGGTGAAGGCACTTGGACCAATAGTGTCGGCGGTCCAGTCGCTGTGGATATGTCAGAAGACGCCATTGTCGCGGCACGTTTCGATCCGGCCGAAGACACGTTTAACGCGTTTCTCGCGGTGCAAGATCGCGGCGCGGGAACGCTTCCAGGCTTCCAGTTTGCGACGGGCAATCACTCTAACGAACTTGTTCCGCTCTGGGCGATCGGTGCTGGGTCGGAACAGTTCGCTGAGTTCGCACGGCGCGATTTGAAGGCGGCCGAACTATGGGGCGCGCCTTATCGTTGGGACGGACAGATCGTCGATAATACGAGCGTGTTCCACGTAATGAATGAAGCGCTCCGCTAGGGCATGAAAGGATTGGACATGTATAGAACTCTTACAATTGGGGCGGTGTTTGGATTGGCGGCGTGTGGCAACAGCACACCAACCTCAGATCCGGCACCGACCGCAAAACTCGTGAGTGCGGAAGTGGTCAATGGAGACACAGCTAACACTTATGCTTTGTCCTGGTCGACGGAACCAGCTGGCGCACCGGTTACCATTGAATGGGCCACGGATCCGAGTTTTGTCGCCGGCGAGGGCGCGACTTTATCCCTCGATCCTGACGCCTCGAAGTTGACGTGGACAGCGGACGGGGAAGCGCAGCGCCGTTACTTCCAGATCACCCCGCAAAACGGCGATCCGATTGTCGTTGCAACCAGGCTGCTCCCGCTAGAAGGCGGACGCAATTTTCGTGACCTTGGCGGTTATGAAACCGAGGATGGTCGCACTGTGAAGTGGGGCCACGTGTTCAGGTCAGGCAGAATGTCCGGCCTGACAGACAATGATTACGACTACCTGTCGGATCTTGGCATTACCACGATCTGTGACTTCCGAGATTCCGATGAGCGTCTCGAGGACCCAACAGACTGGCGCGCAGGGGATCTAGACTATCAAGTCTTTACCGACGCCCCAGACCACGATCCGAGCGATAACCCTATGTTTGCAGCTCTGCTTGATCCGGAAGCCACGCCCGAGGATGTCAAAAACTCGATGGCGGAGGGATATTGGGAGATCGCCTTGGGCGAGGCCGAAGGTTACACCAAAATGTTCGATGAGTTAGCCGCAGGCCGGATCCCGCTGGCCTTCAATTGTTCAGCCGGTAAAGACCGTGCTGGCACTGCCGCTGCACTCATTCTGACGGCGCTCGGCGTTCCGCGTGAAACCATTGTTCATGACTATTCGCTATCCGACGATTATGTGGACTACATGGCCGAGTTTATGGGCCCCGAAGCGCGCGCGGCAGCGGCTGAGAACCCAGATTCTCCATATGAGTTCCTTTTCCAATTACCCCCCGAGAAAGTCGCACCGCTCATGGCCTCGCATCCGATTTACATCGAGTCGACCTTTGCGGAACTGGACAAACGCTATGGATCTGCTTTGGCGTTTATTCAAACAGAGCTGGATGTGAGCAATAGCGATCTGGATCGAATTCGCCAACAGCTCCTGCGCTAGTTA
Organism: Pseudomonadota bacterium; assembly: GCA_038527765.1. GTDB lineage: Bacteria > Pseudomonadota > Alphaproteobacteria > Caulobacterales > Hyphomonadaceae > Henriciella. Next base: position 234,110 of record JBCBFK010000002.1, read on the forward strand.
CTAAGTCTGATCGCAACGTCTCCGAATTCTCTGCGTAGTTAGAAGTCGGATCAACTGCCAAATCGACGAAGGAGTTTTCGAAACGGGTTCTGGCGGTTCCTTTGCTGCCCAACGAACAGCAGCAAAGGAGACAGATATGCCGTTTGATCACTCTCAAGGAAAATGGGTTCCGTGGAACAAAGGAAAGCTAGTCGGTCAGAAAGCACCCCTCAAACCTCAAGAAGTCTGGTCCATTCGTGTGCGACTTCAATTGGCTGAGAACAAGCGCGACCTGGCTTTGTTTAATCTTGCCATAGATAGCAAGCTACGCGGATGCGACCTGCTTCGACTGCGGGTTGCTGACTTACGTATGGGTTCAGAAGTCAGAAGCCGAGCGAAAATCATTCAGAAGAAAACAGGGGCCGCGGTTCAGTTTGAGGTCACAAAACAAACGCGAGATGCCATCGAAGCCTGGTGCGCGTCGAAAGAACTAAGACCCCATGATTGGTTGTTTCCAAGCAGGAAAGACACGTCTCGTCACCTCTCAACTAGGCAATATGCACGAATTGTTGAGGGTTGGGTCGCATCGATCGGACTTCCGAGGTCTTCGTATGCCACCCACTCGATGCGTAGAACCAAAGCAACGCTGATCTATCGAAAAACCGGTAATCTAAGAGCTGTTCAATTGCTTCTTGGACATAGCAAAATCGATAGCACTGTTCTCTATCTCGGTGTCGAAGTCGAAGATGCCCTCAGTCTAGCGGAAAGCATAGAGCTTTGACGAGAGCCAACCTGGAAGCCGATTAGCGAGCAAAAGAAGACATTAGCTGCGATAACAATTAAGTTGAGTAGAAGCCCACCCAACCCCTCGTTATCTATGCGTCAGTCGGGATTTGCGACTCCCCGCTCACTTATGGTGTGCGCCTCGGCTTCGAATTCTAGCCCACGTTTCTATGGCGCTAGATGTTATGGGCTACTAGGACCGATCCCGGTCATAGCAGCCGCTTTTTTGTTTAAGCCTTGAGTGACTTTTGCTGCGAAAGAGACTGAAAGCACGACCTCAGATTGCTGAACCTTGACCGCTCTGGTGCGCGCAGCAACTAGATTAAGCAAACCAATTCGAATGAGGCAGAGCATGCAGCGAGTTCACAAGGCAAAACCTTCAAAACTTGTTTCACTGCTCAGCATGGGGGGTACCACGCTACTGATTTTAACCGTCGTTTTGGCAGCGACCTATTGGTTGATAGCACCGCTCACCTATGAGTTTCGAGAAGCAGATTCTCGCAGCACGAGTGCGCTTGTTTTTTCTTTGATTTGCGGCGCTGGATTTATTGGCTACATAATTTTTACGCGAGTTAGAGCGGGCCGTCAGCCGGAAGCAGCTTATTGGGCAGGCAAAGTTCACACAGATGTTGCAAGGCTGGAGAAAACTCTCCTCTCCATCACGCAAAAAAATCAAAAGCAAAAGCTGGAGCGAATATTATCAGACATCCGGCCAGTTCATCACTTCTCACGGACCAGACTTGGCAGGCTCCGCAACACGTGGGGCGCTGGGATAGTCCTCACAGCCCTGATTGCTCTCGTTTTCATCGGGTTTTTTGCAAGTCTAATCTACTTGCTGATCGAATTTGGACTGGCTGAGATCGATGGAAGCGTTTTACTATGGATACTCGACGCTATGGCCAAAGGGGCACTCCTCGATTTCTTCGAGAGCTTCAACATTGGCTTGTTCGAAGTCGGCTCTTCGGGTTGGGTAATTGGTGCGATCGAGTTTGCAATTCGAACATCCACTTCATTTGCCGTACTAGGGTCTCTCTTTGCGATTCATAAGCAAGCAGAGCGCACAGCCATCGCGAACAAATATCTCGGCGAATCCGAAAGATTGTTTGCAATTATAGAGGCGGAATACAGAAACATTTTATCCTCTCCACTGATTGTGATATCCAAAGATGCTCAACTGATAATCGAACAAACGATCATCCCTTACTATCGAGCGATTTATGTTGATCAAAAACCTGACCGTCCGCGCAATGCTTTGATGGCAATGGAAGAAACACGCATCGGATTACCACCAGAATTTATAGCGTCGTTCACACAACATTCGTAGCTCATCATTTGTAGCCTAAACTTTCTGGTTAGGAGAGAACAAATGGGAATATTGAGCTCAGGCAGTTTCGGCAAAGACGACGCGCTAGGCAATATCGACGGCCTGACGAGTTTCGACGCCGTCATCAATACCTGTCTCAGGCAATACAATCGTGTTCGGCCGCATCAGGCCCTGGGCATGCGCCCACCACTACCGGAAACCCAACTGGAAAGTGGTCCATAAAGTGGGGACTGGACCCCGCATCCATTTGCAATTTACATGCGCCATGTCAGGTGTCCGTTGACTAGCAAAAACATACGCTAAGAGAATGCATCTCGGGCCCAACAGAGGCTTATTTCAATGTGGTCATTATCGGGATTACCCACTGCTTGGCAGATTCATTCCTCGCACCAAGCTGACACCTCGGTAAATCGGTTTCGACTGCAGTCGCTGAATGGTTGCCGATCAACATGCATTATCGCGGTTTCTGACACTTCTTCAGCGCCGATCTTAGAATCAACTATATGATCGCCATCGCCAATCTATTCCCGACAGGGAGGTTGAGAAACTACAAAGGACTGCCGCCTGGATATGAAAAGCACAATCGATCTGAAGCAACTCGAATTGGATCTATCGCTCGGCACCTATGGTCCTGATGACGTCGTACCCGAGCAGCACCTGCTTGATCTCACGCTCACAATTGATCCAAGCTTAGTCTTCATCCAGACTGACAAGATGGAGTATGTTTTCGACTACGATCCGCTGATCCTAGAAATTGACCGTCTCGCGAAAGACAAGCACTATCACACGCAAGAAAGGCTGATGACGCTTATTGTATCTGCGTGCGCGGCCTTCCAAGAAATTGAAGCCATTGAAGTAACGCTTAGCAAACGACCAGTCTTGGGTGATAGCGGAGAGCTGGGTGTGCGCCTTTCCATAGACCAGGAAGACCTGCGCGCCTTACGCGAGGCGACGGGAGAAGAATAGCCCCCATTTCAGCATCAGCAAAGCCTGCGGTACGCAATCACCTGGCTGTAAGTAGATCTTCGAGCTCGTCAGGCGTAGACGCTGACCCCAAAATAGGCGACCAGCCAAACGCTCGCATATAAGGTTAAAGTGACGAGGCGTGGTCTTGCTTGGCGAACGACACGAATGTTCCGCCCCTTCAAAAAATTCAGTGTAACAGCAATTGCAAAAACACTTACCGCGCCTGTACCCAAAAAACCGGCTTGAATAAGATAGTAGACGAGGCTTTGGTCTTGGATCAGTAGCCCGAAAATAGGAAGAAATCCGGCGAGGGCCCAGATACTGATCGTGATGGTCCCGAACGACACGAGGATCGGTCTGCCGTTCGTATCACTAGCGGTTTTTTTCGAAAGGCTCATCTACAGCTCCTTTTGTACCGAGCACATATCGTCTGCCTGGATTGAAAAACCACAAGACCGTACTGCGACCTTTGCTCGCAACGGGTCATCTATGGGCCAATACAGTTCAGTTTTTACAAATTGAGTTCGGATACAGATCTCTGTTTAAATTTGGTCTTTTCCCAGGCAGGACTTGCGGGTCCAAAGCAAAAAGTCTTCGGCCTCACCGTAGAGTGTCTTTCAACTGTTTTTATTCAGCTATAAAGAACCCGCTGCGACTTGAGGGGGCGCGCAGCGGGTAAGTTTCTTCAATCTTTCGGGAGGAAGCACTGAGACTAGAGATTTATCGGGAGACCTAACCCGCACAACCCTTAAGGGTGTAGTGCGCTCTAGGAAATCGTTTTGTGGGTGCGATTTGAGCAGGATTTAAACGGAATTCGTGCTGATTGCCCATATATCAAGCGGGACGAGTTTGAAGCTGGCTTTGGACATCTTCGAGGGCATTCAGGGTACCACCCAGGAAGCGCATAAGGACTGATCTGAAGCGATAATCTGAACGCGTCGATGACCTTCTCTCTCCAGTGAGAGAACATCGTACTCCAAAGCATCGATTTCGATGAGTGCGAAATTATCGCGAGACACACTTGTGTCGCGCTCGTGCTCTGGGGCTTGTACTTTCGCCCCAGGCGCGATGAGTGTGGAATAATCAGACCGCCCGCGCGCTGTCAGCTCATCAAAAGCACTGTCTGTTTCAGGGCCACCAACGTGGACGCGAGCACTTCCGCGCAACCTTATTTGTATGAGGTTCTTCGGATCGAAGAAAACGAGTTCGGCGCGCGGATTATCAGCCAATTCCTGTATCTTGCGTGTTCGTCGGTCTGTATAGATTACGGCTTGGTTCTTTTCGGCGTTAAACCGGCGCAAAACCACCACTCGTCCTGAAGGACCGGATGCGTGCGACCCCGTCACGAGCATGGGCCATTTGAAAGTAGACTTCCGATCTGCTGCGGCTCGAACAAGCTGGGCGATCGTCCAGTCGGGTATTTGCGATAGTAGTTTTGGCAGCTGCATACACCGCTAATAGTTCGACTCAACTCTCGGTATCGATGCGGCCTATGACCACGTTCATTCAGATTGTCATGTTTCGGTTATTACTCTTAGCTGAATGGATGAAAGATGATCCGCAACTGTCGCTTGGACTTGTCAGTCCGGAAAACCCAAGTGCCCTAACTCGTAAGCGGTGGAGACATCTCGTCGAGCGCCGCCTACCAGAAGCCGCACCTAGCAGAAAATGGCCGATAACCGCGGATCACTGCTTTGCGCGCGTGTTGCTGGACAATGTGCTCGAGGTTCCATGGAGAACCGTCGTTCGCCCGCCGGCTTGGCGTAATACATCCCTTCAGGACCTTGAAAGAGCGATCGAGCTTGGCGAGGCGGTTCTAGCTAACCAGACCGATCTGCATGCACTCAATGCTAGATCGCTTGCTATGAGGCGGAAGAGACCATGAACCCGCGAAGATGATCGCATGTCGTTTTCGTTGAAAAAGTCCAAGACACAGCCTCAAACGATCTCGCTGCGCACACGTTTCAATGAGGATTTGAGCTTCTCCATTGCTCGCTGTTCTAATTGACGAACGCGTTCCTTTGAAATCCCGAGCTTTTTACCAAGCGCTCCAAGCGTTGCTTTTTCATCACCGAGACGCCGCGCTGAAATAATGTATTGCTCGCGCTCATCAAGATCCAAAAGTGCTTTAGAAATCCAATGCTTATAGGTCTCAGAATCGCGTGCTTCGATCGTCGCTTCTTCCGGTGTGGGGCTCAAATCAGTGAGAAGGTCTTGGCGCTCCGTCTCGCTTTCAGACGCCAGAGGTATATTCAATGAATTGTCTGTTGAAGAGAGGCGCGACGCCATAAACTCAACATCGCGCTCTTTTACCCCGAGCTCGTCTGCAACCCACTTTGTGTTCTCCGGAGTCATCAGCGCGCCATCAGTGTCATCAATCTGCGCACGCAGCCGTCTCAAGTTGAAGAAGAGCTTTTTATGAGCGGCTGTCGTTCCAGTCCTGACAATAGACCAATTTCTAAGTACATAGTCCTGCATTTCAGAGCGCACCCACCACATCGCATAGGTTGAGAAGCGAACTTCCCGGGTCGGGTCGAACTTCGCAGCGGCTAACATGAGACCAACATTGCCTTCTTGAACCAAGTCCGCCAACGGCAAGCCGTAATTGCGAAACTTGGAAGCCATCGCGATTACGAGGCGCATGTAGGCTGTGGTCAATTCGTGCAGCGCCTGCTCATCCTCATGCTCACGCCACCGACGTGCCAACTGTTTCTCCAGGTCGGCTTCTAACATTGGCGCTTGCATAGCCTTGGTCACGAAGCCCCGATTTGGATCATCACTGCTGTGCATGCTTGGCACCTTTGTTGCGTAGCGTTCTGAAGCGAATTTGATCTAGTCTTTGATATGAAGCTGTTCTGGAGCGCGCCTTTGAATAATACGCTGAAGCGTTCTGCGGTGCATGTTCAATAAGCGCGCTGTATGCGAGACGTTTCTACCGTTTTTATTGTAAACAGACTGAATGTATTCCCACCTTGCATCGTCGGGTTCCATGGGGGTCTCTGGTGCAGATGGGATATGCTCAGGCTCCGCCAGCAGAGAGTTTATGATGTCTTCGACATCCGCAGGTTTTGCGAGCACGTTCTGGACGCCAAGTTTTACTGAGGCCACGACATTGGGCAAAGCACCATAGCCTGTCAGGACAACAATGTGTGTTGATGCGCGGCTTTCCCGCAACCGCTGAGCAACGTCCAACCCATAGCCATCGTCTAGCCGTAAATCCAAAACAGCGAATGCTGGAGGGTTATACTGAGCGACCGTAAGCCCGTCCTGGACACTGCCAACGGCCGAAACGATAAATCCAGCTCGTGTGAGCGCTTGAGCCAGGCGCTCTCTGAAGACTGCGTCGTCATCCATGATTAGGCATGAACGATCTTTCAATGCTTCTACGCGCGCCGCTAGGACGGTATCTGTTTGGTTTGTTTGCATATCCATTTCCGTAAGCTCACCCAAATCGTCGCTGGCGTTTAAGTCTGCGAGCTAGGAGTCTCATTGCCGGTCGCTGTTCAGCATCGCGAGCCGGTTGAACACCCGCTGTTGGATGGGATAGCTCATTTGGTTCTCGCTCCTCGAACAGATCCGGGTTCTTAGTGGGTCTGACGATGTATGCATATGAGGTTCTGGGAGGGATTGTTCTTTTCATTATCGTGTCTTTCGCTACCGGTTACACCCGGCGGTTATCAATTCGGATGGGGATTGGCTCAGGCTTCATAGCCCATGCATAAGCTTTGATTTTGAGCCCGCGGCCAGCAAGCGACCTGGCTAGATCCAGTTGGCCAGCGTTCTTCAGAAACTGCGCCTGACGGATCAGGGACCATGCGAGGCTACGAAGGGATTGTCGTGTGTTCATGTTTTGCTCCGTTTTGTAATGTATACGAGATAGAAAACGGAGCAGATGAAGGGGTGTAAGCTTTGTCGCAGGTAACGCGGAAAGCCTTCTCAAAAAGACGACCGACACGTGTCCCCATGATCATCCGACCACTCGTTATCCGCGTATGAAGCAGAGAGACACATGACTTAGTCTCGCGACACCGACACTGCCCTGCGGGTAGACATACGGGCGAGCGTTAGATCCTGACTTGGCTTTGAACACTTCAAACCAAACTGGGTTCGACTTTCGTCCCTCAGACCGAGGATAAAACCTATGGCTATGGATGCCATCACTCCTAGAGACCAAATTCCGCACAACGAAGATATTATCAGACCAAGCATGGATGAAGCGATGGACGCTGTTCGAACGCTCCTTGCTTGGGCCGGGGATGACCCGAGCCGTGAAGGCCTAATTGATACGCCAAAACGGGTCGCGAAGGCTTATCGCGAATTCTTTGCAGGATACGACATGGATCCCGCAGAGGTCCTGGAGCGCACGTTTGAAGATGTGCAGGGCTATGACGATATCGTCATGTTGCGCGACATCGATGTTGAGAGTCACTGCGAACACCACGTCGTCCCGATCCTTGGGAAAGCCCATATCGCCTATATGCCTACGGACCGCGTAGTGGGTATTTCTAAGATTGCCCGGGTCGTGGAGATCTTTGGGAAACGGTTGCAAACTCAGGAAACCATGACAGCGCAAATCGCGGACTGCATTACTGATGTCTTGAACCCGGCGGGTGTCGCGGTCCTTTTGGATGCGAAACATCAATGTATGACCACGCGGGGCGTGCACCATAAAAATGTTGCGACGATCACAACTCAGTTCACCGGCGTCTTCAAAACCGACAAAGACTTGAGAAATCGGTTTCTGAGGCTTGCCGAACAGCCATGCTGATGGGGCGATCCTGGCGCTCGGATGCTGACCGCCGAAGCTTCAAAGACAGATAGTTTCAAGTGATATGAGAGAAGAGAAAGGTACCTCATGATGAAACCAATGAAATACAGCTCTATCGCGGCATTGCTCGCTGCTGGCGCCCTTGTCGCCTGCGAAGCCGCGGATGAACCGCTTCCAACCGGCGAAGAGACCGCCACCGTGACGGAGGCTGTCGTTGAAACACCACCGGTAGAGGAGGTAGAGGAAGCCGTCGTCGAGGCTTCTAACACGATCGTCGCGGTCGCGGCAGGAACAGATGATCTTTCAACCCTCGTGGCAGCTGTGACCGCAGCAGAGCTTGTCGATACACTCAATAGCGATGGTCCGTTCACCGTCTTTGCGCCGCCAAACAGTGCCTTTGAAAAACTCCCTGAGGGCACCGTAGCAAGCTTACTTGAGCCCGACCAGAAAGATGCCCTGACCGGCATTCTGACCTATCATGTCGTAGCTGGAGAAGTCATGGCGGCGGATCTCGTCGCTGCCATTGGCGGTGAAGAGGATGGCACTTTCGAAATCACAACCGTCAATGGCGCTATTCTGACTGCGTCGATTGTTGATGGAGCGCCAATTCTGACTGACGCTGCAGGCAATACGTCGTCGATTATCGCTACAGATATCGATGCCTCTAACGGGGTCGTCCACTTAATCGACACCGTCGTAATGCCTGGCTAGGCTAAGGACGACGTTTCAAATCACAGACCCCCGGCCAGCGTGCCGGGGGTCTTTTTATGATCAGGAAGAAAAGCGCGTCGTTCCGCTCAGCCATCACCAGTGCAATGTACCGGGCTCTCCCTTGAATGGACCAACAATATTGCTGGTGATCCACCCGCCGTAAAAATCAACGGACTGCGCCTGTACGAGTTCGCCATTGACGAAGCATGCACCCACTCGGCTAGGGTAGAGTGCGACAGGGACTTTGATGGCTCTAAATGGCTCCGTTGGGCCCCGTATCTCCAGCATGCGAGCTCGCTGTAAACGTCACCGAGTTCAAGATCGAAATAGCTAGCTTGGCCTTTCCATTTACAAAGGCTGCGATACGAGTTTGGGCGTAGCGCTGACGCCATGACGTCTTGATAAGGGATGTAATAGATTGGTGGACGACTTTTTTCGAGCATAAGGACTGCAGAACTTGTTTCCGCAATCATCTGACCCGCAAACTCCGCGCGAATAGTCGCCTACGATGCATCGGCGATCGCGGGGCGAGGGTTGTCCCAAACACTTTCTTGGCTGGGTCTTAGGTGAATTCGCTCAATCTTCATTTCGAACGCCTCACTTTGTTGCCGAAACGAGTCGCCAAAACACCCAAATAATAGCGGCCAGTTGGACAAGATTTACGACGACCGATGCACGGTGACCTGCATTGAAAAGCGTCGCCGCAGCTTCGTCTCCAGCAAGCTCGCGATCGCGCCAGGCGTTGATTTTTGGAACCAGAACTTGTCTGACCAGCAAAGTCGAAGCGGCGGTGATAAATAAGGCGGCGGCAAGAATTGGTTTTGAAAGTAGGAGCGCTCCGCCAATCAGTGATGTAACGATGATAAAGCTGTAATAGGTTGGGAAGAGGCGTCTTAAAAATTGTCCCGCAGAGTCTTGATCCAGGCTCTTAAAGACCGTCGGTGCAACGACCGAAGGGAAGAAAATCATTCCGCCCAGCAGGATTGCAACAAAAAAGGCTGCGAGCATTTCGAAAAGAGGCATTGTTTCTGATCCTTTCCAAGTGCCAGATAGCCCCATGGGATGACCCGGGTAGTGGCCGGCACACATCGTCGCACACAGATTACATGCTCACCATTGGCGAGTTCGAAAGAAGGTTAGGCTATGGATCGGAAAGAGTTTTCGGACTTAGTAGGCGGCACATTGAGGCACGTGACGTTAAAAACCAATCTTCCTGGCATTCGGCAAAACGGACTTCTCCGAGCGTCAACGCTCATAGAGGCTGCCAAGGAGATAGGTGGTCTCACATGCCCTCGTTCGGAAGCGTATTCGTTTAACATTGCGGGTCTTTCGGTAACTCTGAATCACCAAAAACCATTGCTCGCAGGACGCAAACGTGTAGCTGAATTTCTGGACGGACATTGCTTAAATTCCTGGGCTGAAAGCTTGGATCGTCGTCTCTTTTTCTGGCCAGGCCGAGGCGGCGCGGACTTCTCTTCCAGCCTTACAGATCGCGGGACCGTAATCGCACTAAGATGTGATGCTGGGGCATTCTTCGATCTATACGCTGCTTCATTGGACTTTGCCCCTATAAACACTGGAAGCGCTATGCGCAGCGCATCCAAGAGAGGAGATTGGATTTACGTGCCGGCCACCGCATCGATAGATCAATTTCGGGAAAACCGCCGCGCGAGAGGACTGGTGAAAGGGCGCGATGGTGTCGTCGAAGTCTCCCTTCGCTGCGATATCGCCGCGGAGAATTTTCAAAAATTGTTCTCCATTGACGACTAATGCCGCGCTTTTTCGTTTCATCCGTTCAATAGTAAGAGTCTATGAGGGATCTGGGTGTCACTGAACTGCATGCCAAGCAAAACAAAACCACCAATACGAACTAGCCCTACAGGCGCTGATTTGAATTGCTGAAAACGAGCGAAGCGATGCATTCTCCGAGAGTGGTGTCTCCCCGTAACAAGAGGGGAAACAAAACCGTTTTCTGGTGGTCAAGCAATTTAGTGCCGTAAGCCAGTTAAACGGCCTGAAAGAGAAAGATTTTGACGACCGATAGAGAAACCAACAGGCGAAGTCTCTCGTAGAAACAATCGGTAGGCAACTGGAGCTTCTGGCGTCATGAAAAAGAATACCTCCGGACTCTTGGTAGAATCGGTAGCAATCTTCCTGAGCGTTTTACTCGCTTTTGCAGCTGAACAGTGGCGGTCTGACTACAATGATCGAAAACGTGCAAACGACATAATGTCGTTGGTGCGATCGGAGCTGTCTCAAAACCTGCAAGAGCTAGAGAGAGTTTCTGTGACGAGAGCTGAAGCACTCGAGTTCTACATTGACGCTATTGGTGTGTACAATGAAACCGGCGGGTTTCCTCCAGACTTTACCGAACCGGTTTCGCCGCGAATAACGAGCGTAGCTTATAAGCTAGCGACCGAGTCCGGAGCCGTCTCCATGGTTGACCCGAGTAACTTAATCATGATCGGCCGCGCGTACGAGGCCCTTGATCAAGTAGCTAGCAACGTTGAATTCCTTGATGACAGGAATGCTCAGGTTCGTTTTCAAGATGGCGAGCAGTATATATCCGGTTTCATATATTATACTAACCGAGCGACTAATAATGAACCGATAGCGATCTCAGAGATCCGTTCGGCGCTTAATGCTTTGTAGGTAATCAACTGGCTTGAGCTACGCATTATTCAGTTTGCGGCTTTGCAGCCCACATCATGATAAACTCGCGACCGGTCGCCAGCGTTTGGCCTTCAATGAGCCCGCTTTGAGAGAGTCTTCCTGAGGTTGCATAGATGCCTGATCCATCCCGCGTTATCACCGAAAACGCTATCTGACCTTCCCTCTCAGTATATCGCGCTGTTTCAAATGGTGTGTCATAAAAAGTCCCGGTCAACGTACCATCGTCATTTACGGATAATACTTCCATCGTCGTCGCTGAAGGCGCCGCAGTTGGGCTGAAAAAGAGCGAAACGTCCCATACTCCCATTAGATCGATCGCAGATAGTTGATCTTTCGCTGAACTCTGAATTGCGGTCTCGAGTTCATCCGCACTGGAAAAGCCGCTAAAGCATCCTGTTAAAGCAATAAGCGAAGCGGAGATCAGTGTAGCTTTGAAAATTCCCATTGGTGCACCTTTCGATCTAACGATTATACGCCCGTATTACGCCGGTGGATCAAAGGTGATGTTTTGTTGCAAAATCGGTCTTAGGCAACCTCAATTGTAGACAGAAAAGCGAGCAGAAGCGGACGTCAGTTTTCGAATGAATATTGCACCGGAATAGCTCCGCTTCGTTCACTGGAGTAACATTGCGCTGTTGTCCATTTCGGCCTGTTTTTAAAACTCACCGCGTCAACCAACCCTCTATTCATTCGAAATGTCTCAACCATTCCAAACTGAGCCACAACCAAAATTACGCAAGCCGCTACTGCTTCAAACGCATTTTCGAGAGTTGCTTCTTGGAAGCAGTTCTCGCGATCGTGCTTGATCAAATTGTATGCGTTATAGAACTTCAAAGACTGAGTAGGTTTTTCCGCTTCCCATCCAGCGAAAGGCGCAAGTGAACCTAGCATTGGGTAGCGGTTAAAGCGCAATCCATATTCTCTGAGTTTCATGGGCGTCGAAACTAAATGATAGTCTCTAGTGCTCAGTTTGGACTTTTCGAATCCGTTGGCTCGCAATACGGCCTTGCAGTGGGACTCGACTTCCATCGAAGCAATCAAAATGCATTCTCTTATTGCATGCCCGTATGCCCCCAAGTTTTCGGGGACTGGTTCTATAACACGACATAAATCCGATATCTGGCTGAGTAATGACAGTATTTGACCGATACTCGACGCCACTTGCTCTCGATAGAGCCCTTCCTGCGGAAACGCGAATACAGAATTTGGATCGATGGCAAATGGCCTCGCCATGCGAGGATAGTAAGACCCTGGCGGTAGTTCTAACTCTTCAAGACTTTGTTCACCCCAGAATGGAAACGCTTCGCGAAACTGATCAGCGAGTCCATCTGCTCCTTTTAGTTGTAGGTAGCAGTTTCGTTGCGCCTTTGGATCATCAAATCCCACGCGATACGCCTCAAGGTTATCGACGCACCAGATTTGGTGGCGCGAACCAAATTCCGTGGTGAGCGCAAAGAACCTCATAGGCGGCAACGCTTTCAGAGTGACCTACTTCAGTGGAGCATAACAGTAACGCATACGAATTTGAAAATTCAATTCTAACGTCCGCTTTTAAGAATTTAGAGCCATCTCCAGTTTTCTAGAAAAAAGTCACGGACCAAATGTAAACTGCTATTTTCAATTTCTACTGAACCAGCGGGGATGAAGCATAATTTCTCATCGCCCAAACGCTCTAAAAAGCACTTGCACGCCCTGCCCCAAAGCCCCATATTCATTACAGCTTTAGCGTTGTATCGCTAACGAGCGACCTGACGAGCCACGCGCTCCGAAGGATTACGTCTTTTCCCGTGATCGCCGCCGGGACTTGCGCGTTCAGAAAAGGAGAAATCGCAAAATCGTTTCTGAAGGCACAGGAGGAATCTATGCGGATTCCCAAAGGCGCTGAGTGCTTGGCCGTAACCGCACTCAATCCAAATCCGCGCAATGCGCGCACCCATAATAAGAAACAGATCAGGCAAATCGCTGCCTCGATTGAAGAGTTCGGGTTTGTGAACCCGGTCTTGATTGATGATAAGGCCAATATAATTGCCGGCCACGGCCGCGTTGAAGCCGCCAAGCTGCTGAAACTCAAAGACGTGCCGGTGCTGCGCATCGAGCATATGAGTGAAGAGCAAAAGCGGGCCTACGTGATAGCTGACAACCAGCTTGCTCTAAATGCCGGTTGGGATGACGCCGTACTCTCTGTAGAGTTGAAAACGCTCGCCGATCTCGGCTTTTATGTTGAGCTAACCGGCTTTGATACTGGCGACATAGATAAGCTGATAGAAGGTCTCGGGGCAGAAATCGAAGCGGGCGAAGAAGCCGTCCCCGCGCCTAATGATGGGCCTGCTATCACGCAGCCTGGCGATGTCTGGCAGATCGGCGATCATCGCCTAATCTGCGGTGATGCACTGAAAGCTGAGACCTATCACTCTCTCTTAGACGGCGCCAAGGCTGATATGGTCTTCACCGATCCGCCCTATAATGTGCCGATCGATGGTCATGTAAGCGGCCTTGGCAAGAACCAACATCGCGACTTTGCGATGGCCTCAGGAGAAATGAGCGCGAGCGAATTCCAGGGCTTCTTGGGCACCGCGTTTCGGCAGATGGCGAAGGTCAGCCGGTCCGGCTCCATTCACTTCATCTGTATGGATTGGCGCCATGTCGGCGAGCTGATTGGTGCGGGCGATGAAGTCTATTCAGAGCTGAAGAATATCTGTGTCTGGGTCAAATCCAATGGCGGCATGGGCTCTCTCTATCGCTCCCGCCATGAGTTGGTCTTCGTTTACAAGGTCGGCAAGGCAAAACACTCAAACAATGTGCGGCTTGGGAAGCATGGCCGCTCACGCACCAATGTCTGGGAATATGCCGGCGCGACCAGTTTCGGCGAAACTCGTGATGAAGACCTGGCAATGCATCCCACGGTCAAGCCGCTCGATATGGTGAAAGATGCCATCCTCGATTGCTCAAAGCGGGGCGGGATCATTCTGGACGCGTTTGGTGGCAGCGGCACTACGCTTGTAGCGGCGCACCAGGTCGGCCGCAAAGGCTATCTGATTGAGATTGATCCTGCTTATTGCGACGTGATCCTGAAGCGCTGCATCAAGGCCGGCTTGAAACCTGTTCATGCCGAAACCGGTCAAACTTTTGATGAGCGCGGGGAGTTGGCCTGTGTCTGAGATCGAGGAAGAAAAGATCGGCTATGGCAAGCCGCCGAAGAAGCATCGCTTCAAGCCGGGACAGTCAGGCAATCCAAAAGGCCGACCCAAGGTTTATAAAAGCCCAATCAGCGTGCTTGAAGAGCCCATCGCCATGCGAGTCGATGGCAAAACGCGAGAAGTGAGTTCATTCGAAGCAGCATTTCGCAAAACCGCTCAAAAGGCTCTGGAGGGTCGCCTCTCGGCCATCAAACGCTTCTTTAAAGAATGCGAGAAGGCCAAGCTGCTGACGAATGAAAACGTGCAACCAATGAGCGGGGTTTGGTACGCGGAGTTGGATCCGGCCAATTTTCCCTGGCATGAATTCAATGAAGCTGAGCTAGCTGAAATCGACCGGCTGAACACAATCAGAGAAAAGGACCTGTTCGGGCGCAAAAAGCCTATAAGCGAGCATGAAACGGTGATCAGCCGCGTAGCCCTGGAGCGCCATTCGGTTCCGGGACAGCGCCATAAGCTGAATGTGCTCCAATTGGTACAAGTTCGGCTGAAACAGCGCGCCTTCAAAGACAGCGATGAGTCAAGTCTAGCGTTCTTTATGGAACTGGCCAAGCAAACGACGATTGATACGGTTTCGCAAAATGTCGGCGTCTTGGTCGTTCCGCCAAGAACGCCCCCTTGGCTTTCGCAGATTAGAATTGAAGATGTCGAAACGGGCCGAGAGGTGAAACTCATTGGGCCGGGCCATGCCGATTACGACCCTTCACAGCCCTTCAGGGCCCAAACTGAGCGAGGGGGTAAATGACGCCTACTCCGGGCTTGAAACGAGCGGACATTCGATAATTCCCCACTATGGGAAACTGATTGCGGGTTCGAATTCGCCCAGCCCCCAAGAATTAGTTCGGACAGGCGGATAAACTGGTTATTTCTTCATCCCAAACCAATCGAAAGCCGGTGAGTGTGTCGCGAGTGTTTAGCGACTTGAAATCTCGGTTCGCTGTCCGTGTTAGAATACTCGGCGAAGCCCACGAACCTCCACGGCGTCCGCGACGCGTGCAATCTCCACCCGTTTCGCAGGTCTCGACCCATTCTGATACATTTCCCACGAGATCGTACAACCCGGAGGCAGATGGCGAGTAACGTCCGACGCGGATCGGACGTCCCTGATACGCTCCTCTTTCTGACGCTCTCGCCTCCATAACGCCGTCAAAATTGGCTTGCGTCATGCTGATTGAGCTTCCAGTCACATAGGTTGACTGTGTCGATTGCCCGTATCGCGCGGCATATTCCCATTCATCATCAGTTGGCAGCCTTAGGCATTTGCTTTCTTCGGCACTAGCCCATTTTGCAAACGCTTTTGCATCGATCCAACTTACATTAATGACCGGCTGATCGCCCCTGCCCCATCCATTGTCTTCGGGGCTATATCCTCTACATCCTCCGCCTTCGACACACGCATCCCATTGGCGAAATGTGACCTCTTTTGTCCCAAACCGGAGTGGTCGTGGAAGGGTAAAGGAACGTAAAGTTTCATCCGAAGACCTTCCTATTTCACGAACGCTAGAGCCGAGTGTCATTGTGCCCGCGCGAATGCTCGCAAACTCAAGCTGAAGGTCGACTTCATCCGACGAAGAGCTCCCAGTCTCTGGCGTCGTCGACTCGGCCAGATCATTTGACGCAATTGGCGGTCGGATTGCGCTCCTAGAATTGCTTGGAGGCTGCGTAGATTCAATTTGCGGCGAGGGATTGGTATTACGTCGAGGCGCTGGACTATCGGCTGGTAGCGCCGGTGACGGCGTCGTTGAAACAGGCGGTCTTACGCGTTCAGGTGACGGTATCGGCGTCGGTCTGATGGGCGCATCGGAGTCTCCGGAAAAACCGACTCGCATAACCACAATTAAGGCGACGCTGGCAATCAATGATTTTCGCCAGTTGCGCGAGATCAGTCTTGGAATATTCGAGAGCATCCGACCCCAGAATGGCCTGCTGTTTCCAAACAGGTTAAGCATTGCCGCCAATGGCGACCTTGCTTTGGTAATGGGAGGCGCGGGACGCTGAGCAGCGGTTATCGGCCGAGTTTGTTGTCGTGTCGGATTAGCTGGCGACGTTGCAGTCGGTTTTTTGGCCACGGCCGGGGACACTTGAAGGTTTGGTGTTCGCTTCTTTCCTCTGGATTTGGCGCAGGTGGCACATCCCTTGCCAAAGTCGATATGGTTAGGATCCGTCGCACATCGCGAAAATGACAAGCCGTTGCGCGATTGAATGATGTCGCGAAGATGATCTCGCCACTCGCGCGGCGCTGGACGATCTGATGCTTTTCCAACAAAGGCTCGCTTGAAAAGCGCGACCGTCTGATCCGGCAAGTAAGGAATACAATCGTGAAATGGAGGTGTCATTCCGGAAGATGGATCTATGTAAAACTTCCGTTTGCGGATGCGTTCCTCCACCATATTCGGAACGTTTGGCCCGCTGCCATTGGCTGGATGCGCACCCAGATTAAGCGCCTCGAACAGCATTACGGCAAATGCAAACCGATCTTGTGTCTCATCAATTTGGGTGAAATCTGTAAGACCCTGAAACTCGGGCGCGAGATACTTTGGCGTCACTGCACTGGCGGCATAGGTGATCGAACGTCCTTTACCTTTGATGCCAAATCCATCGCAATCGATGACTGCAATATGGGATCCATTTCTGAACGCACGCACATTAACGGGTTTAAGGTCCACCATGGAATGGCCTGCCCGATTGATGAAATCCGCAACGGATGCCAAATTTGCGAACTGATACAAACGCAGAGCCTCATCTTGAGGCAAACCTGCGCGGCGACGTGTGCGGCTATTCGCCCACTCAGCCATGCTCGTCGTGTCAGAGAAGTCGATATACCGCATCGAGAACCCTAGAAAGTTGTTCTTTTCATCAAGAACCAACTCTTGCGGCCAAGCAATCTGGACGATCGTTCGATTCTCTTTAGGTACTCTCTCCGTCTGTTGACTCGGCGCATTGTCCAGCATCGCTCGAGTTTTTTTCTCTTGCTCAGGAAGTAATTTCTGCCGCCTACGCTTTTCTTGCAAATTTGTTTCATGCTCTGGTCGATGCATGATCTTTAATACGTAGTCGGGGCGCTGCGCATCCCGAAAAACGCTGCCTTCCCCTCCTTTGTCCAAGAACTGACCAACTTCCGTCCTTTGTGTCGGCGTTCCTCTGCACGTATCCAACACCACGCGTTTGCCTACATGAGGATTCACTCTTCCGCTTGCTCCTCAGTTGCGAATGGCAATATTGCGATGAATGACTTGTCATCACCCACTTTCTCCTGCGCTTCATCGCGTGTGAGAAGTTGTCTGATTGCCCCGCCGCTCTTTTCAGGGTCATGTCCCTCGACATATTTCAGAATCGGATGAAGAAAGCTCAGTTTTGGACCGCCTTCTTCCAGCGCGAATGGGGATACGCCATCTGTCATTAAACAGAAGCTATCGGATCCGTCCTCTAATCGTTGCATTATAATATGGTCGCGCCAAGATGGGTCTGAGAGAAAATAAGCTTCGTTGGCGTATTCAGATGGTGTCCCGTATGAAACGTGAGTAACCGAGCGATCCCCTGAGAAACTCAAGAGTAGGCCATCGCCCAGATGAAAGCAGATTGTGAGGTCCCTGGTTTGAAAAAGGCCAACAACCGTACAGGCAAAATTGGAAATGGATGTATTTCGGGCCTCTGCGACCTTCACCAGATTAGCACGGGCCTCCGCAATCACTGCCAAAACTTGGGGTTCCAGCCAATCTTCCTCTTCTCGCTCCACATCTTTTCCAGGAGTGAGTTCAAGCAAAGCCTCGACAATGTAATCTGCGACCAGTGCAGCGCCCTCATCACTGTTGGCGCGACTGCCCGCACCATCGCATATGACCGCTGCCAGAAACTGATCCTTCGTACCAGCCGCAGCTGCATCCTGGCAGACTACGCCCTTTTTGACATGACTTGGACCTCGAATGACTGCTCCAGCCACCTTCCAGCCATGGCTGCCAAAGCCCAATATCCGCTCGTTCGATTCCCTTGATGGCGCCTCTTCCGGTGCTTCCTTGGGGTCTTCCTCAGGCGAGTTCTCTGAAGTGTTCTCTTGCTCATTTGAAGTGTCAGACACTTCTATTGTATCTGCCGTGTCGACGTCGTCTTCAGACGATCTCTGTTCTCCACCGTCCGGTTGATCTGATGTGTTTTCCAGCTCATTGTCCTTTGCGTCAGATTCGGACATTACGAAGCCTTTCCCTCAATCGATACAGGTGACTTTCCTAGTCATTCAAGCCAGTGTCGATTACCGGACCAGGTGCAGTAAGTTGAAGTTGCCCATCTGTAGAGTTAGCGAGCGCTCCTAGGGATGTCCCTAACCATTCGAACAACTGATCAAACTGGTAATCGCCTGCCACTTCGTACACTTGCATATCGGAGCGCGCGAAAGATTGCAGCGCAGCCGCATTCGCAGAAGGAACTCCGCCCGCATCCGGAATCGCCAAAGGCCACACCACTGCGCGTTTGTTCTCACACGCATCCCGAGATTCTGCCGCAGCCTGCTGCCAACCATCATCATTTGGCCCGCCATCGGACATCAGGAAGATCCATGGTCGAGTGTAAGGCGTTCCTCGTGACTTCAGATTTTGACGTAATTCCTCAACACAATCGTGCGCGGTCCGCATGGCTTCCCCCATAGATGTCAAACCTGACGCCTCTAGAGTTGGTGCTGAAAATTCATCTGCTTGTGTCCAGTCCGTGAGCAGAGAAACATCGGAACCAAATCCGATTACTGCAAGCAGAATGTGCTGTCGCAGGAACTCATCCGCATTCACAGCTTGCTCAAATCCCTTGAGCGCAGCGTTCAGATTGTCGATCTTCCCATTGGTACGCATAGAACTAGATGTGTCGAGCACCAGCACGCATGGCGTTCTTTGTGCCCCGCTCACATCGAGAGCGGCATCGATCCCACCGTCGAATTCGTCTTCAATATAGTCATCGCTCATTTTTTAGTTCCTCGAGAGTAGTCACAATTTCGGTTCATTCTCAGGCGAATTTTCTCAACGTTATTTAGAGACGGAACGCGACCCCAAGTATGATCGATAGAAACAGCTTTAGTTTTTTTTTCAATACAATACTGACAACAAATACAATTTTGTTGAGGCCAGCGGTCATTGTTAACACGCAACACAATTCCACGAACACTTCAGGGGTAGAATTGTGGAATGTTCAATCAGCATCAAAAGCACCATGCTAAGGCGACGCAGGGCTCTGCTATTTCAGATCTGAAAAATGGTTCGAGGCAACGCCGCTAGACGACTGTCATGGGTGAAATGTCGCCGACCAGAGGCATTATTTACGCTTCTGCGATGTCGGTGTGGGAGGCTTGGGTTTCGGTGCTGCTTGTTTAGAAGGCGAGTTCGCCCACGCGGATTTCTGGGGATTGCTCCTCTCAACTGGCGGCGGTTGATCTACCTTTGCCTTTGGCGGCTCAGGTTTGGCCGCGGCATCATTGAATTCCTGCGTGGCATAATTGACTTTGGAATTGTATCGCTTGGCTGATTGATCGAGCTTTTTGAATACTGGCTGCGTTTTGTCGTGCGCAACCTTCTTCACGCGGTCTATTCGGGACGCAATCGCTTTTCTTTCCAGGCGAGTTTCGCGTTCAAGCTGTTTCTGCGCCAGCCAGCGAGATGTTTTGACGTTCGGCGCGCGCTTCTCGATATAGTTCCAGACCGACGGAAACAGCTTTCCGAACGACGAAAACCAAGTTTTTGCGCCTTTTGACATGAACCCGCCTCCTTTTTCACAGACCTATCGTTTGATCGTCTTTTTTGCGGCACGATTGAATTTCGGGGAGGCTTTCCCAACCGATGCTTTCGCGAAAGCTTGTTTCGACGATTTGGTTTTTGAGATAGAAACCGTTCTCGACTTCATTTTGGTCTTAGACTTCACCGCAACCGGTGTGTTGACCGGCGCCCGAGGGCCCATTCCCGGCCCCGTTGGTCCAGCGGGTTTGGCGGTATTTTTGGGTGGCTTCAAGTTGTGTTGAGGTTTGGCCGCTTTCGCCGGCTTCTTAGCCCCCGACGCGCGATTAAAATCGCTTCTGAGCTTGCCAATACGGCTGCCAACTTTCTTCGACGAGCCCCCGCCCGAACCGGCTTTACTCATGCTTGTCTCCCTAAACTCTTCTGTTGGCCTCCGCGTCTTGGATCTGTATAGAGGGCTTGGGGACAATACCAAACCATCGCGAAACTGATCTTGAAGGCTGAAAGTGAAGCTATCACATTTTTTTATCCATAGACAGCACATCGCAAGGAGAATTGGTCAAGCGTCGATATTATTCATAGGCATCGCTATTGCTACATGGGTGATCTATGCAACGGAGACCCGGCAAATCGGTTTGTCGCTCTTTCATGGATATCTGATTGGCGCTGCGATCATATTAGTCTTCCTACTGGGACTATTGCGCAGCGAGATGAAAAATCTGCACAACGAATACCATCTATCTTTCTTGCCGCCAGGGATCGGCACATTACGGGCCAGGAAACTGCAGGGTGACTCGAGGTTCCTAAGTTTGCTGGAGCTCTCAACCGAGTTCAAGTACGAGAAAGGAGGGTTGCTACTTGGACGCCCATTGAAGCCTCATCGCTTGTTCGGCTTGGCGGATGGTGTGCGCGTTGGACCTCGAGATGATCGGCATCATCTGACCATAGCCGGTAGTCGGTCAGGCAAAGGTGTCGCGGCGCTCATCCCGAATTTGATCGAGTATCCGGGCTCGGCTGTGGTCACAGATCCTAAAGGAGAGCTAGCAAGAATAACGGCCGCACGACGTGGTCATGGCGGGGGACGCGTCGCGAAAGGACTGGGTCAAGACGTGCACATTTTCGATCCAGAAGGCATGATGGAAGGTCGAGGGCATGTGACGTCAAGCTGGAACCCTCTCGCCGAGCTGGCGCTGAATGACCTAGGTGTACTTGATGATGCTAAACGGATTGCAACCGCGATTATTCCGGACCCTCCGGGCGGAGATGGAAATCAGAAGTTCTTTATTGGCAAAGCGCGCGGATATCTCGTTGCCCTGATCCTTCATACGCTTGAAGTGGAGGATCGGAAGGATCAGAACTTGATATTCATCCGTAAGCTCATTCTGGAGGGAGACCGGGAACTCTTCGATTATTGCGAAAAGGAGGCCCGCAAAGCCGGCAAGCCCAATCCTTACGCCAATCCACGTGAGTGTCTGCTCGCCTTCATGGCTCAGGCGTCAAATTACGCAGGAAATCAAGGTAATTTCGTAAGCGGCATCGCTCTGGATATCGTTAGTATGGCTGAAGAAACCAAATCCGGAGTGTTGTCGCAAGTTGAACAGAGCACGGCGTTTTTAGATGGTCACTATGTCGCCAAAGCGCTTTCATCAGCCAATTTCAAACTGGACGATCTGAAAAACAAACCAACGACAATATACCTTTGCATCAGAGGCACTTCATTGTCCGGCGATTTAAAATCGGTGCTTTCATTGTTTGTTGAAATGGCAATTGTGGCTGCTGAACGCAACGCGTCGCGCGTCGAACATCCAATTTTGTTTGCTATGGATGAGTTTTACGCGCTGGGTCATATGGAAGTGATGGACAAAGCCATCGGACTGGTGGCTGGATTTGGCGTAAAACTCTGGCCCGTACTACAAGAACTCAGTCAGCTGCAGCAATTGTATCCGAAGACTTGGAAGAATTTCCTTGGCAATTGTGGTTCAATTCAAATGTTTGGCGGGTTCAACAATCAGGATACAATAGACTACGCAAAACAGCGTCTCGGGGACAAGGTTTTCATCACTCCAGATGGGCAATCGGTACGCCAAGCACTCTTGACGGACAATGAGCTGCTAACGAGTTACTTTAGTCGAGACGCCGGAAGGCAATTGGTTTTCTTCGCCAATAAGCCAGTTGCCGCTCTCGAATTGATGCCTCATTTTCTCTATATCCCCAAACACTTGTACAATGACGAAGATCCTAGTCCTGCGAACTAGAGTTGGCATTGACTTTCTATTGTTGATGAGCTCACCTCATTAACAAATGGAAAGGGACGTATAAATGATCACGGTCAGAATATCGGGGCACAAAGCGAAATCAAGCATCACAGCACTCGTGCTAGCTGCAGCGGTTTCGGTTTCTGCGTGCGAAACAACCGGGCTTTCATCATTTGGACTTCAAGCGCCAGACAATGAATTCCAGGCAACCGCCGCAGAACGACAGCGCGTGCGTGACGCGGCGCTTGTGGGATGCGCGGTCGGCGCTGGTGCCGGTATTTTGACGGCAATGATCGTTGGAAACAATACTGGCGACAAAGATATCGAGAATTCGGAAATTATTCTCGGCGGGATTGCTGGTTGCGGTGTCGGCGCGCTAATCGGAAGCGCTAGAGGCAACTACATCAATGCCAAATCGCGTGACTATGCCGACGCTCAAGAAGCCGAGAGCGCATTGATTCAAAGCCTAGATGAAGACATCGCCTATTTTGAGTCGATGAACCAATTGGCGTCGCAGCTGATCGTCGAAGAGCGTGACAAGATTACCCGGCTCAATGCTGATCTCGAAACAGGCGCCATCGCCATCGAGGAGTACAATACCGCTCTCGCCACCCGCGAACGCAATCTTGAGACAATGAATGCTGCGATTGAAGATGCATCGCAGAATATTGAGCAATTAAGTGCAGACATCGCGACGCTTAAAGAACAAGACATTCAAACCGCCAGCTTCGAGGAACGTTTGAACCAATTGCTCGCCCAACGCGACCTTATGCTCGCTCAGAAAGATGAGCTGGAGGGTGAATACGCCAATGTCCGGCAGGTTTGACTTAAATCAAGGGCGTCTTTCGACTCGATTGTGGCTGCCTCTTTCAATCCTCATGACGCTAAGCTTAACCTCATGCGCGACCACTGATTGCACAAACAACCCGGGCAATGATTCCTATTTTTGCGCGGAGCAGAATTTGCGGTCGGGTTTGTATCAAAACCAGTTGGATACCTTGCAGCGCATCCGACAAGGATTGGAAATCCAGAAGCGTGATTTGGTGCGCGAGAATAGGAAACTGAACCTTGATTTGGCCTCGGCTCGCGAAGATACCGCAGCTTTACGCGTGCAGTTGGACAGATTGGATCAACGGCTGATCGTATTGCATCAGAAGCTAATCAATCTTTCAGAGTCAGAAAATGCGTCCGCGAGCGCGCTTGAAAGTTTGAACATGCGTTTAGCTGATTTGGTTCAGGTTCGTAATTCAATTTCGCCGAATGATCTGTATTCCGAAGACGAACGTCAAATGCTGACACGACTGGAGGAACAGATCGCCAGCATGGAATTAGAACAGGCAATGAGCTAGCATCTTTCACGGATCAAATGTCACAAAAAGCACCTTGGAGCCTGGTCATTCCCGAACCAATTCGGTGGACCATTACTGGCGTTACAGCGCCGGTGATCGGATCGATAGTGTGCTTGATGATCGCTGGTCGGATCTCAGCCCTAATGGAGTCACCAGACGTGGGGCTGGAAATATTTCTCTATTTCGTGGTCGCCTTGGTATTCGGAATTCTGGCCATACCGGCAATTCTATACCTCGGCCTCATTGCCTTGATTGTCGGTGACACCGATACATGGTTTTGGGACAACAGCCTTTGGTATTTCGCGAAGCATATTCTGTTGCTGCTCGGTGTAAACGCATTCGTCTGGTTATCGGTCTTCGCTAAGAGCGATTGAATTGCGAACAAGCGGATTAAGGCGTTGGGGCATTTAGCACGTGCCTCAAATCGATCAAAATCCAAATCGGAATGACCAGAAAAGAAGCGAACGCCGCGATCACTGAACCTGCGAGCATTATCCCCAGATATCCTATCACCGATGTCTCGATTCTAAAGATCTCTAGGTTCACGCTCCTGATGAAATATCGAAATGCAATCCATCCCCATGCAAGCAAAGGCAGAAAGAAAACCACCTTCATCTCCAGTGGTGTAGGTAACGCGATGCCGGCAATACACAACATAACTATGCAGTGATAAAACAGCCGCTGTCGGATTGGATCCAGAGTCAATATGCGATGGCCCTCGTATTGTTCAGCCTATTTCAAACGGAGTGTAGCCGTATGCCCGAGAACGCGCCAATGCACGAGAACATAGCCGTCAAACAATTTGAGTTTTGCCGCGACTTTACCGCAGCCGCGTGTGACCCGTTTCACTTTTGTGACGATGTATGTTCCGTCGAACTCCTTGGGCGTCAGCGACCAGGTGCACGTCCCTGTCATCCGCTGGCCATTCCTCACAACATCCATTGAGTTGACAATATATGCGCCATTTCCGTTTCGGATCGTCAAGGTTGCTCTGGTGCCGTCCGGCCATTTGTGCGTTACGCGCTTCGTTCCAGTGTCCAGAAAATCGGTGACGGCGCGAACCTCATCGTGCAATTGCCGTTTTGCTTTGGCACTACCGTCGAGTTCCGGGAGCACAAACGGAACCAGTATGATCCCGCAGGCCAGCAAGATCAAAAGTGCTCCCGTTCCGGCTGATCGCACCCCAGTGATCATTCGACTCCACCTCGGCCCATGATCATACCGCCTTTTTCACCACTAGAAAACGAAGTTGGCCGTCTGAGTCTTGCGTGAGGAATTTTACCTCAATCGACTGACCGACCAGCGACGTGTCGATACTTCCCGGATCTCCTGGGGCAGCAGGGTCACTCTTGGAAACATATCCATCATACTTGTCTGCTCGAATGACCAGCTGATCATTGGTATCTTCCCTTATCGTTGCGGCGTATACGATTTTCTTCTTCGGCATTTCCGTGTTCGATGGCTCAATCGTCACTGTTTTTCTTCGGCTAATAGCAGGCTTGTTCTTGGGTTTGGCAACGGCCTTGGGTTTTACGGTAGTCTTGGGTTTTGCAGCAGTCTTGGGATTGGCAATTACCAGTCTTTTCGACACTGCTTTTCTTTGCCGCCGGATAGGTTTTATCGCGACGGTTGGACGAGGCAGCGCCGAATTCACTTTAGGTTCCAAAAATCCGAGCCTGATCAAGACGGGAGGAGTCGCACTACTTTGAGTCTTCTTTGCGGAGTTGGAAAAAGGGTGGGCTTCGTTGCCAGCTTCGGCCATCCAGTTTGAAATCGCATCTAGCACCATTGCCTCTAGCTGAAAAAAACGCGTACTGAGATCAGAAACCGTTTTCTCAAGCTTCTTTTTAGTCTCTGCATAGTTCGCATCAGCCGTCATGCGAGAGGCTCTACTCTCACTTTCTGCTTTTGCGACTTTCGCTTGGCGTTCTTTTTCCACCCGATTGTATTGAGCCAGCGACTTTTTCTCGATTGATTGGACTTTCTCCTCAATCGTCGTGCGCACATACCTCGCAGAAAAAAAACCCAACGCGCCACAACCAACCGCCATGATCACGCTCGCCATCATGGTATTCCCGAGAATCAGGAACAGGATGAAACTTACACCCATGATGGTAAGTGTTCGCACTGGCCAATTTTCAAAATACCATTCGACGAAGCTCGCTCCAGCGCTGGTGCGAGCGGATTTGATCCTGTTTTCCTTCTGGTCTTGAATACTGGATCTAGCTCGGTCACACTCCGAATTCGCCGCACTCTTGGCCTGCGCCAGTCTATTCTGGATTATTTTGAGATCATGAACCCGGTGCCCCTCTGAGTATTCGATGCCGACCAAGTCGCTGAGGCGATTTGAAGACTGCGCTGCTCGGCTCATAGCAATTGACAATGCCGTCGGGGCCAATCGATCCCCGGATCGATGCTTGCCTATCTGTTGCTCGAGACTCGCCAGCTCGCGTTCGATCTCGCGAATGCTATCGCTGACTTTGCTACAAAACACTATTGTATCTCCCAACCGAGTGCCTCGTTCGCGGCCTAAAGAAGGTCATCGGTCTTTTCTGCGGGTAATATGTTCAACATCTCTCAAGTATTGCTGCTTCAGGTGCTCAATCGCATCTCCAGTTTCAACAATCCTCTTATAGTATCGAACTAAATAGTATTGAGCGTTATCATCTTGCCAAACGCGTCGCAGCCTTCGTTCCTCTTCTCTCAACACTTCTGATAGCCTCATACAGATCCTTTCATAGATTGAACCCGCGCTGGCACGTGGGACCAACCCAACGATTTTGCAATCAAAGAACGATGCCGTCCGGACGTCCAATCGTAAGTAGATTTTCCAGTTAGCTGATTGGGCGCGTCGAGCACAATCAGGTCGTTGCCAGAAATCAGGCATCTCCACGCAAAAGCAAGACTGCGCGGGTTGCCATGCGCCTCGTGAGCGGCAATCCCGGCTGCCCGATCAAGTTTAACAAGATAATCCGGGTCGATGGTTCCCCTCGCACGCATGATGGGAAGCAATCTAGTTGAAAACGTCTCCATCATCTCAGTCATTGACGTTTTGTCGGCGTGGTTGAATGGGATATTTTTAGGCATGCTCGACCAATCAAGTTGATCGATGCGAACCCATTCGAGCTTGTTCGGCAGATCGGGCAAGTTGTGTTTTTTTGTTTCTCCGGCGACGCCTTGGCTAGCCTCGCCTTGGCTCGCGACGGGCGGACGATCAGCGACAGGGGCCTCATAGTACTTCTTGTAATTGGTGACATTGTCCTGGATTTCGACATAGGCGATCTTGAATTCCTTCGAGAATTTTTCTTTTAGGGCTTCGGATTCCTGGCGAACGCGGGTTGCGATCTTTGCGAGTTCGTCTGAGTCACATTTCAATCGCTCGACACGCTCCTTTTGAGCTTCAATCTCGGCGCGAATAGACTCGAGATCCTCGTAGTCTTCAGCGTTTTCTAATTCCTCTCGAAGGCGGCGCAGCTCCGCTCTTGCATCCTCCAATCTCTGTCGCATCCCAAGCAAATCTGTTCTGATGATCTCAAAAAGAGTCTTGTGCGCCTGGTCCGCGAAGAATTGCCCGCGTTCCAGCGCCTCCAAGTGAGCGGACAAATCGCGTATGGAAGCTAGTTTGAGTTTCAAGTCAGTTCATTGGCCTTTTCGCTTGCCGACCGAGCGCAATTTTTTCGTCCAAACGTTTTTTTATCGCCTGGCAGGTCTTCTCGAAAAGTTGCAATTGCAAATCGGCGTCTTTGACGAAGGTTTCAAATCTGAGTTTCTCGCTACCTCTCCAATATCGCTCCGATTCCTTGCGGAGGTCCGCCATTCGACGGCGCTCCAGCCGCACCTCTTTTTGTTTAGCTTCTAGCGCCGCGCTGAACCTCGTCATTGCGCGTAGGTCTGTATTTATCTGCATTACTATTACCTCTTGATCATTTCTCGATATATTCTGGCCTTCTCGACGAGGTTGGCAGACCATTTCTTCATCGACTTGGAGTAATCCTGCGAGAAACTACACATCTCGGTGACGGTTTTTCTAAACTGGGGAAATTGAGCGTCTTTCCAGCTTCCGCCAAGCAGTTTTGTTTCTTGATCAATTTCACCTAGGACCTTCGAGAGCGACCGCGAGTGCACCATCAATTGCTCTGCCAGATGCTCCATTTTTTGCGGATTGGCGAAGACGTCATTATTCATGTCATTCAATTTTTGGGACTCCTATCGTTTTTTGCGTTTCAATTGTTCGGAAAGCCATTCATGTCCCGGGTCTTCGAACATGCGAACTTGGCGAAACCGCTGACTGCTCGCTTTATCGATTGCGAGCATTCTATGCGGTTTCAGTGATGTGGCAGATTCGTCGCCGACCAGTTTCATGGAATCATTCAATCGATTTTGCTGAGCGATTATCCCGGTTTCGAAGAATTCAAGCGCGCTGTCTTCAAATGCTCTCTCGAACGTGCGCAACGTATCGCACCAAACCATGCAATGAATACCTTTCTCCGGTCCTCGCTCCAACAAGTTGCGAAGCTTCATGCCGGTACTGTCTTCGTCGCTGAATGGGTCATCCATACTGTGCAGCGCGCGCATCTTGTCGATCCCCAACAATACAACCAGTTTGCTATGTGATGGTTCGCCCCAATCGGTTTCAGAGACGCCTTGACTTAGCGAGTCGATCAGAAACTCAACATCTGTATCGCCAAATGTTTGAATCACATCTGGGAATTTCGATAGCAACCATTGCAGCGAGCTATGGCTCTCAAAGGCACCTGAGATTGAGTTGCTCATGACGATATCGATGCTCATACCAGGCGGCGACCGGAAAAGGACATCAGCGAGCATGACAGTAAACATGCCGAAAAATGCGCTTTTGCTTTTGTCGATCGCCAAAAAGTTGCCGCCAAACTGCCTCCGCAGTGGAAGATACTCGCCGTCGCGTAACGCGATTGGACTCCCGGCCAACAAAGAGAAAGACACTTCACCATCCGCACTGGCAACCAGTGGATTGGTTACGCCCGCTGCACCATTCAGGCTCGATAACGACGACGCATCCGCGGCCGACTTGCCTGCGAAGACAAAACGCTGTCCCCACAAGTCTTGGCGCTTCAGTTTGCGTTTATTCGAAAGCGCGCGAAGCCGCGAAAGGCGTTGTTCCAGCTCTTCGAGACCGTTCGCAAGCGCGACCTGTAGGGTATGATTGCCATCGACGATCCCTTCCCGGTCATTCACCACCGCCTGTCCCGGCCTATTGAGCGTTTCTGGTGCGGTATTTTCGGGGTGCAAAATCTTCGGCCATTCTCGTTCTGCGTTTTTAAGGACCATTCTGGCACCTATGGACTGAAGGACACCATCAGAGAAGTTGATGTCGCCCATGGTTTGGGTCGCCAAGATTACATGAATACCAGCCGATCTACCTCTTAGTATGAGGCTATCCAGCTTCTTTTTCGCTTGCATCACCATACTAACTTGGCCGGAGAACATTGTCTGGAATTCATCGAAAATGAACAAGATTCTGGGTAGTTTCTCGCCTGTAATCTCGCGATAGGTCGAAATTTTTCCCCCATGATCGCCGAACAAATTGTTTCGACGCTCCATTTCCTGATTTAACTCGTCCAGCACGCTCCATGCGAGCTCGGGGTCGCTGGCTAATGCGACGACTTTAGCGTGAGGCAATGTGTCAGCATACGAAGAAAACTCGGCTTGTTTGCCGTCGATCAAATAAAGCTGAAGCTCATCTGGACTATAAAGGTGCGTCGTGCCCTGGACGATGGTATGTAATAGATTGGATTTCCCGGACCCAATTCCGCCGACAATAATGCCGTGATGCAGTGTGTCGACACCGAATGCGAATTCAAAAATTCGATTGGCCCCCGCATTGCCGATCGGAATCCTCAAAGACTCGCCAGACGATTCCGTCCAAACCTTTGGCATGGGGGTTGTCTGCGGCAACGTTTCCCGTCCGATATCTGCGAGCATATCGTCTATGTTGAGCGCGACAGAGTTTGCTCTCTCAATGCCCGCAAACAGACGTAAGGCTGAATCAGACACAATCTCATTGGATGGCGCGTTGTCCGCACGGTATGTCAAATGATCCGTGGCATCTCGACCGAACCGAGAAAGACTTGGTATGGATTTTGGCGTGTAACCACTTCCAATATGAAAAATAGCCGCTGTGGGTTTCGTCAACTCCCGCTCAGACACACCATACGGCAAGTCGTGACTCTGGTCCCAGTGGAGAAAGACATGAACACCGCACGAAGGTCCATTTATTAGGATCTTCCGAAGCTCATTACATGCCTCCGGGGTAAACCCCCGCGGAAAGTTTGCAATAGCGATAAAGCGATAGGCTTGGTCGGCGGCGCCCGCAGCGGCTTCAAAGGCCGTATTGTACTCATCAAGACTTCGATAATTACCACGCAGCTTGTTTTGCTTGATTTCGGCGATCGACTTCGAAACTCCGCGGAGAGCTTTGCCTATTGCCTCCGGCTCATATTGGATTCTCTGTCCGATAAGGTCCGGATTGGTATCTCCAAGTTGCGAAAACAAGTTGAAACTGCCGCCTTGATGCTCCGGATCGATCAAAACGAACCTCATCGCATTGGCAGGAAAAGTGGTGATGATCTGGGCGAGCGCCGAGTTTATGACCTTGATACTTTGTGCATCCGCCCCTTTCTCCAACAAGATCAAGTGTTGATCAAGGTTACGATCGAAAAACCAAGGCGTCGTATTTGATTTGACGATTTGCAATTCATCCCCCAACAGAAGACGCAAAGGCCAATCGGCTTTCACGTAGCACCATCTAACAATTCAATTGAATTCAAAGCCCTACGTCAATAGATTTCGGAAATGAAACGACAAGCCTGAATTTTGCTCAGACCCTATTCAGTTTGTACAACAGGTGCCTCATATCCATATCTGATATCATGAAACAGACCGAGGTTTTCTCGTAACCGATTTAGGAACCAAGTTTCGTTGTGACCGGAAGAAGCCCCGATATTGTAGACACCCGGCTCCCTCGAAATCATGACCTTTCTTGAAACACGTACGCCAGTCCACGTGTCATCTATCGCCTCAACGCCGACGAAGAACTGCTCCCTCCACACGGGGTTAAAGGGCGTAACAGGTTTTCCTTGATCACCCTTGTGCCGACGTTCTGCGAACGAGGTTACAAAATAACCGTTGTCGATGTTTGATATTGCGACGTTGGATTTTAACATGGGCATTGTCAATGCCGTGATCTTGGAGAGATCAGTAAAACTCGCTTTGAACACCGCGCAGTAGGAACGCTTCGTAAACGGTGTTTTGTTCTGAACTGTATTGTCATAACTTCGATTGAGCTCCAGATACCCGCGGTCAGCAAGCGACTGATTTGCGCCCTCTGTTGCGCCTTCCATCGCCGCTGACCAAAAGGTCGTATGGTAATAGGTAAATGGATCATTCTTCGCGATTGCTTCTCGTCTAAGGTTGCGGCAGTCTTCTATTAAAGGTCCTTGCACATCGTCAGAAACTGAACGGAGGCCAGAGCCACTTATACCCGTGCATGCAGTTACTGCTGAAGCCGCCGCTAAGATCAAGCCAAAAAAGTGGTGCACTTTTCCTCCGAGTTAGCTTCGTTAGGTCGCAACTGCTTCTAACTTGAGCTGAACTTTCTCTGGAGGCAAGCGTTTTACATATGAAGATTAACTGTAAGCGGGGAATAGTCAGAGGAAGATCATGTTTAGATTGATAGCCCGAATCTTGAGACGAAAGATCAGCTTGCTGTGTCGGCAGAATTCTTCGGCGCCATGGATGCATTGATATTTTTGTTTCGGAATTTTCGGAACATGACAGGAATTGGCGACTGACGCTCGTCCCTTGGACAACACCCCAGCGGGAGTTGTCAGGAGAAACGCCGCTGCCCGGCGGTTTTGAATCGACCTAATCGATTTGGATGAGCAAAAATCCGTTTCGCTATTTCAAAACATCGCCGGAGATCATCCAGCTTGCGGTGATGATGTATGTCCGTTTCCCGCTTTCTCTTCGAAACGTCGAAGACCTGCTCCATGAGCGCGGGATAGATGTCTGCCATGAAAGTGTGCGGATGTGGGTCGATCGGTTTGGTCCGATCTTCGCCGGAAAGATCCGAACGAGGCGCTCTTCATACATGCGCCAGCACACTCAATGGCAGTGGCACCTGGATGAGATCTTCGTTAAGATCAATGGGGTCCAGCATTATCTCTGGCGTGCCGTCGATCACGAAGGTGAGGTTCTGGAAAGCTATGTCACCAAGTCCCGAGATAAGCCTGCTGCGCTTAGGTTCTTGAAGAAAGCCATGAAACGGTATGGGTCACCCAGGATCGTGATCACGGATCGTCTCCGATCTTATGGCGCCGCGATTAAAGAAATAGGAATGTATGACCGTCAGGAGGTCGGTCGCCACTTGAACAACCGGGCTGAAAACAGCCACCTGCCCTTCCGACGACGAGAGCGAGCCATGTCACGTTTCAGGCGAATGTCGAACCTACAGAAATTCGCTTCGACCCACGCCTCGTTCCACAATCACTTCAATCTAGACCGCCACATCAACCACCGATCTACGTTCAAATCGATGAGAAACGCCGCCCTCTCCGAATGGCGTCAGCTTGTGGCTGGATAACGGCTCCTACCCCAAACGCTGCTGGAGACGGGTTCGCATTAGACTGACAGCACCAAACCAACAGTAAAAACGAACCAGTTTTGGTCGAACAGTGAGGGTAATGATCACAGAGAGCGCCGCAATCGTTGCCCCGCCAAAGAATATGACGAGGCCGATGCTCCAGCTCTCAGCTGCGATACACCAGGCCAATGCTGCCGAAAGCGCCACCGTTCCGAAAGCGCGATATAGGCGCGACCGCCCATCAGATATCGGTGCGTCAAATATCTGCCTCTGACACTTCTTCATAGATAAGCAGAGCGCCGCGAACCCGGGCAACGCGATGATGATAAGGACAAGCCATGTCATTCAGCCGGCACCGTTGAGCTTGGTTGATTTTTCGGCTGCTCAAAGACTGGTACGGTGCGGGAGCGGCGAGAAGAAACCCAGGCCGCAAAGCCCAATCCCACACCGATGATCAGAAACCACAGATCGACGCCGGCCATCGCAAAGTCACCCGTGCGCCCGGGTATCGGAAGGGTGTTAAGCAAATGGATGTCACTGGTCATTCCATTCAATACCGGAAGCAATCCATACGCTGCCGCGCCGAGGTAGAGCTGCTCCGTCCAGCCATGTTTCGGCTCACGCACGAGACCATGGATCACCAAGACAAGCCACGTAATAAAGATCGTGTGCATCTCCCAGTCCGCGCGATGAGCGAGGTCTGTTGGCAATAAGCGATTGGCCCAGAAGTAAGCCGCGATGGCGACAGGAAGCCCGGCGACCACCCCAACGTTCATGCGTTCGATAAGAATGAGGTTTCTTTCCGCTTTTTCATTGTCGCGCAGTTTGGTTCGGCGCTTGCGCGTCCAATGGACCAATCCTGTCGAGATCATGAGCGCGCCCATCAAACCAGAGACGAAGAACACGATGCGCAAGATCGGCCCTGCGAACAGGCCTTCATGCAGGCCTTCCATCGTATTAATGACCGTATCGCCGCCTTTAAACTCGCGCGGCGCATACTTCTCAAACTCACCCGTGGGGCCATCGAACCAGACCCCGGCGGTTTCCCGCAGTACAGTATGAGCGAACGATCCCCTAACATTGATCCGCGCCGTTTCATCGCCGGGGTTCAAAACTCTTACTTGCGTTACGGGCTCATTGCCGAGACGGGCTTGAGTTTCGACAACCATGGGTCCGAGATCCGCCATATCGACACGAACGCCAGTGCGTTCGCCCGCATCGGGTTGATCAAACATCTCTTCGGTAACCGCCGAGACGATGTTTTCGCTGCCCACGTATTGGGCCACAAATACGGGAATGAACAAGGTCGTGACGACAAAGATGAGCCCTGTGAATGTGATCATCAATTGATAGGGAAGGCTCATTACGCTCGTTACATTATGCGCATCGAGCCATGATCTCTGCCCCTTCCCAAACCTCAGCGTGAAGAAATCGGCAAAGATCTTTTTATGCGTGATGATGCCTGAGATGATTGCCGCGAACATAAAGAAGGCGACTATGCCGGCGATCAACTCACCAATTGATCGCGGTATGTAGTGAAAAGCCCAATGCATTTGATAGAGCGCCTGGCCCCCGCCGGTTTCTCGGGCCTCGGGAACCACCGATCCATCAGCGAGCACTTCGGCACGCCCAAAGTAACGATCTCCATTCTCATCAAAGCCATTCCAAGAAACGAAAATGAATGGCGAGTAGGATCGCGAGGTCGGAATTCGAACGAAATGCTGATCCGCATCTGGCGCCTCGATCGTGGCATGATCGAGCCCGATTTGAAGCAGTGCCGCTGGATCGTCTATCACCACGGGTGCGGGATGCTCTGGCTGCATCCAACGATCAATCTCGGTGTCGTAGTAAGACGCGCTGCCGGTTACGAACATAAAAAACAACACCCAGCCGAAGACGAGGCCCGTCCAGGTGTGCATCCACGACATATACTGACGGAACGAGTTCATGCCGCGAATACCAGTTTGCTGAGGGCCCAAACAACAGCGCCTAATATTGCAACAAGGGTCAGATCCCTAAACCCCCGCAACCAACTTGGAATAGCGAAAACATAGATGAACAAACAAACCCAAACCAAACTTACCAAAATCAGGGCTAAGAACACCGCTTCACTTCTGTGAATCGGTAGCAGCGCTACGAACGCGGAAGTTGAGCAAATCGCCGCGATGTATCCCATAAATGTCCCGACGAGCAGGCGCCCCCAAGGCCGTGTGGCTGAGGTCACCTGCTTCTTCGGTTTAAGCGTCGCGTCAGTCGCTTGGTTCACTTGGGCTTTGCCCTTCTTGGTTCAATCCTATCGTATTCGTGTGTTTAGCGGAAAATCATCAGCCCCCTAGAACTCGACATCGAGCTGTACACCAACAGTTCGCGGCTGCTGAATTGTAAAGTTCGGGTTGGGGAAGATGTTGATATCGCCGTTCTGACGCAGAACGCTCCCGTAGTTTCTTTGGATCAGACCATCATCATCGAAGAGATTTGTGGCAAATGCTGCAATCGTGAAGTTGTCGCCTCGATAACCGAGTCTGACATTGACAGTCGTGCGATCGTCGCTCGCTTCGTCGATCGCGTTCGCGGAAAGCACGTCGCGCTCCGCAGCCGTGAGAGGGCTACCGGAAAGAACAACCTGATTATTGAGATTGGTCAGATCTGCGGCGGTGATGTTCGCGATATCGGACTCTGATTGAGCCGTAAAATTAGCACTAACATCTGCGAAGTAACCCGCATTGCTATTGTAGCTACCACCAATTGTCAGCGTGGTCTCAGGCGATAGCGGCGGCGTGTTGCCATTCAGTGTCGTAAAAGCGTTTCCGACGGGAGCTTGAGGCCCCGTTGCAAATGGAAAATCAGTAAACTCTGAACTGAGCAAACCGAGGCTACCATAGACGTCCCACTCATCATTGATCCGATAATCCACAGACATCTCAAAGCCATTTAGCTCGGACTCCCCGGCATTGTCGGTAAAGGTGTCGAGCACACCGCCTGTTGGCCCATTAAGAACAATCTGCTGGTCTTCAAGAATACTGTGGAACAGAGTGGCATTCACCGTGAGATCATTGTCAAAGAACTGTGACCGGAAACCGATTTCAAAATTGGTCAGAAATTCCGGATCGAAGGTTCCAACGATTGTCAAAGGCGCGCCGGTGACCGTTCCATCATCAGTGGTTCTTTGAACATAAGTCCCGCCAGCGCGGTAACCTCTTTGTACGGCGAGATATGTCGAGATATCATCCGTCCAATTGTATGTGACGGACGCTCTAGGCAGCCATGCATTGAATTCATCAGTTTGCCCAGGAACTGGGTCCGTTGCTGGCAGCAAAACTGTACAAGGCACATCGACAGTTGGCAGCGGGACATTGATGAAGAAGCCAGGTACCGTGGCGAGGCAGGTCTCCGGGTCCAGCGACGTCGTCGCCAATAGACCGGTGGTGTTGAATTTTTCACTATCATAGCGGAGCCCGAAAGATACGACCCATTTGTCGTTTATTTCATACCGAGCTTGACCGTAAAACGCATAGTTTTCGGTATCGGTTGCCGTCGTGGTGTTTGCAATCAACAATGTATCCGGTGGGTTAATCGTAATCCCCGGTGGTATAAGACCAGAGACCGGCACGAGAATATCGAAAACCAGATCTGATTCATTCTCGAAATAATAAGTTCCTAAGTTTCCTGTAAGCTTACCGAAGTCGAAATTAGCGCTTAATTCGCCGGTATAGGTCTTAATAAGGTCATCGTTTATGCCGTTCTGACCAAAGGTGAAATTGATGGGGTCGCCGATGACTCGATCCCGCTGAATCTCTTCGTAAGTTCCGAGCGCCTTGATTTCGATGGCATCCGTCAGATCGTATGAAAGATCTACAATTGTGCGGTCGATTCTCGTATCGTTCGTTTGCAGGTCTGCGAAACTCGTCCCGCCATTTGGATCGAAATCATTGTACCCTGGGTCGCTCAAAGGCAAGTCGTCATTCGCGCCACCGCCGGGTCGCAGCGCACCAGCAGTCACGAAGTCGCCGACAATACCGACATTCGTGTTCACATACTCATAGCTCAATTCTGCACGGAGATCTGGGATCGCATTCGGCTCGAGCAGAAGCTTACCGCGTATAAGCGTGGACTCCAAGAAGTCTTGGTCCGCAAGCTCGCCCGTTGTTGGATTCACAACGTCAATGTAGCCGTCGCGCTTTTGGTAATCTGCAGCGAGACGGAAAGCAACTTGGTCCTCTATGATGGGTCCAGATACCGTTGCAGCGTATTGCTCCGTTCCATGTTCGGCCACGCGAGCGCGGCCTTTGAATAACCAATCATAAGATGGGTCGGCGGTTTGAACGACGACCGCTCCAGCAAGCGCATTGCGTCCTTGAACCGTAGATTGTGGTCCCCGCAGCACCTCGATTTGCGCTGTGTCCCAAACTGACTCCAAGCCAAACGTAAGACCGGTTTGATTGAGAGGAAGCCCGTCAATATAGATGTTAGACGTAACGCCGGTCCCACCCGCACCGAAGCGGTTGATCCCGCGGATTGTAAGCGAGTTGGTGTTACCATTGATAGCGACGTTCGGAGCGCGCAGCAATGCATCATCAAGATCAAAGATGGACTCGCGCTCGAGACGAACTTCGTCAAACACTTCGACCGACACGTCCGCTTCTTGGACACTCAAACCAAGTTTTGTCCCCTGAATTATAACGGTCTCTTGGCGCGACTCCTGGTCTTGTGCATCTGCTACGTCTGCGTCCGTCACTTCTTGCGCAATCGCACCGGACGCCATAAGCGCGCAGACCGATACCGCAACTCCAAATCTCGAACCTGTCATACTCAAATACCCCTAATGCTTGACAATTCTCGGCGCGGGCCTAGCACATCAACATGCAATTGCAAATCACTCGCATGAATATGTTATGAGGTTTTGATATGAACGCCCGAAATCGTTTTCTGCGTGCAGCAATATTGTGCGCGGTCGGTTTTCTAGGCCTGTCGGGTTTGATCATTTTTGAGATTTTGGGCCTGCTCGGCGAGGCTGAAGCACTCACTGAGGAAGGTGAAAGTGGACTCGAAGCGTTCTCCGGGGGACTGGTTGAAGCCGCACCGATGATCGTCATCATGTTTGCGATAGCATCCCTGCCGATCACACTTTTGGCGATCGGTCCGCATGTCGTCACAAAATGGACTTCGTTCGTTTTGGCGCTCCTGCTCTTCCTGTTTAATGCGGTCCACATTGTCGAACACGCTGCTTATGGCGACTATTTCGGGCCCATACTGATGCTGTTCGCTGGAGTCATCCCTTACGGCTTGGCGCTTTACTTGATTTTCGGATCAAAGCTTTTTGAAGCGGCTAATCAGGAGGGCTAAAATGAACGCTGGGACTGCGAACCTGATCAATGCACTCGTCCTGATTGGCGTTTCTGCTTGGGCCTATTTTGCCTCTGGAACGGCGTCCTTAACCGCCCTCATCCCAGGTGGATTTGGTCTCGCACTTTTTGCGTGCACGCCAGGAGTGCGGTCCGAGAACAAGGTCATCGCGCATATCGCTGTTCTGCTTACGCTGGTCGTGATCATCGCTTTAATCATGCCTCTACGAGGCGCTCTCGCAAGAGAAGACACTATGGCGCTTGTGCGGGTGGGCTTAATGCTCGCCGCGTCGGTCGTTGCTTTTGTATTCTTCATTAGGAACTTTATCGACGCCCGAAAGACCAAAGAACTCTGAGGCAAACTTACGGCTCAGAAAGGTGTTTGCTGAGGCAGCGACGCGACACAACTAAGCAAACCTATCTTGGATTTTTCCGCCGCCATTTGGAAGCCGACCGACCCAGGTCAATGACCAGACCATGACAAGAAGAGACGGGATCATCCAAAAGAATATGAACATCCCGATCGCAACTGAAATCGCATGCTCACGCTGACTCACTGACTTATAATCAATGACCGGCAAATGTCTTTTCCAACGATTTTCGATGGAGCCGCGATAGTCTCTCAGATCAGACCTATCCGTTTCAGTCAGAAACTCGCTGAACCTTATTGATGAAGACAAGCGACTTGAGAGACGCTCCAATGAACCCGCCAAACGTTCGGATTGTTGGGGTGTCAGGGTTACGCCGATCATTTCGATCGCATCTCGAACGGCTTCGGGCCGTTGGGACTCTTTAATCGCTCTATCTAAGGCCGAGGCAGATTCACCGTTCCGGACTTGCGCTGCAAACAATCGCAACATGACATCTCGAGACAAGGTTCTGTAGACTTCGCGGCGATCGAAATCGATCGCCATTTGTTTTTGACTCACACCTGTTTCTTTTAGCCCATCCGCTTCGATCGCGATCTCATAGTCTCTCCCGCCTTCACTCAGACCGGCGACAAAACCCAATCCCCCAGCAACAATCGGGAGGATTGCCAATATAGCCCAAACTGCACTCCGTTTTGCGTTGGTCAGTCGCCGGACGTGCAAGACGAAAGACATAAGCCCGGTCGCAATTACCACGAGCGGGAAACCCCAAAGTGGGATGGCGCTGAACCCAGGATCGTCTACACCGGAAGCAGACAAAATTACTGTCAAAGCGATTGGAACCGCAAACACAATCAATCGCACAAAGAACAAGCCTGTCCATGCCCGCGTAAAGTGAAGCCGAGCGGTCTCGCCGAAGGGAAGAAGCAGCGCCTCTGGCCAGATCAGCTTGGACGGAAGATCGGCAGGATCTGTAATCCACGGATGTGCATTCATCTCCGAGAGCTCTGATGCGGTTTGCTCTGAATTCTCAAAAGCCATTGTGTCGCTTCCATTCCTGCGAAATTACTCAAAGGGTGTGACCAATCTGGTAGCGATTTGAGGGATGGGCTGCGGCCGGATGACTCTATCGAATTTGAGAGCGCGCGATTGAACATGGCATGCCGGAAGAGCGGCTTATCGACCGCAGCCCAAACCAATCTAAGCGGGCACCTGTACGATCGGGTTTTTCAAAATGGAGATCTGTGTCTCCAACCAAATTCTATGTAAGTCGATCTGCGCTCGTCTCGGCTGATACGCTCGACCGCTTTCGACCCACTCATCTCGCCACTCGAGCATCAATTCGAGTTCGCGCTCTAATCGAACAATCGCGTTCGCGTGCGTCCCATGCATGTTGAACTCCTGACCAATTCAGGAGGGGTTTTTAGCCTACTTGAGAATGATTATCAAGTGCATGTTTGACACATAGCCACGTTTCTTGGCCGCGAAGATGCGCTTTCTACCGTTGATCACTGGTGGAATATGACCCTGACTTCGGAGGCCTAAGCGCGATAAGCCATCCGATAACCGTGAGTGCCCCGAACCAACTAAAGAACACACCAATTTGAGGGATGGCGAGCAATATAGCGCCAGGTAGAAATACACATACTGCCAACGCGGTCCGTACGGGGGAGCTAAGGTTTATGCGGCTGGCCTTTGCCACACGCGCAAGCTTCGGATCGCTTGCTCGCAGGATCCAGATAAGCGCAAGACTGAACCCACTTGCGAGTACGAACGAGACAAGACTCATCATTCTGCTGGGACGCTTAGCGTTTCTGCACTCTTACGCGGCAGTAATTGAATCTTGAGCGCCGAAATCACGCCCCACGCTGCCCCCATCCAGAATACCAGATCAATAGCGAGCGTCAGGACATCCTGGCGCTGCATGAGCTCGAGCCAGTTATCGCCGCCGAAAGCAAGACGCAGGCATGGTGTGAGCGCCAGACCAATAATCATGGTCCACTGCAGGACGGACGTCAGCCGCTCCGCTTTCCTGACCACACCAGCCAAAACAAGCAATGCAGCGGAACTGGCAAGGAAACCAAATGCGGTCCAATAACCGGCGTCTGCCCCCAGTCCAAATGCCGGGAAGTATCCAAACGCTGCCCCTAACATCGTGATTGGCACGCCATAGCCTGTCAGGATTACGGCATTATTCATCCAAGCCCATGCCGGCTCATCGAGACGGCGACGCACCCAAAGCTGAAGACCTGATAAGGTGACGTAAGCCAGCGCAATACCCAGGGCACCCCATACGAGCTTGGATACCAATCCTCCGAAATTTCCGAAATGCAAAGGCCCCATCAAAGAAGCAACAGTTGCACTCGATGAGGGCTCATTACCAATCAAGGGCGCGATGCGTAGGAAGTTCCCGGTCGATCCATCGTACAGGTTCGCGACTCCAGAAATCGCGCCGTCTCGCGGCAAATGGTTGACCCGAACACTGAAAGCCTCAGTGCCATAGTCGACCAGCCCGACGAAGTTCGGAGCGATCCCAGCTCGCTCGGAGGAGTCAGCAATGATCGAATCTATGCTCGCAACTTGACCCGGCGCTTCTGCAACAATTTGTGGGGGCTCTACGATTTCGAGCAGCCGTTCTGTATCTCCACCGAACGCAGCAAAGGCAATGACGGGGACGCCTATCGTTGTGGCGAAACTGAAAAAGGCGCCGGTAAAGGCGAGGATGAAGCCGAACGGTAAACTCCATGTACCTGCAAGGATATGACGATCACGGCTGTTCAACAGCCTAGATGACAACCGCGGTGACACGAATAGGTCTGTGATAATGTGGCGGTGCAGGATCAACCCAGAAACGGTGGCAATGACCATCACGAAACCAAGGATCCCGGTCATATAAAGCCCCCAGGGATTTGGCGCATGTAGATTGATATGCAGCGTCACAATAAAGTCCGTGAGCGCCGACCTGGGCAGGTCATCCATGTCGGAACGGAACCCTTCTTCTCGTTTGATGACCTCGTGGGTCTCGTGATCAAGAAGATAGCGCACGCCAATATCTTCAATTGCGCCTTGTTCATTTTCGGTGTGCCCATGGAAGAAAATCATGAGCTCGCCTGTGTTCA
This sequence comes from Pseudomonadota bacterium, assembly GCA_038527765.1. Taxonomy (GTDB): domain Bacteria; phylum Pseudomonadota; class Alphaproteobacteria; order Caulobacterales; family Hyphomonadaceae; genus Henriciella. The sequence goes on from JBCBFK010000002.1 coordinate 275,269, forward strand.
GGCCGAAGATCTGGACCTCTTCCATATACTCTTCGGGGACACTTTCAGAGAGTTCTGCAATGGCTGGATCGAGCGGGCGCTCGAAGACGGCTTGTCTGCCTTCACCTGGCTTCGACCAAGCCCCGAGCTCGACCGCAAAAACGGCGACTGCGCCGGTGACGACGATCAAATACAGGAACAACCCCAGGACGGTTCCTGACCAACCATGAACCGCGAGCAAGCGTTGAGTGGGTGCTTTGGCGACAAAACTCATTCTATTTCCCCTTAACCGGCAGTGAAGGCTGTGAAGACGAGATACGCGTGAATGGCTGTAATACCAAAAATGAGTATTGCCGCCTTCCAGACGTGGTCAAACATGATCGCGATGAAGAAAAATATCGCCCAAATACCCGGGAACAAGAGAACCGGATAAAGAAAATTATCAATTTCTGCCGGCCCGGCCGGAAGCCATTGTGTACTGCCCCCCATAGCTAAGATCGCCGCAATGAGCGCCCCTGGCCCAGCCAGCAACCACCTCGAAACAGTTTTGAGCTTCGCAGTCATACGATTTGTGCGACCCCTCGTTGACGTGATACTTATTTACGCAGAGCGTACCATGATTAAGCCCACCTGATAATGACTCGCAATCGAATTGTCTTCGAAACTCTTCGAAGAATGAGCGGAAATTACACTTTGCGTGTGAATGCAGCTGCATCGCTCTGGATTTGGGGCACCCTAATGCTTCGCGCTGCTCTCTATTGAATGTACGTTAAACGGAATTGTCAGCGGAAAGTGCGCTTTAACCGCCCTTCATCCAACTCGCTGTGATGGTGTATGTCCGGTTTTTGCTTTCATTGCGCAATGTCGAGGATTTACTCCACGAGCGTGGCATCGATATCTGACATGAAAGTCTCAGGCTGGGTCGACCGATTTGGACCGGTCTTCACCGGTAAGATTCGAACGAAGCGCGCTTCCTACATGCGTCAGCATACTCAATGGCAATGGCATCTCGACGAGGTCTTCGTGAAGATCAACGGCATACAAGATTATCGGTGGCGCGAGGGCGATCATGAAGGCGAATTGCTGGAAAGCTACGTCACCAAAACCCGGGATAAGCCCCGCCTACCCCGTTCGATGCGGGAGACTGGTTCGTATTAGACTTACACCACCAGAGAACCGAATGCCGCGTCATCATCCTACCAAAAGCAGCGATATCTGCGGAATGTAGGTTACAAGGAGCAGACATAGGATGAGCGCCAAATAGAAGGGCCACATGGTTTTGACCGTGTCTTCCATCCGTATCTTGCCGACTGCAGACCCAACGAACAACACTGTGCCCACAGGCGGTGTGATCGTCCCGATTCCAAGCGCGAGCATCATGATAATACCAAAATGGACAGGATCTACGCCTATCGACTGAACGACAGGCAGGAAGATCGGCGTCACGATGATGATCAGCGGAGCCATGTCCATGAATGTTCCGAGCACAAGCAAACACAGCAAAACAAGCGCTAGGATCACGATAGGAGAATCTGTGGCCCCCAGGATCAATTGCGACATCATCAAGGGCGCTTCCAACAGCGCAAGCAACCAACCAAAAGCCGCGGCTGAACCAATGATCAGCATGATCATCGCTGTGGTTTTGGCTGCGTTCACAACTGCGGCTTTGAACTCCGTCAGACCCAGCGAGCGATAAACAAAGACACCTATCACGAGCGTGTACACGATTGCGACTGCAGAGCTCTCGGTTGGCGTAAACACCCCGCCCAAAATGCCAACCACAATGATGACGGCCGTTAACAGGCCAGGAATTGCGCCAATGGCCGAGAGAATGAGTGCCTTGAAACCTGGGAAGACACCTTTCGCGTATCCCTTGATCCGCGCAAGGATCGAAACAGTGACCATAAGTGCGAGCCCGCAAAGTATTCCGGGTATGATGCCAGCAACGAATAGGTCTCCAATTGAGATCGAAACCCCGGCTGCAGCGGCATAGATGATCATATTATGGCTTGGCGGAATAATCAGACCCAGCACAGCAGCCGAGCACGTGACATTGACCGAGAAGTCGCGATCATAGCCCTTCTCTTCCATGATTGGGATCATGGTCGAGCCAATCGCGGAGACACTGGCCACAGCAGACCCTGAGACGGCACCAAACATCATCGATGCCCCGACATTGACGTGTCCGAGCCCGCCTCGCACACGTCCGAACAAGCCTTCTGCAACTCGGATCAACCGGGCAGCGATCCCGGTCTGGGTCATCAAGTCGCCGGCGAAAATGAAGAATGGAATCGCCATCAACGTGAAGACGTCGATGCCCGCGGATAGTCGCTGTACCGCGATCAACGGGTTCAGCCCTAACAGCGCAAACACCAACATCGATGAAATGAGAAGTGCAAATGCCACAGGCACGCGGATCGCGAGTAGACCGAGCAAGCTCAGAAGCAGAATGATCAATTCCATCACTGCGCCTCCTCAGTTTGATCAAAGATACTCTCAAGCAACTGCGCCACAGAAAATAGCGTGATCAGTCCGCCAGCGATCGGAAGCGGCAAAAGCGCTACGCCGCGTGGCAGGCCCAAGGACGGAATATCAAAAGCCCACAGCGTCGTTGTAAGTTGCAGGCCTGCGAGCACCATGACCAAGCCCGCGATCGCAACCGCCAAGTTTGCAACAATATCAAACGCGCGTCCCACGCCGTCAGGCACCGCATTGCGAAGGGCATCAATGCGAATATGAAACCGCTCGTGCACGCCCACGGCCGCACCAAAGAAAACGAGATAGGCGAGCAGGACCAGCGACAGGCGTTCCGACCAGGCGGGGCTCGAGTTGAAGAAATATCGGGCGACGACCTGATACGAGATGATGCTTGTCATTATCACGAGGCAAGCTGCGCTGATGAACAGTGATACACGGCTTAAGGCATCTAATTGCTTCTTCATGACCCTGCCTCCCCGATGCGATCGATCTCTTCTAGGAATGGGGCCAGTTCGGGCGTGACGAACTGCTCATAGACCGGGCTCATAAGGTCGCGAAACGGATCGGTATCGATGCCCGATAAGATTTCACCCCCGCTTTCGAGCAAGGCTCTTTTTGAGTCCTCGACGCGTGCGTCCCAGAGGCTGCGCATCACACCAACAGATTGCCGTGCCGCCTCTTTGACGAGCGCCTGATCTTCGGGCGAAAAATTTTCCCAGGTCCGCAGGCTCATGATCAGCATGTCAGGAGTTCGAAAATGCCCTGTCTCAGAGAAGTAAGGAGCCACTTCATAATGACGCGTGCTGATATAGCTCGGCCAATTGTTCTCCGCGCCTTCGATGACGTTTTGGACCAAGCCTTGATAGACTTCGCTAAAATTCATTGGCGTGGGGTTTGCGCCGAGCGCGCGCATTGTGGCGAGGAAGATATCTGAATTGGGCACCCGGATCTTCATCCCTTCCAAGGCCGAAGGGTGCGGAATTGTGCGTTCGGTCGTATAAAAGCCGCGCCCACCCGTGTCATAAATGGCCAGCCCCCGCAGACCATACGCTTCGAGCGACTCCAGAATTGTTTCGCCGATCTCACCATCGGCGACTTCGCGCTGGTGTGCCGTCGATCGGAACAAAAAGGGCAAACTGAACAGCTTGGTAAGCGGCGCGATGTTATTGAGCGCCGCCGCAAATGTCCGCGTCATGTCGAGCCCGCCAAACATCGCGATCTCTAACGTGCTTCCCTCTGACCCGAGCTGACCACCAGGATAGGATTTGACGCTTAGTCGCCCGTCGGTTTTTTCGGACAGATATTGCCCCATAAATTTGACGGCTTCGACGGTTGGGTACCCATCTGGTTGAGAGTCAGTTGAGTAAAGGATACGCGATCCGCCATTTGCGGCATCGGAGCACCCTGCGATTGCGATTGAACCACCGAGCAATAGCGCGCCAAAATCCCGGCGATTGGGTCGTCGATTGAGTGTGGGGTTCGTCATGCTCGAGGTCCTTGTCCGGAGGGCGGTGATCTATCGGCGCAAGCGAGCTGTGCCGTCGCTATCCATGAGCGCTTTGACTTCTTCGACAGTGACCATGTTGGTGTCGCCGATGATCGTATGCTTGAGGGCGTTTGCGGCGGCTCCGAATTGAAGGGCGGGCTCGTCCGACATATCCGTAACCAATCCATAGATCAGACCTGCGGCGAAGGCATCTCCAGTGCCAACGCGATCAACGACATTGTGCAAATGGTAGGTTTTGGAAAAGAAGGATCCCTCACTGGTGCGTAGATGAGCTGCCCACTTGTGGTGATCTGCTGAACTCGAATTCCGGATAGTCACGGCTATGCGCGACAAGTTGGGATAGCGGTTCAGCACATCTTTCGAGAGAGCCTCATACCAATCATTGGTACTACCATCCCCATCTGGTGAAAATCCCAGACATGCCGCGCAATCGCCGCGGCCTGCAATCAAAGTATCTGCGTATGCCGCCAACCCCGGCATAACGTCTGTTGCGTCCTGACCATATTGCCACAGTCTTTGACGATGGTTGAGGTCCAGTGATACGTGCAAACCACGTGATTTTGCTTCTTTCATTGCCGCTTCGCAAAGATCTCGAGCAGACGCTGAGATCGCGGGAGTCACACCGCTCACGTGAAACCAAGAAACATTTTGGAAAGCGGCATCCCAATCAACTTGATCCGGCGAGAGCGCACTGAAGGCCGTGTCCTGGCGATCATAGATCACACATCCAGACCGTATGTCTGCGCCGTCTTCTAAAAAATAAATCCCCATTCGCCCCGGAAGCCGCACAATGTGGCTGACATTGACCCCATTGGCGCGGATCGACATGAGCGCCTGTTCGCCCAATTCAGAGGTCGGGAGCGCCGAGATGAAGCGACTTTCGAGTCCAAATTGCGCAAGGCTCCCTGCCACATTGGATTCCGCTCCACCATGACAAACATCGAATCTCGCAGCTTGTCGCAAACGAAGTTTTCCAGGCGGTTTTAATCGAAGGATGAGCTCTCCGAGTGTCGCTATGATTGGCTGTGTGGTCACCGCTTCAATACCTCTCCAAATTGCGACCGGCTGAGATCCAGCCCGTCACAACGCCCTCTATTTTTTTAGTCCAACAAAGTAGTCGTAGATTTCCGGGACATTTCCATCTCCCATGCCTTCTCCCACCGCTGCTTGAAGACTGGTCGATGTCCCCTCAGCAACCAATGATCTGGTGCCAAGATCCGACATCATCTGCACGAAGTAGCGAAGATCTTTGTTGGCATTGTTCATTGAAAAACCAAGATCGCTCACGCCATCAACGGCATAGTTCTTACAGAACTTCATAAATGGCGAATTTGATGGCCCCGCGGACATGATTTCATACAGTTGCGCGCGATCTACGCCGGCAAGCTCCGCAGCTGCAAAGGCTTGCGACATGGCCGTAACCGTTGTCATGCCCATGAAGTTATTGATGAGCTTCGTCACATGACCTGAGCCAAGTTTGCCGAGATAAAATACATTCTCACCCTGCTCCTTTAAGATCGGCTCATATTTGTCGAACGTCTCTTTGTTCCCAGCAGCCATAATGTTGAGTAAGCCGTCTTTAGCGTGTGCAGGCGTACGTCCGAGGGGCGCATCCAGCATGCCTGCGCCTTTCGCAGCCAAGTCAGCACCGATCTTCTGAGTCGACGCAGGAATAGACGTCCCAAAATCAATCAAGACCGAGCCCGGCTTTATACCCGCAAGGATACCTTCATCGCCATAAACAAGCTTTTCGACCACTTCCGACGTGGTGACGCAGAACTGCACAATATCGCTAGTTGCGGCGAGTTCTTTGGGAGAGCTGGCTTCGGTCGCATTGCCGCGCGCCAAAACAGCTGAAACAGCATCCTTATTGAGGTCCATGACATTCACGCGGAACCCGCGTTTCTGCAAGTTCTCCACCATGTTGCCGCCCATAAGTCCGAGGCCGATGAAACCAATGACTGGTTTTGACATTCTTGCTTGCTCCTAAATCCGATAGGTTTTGTTTTTGAGTTTCATCGCAGCGTCATCGCCGCGTATTTTTTCGATTGAGCCCGACATCAGATCGTCACCTCCTCAAATGCGGTGTCGCAATTCTCGACTGCGAAGACATTCAGCAGAACGCCGTCCTCAAGGCATGAAATGATGTGCGCCGCGCCAGAAGGGACAATGAAGGCGCCGTTAGGCCCTAGGATCTGAGACTTCCCATCGACATTCACTTCAAAGAATCCATCCAAAACATAGCTGAGCTGTGTACGAGGTTTGGAAGCCACTTTCGTCATCGCCCCGCGCTTGAACCAGCTCTTCGCCTGGATCATGCACGCATCTGTTCCAAGCACGACTTGTTTGATCCCTGCCCCCACGGTTTCGGCGTGCGCTTCTGGCCCATAGCGAAACAAGTCATCATGTCGAAGAGGCGCACTCATGGTTCAGCTCCTTCAGCGGCACGAACGACTTGTAATGGCTGTCGCGTGAAACGGCTTGCAGCCAGTTTGAACGTCACAGCTGCGTCTTCAATCGGCGTGATTTCTACCGATGTGATGCCGCTATTGTCAGAGATTTCGATGCTCTCGATCGAAGATCCATCAAACACGGTCACCTCATTGTCCGAGTCATAAAGTCCGTGGCGCTCATAGACAGAAACGAAAGTAACTGCTTCAGCTTCTGAGCTCAGGATTAAAGCCTGCTCTCGTCGCAAATTATGGTTTGGATCATTGGCGCCCAGCTCCGCAAAGTAAGCTGTTAGGTCTTGATCTGCGGAAAAGCTGAGCGTGTAGAATTGATCCCGGAGCAACCAAGATGCGGCCTGAGGCTCCGTCAACAGGCCTGACTCGCTGCGCTTCCATAAATGCTGATAACCGTTCGCCTCCCCTATCGGCTCCAGCATGGTTGTCGCATGCTCCATGTCGAAACTGGTCTCAATCAATTGGCCCTTGAAATGAACAGGAAGATCGAATGTGTGCGGCGCATCACCGATACCGCGCATAATGTCGATGACATAATCGCCGCCATTTGCACGGGGCATGATGGCGATTAAACGCTGCATATTGACGCCATCATAAGCCGTGTCGATTTCCGCAAACGCGACTTGAACTCCGTCGCGCTCACCGAACTCAATCATGGCTGGGGCGTGCTTCTGACCTTCACGCCAGTCGCCACCGAAATGGCTGGTTTGATCTACCACAAGCGCATTGTGAGCCACAGTCTGCTTCGCCCAAGTTTCGTTCTCGGGGAGATATCGGCCGCCATTTTTTGGCTCGACATTCAGGAAACGCGCAGCACCGTAATCGGCAACAACCTCATCGCCATTGTCGTAATAAAGAAAGCCAAGCTTATCATGATGACCATGGCCAAGTCCTTGCGTGGTCGCCTTCATGATTGCCGCGGCATCGTCCCCACGTGGACCAGACCGCAACACGACCAAGGCGCCTTGGTCACCTTGTGGGCCATCTCGGAACTGCTTTGAGGTGAAGGCGAAGGGCTGTGCCAATCCTGCTTCAATAGCCTCAAGCGCCGCGCGCCCGCTATCGGTTGGCACAACACCATTCTGCAATTGGATAGCCCCAAGTAAGGTCGGATCCTGGGTCCGCTCATAGGCAATGGCGAGCCCATATTTCAGCTCGACGGTGTTGATGCCTTTTTCACGGATCGCGTCATTGATCGGAAAGAATAGACCTGCATAGCTTTGCTCCATCGTGGAGCGGATCGCCTTCAATACGATGCCGTCTCGGTACTCAAAGATTCCACGCTCCGGTTCGTTGCGATCTACGGCTTGGCTGAACAGCACGAACGGCATGAGCGCATAGCGCTGATAGTACGGTCCTTCGGCGTAATAGCCGTCTGGAGAAAACAGCTCGTCGAGCTGTTTCAAGAAGCCAGCGGTCCCGCTTTTGTCCAATCCGTAAAGAGCTTGCTCCACACGCTCTGGCTGCCCAAGGACATAACCCGTCATTCCAACGGCGCAGGTCGCCCAGGTGGCGTGATTGTGGATACGATCAAAGGTTTGCGGCGACCCAGTCGACAAGAAGTCCGCCATCGGATTGAGCACGCCGCTTTCAATCCGTTCGCGGTCTATCTCGGAGAGGTCGTCGCGAACCGTCTCATATCCCTGGATGGAATAAACGAGCCACCAGGCTTCGTTCAGGCCTTGCCAGAAGAGTTTACCTTTATTCGAACTGCGTTGTTCTGGATGGATACCGAGATTGGGATACAGTTCTGCATAATCCAGAAGGATATCGCGCACTGCATCTCTGTATTTCGGTGAACCCGTCTGCGCATAAAGCATCCCGGCTTCATAAATGGTTTTGGCGTTTTGTTTGTGTTGTTCGTGGGTATACCCTCCGCCAGCATCGACAGGAATGGGCACAGGAATTCCCGCGTCCAGGCGCTCATCGACGATGGTGGCTAGATCCTGCATCAACCTGTCAAAGCCTGACGATTGAGAGGCCATTGCCGACGTTGACCTCTCAGCCACCTCCTCTGTCATTGCGACGCAGGCCGCGAGGCCACTGAGTGACAAGCCGAGAACGGCGACGCATGAAATGAGCCCCCGACTCATTGGCGCAAGTCCTTGATAACCAAGCCCGGCACCGGTTGGCCGGCGGCGTCCAGATTGCCCGCATTCACCACCTTGGGAATGCCCGTCGTGATGACCAGACGAACTGGATTGCTGCGATCGATTGTATTGTTCTCCACTTTCACATTCTGCGCGCCATGGAGCACCACCAAAGGCGTATCTTCGTCGCCGACGTCGGAGAAGCTTGACCCGGAGATCCAGCCGTGCGGTCCGAATGTGCTCTCATCCCGCCCGCCACGATAGACGGATGCAACAGGACTGCGCACTTGGGAAAATTCGCTGTCTTTGATGATCAGATACTCGACATTGTAAATTCCAAAATCGTCCGTTTCCACATCGAACTTGAACGGCACGCCGGAGATGTTTTTGAACGAAGAGTTGGTCACCTCCACGCGATCAAAGAAGGTTCCCTTCGCAGCTGCCACGATCGAGAAGGCGCGATTGATGACGAAGTCTTCGAAGACCATATGCGAAAGTTCAACGACGTGATTGCCAGTGCCACCCCGCGTCGATGACGCAATGAAGCTATTGCCAACATTATCCGGTGCGGAAGCGCCCGTGACGTTTAGGCCAGAGAGTCTCAAACCACCGTTCGACGATAACAGAAACAGGTTCCGGCGTTCAAAGCTCAAATTTACGGACCCTGGCTCGGCGGCACGAACCGTCACTGGAATCTGCAGATTGATAGTCTTCTCTTCATTATAGTTGCCTGCAGCGAGCACGAGTTCATCACCAGGTTCTGCCAAAGCAAAAGCCTCTGAGATCGAGTTGGTGCCGGGCTCGACCGCGATCGCCTTTCCACCATCAAAAGGAGACGCCGCACTTGGTTTTGGATACCAGTCAACGCCGGTGGCGGATCGATCGACGCCAAAGGTTATGTCTTCAGCTGGCGCCTCGGAAGTGCTCGTTGCGGCAAACTTGAACCCCGATGCGATTTCGGCGGGAGGGTCCAAATTGGTGACATTTTCAGCGAATGCGATGCCGCTCATATCATCGTATAAATTGAACGGCGTGCGATCTCGGCTGCCGATGACGGTGTTGTTTTCAAACACCGAATTGATCGGGACCGCGCTCCGCTCGCTATCGGAGCCCTCACCCAATTCAATCGTACTGACCTGGTCGAATGTATTACCTTCGATGACGGCGCCATCGACTTGGTGATAGCGATTGATTGGCGAGTTCGGCACTCCATTCATAACGACGAGCGCACCGGAGAAGCGGGTACCGGTCAAATTTCGAAACAGGTTCCCCTTGATCGTCTGTTTTGCGTTGATCACTCGAACGCCGCCGGTATACGGAGCGTCATTTCCATCAAACAAATTGTTCTCGACCAAAGTATCGTTGCCGTGTCGCAAGGTTAGAGTCCCGCGCGACTCGTAAAATGTGTTTCCCCGATATTCATTACCGCCAGACTTATTGGAAATGATCTCGACCTCACCGCTGCAGCGGTCGAAGAAATTGTTTTCCACCAGCGTGTTCGAATCGGTAAGTGAGTAATGGCTCGTGCCGATGCGCAAGGTCTCTCCGCCATTGGATCCGAAAACCGGCCGCGGGCCGAAATAGTTGTGGTGAATATGGTGCCGGTTATTCTGACTGTCTTCTGTGTTCAGTCGCACCGTCATCGTGGGCCCCGAATTCAGTTTTCCAGACAGGTGATTATGATCGAAGATGTTGTTCTGCCCGTACATAACAACCCATGTGTCACGCTGGGTCCGATCCGGATTGTTATAGTTTTCGATCACCGTCTGTGTGACCCGCGAATTGAAGGCCAAAGTCTCGCTGTCGCGTCGAAAGCTGATCACTTCATTTCGGGGTGTGTAACCATCGCGAAACACCAAGCCCGATACGATCAAATGCTCGCCACCGAGACGCAAGCTGGATTGGCCACTCAAGACCACCTTGCCTGGCTCTTCGGCGATCAGAAAGATCGGGTGAGCTGCTGTGCCTTTGGCCTCTAAGACCAGATCAAAATCGGTCCAAGTGCCGTTCGCCAGAACGATCACATCGCCAGGCTGTGCGATTTTTTCGGCCGCTTCATACTCATCCTGCGTTGAAACGCGAATCTTCCGCAGCGGTTCACCTTCAAAAGAGGCGACCTCCGCAAACGCCGGTGGAGGGGTTGAACAAGCGCCCATCGCCAAAAACGCGATCAGGACGGCAATCGCCAAAGACCTCATTATCTCCTCCCAAGTCGCCTTGTCGTGCAGGCTTTCCGGGTAGGCTATTCGGACCAGTTCAATTGTCAACCACTATTGCATACCAATTTATCTTTCTGCAGAATGTACGTGTGAATCCCTTATACGAAGCTTGTGATATATTCATTATAATACAGATGTTTATCTGATTGGTAGGACCAATATAACGCTTTTTTGCTGACCTTTTGGTTGACACTCTGGATCATAGTGGTAGCCGTACGCCGAAGTCTTCAGAGAATCGAAGACAGAAAAAGACAAAGACCTTGAGGGAGGAACCCATGTCTAAACGTCACGGCTCGCGCAGAGCTGGCCTAAACCCTGTCCGCCTATCGAGCATGTTGCTGCTCGGCGCCGCCACAACGCCTTTCGCCGGGATTGCGCTTGCACAAGAGGATGTGCCGGAAGCGCAAGCCGATACCGAAGAAGCGCGCGAGCTTGACATTATTACGGTCACTGGAACACGCCAAGTCATCCAGGACTCCATTGCGCTCAAGCGCTCGAATACGCAAATTGTCGACGGACTATCCGCCGAAGAGATTGGCGACATTCCAGCACTTTCGATTGGGGAAGCGCTTGAAAACATTACGGGTGTTGCCTCTCACCGCGAGAATGGTGGAGCAACCGAAGTTTCAATTCGCGGCCTTGGCCCTTATCTTTCTTCAACCGTTGTCAACGGGCGCGCCGCGACCAATGGGTCAGGCGATCGCTCCGTCAATTTCTCGCAATTCCCATCTGAGCTAATCAACAAACTCGCAGTGTTTAAGACCCAGGATGCGAGTCAAATTGAGGGCGGTGTGGCGGGCCAAATCCAGCTGGAGACCCTTCGCCCGCTGGACTTCGGTAAACAGCGCTTTCAGTTCGAATTGAAGGGGAACTATAACCCGGACCAACAGAACATCGACGATTCCCTGGCCGGTGATCTCGGATATCGAGGGACTCTCAGCTATGTCGACCAGTTCGAACTCGACGAACTTGGCGAAGTAGGCATCTCTCTTGGTTTCCAGCGGTCAGATATCTCTCAACCGGAAGCCGAGAGCCGTCAAACTGGCCCAACTTCCAACTCTCGCCCCGCGTGCTTGATCACGGACGGATTGGCGCAATACACCGATCAGACGAATGGCGGCACGTTTACAGGCTTCTCTAACAATCCCGAAACCACAGACCGCGGCGACGATGATTGCGACGATTTCAATGATCGCCGAAATCCCGCGAATCTCGCAACTCGCGGCTCAGACACCGAAGGCGTTGATACAACGATTGACCCAGCCACAGGATTGGCGATCGATGCCGGCACACCTTTTGTGTTCGCACCATCGCAACGCCACTTCCGCCAGAATGATACTCATGACACGCGAGATGCGTTCTTTGGCCAATTACGATGGCAGCCGAACAATCGCTTAGACATTAATCTTGACGTGCAATGGTCTGAGCGCAGCCAGGAAGAACGTCGAAGTGACCTGACTTTTAATGGCGGACGCCGAAACGATACATCCTTGAATGTCGCGGGCACTGATACAACCAGCCTTGATTCACTTATCACGAATGGAAATGGCGGCATCTTGCGCGCGATCACCGACAATTCGATCGAAATCCAAGGGGGCGACTTCGCTCGGGTTGAGACCTATCTCGGCGGCGGGCTGAATGTTGAATATGAGGTAAATGATCGCCTCACCGTATCTGCAGACTATTCTCACTCGAACACCGAACGCACTGAGCGCGCGTGGGAATTTCGAATTCAATCAGACATTTCTCCCGTGATTGAATATGACCTGCGCGGTGGCGACGTCCCAGTGTATCGACTCTATGACGAAGTCTTCGACGTCAATGATCGCACAAATTTCGTCGATCGCCTTCGGGTTCGCATCGATAATGATGTGTTCAGAGACAATACGATTGATGCCTTGCGGTTTGATGCTGACTACAAACTGGACGGCTTTTTCACGAATATTGAAGCGGGTGTACGGATTGCCGAACAAGACTACCTGGAGCTTCCGGGCGGTGTGGACTCTGGCAACCCGCTGGAAGTCAGTAGCGGCCGCTTTTCTTTCGAAATCGAAAACGATGGTGAGCTGACTGTAAACAACAGAGAAGTCATCGATGACAGCGATGATGATCTCTATGACACCGATCCGCGATTCCTAACTTTGCAAGACGATCTCGTCAGCATCATTGCCAACACAAACGAAGCCTGTTTCCGGCCATTCAGAGAAGGCAACAACTTCCTCGACAATTTGCGTCCAGGCGATCTGGTTACGAATATCGACGACGACGGCAACGTTATCAGCTCAACCAATTCTTGGGCGACGTTTGATGCACGTTGTGTGGCGGAGACCGCAGCCGGCGACCTGAACGCATTGCTCACCACCATCAATGCGTTCCTCACAGACCCCAATGCCAGCGAGAATTCATTCGCCAACGCTTTGAACGGGTTCAATAGCGGCATTCCCGGATTGATCGAGGCAAACACCAGAACGATTGATGTGAATGAAACGACCAATGCGTTTTACATGATGGCGAACTACGAAACGAAAATCGGGAACTTCCCGGTTTCGGGCAATATCGGTGCCCGTATTGTGCAAACCGAAGTTGAGGCAACCGGCTATCGTCCAGATATTATTATCACCGATACGGATGGCGAACTCTCTGCGAGCTTCGGCGATCTTATCCCGGTCACCGCATCGCATGACTATACCGAGTTTTTGCCAAGTGCGATTGCGATCGTCGAAGTCGCCCCTGATAAACTGGTCCGGTTGGGCGTGTTCCGCGCGATGTCTCGTCCAGATCCGGCTGATATGGGATTTGGTCGGAGCTTCAGCTTCGCAACGGCAGATGATGATGCCGACCCGATTACCAGCTTGTCTGAGTTGATCACCAATGTCAGTGGCAATGGTAATCCCGGGTTCGACCCGCTGATGTCATGGAACTTTGACGCTGGCTTCGAATGGTACCCAAACGATGACACCATTTTGGCGTTCAGCGGTTACTACAAATCATTCCAGGGCGGTTTCGCCAACACAATTCAGAACGAAACCTATAATTTTAACGGAGAGAGTGTGACGTTGCCCATCGCTCTGCCGCAAACGAGCGATGACACCAGCGAGCTTTACGGCTTGGAAGTCACGGCAGCACATACAATGAGCTATCTCCCGGGGCTTTGGAGCGGGCTTGGTGGCAAACTCAGCTACAATTATGTCGACTCTGACTTCGAGTTCGAAGACAGCCGTTATGGTGATCAGTTCGTTGTTCAACTTAATGGGTCGGTCGACCAGATTGCGGATGGTATTCTCGATCCGGGTGGGCTGCCTGGCCTTTCAGAGAACACACTCTCTGCGCAGGCTTTCTGGGGGTACGGCGACTTTGACGTTTCAGTGACGTACAAGTACCGCGATGAATATTTCCAACCGTTTATCTCTGACGGTACGCGTTTACGGTTCGTCGGTGACGTTGGCGTATGGGAAGCGCGCGCCTCTTACAATGTGACTGACAATTTGCGTTTATCGGTAGAGGCCATCAATCTCGGAAGCGAACCTAAAGAGCAATTCGCCTTCACCAATGACGATCTGTATGAGGTCAACGATTATGGGCCACGCATCTTCTTCGGCCTAAGAGGCCGTTTCTAAAGCAAAAAAGTCTCTTAGCAGGGGAATCCGACTTGAATTGGTAGGACAATTTAGTAATATTTCTCTGCTAAGGACTAACCAATTGCTATTGTGAGACCCAGCCATGGCCGAACAACGCCTGTATCAGAAAGTGGCGAACAAGATCTTAGAGATGATTGTATCCGGTGCGTATCCGCCAGGCACTCGTCTTCCCGGAGAACGGGAACTTGCCGAGCGCTTCGGTGTCAGCCGCGTTGTTATCCGTGAAGCTGAGATATCACTGGAAGCTTTAGGCCATGTGGAAATCAAGGTTGGGTCGGGCGTCTATGTATTGGAGCCCAATTCCACAAAACTAGGACGATTGCCAAATGTCAGCGCGTTCGAACTCACGCAAACGCGGCTCATGTTCGAGTCGGAGTCAGCCGCCCTGGCGGCAACAGAGATCGCGCCCGAACAGATCGAAGAGTTGGAACGCACGATCGATTTGATGGAGAATACACCGCAAGATTCTCCAGAGTCGGATGAGGCTGACAGAATTTTCCATCTGACCATCGCAAAGGCTAGTGGAAACGCCGCGAATTACTATATCATGGAAAACCTCTGGCGGATGCGTGTTGAGCTCCCAGAAGTCAAAGAGATGTACGCGGCCGTATGTGTTGAGGACTCCTATAGCCGAGTTGATGAACACGAAGCGATCTTGAACGCTTTGAAAGAACGCAATCCGGACAAAGCCCGCAAAGCGATGCGTGCACATTTCGCACGGCTGATTGAAAACTTGCTGACCGCTTCAGAGCAGCACGCTATTGAAGAGGCGCGTCGGCGCTCTAATGCCAATCGTGAGAAGTATCTCAAAGCATCGATCGGTTCCTAGTGAATGCGCGCAAGCGCTTCTCTAAAACCTACGTCCCCGACTTACACGATGTAACTCGCAGCAGCCATTTCCAAGGCTCTTCGTGTCACATATTCGCAACATGACTTCATCAATCAATTAATTGGTCCTACCAATTGGTTGATATTTTGTGGCCAAATTGGTTGACACTTAGATTGGCATGCTTCAGCCTGATCACACTTCGATAAAAAAACGAAGATCATGTCACCGGGAGGAAATCAGGATGCATGGAAACCGACAGGACAATACCGTTCGCTCGATTTGGCGCGCAGCCTTGCTTGCAGGCGTTGCGTTACCTTTAGGCTCAGTCGCGTTCGCGCAAGACGCACCTGATGGAGCAGACGAAGAAGAAGCACGGCAGGATGTCGTGGTTGTCCAAGGCATTCGGGGGTCGCTACAAAACGCGCTCAACGAAAAACGCAATGCCGATAATCTAAAAGAGATCATTCAAGCAGAAGACATCGGTAAACTGCCTGATCAGAACCTCGCTGAGGTGCTGGAGAACATTACCGGTATTCAAATCACGCGTACTGCAGGCGTAGGGACCGGGGTCCAAATCCGGGGCACGAATGCGAACCGCATTGAAATTAATGGGGTCTCCACCGTTGGGTCCGGCTCAGGCCGCAGCGGCATTGACTTTGAAGACGTCAACGCCGCCATCATTTCCTCCGTAGAGGTCACGAAAGCGCCAGAAGCAAAGACGATTGAAGGCTCTGTCGGCGGCACGATTAATCTGCGTACCATTCGCCCCCTTCAACTGAATGACTGGCTCGGCAACATTCGTATCCAAGGCGAAGATAGCAGCTTGAGCACGGAAGACATTCAACCGAGACTCTCTGGTGCGATCGGCAATCGCTGGGACACAGAAATGGGTGAGATCGGCTTTGTGATCAGCGGCAGCTACACCGAACAAGAAACCGTATCATTCCGCCCGCGGACGGACCGCGACAATGTCGCGTCTCCTGCCGGTGCCAACCCGGCGGAGTTCTTGGGCATCCAGTTCCTGGTGCAGGAACAAGAAAACTTCGACTATGAAACGACGAACATCGCTTCGACATTCGAATGGGCTCCGAACGACGAACTCACGTTCAGCCTGGATTATATCGTCAATGAGCAAGAGCGCAGCCAAGACTCGTACCGGTTGCAGGCCTCGGGCGTCAGCACACTGCGCCAGCTGAGTATCCCAAGTCAGTTTGAAACCGTCGACTTTGGGGTCACCTCGAGCAATGGCCGGGATCTGCGGAACTTCCCTGCTGCTCTGGTCGGCACACTCGAGCCCGACCTTGCAAATGATGATGACGATCCAAACCTCCGCTTCTCGAGCGATACGGGCTCACGCGTCACCGATAGCGAAATCTTCGCGCTCGCTGGACAGTGGGAACGGGACAATTGGACCGTGCGGGCAGAGTACGCGATGACAAGTGCAGATACGAGAAACCCGAACCTCAGCACGACGTTGAACTTTATCAATCCGAACTGTCCGCTTGATGGCGCCGCCACAGGCGATCCAAGCACCAGCAACGATAACTGCGTACCGTTCCGATATGATCTGCGCGGAGACTCTCTGGCCTGGGGCATCAACTTTGACTCTCCTTTCGCGCCATCCGTTGCTGACCTGACCAATCCTGCAAACGTTGTGTTGGACCAGGTCGATATCGGCCGAAACACAACGGAGAATCAGGAAGACGCATTCAGAATCGATGTGTCCTACGACTTCACTGACAATGGTCTGTTGGGGGACTATCTGACCTCAATTGATGCCGGCTACCGGTACAATGAGTCGTCTTCGGTTTTCGATCGGGTCAATGATCGCATTGGCGGGTTCAGCCGTCTGGAAGACAGCCCGAATGGAACGCTGTTCTCCGAGCTGCTTGTACCTGGGCCCTCGAATTATGGAGACGCAGACGGACGCAGCTTGTTCATTTCGAACTTCCTGCTCATCGATCCAGACCGGGCTTTCTCTGATCCGAATGGAGTGCTGAGCATTCTCGAAGGCGCGCTTGCCGCACAGCGGGCTCTTGAGCCTCAGGCCGATGGTGACCTCGTGGCCGTTCTGTCGTCGGATCAGAACTCATTTTATGACGTTACCGAAGAAACCAAGGCGATTTACGCTCAGGCGAATTTCGAACATGGAATCTTCCGAGGCAACATTGGCGCGCGGTATCTCGAAACCGAAGTCACATCGCTCGGCTTTGGTCCAGCAGATGGAAATGGCACGCGTTCGCTTGAAGCGACAACGGGGAAGTACGACTTCTTCTTGCCTCGCTTCAACCTGGTCGCTCAACCGCGTGACGACTTAATCCTACGCTTTGCTTATGGCTCGGACATCCGTCGTCCAAACTTCAGCGATTTGAACACCGCATTTACGTTCGGACCACAAGAAAATACGGCCGTCGCATTGGGTAATCCTGGTCTTCTGCCGGAGGAAGTCGATTCGATTGACATTTCAGCAGAGTGGTACTTCGCACCTGGCGCTGTTGTCAGCCTCGGCTACTTCACAAAGGATCGAACCAATATCTTCGGCGTTGACTTTGAAGGCGCGGCCTTGATTGCCGATCCGAACAATACCACCGGCGGCCTGTCTCGGGAGACAGATCCGAGCTGTCCGGGCGGCGGCATCTTCAATCCAGAAGTCATCCCGAATGTGCTTGGTGATCCGAACACGACGGGCCTTTGCGTTGACTTCACACGGCCCGGCAATGACCCAGACACGACCACACAATCTGGTTGGGAGTTTGCTTTCCAGTACGATCTCGCGGATTGGGAAGATCGCCTCGGCTGGGCATCTGGCTTCGGTGTGATCGCAAACTACACCATCCAGGACTTCTCTGGCGGTTCGGTCGTAGACACCACGTCTGGGCGCGGTCTTACAGTGCTTGGCGATGTCAGTATTCCGCGCGGCTTGCTCGACTTCTCTGAGAACGCCTACAACCTGACCGCTTACTATGAGAAGTATGGCATCTCGGCCCGCGCACGCTACACTTGGCGTGAAGGCTTCCGGACGCAAGACTTCGGGGGCGGGGCGAACACATCCGGCAGCTCAACCTTTAGTTTCCCAGTCAACACACTCGATCGTGGTCAGCTGAACGCAAGCATCAGCTACCAGATCAATGAGAACTTCAGTGTTGGCATCGAAGCGGTGAACTTGACCGAAGAAGAAATCATCCAGCGCTGCGTCAGCGAGTCAGGTCCAACCTGCTTCGTCGGTTATCCGGACCGCCGCGTGACCTTCGGGGGCAGCTACACTTTCTAGACAATAAAACGAGAGCGCCCCTCGAGGGCGTGATTGTTCCTCCAAACTTAAATGCCCCGCAAATCGCGGGGCATTTTTTTCAGATGAGACAGGCGCATAAAGCGAAATTATCGCGCCAGCCAACCGCCATCGACCGCGAGTGTTGTGCCGTGGACATAGTCCGCAGCGTCGGACGCCAGGAAGACAGCCGCGCCACCCAACTCCGCCGGTTGCCCCCAACGTCCCGCAGGAATACGCCCCAGAATTTCAGCGCTTCGTTTAGGATCGGCTTGCAAGGCGGCGGTGTTATTGGTCGCGAAATACCCCGGCGCGATTGCGTTGACATTGATGCCTTTGCCCGCCCATTCGTTCGCAAGGGCGCGGGTGAGTCCCATCAATCCCGACTTGGAGGCGGTGTAAGACGGCACGCGAATTCCGCCCTGGAACGAAAGCATGGACGCGATATTGACGATCTTTCCGCGCTGGCCCGCCTCAACGCATCCACGAGCAAACGCTTGGCTCAAAAAGAATACCGTTCGCAGGTTCACGTTCAGGACACTATCCCATTCATCTAACGTGAAATCGATCGCAGCATTGCGCTGAATGATCCCAGCATTGTTGATCAGAATATCTGCGGTGCCGAATTTGGCACGTGTACGCTCGACAATCGCATCTGTACCGTCGAGTTGAGAAAGGTCTGCCTGTATTGACAGGCTTTGCCCGCTCAACGCATTTATTTTCTCGACTGTTTCATCGGGCGCAGACCGCCCAACTAAAGAGATTGCGGCACCAGCTTCTGCGAGCGCCAACGCAATGCCCTGCCCCAGACCCGTATTCGCGCCCGTGACGATCGCGGTCTTGCCGTTGAGGTCAAACATATTGCTCATGGCGTCACACCTTACTTTTGAGGTTTGTTTTTCTGCGTTTTATGACGCCAAAACGGACTTTAGATAATCGGACATGGCCGCGTCTTGAGAATTGGCGAAGAAGTACTCTTCAAACTTCTCGCCTGATATCGCCGCTTTGAGCAGGTCCTGATCAACGGCCTTGAGTACCGTAAGCATGTCGTGACACGCTGCGTCTTTGACCGCACCGAGGATACCTCGATTTTTGGCCATGATCTCTGCGCGCTCCTTTGGATATCCGACGCCGCGTTCCACCTCAAAGAGCTTGCGATAGCAATCTTGCAGATTGAGCTCCGCCGCCCAACCAAAGCCTTTTGCGTAGGGCATCGAGATTGCGTTTCCATCATTGATCTGACCGAACAGGAATGCGTCCGTTGGATCAATTACCAGACCACAAATAACACCAGGCATCGCATTACAACCAAGCATTGACCCCATGCCGGTCCCACATCCCGTGACAACGAAGTCTGCGGCTTTTGAGTTCAACAAAATGCCCGCGAGTATCCCATTCATGATGTAGGTGAGTTGTGCGTCATCATCTGGCCCGTACATGCCATAATGGTATACTGAATGACCGAGCGGATCTGCGACCGTCTTGAGCGCATCATGCACGATTTCACTCTTTGCGGCCTGGCTGTTCTCTATGATGAGTGCAATTTTCATCGGGTCTTTCCTCATGTTCATCCGGCGCGAAAGGAGTCAAATCGAATTCAACTGATCCCGCACAATTAGGTAACCGGTGTCATATCATGAGCGGTTTCAGCGTTCAACCGCGATTTCTAACCTATTGAGCGAGTCGACTCGCGCACAATGATTTCGGGAAGAAAGCTCTTATTCTCAGCGACTTGCGCGCCCTTGATGAGGCGCATCAGAGAATCTGCAGCCTCGGCACCCATATCGCGAATGGGCAGCCGAACTGTGGTCAAAGCAGGTGCAATTCGAGAAGCCATTGGCGTGTCGTCGAACCCTATGATCGAAAGATCCTTCGGGATCGAAAGCCCCAACTTGCGGGCTGATGTATAAATCCCAATCGCCATTTCATCATTGCCTGCGAAGATTGCGGTCGGCCGGTTGGCCAAAGTCAAAAGCTGATTGGCGGCACGAGCTCCAGACTCGAAAGTGTAGCCCGCCTCAATTGTCAGCGACTCTTCAAGTTCCAGTCCGAACTCTATCAAACCGGCCCTGAACCCGGCGAGACGTTCATGAGCTGAGCGAAACGACCGAGGACCATGCACGTGCGCAATGCGCTGGTGGCCGAGACTCGCCAGATGCCTCGCGGCTTGCGCCGCGCCATCGGCGTCATGCGTTCGAACCATATGCTCCGGTGCATCTAAGTCGAGCGACGCGATACGGACATAGGGACAGTCTTGCGCACTCAGCATGTCACACATCGACTGATCTTCCGACACAGACGGCGGCATGATGACTCCTGCAGGTCGATGCCGCTCAACAAATCGCTTCATTTTTTCCAATGCGTCCAGAGCGTTGCGATCAACAGGATGTAAAACCAACTGAAAATCCGTTCCGTCCAACTGGTCGAGGATACCGCGCTGCATGTTTACGACATATTGTGGGTTGGGATTGTCATAAGCGAGCGCGATGAGGAACGATCGCCGGAATGCTAAGGCGCGCGCCTGCGGATCGGGCGCATAGCCTTGTTCCGCCATAATTTTTTTGACGTTTGCCCGCGTCTCAGCACGAACAATTGGGTGATCGTTCAAAACTCTCGACACCGTCTTTTTTGAGACATTCGCCAGCCGTGCAATATCATTGATCGTGACTTTCGCACGCTCAGCGGACGCTTCCTTAGCCCCTTCAGCACCAACGTTTTTTATATGCTTTTCAGGCATCTAGGTTCCAGAGATGATTTAAAGTTCGCAACAAGACGTAGCATATTGATATGAATCATACGTCAAACTGGGCATTCTTGTCGCGAGTAACCTAATCGCCTTCGTTGAGCGCCACGATGTTAATATCGATTTCGCCAAGATCGCTAAATGTAACCGTCGAACGATGACCCACTTGCACATCATGTATTCCAGTGAGCGCTCCTGAAGAAACTTTCAGACCCGCAGGGATTGAGCGCCCACGACGCTTGAGATTTCCCACCAGAAAGGCCGCCGCCCCCATCGGACCTGCAGGCGGCGCGGCCGGAAGCGCGCTTCCCACCAACTCACCCTCAACGAAGGTTTTTACCTCAATTGAAGACAGTTTTTCCGGCGACCAATCCTCGATCTGGCGTCCGACAATCATACCGTGATTATTGCCAAAATCGCTGATCACCGCGAGGGGACCAATCACATTGATATCTGGCATTGGACTGCTCGCGATCTCCACGCCGATATAGCACGCCTCGACAAACCGAGCGATCTCTTCAGCCGTGGGCGACACTGTGTTCAAAAGACTAAGATCGCCAAACTCGAGAACAATCTCAGCCTCGACGGCCGCGAAGCCGCCATCAAATACCGCCATTTCCACGGGCCCCTGCCCTGCAAACCTTTGGCGCTTGGAATAGATCGGACCGGTAACCCAATCTTGGCCGAGCACAGGACGTAAATGCGGCGGAATTCCTCCGACCTTCCATGCGACAACATCGTCATCCCAGAGTGCAATCGATCGATCTTGTACCGCGTATGCTTCATCTAGATCTGCCGGTAACTCGCCAGGAAACCCGGGCAATACACGGCGTTCCCAACGCGCATTGACCAGGGCATCTGAAATGTGTGCGATCCGCGCGTCACGAACATTGGTCTCATGAATGAGGGAATTCATGGTCGATCCATTCCTCCAGAATGACACCGGTTACTTATCAAATATCTGCGCTTAAGCAAGCGCTTCTGATAAATTGGCCTATTTCTGGGACGATTATCACAAATTTCTCCCCTCTTCTTGTGAACTGGATTGCAAAAATGACACCGGTCACCTATTACTCAACGATATCGACTCTAAAGCATATGCGCATGCAAAAGCGGGAGGCAAACGAATGACGATCGTCCGTATGTCGCAAGACAAACATGAGACCGTTTTGCGTATCAGTTCTGCCGCGAAAGCCATTGCTGCAGCCGCCATACTGATCCTACCCGCCTGCTCCACGTTCTCGGCTGCCAACGCAGAAAACTCATTTCTGAATTCAGATGCCGCTGCGGATTTGCCCGACTTTTCCTATGCCGGTTATCAATTTGGGTTGGGAGATATCCCATCAGCTCGCGGAGAGATCATATGCGCCACGGACTTTGGCGTCGTCGCAGATGACGGTTTGGACGATTCGGCGGGGTTGCTTGAGGCGATTGGCGCTGCAAACGATGTATCGGGAGCCGTAACCCTCCAACTGCCAAGCGGCCGGATTGTCGTCTCAGAAATCCTTCCGATCACGCGGAGCGATTTCATTCTTCGCGGCGCAGGCGTTGGACCGGGCGGCACTGAAATCCATTTCCCACGTCCGCTGCGCGATATTGATCAGTCAACGCGGCTCGAAGAGCTTCGCATCTATCTTCGCAAATACGAAAAACGTCAGCGCGAGCCGGCTCGCAATATAGATGAGCTGTTTTCCGAATACTCCTGGACCGGTGGGTTCATTTGGGTCCAGAAGCCGGAGACGCGCGCTGCAGCGTACCTTGAAGAATACGACCCTGAAATCAGGCGCCTTTCTACGATCACTTCAGGCGCTCGCGGTAGCCGGCATATCGATGTCACATCCACCGCAGACCTCAAAGTAGGCGATGCGGTGCAAATCCACTGGTTTAACCGGTCCGGCGAAACGGGACCGCTTCTGAACCAAATATATGGCGATACCCAACTCGCCATTGGGTCGCATCACTGGACGTTCACAGAGCGACCTTTGGTTCGACAGACAACGCGTATTATCAGCATCTCCGGAAACCGCGTTGAAATCGGCGATCCGCTTCTGCACAATATTTCGGAAGCTATTCCAGCCCAGATCTCTCAATGGGATCATCTCGAGCAAGTTGGACTGGAAGACTTCTCCATTTCGTTTCCTGACAGCCCCTATTTCGGTCATCACCTGGAACGAGGCTATAACGGCATCTACGTTACGAGCACGATTGATGGCTGGGTGCGGGACGTTCGCTTTAGAAATGCCGACAGTGGAGTTTTGACCTATAATAGCGCCAACCTCACCATTGAGAACGTTCGTTCAGAAGGCAACCGGCCAGCACACTATGCGGTTCATTTGGGCAATGTGCATAATGTCCTCGTGCGTAATCTTACGGTTGAAAATCCCGTCATCCATTCGCTCACATTCAATACCCAATCGACAAAAAGCGTTTATCAAAACGCAACCGTTCTAAACGGCTCCGTCCTAGATCAACATGCAGGCGCGAACCATCAGAACCTGTTCGACAATGTGACGCTTTACGTGCGGCCTGAGCGGCGAGATGGTCGCCCGTTTTACCCCATTTGGAACGGCAGCGGCGCCCCTTACTGGCAGCCTGGCCATGGCCGATACAACACAACCTGGAATTTGAATGTCATCGTCGAAAACGGTGCCGGGCGTGAGGAAACAGTTGTTCTAGATGGTCTCGCCGAAGGTCCTGAAGCGTTCATTATAGGTGTCCACGGCAATCGCGAGTTCGAAATCGATTACCGCCCTGCCCCAAAAGTCTTGAGCGTGAATGCGCAACCCGAAGTGCGCTCTTTATATGACTGGCAATTGGAAAAACGCCGGAGGCGGTGAGCATCGAACAGTCAGCCTGCAAGAGCCGACGCACGCATTATTCCTCCGTCAAAACGCGCCGCTCAATACGCGCTTCGCCGGCGGGATCCGGGTGGACGATGACATCGGCATCGGGAAACGCTTTTTCGATGGCGAGTTCGATACGGTCGGAGATATCATGGGCTTCACGGAAGCTGAGATCAGGATTGATCTGGATATCAACCTGAATGAAGCGACTGCCGCCGGCGCGGCGTGTGCGCAGGGCGTGATAGTCGCGCACATCCGGGTCCTGGTCCAGGATGGCCTGAATACGGGCGCGTTCGGCGTCGGGCAATTCTTCATCCATTAGCTGAGGAATGGCCTGTTTCGAAACACTCCAACCCGCCGCCACCAGAAAAGCTGCCGCGATG
The DNA here is from genome assembly GCA_038527765.1 of Pseudomonadota bacterium. Lineage (GTDB taxonomy): Bacteria > Pseudomonadota > Alphaproteobacteria > Caulobacterales > Hyphomonadaceae > Henriciella. Next base: position 299,711 of record JBCBFK010000002.1, read on the forward strand.
AGGCCAGCCAGCGCGTCGGCCTGCGGAAACGCAAAGTAAGCGCCTATGATCACCGCGACGAGCGCGCCGCTATTGGCGATCAGATCGCCGGTATAATGGGCGCGATCACCCTCAACGATGAGGGATCCAGAGCGTTTGATGGCGAGGCTCTGAAACGTCACCAGACCCAGCGTAACAATGAGTGAAACCGCCAACGCGGCGATCGCAATCGTGGGGCGGTCGATTGGTTGGGGCTGAAGCAGTCTTTGCAAGCTCTCCCAGCTGACGAGGGCAGCCGAAGCGGCAATCAGCGCCACTTGTCCCAAAGCCGTCAGCGCTTCGGCTTTATGGTGTCCAAACCTGTGATTGTCGTCCGGCGGCATCGCAGCATAGCGCACCGCACCAGCGGCGACGAGACTGCCAAAAAGATCCAGGCCGCTATCGGCCAAGGACCCCAGAACAGCGGCAGATCCGGTGACCACCCATGCCCCGAGTTTCAGGACTGCCAATATGAAGGCCGCGATCACTGCCAGCCTGGTGGCCGCCTGCGCCCAGGAGAGCGACGTGGCGCGATGCTCGTCGGGAGAGGGCGCGAAAGTCATGGCGCCGGACATATCAAGATCACGGGCGATAGGCGAGGCGCATTTTAACGTCATAGGGGGATTGATTTTGACTGACTTTGTTGCGAATGATATTCATTAGCATAATATAGGCGACCGAATCCGATGTCATACAAGCTCAACAAGACCCTCACATACGGTGTGATGCACTTGTTCGTCGCCATGGGCGTCGCATACGCCGTGACAGGAAGTCTTGCGGCGGCCCTCGCCATCGGCTTGTTAGAACCCGCAGTTCAGACAGTGGCGTATTTTTTCCATGAAAAGGCCTGGGGTAAAGTGGCGACCCGCCCAGATTCAGTAACCAGCTGACAGACTGGTTTGCGGTCATTGGCAGGGGAATCGCCCTGCCCGGGCTCGACACGCAGTTTGGAGACCCTCCCGCTTACGATTATGACGGACGCTTGCTTCCAGCGTAAATGCGGACGTAAGCGGACGGCACAAATCGCCCTGGAAGGGTTATTGAGCTAAAGAACGAGACCTTCCCTACAATTCTGAAAGCTTAGGTATTGTGCCCACTGTGCCCATCCACGCCTCATCGAACAATTCACGCGCATAGGCCTCTGATCGGTCATCACCTTTTGCGCGATAAGTCTCAGCCAATCCAAACAACGCGTAAGCATTGTTCGGGGCCTTGATCAGCGTCTTGAAGAATTCTCGCTCAGCGCGATCGTACTGGCCATCCTGCAAGAGATACAGACCAAGCGTCTGCCGCGTTGGGTAATACCACCAGGTGGGCTCGAAATACGGCAGCTGAGCCTCGGCGGCGGCGGCAAATTCCAGGCGGTCAATAGCCCCTTTCAAATCACCTGACGCCGCCAACATACGGCCTTCCAATGTCAGCGTCGCAACCTCGTGCACACCCGCAAGCGGGGTCAGATAGAGCGCGTCATAATCAGCAAATCCAGCTTCGCCGGTCAGCGCCTTGAGCTTGTCCATCTCACTCTGGGCGCCGGTCATCTCGCCTTGCTGCGACAGCACGGTGCCGCGGGCATAATGCCAGGCGGTGCGCATATAGAGATGAGCAGCAGCAGGTTCGGGAATGGCGAGAACCGTCTCGTCCGTTGAGAAAATCAGGTCGGTGAAGATCGGCGACGCGGCAATATGCTCGCCGAGTGGATTGGCCGCCGACGGGTCAATCTGGGCGAGTTTTTCCAGCTTATCCGCCATTTCCAGCGCGGTGGCCGCATTCCCAGCGAACTGCGAACTGGCCACAACGAAATGGACATTGTGTGGATAATAAACGCTGCCATAGACCGCGGCGTTGTCGGTCGCTGCAATGTAAGCTTCATCCGCCGCTATCGCAGCAATATTGGACTCGTGCGACTTCTTCCATTTGCCGAGACGCAAATAGATATGCGACGGCATATGCACCAGATGCCCGATGCCCATATCCTGAGCCAGCAACCGATCCGCATAGGCTTCTGCGCGGAATGGGTCGACCGAGGATTCAGTGATATGGATGTAAAGGTGAATCGCCGGGGCATAATCCGGATCTATCTCCAGGGCCTTCTCAATCAGCTTCAGCGTGCGCGCTGTACGGCCTTTCGGCTCGCGGGCACCGACTTCCCAATAGTCCCAAGGCTGGGTGTCCATATTCGCTTCCGCAGCGAGGGACAGGATGAGCTTGTCTTCCGGGAAAGCTAGCGCAACGCTGTCCATCGCCTCGGCAAAGGCGCTCGCATTTTCAGTGACGGCTTCCCCCTCAACGCCATAGCGGGTGCCGAGCGCTTTGATCAGTTTGACCTCTCGATCGTTGGCGCCATCCAGGAGGTCGAGGGCCTTGCCGGTGGCAACGAGGCCCGCTGCGCCACGACTGGCGTCATAAGGAATGTTGATATTGCTCCCAAAGGAGAGACCTTCACCCCAGAAACACATGGCGCAACTCGGATCGCTGGCTTGCGCCTTGCGAAAAGAGGCAATCGCCTCATCATGATTGAAATTGGCCATGTGGGCGAGGCCGTGGTCGAACCAAAGCTGCGCTTCGCGGCTAGCGGTCGAGATTGGGTAATGGAAATGATCAGTCACCGCGCCGGGCAGACGGAACGGTTTGCCATAGTCAAAGCCGGGATTTTGGCTAGCCGCGGTTTCGAGCGCCGTAGCGCCGGTTTGTGTTGTACGACCGCTGCACATGCTTTGCGACAGGGTTACGGGATCGATGAACGGCTTTTGGTCGGTCTCTGCTGTATCTGACGATACGCATGAGCTTAGGCCAAGCAGCCCCAAACCGACTGTGGCGGATTTGATTGTCTTGATGATCATAGTGCGTCCTCCCACATGAATACTAACACAGACTGGTCGCGCGGTTAACCAAGTCTAATGGGTGGTTTCGCAAAACGACGCGAAACCAGCGTTAATCCAAGCCTCCAAGCTCGTCCTCTGGTCCCAACACCTCGCTCGACCAATCCCGCTAGAACTCGGGCAAGTCTACATAGATCTCCCGTCCATCAACGGCCTCTCCGCGCATGAAGTCCTGGATGAGCTCGGTGATTTCTGGCGATTGCATGAAAACATTGTGCCCGCCATTCTCGACGATAACGGTTTGTCGGTTGGAGAGACCGGCCGTCGCTTCTTGGCCGCTCTCTGGGTAGGTGCGTCCGTCCAAAGTGCCGGTGATGACCAGCGTTGGCACATTGGATGATGGCGCGGTCCGGAAAGTGTCTCCGAGATCTAGCGATGGATCCACTGTTTCCAGATGCATGCTGAAATTCATGTGTCGCCCCATCAGGGCGGTCTGAGCCTGATGCGTGATCATCTCTCGTCGTTCTGCACCGGACCCTGAAGCCACATCCATCAGGACCGTCATAGGTCGAAAAGAGAGCGCAGTATCGGTGGGGTCCACGGCCCGTTGTAGCAGCGCGATTGCAGGCGCAGTGTCGCCAGCATCAAGAGCGCGGTAAACCTCCAAGATCCAAACAGCGCGGGCCGGATCAGAAATCAAAGCGGAGGTGACCTTTTGTAAATCGCGTTTCTGCAAGAGGAACGGTGCAGTTCCACCGTCGCGCATCGGGATTTCGAGCTGAAGTGGGTCCGCCTCAAGCTGCCCTAAAACACGCGCGATCAGCGCTTTCACGTCTGGATACTTCGCTTTGGCGGCGGGGACGCTATCAATCGCCGCTTGTAAACGATCGAAATATTGGTCCCCGCGGAGCGGTTGTTTGACCGTCTGGTCGAGCCCTTCAACGGCTGTGATGACAACCCGGCCGATGCGATCATCGATTTGTTGTAACGCCGCTAGAGATAAGTGTGAGCCATAGGAAATACCCCAAAGATCTACTTTTTCTGCGCCGAGGTGGGCCCGCAAGGCGTCGAGGTCGGCGACGCTCTGCGTTGTGGTGTAGCCGCGCACATCGATGTTTTCAGATTTCCAATAGTCAAGGCATTCGGCGAAGGCGGCGCGCTCAAGCGCGAAAAATTCTGAATCTGACGTCGGTTCGGTAACGCTTACATGTTGTGATGAGGTGCAATTGGGCAAATCATTCGAAGCGCCCGTGCCGCGTTGGTCTAATGCGATCACGTCTCCAAATTCGCGCATCGCCATGAAGAGCGGAAAGCGCTGATACTTTGCCGCTTGTATACCAGAACCGCCAGGCCCCCCAGACAAATAGATGATCGGCGCTCCGGGTGTATCTCCAGTCGCTGGAAATCGAACATATTTTAGCGTGATCTCACGACTGTCCGTGTCGTTGCGGTTTTCAGGCACGGACAGATGGCCTTCAAAGGCATCGACCGTGTCGCCAGCCTCAGACACAAATGCGATGGCTGTTTCGTCGGGTCGTATTTCAGCGTCAGCAGCAGTCGCGTATGATGCCAACATAGCGAGTGGAACGATTGCGGTTGGGATCTTCATGGGTTTTTCTCTCAATTGATTGCGTTGCGCTAAAGCTATGTGATCAAAGGAGAAATGAACGCTCAGAATGAGCGAACGGTCATGAATTTCCCGCGAATGGTGGTGTCCGGTGGCCCCAATCAAGTCTACGGTAGACTATGTTTCGACTTCTCTATGTATTGTTGCTGAGCCAGATCGTCATTAGCGGGGCAAATGCGCAGGTCCGCGATATGGCATTCATGAATTTTGATGATGTCACGATGTGTCCAGCAAATGCGACGCAAATATCCCCGCCTAATTTTGCCGCCCCGCCATGCGAAAGAGTGGGCGCAGAAATGATAGACCCGCAGGGGACTCTGATCTGGGTGCGAACAAGTATCAACTTAGGGTCTACGCGTGGCTCGAATGGTGCGCCGCTCTCCCTCTACGTTTCAGGTAAAATGGCCAGCGAGGTTTACTTGAATGGCGTTTTTGTTGGCGCCAATGGAACCCCCGCAGCTGACAAAGCGGGCGAAGTCCCCGGTAAGATGGATGTCGAGCTGTATCCTCCTCAGGACCTATTTCGGATCGGCCGAAACGAAGTCGTCTTTCGCGCTTCTGCGCATCACGGGGTGATCGACCTGTATCGGCCGCTGCATGTAATTGGGATTGCCCCAGCAGGAGTATTCTCGAACTTCACGCTTCTTCGGTTCGATCTGTCCCTGGTCACGTTGAGCCTGTTTTTGCTCGGCGGGCTATATTTCGGGTTGATGGCGGTGATCGGGACATCGCGAGACCGCTCGCTTGTTCTGAGTGTGATCTGTTTCTTTGCGGCCGGTCAATTGATCTCCGAGACGCTGCGCAGCTTCGTTGCTTATGCGTATCCGATCCATGACGTTCGGTTGATCGCGATCGCAGGATTCTCTCTGGCCTTCGGCCTCAGTATCGCGTTTCATATTTTTCGCACCTTCAAGACAGATAATACGCTGCGTTGGATGAGCGGGCTCGCGGGCGTCTCCGTACTGGCAATACTGTCCACCCAAGGGTTTGACTTCAAAGCCCTGATCGGGATGTCCGTCCCCTTGATCGGAGCGCTGTTGGCCACAGGCATTTGGACCTATCAAGGCCGATCGAGAGCATTCCTACACTTCGTCGCGTTACTGGTATTTTTGCTGGCAATCGTACTGTTTCAAGGTTTTTTTCTGGATACGGTTTTCTTCTTACTAGTCGCACTCTTACTGTTACTTCTCTTTCTGGAACAAGCGCTGACCCTGGCTTCTGAAGAACGTGAGCGACGCAGTGAAGAAGCGCGCGCAAATCGGTTAGAGCAAGTTTTAGCCGAGGTCGAACAACGGGCAGAAACCAGCCACATAAATGTGAAAAGCGCCGGCAAGATTGAACGGATCGCGACCAGCCAAATCGTCCACTGCCAGGGGGCCGGCGGATACTCTGAAATCTCCCTCATCGGTGGACGCACCGTTTTACACTCGGCCAGCTTGAATGAGCTGGAGGACGCGTTGCCGGCCATTTTCTTGCGCGTCCACCGATCGCATTTGATCAATGTCATGTTTGTGGAAGCGCTGACGCGTGATCCTTCCGGGACCGGCACATTACGTTTGAAAGATGAAGTCTTGGTCCCTGTCAGCCGGCGTATCATGCCGAAAGTGCGTGAAGCACTCGGCTAGAACGACTTGGAAACGCTGATTGGACAAACGCCCGGATCCAGGGTTTGCGTATTCAATTCGAAACGCACTTCACCAATCGCTAGCGTTTCAAAACCTGCCTCCAAAAAAAGCGCAGCGCGCGAAGTCTCCGGAGAGCATCTTGAGACTCCGCTCTGATCGAACGGAACGAACGTCTCGCTGCCTGACCAGGCGCTACGAATTTGGATACTGGAGACGGGTCCGCAGCTGACTGACAGCACCCAATGAACACCGACCTCTATAAGGAGGTCGGTGCATATCTAAGCTAGCGTCTGAGTAGGAACGTTCTCGCCTAGAATCGCTCAGCGGTGTCTTCGTCATTCACGACGCCGTCTTCATTGGTATCCAGTCGCGTGAACATCATTTTGCTCGAAGCATGAAACTCGTCCAATGACATCGCTTCATCATCATCTGTGTCCATCACTGAGAAACGGAAATTGGCTGCCTCAATCGAACGCTCCCGCCGCTCTTCAAGTTGTTGTTCCAGGCGAACTTCATATTCGGAGACATACTCTTCCTGATGCACGACACCGTCGCCATTAAAGTCACGCCGGGCATATCCATCATTTCGTTCTGCCACAAACTCCGCCATTTCAACTTCGCCGTCACCATTCGTGTCATAGCGATCAAGGAAACCGCCCTTGCTGTGACCGCCCGTGTTGCGGCGCTGCGCGCGCTGCTGATTTTGAGGCACCTCGGCATTGTCTGTTGCGGTGCGCGTCGCCTCCTGAAACGCCGTCATATCGATATGGTCAAGATTCGTCATTTCTGCCGCCGTTTCATTGGCTGGGTCCTCGGCTGAGGCCGTAACGCCAATCGCCAAAAACGCCGCTATTGCTGCGGTCATTGTCAAACGAGTTTTCATTTTAAGTTTCCCTCTTGGTTCAAGTTGATTGATTACTTCATCACTTCGAAAGTGAGTGACGTCGTGTAGCCACGCTCATCGGTATCAGCGCCCGAAGGTGCGTCGGCGCGGTGGCGGGTCATGATCATGTAAATACCCGGCTCTTCGAGCGTGAGGCTGACCTCACCATTGTCATCCGTCATTTGCTCAATGCCGAATTGCGGCTCTTCATAATGACCGCCGGATCGGTAGACGGACATTTCGTGGTCGACCAATGGCGCACCGTCAAACAGCACGGCCATTTCGAACGCCTCGCCGGAAAAGATCTCATTGGGATGAGATTTAGGGACAAATGCGAGACGGCCGATTGGAGCGATCGCGTCCCAGGATGGCGCGCCTTTGGAAACGTAGACATCAGCGACGGTCTCGGTCTGCGCGGTCTTCACGGCGGTGGCTTCTGCAAGCACTTCGGCGTCTGAACCGCGGACGAAGACCCACTCGCTATCGACCATGGCACGCGTGCTTTTGCGCCCATGCCGAACGCCGGTTGTGAATCTATATGTCCCGTCTGACTCAAGACCATTCTCTAAGATCACAAGTTGTCGCAAATCCGTTCGCGTGTCGAAGGCCTCGCGCGATCCATCCGGAAGAACGACGTGATAGTCGTCTGAATTCACAGCGACTTCTGGCATTGGAAAGTCTTCGGTGAATGAGCATTGCACAGTCACAAGGTCGCCCTCAGACGTATTGAAGATGCTGGGCAGCATGTAAGACGTATGAGCGGCGGCCGTCGCCCCCGAAATCAAAGCTGCCGTGCTGGCAAGCAGCGCTGAGCGGATGAGCTTCATTTCTGCGTATCTCCTAAAAAAATGAGTGGCCAAGCATTGCCAAAAATTCTACGAGAATGCAATTCATTTGCAAAAAGAACCTAGTCGATAGGACATTTCAGAATGCTGCACACCTTCTCTCGCCTCGCGATCGCCAGTTTCAGCTTGGGCACACTCGCCTGTTCCGCGGCTCTGGCCGAAACTTTTACCCGGAGTCATGATTTTATTCTGGGCACAAATCTTGACCTGATCATCGTTTCTGAGTCCCAAGATTCCGCGGATCAGGCAGAAACAGCGGTTTTGGCGGAAATTGATCGCTTGAATGCAATCCTCAGCACCTATGATCCCGAGAGCGAGATCTCAGCTTTGAACGCGGCCAGTTCGGCAACGCTTTCAAGCGACCTCTATGCTGTCATGAAGGCATGCGAAAGTTTTCGCGAGCAGACTCAGAATGCGCTCAGTTGCCGGATCGGCGACTTGCTCAGCATATGGGACTCTCATGAAGCGGCAGGTGAAGCCCCATCCCGCGCCCAGCTTCGTCTTTCCGCGGGTGAGATTCGCCGAGCGAAACTGAATATGGATGACGGCGCGTCGTCACTTGACCGCCCAGACGTCGTGAAATTCCAACTCAATGCGCTCGCGAAGGGCTATATCATTGATCGAGCCATGGATGCCGCGCGCGCGGCGAGCCCGGATCTAGAGGGCATCTTGATCAATATTGGGGGCGACATCAAAGCCTGGGGACAAGGGCCTGATGATATCGCTTGGACAGCCGCCATTACAGCAGCACGCGCTCAACCGGCCGGCGGCGTCAACGTAAGCATGGGCGCTGGAGCCCTGGCGACGAGCGGTCGCGGTCCGCGCGACCGAGAAATTGCGGGCAAAACGTATTCCCACATCATTTCTCCCAAAAACGGATGGCATGTTACCCGCACATCTCAAGCGAGTGTGTTCGCAAACGATGCCATAACGGCAGACGCACTCGCAACGGCTCTGCTGATCATGCCGCTCAATGATGGATTGGCGCTGATCGAAACCATGGGAAATGTTGAAGCTCGCATCGTCGCCGAGGATGGCCGGGCGTACACCTCCTCCGGCTGGTCCGTGCTAGAAACCGGATCCAGCGAAGCGCAAACCAATGGCGAGTGGCCAAGCGGATACGCTTTCTCCGTCGACTTTGTTATCCCCGAGCTCGACGTTGCAAATTATGAGCGCCCATATATCGCCGCGTGGGTGGCAGATTCAGATCGCAAACTGGTTCGTATCCTCTTGCTGGCTGGTCCCGAAGAGCGCTGGATGGAAGAGAATTACTATTGGCACAGGCGCTTTGGCCGAAAGGCCGGCAGCTTGCCGGACGCGCTGTCTGAGCCAACCCGAAAACCAGGGCAATATCTCATCCAGTGGGACGGATTGGATCATGATGGCAACCCTGCCCCGGCTGGAAACTACGTCTTGCATATCGAAGCTGCTCGTGAACACGGAGACCATCAACACGAACGTTTCGAGATAACGCTTGGCTCAGATCCGTTTGCCATTGAACGCGCGGCGGGCAATGAGTTGGGTGACATTTCTGTATCGTTCGGAGCGGCATCATAGCGGACGGCATGACTTCACAACCTCAAACGAAGGCGCAGAAGCCTGCGAAAAAGAGGTTCAATAAAGGCGCATTCTATCGAACAAGCCGGATGCTACACGGTTATTTGTCAGCTGCAGCGTTCTTGCTCTTGATGTTTTTCGCAGCCTCTGGGTTGCTCTTGAACCATCCAAGCTGGTTTGGGGCGGACCGTCAGCAAGCAGAGCCAATCATCCTTACGCTGGATCTGGAGCGGTTAGAAAGTGCGCAAGTCAGCGAAACACCTGAGCAAGCCTTTGAGGACCTCATTCGGGACGCCACCCAGATTCGAGGCCAGTTTAAAGATGCGAGTATTTCAGATAGCGACGCGATGCTCCGATTTGCAGGCGTAAAGGGCAGTACCGATGTGTTCATCGATTTCGAGCTTGCCGAGGCCGAAGTCGAAGTTTCAAAAGCCAATCTGACATCAATCATTCATGACCTGCATCGAGGCAAAGATGCGGGGCAAGTCTGGAAACTGATGATCGACATCACCGCCATTCTGATCTTAGCGATGTCCGTCATCGGATTGATCTTGTTCTTTTCTCTGCGCTTCAGGCTGGGCAATGCGATGCGGATTATAGGCGCAACTTTGATCGTTTTTGTCGGCCTATTTATGTTCTTCGTACCATGAAGCACACGTCCCGGAAGGTTCAGTGGAGACGTGCTCTGGTTGTTTAAAGCGCTCGTCTGATTTTGCGCATCAGCTAACGGTAACAGGACTCAGGGCGCGATAATGCTCCCGGAAATCCAATGACTATAAATCGGTTCATTCCGGACCAACGGCACTCTTTCTAAGAGCGTCGGGTTCTATTTTGGTTGGGTTCAGTGAAGATAGGAAATGCGATCGATCAGAGGACGTATTTTAAAGATGAAAATTATTGAGAACGCGAGTGCCTCTAACCTGGTTCCTGAGTCTCAGGGTGCTCTAAACTCGCTCAAAAATTACTTCGATGCACGTCCGGTCATGACGTCATTCCTGGCCATGCACCTGGGCTTTGCGGCCATCTACTTCATTGTCTTTCAAATCACGCGGCTCGAACCGTTCAGCACATCTCTTCAAGGTGCGCTTATAAACACAATTCCACTGATGTCGCTCTCTGCAGGCGTGATTTGGTTGCTTCATAAGTTCGCGCTCGGTCGTCCGAAATGGCGACACATAACGGCGCACCCGGTACTCGCGACGGTTTTCACTTTTGCATGGTATTTTATCGTTTTAATCGGGCGCGGATTCAATGGAAACTGGCTTGAGAATGGCTTCACAATCGAGCCATTTATTTGGATCGCCGGGGTGTGGCAGCTATATCAAGGGATCGCCCTATACGTGTTTTCGGCAACTTTTGCTTATGCGGCGTATTATTATGAACGCGCCAAACACGTTGAGCGTTTTGGTTCCGAGGGTGCTCAGGCGATACCGGTGAGCGTTGATCGCAAGGAACGCCTAATCATTCGATCTGGCCGCGAGTACTTATCTTTCGATTATGACGACATCTTCTATCTGGAAGCCAATGGCGATGAGGTAAAGTTACGCACGAGAACCGGGACAACTAAAACAACAAAAAGCCTGTCATCATTAGCGGACGCGCTCCCCACGCCGCCATTTGTCCGGATTCATAGATCGCACATCATCAATATCGAAAACGTGCAATCTGCCGAACCCGCGGGCAATGGACGGCTCACGATTCACCTGAGTAACGGGACGAGCCTCATCACCAGCCGCGCAGGCGCGCGAGCATTTCGTGAGCATGTCGATTGAGCCGGCAGGAATGTCGATTGACAGATTTTTTCGATAGAGCAGACGATCGCAATTAGTGTCAGACCCATAGCCTGAAACTGGAAAGGTCTAGCCGTGAGACTCTTATGCGTTCCGTATTTTCTACTAATTGCCATGGCGCCTGGATGCGTCACACCCAGCCCAAATGTCATAATCGAATCCCAAACAAATCTATCGGGGGACCCGGTCAACATTCGCATTGAAAATGCCCCTGAAACTGTGCGGATTACAGCAGAAAGAGCGTGGGGATGGCAAACCAAAGCGCTTCATCGCTCTACAGCCTTGTTTCAGTCTGATAGCGGTTTGATTGACGTCGGCGAGCTCGCGCCAATCTCGGGCACATACTCTGGCGTCGCACCAGCGGGTCTGTTCTGGTCAATGCAGGCGACCGAAGACGCCGTTTCGGAAGGTCAAAGTTCGGATATCGTCAATATCGACGTCGATTTTCGAGATGATGGGATCATCGATTTCTCAACTCAGGTGACCCTGGCCTCGGGCAACGATAATTTCGAACAGGTCGATGTCACGCCTGAGCTTCCCGGTGCATTCTTGTATATCCCGAACGGGATAGAGCGTCCGCCCGTCATAATTGCGATGGGTGGCTCGGAAGGTGGCGACCGTTCTGCACGTCAATCAGGAGCAAAGTTCGCTTCGCGCGGATACGCTGTGCTCGGCCTTCCTTACTATTCGCCAGCTTATGGAAGCAGCGCCCCACAATTTCCGGACTTGCCACAAACTTTTGTGGATATTCCCGTCGATAAAATCGAAATTGCTCGCGATTGGTTACGTCAACGCGATGACGTCGATGCATCGCGCCTCGCTTTGTATGGCATATCAAAGGGCGCCGAGTTCGCCTTGATCGCAGCCAGCAAGATTGATGGCATTGGAGCAGTGATCGCAATTGTCCCGTCGGACGTGGTCTGGGAGGGATGGGGGTCGAGCGCGGATCCGGGAACAACTTCAAGCTTCTCATGGAGAGGCGAACCATTGCCGTTCTTACCCTATTACAAAATGAACGAAGAGATCGCCAAGTTTAGTAATCCGAACGCAAACCCTCGTATGCGGACGCCTCACGATGCCGGGCGCGAAACCTATCCAGAGCGCATTGAAGCGGCGCGAATTCCGGTTGAGAGTATCAACGCGCCAGTCTTCTTGGTTGGAGGAGACAAGGATGATGTTTGGGCTTCCGGTCCGATGGCACGCAATATCAAGAAAGCGCGAGATGCCGTTGGTCTGCAAACGGACGTATATGTAGATGAACGCGCAGGGCACTATCTTTCTGGCGATGGATACTCGCCCATGCTGAGTTTTATCGATGAAGTTGACGCCGCAGCTGAAGCGCAACTCAGAGTGATCGCGTGGCGTGAATTGCTATCATTCTTAGAGGAGAACCTCTGAGCGTTTTATGGATATCTGTGCTTGATTTCAGCGGAGTATCGCAATTGAACACATCCGTTTTAAGCCCGTATGGGGCAGCCATTCAGATGTCACTCCAAAGCGCGATTACCGAATGCCGGCCAGTCCTAAGCTTTGGCATTCAATCCAGAACCGAACTCAGGGTTGAGCGTTGGTAGAAGGAATGCGCCTCGTGCTCTCGAAGCAAATCTTCTAGGTCCAGCAAAACGGGTTCGGATAGACGGTCATCTGGATAGCGTTCTAACGTACGGCTCATTTTGATTAAGTGGTCTCGCACCGCCTCTGCCTTCGGCGACTGAAACCTCGCATGCAATCGTCCAAGCGCTGCGCGCAGAGCGTCCACATAGGCATTCGACGATCCAAGGTCGTTCGAATTGATGTATGCCACGCCCGATCGCAGAAGGCGTACCTCGTCTTGCCAAGTCTGCGGCTTCGTCTTTCCGGGCGTACAATGACGATCGTCGAGCGCCCGCACATAGGCAGCAAGATCAGCGACCACGACCGGGTCTGGCGGCGTTCCGTCAAACTCTTCCGATACTTGGCTAGCGAGAAACGCTTCGAGGGTCCCCGCCTCAATTCTGTTGACGCGCGTTCTCCCATCTGGCCGCGCTAGGTCGGGAATGGGAACAGGATTGAACACATTATCGGCGCGGTGCTTTGAGAAAAAGCCGTTCGTCACATCAGCCGTCCCCGATGTGCCTGAAATCCCGGTTAGTTCAAAATCAGGATTCCCCCGGCCATTTCTATGGCATGCAGCACAGCTGATACCGCTTTTAGCAGCCTGTCCACCGAGCAGAAATGGGCTCTCAAACAGGAGCTCTCCCCGTTTCACCGCAGCTTCTTCTGGCCGGCGCAGGCAGGTTGCGGGCTCCTGCACGAGGTGGGTCACCGGATCGACACCTTCGCCAATCCAGCTCAGCGCATCAAAACGAGGTTCCGGGGTTTCACTCGGCTGGGACGTCACGTGACAGGCGCTCAACGCGAACGTTAAGGCGAGCCCCACACTCCAGGATTTCAAGCCTCTGCGCCAGCGATCCACTTCGTAAGTTCTTCTGTTTGCGCACAACCAAACGGGCACAGATCATTCAGTTTTTCGAGCTGTGCTTTTGCGCGGTCCAAGTCTCCGAGTTCAACGTAAAACTCGCCGAGATACTCATTGGCACTCAAATGATCGGGCGCAATGGTCAGCGCCGTCTGGTAGAAGCTGAGCGCCTCGGAGGTTTCGCCTTTTTGGCGGTGAGCAAAGCCTAGATAGGTCAACACATCCGGGTGCGGCCCGAGGATCTCTCCCGCCGACCGTAGCTCAGCAATGGCCAGGTCATATTCACCGACATTAATCAGCCGGATGGCTTCGGTATACATCACATCACCGGTTTGCAGGCTTGCCGATTGCACGATTGAGTTCAGGCTGGACGTTTCAAGTGTTTCACTCGACGTTTGAGCGGCCTCAATCTCGCTTATTGCACTTGCAATATCAGTCGCCTCTGGACAGATCTCAGCACATTCTGTCGAGGCCGTTTGAAGCTTGGAAAGCACATTGTCAGCTTTGTCCGCGTCTCCGGCTTGTAGATGGACATTTCCAAGCTTTCCGTAGGCCTGGTATAGTTTAGCATCGTATTTAATGGCCTTGTTAAAGGCCCTGGCCGCGGGTTTCAGCTCTTCTTGCCCGAAATGTGAGAGCCCAAGCATGTATTGCGTATTGGCGTCCTTTTTAGCGACTTTCGCGACGCGTTTAAACGCGCGTTCGGCTTTGCTGTATTCGCCCGCTTTGAGATGATCCACGCCCTTTTGATATTCTTCGACTGGGTCATAACTCGGTCCTGAGCTGCTCGGCGCGGTCGAACTCGAACCGCTCCCGCCAGCGAGGGCTGGGCTGACAGCGAGCGCGAGCGTTGCAGCGGCGATAATGAGAGCGCGTTTCATTTCGGAATCTCCTAGTGGCTTACCCGAGGAGCTATATCAGACAGTTCACTTGGCGAGGACTATCCAATTAATAACATTTGCGAGAGGGTGAGTTATAGAAAAAGTCTCCGCTTCTGCCGGGCTCAGAGCTGGGTGTACAAAGCTAACTTGGGTCGGGCGCTCCATGTGAGCGCGACCTCCCCGCGGAGTCGCAAAGTAGCTGAGTGGTGATCTGGTGACGTCCGCTTCGCGTCAGGCGCGGAGTTTGATCGGTAACTGCCCCGAGCCAAGCGATTTCTTAGATTTGCGGTCTAGACGTCGCTGCGCATTCCCGCTCTGCAGGCCTCAATTCGTTTGAGCTGCATCTCGAATGGGCCGTCCTTCCCGTCATAGATGATCAGTCCGATTTCGACCGTTTCGCTGGGATCGAACACAGCATCGGGGACGGCGCGGCCCCAGATAGAGGCTTTGAGCGTTTCGAATGAGATGATGCCATCACCCCAAGCGCCCTCTGGTGCGCCCAGGATTGGGCCACGAAACGCAATTCGTCGGCCAAAGGACCGCGCATTCGTCCTAAGCGTCATCGAGTAGGCGCGCGCATCTGTCTTCATACGAACCTTTAAATAGTCGGCGCCCGCTAAGGCCCCGCGCGGAACACTCAATCGCACGGAGCTAAATCCGCCTCCATTTGTGTTCGTGACGCCTTTGAAGGTTAGACTTCCGGCTTCGAGCACTGACCCGCCACTGGACAGGCCGCCCATCACCCCATCATTCACAGTTTGCCAAGGGTTTTGAGTATCGTCTTCAGTATGTTCGACGATTGTTGAGCACTGCTGTTCTTCTGCCAAGGCGGACCCTCCTGACAAAAAGGCTAATAACAATATGAGAAAAACTGATCGCATTGAATTTCCTACTTTAGAGATCCGTACGCGAGTTGAGCGCTATCGGATGAGGCGTTGATCAAACCACGCCAGCGCGCAGCGTTGCATTCATGAACCAGAGTCAGAATGGCCGAAACACGCTCCGTGTTCCGCGCTGATCATCCAAGGCGCGCATCAGATCTAACCCAGACGATGTGGCATCCCCGTTGGCATCAATCCAGCCTCTGTCGGTCGCGATTTTTTCCGCGGTTGTTGGTCCAGCCCCATATAGCGTGGACACAAATTGCAGAACACTTCGTCGATCTTGATTTTCGACCTTAGGGTTCTGGTCCGTCATACTCCGCCTCCGTTCGTCATGGTCGTTATACGCAGGCAACCTCGCAGCGGATTTTGTCGCAGAAGACGCACATCAGAATTGGTTCAAGCGCGGGCTCGCATGATCAAGGGTGATTTATGGCTCGCCCGAGTGTCTTCATCCCGACCGGGCCTTGCTCCGCGCGAGCACGGATATCGCTTTTGGGACCTATTGGTCTTCAGGCGAGGGTTTCGGTTGCGTGACCGTACCAAATTTTTCGACCTTCTGGCGCGAGTCTGGGGTGAATTGCTGGAGGCGATCAGGCGCCCCATCCGGACGCAGCCAACGGTTTGGATACTCGGCTGCTTGCGATCGATCCTGATGTCGAAACACAGTGCCGCTGCTATTGCGTTCGGTATAGCGAATAAGATTCTCTCCGCTGGCATTCTGGATGCCGCGAAACAGCGCTTTGCGCAATTCAACCTTGATTTCCGTCACTTCAGGATCGTCGATCAAATTGACCCGCTCATTCGGGTCTTCGACAATATTGTAGAGTTCCTCTAGATCCCAAACCCCATGGTACTGAATCAGCTTGTGGGTTGGTGTTCGGATCGCGAATGTGGTCGGCGTGTGCGGAAAATCATATTCCCAGAAGTATTCGTAGAACAGTGTGTCACGCCAGGTTTCGTCATCACTTTGCGCGATGAGCGAAGCCATGCTGCGCCCTTCATAATGATCCGGCACCGCAAGTCCTGCCCATTCCAGCATTGTCGGCGCGATATCGAGATTGGCGACTACGTCATCGATCTTCAGTCCGGGGCTTATGTTTGAAGGGGCGTACATGATCAGCGGGACGCGCATCGATTGTTCATAGGCGTTACGCTTATCGATGAGGCCATGCTCCCCAAACATGAAGCCATTGTCGCCCATCAGAATGACGATGGTGTTTTCGCTGAGACCTTGCGCCTCGAGCCAAGACAAAATCTCTCCGAGACTTTCATCAACCGCACTCAGCGACCTGTTATAAGCCCGCCGATACTCGCGAATATCAAGTTCGGAGTGGTACGGAAAATCCACGCCGTGCCAGCTATTGCGCTGATTGTGCACCCACATGGGTTTACCCTCACGATTCGCCGGCGTGTCTTCGCCGCTCGCTGGCAGATCCGGAAGCCGGTCCGCATATAGGTTTTGATGGCGTTCAGCAGGCACAAAATCAGCGTGCACGGCCTTGTGAGACAGATACAGCAAGAAGGGCGCGCTCTGATCGACAGTGTTCAACCAATTCATCGCATAATCGGTGAGCTCGTCGGTGATATAGTCGGTTTGCGGCACCGGTTCGCCATTCACGTTCAACCAGGATTGCTGACCGTTATTGATCGGAAGATAGTGGCCTTGGCCCTTGAAGCTCACCCAATGATCAAATCCGGGCTGCGGGTCATCCCCATGTGCGCCCATGTGCCATTTCCCAATAAACGCTGTTTGATACCCAACGGTTTGCAATCGCTGCGGGAAGAATTCGAGGTGCGAGATGTCGACCCTATTATTATCAACCACGCCATGCGTGTGCATATACTGGCCGGTCAGTAACGTCGCCCGGGACGGCGAACACAGCGACGTGGTGACAAAAGCGTTCCGGAAATGCACGCCTTCATTCAGCATGCGATCCATGTTTGGCGTGTCAATGTTGGGGTCGAGTGCGCCAATCGCATCATACCTTTGATCGTCGGTAAGAACGAACACAATGTTCGGGTGGGCTTGATCAGAATAGTCTGTTTCGGCGAAAGACGACGCGTCTCTGCCGGTGCTGCAGGCCGAAAGCGCGAACAGCGCGCAATAGAGGCTGGCCGCGCCCCAATAACGAATTCCCATAGGCTCTGTTTCTCCCCAAAACGGATGCTCATCAATGTATCACGTCAACGATCGGTTTGGGAGCGCTCTTCGAGTTCGCCCATCCGCTCAGACGTTTATTCGCCACCGCATATCTCGCGCTCCGTCGTGCCGCGGACGTCCATATCGCAGATGGCATTCCCCCGACCACCACAGACGAATCCCGATGGGTATTGCGTACAATCCCAATCGACGATCTCGGCACGGGCAGATTTGACCCGATAGGTCGAGGTCGCTGCGAAGCCCATGCAAAGGCCCTCCGCTTCATAGTCGGCGCGCAATTGCGCGGCAGCGATGCCTTGTTCGCGGCTGGCAACGGCTTCACCATCCTGAAACAGATAGAGACGAAGCGCGCGTTCTGCAGGCGTCCAGGCTTCTTCCGTCAAAGTGCGTCTGGTCGCGAGGCGCAGGAGCGCGTCGGTGACACGGTCTCCATCAGGAAAGCGCTCAATGAAGCTTCTATACGCCTCGCAGCTGCCCGTAGGGATGGCGTCCCAGGCTTGTGTCTCCACGGCGGAAACGGCAACCGAACGCGACAGGGCGCTTGAGGTGGGTGTTGCTGAAGAGAGCGCAGCGATACGGGCGTTCGCTTCGGCGACATAGCGGCCATCCGGGTGCAGGGTCAGATAGGTCTGATAAGCTTGTTCTTGGCCCGTCGCATTGAAACGGACCCAGTCTTCATAATCCGTATCACGCTCCGCGATCTCTATATCGTCTCCCGCGCAGCCCCTGAAGCAAAACCAGTCGGGCAATCCACCAGAGGTCATGAAAGGCTGACCTTCAAAGGATCGAAATCGGGCCGTTTCTTCGAGGGCCGCAAGCATGGAGAAGCTCGCTTTGCGTCCTGGCTTGGAGATTTCGCGCGCGAGCGTCTTCGCGAACAGCCCATCATCGGGTGTCGTCGCCCCCTGAGATGTCGCGTATGCCAGCAACACACCGGGGCCGCCTTGCACGGGAACAAACCCCTTTGTGCCAACAGACTTGGTCAAGCTCAGGCCGATATCGTTCCGGCACGCATCAGATACGATGATCACGCCTTTGGCCTGCGTCGCCGCTAACCCAGCAACAATTTGGTCAATCCGGATACCCTTGCGGATCAGTTGGCCGGTGGAAGTGATCTCTTCATTCGCAGGCACCAAAAAGTTCCTGGTCTGACCTTCGACGTCTGCGGCCACACCATGCATCGACCCATAAAAGAACGCGATGACATCTTCCCCGTTCGCCGCCGCAGCATCAATGGCGATTTCGAAATCGGCTATCGCCGTTTCCATTTCCGCGGCACTGGCATCAAGAACGCGCGTCACCTCGAATCCTGCCGCGGTTAAAGCGATTTCGATTTCGGCGGCGTCTTCATGCGTATTGTTCAAACGCCCGATTGATACCGGGTAATCCTCATTCGCGATGACCAATGCGAGACGACGTTCATTGGCATTGGCGGGCTCAATGAATAAACAAACCGCCAAAAGAGTGAGCGTCAGGCGCAAAATTATCGATCGAATAGACGTCATTCTTCCGTCTCAGCATTTGTCCGTGCCATATCAAGCCACTGATAATCATCAGACTGAAGCGTTCCAGCTGCGTCGAGCGATTCCATCAGCTGTACGACATCGAGCCAGGTCGCGGTCGTGCCCTCCATCTGACGAAACTTCCAGAGCAAGAGCCAATGATCGCGCTGCGCCTCCACATCAGTCGGGTTCGACGTCGCCAAGCTTGCGGCAATGGCCAATGCCGCTTCGAAATCCGCCAACGCTCCTCCTGAATCTCCGAGCCGCTCTTTCACCAGTCCAGACTTCTCCAAACCTATGGAGAGTTCTTCCTGGTAGGTTTCGTTCGTCACGTCGATCTCCGCGAGGGCGTTAGCGATCTTGACGCTGGCTTGATAATTTTCGAGCGCGCCCGTCAAATCCCCTTGCAGCTCAAGTGTGTCGCCAAGTCTTTCATACGAAACAGAAAGGTCGCGTTGCCAAACGGCATTACCCGGATCCATCGCGACAAGGCGTTCGGCGATCTCATGCGCTGCTTCCTGATGATCGAGCGCCGCAACCAGATCATCTTTTTCAAGCTTTATATCGCCAATAACGCTCATCGAAATCGAAACATCGCGCTGCAACTCGGCATTTGATGGATCAAGCGCGGCCAATTGACGAGCGATTTCGAAAGCTTCTTTGTGGTACGCGAGCGCGTCCTCGAGCTCACCTAGAACTAATTTGGCGTCACCAAGTCTTGAAAGTGCCACGGAGAGATCGCGGGCGCGGTCGTTTTGATCAGGATCAATTTCGGCCAGTCGCCGAGCGATCATCAGGCTGATTTCGTGGCTTTCAAACGCCGCGTCATAGTCACCCTGCTCCATGAAGACATCGCCTGCTCTGTTCGACAAAACAAATATGTCGCGATGCCACTCTAAATTCGCTGGTTCCTCAGCCACATTATCAAGCGCCAGGGCCAATGCAGCGCCAAAAGCATCCTGCGCATCGTCCAATTCACCCTTCGACAAAAGAATGTCGCCAAGTTCATTCAGAGCCGTCGACAGATCGCGATCACTCTGCGCGGTTTGCGCTGCGCGATGGGCCGATCGTTTCGCAGAGTCCAAGTCCCCCAGACTCAAATAGAGCCGACTCAATTCGATCCAATCCCAATGCACGTCGGGGTCAAGATCGGTTATTTCTTCAAAGCGTGCGATCACATCCTGGGTCGACAATTTGCCAGAATTTCGCGCTTCGAGTGCTAAATTGGCAATGCGACGGGCTTCTGCTGCGGTCTCAACGTCGGCGCGCTTTTGTCTGGCTGCGGCGCGCGCCGCCCGCAAGTCATCCAATATGGCAATGGCGCCGAGCTCATCACCGTCATTGAACATGACCAAGGCCTGCAGACCCTCTGGCGTTGAGGCAATGTCTTCGACCGCATTGCGAAATACTGAAATTTCCTGACCATATGCTCTGTCGCGCGTTGCAAGCGCGTCCACAAACTCACGCTCTCGTTCTGCAAGACGCTGAGCAGAAGCTGTTCCATTGAGAACTTCGAGCTTCAGGGTTTCGATTTCAGCCCTCATCGCGCGCATTTGGACGTCGACCGTGCGCGCAAAGGCCTCTTGCGTCGCTGAAGCAGCGTAAAGCGCAGCTGATACTTCGCTCGAAGCCTCAACCGATAAGGGAGGGTCAGCCTCCGCCAAACCCGTTGCCACAAAAACCGAGATCAAACAGGCAAGCATGCGAAGAAAGTTCAGCGCTCGATGCTGCGAATCACAACCCATTTGGTTGCGATCTTCCACTAGAAGGGCGCTATCCGTCATTCTCATCAATCATCGCCAATTCAGGACCACAAAACAGATTTGACTTCTCTCTTACACACAGCTTGCTTTTGATTGGTTCGCAGTGTGTCCGATTTAAGGAGATTCACCTAAGATTGCCAAAAAGGCAAAGTCCAAATGGGGCTAACCCGGATCTACTCATGCTAACCCAAGCCGTTTTTAGGCGGGTCATCCAGGTGCTCAGAAACATGCCGAAGAATCTCCCCTTGGTTGAAGTCTCTTTCAGTAAGACACCAATATAAAGTTCGCCTTTGACTTCAGCATCGACGAGTGATGTCAAAGCAGGGAACGCTGACCGATCAGCTATTGAAAATCATGGGGGCGCAAAGCAATGAAATTGCTTATCATCATTTTGATGTCACTAATCATACTGCCGATGTCACGCGCAGACGTCGTCGAATTATTTGGCCAAGCCGATGATACTTGGGATGCGCAGATTTCACCAAATGGAGAGAATGTCGCTGTGGGGTGCAACCCCGGCGGCCTTCAATCGATCTGTATTTTTGACATCGAGACCGGCGAGCAAAAGGGCTTCATTTATCCAGGGAGCGAGATGAATATCGATTGGTTCTATTGGGGCTCTGATCGATTTCTCGTCACCAATGTGTCGTTCTGGCAGCGCGCTTACTTCGATTCCGGGCTAGAATGGCTCACCCAAAGAGTCGCCATCTCTTATGATCTGAAAACCAAAAAGTATGCCCAGTTGATGAAAGACGTGGATGGCTTCTGGGATCACATGACGGATGTGGCCGCTGTTTGCGAGAATGATCCGGAGCGGGTGATCATGGCGCTTTCCTATCGGGTGGGTGATCAGTACTTTGGTGTTGCCGGACAGCTCAGCAAACGAGGGCTTCGAACCGACCACTATCGCGTCAATCTCAGAACCGGGAAGTCAAAAAAGCTTCGAGCGCGGCGGGCTTCAATCTTCCAAACCGTTTTCGGTGACGATTGTGAACCTTTGGTCGACGTCGCTTTCAATGATCAGAGACAAGAATTCTCAGTTTCGCTTGCAGGACGGTCTGATCCGATCTTCCAATATGACGGTGCAGACATCGACCCCATCGATGTCATTGGCCTCAATCGTGACCGTGACGCTCTGATCATCCGGGCAGATTTCGATGAAACATATGGCATGTTCACGATGAACCTGACAGATGGAACATTGGAGCCGCTGACTTATGAAGGGGCTTCGCTCGGGCGCATGGGGATCGTCTTTGACCGTTTCTCTGGGAACATTGCAGGGTTCCGTGCGACGGATCATTTAGAGCAACATTTGTACATCGATGAAGATCTTCGCGCCCTCCAACGCCTCGTCGAAGGCGCATTGCCTGACCACATCGCTCGGGTCACAAGCTTCAGTCGCGACCGTACCTATTACACCGTCGCTGCTGAAGCGCTTGGCAAACCCGTACAGCATTTTTTCTTCGACAAGCAGCTCAATCAGCTTTCACCGCTCGGCAGCGTAGCCCCGCAACTCGAGGGTCGTTCGCTCGGTAACATCTTGCCAGTTTCATATCCTGCCCGCGACGGAATCACGATCCCCGGATACGTTACTCTTCCACCGGGAGCGACACTCGAAGACGGGCCTTTTCCTATGGTCGTTTTACCACATGGCGGACCGGAAGCCCGAGACACCGCAGCATTTGATTGGTGGCCGCAAGCCTATGCCTCAGCCGGCTACGCGGTCTTGCAGCCGAACTTCAGAGGGTCTGCCGGCTATGGCAAGACGTTTCGAGACGCAGGGTTTGGCGAGTTTGGCGGTAAGATGGTCGATGACGTAATCGACTCAATTGCCTGGGCGACGGACGCCGGACTGTCCCACCCAGACGGAGTGTGCGTCGTCGGTGCAAGCTATGGTGGATACTCAGCATTGATGTCGGGATTGAACGCGCCCGACAGGGCTGGATGCGTCGTCGCCGTGGCGCCTGTGACCAACACTGTGAGTCACATGGCCCGATATAGCCGCGGGTCCGCCCCTTACCGCTATTGGGCTCGATATGCGGGTCAAAACGTCTTTAGTCGCGATGCTGAGGTGCAGGCGATCTCGCCGGAGCAACGGGCCGGTGAGTTCAAGGTCCCCGTATTGCTGATGCATGGCAAAGAAGACTCTGTGGTCGGCATTGAGCAATCGAAACGCTTTAGTGATGCCTGGGGCAATCGCAACGGTCTGAAATTTATCGAAATGAATGGCGAAGACCACTATTTGTCGACCGAGGCCGCGCGCAAAATGGTGCTCGCGGAAAGCCTGGCGTTTCTCCAGCGCCATCACCCGGCGAGATCGAACATCGCTGGCGGCACGGAATAATCACACAACGACCACCTCACGTTACCCGAATGCCGGACCTGTAGAAGTTCGGCTTGGCAAGTGCTTTGTCCCACAATCACTTCGATCTAGATCGCCACATCAACCTCAGCTAAAAAATCAAAAAATGATACGAAAAGAAGCTCTGTTTGAATGACGGTGGCGATTTGCAGGATAAGCCCGCCTACCCGACGCGATACCAGAAACGTTTTCGCATCAGACTGACAGCGCAAGCGTTGTTGCTTCGTCCTGATTGCCAGACACGAGAGACCTGTTGATCAGAGACACAATGATCCTGCCCAATCTGGATTCGATAATGACAGTCTCTCATGCCTTTGCTAAGTCGTAATTGGCGGTCCTGAGAGATCAGGATAATAAGGAAGCTGGTGTGAACCCGGCGCTGTTCCCGCAACTGTATTTGGTGAGCCAGCAAAAAAAGTCACTGGAAGTTTCTGGGAAGACTTTTGCACGACGGCGAAGACCCATGAGTCAGGAGACTTGCCGCTTACGTCGTCCGCTCTTGCGACCGGGATAGTCGCCAGCGCCGGAAGTCCGCAGAGACGACCCGTTTATGCATTCCGCACGTCTTCATGCGGTTTTAGTAGGAGGTCGTCTGATGGTCATCATTAGATCCTTTTGTATTTGTTTGATGGTCTTGCTCATTGGGCAATGGGCGTTTGCAGATCAGCTTTTCGGGGTTGTTTCAGAGCGAAATTCTGCAACCGCTGCGGCCGCCTCTAAACAGTTTACAGAGGCGTATCTTGACTCAGAGATCTCACTGCGCACTCCGCGACAATTGGGCCGCATGAGCGACACTGAAATTATCGAGCGGATCTCCGAGGCGGATGTATTTTTTGTGGCGGGTGTGTTCAGCGAAGATGCAGAACGCCTAAGTCGACTGATCGATAATTCAGGCAAGGCAGAGAACGTTTACGTTGTCAGTTCCACGCGTAATTTGATTTCACGGTCGCGTGACGAAACCGGGGCGCGCGTCGATCTCGGGGCCTCAGAGGCGAATGCGCTGAGCATTGCCAACGCATCCTGGTCGCTCGCCAATGATTACTGGCAAGCGCGCGGCGTCGACAATCAAGCCAACCTTTTCGCCGCCCTGCTTTACCCAGACCAATTGGATCAGATCCTCCCACCTGTTCCAATCGCCCCAGTCCGCTTCGGTGAGGTCGTTGGCCCATCAGATGCGCCCCTTATCGGCATCGTGGACTATGACACAGGTGATCAAGCTGGAAACGCCGACCTACATGATCGCCTTTGCGCAGAACTTGTGTCTCAGAGCGCCGCGTGTTTGTCGGTCTATGCCGATTGGGGCGCTGCGAGCGCCGATGCGCTTGAGCAGCTCGCCCATCGAAACCTCTCCGGGATCGTCTTGCTGCAGGATTTTGCAATTGGTGGAAGCGAACAAGACCGCGCTCAGGACGCGCTTCTGAACTTAGATGTGCCCCTCTTAAAGGGCATCAAATTGGTTGACTTAGAAGAGCCGGATTGGCGGTCCGGCACAGATGGTATGCCAACAGACAGCGTCTATTACCGGGTCGCCTTGCCAGAGCTTGTCGGTGGCAGCCAGCCTGTCGTCTTGGCCGCCGCCACACCGCCGCGCCTCGACCCGGTCTCGGGCATCGAAGTTCGGGTGACGCAGCCCATCGCTAAGGAAGTGACGTCCGCGGTAAAACGCATGATCGCCTGGTCGGAGCTCCGGACCCTTTCCAATCAAGATAAGCGTCTCGCGATTATCTATTACAATCACCCACCTGGGCGGCATAATATCGGCGCAGACAATCTCGATGTTCCGGCGAGCCTGCTTGAAATTCTGCAGCGCTTGGACCGAGACGGCTATGACGTCGGAACATTGCCGGAATCGCCGGAAGCGCTTTTAGATCTCATTCTCGAGCGCGCGGTCAATCTCCCAGAAAATAGTGAGGCCCTGGCAGAACTTTCCGAAACAGGGATGGCGTTTCCGGTTTCATCCTATCAGACTTGGTTCGAAACACTTCCCGAGCTCACACAGGCTGAGATGACAGATGGGCCCTTAGCCGCCCTGCAAATTCGGGTTCGCACGGCGATCGATCAGAGCGATCTAGCGCAGGCGGAGCAGCTCATCTTAGACGCCGTGCACGATATGGAATATGTCATCGAGGGCGCGCCAATAGAGTATCATGAGCGGGCCGAAGACCTGCTCGCACAACTTGAAGCGAGCTATGAGCGTCTTCTCACCGGCGAAGACGAATGGGCGACGATTGAAGCGCTCTCGCGCGGGCTGATGCAACAAGGCATCGAAGGCCTGCGGGGGTGGGGACCGGCTCCAGGATACGTTATGACCCATGAAGGCGAGTTTGTGCTCCCAGGCTTGCGCTTTGGAAACGTGCTCGTCGCACCTCAGCCCGTTCGAGGATGGGCCGTCAATGAAGAAGTATTGCACGCTAATATGAGCGTGCCCCCGCCACATCAATATCTGGCATTTTATCGCTGGCTGCAGACAGAGTTTGACCCCAATGCGATCATTCATTTGGGCCGTCACTCGACCTATGAGTTTCTACCGGGCAAGCGCGTTGGCCTCCAAACCACGGACTATTCACGATTGATCGCCGGAGATATTCCGGGGCTCTATCCATACATTGTCGACGGTGTCGGTGAGGGGATCCAGGCCAAACGCCGAGGCCTGGCCGTGATCGTTGATCATTTGACGCCGCCGCTCCAGGTCACTCCCTTTTATGATGAATTGCTCAGTCTTCGCCAACTGGTCGAGAGTTTTGAGGCGGCAGACCCGTCTGATGCCGGCGATGCAACACGGGCGCAATCTCTAAGTCGCATTCGAGAAATGGTCGTCGATCTGGGGCTCAAGGATGGCTTGATTGCGGAATTGGAGGCCGAACATGGTGGCGGGGAAACGTTCGAGTTCGAGACCCTTTCGGCCGATCTTCTGGTCCATGAAGTCGGGCATTATCTCACCGAAGTTCAAGAAGACTTTATGCCCCTTGGCTTGCATGTCTTCGGTCAAGATTGGTCAGAAGACGCGGTCGAGATCATGTTGACCTCCATGGAGGCGCCTGACGCCCGTTCTCTCTTAGAACAATCGCCCTCCAGAGAGATGACCGCATTGATGGAGGGTCTGAACGGCCGCTTTGTGGAACCCGGAAAAGGCAATGATCCTGTGCGATCGCCGGATGCTCTGCCGACAGGGCGCAACTTCTATGGCCTCGATGCCAGCCTTATTCCCAACGTTGTGGCATGGGACATTGGTTCGGCCATGGCGACATCAAAACCAGTGTCTGAAGACAATCAGGCGATTGTGCTTTGGGCGTCAGATACGGTTCGGGATGGTGGTGTCATGATAGCGTTTGGCATGAAACTCTTGGGCGTGAAACCGGTTTGGAACGCGCGCGGTATTTTGACAGGGTTAGAGCGTTTGGACGGACCGCGCGAGGATGTCAGCTTCGTAAGCTCCGGTCTGTTTCGGGATCTATATGGCGAGCAGTTAAAGTGGTTGGATAAAGCCGCCCTATTGGCAATCGATGGGGCTTCTGTGACCATCATCGCCCGGCATCCAGAGTTGCAATCCGCGCTCAACGAAGCGCTTGAACCGCTCGGAGAATTGCGCAGTCCCGGAACGGACAGCCTATCGGACAATAAGATCGCAGCAGCCTGGGTCTCAGACATGCTGGATCGAGAGACCATTGCAACGGGCGACGGCCGAGAGGCGAGTTTACGTCTGTTTGGCCCAGCCCCGGGTCGATATGGCGCCGGCATGAATCGCTTGGCGGAACGATCAGGCGCTTGGAGCGACCGAGGTGAACTCGCACAGACGTACATTGCGCGCATGGGACACGCCTATGGCGTCGGCTTCGATGGCGACGCAAAACAGGCCGCTTTTGTGGAGCGTCTTGAAGACGTGAGTGACAGCTATCTTGGACGGGCCAGCAACCTCTATGGTCTCGTCGATAATAATGACGCATTCGACTATCTCGGCGGTCTGAATCTCGCGGTTGAGTCGGTTCGTGGGGAAGCAGCCCGAGGGTTTGTCATAGATGTCAGCGATCCCGACAATCCAGAAACAGCCCCATTGGCGAGTGCCATTGTGCAAGAGCTGCGCGCCCGTCAGCTCAACCCGAATTGGATTAAATCCCTCATGCCGCATGGCTATGCGGGCGCACGAACGATGAATTTCACTTTCTTTGAAAACCTGTGGGGCTGGGAAGCGACAAATCCAGACCTTTTCCCGGACCAGATTTGGGACGATGCAAAAGATATCTACATAGATGATCGCTACGAACTCGGGCTGGAGGCATTTTTCGACGAAGACACGCAAAAGCCTGTAAAAGCGAATATCTTGGCCATCATGTTGGTTGCCGCGCACAAACAGCATTGGGCGGCGGATGAAGACACCATCTCTGAATTAGCAGAGGCCTTTGCCGCCGTCGTCATCGAAGCGGGCTTGCCCGGAAGCGGCCATACGCAGCCAGATCATCCCATGCTGGACTGGCTCAGCAACTATCTTCCAGCGCAAACGATGGAACAACTCAACGCCGTTCGTGACGCGGCGCGGGGATTAGTCACCTCAGAGACCCGCCCCCCTGAAATGATTAGAGAGCTCCGCCCGATCGAAGCGTCCAATACGGTTTCGCGTTTCTCAAACTGGTGGATGTTCATCCCGATTTTGGGCTTACTCGGCCTCGGCGTATTCTTTGGAAGGCGAGCCCCGTCATGACCAGTCTGTCCCCTCTCCTCCACGCGCTGGTCGATGCATTACTATGGCCGGTCATTGCTGTTTTACTGATGCTGACGTGCGTCATCATTCTCGAACTCGGCGTCGCGATCGGAGAGCGCTTCGGTGGCATTAAAAAAATCAAGGCCCTTGGCGGAGAGCGAATGGAGCAACTCGCACGCCAGCGGATCGGGCGCGTCGACATCATCGCGCGTATCAGCCCGATCCTTGGCTTGATGGGCACACTGATCCCGCTTGGACCTGGAATTGCCGCCATGGGCAATGGCGATTTCGCAACGCTCGCTTCGGCGATCACAACCGCTTTTGACACAACTGTCCTTGGCCTGTTCGTTGGAGTCCTTGCGATGCTGATCGGGCGCTATCGCCGAGGCGCCTATGACGTCGCTCTAACTCAGATAGAGGCCGAGAATGCGTAATTTTACGACGACACGTTTTGATGGCGAGTCCCAAGCCGCCAATATTGGTCAGCTTCCAAATCTCATGGACTTAATGTTAGTCTTTGCGGTCGGCTTGATCGCCGCTCTGGCTAGCTTCAATGGCCAGCCAGCAATTGTTCAGGATGTTGATATGGGGCCGGAATTGCCTGAGATGCCGGCCTCCGCAGATGCCGCTGGCGAAGGTTTGGAAGCCGTCGGGCAAGTCTATCGCGATCCCGAAACGGGCAAGCTGTTTATCATCAAATAGTGCAATCTCGATTTAAGAGAGTTCGAGCCAACATTCTTCTGGGATTAGACGATCCATTGTGGATGAAGGCACCTCTTTAGCCTGTGAGCGAGAGCTAATTTGCCCGTCTACCGAGTATTTGTCTTGTAATCGTTGCGATATAGCCACGCATGCTGCGGCGAATGTGACAATGCGAACTATTATCATTTGCAAAAAGGAAACCACCTGCTATCCACCCTCCCAATTGCGAACGATTATCATTCTCGGGATCTAAGGAGAGTATCAATGCCCAAGAGAGAGTTTTTTAAGCATGTCCGATTTGGCACAACGGCACTCGGGCTTGTTCTGGCATCACAGGGCATCGCTTTCGCCCAGGAGAGCCCGGCGGAAGAAACAACTGCGACAGATGACGGCGAGTTTCTTGGCACAGTCACACTCGGCGAAAGTAAACGAGAAGTGCAAACTGACACACCGGTCGCCCTCACTGTCATCGGAAAAGAAGAGATCGACGATCGCCAGGCCAACACAATCGCTGAGTTGATTGATTCTGTTCCTGGGGTGACCCTTGTGAATGGCTCGACACCGTCAGGCTCGGGGATCAACATCCGTGGGTTCGGTGCCAACGGAACTTTCGGAACCGACCAAAAAGTTGCCGTTGTTGTTGATGGTGCGAACACTGGCGCTGAAGAAATCTACCGTATCGGCACGCAGCTGTTCACAGACCCCTTCCTCTATCGTAGCGTCAGCGTGCAACGCGGTACCATTGGCAGCTATGAATATGGCACCGGTATCGTGGGCGGTATCGTCCTTCTCGAGACTGTCGATGCATCCGACCTGACCGGAGGCGTACCGGGTTTCAAAGCCGGCCTCACCGTTGGCGCAGGCACCAACAAAGACCAGCTTAACGGCTCTGCAACTCTCGCCTGGCAAGCCAGCGAACAGCTCGAATTGCTCGGTAACTTTAGCTATCGCGAGCAATCAAACCAAGACGATGGCAATGGCGACGAGATTGGCAATAGCGCATTTGAGCTGCCATCCTTCTTGCTCAAAGGCCGCTACAGCTTTGGGCAGGACATGGCTCACAGCATCATGGCGAGCTTCACGCAAACCGACACGTCAGAACGTGATGTGCCGTACGACTCATTCTTCACAACGACGGATGCATTCGGAAACGTAGATCGTGATATTACCAGCCAAACGGCGTCTCTGTTCTACACCTACGCGCCAGCTGGAAGCGATCTGATCGATCTTGAAGTCGGCTTGACTTATGCCAATCAAGAAATCGATAGCAGCTATGTTCCTGGCAGCTCATCCCTTGAAGCGAACCCGTTTTTCGGCCCAGTCGTCATCGCGCTGGGTGATGCAGACCACCAATACGAAACCACGCGCTTCACGATCAAAAACAACTCCTACATCGAGACCGGCCCGTTTGCGCATGACCTGCGGTATGGACTCGAATTGCAGGAACGTGACCGCGTTGACGAACAGTCTGCGCCAGGCGGCACGGACAATCGCTTTGCGCTCTTCGTTGTCGACGATATTGCGCTGACCGATAATCTCTATTTCACGCCGGCGCTGCGCTATGAGTCATCAGAAATTGAAGGCACTATTCCTGATCCGGATGCACCACCGCAATCGCCGTTTGCACCGCCAATGCCAACGCCGGAAATCACTCGGACGGCAGATACGGACGCCCTCGTCGGCGGCGCATCGCTTCGATATGAGTTCGGAAACGGCTTCACTGTGTTCGGCAGCTATGCGTACACCGAAAGCCTGCCAATCATCGATGACCTAGAAAGCCTTGAGTTCTTCGACCAACCCGAACTCTCTGAAACATGGGAAGGCGGCTTCTCTTATGACAAGATTGGGGTTTTCGGGGACGACGCGCTCGCCCTGAAGGTCAACTATTATGACACCAACCTCGATGATGTAACGTCTTATTCTGGTGCTGAAGAGATCGATATTACCGGCCTGGAGATTGAAACCTCTTATGCACGGTTCAGCGGTTTCTATGTGGATCTCAACGCGAACTTCGTCACAGGTGAAGAGAGCCAGGTGAGCGTCATTGACATCAATGGAACGCCGACCCGTGTTCTGGACACGACCATTGACTGGGATCGCACACCACAAGACTCGATCCGGGCGACGTTCGGACAGCGCTTCGGCGAATTCGCAGATGTCTCTGCAGAGATCCTCACAGCGTTCGATCGCGACATAAACACCGGGACGTCCACGCTTGAGGCGGACTCCTTCACCATCGTCAACCTTCGCGCGACACTTGCGCCTCAGGAAGGCTTTTTGGAAGGCACCGAATTCCGGTTCGGGCTCGAGAACGCATTTGACGAAGACTACACACCGTTTTTGGCCACGCGTCCGGCAGTCGGCCAAAATTTCAAACTGACGGTTTCGCGCCTGTTCTAGTTTGAAAACAAAGGGGAGCAAAGGGCGGGACGGGTCCAGGCATTCACGTTCCGCTCTTTGTGCTTTTCAGGGTTTGAGCCCGTTAAAAAGAGAGTGATTACATGTCGGTGTTCGACCCAATTTTACGTGTTTATGAGCTTGGTGGCCCAGTCATCATGCTCTTGATTGTGGTTTCGATCGGAACGCTTGCGCTCATTTTTTACAAGACTTGGCAATACCATGGTGCCCGCGTCGGCCGCGATGATGCCATCCGGGAAACACTGGCGCATTGGGATGCCGGACGACGCGGAGATGCGATGACCAGAATTACATCATCGCGTCATTTCCTGGCGCCCGTTGTCCAATTGGGGCTCGAGATCGCAGGCGAAGATGCCGCCAAGTCGCGCCTCGAGAGTGAAGCGGAGCGCAAACTCAATCGCTTAGAGAAGGGGTTCCGCGTGCTCGACACGGTGGCACAGCTTGCGCCCTTGCTCGGTTTGTTCGGCACAGTGCTCGGTATGATTGAAGCGTTTCAAGCTCTGCAGGATGGCGGCTCGCAAGTTGATCCATCTGCTTTGGCGGGCGGGATTTGGGTTGCCCTTTTGACCACTGCAGCAGGCCTCGCTGTGGCCATGCCGACCTCAATTGCGCTTTCGTGGTTCGAAGCGCGCATTGATGGCGAGCGACTGCGCGCAGAACATGCCTTTAGCGTGCTCGCCACCCCTGCCCCATCGGCGTCGGATACACCAGATAACGAGACTTAAATGGCGCTTAGACGCGTAAGACGTAGACGCCGGGCGTCGATCACATCATTGATCGATGTGATTTTCTTACTGCTTCTTTTTTTCATGCTGTCTTCGACCTTCTCACAGTTTTCCGAGTTGAACATTGCATCTGTGGCGGACGGAGAGGCGACGGCTGCAAACATCAGCCAAACTGACCTTATCACGCTCGAAATTTTACCCGAGGCATTGCGCCTTAATGGAAGCTCGGTGAGCGATACCGACCTAGCCGTCAGGCTCTCCACTTTGGTCACAGCGCAATCGCAAGTCAGCGTCACGATCACTGAAGCGGTGACCACCCAGCGAATGATCGAAACACTGGTCCTGATCAATTCTGTTGAAGGGCTTTCGATCCAACTGGTGGAACCGCAATGAAACGCCAGAAACGCTCCTCAAACCGGGACCCGGTGATCTCTCTCATCAATATCGTGTTTCTGATTTTGATCTTTTTCATGGTCGCCGGAACGCTCGAGAATGCGGATCGCGATGGTTTGACTTTCGTGCAGACTGGGGATCTTGAGTGCTGTCAGGATGGGGATGCGCTTGTCATGACCGCAACTGGCGAGTTGCGATTTGCCGGAGAGGTGCTGACGGATATCGGGACTTATGTGGCTTCTCTCAAGGCCGAAAGCGCCAAAGCCCGACTGCTTCCCGACCAGAACCTGCCGGCTCAAAAGCTGCTCGAAACTGTGCAGATGCTCCGCGAAGCTGGCATTGAAGATATTGTCGTGGTGACGGAGCACCAAAGCTCATGATGCGACGGGAAATCATCGTCTGGAGTGGTGCAGTCCTGGTCGCAGCCGGACTTCATATTGGCCTCCTTTCCCTTATTGCTTTGCCAAGAAAGAGTACTGCAGACCTTGCCGGAGGCGCCGTGTCAGTCGCCCTCGGACCGGCAACAACTCAAATGGGTGAACCAGAAGGGGCTTCTGATCCGGCCCCTGAAAACACGGCTGACCCTGCCATAGAACCGATCCTCGACACGGTTGAAACGCCTGCGACAGACGCCCCTGTCTTGGCAGAACCAGAGCCAGAACCGGAACCAATACCAGAGGTCATACCCGAACCAGAACCCGAAATTGCCTCAGAACCCGAACCGGAGCCGGAAAGCGAGCCAGAACTGGAGCCCGCGCCACCTGTACAACCTGATCCAGACCCCGTCCCGCCGCAAACGGAACCTGAACCCACCCAAGCTGATGATGCGCCTTCGGAAACCGACACCGAAACAGAATCTGACACCACGCCATTGGGTGATCCAACAAGCAACACGCTCGACGCCGCAGAAAGCAATATAGACGCGGAACAGGGTCTAGATGATACCGTGTCGGATGGCGTCGCGGCAAACTCGGAGTTTGCCACAGAAGCGTCCACCGCCACGCAAGCCGGCAACGCTGCGGCTGACAATTATGCCGGTTTGGTGATGCGCCATATTCTGCGCGTGCGCCGACCTCGCGCCTCCCAGGCAGGCGCGACCTTTGTTCGGTTCGAACTCGACTCAGATGGGCGTATCGTGAACCTTTCAGTCGCGACCAGTTCAGGCTCGCGACGGTTCGATCGGGAGGCTCTGCGTATGATCGAACGCGCGCAGCCCTTCCCACCGCCACCCGCGGGTGTCACCCGAAGAACCTTCACGGTCGAAATCGAAGGGCGCTGAAGCCGAACAAGTGTGCGTTTCATGGGTAGCTATCGGCGACTAACTCCCCTGCCCGTCCGATATGAATCATTTTCGTCGAGATAAGGCGAACTCAAATCCATTTCGCTGTTTCAAGGCATCCCCAAAAGCATCCAGCGAGTTTTGAAAAAGTAGGCTCAGAGTTCAGGTGCTCGATTCCAACGTGAGTTTCATAACGTTGCCCCGTTGGCGCAACAGAACACTCTTCAAAGCAATCAAATGCGGCAGCTCAACCAGCATGCCAATGATGATTGCGCTGTAAATGATGGGCTGGTCTGGAAGCGTCACCATCGTGATGACGAGCATCATCGGCGCATTGCGGGCCGCGGTGGTCATCGTCATCAAGACCCGATCCTCATAGGACAGACGCATCCACTTTGAAGTGGTTTCGCTCAAGAGGTAAGTCGCAACAAAGAACAAGAAGATCGCTCCAAAAATGAGCGGCAGGACCGTGACATTCGCGATCAGTGTCCCGAAATTGACCGCCACAATTTGCCAGACGAGGACCGCCAAAAGAAGCGGTACAGTGACGGAAACTAGGGCCTGAACAATTTCGAATTGCGACTTGTTCAACAATCGCTCTGTCAGGAAGCGCATGCTGACCGCAAGGACCAGCGGGATCAAAAACCAGGTCCACAGGGTTTGAAAAATCTCTCCCGCTTCAATTCCGACGGCTCCGAACCCGAACCATTGGAGATAGAGTGGATAGAGCAAAAGTTGGAGAACCAGATTGATCGGCAGCAATGCGGCGCCAAGGGCCGTATTACCCTTCGCTAAGCGCGTGAACGCCAAGAACCAGTCCGTACAGGGTGCAAGAAAATAGATCACCAATCCGATAAAAAACAAAGGGTGCGCCGAGACGAAGAGCGACGCGATGGCAAAGCCGAGCACAGGAATGATCAGGAAGTTTGCAAGAACGGCCGCGGCCAGAAATTGCCATCGATTGGAGCTGAATAGAAGACTTTGAAGCCGGACTTCGAACAAGAGCAAAAAGACCAGAATCAAGATCGTGTAATCGATCAGACCCGACAAAAGCGTTTCTGACTGCGGCCAGAGCGTTCCCATCGCTGCACCGAGAAGGATGGCCGCAATCAGAGCGACCGCTGTGCCACGTCCAGACATGAAGTCCGCCGCGCGCTCTAGGGATCGGGTCAGCATACACATTCCCCGTCGCAGCAACTCAAATCTTCCAGCAGGAAACCATTCTCTGCATACTCTGCGATCATCGGATGGTCTTGTCCCCACCGATTTAAAATCTCTCGAACAATCACGGCAAAACGCTGCCGGTACTTATAGATGAAGCAAAAAATCGCTCTTTCATGCTGCACATTCGGACCGACCAGATAGACGTTTTTATGCAACGTGCTTTCGTCGCAATCGGTGAGCGCTGCATGCCCCTCTGAAAAATCAAACAGCTGTCCGGCGAGGCTTTTCGAAATATCGAAACCGGTTGCATCGATCGCTGGGTGCTCAAGCTGAAACACGCGGCTCTCCGTGCGCACTTCTTGTTCAGAAATATGGGTCGCTTGCTCCGCGATGAATTCGGCTTTGCCGCTCTTCTTCAAATGGCGCACGCGCGCAAATGTGTATGGGCTCAAACCATAGCTGGAATCGCTGACCCGATCGGCCCACTGCGCGGATGGATCAAGCACACTGACGGATGATCCGTTTTTCACCAGATGATAGGCCGTCTCCATGCCACTTTCGGCGCCGCCAATAATGACGTGGTGGCCGGTAGGAATGGACTTATACGATCCATTCACGCGCACCGTGCCCGGGATCGCTTTTGGGTTCTGAAACTCACCGCCCGCCCAAATCAGCACGCGGCATCTGAGTTCTCCCTCGGTCGTGGTCAACAAGATGGTACCAGTGTCTTCAAACGTGATGTCCAACACCTCGACCCCTTCGTCGACTTCCAGATTGTAGAACTCGGTCAGGTCTTTGAGATAGTTCACATATTGCTCGCCCGTGGGGTGCTCGGTTTGCAATCCAAACGCTGGGGAGCTGCCGGGCGTGATGGCATTTAAGTCCACCGCTCCAAAGAAGTTTCCCGTAAAAGACGGGGAGATAAACCGGGTCTCTTTCGGCCAGCTGAGTAAGCTCTCTCCGATGCGGCGACGCTCGAGGATCAACGCAGGCAGGGCACATTGGGATAGCAGCGCTCCGATACCGATCCCCGCGGGTCCAGCCCCGACAATAACGATTGGGTGTGTTTTCATGAAAAAAGCTCGACGATTGTCGCGGCGCTTTTACCGCGAATGAATTTCATTTGCAATATGATTGCATCACATCTAAGTGTTCGCATACTCCTTGCAAACAGAACAGGTCACTTACGGATGGTCAAATTGTCTAGTTATGAGGATTGGCAACACTGTATTACCGTAGAGTGCGGCATTCCTTTGACGTCTGAGTTTATCCAGACCCGCCTCAATGCGCTCAGAAACCCCGGCGATCTTCATACTCAAAGATTTGCGAACGAATGGGGACAGGCGCACCTCAATCAAGTCATTCAGTGGTTCGAGATAGCGCAATCCCGACTTTAGGTGTGTAAAAAAAGCCCCAGCTTAGCAGCGCCACAAGCGAAGTTTCTATCGCACAAACGCTCATAAAAGCAGTCTCACACTCTATCCAAAGCCCGAAACCCAACTCAGCCAGAACGGCTTATCACCGAGAGCGCGCCGCTAAGACGAGAGAACTTTATCCCAAGAGAAGTTCACGAGCGCCTCGCTTTGCTGCCAGAGGTTCTTTGCATCCGCATCGTTCAAAGCCTTTTCGGAGACAAGCGCGTCGCTGACCGGACCACGGCTTTCTCCCATTCCGGTCGGACCATAATATGCACCTGGTACAGCTTCTGTGCCAGCTGCACACAAGACGGTCGGGATGGCACCTTTTGTTGCGGGCTGGGCCATGAGCGTATTGGTTATTTTATACATGCCCTTCCACAACCCGGTCGGACCCGTGCTTTGCAATGAGGTATCTGAATATCCAGGGTGACACGCATAGCTTGTAACCGTGCTGCCAGAGGATTTGAGTTTGCGATCAAGTTCTATGGCGTAGAGCATGTTGGCGAGCTTGCTCTGCCCATAAGCGTAAGTTGGAGAATAGTTCTCTGTCATCATTAGATCGTCGAGATACATACGCCCAAATTTATGGGCGATACTGCTAACGGTCACAATACGCCCGGAGGCCTTCTCTACCAGATCAAACAACAGTCCATTCAGCAGAAAGTGCCCAAGATAATTGGTTCCAATCTGCATTTCAAAACCATCTACCGTTTTCTGAGGCGGGGTCTGCATGATGCCAGCATTGTTGATCAGGGCATCAAGTTTGGAGATTTTCGATCTTGTTTCGTCCGCCGCAGCGCGGACCGATGAAAGGTCTGCGAGATCTAATGTCACCTGATCAACGTTGCCTTTTACGTTTGGCTTGAGCGCCGCAACAGCGCGTGCGGCTTTGTCAGGATTCCGAGCCGCGATGATTAGATCACCCCCTGCTCCACCCAGATACTTTGCGGCCTCAAATCCGATACCCGAATTTCCGCCGGTGATGAGAAATGTCTTGCCAGAAAGGTCCGGCAATCGATCCGTTTTCCAATTTCGAAATCCACTTTTTGCGATCTTCTTTGGCATGCTCGGCTCCTCAAACGCACCTTGTCAACACTTGTTGACACCCCAGATAAGGGGTGCAGACAAATTGTCAACACTTGTTGACTATGAGGGTCAGAAACGGTGTATGAGTTGGTAATGAGTGAAATGAACACGAAGGAAAAACTACTGCTGCACGCCCGCCGGCGATTTTGGACGAACGGGTATTCGAACGTGTCTTTGCGTCAGATTGCCAGCGCGGCAGGTGTGGATGTCGCGCTCGTCTCACGTCACTTTGGCGGCAAGTTAGGGTTGTTCGAAGCCACTTTGGAGGGGGCGTTCAATATCTTCGAAACGCCGCCAACCAGTGAGATGGAATTGATCGAGGCCTTTGTTCGTATCTTCGCCGAAGCACCCCGGACGCGTACTGAGCCATCCGCGGTAACGATGCTGTTGACCAATTCCTTTGATGAGGAGGTTGGGAGCTTGGTACGCGATTTATACGATCGTCACTTCCAACAGTCTTTACGTGACTTGCTGGGCCCTGAGCGTGCCGCCCTTTTCGCCGCCGTCGTGTTCGGGTTCAGCGTGGCTGAGAAATCACTGCAAGTCGATGGAATCGCCGCGCCATCGAGCGCTGAGTATCGGCAGCAACTCGAGCACCTGATCCATGCAGCGTTCGGTTATAGTAGATAGTCGGAAAAACCGAGTCTTGGACGCGCAGGAGGCACGCGGAGGTTTAGGGTGCGTAAGGGCGAGGGGCACTTAATTTAGCAGAATCGACAAAATCTGCTCTTTCTGCAGGACCATAAGGGCACGGAGATGTTTGATCGAACGGGCATCTCGGACACAGGCGCGACACATAATATCAAATCCCTCTGCGAGAGTTTGGGGCGATGCGTTTTTCTTAGTCAGTGGTGTTAAATATGGCTCGAAAACCTCCCGAAAGAGCTTTCTATTCGAAGCCCAATGCATGTCCAACGCTGCGCCTTGGTCGGTGCGGACGTGGTGACTGCTCCTCCAAACGTCATCAAAGGATTGGCCAATCACCTCCTTACGGACAAAGGGTTAGCTGCGTTTTTAGCTGATGCGAAAGCCGGAGGCGTTTCTGTTTGATCGTGAAGTCGGTCGGCGGAGACAGGTGCGCATTAGACTGATGGCTCCTTCTATCGACACCGCAATCTGCCATATTGGCGATATCGGTGTGCCAACAGTTAAGGAGCCGTCCACCGGTGATTGCTCCGGATGACTTCTACCTGAAATTGTAAATTAACCATTTCTCTTGATACGGAAACGATGGTTAACAGACGATTCATTCTTGGATTTGCCACCGCGCTTGCGGCCACAGGTTGGGCTCAAGCCCAAACGGTCGATGATGCGATTCAATCCGCCCTGAGGCATAATCCACAACTCGACATCAGTGCGTCGGAAACCGATGTTGCGAGGGCGCAGAGAATTGGTGCGATTGGCCAGCTTTTACCGTCCGTATCCGCATCGGTGAGCGCCAGTCGCGAGCAATGGCGTAGCGAAGATCTTGAACGGCTGCGCAATGAGGATGGGGTCACATATTCTCTCGCATTCTCTCAACCGGTCTTTCAAGGTGGAACCGCCTATTTCGGTCTGAAAGAAGCAAACGCCTCAACCAAGGCCCAGCTCTTGCTTGAAAAAGAAAATCGTCAACTTGTTGCTGAAGCTGCCGCGATTGCGCACGCCTCTCTAACATTGGATCGTGAAATCGTTCGACATCGAACAGAGAGCCTGGACCTGCTCCTGCAACAAGTCATGTTCACAGACCGTCGGCGCGAGGCGGGTGCTGAAAGCCTGATCGCGGTGTCGCAAGCGAACTCGCGTATGCAACAAGAAAAGGCCGAATTGTTGCGCGCGGAGGCCCAGCTCGCAGCTTCGGAAGCGAATTATTCCCGTCAAACGGGCGAGCTTCCGCCTGAGATCCTGGTGCCTGATACCGATCGTATGAAAGATGAAATCATCAGCGCGGCGGATGGAATCGCTCAAGCCTTTCAGCTCAATCCTGGACTACTGGCCCGCGACGATCTCGTCTCTGCCGCCCGCCACGGAAAACGTGTGGCGCAAGGACAATTCGCGCCGAAACTCTCTCTGGACGGTCAATACAATGTCTATGATCTCGATGATTCTTCCAGGATCCCTGGCGTGCAGCAAGAACCGAACGAGTTTCAAGTCGTTGCCCGATTGAGCATCCCGCTCATTCAGAGTGGTCAAAACCTGTCAGGAATAAAAGCTGCAAACGCCAGACTCGCGCGCGAAGACGCGACGCGCCGTGACGCGCGCCTCGCAATCGAAGAAGCGGTGACATCGGACTGGAACCGGCTGCAAGCCGCAATATCCGCGATTGAGGCCGCCGAAGCGGCGGTGACCGCCAGCGAAATCGTCGTTGAGGGTCAGCAGGCCGAATACAAATCGGGCAGCATCAGCGTTCGAGACGTGCTCGACGGCCAGCGCGATCTCGTGTTTGCAAGAATCAGCCTGTCGCAGGCCGAGTTCGACTATCGCCGCGCGCGCTATGGTCTATTAGCGCTCATCAACCAGCTGGCACCGCCGGGAGACTAGGTCTATCAAACGACAATCCGGGTCTAGAAACCGATCTGCTCAATGTTGGTGAAATCAATGGTATCACCATTTTCGAGCTGAATGTAACCAGACGCGTCGTCAGATAGCTCCAACAACTCGCTCGACTCACTCAAAATCTCTCCTTCGGTGAGCACGACGGTCCAGTCTTCGCCATAGACCGCATCATCTCCGACGGCGTTGGATAGGTCGACGGTATCCGTCCAACCTTCGCCGCCATCGAACGAGTCTGACCCACCGTCCGCTTCATAAACGAACAGGTCATCTCCGGCGCCGCCAGCAACATCATCATTACCATCAGTGCCGGTCAGAACATCATCACCGTCCGTGCCCTCAATTTTATTGACCTCAGAACCAGTGTCGGTTTCAGTCACGATCTCCGCATCATTCTGAAGAACAAGGTCGTTATCACCGGCGAGATCGGAAACAACGCCATCTACGGCTTCATCCATCACCCAATTGGTGACAAGCCCAGACTCTTCCACGTTTCCGGCGGCATTGTCTGCGATTTGCTCTTCGGAAAGTGCTTCGTCATAGATGCGAACGTCGGATATCTGGCCTTCAAAGATCTGAGCATCGTCGAAACCGCCGCCGACGCTATCTTGTTCCTGACCGAGAACGATTGTGCCATTGGACGGCAGATCGCCTACGCTTACGACCGACGAATACTCCGGCACCCCGTCCACATAAACGGTTAGATCTCCTGTTTCCTGATCCCAGGCCAACGAGACGGTATGCTCCTCGCCATCGAACAGGTCCGCGTTAGAAATGCCGGTCGGATACTTGTTCCCACCGAGGAACACGCTCAGCTCTCCGGTACCGGTTTCGGCCCAGAGCAAAACATCATTGCCCCAGCCGCCGCCGCCAGCATAAGAGAAAAGCGGGGCGCCGCTGCCAGCTGGCATGGCGTCTGCCGTGAACGTCACCTCAACCGTAATTGCATCGGTTGGGAAATCGGTAACGCTTGCCGACATCGCAACATCGTCTGTCCCGCCATCTTGGTTCAAACTCAGCGTGAATTCGGAGTCGTCAACATCCTGCACATTGATGGAGAAGTCGCTGGAAGTCTCAAGCCCGGCGGAATCTGTTGCTGTGACGGTGACGTCGACGCTTTCTTCCGTTTCGAAATCGAGGCTTTCACCTTCGGCCAGACGCAGCTCGCCGTCGACCACTTCAAAACGGTCGTCAGAAACGGTGTAGGTGACCGTGTCGCCCGCATCCGGATCCATCGAGGACACCGTTCCGATCGTCGCGCCTTCGACATTCTCGACGACAGTGAGGGGAACTTCAACGAGCGAGATATTGTCCATATGTGCGCCCAGACCGTCATTCTGGTCTTCGACTTCGCGAAACTCCAGAATATCATCCCCGCCCGTTCCAACGACGTCAAACGAAACGGTTTCCCAGTCCGTAGAGCCTGGATCAATGACATCGATCAGCTCTCCGTTCCAATAGACTTCGATCGAATCGGTGTCCGCACCGCCGCGCGCCCGAACGTCGAGGGAGAGCGTGTAGACTTTTCCAGGCTCTGTCGTGACAGTTTGCGAAATCGCGTCCGCTGCGCCCGTATAGTCTAGCTCCAGAAACTGATTGCCGTCTGCTGCTTCAGTTCCCCAGAGATTGTCCCAGACTTCAATGCCGTTCGCTGAATCCCAATTGCCGCTCTGGTCTTCCCCAAACCCTGCCCAGCGCCCACTCGCGACGGACTGCTCTTCAAAGCTGCCGCCGGTGACAAGGTTTTCTCCAGCGCTTTCGATCGCAACGTCTTGTGGCGCCTCATTCACATCCTGCACATCGATGGTAAAGTCGCTTGAGGTCTCAAGCCCCGCAGAATCTGTCGCTGTGACGGTCACCTCGATGCTCGCCGCATCTTCATGGTCGAGCTCCACACCCTCCGCGAGGCGGAGCTCACCATCAACGACTTCAAACCGATCGTCCGAGACCGTGTAAGTGACTGTGTCGCCAGCGTCCGGATCATACGAAGATATCGTTCCAACAACGGCGCCAGACTGGTTTTCGGCAACTGCGTTGCTGTCGAGGGCGAGATCGCTCGGGCCTTCATTGACGTCTGCAACATTGATCTCGAACGTTTCGGACGATTCCAAACCGCCGCTATCCGTCGCCGTGACCGTAACTTCGAGGCTCGCGGCATCTTCGTGGTCTAACTCAACGCCTTCCGCTAACCGCAGCTCACCATCTACGACCTCGAACCGGTCGTCAGAGACCGTATAGGTTACTGTGTCGCCCGCATCGGGATCAAAGGATGAGAGGGACCCGACAACCGCACCGGCTTCATTTTCAGCCACCGTATCGCCAGAAAGCGCAATTTCAATTGGCCCTTCATTAAGGTCGGCGACATTGATCGTGATCGTTTCTTGATACGTTTCTCCGGCCGAGTCCGTCACCTCGACGGTGACATCATAGCTGTC
Source organism: Pseudomonadota bacterium (assembly GCA_038527765.1). Taxonomy (GTDB): domain Bacteria; phylum Pseudomonadota; class Alphaproteobacteria; order Caulobacterales; family Hyphomonadaceae; genus Henriciella. Next base: position 341,734 of record JBCBFK010000002.1, read on the forward strand.
CTGGGTTTCGAAATCGATCTCGGGATCGATGCCCCGCATATCCATATCCATCGCCGCGACATCAGCGTTCGAGAGCGCGTCATTATAGACCGCAAACTCACCCACGGCACCTTCGAAGTAATATCCGTCATTCGAGGAGTTATCGCCATCATGGAAGACGGTGTGCTGGGCAAGACCGCCTAGCCCGATATTCCCACTATGCGCACTCATCGTGTCCCCAACCTCGAGAGACCCGACTTCCTCGCCGTTTACGAAAGCCGTATAGGTATTGCTGGCCCCATCATAGACCGTGACGATGCTATAGTCGGTACCTGGTTCGACATCGACCGTAATCGCTTGGAAATCCCACCCAGTGCTCTCGCTCCAGGCGCCCATGTAAAGCTGGCCATCATCTATATAGAAGTTGAACCCGTTGACTGTGCCACCCTCTTCATAAATCACCTGGCGGCTTTCGACGTCTTCTCCGGTTTGAATGGTGAGGGCGAAAGATCTCTCAGATTGGCTCGAGAGATTGATTTCACTATTGTCAGAAATATCGAGATGGTCATTCTGGCCGTCGAACTGTAGCCCGGGCCCGCCGAACGGACCATCTTCAGTGAACTCCGGACGCTGATCGGCATTCGTTTGACGGATCGTATTCCCCGTATCTGAAAGGTCGGAAATACCACTAACCCCTCCATCCAGCGTTACACTATCGGCACCCGATGCATCGATATGGAGAACACTTCCGTCTGGCATACCCGGCGTGATAACGCTGATCTCTCCGGTCTCTGGATCAATCGAGAATGGTTGCCCATCATTATCGACCAGCCGGTATGTATGCGTATCGCCCGCATCCTGATCCGATACACTGACCGTTCCAACAACACCTTCAGCACTGTTCTCATCAATGACGTTTGTATCGATGGAAAGATCGGTTGGCCCGTCATTCAGATCCGCGACCTCTATCTCGAACGTTTCTGTCGTCGTCAGGCCTCCGCTGTCTGTGGCGGTTACAGTCAGATCGATTGAGCTTTCCGTTTCATGGTCGAGCGTCACGCCCTCGGCGAGGCGGATTTCACCGTCAATAACTTCGAACCGCTCGTCGGAAACCGAGTATGTGATTGTATCTCCAACGTCTGGATCGAATGAGGACAGCGTTCCAATAACGACCCCTTCTGTGTTTTCAGCGACACCGACTTCAATAAAGACATCGTCAAACTTGGAGTCTGAGAAGACCTGCAGGCCGTCCCCTTCGATTTCTCCAAGGAATTGCCCGCCAACTCGACCTTGCGCCGACCCGCCAGCAACGTCGCCAACGCCCATTTGGTTTGAGCCGGTATAATCGCGATCGGTCCAGTCATCGAGAGAAGCAACGAGGCTATTCTCCGCGTTCATTTCCTCAAGCGGAAGCTCGTCCGACAAGAGCACGCGAATGGTATCGCTTTCCGTATCGAGTTCGAGCGCGAAACTGTAGCTGGTCCCAGGCTCGATCGGAATGCTCAGCTCAATATCATTGCCCTCGCCGGCATAAATGTGCAGCATGCCATCTTCGATAACGACGTTCGTTCCGTAGACAGAGCCCCCCGTTTCAAACAAGGTTTGAGTGGAAGAAACATCGTCTGACGTTGTGAACGACATCGTAAAGACGATTGCATCTGTCTCGAGCCCCATTTGCTGCAAACTCTCACCAGAGTGGCCATCGCCCGCAGAAAAATCAGACTCTGCCAAACCGACCCCGTTCGCCAATGTCAAATCAGTTGGACCTTCATTGACGTCGGCGACGTTGATTTCGAACGTTTCTTCCGTGCTGAGTCCGCCTTCATCGGTCGCTGTGACCGTGACTTCGAGACTTGAGATTTCTTCGTGATTGAGCTCTACGCCCTCCGCGAGACGAAGCTCACCATCGACCACTTCGAAACGATCGTCAGACACGGTGTAAGTCACGGTGTCGCCGGCGTCTGGATCGAAGGACGAAAGTGTTCCGACCGTTGCCCCAGTTTCATTCTCGGCAACCGTGTTGCCGTCGAGCGCAAGCTCGCTCGGGCCTTCGTTCACATCCGCGACATTGATCTCAAATGTCTCTTCTATACTCGCACCGTCCGAATCCGTCGCGGTGACAGTGACTTCGATGCTGGCCGCATCTTCATGGTTCAGATCCACACCCTCAGCCAGGCGCAGCTCCCCATCGACCACTTCAAACCGTTCATCTGATACGGAGTAAGCGACTGTTTCCCCGGCATCCGGATCGAACGATGAGAGAGTTCCAACCGTCGCTCCGGCATCGTTTTCGGAAACCGTATTGCCGTCGAGCGCCAGATCCGTTGGACCCTCGTTCACATCGGCAACATTGATCTCAAACGTTTCGGACGTTTCCGAACCGCTGCTATCTGTTGCGGTCACCGTCACTTCGAGGCTCGCCGCTTCTTCGTGGTCTAGCTCCACGCCGTCGGCAAGACGAAGCTCACCTTCGACCACTTCGAACCGATCGTCAGAGACCGTGTACGCAACGGTGTCCCCTGCATCCGGGTCGAACGAAGACAACGTCCCGACTGTTGCCCCGGCATCGCTCTCAGCGACCGTGTTTCCATCAAGTGCGAGATCCGTTGGACCTTCATTGACGTCCGCAACGTTGATCTCGAACGCCTCGGACGTTTCCAATCCACTACCATCCGTTGCGGTAACAGTGACCTCAATGCTCGCAGCTTCTTCGTGGTTTAGCTCGACACCCTCGGCGAGACGAAGCTCACCATCAACAACCTCAAACCGGTCGTCAGAAACCGTATACGTGACGGAATCACCAGCATCTGGGTCAAAGGATGAAAGCGTTCCAACCGTTGCGCCGGCATCATTCTCTGCAACCGTGTTACCGTCCAATGCTAGATCACTTGGACCTTCGTTCACATCTGCAACATTGATCTCAAATGTTTCTTCCGTGCTGGCACCTGCAGAGTCCGTCGCTATGACGGTGACTTCGATGCTGGCCGCTTCTTCGTGGTTCAGCTCCACGCCTTCTGCAAGGCGAAGCTCGCCATCGACGACTTCGAAGCGATCATCAGAGGCGGTGTATGTCACCGTATCTCCAGCATCTGGGTCATACGAAGACAGAGTGCCAACCGTCGCGCCAACGTCATTTTCGGCAACCGTGTTTCCATCCAACACCAGGTCGCTCGGGCCTTCATTGATGTCGGTGACGTTGATCTCGAACGTTTCCTCGGTGCTGTCACCAGCTGCGTCTGTTGCTGTGACGGTGACTTCGATGCTCGCGGCTTCTTCGTGATTGAGCTCTACGCCCTCGGCGAGACGGAGTTCCCCGTCGACGACTTCGAAGCGATCATCGGACACGGTGTAAGTGACTGTGTCTCCGGCGTCTGGATCGAAGGATGAAAGTGTCCCAACGGTCGCTCCAGCGTCATTCTCAGCAACCGTGTTTCCATCGAGTGCGAGATCGCTCGGACCTTCGTTCACATCTGTGACATTGATCTCGAACGTTTCGGACGTTTCCAAACCGCCACTATCCGTCGCCGTGACGGTGACTTCGAGGCTCGCGGCTTCTTCGTGATTTAGCTCCACGCCCTCGGCGAGACGGAGTTCCCCGTCGACCACCTCAAACCGGTCATCAGAGACGGTGTATGTCACCATATCCCCAGCGTCCGGGTCATACGAAGACAGTGTTCCGACCGTCGCCCCGGTATCGTTCTCAGCAACCGTATTACCATCCAATGCTAGATCACTTGGACCTTCATTCACATCGGCGACGTTGATTTCGAACGTTTCCTCGGTGCTGGCACCAGCAGAGTCTGTCGCCGTGACGGTGACTTCGATGCTGGCAGCTTCTTCATGATTTAGCTCTACGCCTTCAGCCAGGCGAAGCTCACCCTCGACCACTTCGAAGCGATCGTCGGAGACCGTGTAAGAGACGGAATCGCCAGCATCTGGGTCGAAAGATGAAAGCGTGCCAACCGTCGCTTCGGCTTCATTCTCGGCAACCGTGTTACCGTCTAGCGCCAGGTCGCTGGGACCTTCATTGACGTCGGCAACGTTGATCTCAAATGTCTCTTCCGTGCTAGCACCTGCTGCGTCCGTCGCGGTGACCGTCACTTCGAGGCTCGCGGCTTCTTCGTGATTGAGCTCTACGCCTTCAGCCAGGCGAAGCTCACCCTCGACCACTTCGAAGCGATCATCAGAGACAGTGTAAATGACGGAATCGCCAGCATCTGGATCGAAGGATGAAAGCGTTCCAACCGTCGCCCCAGCGTCATTCTCAGCAACCGTATTGCCGTCGAGGGCAAGGTCGCTCGGACCTTCGTTCACATCCGCGACATTGATCTCAAATGTCTCTTCCGTGCTGGCACCTGCAGAGTCCGTGGCGGTAACCGTGACTTCGATGCTTGCGGCTTCCTCGTGATTCAGTTCCACACCTTCAGCCAGGCGAAGCTCACCCTCGACCACTTCAAAGCGATCATCGGAGACAGTGTAAATGACGGAATCGCCAGCATCTGGGTCGAAGGACGAAAGCGTCCCAACCGTTGCCCCGGCATCGTTCTCAGCAACCGTGTTTCCATCCAACGCCAGTTCACTGGGACCTTCATTCACATCGGCGACGTTGATCTCGAACGTTTCGGACGTTTCCAAACCGTCGCTATCCGTCGCTCTGACGGTGACTTCGATGCTTGCGGCTTCCTCATGGTTGAGCTCTACGCCCTCCGCAAGACGCAGCTCGCCATCAATAACCTCAAACCGGTCATCAGAGACGGTGTATGTAACGGTGTCGCCCGCGTCAGGGTCGAAGGAAGACAAAGTACCAACCGTCGCCCCAGCATCATTCTCCGAAACCGTATTGCCGTCCAATGCGAGATCACTCGGCCCCTCGTTCACATCTGCAACATTGATTTCGAAGGACTCAGAGGTTTCCAAGCCCCCGCTATCCGTCGCCGTCACGGTGACTTCGATGCTGGCCGCTTCTTCGTGATTCAGCTCTACACCTTCTGCAAGACGCAGCTCGCCATCGACGACTTCGAAGCGGTCGTCTGAGACCGTATAGGTAACTGTATCCCCGGCGTCCGGATCGAAAGATGAGAGTGTTCCAACAACGGCTCCAGCATCATTTTCAGCAACCGTATTGCCATCGAGCGCAAGATCCATTGGCGCATCATTGACGTCGATCACATCGACCGAAATAACTTCTGTGATCGTTTCGCCATTTGCATCAACCGCCGAGACCGAGACGTCGAACTGCGCTGTGTTTTCAAAATCGAGACTGACGCCGTCGGCTAAGCGAAGACTGCCGTCGACAACCTCGAAGCGAGGATCCGAAACCTCAAAAGCGTTTGCGTCTACTGATGCCGGGTCGAAGGCCGTTAGCGTTGCAACAAAAGCCCCACTTTCGTTCTCCGCTACTTCAACCTCGATCGCGTTACCGTCAGACGCCAAACCCGGCGTGCTGAAATCGCCCGCCGCAACCGACTGATCATCTAACCCGGCTTTTGAGAAATCCGTTTCTTGCGCCGTTCCGAAGTGAAGATTTGCAAGGGCAATTTCTCCATTGTCACTGCTCAAGTCGACCGCATTCTCGCCTTCCCATGCGTCTATTTTTTGCCTGGACCCAGGTTCGCCAAAGATAAAACTCTGGTCCGTAACGTCGGCTCCGGTACGCTTAGACGGGGTGTTGTTTTGATCGGCCATTATGCACTCGACACTGTTTATTCCAGAGTGCCGGATACACGAATTCTGCGTATTTATCGCAAAGGTTGAACGCCAAATACAACCCTGGGTGTTAATCTCCGGTATACCATTCACGCCCGATTTTACGCGTGTTCACACAATTTGCACCCTTAGCCGGAAAAGCACCATCAAGCTCTATCTCCTGCATTTATAGGCGTGAGAACGAAAGACTCGCCGATCGCATCCCTTCAAGATGCAATTCACTATTGATCTTAACCATAATTAGAAACTTCTACTTTAAGTAGTTCATCTTCGGATTTTGGAATGATGGATTGGATTGGGAATGACGGCGCGTACGAGGATCCCGCATGTTGTGTTCGAAGGAGGCTCTATCAAAGAGCCAGGTTTGCCTCTTTCGATCTACATCGGCTCAGGGTTCATAAACCTGATGGGTTTGGCGCTGCCACTCACAATCCTGCATATATACGATCGTGTTTTACCGAATCAGGCGTTTAGCACGCTGGCGATCCTTGTAATTGGGCTCATTTCCGTGGTCTTGATCGAAGGCGCCCTGCGGATCGCGCGCGGATCGATTATGGCATGGCGGGCCGCATCATTTTCGCACCGCCTATCGATGGACGCGATGGGTCGTTTAATGTCGGCCAACTCATCGACTGTGCAGAGGGTAAAAGCCAGCTCGACGATCTCGCAACTGCAAGCCGCTATCGATCTTGCAGAGTTTCAGGGCAGCTCCGCTCGCCTGATTATTATCGACATTGCTTGGGCGCCAATTTTCGCCATCGTCATAACAATCATCGCAGGACCCCTCATCTTGGTTCCCCTACTCTTTCTGGTAGCCTTCTTAGGCTACGTCTTCACGCAAACCCGGCAGTTGCGAGCGATTATTGACGCGCGAGAAAGCGTTGAAGAACGCAAGTATGATTTCATGCTCGAGACGCTTCAAACCATGCAAACCGTAAAATCGCACGCTATGGAGCCCCTGATGATGCGCCGCTTCGAACGGCTGCAATCCGGCAGCAGCTTGGAACTCCGGAAAAACGTCATGGCATCGCAGTCCATTGCTCAAGCCGGCGGGTTGTTCGCGATGCTTATGACCATGGGTGTCGTGGCCGTTGGGGGAATGATGGTCATCGAAGACACCCTCACGATTGGTGCCCTTGCCGCCTGCATGTTGTTATCCTCGCAAATGATGCAACCGATCATGCGCTCCGTTCAGTCTTGGAGTGGGATTGTTCAAAACGCGCACAAATGTGCCGAAGTTGAAAAGCTCTATGCCCAGGTTGCCGATCAGCCTGCGTCCTATGCCCCAATTGTCCGGCATCAGCCGAGTTTCGCACCTGCAAGTGTTGAGATTTCGGGATTGGGCTTTGACGGGTATGAGAAACAAACAATTTTCTCAGATATCAATGCTTCGATTGCGCCTGGAGAGTTGATCGGGATCAAAGGCGCGGACGGCAGCGGCCGCAGTGTTCTTCTGCGCTGCGTTATGGGTACGAACACGCCGACGCGCGGTCAGGTCTTGATCAACGGAGCTCCTCCAAAAGCGAGCGGCGCCGCAATTTCCTATGTTGGACAGGTCCCACAATTATTCCAAGGCAGTATCCTCGATAATCTGACTCTGTTCGGAACCTACACGGCCGAAGATGCCCGCTGGGTTGCAGAATTGGTTGGACTTAACGGTGAAATCAATCGCTTACCGAGCGGTTATGACACCCAGCTCCTCGGGAGTTCGAACCCGGAGCTATCGGCCGCGTTTTCTCAATTGATCTGTATTGCGCGCGCCGTGATCAGCAAGCCTGCGGTTTTATTGCTCGACTCCTCAAACAGCGGCCTGGATGCCAAGACGGAGACCTCGTTCGCCGAAATGTTAGAACGACTTTCGGGCAAAACGACGATCCTGATGGCCATTCAACGTCCGTCCCTGTTGCGCCGGTCTGACTATATTTTGGAACTCTCTGACAAAACCGGAAAGATCACCGTCCCCCTACCCGGTCGACACGCACAGCCGGTTCTTCGGGAGAAAGCATCCTGATGACGAACAACACTAACACCTCACCCGCCGGAAGTGCAGCGAATGTGGTTCGCGGCTGGCAAGATCAGATCGCAACAGAACTCACGCCTAAGAAATCTGCGTCCAAAGCGATCATTGCGGATCATAGCCTGAAAAGCGTGCGCCACTTTCTGGCATGCATTGGCTGGTCGGGGTCGGATCGACGCTTTTTCGAAGCTCAACCCTACATTGATCCGGTCAATGAATTGAACGCTCTGCGCACGTTTCTATTCAAGCTCGATTTCAAAACCACTTTGAGCGATGCAAAACGAACTGCGCTTCGACGTGACTTTCTTCCGTGTTTTCTATTAGACGATGCCCACCGCCTGTTCGTGGTCCGGGACATAGATCAGAACGGCAACTGCACGGTGTACAATCCGGAAACGGAGACCGAAAGCTCGACACAAAAGAATAAATTGCGTGGTACATTCGTCTTCCCGGAGCAGAAGGAAGAAGTTTCCGCCAGAGCCCGGGCTCAAAAGTGGACGCAGATTGCTTTGAAAGCCTTTGGCAAGGATCTGCGTATGATTTTCGCGGTGAGCTTTTTGGTCAATATGTTCCTGCTGGCGTTACCGATTTACATCATGAACGTCTATGACAAGGCCGTAGGTACGGGCGCAACGGATGTTCTGTTCTGGTTGAGCGCAGGCATACTTCTGATTATCGGGGCGGATCTCGCCCTCAAGACCATCAAAGCCCGTTTGCAAGCCAGACTTGCAGCGCGACTGGATCAGCAAGCCAATACAGCGATCTACAGACAACTAATGTTTCTCCCGCTCAGTTTTGTGGAAAATTCTGCAATTGGCGATCAAATGACCCGTATTCGCCAAATGGGTGCTTTTCGCGACGCGTTTACAGGAGCGCTGGTCAATGCTGTGTTTGACTTGCCCTTTTTGGCTTTGTTCTTACTGGCAATTTTCTTCGTTGCCGGACCGCTCGTCTTCGTGCCGCTGGTGCTCATTGTCCTGTTCATTGGTTTAGCGACCTGGTCTTTTCCCGCCAGCGACCGCGCCGTCGGCGAAGTCGGTTCAGCGCGCGTAGCCCAGCAGAATCTCTCGATCGAGATGGTCAGTAATCACAATCAGATTCACAATCTGAACTGCAAATCTGTGTTCATGGAGCAGTACCGCGAAGCAAGTGCGAGAGCATCGGCCGCTTCTCTGAAAATCCGCCAGTTCAACTTAATTACCGAAACGATCGCGCAGGCCTTGGTGACAATATCTGGCGTCGCGACGCTCTCAATCGGCGCGGTTATGGCGGCATCCGGTAGTCTAAGCATGGGTGGCCTGATTGCCTGTATGGCTTTGGCTTGGAAAGTTCTCAATCCTATCCGAGGCATCTTCCTTTCGGGATTGACGCTCGGACAAACGCTCCAGAGCTTTCGACAAATTGATCGTCTGATGGCAATCACGACCGAACGCGAACCGGAGAAAACCCCGACAGTATCATACAGTTTTACGGGTCAGATTGAGTTCGACCGAGTTGCCTTCAGATTCAACGCGAAACGTCAGCCGGCCTTGCGTCAAATTTCCTGCAAGATCGAACCTGGTGAGTTCGTTGCGATCGTCGGTCCTAGTGGCGCGGGCAAGACCACGCTCATCAAAGTGCTTCTTGGGCTTTATCAACCCCAAGCTGGGCTGGTTCGTGTTAACGGGATCAACCTCAAGCAAATCAATTTGGGCGCGTGGCGGCAAAGCGTCGGCACGGCGCTCGAGATCGCCGATTTTTATCATGGCAGCATCTCGCAAAATATGCGCCTTTCCTATCCGGAAGCCACTGACGAGGAAATCGAGCAAGTGGCGCGCCGTTTCGGCCTAGAGAAATATTTCGGCGACGTGCTCCCTGACGGCTTGAACACAGCGATGAGCCATCGAAACCTCTCACGCTGGCCAGATGCCTTGAAGAGCCGTGTTGCCTTGATGCGCGCGTTTCTGAAGAAAGACGCAATCCGCATTTTGGACAATCCTGCGGATACCCTGGACGATGACGGTGAAGCCGCTCTCGTACGTGAGCTCACGCAAGCGCGCGGGCGATCCACAATCATTATGTCCACGCATCGACCGAGCCATATGCGGCTGGCGGACAAAGTCCTCTGGATCGAAGACGGCATGGTTGTCGAATACGATACGCCAGAGGCGATCATTCCAAAGTTTTTAGCCCATTATACGAAGGCCGCAGCAGCGTAGCCCGGGGAGTAGATTATGACGCAGAACAATCTTGATACGATTAGCCGACGCACCCGCCTGGCGCTTCCAATAGAGCTCGAAGAGGGACCGGACCCGATCTATTCGCGCCTGCTCATCTTCACCATCTGTGCTTTGGTTTTCGGGCTTTTAGTGTGGGCCAATTTTGCCAAAGTCCGCGAGCTCTCTATGGCCGCAGGTGAAATTGTGCCGAGCGCGCCCGTCCATGAACTCTCTCATATTGAAGGCGGCATCGTCGAAACGCTCTATGTCCGCGAAGGCGACCATGTCGAAGCCGGGCAACCCTTGTTAAAACTACGCCCCGAAACCTCGCGTGGTGAACTTCAACAATTGCTCGCTCAGAGAGCGTCTCTCCAAATTTCAGCCGAACGACTCGATGCAATTGTTGAAGCTCGGTCACCTGATTTCGCCAGCTTTGAAGGCGGCTGGTCGTCTCTTGTTGAAAAAAACTGGTCCGAGTATCGCCAGTCTATTGCTGAACAAGATGCGGCCGAGCGGGCTCTGGAACAACAGATGCGCGTCGCTATGAACGAACGCACCACCGCTTTGGAGGGGATCCCGTCAAAGCAGCAACAAGCCAACGCGGCAGAAGAACAGTATGATATTCAATCCGAATTGCTGGCTCAGGAATTCACATCACGGCTTCAGTATCTGGATGCTGAATCAAACTGGCTGCGCGCGGAAGATGCCCTGAGCGAAGCGAAGGCACGCGCGGAACAATCTGACGCAGAGGTGCTTCGCATTCAGTCCGAAATCGGCAAAAGCCGCGCTGCGTTTCGGCGCGAAGCATCGACCCAAAGATCAAAAATTGAAGCTCAGTTGGCCGAGCTGGAGGAACCGCTGCAGTCGGCCAGTTTCATTGCAGACAATATGACCGTCACAGCGCCCGCGAATGGGGAGATCAAAAAGATCCATATTGCTGGAGCTGGCACCGTCGTGAATCGAGGCGAGCTATTGTTCGATATCACGCCCGCCGACGCGCCCTTGATCGCAGAAGTCAAAATCCTGCCTCAAGACATTGGAAACATCTCCATTGGGGAGGAAACGGAACTCGTTGTATCGGCCTATGACCCTAATCGTTTCGGCAAAGCCAAAGGCACAATCGCCTTCATATCCCCTGGGACTTTTGTCGATGAAAAAGACGGCTCTGTGTACTTCCTGGCGCGCGTCTCTTTTGATCATACCGTCCTTGGCTCTGGTCAAAATTTAGGACAGCTGACAACCGGGATGACGGTTTCCGCTGAAATTGTCACGCGGAGACGTTCGATTGCCCAGTACCTGCTGAAGCCAGTCGCGCGATCGATAGATCTGGCATTCGCCAACTAGTCGCATTGTCAAACGAGCAGCTAGGAATTCCAGCGAGGTCGAGATTCAAGTGAACGTCCGCCCTGCAGACGTTTATTTCGATCCACCTCTCGCTGGCCTCCGATAACACCATCAGTTGCGTCGGACGAGCACAACCCACTCCGCGTTTGGTTGAGATGGCGGGTCCCCTAGAGCGCGATAGTCGCCGCCTACAATCTCTGTCACAGATCCGGTTTGCAGGGCACCGCCGTCTACCGGATTGTACCAGGACACGGAATAAGCACCGCTCTGTCCGGTCAGATCCAGGACTTGTTCATTCGCATCATCAACGAGGTAAGCCACATAAATCTGGCCGGCATCGGCGAACAGGTAGTTATCATTGTCCGATGCCCCAGGCGATACGCTAGAAACTGTGGCACCGACGGAACCATCCGCGGTTGTGGTGTCGCTTTCATTGGTAGACCGATTGGTCCCCTTGTTGAGGGTCATACGGTCGAAATGAAACTCTGTAGATCGCCCCGAGATTTCGATCCGGTGCCGCCCCGCAGACAGGTTGTACGTCGCCGGCAGCTTTGTGCCGTCCTGGCGATCGAGACTGTTTGACCAGACCCAATCGGTCAGACTGCCGCTAAAGAACATCTTCCACCAGGATTGACCGGCCTCGCCATTTGGCTGGACCTGTTCGCCGCTGGCTTCCTCGATGACCCGCATCCAGATGTCATTGTTGAGATCCGTACGCCCATCATTGCGCGCGATGCGTCTGGCCCGGAAGGCGAAGCGGTAATTGCCCGCGTCGCTGGCCGGGATATCGACCACATACCCCATCGTGCCGCTACCAGCGCCATTGATATTGAAAAGATCTGGCCCAGCCCAGCGATAATAGCCGGTGCCGGTGAATCCTGGTTTGTCGTTTTCGAACACCCAGTCACCCGGCGGATTGGGACCAATGTCTTCTGCTTCGATCGCGAACGTTGTTGGGTTGCTCGGTAGGCTGTAAACGCCAACACTGGTCGCTGATTGAGAATCGCCCTGCGTCGTCAGCAAGGAATCAGACTCCGCCATATTGAGGGCCGACGGTCCAATATGCGCGTCGAAGAAAGCCGCGGCGTTGGCGGCGTCGTTCCATTTTGATTGCCGGGTTTCGTGATCCTGGCACATCAAATCACCGCACCCCGTCTGGTAGCCATAATAGTACTCGACGCCAGCGCCTCCGGCGGTCAGCGTGTTCCACAAGACGCGTCGGCGAACATCCTCGCGATTGTCGCCTTGATTACGGCTTTGTGGCAGCTGGCCTGCGGGATAAGCACTGTCCGCGGCGACCCCGCGGCTGGCGCTTCCGGGTTCATCGAGGGCCACAACCCAAGCCTTACCCTGATCACGCGAGCGCGACACCCACTCGGTCAATGTCGATCGCACTTCATTGAAATTCTGATTACCGGTCTGTACCGACGCGCCGGTCAAGGCGGACTGGTTGCCCAAGAGCGGACCGTAGCGCTGGTCCCACTGCCCCGGAAACGTGTGCAGGACGCGCAAGTGCCCGTACGGGTCGATCTCTTCCAGATAGGTCAGCGTTTGCCGTGCGGTCTCTGTCGACAATGTATATTCTTCACCAAGATTCCAGTTGAGCGCCAAGTGGTGGCCGAAACGCGCCACCAGTTCACGATAGTAGAGCTGTCGTTCGGGCCCGAACGCCCCCCCATCCATCAACTCATCATTTTCAGTTTCCATAGTCTTGAAGTGCAGGAACAGACCAAGCTGATCGGCATAAGAAAAGATACGATCCCATTGATCGAGCTTTGAGACGTCAAATCGGTCGTGATGAACGCCCTGGCTCCATTGGGCGTTGCGGCCAAGGCCATCATACTCGGTCAGAGAGACGCGGAGGAGATGCGGGAAAATATTCTCATCATCGCCGCCCAGACTGAAGGTTAGAAAGGACACTGCGTTGACGCCCTGGTCGGCAAGATAGGACCAGGCACCCAGTAGCTCCCGCCCTTTCGTGTCTTGCCACAGGAATGCGTCCGCCCCAGTCGCACTGCTAAAATCATCGAGATGGGGCCACCAATCCTTACGCCGGTCGCCGCGATTTGGCGTGGCGTCAAAGTCTTCGTAAGCGAGTGTGTTTTCAGGTGAGTCAGCACCGACTTTGAAAAACGGATCGCCATTTTCGAATTGCAGATAATGTCCGCCTCGGTAACGCAATCGACCTTTATCGGGGGCGCGAAAATCACTGCCGGTCTTGCTACTGCCGCCAATCGAGACCGAGCCGCTTAGACCATCCAGGTCTGGGACGACCGTACCGCCACCATTGAGCGCGACGTTATCGCCCTGCCGAAAGGATATTTCATAGTCCCAATTGCCTACCGCATCTGGCGTGAAGTGGACACGCCACTGGTCGCCCCCAGTACAACTGGTTTCCGCGGCATTGCCACAGGCTGCGAAATAGCCGGGCACCGTATAGCTCTGACCGCCCTGACTGAAGGTCACATTCAAGGCAAAATCGGTGAACGGATTGGTCGCGCCATCTTCTTCGGCGCTGGGTCCGTCCAGGGTCAATGTAATCGCATGCCAGATTTCGGTTTCGCCCGAAAAGGTCACCGATTGTGGTGTCGCGGGTGGAGGTGGCGGCGGGGGTGGGGGCGAGGCTGGCGGCGGCGTAGACGATTGACCACCGGTGGCGGGAATCGATGGGCTCTCGCTGTCGCCGCCGGAACATCCCGCGATGAGTAAAGACAAAGCGAGCGTCGACGTGCAGGTCCGTATTAGTCGCATAATCAGTCCCCGATGCAATCGGCTAGAAAACAAAACGCCTGGAGAAAATACTTGCGAGCAATTTCACAAACAGAAACGTATCTGGGTAGAATTGTCGGAGCGTCTCAAGCGCGGGTTTACCATGTGGCGATCGCATTTCCGAAACCAGTTAAGGAACGGAAAGACTGCTGATATTATTCGTAATGAAGCAGCGGCGGCCTCGCAAAACTATAGTGTTATTGCGATCCCCTCGGTTGCCCGATGAGGGACTTCTCCTAGTCGGTTTTGCGCGCCGAGCAGAATCTCGTTCGCCTAAATGGGCGCGCAGGTCAGCGCATTTTGATTGCCGACGATCCCTTCCATGTCGGAGACGTCTGCAGCAAAGCGGCGAATGAGCATGATCCCCTTTGCCGTCGGCGAAATGATCGGGGTGCCTTCAATCGACGACGTATCTTGATCGGCCATGGCCAGTACAAACGCGAAAGAGCTGCTCGCCATTTCGAGATCATTCATCACAAAGAAATTGTCCGAGTTTTGTTGATAGAATGAGATGGACCAATAACGCGGCCAGGTCTCGCCTGCGATCCGAACCGGCCCATTGCTCAAATCATAGGCCATCGAGCTGATAATGCTGTCCGGGTTGGCGCGACGCGCGGCGTTGCTTCGCGGTCCATATGTTTGATTGTGGAAGCATGTATTCCACCCCCCTGCGCCAGCGACAATACGGCTTTCTATGGTCGACATGACTTTGACAGGCGCTTGATGGATGACCATGGCGCGCGTGACGGCGAAGGTCGCTGCACTCAGTAAGACCGCAGCGACGAGAGGGAGCATAACTCTGATCAGCATGACACACGCTCCACGACTGGCAGGTCTATGTTCGGCAAAACAGAACGCGTCGCCTCGCTCGGATTATAGATGCGGAGCATCAAATCGAAGGATTGATCCGGGGTCTCCTGGGAGGGCAACCAAGCCGTGTCTTGTCGTGTCGGCGAGACGTTGACCGTCCAATCCCCGTCATCTGTTCGCGGAATGGAGACACTGTTCCAGCTTGAGCGATTTTCAGCGTTTGGAACATAATGCTGCGTGACGCTGTCATACAGCGTGAGCGACCACCACCTTGTATCGATCGGCTGACCAAGAACGCGATATGTGCACTGCGACTGGAGCGGTTCGCCTGCGCTATCCTGGACCGCGACGAAGTACACCGCCTCTTCTGAAGATAGACCCAACGGCCCGTTGATCGCGACACGTGCACGCTCAACGCTTGAGGCGGCAGCCGCCCCGATCTTATCACTGTAAAGCCAGGTACCATCGACACTTTCAAATGCGTCGAAAACAGAGGTTTGGTCGGACAAACTCTTTACGGTGAGCGTGCGCGCGGCAAAGAATGACGCTGCGACGATACCAATAGCCGCCAATGCAATGAGAATATTCTTCAACGTCGTCCTCCCTTGCTGATATGGCGCAATCGTATCGAGCAAATGAGCGTTTGACCAGATTTTTGCTCGCTCTCGTTTTCACCGCATTTGCTCCAAAAACGGCTGAACTAGCACGTCTCTGCGATGCATCTCAATCAGGCTTCAATATCCAAATATTGGAGTGTGAAAACCAATGTATTTGCGCCCGCATGGGCGATCATGAGCGGCCAGACATTGCGTTTATAGGCCAAGAAGAGGCAGCCGAGGGTAACGCCGATCAGGCCCGTCGTAAAAAGACCTCGAACCCCCTGATAATACATATGACCCGCGCCAAAAATGAGTGCGGGGATGAGGATAGCCAGCGCACTCGCGACCCAGCTTTTTCCGAACACATCACTAAGCGCATTGATCATGAACCCCCGAAAGAACAGCTCCTCCGCGGGCCCTGCAACCCAGAGGATCGCAAGCCAGATTACAAAGAGTGACGTATTGCCCGCCAAGTCTCCAAATCTTGAAAGCGCGCCTTCCCGGTCTGGCTGCATGAACGCCAGTCCTGACGCGTCCCCCACCAAGGTCACCACCGCGCCCGTTGCGACGATGGCGACAAATGCAAACACGGTTTGAAGGGGAAGAAGCCAATAGTTTTTGGAGGATTCGAGTCGTACAAGTCCGATTTTGCTCAAGTTTTTCCCGTCGTGTTTCAGGTACGCAATCAGACAGATCAATACGATCACCAATGATATCGGCCCCGCGTAGCGCCAAATTACGAGATCGAGCAAGCCTTTCAGGGCGAGCGCAAATACCGTGAAACCGAGAAATGCTCCCAGGCTCCATTTCTGGAGATTATTGTCCATCCACTAAGTCCATTCCGTTTGTTCAATGAGGTCAGTGAATAGGATGCGCGATGGCGCAGGTTTGGATGCACCATGGCGGGAATTGTCTGCACGTACCATCCTGCCAGGGAGGTTTGGTCTGGATGAGTAACTCGGAATGAGCCGCGCGAAGGATGCTCATCTTTTACGCATGCTCAGAAAAGTCTGTTTGCAAGAAGGACAACACGACAATTGATTGCTCGTCGAGCGATCGAATAATTGCATCGCGCGGGAATGTTGGTCGGGCTGTTTTTATTCGCTTATCCTAACACATACGAGGATCCCATGAGGATGAAACGCCGGACTCTATTTGGATTGGTCGCACTTGCGGCAGCCAGCTGCACTCAAGCCCCCGCTGAGCCTGTTGCTGAAACAGACCCCAAAGCCGTGATGGCGCCTCTCGACTCAACCCCGCGATTGGCGATTCTTGCAGCCTACCAACCAGAAATCGAAGCCCTCTTGCCAAGCCTCTCGGCGATTGAGGAGTATCAAGTCAATGGCGTTGAGTTTTACACCGGGAATATGGAAGGCGTCGATGTCGTTGTTTTCATGACCGGAATCAGTCTGGTAAATGCAGCGATGAATACGCAACTCGTCATCGACCATTTTGAGATTGATGCGATTTTGGTGAGCGGCGTTGCAGGCGGCGTCGATCCGTCCTTATCATTTGCGGATGTGACGGTGCCCGCTAAATGGGGACAGTACAACGAAATGGTCTTCATGCGGGAAGCCGCGCCTGGAGAGTTCGTCCCGCACCCGGGACTGGGACCCGAGTTCCCGGCTTACGAATTCATGGGACCGCGCGGCATGCATGTCGCGACCCAGGAAGACCCGTCTCCAACAACCCGTAAATTCTGGTATGAGGCAGATCCGGAACTTATGGCCGCCGCGCTAGTTGCAGCGAATACCGTCGAGTTCAAACAGTGTATTGATGCAGAAACTTGCCTGCCCCGAACGCCAATTGTCGTCTTGGGCGGCAACGGCGTTACCGGGTCCGTGTTTCAAGACAATGCCGACTTCCGGGAATACCTGTTTGAGACGTTCGAGGCGCAAGTGGTGGAAATGGAAACGTCCGCCATAGCGACGGTCGCCTATGCCAACAGCATTCCTTATATCGGATTCCGCAGCCTATCGGATCTCGCTGGCGGCGGCGGAGGAGTCAACGAATATCCAATCTTCGAAGTCCTTGCCGCGGAGAATGCGGCTGCGTTTTTGCGGGAGTTTCTGATCGCGTATCGCGCCGAAGCGGACTGACGCTTCTCCGCCTATAAGAGCGTGCCAACGATCGCGCCGCTCATCGTGTTCGCCAGAAATCCACCCAACAGAGCTTTCAGGCCGAGCTGCATGAAGTCATCGCGGCGGTCTGGGCACATGGCCGACATCCCACCAATCATGATGGCAAGCGCGGCGAAGTTGGCGAACCCGCACAGGACATAAATCATAATCAGTCGCGACCGCGGCTCAATCGCTCCCTCGGGGATCCCGACCAAGTCCAAGAATGCGAGAAACTCGTTGAGCATGAGTTTGGTTGCCAGTAGTCGGCCAGCTTCTGGACAGTCCGCCCACGGTATTCCGATCGCGAACATGATCGGTGAGAACACCCAACCGAGAATCCGGCCTGCGGAAAGGGCTTCGCCACCAACCATCGGTGCGAAGGCTGCGAGCGTGTTGTCGATGAGGGCGATAATCGCCACAGAAACAATGATCATCGCGATGACGCTTAGAAAGACATTCAGTCCTTCTTGAACGCCGCGCATAAAAGCATCCATTGTGGATTGATAAAACTTTGGGAGTTTTTGCTCTTCAAAATGGCGCGCACCCCGCTCCGGTGGCTCCAGTATTCTGGCAATCGCGATCGCCCCGGGGGCTGACATAAATGAAGCGGCAATGATATGCGCCCCCGCGTCGGGGACCCTTGGCAAGAGAAGGGCGATATACACCGCCATCATGGTGCCCGCGACGGTCGCCATTGCAGCGCTCATGACGAGCAAAACATCCGCTCGAGATAAACGATTCAAGTAAGGGCGAATGACCATTGGCGTCTCGACCATTCCGAGAAAAACGCTCGCTGCTGCGCCGAGACCGACCGGTCCGGAAAGATTGAGCACCCTTTTGAACAGAAAGCCGATGCCCCGGCATATGGATTCAAGAATCCCCCAATGCCACGTGATCGCGGCCAAGGTTGAGACGACCAAAATCATCGGCAGCACTTGGAAAACGATAATGAAACTGTTTGCGGGCTGAGTGACATCATAAGGCGCTGCCCCGCCTGCCAGATGACCAAATGCGAATTGTGTGCCCTCAAGGGTCGCCGCTTGCAGCGCACTTACAACGCCCGTGACACTCGCAAGGCCGTCTTGCAGTCCAGGCACTGTGAACACCAGCACACCGATCCCAGCCTGAATGATAAGCGCAACGCATACGGTACGATACGGCACACTCCGCCGACTCGACGACACTCCCCATGCGAGCAGGAGGACGAAGAAAATGCCTAAAAAGCTACGCGCATTTTCAATATATGCTTCCATGCCTGCACTCTCTCCACGCATCGATGGTGTCGGTACCGTGGCGCAGAAACTCTGGGACACAAGCCGCTGATCTCGCGATCGTCCATCTGCGTTCAAATCCGCCCGAAGTCTGGCCCGGATTGCTCAAAAAGTGATGCACCTCTTTGCAAGCCGCGGCGTTGTGCCGTTCAACTCACTGCGTTTGGTTGCGGAATTTGCTCACGGCTCATTTAAAGGAGCAGGCAATCGGGCCGACAGCGAAAAGAGATTCCAATGCAAGTTTTGCTTCAAGACTTTGGCGTTTTCGACGCGACGCAACTCGATGAATTGGATCAGTTTTTCAAAGAATACGGATTCGCCATCCTCAGAGGATTGTTTGATCCAGACAGATTGCAGGCGATGACCGACGAATGCGTGGCCGCCCAAAACCAAGTCATCGCAGGTGAGCTTCCAGAGCGATATGGCAACTCTATTCTTTTGGATGATGGCGTCGATGAGACAATTCGGTTTTCAAACTATGTTCAGTACATCACCGAGATATCAGACAAAACCCGGCAGTCTATTCTCTCACCAGAAATCGTGAGTTTAATGAACCGATGGGTCCCAGACGGTCATTTGCAAGAACACTCTCGGTTTGGCGTCGTGTATCAAGACGCACGCGGTGGACCTAATTCAGGCTATCGCAGAATTGGATGGCATTCTGACTGGCAAAGCGGTCCGCATCGAGATGTTTGGCCCTCTGTTGCATTTACGATCAATATTGATGCGACGAGCCCGGACAATGGCTTCCTGCGCGTGGTGCCAGGATCACACAAATGGGCAACACCCGCGCCGCACAAGAACATCAATAATGTCCCCGTTCCTGAAGGCAGCAAGCCGCAAGGTGGGCATACGAATGAGCCGCCGCCGATCGATATTCCGTGGGCTTTCGAAAAAGTTCGTGGCGAAATTCCGATCTATTGCGAGGCCGGTGATGTGCTGTTCCACGACGCCTACCTTTGGCATTCAGCTGCGGTCGCCACAAACGATCGTGCCGTCCGACGGCATGTGCGCGGCGGTTGGTTTTCAGGCCAACCAGACGCCGATCATGCGGACTTCATCGAAGATTTTGTAAAAAATGCGGCACGGTAGAGCGTGTTTGAAAACCGTTGGTTTGGCAATCTGTGTCACTCTTGTTGCAACATGTGCGACGAGTTCAAATCGGCTTTTGACCGCGCCAGACAAGACCGCGGGTCTAGAGGAGCGAACGGCGATGGTCTTCGACGCCGTGAAGTCAGACCCAAGTTTCTTGCGGATTTTTTTGCGCAACATGCCCAAGGGCGGAGATCTGCATAATCACCTCAGCGGAACACCTTACGCTGAAGAGTTTTTGGAATGGGCCGCGGCGCGGGACTTTTGCGTGGATCCGGAAGCGCTGACATTGATAGCGCCGCCTTGCGAAAGTTTGGACGCCGTGCCGGTGCAGGACCTATTCACCCGGCAGGACGGTCTCTATGATCGCATGATCGATACGATGTCGGCGCGTCCATTGATCACCGGAAAACCAAGCCCCCTCAATGGCCACCAGCAGTTCTTCGGATCATTCGCAAAATTCTTTCCGATATCGTCCCTGGAGCAAGGTCAATCGCTCGCCTCATCAAGGCGTATCGCGAGCGATGATAACGTCCTCTATCAGGAACTGATGTACAATCCGGCAAGCATAGGCACCGCCGCGATGACGGAACACTCGAATGAATGGAGCGGCGATTTTGCGAAAGAACTAAAGTTGCTGAGACCGGAGCTGTCGCGCCTCGTCGCCAAGGCTCAGGCGGATGCATCCTCTGCCGAGGCCGAAGCGATCAAGGTCTTGGGTTGCGAAGAAGCGCCCGAGAATAAAGGCTGCGAGATAAAGGTGCGCTACAATTGCTTTGGGCTGAGGCTTATTCCAGAACCCGCGCTGTTTCGACAATTGGCACAGTGTTTCGCCCTGATCGAAGCCGACCCTCGTTTCTTTGGGGTCTCCTTGGTTCAACCCGAAGATCACCCCATCGCGATCAAGCAATATGATCGTCATATGGACATGATCGCATTTTTTAAGGCCGAGTTTCCAAGCGCTCAGATCTCCCTGCACGCCGGGGAGTTGACCCTCGGCCTCGTATCCCCTGCTGCCCTGAGAGATCATATCGCCAAAGCTATTCACATCGCTGGGTCCGAGCGCATTGGTCATGGCGTGGACATCACCTATGAGGACAATAGCCGCGAGACGCTCGCCCATATGTCGGAGAATGGCATTGCCGTTGAAATCAACCTGTCGAGCAATGCGGTGATCCTCGGCATCGCAGGCGATGACCACCCGTTCAATCTCTATAGCGCTGCGGGCGTGCCGACCGTTCTTTCGACCGATGATCTGGGCGTGCTGCGATCCGATATGACGCAGCAATATCTGATCGCCGCGAGAGACCATGGTCTCGACTATCTCGATCTTAAATCGCTATCGCGCAACAGCTTGCATTATGCCTTTCTGCCGGGATCGAGCTTGTGGAAAAACGCGTCATACGACGCCTATGTCGAGGACTGCACCGACCCCGAATCTGCATCCTGTGTAGCGTTTCGGGCCGCCAATGAAAAAGCCGCGATGGAGTTTGAACTGGAGCAACGCTTCTCAGCATTTGAAGCGGATTTCGCATATTGGGCGCTTAGGCCTTAAGACCCCGCTCGCCGGAAATGGTCACTCAGGCTTCTCGTCAAGGAGATCGGGTGTCGGAATTGTCTCTTTATAGAGATCCCAATTGCCTGTGAGCTCATCCAAAACAGTCCCGCCGACGAGATACAGCGACTCCAGCGATGCCTCCATTCCCGCATAACCCTCATTCTCGCCAAGCAAATTCTCTGCTGCCGTTTTGCCGGGCGGCTGCATCGTATAGTTGCTGCCCGTGCGAAGAACCATGAATCGATTTTTGTCGACGCGCCCTATTTCATGCAAATACTGCAGCGACGTGTAAGTCCCGGTGTCCTCCATGGCCGAGGTCACGAAGTCTGTATTCCCATCGCTCCAATAGTGGACCCACTGATTGGCCCACTCATTCATGATAGCACCATGCCAGAACGTCATCGCTGCGATATGTCCCCCCTTCAGGACAAAGGGAGGCTTTTGAGCCATTTCATGCTCCGTGTAGAGCGCTCGAGTCTCCTCCAGCCCTTCAAGGTCCGGCAGGTCCAGATCTTTGGTCAGTTCAAAGGCCCAGTCACGCAACCCCTCATTAATCAGAAACATCTCGCCGCCAGTCGGTGCGGGTTTGTCCGGGTCATATGGAAAACTGGTGCGGCGGGCAAAATACCCCGTTGGCCAGTCTTCGGGTTTCTCGCGCGCATCGATATGATGGGCCAAGTCGCCGTCGACGAGGTAGGCCGACCAAACCGCAGAGCCGATAGACGCATCTTCGGGGTCAATGCCCGCAATCCCCGCAACGAGCCAATACGCATCGCTGAGGTCGAATCGTGTGTCCAAACCGAGTGCCATGGTCGACGCCGTGGACTTCGCGGTCCCGATTCCAGTCACCATGGCGAGAATTTGAGAACTCGGATCGTAGTAAAGGTTGTGATGCGAATGTGGAAAAGGAATCGCGACATCAAAGGGACGACGTTCTTTCCAGAGTTGAAACTCACCCGGCCGATCGCCCTCATCCATACCAATCTCAAACATCGTCACGAGAACCGCCCTCACGGGCAGAGGGACTTCGCATGGAGCCGCAATTTCACAGATTTCGAGTGATCGTTCCGTTTCGGCCGTAACTGGAGATTCTGCGACGCTGCAAGCGTTCACGCCTAATCCAAACAGACCTACCGCGCCGTATTTCCAAGCGCGATTGCCATTTGCTTGTGTGCTCACGCCCATGCCCGTTTCTTTCTTAGTCACCACATTTGTTCTCTCCGACAGAGATCCGCACTTTGGTTCGGTCAATGACAAAGACCGAGCGAATAATTCGCGCGGAACTCATGCGCAATAAAACATCAGTTCGAGTCGAAATTGATGCAGGTTTGAACTTGCCCCGGAGCACCATCTTGTCAAAATTCACTATCCATCGCATCGATGCCGGAATTCGCTATCACTGACCTTTGAGAAGCTCTACTCGCAGCCAGTCCGCGTCCTACTCGGAGAGAGACACGACCATGAAGACCCCATGCGATCGCGTGATTAAAGGCCGGCTGTTGAGTTTTTCCGAGCGGCCCACCGATGTTGCGGCGTCGGATTGCTATTCGTACTGGTCAAACGGAGCACTCGCCATTGAAAGCGGCAAGATTGCCTGGGTCGGAGACGCGCCCGACTTACCCGTGAGGTTCGCGATGTTGCCCGTCGACGATCACTCACCTCACCTGATCTTACCTGGTTTTATCGACGCGCATACGCACTATCCTCAAATGGAAGTGGTTGCATCCTATGGCAGCCAACTCATGGACTGGTTAGAAACCTACACGTTTCGCCAAGAAGCCCGGTTCGCCGATAAAGTGCACTGCCAAGTTCAAGCGGGATTGTTCTTTGACGAGCTCATAAATCACGGCGTAACGACCGCCGCGGTTTATACGACCTCACACCCAGATGCGACGACTGCGTTCTTTGAAGAAGCAGAAACGCGCAATATGAGGATGGTCGGCGGCAAAGTCCTCATGGACCGATCGGCGCCCGAAGACCTGACCGATACGCCGCAAAGAGCCTATGACGAAAGCAAACGATTAATCGAAACTTGGCACAACAAAGATCGGCTCTCTTATGCCATCACACCACGTTTTGCGATCACGTCATCGAACGATCAAATGTCCGCGATTGAGTCGCTCGTCGCAGAGCATCCCGAGTGTTACGTGCAAACACACTTATCTGAAAACTTGTTTGAAATCAGCGAAACGCTCCGTCTTTTTGCTGACGCCAAGGACTACACGGATGTCTATGAGCAATATGGATTGCTCGGCCCAAAATCACTCTTCGGGCATTGCATACACCTATCAGATCGCGAACGAGATGCTTTGTCAGCAACCGACTCCGTCGCGGTTTTCTGCCCATCATCCAACGCCTTCCTTGGCAGCGGCCTGTTTGATTATGAAGGCCTTCACGCGGACAATGTGCGTTTAGCAATGGGGTCGGATATGGGTGCCGGCACCAGTTGTTCCATGTTGGCGACCGCCGCCGACGCTTACAAAATCTGCCAGTTGCGCGACTACAGCCTCAATCCACTAGAGAGCTATTATGGGCTCACTCTCGGCAATGCGCGCGCCTTGTCCATGGAGGCTCAGATTGGAACATTAGCGGTCGGTTCTGAGGCCGACCTCATCGTCTTGAACGCTCAAGCCACACACGCAATGCGCACCCGCATGCTGGCCGTAGAGTCGCTCACTGAAGAATTGTTCGTCCTTCAAACCCTCGGCGACGACCGCGCAATCGAAGAGACTTACATTGCCGGGGAGGCTCAAAAGTCTGCGCTCAAAGCGGCGGACCGTATTTAGCGTTCCTCCGGGGTCAGCCATTTTTTAACTTGCGGCGGCTCATATTGCATCAGGTTTTCAATGAGCTCGCGAGGTTCATCGCCGGTAAGCGCCATTTGTCGATGCACCGATCGCACGAAGCCTTCTTCGACCATGACATCGAAGAACCGTTCAAGCGCGTCGTAAAATCCATTTACATTGTAGAACGCTAAGGGTTTGCGATGAACGCCGAGCTGGGTCCACGTCCAGACTTCAAACGTTTCTTCCATCGTTCCAATTCCGCCTGGCATACAGATAAAGGCATCCGAGAGATCATGCATGATCTGTTTTCGTTCGTGCATTGAATCGACAATGTGCAACTTCGTCAGCGCGGGGTGGGCTTGCTCAAGCTCAAACAACTGACGCGGCAGTACGCCGATTGCTTCGCCACCCTTCGCCATCGCACCATTCGCGACAGCGCCCATTGTTCCATCTCTGGCGCCGCCATACACGACACCTAAGCCGCGCTCAGCGATGAGTTCACCGAGCTCGAAAGCCGCTTTCATATAGCTTTCCCCGCGGCCGGTATTTGACCCGCAAAAGACACAAATTCTCATGGATAACTAATTTCCCTACTAAACTACTGCCTTTTGTTATTGCACGATCTGAACGTTGGTCGACATTTAAATAGAACAGCATACCGCTCGTTTTTTTCGCGCAGTCAAAGACGGACTTATTGCCGATAAACCCGTACGTTGAAAACTATTGCATTCAAAACACAGCAATAACGCAATGACAGTTCACGCTGAACTGCTGGGGCGAGAAGCAACATCGCTCGATACGTGCGCAAATTATGAGCACAGTCCTCCCTACCCGCCTGTCTCGATACTTCGGTGCTTGAGTCTCGAGACGTCGGTCGGTCCGGTTACAAGCCATGCCAAGCTGAGTCGAGCGTTCCGTCGCTTGAAGTAAATCGCTGCAGATTGGCGCGAGTTTAGTGCAAGTGAATTTCGAGCTCTGCAGACTTGTTCAGGGCGACTATCGAGGGAAAAGACATGAAGACCAAAAAGCACTCTGCCACACCGAAGCGCGGATCGCGGAGCCCTGTATCAAAATTGTTTCGGTCCACCATCGCTGCCAGCACGCTTTATCTCGGCATGGCCGCGACAGCTGCTATGGCGCAAGAAGACGACACGACGAGCGAAGGTGAGGAATTGGTACAAGAAACCGTTGTCGTCACCGGCAGCCTGCGTGCGCTGCCCGTAGAAGACGTCGGCTCGGTCTTCGGCTTTGACAAAAACCTCGTCGAGATTCCTCGTTCTGCGTCCACGATCAGTTCCGAACAATTAGAGCGTTTCGGAATTACCGACATTTACGGGCTTGTCGCGCAAGCTCCAGGTACGTTCACAAACTCTTTCTTCGGGGTCGGCGGCGCGCTCGATATTCGCGGCCAAGCCGGCGAAACATATTTCCGTGGTGTCCGACGTTTGGACAATCCGGGGAACTACCCAACACCGATTGGAGCGTCGGACCGAATTGATATTGTCCGCGGCCCAGCCTCACCGATTTACGGCCCCTCCAAATCCGGGGGTTACATGAACTTTGTGCCGAAGACGGCACGCCTTTCGGCCGGGCAATACATTGATGAACCAGAGGGTCAAATCCGCTACACGGGTGGGAGTTGGGATAAAAGCGTCCTCGCGGCGTCCATCACAGGTCCGGCGAACATTGGCGGTCAGCAATTTGGCTACCACCTGTATGCCGAACTCGAAGACTCCGGCAGCTTCTATCGGAACATCGGTACCGAGCAGACGATTTTGCAAGCCGCGTTCGACTCAGACCTGACTGACAATCTGCGCATCGAATTCGGCGGTATGTACCACGACTATAAGGGCAAGCAGAACGGCGGCTGGAACCGCCTCACACAAGACCTTATCGATAACGGCACATATGTGACCGGTCAGGCCCAAGTGCTTGATACAGATGGCGATGGAGAATTGTCTCCGTTTGAATTCTTGGCCGTCGGCGAATTCAGCCCATTCTTCGTACCACCCTCTGCGGCGACAGATGCAGACTTTGCCGACCTCGGTTTCCTGGCTCTGGAAAATGTCGGCACAACTCAATTGTCGCGCTCCAACGTTATTCAAAGTGAGGACGACACGCTCGAGAACGAGCTGGTGACCTTGTACTTCGATGTCATTTACGAGAATGACACGGGCTTAGAAGTCAAAAACCAAATGTTCTACGAAGCCTATGAGAACCTCAACGAAAACGATTATGGCTTCTCACAGTTCCACGACTCTTGGGTGTTTGAGAACAAGTTTGTCGTCACCAAAAAGTTCGAACTGGATTGGGCTGATATTACCGCTCAGGTATCTCCATCGGTGCGCCATACTGACTTCCTCCATGGCGATGATTTCTTCTTCGAGTACTTTCACCGAGTCGACCTAACTCAAGGGTTCAATGCTCGATCCAATCGCTTACTTTCGACAGAATCCAACGCAAACTTCTCGAACTATGTCACCGGTAATTACACCAATTATGCCATTGCAGGTCTCGTCGATATCGAAACAGATATTGGTCTCAACTTTCTTCTTGGTTTGAGAGAAGATGTGGTGGACGCAGAATCCACGGCGTTGGCGGACTTCGAAATTTTCCGATCTGAAGACCTTTCTGCATCGGATGAAGAAAACGGAACGTCTTGGAACGTATCCGTCTCTTACGAAATTCCTGGGACAGGCATCATTCCTTACTTCACAGCGGCAGAACAAACCGTCGTTGTCGCGGGTCAGGGTGCGGAAATCTCTCCTGAAGCCCTTGCGCAGACGGACAATGATTCACCGACGGGTGAAGGCAGCGACCAAGCCTTCTTGAGTGCGACTGAACTCACAGAGTTTGGCGTCAAAGGGAACTTCTTGGACGATCGCCTCTACGCAGCGATCTCGTATTACGAGCAAGAACGGACCGATCGGAACGTACAATCCATCACCGTGAACCAAGACATCAAAACGGAAGGTGTCGAAGCCGAGATGCGCTGGGCGGTGACAGAGAAGCTCCTTCTCACCGCCGCTTATACAAACACAAAAGTGGTCAACCAGACCATTCTCGAAGCTGGGTCTCAGTTCAGCTTCCTGGGTGCGGGCGATTTGATCAACGTTTCTGATCCATCCATTTATTATGGCGGCCAGCCCTTTGGTCTCACCGCTTTGAGCGGCACTGAAGATGGTGCGAAGCGCGCTGGTATTCCAGAAAACTTGTACTCATTCACAGCGACCTATGAATTCGACAATGGATTGGCTCTCTCCGCCAGCGTGACAGATGTTGAGGAAGTCTTCTCTGGGCAGTCTCAAGCTGTGAAGCTTCCGGCTTACACGCTGGTCGACCTCGGAGCATCCTACTCTGTCGACAACTGGCTGTTCCGGGTGAACATTCAAAACGCTACGGATGAAGAGTATTTCCGCGCGAACTTTACGGAACTGTTCGGAAGCACAATCGTTCTGCCGGAAGAGCCGCGGAGCGTTCAAGCCTCTATCATCTATAAATTCTAAGCTCTGCTAAGCAGGAAACGCGAAAAGCCCCCAAGGTTAAACTTGGGGGCTTTTTTACAAGGACGCTAAGCCATCAGTCGATGTAACGACGACGTCGCGCGTTTTTGAATCTCTTCTAAGTCGGCCGTTTTGAGTACACCCTTTTCAACAACATATCGTCCGTCCACGAAAACATCGCGCGGTCGAATCCCAGCACACAGCACCAGAGCCGCAATTGGGTCCCAAACGCCCAGAGACTCGAGCCCTGATAGATCCCAGAGCACCAAATCTGCCCGCATGCCCGGCGCCAAGTATCCGCAGGAGTCCCACCCTAGAACGTCTGCGCCACCTCGGGTCGCTAGTCGCAACGCCTCGCGCGCTTCAAAGGCGTCCGCCCCATGGATCGCCCGCTGAAACAACAAGGCTTGTCGCGCTTCCAAAAGCACTTGACTGGAATCGTTAGATGCCGCGCCATCCACGCCAAGTCCGACGGGCACCTGCATAGCGCGCATTTCCTTAATCGGGGCAATCCCGGACCCTAAACGTCCGTTTGATCCGGGACAGTGAGCGACACCGGTCCCAGTATCTGCAAACAGCTTCACCTCATCATGATCCAGTTGGACACAATGGGTGTGCCAAACATCGGTGCCCACCCATTCGAGCTCTTCGGCATAGACCCCGGGTCGGCAGCCAAATTTCTCCAACGAGTAATCTACATCTTCGACATTCTCGGCCAGATGCGTATGCAAACGCACGCCCCTATCACGCGCCAGACGCGCTGAGTCCCGCATCAACTCGCGACTTACTGAGAAGGGCGAGCACGGCGCAACTCCAATGCGAACCTTTGCCCCCGGCGCAGGATCGTGAAACGCGTCAATGACCCGGATTGTATCTTCCAGAATGATCGACTCGTCTTCGACAAGTTCATCCGGCGGTAGTCCGCCTTGGCTTTCGCCAATACTCATACTGCCGCGCGTTGCGTGAAGGCGCATACCAATCGTTTCGGCCGCGGCGATTGTATCGTCCAATCGCACCCCATTTGGGTAGACATAATGGTGGTCGCTGGTGAGCGTACAGCCCATGAGAACGAGTTCTGCCATAGCGGCCTGAGCAGAGACGAAGACATCCTCCGGTCGAAACTGGGCCCAGATTGGATATAACGATTGGAGCCAGTCGAATAAGCTTGCATCGGTCCCTGCCGGGACGGCGCGCGTCAGGGTCTGGAACATATGATGATGCGTGTTCACCAATCCCGGCGTGATGATCGCTCCTGAAGCGTCCACAAGAGTGTCTGCAGTCGAAGCGAAACGACTTAAATCAGAGGCCGAACCGATGGCACGTATGACACCGTCTTCGATGAGGATTGACCCTTCAGAAATCTCTGTCCCCGCATCATCCATCGTCGCGATGATGTCGGCATTCTGGATTAGCGTAACACTCATTCTTGGCCCGCTATTGCTTCCCCTGGATCATTCGGAACGACCAGATTCAAAACAATCGCAAGAAAGGTTGCGGGCAACAACCCGGAAGACAGCAATATTTGAGGCATGTCTGGCAAATGCTGGAGCGCTTCTGGCTCAAGTTGTAATCCGAATCCTAAAGACAGGGACACGGCAAAAATCAGCATGTTGCGCTGGTTCCAATCGACCTTGGCTAAGATCGCCAGAGCCGAAGAAACAACCATGCCAAACATAATTATAACCACGCCGCCCAGAACTTGAATGGGAATGGTGGTGATAAACGCACCAATTTTTGGAATCAGCCCACAGACCACCAAAAACAAAGCGCCGCACGTCACCACGTGGCGGCTCATAATTCCCGTCATCGCAATGAGCCCGACATTCTGACTAAAGGATGTATTTGGCAAAGCCCCAAAGAGCGCTGCCGCGAAAGACCCAAGCCCGTCAGCAAGCGTCGCGCCTGAGAGTTCCTTATCGGTCGCTTCGCGCTTCGCACCGGCTTCTGTAATTCCGCTGACATCGCCCACCGTTTCAATTGCAGTAACGATCGCCATGAAGCAGAAGCCCACAATCGCTGGCGCAGACAGCTCAACACCAAACCGAAACGGATCTGGAAGGGTGAACCAATTCGCCGTCGCAACCACCGAAAAGTCGACCAAGCCACTGGGAATTGCCATGATGAAGCCCAGCAACAACCCAACCAAAATTGACGCGGTCGAGAGCAGGCCCTTGGCCAAGAACTTAAACGCCAGCGTTGTGACCAAGACACATCCCGCAAGCAACCATCCTTGCCAGGCGCCATAGTCCGCAGTGCCTTTTGCCGGAACACCGCCGGCCGCATATTGAATGCCGACCTTGATCAGAGATAATCCAATCATCGCCACCACCAAGCCTGTGACCAAAGGCGGCAAAGCAAATCGAATTCGCCCGACAACAAGCGCGAACAGCGCGTGGCAAACGCCGCCGGCGAGTGCGCCTGACATAAGCGCTGCCATGCCGGAGACGCCGGTCCCCGCGACAATCGGAACCATGATCGGCAAGAAGGCGAAACTTGTGCCTTGGACAATTGGAAGCCGGGCGCCCACCGGACCAAAGCCAATCGTCTGGAAAAGCGTTGTGATCCCGGCGAACATCATCGACATCTGGATCAGATAGATCAAATCAGATGGGTCATCTGAACCATAGCCAAATCCCGCCGCCCCCGCGACGATGATGGCGGGCGTGACATTACCGACAAACATTGCCACGACATGCTGAATTCCCAGCGGGATGGCGATGCGCAGAGGTGGAAAGTAATTTGGGTCTCGCATCTGCGAAGGGCTCATGTGAAAACGAGCGCGCTCAATTGGGTCTGGTCGGGAAGGAACCGTCAAACTCTATCCGTCCAGGAAGATGAACTTCAGCAAGAACAGGATCGCCAAGACCGCCACGCTGGGGCTGAGCTGTTTCCATTTGCCAGAGCCAAGCTTCAGTGCGGCATACGCGACAAAACCGAGTCCAATTCCAGTCGCGATCGAATAGGTGAGCGGCATGGCAACCGCCGTGATCACAGCGGGCACAAAGGCTGTCATGTCATCCCAATCCACAGAGGCGAGGCCGCCAACCATCACGCATCCGACAAAAACCAATGCTGGCCCGGTTGCATAGGTTTGAATGGCACCTGCTAATGGCGCAAAAAATAGCGCTAGAATAAATAGACTTGCGACCACAACCGCGGTTAGGCCGGTCCGTCCGCCCGCCTTTACGCCCGCGATGCTCTCAACATAACTGGTCGCAGACGAGGTGCCGACCATAGCACCGACCATCGTCGCGGTGGAATCCGCGAGAAGTGCTTTCCTGAGCCCAACCACGTGCCCGTTTTTGTCGAGCAAGCCCGCACGGTGTGCAACGGCGACCAAGGTTCCCGCCGTATCGAATAAATCGACAAACAAGAACGAGATCACAATCACCACCAGACCGATTTCCAGCGCTTGTGTCCAGTCTAATGCAAACAAGGTCGGCGCAACGGAGGGCGGTGTCGACACAATCGCGCTCGGTTCCGCTACACCCAGAAGGACCCCTGCAATCGTGATTGTCAGCATCCCAAGCAAGATCCCACCCGGTATGTTTCGAGCTTCCAAAACGACGATCAGAATGAAACAAAAAATCGCCAACAGTGTCGGGGGGGCAGAAAGGTCGCCCAACCCCACGAGCGTTGCGGGATTGTCCACGACAATCCCCACGCTTGTCAGGCCAATCATGATCAGGAAAAGACCGATACCGGCGGATATAGACAGCTTCAGCTCGAGCGGGATCGAATTGATCACCCATTCTCGTATGGGAAGCACGCTGATAATGACAAAAAGCACGCCCGATAAGAACACAGCCATAAGTGCAGCTTGCCAAGGGATTCCCATGCCCAGCACGACGCCATAAGTGAAGAAAGCATTCAGTCCCATTCCGGGCGCAATCGCGATCGGAAAGTTTGCATAGAGCCCCATGATCAACGTACCGATCGCGGCGGACAAGCAAGTTGCGACAAACACGGAACCGGTATCCATACCGGCATTTGCCAGAATGTCTGGGTTCACAAAAATAATGTAAGACATCGCCAAAAATGTCGTGAACCCCGCTACGACCTCTTTGCGAATTGTGCTGTCGCGATCGGAAACTGAGAAGAATTTATCGATCATGCTATGCCAGCCCCTTCCTCTCGATCATATTCGGTCACGCTCTGCGTCCGGTCTCTCTTGTCTATCCAAAGATCTCACAATGCCAACTTCAATGCCTTTGCGTATTAGATCTGCAAATGTCAGTACGGTGGTCCGAACTGCACGCCTTAAAGACAGCTTTGCTCAGTTTTTGGGCCGCAAGCGTTCGCGAGACGGCAGCAGCGTCTAAAAAAGCCTGCGCTTTCTATATCAAAGGTCATATGAAGCGTTCTGTTTAATTAAGACTTTTTCTATGAAGTATGCTGTTGCGCTCTGATTTTTAGATCGGTGATACTCCGGTTATGCTCCGGGAATTGCTTGCTCATCAGGAGCACGACAGACTATGAAAGGACCAGACTTCAGAGTGTTGTCCGCTCGAAGAGCGTGAGGTGTTCATGATCCAATTCCTTTTGGATGGAGAGATTCAACGGATCGAGACTTTTGATCCAACGCAAACCGTTCTCGAATGGCTGCGTGAAGATCAACGGCGTATGGGCACGAAAGAAGGCTGTGCAGAAGGGGATTGCGGCGCTTGTACGGTGGTCATTGGCGAGCTGCAAAATGACCAAGTCCGCTATCGCGCCGTCAATGCGTGCATCTATTTTCTCCCAATGCTGGACGGCAAAGAGGTCGTCACGGTTGAGTCACTAGGCAACCCTAGAGACCTGCACCCCGTGCAGACGGCTATGGCGGAGGGAAATGGCACACAATGCGGGTTCTGCACGCCCGGATTTGTGATGTCTTTGTTCGCGAGCTATCAAGACACTGACCCGGCTTTGCCAGGCGATACAGATGATGTGCTCGCGGGCAATTTGTGTCGATGCACGGGATATGCCCCCATCCAAAAAGCCGCAGATGCGGTCAATGATAGCGCTGCTTACAAAGCGCGGTTTGGAGGCCCTCGGACAATCGAAGCGCTCAAGTCGATTCAACCGGCAAGCGCGATATCAACCCACTATGACGACCCGAATTTTGAAACAGACCGTCAATACTTCGCGCCCCAAACCGAGGCTGAACTGATTGAGCTTTTGAAGGCGACGCCAACGGCAACGATGGTCGCGGGCGCAACAGATGTCGGGCTTTGGGTCACGAAACAACACCGCCTTTTGGATACAGTCATCTCGCTGAATGAAATTGAGTCTTTAAAGACCATTCAGAGGGAGAATGGAGCCTTGAGGATCGGCGCCATGGTCCGGTATTCCGACGCATGGGCACCCCTCGGTAAGCTGCACCAAGACTTGGGAGAATTGGTTCGACGCCTAGGCTCGGTGCAAGTCAGAAACAGCGGCACAATCGGTGGAAACATCGCTAACGGTTCACCCATTGGCGACACCCCTCCCCCATTGATCGCGCTCTCTGCGAACCTCGAACTTGGCAGCGCAGACGGCGTCCGCACCCTGGCTCTGGAAGACTTCTTTCTCGAATATGGTAAGCAGGATTTACGTCCCGGCGAGTACGTTCGGGCGATTGTGATCCCGCCGCTAGATCCAAGGACGCTGTTCCGAACTTACAAAATCTCGAAGCGGTTCAATCAAGATATTTCCGCCTTATGCGGCGCGTTTGCGATCAACATCCAGAATGACGAAGTGGTCTCTGCAAGGATCGCCTTTGGAGGCCTCGCAGGCACGCCGAAACGCGCCAAAGCCTGTGAAGCTGCGCTCACCGGGTCCCCCTGGACAGACGAGACGATTGCCCTCGCCATGGACGCGATGCACGAGGATTTCACACCGCTCACAGATATGCGCGCGTCTCGCGATTATCGAATGAAGACGGCTCAGAACTTATTGCGTAAAGCGTTCCTGGAATCGCAAGCAAAAACGCGCACTCGAATTCTGCAGGTGACCTGAACGATGCTCGAACGCACACGCCCTCCACCGCGCGCCGATAAAATCGACGGTGATGTGCATGAAGCGCGCAGTCATGACAGCGCGCACTTGCATGTTTCCGGGCAAGCGCAATACGTCGATGATCTTCCGGAACCAGCCGACTGCTTGCATGTCTATGTCGCGATGTCAGAACGCGCGCATGCTGAGATCTTGGACCTCGACCTGACCGCGGTCGATACGGCACCGGGCGTGCGGTGTGTGATCAGCGCTCAAGACATTCCCGGCGAAAACGATATCGGTCCGGTCATTCATGACGACCCTGTCTTCGCAGAAAAGGTCGTTCAATTTCATGGACAGCCCATTTTCGCGGTCGCTGCGACGTCTCGAAAAGCCGCCCGGTTGGCCGCGATGCGGGCACAAGTGCGATATGATGAGAAGCCGGCGCTACTGACCCTCGCCGAAGCACGCGAGAAAGATGAAACAGTCGAAACGCCTCAAGTGATGCGCCTCGGCGACGCGCATTCTGCCCTTGCCTCCGCGCCGAAGTCGCTAAAAGGCGCCCTCGAAATGGGAGGACAAGATCACTTTTACCTAGAAGGTCAGATCGCCATGGCCGTTCCGGGTGAAGATGGGGCGCTGAAGATTTATAGCTCCACTCAGAACCCGACTGAAGCTCAGCATCTGATCGCACACCTCCTGCACAAGCCGAGCGCAGCCGTCACGGTTGAAGTGCGCCGCATGGGCGGCGCTTTTGGTGGCAAGGAAACACAATCCACGCTGGTCGCTGCGATCGCAGCCCTCGCATCCGAAAAAACCGGTCGCCCGGCGAAGCTCAGACTGGACCGCGATGACGATATGATAATGACCGGAAAACGGCATGATTTCGCGATCGAGTATCAAGCGGGCTATGACGAGCAAGGCCTGCTGCACAGCGCTGTATTTGATCTCTCTTCGCGCTGCGGTTTTTCAACAGATCTGTCTTTGGCGATTAATGATCGCGCCATGTTTCACAGCGACAATTGCTACTATTTAAATGCAGCAGAGATCACCTCGCACCGGTTTCGAACGAATACGGTTTCCAATACTGCATTTCGAGGCTTTGGCGGACCACAAGGCATGCTCGGTATTGAACGTATGATGGACGAGATCGCCTTCTCAGTCGGCCGCGATCCGCTAGATGTCCGTTTGGATAATCTCTATGGCGGAGCAGGCCGGGATCTGACGCCGTATCACCAGACCGTGGAAGATAATGTTGCTGGAGAGCTCATCGAACAACTGGCGCAAACGTCTCGCTACCGCGCCCGGCGCGCAGAGATTGAAACGGAGAATTTGAGCGACGGAATCATCAAGCGCGGCATCGCCCTCACCCCGGTAAAGTTCGGCATTTCCTTCACAGCCAAACACCTCAACCAGGCAGGCGCACTCATTCATGTCTTCACCGACGGGACCATTCAATTGAACCATGGCGGCACCGAAATGGGCCAGGGTCTCTTCGTGAAAGTGGCGCAGGTTGTCGCCCATGAGTTTCAAGTCGACATTGACCAGATCCAAATCATGTCGACCTCGACCGAAAAGGTCCCAAACACGTCTGCCACCGCCGCATCGTCCGGCTCCGATTTGAATGGAATGGCGGCTCAACGCGCTGCGCGAGCAATTAAAGATAGACTCGTTGCCTTCCTGTCTGAACGTGAAAACGTCCCTGCTGAAACGATCGTGTTTGAGAACAATGAAGTGCGTGCTGGCGACCGTAGCTTTAGTTTTAAAGACGTTGTCGGCGCGGCCTATATGGCACGCATTTCACTCTCCGCGACCGGATACTATCGCACGCCCAAGATCCACTATGACCGCACGCTTCATCGCGGACGGCCCTTCTTTTACTTCGCCTATGGCGCAGCAGTCTCCGAGGTTGAAATCGACACGCTGACGGGGGAAAACCGGGTTGTGCAAACGGACATTTTGCACGATGTCGGAAAATCCTTGAATCCGGCAATTGATCTCGGTCAGATTGAAGGCGGGTTCATTCAAGGCATGGGCTGGCTAACCACGGAAGAGCTGGTCTTTGATGAGCTCGGGCGTTTGCGAACGCATGCCCCCTCGACTTACAAAATCCCAACCAGTGCGGACCGACCCGCCATTTTCAATGTGGACATCTGGGAGAACGGCCACAATCGAGAGCGCACGATCCACCACTCCAAAGCGGTTGGCGAGCCGCCATTTATGCTTGCCATATCAGTATTTTCTGCGCTCACGCATGCCGTCTCTGGGGCCGCGGAACATAAAGTCTTTCCGACTTTAGATGCGCCAGCCACTCCGGAACGGATCCTGATGGCCGTCGAAGCAGCGCGCGAAAAACTACGAGGTCGATAGCGCTGCGCGTTGCGCATAGCGCTGGGCCATCAAGGCACACGCAACGAGTTGTAGCTGGTGATAGAGCATCAGCGGCAACAAGATGACTCCAAGAACAGGCGAGCCCGCAAACAGAATTTGCGCGATCGGTGCGCCATTTGCCAGACTCTTGGTCGATCCACAAAAGACCGCCGCAACTTCGTCTTCACGCGAGAGGTTTAGTCTCCTGGAGGTGAAAACTGTGAATCCCAAAGCCAATCCCAATAAAATCAACACGAGCGAGAGTGTCGCGGTAATCTCCAAACCTGTAAAACGGGACCAAATTCCGCCTGCGGTCGACGTCGCAAAAGACGTAAATACGATCAGCAAGATGACGCTTCGATCAATCCAAGAGATGATCGGCTTATTCTTGGTCAGGATCGATTTGATCGCCGGCCGTGCAACCTGCCCGACGACAAAGGGCGCAAGCAAGGTCAGCGCAATGTTGACGATTGCATCCAGGAGCGAGAATTGAACGCTCCCGGTGGCAGTCACGATAGAAATCATGATTGGCGTAAGCACGAGCCCTAACAGCCCAGACAGCGTTGCGTTGAAAACAGCGGCGGGGACGTTTCCCTTGCCCAGCACGGTCATGGCGACGGAAGACGAAATCGTTGATGGCAACGCGGCGAGGAAGAAAAAGCCAAGCCGGGACGACTCGGGCAAAACCGGTGCGAGCCCAAAAAACACTGCGAGCCCCAAAATCGGAAACATCACAAACGTGGTCGCCTGAATGAGCGCATGCACTTTCCAGTTTTTAACCCCGGCGACCAGGTTTTCCGGTGCCAGGTTGGCCCCATGCAGAAAGAACACGAACGCAATACCGAATTTCGTGACCAGTCCCAAACGAAGAGGCCCATCGCTTGCGCCCAATCCCGGCAGCAATAATCCAAGAATGGCGCTCGCCACCATGAGGGTTACAAAGCGGTCTGGAAGGAAACGGCTCATGCCGTGTTCCCTACCGCCAAATGGTTGCGTGAGCGAATTATTGTTTCGCTGTGGTCTGAATTATGCAACCTAACCATATATCTTCCAATCGCGCCGAGACCTTGGATCATGCTGATTAAAACTGGCTTACTGTACTTCCAACAGGCCATAAGAGATGGCTCCATTCGCAAAGCCTCAGACCGATTGCAAGTCGCTTCTTCCGCCGTGAACCGTCAATTACTACAATTAGAGTCTGAGTTGGGGGTCGAATTATTCGAGCGCTTGCCGCGCGGTATACGCCCAACGGCCGCGGGTGAATTGCTCATGTCGCACATTCAGGAATGGTCCCAGGATGTCGAAAAGCTACGCCAGGACATTGGTCGCCTTAAAGGCGGAGCCCGAGGAACGATTCACATCGCAGCGGCGGAGAGCATCACGACTGAAATCCTGCCTGAGGCGATGGCGAAACTTCAAGTCGCCTATCCAGGAATTGATTACAATCTCATCTCTGGCGATAATTATCTCGTGAAATCGGCCCTGCTCGCGAAAGATGCCGACCTCGTCTGTGCGTTCGATATTACGGGCACAACGCGGACCGAAACTGTGACGTCTGTCAAAGCACCAATTGGAGTGATTGCTCATCCGGATCATATCCTCGCGAAGCTCGATACTGTCTCCTTATCTGACTGTCTGGAACATCCCATTATCGCCCCGACTCAGAGCTGGTTGAATCACAGCATTCTCAAGGATCTGATCGAAAACCCAGACACTCCCTTCCAAATCGCTGCACGCGTCGAGCGTATCGGGATGTTGCGCAATTTGGTCCTCTCAAAGCTTGGCATCGCCTTTTTGTCGCCTCTGGGACTTCGTCAGGATATTCTTGATCGCAAACTCGCCTGGATACCCTTTTCGAAAGGGGTGGACCTCCAAACGACGGTGTCCCTGCTCGTTCCGAAGGGTCGCATATTGGCTAATTACACACGCGAACTGGTTGAGCTTTTGAAAGATGGCTTAGAGGCGCACCAGCAGGTTATCGACGGATAACACATTTTGATTCGGAGTTTACCGTCCCCTTTATTCGATCCATCGCAGGTGGTCGTGGGCTCATGAACGCCTCATTTTTGGGCAACGCAGAACCGCCAGTGATTACCCACCCGGGCGACGATGATTTTTCAAAGTTTCAACGAACCACAACTTGATACTTCGAAACACCGATGCCAAAATTGCATCACTTGGACCGGGCTCGAAGCAAAAAAATCGGAACGCAATTGCCAATGACGCTCCCCTCTGACCCAGACTCCCATGCGAGCGCAGACCTCGCGGATGAGCGCGCGCGTGCCGATGCCTTGGGATTGATCACTACGGCTGACGTTTCGAAGGGCGTGGAAAGCAATTTGATCTTGCTGGGGCAGCATTTCGAAATTGTCGCAAAAGCGCTCGTCGACTTGGGCAGCGCGGCAAAATGAATCTCGCAACCATGACAGCCCTAGAGATTGGCACAGCAGTTCAATCTGGCCAAGTTTCCGCTCTTCGTGTTGTGGACGCTGCGCTTGAGGCAATTGAGAAATACAATCCCCCCCTCAACGCGTTTACCTCGGTCGCGAGCGCTTCTGCGCGCGCCTGCGCCGCCGAGATCGACTCAAACATCGCGGCGGGACTTGATGTTGGGCCTCTGGCAGGTGTCCCGTTCGCGGCGAAAGACCTATTTGATATTCAAAGCGAAGTCACAATGGCGGGTGCGAACCTCAGGCGCTCGGAGCCTAAAGCAACACGGGATGCGTCTTCGATCGCGCGTATGCGAGCGGCCGGCGCCGTCTATATGGGCCGCCTAAATATGGATGAGTTTGCCTATGGGTTTGCAACTGTGAACGCCCATTTCGGCACGACTCGAAATCCACACGATCTCGACCGCCTGTCGGGCGGCTCCTCGGGCGGGTCTGCTGCCGCTGTCGCGGCGCGCTTGGTGCCACTCTCACTGGGGTCGGACACAAATGGCTCAGTGCGTGTTCCCGCGGGTTTGTGCGGCGTGTTCGGTTTGCGCCCGACGCATGGCGCATTGCCTATGGATGGTGTTTTTCCCTTTGTTGAACAGCTGGATACGATCGGCCCGTTTGCGCGGACCATCGAGGACTTAGCCGCAACGTTTCGGATCTTGGCGGACACGCCGACGCCACAACAAAAAAAGAGAGCTTTCAAAGTGGCCCGGCTGGGCGGGTGGTTCCGCCGGGCTGGTGATCCCGATGGCAATGACGGCGTCGACGAAATTGCCAGTTCATTCGGCAGCGCCCCTCTTATCGAGCTCCCCCTAACCGAGGCTGCCCGCTCCGCCGCATTTTTGATCACATCCAAATATGGCGGACGGCTCCATCAGGAGACGCTTCAAACGCACGCGATGGAATATGATCCGGCGGTCCGTGATCGCTTGATCGCGGGCATTGCCTTATCAGACAGGAAAGTCGCCGCCGCGAAACGTATCATCGAACGGTACAATCAGGAGCTTCATAATGCGCTCTCTGAATTCGATCTTCTCATTGCCCCAACCACACCATCAACGGCGCCGAAAGTTTCCGAGGGTCTGATAGAGGTCGATGGAAAACTTGTCTCCGCCCGCGCCAATCTCGGTTTGTATACTCAACCCCTCAGCGTCTCGGGCGTGCCTATTCTGTCCGCGCCGTTGAGACGCCCCAACAAGCTCCCCCTGGGCGTTCAACTTATTGCAGAAAGAGGAAACGAAGAGCATTTGTTCAGCGCTGCGGAACGTTTGGCGCAGGCGGGAATCATCGGGTTCAGTCCACCGCAAGTCAAGACGGTCGAGGCGGTTTCATGAGCGAGCTGCGCCTTGAAAATGGCATCGTCACGAGCCCGCACTTTCTCGCCAGTGAGGCTGGTCGTGATATCCTGAAAATGGGCGGTAACGCGGTCGAGGCGGCGGTCACCGTCGCAGCGACTTTAGCCGTCGTGTATCCCCATATGACTGGGTTGGGCGGCGACAGTTTCTGGCTTGTAAGATCTCCAGATGGTGACCTGTTTGCGATTGATGCTTGCGGCGCTGCGGGGGAAAACGTTGATTTAGACCTCTATGCGAACGCAGGGCTCGATGCGATCCCGTTTCGTGGGCCGCTGGCTGCGATAACAAGCGCAGGCACGGTTTCCGGATGGGCGCGTGTTCTGTCTGAAACCGATGGAAAACTACCGTTAGACGTACTGCTCGATGCGGCAATAAATTACGCCGAAGACGGCGTAAAAGTTACAGCAAGCGGCGCTGCGGCTGCTATGGCGAAAGATGCAGAACTTGCTGGAAATGCCGGGTATTCAAGCGTTTTCCGGCCAAACGGAAAACCTTTGAACGCGGGTGACACCCTCAAGCAACCGGCACTTGCGCAAACACTCAGGCGATTGGCGCAGAACGGCCTTCAAGATTTTTATACCGGCGCCATTGCCGCAGATTTGGTAGATGACCTCACCATGGCGGGCAGTCCGATCACCGCTTCCGATCTGGCGTCTCACACGGCCTTCAAAACCAATCCTCTTAAATCCCGCGCGTTCTCAGCCGATCTATTCAATTTTCCGCCACCGACCCAAGGCATGAGCTCACTGCTGATCCTAGCCTTGTACGAAAGACTGGGGGTCGAGATGGGGGAAAGTTTCGAACATGTGCATGGCTTGGTCGAAGCAACAAAACAAGCCTTTGCGCTGGCGCGTCAGATTGAGCTGGGAGACCCGAGCTTGATGCTGAGACCCGCTGCAGATGTCCTCAAAGATTCGAACCTTTTGGACGGGCTCGCCACAAATATCGATATGATGAAAGCCAGACCCTGGCCGGAACCCACAGAACCCGGAGACACCACCTGGTTTGGCGCCATGGACAAGGACGGGTGGGCGGTCAGCGCGATCCAATCGACCTATTTTGAATTCGGCTCTGGGGTAACATTGCCAAAAACCGGCATCACTTGGCAAAATCGTGGCGCGAGTTTTACCCTCGCAAAGACAGGATGGAATGCCCTTCGGCCAGGTCGTAAACCGTTTCATACGCTTAATCCTGCCATGGCGCTGTTCGATGACGGACGGGCAATGGTCTATGGCACCATGGGCGGCGAAGGTCAGCCGCAAACCCAAGCGGCGATTTTCACTCGATACGCCAAGTATGGGATGGGACTTCAGGATTCCGTGTCTGCGCCGCGCTGGTTGCTCGGTCGCACTTGGGGCCAATCAAGCACGAGTTTAAAGCTGGAGAGCCGATTTGACCCTGCCCTCATCGACGCGCTGGAAGCAGCTGGTCATGACGTCGAAACACTTTCCGACTTTTCAGAAACAATGGGGCATGCCGGTGCGCTCGTGCGTCATCCAAGCGGCGCGTTTGAAGGCGCATCCGATCCTCGAAGCGACGGAGACGTTAGCGGATGGTGATGACTCTCGACTCCAATGTCGGCATTTCCGGCGCGCGTGTGGTCCAGCGCTGCGACCGACTGGGCGTCCAACCTTTTAGCGATATCGAACAAGGCCTGTTCCGCGCGTATCTCATGCCGGCGCATGCGGCAACGATCAACACGGTAGCGACGTGGATGAGCGAGGCCGGTATGTCGACCCGGATTGATGGCGCGGGGAATTTAATTGGCCGCTATGAAGGCACTCAGCCAGAAGCTCCTGCTTTGATTATTGGGTCGCACTTGGACAGCGTTTATGATGCTGGCCTGTATGACGGCCCTCTGGGCATATTGTTGGGGATAGAGTGTATTGCAGCACTGCATGAACTAAACCGACGTTTGCCATTCGCGATCGAAGTGGTCGCATTCGGAGATGAAGAAGGGTCTCGCTTTCCAATTTCCATGATTTGTTCGCGTGCGATGGCCGGGACACTTACTGAAAGTGATTTAGCAACGACGGATGGCGGCGGCAAAACGCCCGAGCAAGCAATGAAGCTCTTTCGCGAATGGGTGTTCCGGCCGATGCAAAACATTGATCCGCGATCTGCCGCGCGTCGGCCTGAAGAGATCCTCGCCTATCTTGAACCTCACATCGAGCAAGGTCCCGTCTTGCAGGCGGAAGATTTAGCCGTCGGCGTCGTAACGGGGATCGCGGGACAGTTACGCTTTGACGTGCAGGTGAATGGCGCGGCCGGGCATGCGGGAACGACGACCATGCAGCTTCGCCGAGATGCCATGGCGGGCGCCGCAGAAATGCTCGTCGCCATTGAAACGATCGCACACGAGATTGGTGAAGATCTTGTCGCCACCGCAGGTCGGATTGACGCCTGGCCAGGTTCGACCAACGTCATCCCAGGCCGAGTGACCTTCTCACTCGATATCAGATCAGGTGACATGGAACGCCGCGACACTGCAGCTGCGGCGATCGAGTCCTCGCTCAAAGCGATTGCCCTGAAACGCGGCTTGGAATTGTCATGGACACAACTGCAAGACTTAGCCAGTTCGCCATGCGACAAGGACCTATCAGACTTGCTCGGAAAAGCCCTCGAACATGCCGGACATAAAAATAGAGCCATGGTCAGTGGGGCCGGCCACGATGCGATGGTCATGTCGGCGCTCTGCCCGACGGCAATGCTCTTCATTCGTTGTAAAGATGGCATCAGCCACAATCCCGCTGAACGGGTCAGGATAGACGACACGCAAGCCGCGCTGGATGTCATGCTAGAATTTATTACACTTTTGGAGGCGCGCGAGCGATGAACAAACCGTTTCGCCAAATCGATCCCCCTCAACGTTTGCTCATGGGCCCTGGTCCAGTGAATGCGCACCCCAGAGTTCTGCGCGCCATGTCGGCGGATCTTCTCGGTCAGTATGATCCAGAGTTTACGAATTACATGACCGAAGTGATGGGTCTCTACAGACCGATTTTTGGAACTGAAAACCAGTGGACGTTTCTGGTTGACGGCACATCACGCGCAGGAATTGAAGCCGCCCTGATTTCACTCACGGCGCCAGGAGACACCGTTCTTGTCGTCAACTTCGGACGCTTCGGGCTCTTGCTGAAGGAGATCTTCGACCGCATCGGTGCCAAGGTCGAAACGGTGGACGCTGAATGGGGTGAGATTGTGCCCCTGGAGCAAATCGCAGCAGCGATTGAGCGATACGAGCCGAAAGTGGTCGCCAGTGTGCATGGCGATACATCGACGACGATGGCACAACCATTGGACGGGTTGGGCGATCTCTGCCGACAAGCGGGCGCGTATTCTTACGCAGACGTCACGGCGACGATAAGCGGTATGGAAATCGCCACTGACCGATGGGGCATCGATGTTGTCACCGGTGGCTTGCAAAAATGCCTCGGTGGGCCGTCTGGATCAGCGCCGATCACAGTCTCGGATCGCGCTGCAGAGTACATTTTCTCGCGCCGCCATACCGAACTCGGTATCCAGAGATCGGACCTGATACAGGGCGCGGGTCAGAGGATCGGCTCTAACTATTTCGATCTCGCCATGATCATGGACTATTGGTCGGAAAAACGCCTCAACCATCATACCGAAGCGACGACGATGCTTTATGGTGCCCGAGAGTGTGCATGTGTGGCGCTCGAAGAAGGCTTGGACGTGCGCTACGCCCGACACGCAAAAGCGGGCGCCGCCATGACCGCTGGATTGCGCGCAATGGGTCTCAAAGTCTTCACCAAAGAAGTACACCGGATGACGAATGTAACCGGTGTTTACATTCCAGATGCGGTTGATGGCGAACGCGTTCGCACGCGCATGCGCGAAGACTTTGAGATCGAGATTGGAACCGCATTCGGCCCCCTTCAAGGCAAGATCTGGCGGATTGGGGCTATGGGCTACAACGCTATGAAACACAAAGTCTTACTCACCCTTGGCGCGCTCGACGCCGTGCTGCGCCGCGAAGGTTTCCCGACCCGGGCGGGAGATGGTGTCGATGCTGCGTTAGAGGTGTACCAGGCATGACCCGGGATCTTGTTGGATACGGACACTCACCGCCCGCTGCGAATTGGCCGAATAGCGCGCGCACAGCCGTACAATTCGTCGTCAATTATGAAGAAGGCGCAGAAAACTCTGTCCTGAACGGAGATGCAGGATCCGAAGCCTTTCTGTCAGAGATGGTCGGCGCGGGCTCTCATCTCGGCGCTCGGTCCATGGCGATGGAGAGCCTGTATGAATACGGATCACGCGCCGGGTTCTGGCGCCTGTACCGCCTCTTCACATCCCGCAATGTTCCAGTCACAGTTTTTGGGGTGGCAAAAGCGATGGCGATGAACCCAAACGCCGTTGACGCAATGCTCGAGGCAAACTGGGAAATCGCAAGCCATGGCCTGCGTTGGATCGACTATCAGGATGTCCCTGAAATCGTCGAACGCCAGCACATCGAAGAAGCGATCCACTTACATACCGAGCTTACAGGCGCGCGGCCGCTCGGATGGTATCAAGGTCGCACCAGCCCAAATACAGCGCGCCTCATCGCTGAAGAAGGTGGCTTCACATATGATGCCGATAGCTACGCCGACGATCTACCCTACTATGATCAACAGCATGGGCGCGTCCAATTGATCGTACCCTACACGCTTGACGTCAATGATATGAAAATCGTCGCCTACAATGGCTTCGCAGAGGGCGAAGAATTCTTCCGATATTTGCGCGATACGTTCGACTATTTACATGCCGAGGGCGGGCGGATGATGTCGATCGGTCTCCATGGGCGCATCGCCGGACGTCCAGGTCGAACTGCCGCAATTTCGCGGTTCATCGATCATCTTCTGTCAGCCGAAAATGTTTGGCTCACGCGGCGCATCGATATCGCAAACCACTGGCTTAAGGAGCATCCTGCATGAAGATAGACGACCCCAAAACGATCGAAGAAGTCACAGCGGCATTCTATGAATATGAGCGCGCCTTGATGGAGGACGACCTCGACGCGATGGC
Source organism: Pseudomonadota bacterium (assembly GCA_038527765.1). Taxonomy (GTDB): domain Bacteria; phylum Pseudomonadota; class Alphaproteobacteria; order Caulobacterales; family Hyphomonadaceae; genus Henriciella. Next base: position 386,635 of record JBCBFK010000002.1, read on the forward strand.
GAACCTGTTTCGACACGCACCAGAGACTGTGCGCTATGGGGTCGGCGAGTGCCTTTATGGCTACGAAGAAATCGCAGCCTTTCGAAAAGGTCGGGGCGGGTCTCCGCAACGCGATTTAGGCAAGGTGGCGATCAGTGCGTATGGGGACAGTATGGCGACGGCGAACGCTGAGTTCTTTCGCGAAAACACGAAAGTACGCGGGCGGCAAAGCCAGACATGGGTCAAATTCGAAAATGGCTGGAAAGTGGTTTCAGCGCATGTGTCATTGGAGAAGGATGTTTCGTGACGCTTGATGACGTCAATATGCTGCCCCCCGATGCCTTCGTCGAAACCTTCGGGAGCATCTATGAGCACAGTTCATGGGTGGCAGAAGCCGCCGTCGATGAACGGCCCTTCGTCCGGCAAAGCGATTTAATCCAGCATATGCGTGAATCTGTGAACGAGGCGTCAAACGCTGAAAAACTTTCGCTGCTGCGGGCACACCCCGAACTCGCTGGAAAAGCGGCGATCGATGGAACGCTCACGCAAGCCTCTCAGGAAGAGCAGGCCTCGGCTGGGCTCGACAGGATGCTCCCGACTGAATTTTCCGCCCTCACGCAGATGAATGCCGCCTATAATACAAAATTTGGATTTCCCTTCATCATTTGTGTTCGTTTAACAAACAAAGCTGGGATATTAGAGGCGCTAGAAAATCGGTTGAAAAATACGATCGAAGAAGAATTTGAAACAGCCTTGGGTGAAGTTCATAAAATCGCCGAGCTGAGACTTGAAGGAGTGCTTTCGTGATGGAACTGAACGCCTATACCGAAACCGTTCAGAATGAGTTGGCCGCGCTGGGCTATGGCGCCAAATCCTGGGTAAACTCACGGGATGGCATTTATGATGTCATCATTGTTGGCGGCGGGCAAAGCGGCATGGGTGCTGCTTTTGGGTTGATGCGCGAACGCGTCAGCAACTTGCTGATCATCGACGAGAACACACCCGGCAAGGAAGGCCCATGGGGCACATATGCCCGAATGATCACGCTGCGGACTCCAAAGACCTTAACCTCGATCGATCTCGGAATTCCGTCGCTCACATTCCAAGCCTACTGGACCGCTCAGCATGGCCAGGACAGCTGGGAGGCGATTGACAAAATTCCGCGCGAAGACTGGCTCGACTATCTCAAATGGTATCGAACCGTTCTCAAACTGCCGATTCAGAACGAAACCAGACTTCGAGAAATCTCGCCGCGCCTGAACGGCGTCTATGAGCTGCAGGTTGAGGGGCCGAATGGGCCGAGTGTTTTGCGGGCTCGAAATGTCGTCCTCGCGACCGGCATTCAAGGCGGCGGTGAATGGCACACGCCCGATTTCATCAAGAACAGCCTTCCGAAGTCGCGGTATGCGCACACTTCAGAAACCATCCCTTACGAGCAGATGAAGGGGCAAAAGATCGCGATTTTGGGGAATGGTGCCTCTTCCTTTGACAATGCCCAACACGCTCTCACGGTTGGCGTTGGAAGCGTTGACGTGTTTTGTCGGCGGACTGAAATTCCGCGCGTCAATCCGATCCGCTTTATGGAACAGACGGGCGTCGTCCCGCGATTTTGCGACCTGGACGACCCGCTAAAGTACCAAGTCATTTCATCCTTCATCAAACGGGCGCAACCGCCCACCAATGACACTTTTTCGCGCTCCGCCGCTTGGCCAAACTTTACGCTTCATCTCGGGGCGCCTTGGGATCACGTTCGAGAGACCGATCGCGGCGTCGAAGTGAAGACGCCGAAGGGGACATTTGTTTTCGACTATCTCGTGCTTTCCACAGGGTTGGTGACAGATCATGACTTGCGGCCTGAATTGGCCAATGTCGCGGATAAGATCGCCCGGTGGCGCGACGTTTACGCCGCACCGGAAGAGCAAAAAAGCGCCGTTCTCGACAATCACCCCTACTTGTCAGATGGGTTCGGATTCACCGCAAAGCATGCGGAGGCTGCCGCCGAAATTAAAGGACTTTATGCTTTTAATTACTCCGCGCTGGTCAGCATGGGCTTGTCTGCTGCGGCCCTCACTGGCCTTGGCTACGCCATCCCGCGCCTGGCACAATCCATTGCCACCGAGCTTTTCTTGGACGACAAAACCGAATGGGTGCAGCGTTATCTCGACTATGACGAAGTTGAATTCGTGAGCGAGTGGGTCCCGTCAAAAGAACGAGAGGTCGCGTCCTGATGGCGCTGTCCACGCATGTCCTTGATCTGAGCAGTGGCCGCCCCGCCACGGGAATCCCGGTTTCGCTCTCAAAAGACCGTGTCTTACTCGGAAGCGGGGTTACGGATTCTGATGGCCGGTACGACGGCTTTATTGTTGGCGCGGGTTTAGAACCCGGTCAGTACCAGCTGAATTTTGACGTGGCTAAGTATTTTTCCGCCCAGTCGCTTGACACATTTTATACGATTATCCCGGTGGCCTTTCTCATTAAAGATACGACCCCGCACTACCACGTGCCGCTGCTCCTATCTCCCTACGGCTATTCAACCTATCGAGGGAGTTAAGCAGGACAAGTGTTAGCGGAGTTCGGCCGCAATGAACCCGGGCTCACGCCTCTCAAGATCGTCTCAGCGGAACATGCAAGGCCATGGGTCGAATGATTTAGCCCAACACTCTCTGGCGGTGTGGTAAGCGGCATCTAGATCAGATCTTCGTTACTCCATCCTACCCAAAGGGCACTGTCGTTCAATGCGTTAGCGCGCACAGGCCGCCATTCTCCGCATCAATCTTGTCGATAAATGTCTCTGCAGGTTCGAAGCCGACAGACAATGCTTTCGAGTACCAAGAGTACGCTAAACAAGGCCGTACCGAGAACCCATGCATGCCTCTTTGATAATACATCCCGATGCTTGCCGCCGAAAGGCCGTGCCCGGCATGATAAGCACGCTCAAGCCATTCTATCGCGGCATTCCTGTCTTCATCGGTCACTGAGGCAGCTGCCAGCATGATTCCCAATTGATGCTGAGCTTCGACCAGACCGCGCTCTGCCGCATCACGCAGATACTTTATCGATTGTTCCGCGCTAGCCCCTTCAAATCTTGAGTCTGCAAACAGCTGTGACAAAGCATAGGTTGCGTTGATGTTTCCCTTCTCGTGTGACGCAGTCAAAAGCCGCGCGGCTTTTTGATAGTCTTGACGTTCGCAATGGCCGATACGGGTGAGTTCCCCGAGAAAAAACTCGGCATGAGAGTCTCCCGCTTTGATCCGTGCTCTCAATTCGGCCAAAGCCGACGGGTCGCAATGAGCGGATTGCGAGGACGGCAGCGGTGCCGTCTGAGCGATCGCTTCGCCAAGGGTGACAAATCCAAACAACACTACTATTAGGTGTATGAGCCGCATGATTTTACCCCTTTACCTTGTGGGCGCAAATGATAATCATATGCAATCGCAAGTCAAACATGACAGATGCTGGCGACAGGAACAAATGAACACAACCGCAAGGGACGGAGAAAACAATGATGATAGATAAAGGGCGCACTCTATTTCTCGCAGGCAACCTGATGGTGCTTGCCGCCTGTGGTGGCGGTGACCCCGCATCAACCACTGAAGAAGCAGCCGCCGCAGATGCAACACCTGCTGTAACGGAAGCTGCCGAGGAGACTGTAGAGACCGCCGCAGAGACCGTTGAAGTGGTGGAAGAAGCCGCGTCCACGGAAGTTGAAGACGCAGCCGCCGCTGTCGAAGAGGTTGTTGAAGCGTCGCAGGATGAGGCTGAAGCTGTCATTGAAGACGCAACCGAAGCGGTTGTGGAAACAGTTGAGGCAACCGCTCAGGACGTGGAAACGGCGGTAACGGAAGTCGCCACGACGGGCAAAGTCATTGAAGTTGGAATGTATACCAACAATCCAGAAAATCGCCGCGAAACTATGGTTTTCACCCCGAATCTTCTGCAGGTGAACGTTGGCGACACTGTAAAGTGGGTCGCAACAGAGCCATCGCACCAATCGGCCTCGATCCCAGGTATGATTCCTGAGGGCGCAGAAGCTTGGTACAGCCAGATCAACAAAGACGTGGAATACACGTTCACGATCCCAGGCGTCTATGGATATCAGTGCGTTCCGCACTATGCTGGAGGCATGGTTGGCCTCATCATCGTGGAAGGCGAAGGCAAGCTCGACAATTTAGAATCAGCCAAAGCTGTGCGTCACCCCGGTCTCGCTCAAAGACGTTTCCCCGATATTTTTGCCGCGGCAGAAGAAGCTGGGTATCTCAGCGAGTAAATACACGTCTACTTTGAGGGGCGTTTGCTCAGATTGAGAAACGCCCCCTCTTCTCGCCAATTCAAGCCTGTTGTGCCTGCAAACACTTGTCGTGGATTTAACGGCAGGACGCTCGCGCGAGTATGAACAGAATCGTGGGTGCTCCTAGGCATAGCCGCTCCAGACTCCAGCTTTGAGTTTCATGTCCGCTTTCGCCTGCGCAAGGGTTGTCGCAGGCGCCGCAGTTTTGACTAATTGGATTTGTTGAATTTTTAAGGATTGCCTCAATCTGATTTAACACATCCGGCATACCTCTGCGCGTTGATCATCTGCGGGACGATTGACCATGAAACGCGCGACCAGCCTAATCGCACTCGGTGCGGCTATGACCCTTTTGGCAGCTTGCGGAGGCGGTGGAGGCGATAGCATCACACCATCTTCATCCGCATCGGCATCATCGACGCCCGCAACACCGCCCGTATCCCCGCCTCCCCCGCCTCCATCACCGGCACCGTCTACACCGGTGAGCAGTTCAATTGATGGCGCCGTTTCTAAAGCGACATCGGGAGGATTGCCGGGTGGATTGAGAAACGCGGCTGAGCGCAAATCGTTTGCGCACTATGTTGGCACCACCAAAGACTTAACCGGACGGCACCCCAAGCAGCTGCCAATCCGCACGTATTTCGCCGCATGCGAGACCGATACGGATACGCCGCGCATGTTCGTTTCGATGACCCTGGAAGATCCAAGTCAAACAGAAGATCCGGATATCCCAACCATCGGCTCAATCTTTGAGACGGTTTATGATCCAGCGACCAAATCACTTCGCCGGACCGGCAATGAGGCTCGCGTGGACCTCTGCCAGGAGACGCATGGCATCACCGTGAGCAGCGATTGCACCCGCGTCGCCGTGCTCTGCAATACGGATTTCGAAGATCCCGTTTCTGAGTCGGAGTATTTTACGCGCGATCTCGTAGAAGAGAGCGGTATTTCGACATTCAATCAGCCTAACAACAAAACTCAGGTTGATAACAACTCAAACATCGCCCCTGAAAATCGAGACAATCGCTATCTCTACAATGGCGAGATGTGGCTGCTCGAATGGGACGGCGTGAGCCTATCCAGCCAGCCAGATCGGTATGTCATTCACAAAGCCGTCGGCGGTGCTCAAGCGGGCGCGGCGTCTTTGGTCTACGCGGAAGAACAAGACGCTTATGGGGCCGCTTTCATCACCAATTCTTTCGACAACAATGGGGGTCGCCACAAAAGCGGCGCACTGGTCGTCGTTGAACGCGACGGTTGGGTTCTAAACGGACGACACCCACTAGATCGTGACGAGTCTCGCGGATTTAACTGGGACTGTGCCAATGGCCACGTCATGCATATGCGCGCGTTCTTTAATCCGTTTAACGGTATTTTCGCCGCGCTCTGCACCAGTGATTTCAATCGCTACTGGCTTGGCAATGGCGGCGCGATCGGGATCAAGAACGAGTACCAGGATATTTTTGGCGGTTATGAAGGCTACCTCGTCGCCTCTAGCTCCGGCGGTGTTACCAATGGCGGCGCGCACAAAGCGATCCCGATCGATGACAAGCATTCTATCGTTGTTCTGGCAGCAGCCCCGGTCATTCCACTCGATAATCCTGACTTCGTGGCTTTCATTGAGGAAGCAGAAGCGGCGGCAATCGACCGTGGAATCCCGGAGCGCGGCTTTGATGCTTGCGCTTGGTATTGGGAGCTGCAATGCGAAGCCGCGTTCATGGAAGATTATTACTACAATAATGGCCGCAAACGCTATCCGGCTTTTCGAGGCAATTTCTGGAACGGCAGTGAAGTTTTACCGACCGATCTTACGCGGATTGGACTTCTCAAGGTCTCAGACATGGGCCGCGCGAACATTGATGGCGAGTATCAAAACGTAAAGTGGATCGTCGAAGATGAGGATTGCATCCTCGGCGCGCCGCAAATCACGGACATGAAAAACGGTCGCTTCCTTTTGGGTTGGGCGAAATTCCAATGCATCAGTGACGGTAACAAGCTTCAGCGTTTTGCCGGAAAACACACGCTGCATCCCAAAGCTTATTACCTCATGGAAATCGACGCTGAGGGCAATGCGCTATCGGAGCCTTTTGAAATGACCAGCACCGGTTGGGGCGGTCAAGATGAAATGGTGTATCTCGGCGGCGGCCGCGTCGGTTGGGCCTACATTCCAAATCCAACTCTGGATGGGGATGGAAATTACTCCACGCCGTATCAATCGGATTGGGAGTTCATGGTCTACGAGTCGCCAAACTAATCCACGGCTTATTGATCAGTCCAAGCCAATTCGTCCCATGGCCCCCTGTTTAAGTTTCATGGGGTCGTAGGCACGGCCCTGGCGGAAAACGAGACTGAGTTCGCGCAACGCTTTCATATCTTCATCCGGGTTACCCGGGACAACAAGTAGGTCGGCAGTGTAACCTACTTCGACCCGTCCAATTTGATCGCCGACACCCAAAAACTCTGCTGCGTCGCTGGTCGCCATTCGGATGACGTCCATGGCGGGGAAATAGTTCGCCGTATCAATCATTATGTCATGATTGGCATATCCAGGGACCAAAGGGATGTACATCGCATCGGCTCCGATAAGGAGAGTACCTCCAGCGTCCACGAACATTCGATGCATTTGTGCGATTTGGTCTCGCATGTACAAAGTGTACATCGGGTTGCCGCTTTCCGAGCGCTCTCCATCTTCCACACGAACAGCATCGAACGCATCCCGCATAAAGGGAGCAAACATGCTACGCACTTCATTAGAGAAGTTAGCTTCCGCACCGCCAGAGGGCGTAGCCACAAGCACGGTTTCTTCCTCCACCAAAACACCAATTAGGTCTTCAATGGCCTGCAGATGGTCTTCCACTTTAAACGGCCGATCAGTTTTATTGAGTGCGGGTAAATCCTGTAGGCAGGAGTTGAATCCATGTTCTATCGTATCAATTCCCAAGCGCGCAGCTTCGGCGCAGGAGGCACCATAGCCAAGATCACCGGCGACCCATAGCCCCAGATCGGCGGCTTCGTCGATCACACCCTTGAGGGCTTCCGCGCCAAGGTCAGAATAGACTTTCACGCCACCAACACCGAGCGCCGCTTGCGATTTCACAAAAGCCCGACCGTCGTCTTCTGTTATTGCGCCACGCATCATTGGAACGTCGGGTCCGTTGATGAAGTTTCCTGTGACGTAGATCTTTGGACCGACCGCTTGACCATCCGCGATCATGCGCGCGAGTTGTATGTCCAAGTCCGGTGCATCCGTACCTGGTGATCTAACGGTCGTCACACCAGCGGACAGATAGAGCTTTGGGATGGAGAAGGGATGTGGATCAACGAGTAAGAACTCGTATCCGCGGAACGGACTGCTCAGATAGATGATGTGATCGTGCACGTGGACGAGCCCTGGCATGACCGTTGCGCCATCGAGATCAAGTACTGTCTGTACTCCCTCTGTGGGGAGTTCAGGTCCAATGGCAGCAATAAGACCATCTTCAATTCGAATATCTAAATCAGGTTTAGCGGCACTGCCCATACCATCAATAATCCGGGCATTCTGAAGAAGAAAGGTCCCGTCCGGAAGTGCAAGGAAGTCTTCAGGCGAATTGGTGTTTGCCAGGTTCACAGCGTTTGGAGCAGTTGTCGAACACGCAAACAAAAGCCCGAGCGAGACGATTGAAAATAGATGACGCAGTCTAATCATAGATCGCAAGCTATACCGGGCGGCAAGCACGGTGCAAACCGGATAATCCAAAACTTATCGCTGCGATGGAGAAGCGCTGCTTCCAAAACCGGATGATTGGGGTCAAATTCAGCCCACGATGCGTGGCGTCATGTCAGGTTTTCGACCATAAGTCGCCCAACGCCAAATGAACTCGAGCGGGCCATAACGGTATCGTTTCAACCAGAAAATACTTCCGCGCGTCAGGCTTACATAAAGCCCGATCGCGACCCAGAAGGATGCAATCGGCGTGATTATTCCGGTCAGATTCGGGCCTAAAGGTAAGAAGATGATTGAGAATAATAGGCCATGCGTAACATAAGCGGTGAGCGCAATTCTGCCGACAGGGGCCAGCCAATCAACAAGCCTTCGAGTCGAAACACTTGTGAAGAGATATACCAACCCGGCTGCGTACCCGAGCGCCACAAGCGGGGCGCCAATAGCGTGGGCAACCGGATCGATCCATTTCGGCCACATCAGATAATCAATTGCGACAAAAATAGAGACTGTTTCTAGAAACAACCCAAGGGTTAGTGCGAACAATGCGATCCGCCCCGCCACGCGGCGATACGTACTCAGCCGTCTCATCCAAGCCTGCTGCATGATCCAGGCACCAACCATAAAGCGACCAAAAATATAGAGCCACCATCCAAGGCCGCTACCGTATGCAATGTTTTCACTGAAATAGAGCGAAAAGGTGCCAGCGGCCCAGCTGAAATAGTCTTGCCCCTCAAAGACGGACATGCCCGAGCCTTCATGTTCTGGCGGCGTCAATGCTGCCGATATCTGGTCGCCGATCGGTTGACCGAGAAAAAAGAGGACACCTCCGATTACCAGCATCAGACGCGCTGGCATGCCACGTATCAAGAAGAGCACGAGCCCCAACAGTGCGTATTCGAATAAAACGTCGCCAGGAAATATCAGGCACAAGTGTATCAGACCGATCACCATTAAGGCCACGAGGCGACGAATATACACAATCTCGAATGCCACCCCATTCGCCTTCATGCGCTCGAGCATGAGCCAAAAACTCATGCCAAACAGCATTGCGAATAGGGTGTTGGCAGAGTTTTGGAAGAAAATATCCGAAAACAAGCTGATGCCGCGTTGGTATGGGTCTGACTGCCACGTTGCCTGAATGTCTGCAGGGGGAAGCTCGTAAAAGTTCAATCCAACAAAATGAACAATAAATACGCCGAGCAAAGCGAAGCCCCGAAGAACATCGAGCTCTTCTATTCTGCGCAATTCTGAATCCGACAAAATTATCCCCCGTTCAATCCAACGGCTTTTCTAGGCCGTTCGTTTGCCCTCAGCTGACGGTTCGTCGGAGAGGAGCGGATGTCAAGTCAATGAGATAGAGTCTGATTAAAAGCGACTTTACACGCTCGGTTTATGTCTCCTTCCGCTTGCGAAACACCTTCTATGAGGGAACCGTCTAAGGACCTGAAATTCGAATATTAGAAATCGATTCATGGCAGTGTCTCGGTCGTAACATTCGGTTAAAATCAATGCACTTTAGACCCGTTCCCAATACGCGATTACGCGCTCCATTATCCTTTGACGACCCTCCTCGCCAGACAAGAATCCCTACCCCTCATGACGATCGTGACAGGATCGTATTGGATCGACAAAGCCGCTGCAGGTCTGGCGCTTCTCTGGTTTCACAACGGCCTGAGCCAGATGTTGCGATAATGAACTGTCTCACCGTGATGTTGAAGGGCGAACGGTAACTCTGCAGCATGCGCTGTGTATTCAGCAACGTCGCGCCAAACAGTGATGCCCAACAGGTTCTGTCGATTGTGAACCAGCACACCATTGTGGAGCATTGTGACGTAAGCTGGCTCAACTAACGCGCCGTCCTCATCAAACTTCGGAGCCTCGAACACAATATCATAGGATTGCCATTCTCCCGGCGGGCGGCTGGCATTTACCAGCGGGGGCTTCCAACCATAAAGCGAAGCGGCAGAGCCATCGGCATATGTTTCGTTTTGGTAGGAGTTTAGGACCTGTACCTCATACTTCTCCATGAAGTACACGCCGCTATTCCCGTACTGTTGTCCGCTTGCTTCAGAGGACGTGACGGGGACACGAAACTCCAAGTGAAGCTGCATATCGCCAAAAGACTGTTTGGTCCGGATGCCGCTAATCTTGGTGCCCTCCACCGCTTTGTCGCCGGACGCATTGGTCATCAACACACCATCAATAACAGGCCAAATCTCAGCCCCTTCGGCTTGCGGTTCCCAGGCTGACAAGTCGTCTGCGCCACCAAATAGAACAATCGCATCTGAAGGGGGCGCGGCAAACTCATTTGGCGTGGCTTCGCCAGGCGAGACCACCATCGGCAAAGGTCGTGTCGAATCGTGAACGCGCCACTCATCACCCGGTAAAAACGGAGTCGTTCCGCCATTGTCATCCGCGTTCGCAGAGACGCATCCGGTGCTCAGCGCGACAAAAGCAAATATCGTTATGCGGTTCATCTGTAGGGCTCCTCAGGATAGCTCTGCGTGGGACGATGGCTAGGATGTGAAAAGTGTTCCGGCTTGTTCGTATGGGTAAGCTCCATCAAACCGGCCAGGCACGGGTTGGTAGATGCGCTCTACGGTCATGCCGATTTCGGAGGTGTAGTACCCTGCCAGCGTGAGCTGTTTGATATGCTCAAAGAAAGCTCGCCCTCCATCCATCATGACCGGCATACGACCATCCTGCATCCGCTGAACGATTTCGGTCTGATCGGCTACATCGAGCTCGGCGAACGCGTTACGGAATCGAGCTTGCGCATACGCAACAACTTGTTTGATCCCGACCAGAAAGCGCGTGCGTTCTTCTTCGTAGTGCCATTCGCTCAACATGAATTCGATATAGTCAGGCACGCCTGCGGCGATCGCGCCGGGTGTGTCCGTCGTCGGAATAATAATCTCGCATAAGGCTGCCACAGCGTCTTTTTCGTTTTTAAAAAACAGGTCTGCCCCGCCTGTGAAATTGATGGGATCAATTTCGGCACTTGCGTGCATCAGGCGCTGCAAAGGCATAATCAATTGCCCGCCAAATGCAGCGCTCATGGCGACAAGAAACTTACGTCTATCCATCTTTCCCTCGCTCTTAAATTTGGCCTGACCGGAACAGGTCAACAGCGTGATCTGCGGCCCGTGCGGTGAATGCCATATAGGTCATGGTCGGGTTTACGGTGCCTGCAGATGTCATGAACGCGCCGTCGGTGATAAAAACATTCTCGGCGACGTGCATTTGGTTCCACTTGTTGACGACTGACAGCGTTGGATCATCGCCCATCCGTGCTGTTCCCATCTCATGAATGCCGATCCCCGGTGCACCAATTTCAGAGCGCACTTCAATATCCACGAAGCCCGCCACTTCGAGCATCCTTGCGGCCTCCCTGGCGATCTCCTTGGCCATCTTCTTCTCATTCTCGCCCCACTCCACATCGAACCGCATTAAGGGCATGCCGAGTTCGTCGGTTTTGGTTTCATCGAGGAAGGCGCGGTTTCTATGATACGGCAAAACCTCACCAAACCCATGCAAGGGTATGCGCCACGCCCCTGGAACCCGAAGCTGAGCTTTGAGTTGGGCCCCGAAGCCTGAATAGTCTTGAGGGCCACTACGTCCCCCACCCCAAGCTTGGTAATTGTAGCCGCGAATGAAATCCGCATCTTCGTCCGGCTCGGCGTCGATGTTTCGGAAGCGCGGGATGTAGAGTGAGGCGGGTCTACGTCCATATTCCATCAGATCGGTGTGCCCAGGTAGAGTGCCCGTGGCGCCAACGCCAAATAGGTGATCCATGACGTGCCGTCCGACGATATCGTAAGTATTGCCGAGCCCGCGCGGCATCGCCTCTGATTTCGAGTTTAAGAGTATTTGAGTCGACGCCAAGCAAGACGCATTCAGGAATATGATGCGCGCGCGATAGATGGCCTCTTCCTTGGTGTTCGTGTCGATGACGCGAACACCTGTGACGCGTTGAGACGCCGGGTCATAGATCAGTTCCGACACGGTCGCATCTGTGCGAACAGTCAGATTTCCAGTTTTTTCAGCCGCCGGCAGCGTAGTGGCCTGCGTGGAAGGAGCTGCGCCATAAGAGCAGCCTTTCCAGCATTGGTCTCTGAACTGGCACCGCCCGCGTCCTTGTTCAGGACGGTCTTCCATCAGGTTCATCGTGCGACCGACCGTTATCGCGCGCCCGAGCTTGCCTTCGACTTCGCGTTTGAAATGCTCTTCTGCAAAGTTCAGAGGGACTTGTCCGATAAACTCGCTGTCGGGAAGTTGTGGCAAGCCGCGTGGTTCGCCTTGAATCCCCATGAAGCGTTCGACATAGCTATACCATGGCTCAATATCAGCATACTCAACCGGCCATGGAATACCGTGTCTATCGCGCTCATTCGCTTTAAAATCGAGATCGCTCCAGCGATAGGTCTGACGGCCCCAGGCGATGGACTTGCCACCAAAAGCACCGGAGCGAGCCCACATGAACGGTTTCTCTGGATCGTTTATGTATGGGAACCGCGTGTCATCGTTCCAGTATCGGTATGTCCACGGACTAGCGGCCCATTGCTGAAAGTACTTTTCTTTTAGTCCTGGAGGCCATTGACCGCGAAAGGGCATTTCAAACGCGGGTGTGCCCTCATAATCATAATCGATGCCGTGCTCGATCATGTGCCCGCGATCGAGCATCAGGGTTTTGAGACCTTTTTCTGTTAATTCTTTGGCCGCCCAACCACCCGTTGAGCCCGACCCTACGACAATTGCGTCGAAATCGTATCCATCGGCCACGACATCAGTCTCCCTCTCATGTTCGGCGGACCATCAGTGTGGTCGGCTCTTATCTTTTACTGAGAGTAACAGAGTGAAAATGAATGCCAAGTTCGGATGGCGCGCGTTGAACACGTTAGAGGCCTGTCATCACAAATCGTGCTGTCGTCGGGCGCTTCAATTCGCGCGGATTTCGGTTCGTCCGTCGCTAATCCCGATTATGGAAAAAGAGGGCCGGCGACGGGCGCCGGCCAGGTACGGAGGAGCACCACCGAGGAGGTGTGCACCTATCCCGCTTGGGATTAAAAAGATTTGGTGAGTTCAACTCCATATGTCCGCGGCGCACCGACCACGCAGCGTTGTGGTGTCTGGAGGTTCGCGGTGCCGTTCAAGGATCCCCCAAAGGGCTGATCGAAGAACGTGGTGCAGTAGCCTTCTTCGGTCAGGTTCTTACCCCAGAGCGTCAGACGCCAGTTTTCATCATCAGCGGCAAGCCCGATGCGGGCATTGAAGAGCGAATAAGCACCCTGAACCGATTGCGGGTTATTGTTGGTATTTCCGCCGAGGTTTTGCTCGCCGATGTATTGGAGCTCCGCGCGCAAGAAATAATTCAGATCATTGAACCCTAAACGATCAGACCAATCTGCGACGAGCGAGGCTTGAACATCAGGAGAAAAATGCGCTTCGCCTCCCATCAGATCCTGAACCGGACCGCCGGGTAAGGGCGATGCGTTTTGATAATCCAAGAATTCGGAATCGAGCAGGGACAGACCGCCATTGACGGTTAGCTGATCCAGAGGCGCCCAGATGATGTCGGCCTCAATACCTTGCTGGCGAAGCTCTCCCACATTGCGTGTGATGAATGAGATGCCGTCAAAAGCACGATCCTGATAGTCTTGCAGCTCCATCCGATACGCGGTGACGTTCGCTTGGAGCGTATTGTCAAAGAACTGACTCTTGATCCCCACTTCCATATTGTCAGACGTCTCAGCGCCGAAAACGCGCTGCGTCGGCGCCAAAGCCGGGAACGTTCCTTGTGTGTTGAAACCACCCCCTTTGTACCCGGTGGAATAGGTCGCAAAGAGCATGACATCATCGACGGGGAACCAGCTCGCATTGGCGAAATAGGTGACCTGGCTATCGTCGAGGGTTGTCGCCGGAAGGGTTTCATTGTCGCGGACGGCCAATGCGATCACGAAGGGATTGTTCACGACGTTCGAAAACGTTCCTTCTTTCTCTTCATCAGAGTAGCGCAAGCCAGCCGTGAACGCCCATTGTTCGTTCGGGCGCCAAGTGCCCTGCCCGAACACCGCGAAACTCTGCAAGTCCTGGGAGAAGTCGCCTTCTGAGGCATCAACTTGCTGGCCCGCAGCACAGGCCTGTCCCGCGCCTAGTCCGGCGAGCCCTGCCACGACCGGGATACAGAACTGCGCGCCAAGATCGAAGTCTTCTGAAATATCGTAGGTTTCATCATAATAGAACGCGCCGACAACGTATTCGAACGCGCGATCTGTTGGCGATAGGAGCTGAATTTCCTGGCTGAAAGTACTGTTCTCATAGCTCTGCTTGCGCGGGAAAAGCTGCGCTGGAAGCCTGAGAGCACTTCCGAATGTATCGGCTTCCCAATCGCGCGCAGACGTAATGGAGCGTAGAATGTGGCCTGACGCGAACTCATAGTCTGCATGCAGAGAGACGCCCCATTGTTGATCATCAGAAAAGTCACGATGATCCTGATAGATGTCATGATCGAACGGATCAGAGGCAGCGGCTAAAAACTGATCACGCGTGCTGGCGCCGAACAAAGCCCCAAGCGTCGCCCCGAATGCAGGCGTTGGGAGAGTGTCGGGTAGGAGTTCAACGGTCTGCCCACCAAAGCTGATTTCTGAATAGTCTGCGGCGATTTTTACACTCAGCTGATCACTCACATTGAACAGGACTTTGCCTCGTAGGTTTAGATCATCGCGGGCCCCAAACTCCTCACCGTCCAGGAGGTTTGTGCCATATCCCCCGCGTTCAGAATATTGGCCGGCCAGTCGAACCGCGACGGTATCGGAGAGAACCCCATTAAAGACTGCGCTCCCATTATAGGCATCAAAGCTGCCCGCACCGACAGTAATACGACCACTGTTTCCATCGAGAGACGGATCTTTAGTACGGATGTTAAGTGCGCCCGCAGCCGTGTTTCGCCCAAACAAAGTGCCTTGCGGTCCTCGCAAAACCTCGACCGTTTCGACATCGAGGAGGTTGCCTAGAATGGAGCCCGGACGTGGATAATAAACTTCGTCGATGAAAACACCGACTGACGGCTCGATGCCTGCATTTCCAGGGGCACCGACGCCGCGAATCTGAATGCGTGCGTTCGTCAATTGGCTTGAGCTTGGAAGCATAAAGTTCGGAGAGTAGAGGGCGATATCCTGAAGGGTTTGGGCCCCAGATTCTTCTAAAAACTCACCCGAATAGGCCGATATAGAGATCGGAACATCCTGTACATTTTGCTCTCTTTTTTGAGCTGTCACCGTCACAGTTCCCAAACGAGCCTCGCCGTCTTCATCGCCCCCTTGATCTTGTGCTGTGGCGGTGATGTTCGACATGCCCGCGAGCACAAATGCCGCGGCCGTCATCGTCAACGTCATTTTCGTCATCTTATAGTTCCTCCCGATTATCGCGATCTCAAGGATCGACATTTTTCGCGGCCTGCCAGCGGTGGGCAAAGACCCTCATGCCGCTGCGACAAAGACCGAGCTTGTCTTGACGCGGTAGCGAGGAGCGCTGTCTAAGAATACCAACTAGTTGGCAATTTACGCTCGCGGAGAGACCCTGTGATGAAGTCCAAACTCAAGCTCGAGCCGGGTGTTTCGGAAGATGTGATTGAAGCGCTCCGCCTGCAGGGCAAACGTCGCACCTACCAGAAAGGGCAATTGATCGTGACGGCGGGCGATCCGTTTGAGGAACTCTTCATTATCGAACAGGGTAAGTTTTCTTATTCCAACATCGATCGGCACGGCAACGCGTCAGTCTATGGATACAAGGAGGCCGGTGCGATCTGGGGCCTTGCCGGTGCGCTCATGAAAACACCTGCGTCTTTCTTCTTCGAAGCGGTGGAGGAAAGCGTCGCGACGTGCGTGAGCCACGATGACTTGTGGATGCTGATCGACAATGATGCAGCGATCAGGCGGAGCGTTATCTACAGACTAGGCTGGGCCGTGTTTGAGGCAACGTCCTTTGGACATCAGGAACGAACCCTCCCCCTCAAGAAACGCCTCGCTATCTTCTTGCTCAAGAATGCGGATGAAGATGGGACGATAGAACTCCCGCAATCCGTGATGGCAAGAAACCTCGGTGTTTCGAGATACGCCGTTGGCACGCAACTTCAGACCTTAAAGAGGTTGTCGCTCGTGGGCATCGAGTACGGTCGGGTTCGCGTGCTTGATCGGGACAAGCTCAGCGTGATTGCCACTCCGGATTGATCAATCCTACCAACTGCCATCTAGCTGGCAGTTCATTGGCCGATTGAAAGGCATAGGTGAGACAGGAGATCAAACACATGCAAAAACTGGTTTTACTCTGCCTATGGGTGCCATTGGTTCTCTACAATCTAAAAGGGGCAAACGCGGGGGCTCAGACATTGGAAGATCGGTTTCAAATATCTGATCAGATTTCCAGATACGCTCAGCTTTGGGATCGTAAGGACGCAGATGCGTTCTCTGAATTGTTCACCGAAGATGGCGTTCTAGAGTGGCATTTTGCTGACGCATCAGAGCAACCACCAAGCTTGAGCGGCCGGGACAATATTCTCAAATACGCACGCAAGGCGCACGCTGGCAGATTGGCCGGCCGCCAATCGAGACATCACTTCTCCGGGCTTGTTTTTGAGAGCTTAACCGCAGAGACGGCGTTGACGGAGCATATGTTCATGGTCACTCACGTGCTTTCGGACGAGCCACCCATTGTTCGATCCACGGGTGTTTACAAGATCGAGTGGCGCAAGACGGACAATAGCTGGCTCATGTCTCATAGAAAGCTGCTCGTCGATCGCCGCGCGGATTGAACTCCTTTCAAATGGCGTCTCGAGCCACCATGGCAGCTCTCGCGACGCGTGCTCTCGATCATACTTAGCTAGCCCGAACAGGGGACGCATGACACTTGCAGCTTCCCCAATCGCAGAGACTTCACCGTTACTTATTGCCCGTATTGGGCGAGGATATAGCGCCTGTCAGGCCATCGAGATTAGCGCCATCAATACCAAGTTCTGACATTAAACTGTCGAGCAGCGGCGCCTGGGTCCGATAACGCAAGGCCGCGTTTACGGCTTGGTCCGCGATCCCTGAAGCATTTGCAGGCATGCCGTCTGACGATGCCCCGCCGTTCAGACCTTCGACATGCAGGATCTTGATGTCGTCGATTTGCTCCATAGGCTTCACCGATTGCTCGATAATCGCCGGCAAGGCTTCAATCAGGGCCTGTTTGATTTGCATCGCGATCTGCTCTGGCGAGAGAATGTTGGCAGACTCATTCACCTTCCGCGTACCCTCCGCTTCTGCATCATAAACCGCGCGCAAACCCTCCGCCCGGAGTTTTTCGGCTTCGGAGGCGCCTTCCGCAGTGATCCGCTGACGGCTGGCTTCCGCATCGGCTTCGATCCGAATGGCTTCAGCTTTGTCGACCGACGCGAGCTTCTCTGCTTCAGCCGCAACTTTGATGGTGATCGCTGACTGCTCAGCCGCCTTGCGCGCTTCGATCAGTTCGATCTCCTTTTCGCGTTCAGCAATTTCAGTGTCGCGCGTCGTGATCACTTGCTCAGCAGCGCGCGCCGCGATGGCTCTCGCTTCATCCGCTTTTGCGTCCGCTTCCGATTTTGCACGCGACTTCTCAGCAACCGCGATGTCTCGGTCTTGCTCCGCCAGTTCAATCTGTTTGGCTTTTTCCACATCTCTCTCAGCGACCGATTGCGCTGATGCGATGGCGGATTCCTTGACTTGTTGCTCAGCAACAATTTTGGCCTGCTCGGCTTCACGTTCACGAACAGCCTGCTGCTCAGCGATTTGGGCGACTTGTTCGGCGCGACGAATTTCTACTTCCCGCTGCTGCTCGAGACGCGCATACTCCGCGTCGCGAGAAATCTGCAATTGTTGCTGTTCGGCGTCGAGATTTTTGCGTTGAATCTGAACTTCCGTCTCTTGTTCAATATCATTGCGCTTCTTACGGCGGGCTTCGATTTCCTCTGTGAGCTTGGTCAGACCCTCAGCGTCAAACGCGTTATTCGGATTGAAGAATTCGCGCGAGGTCTGGTCCAATCCGGTTAGGGATACAGATTCCAGTTCAAGACCATTCTTCAAGATGTCTTCAGAGACAGCCAGCTGAACTTTCTGGACAAAGTTCACGCGTTGCTCGTGAAGCTCTTCCATTGCCATCTCGGCGGCCACCGCGCGCAGGGCGTCAACGAATTTCCCTTCAACCAGCTCTTTCAGATAATCAGGCTGCATGGTGCGCTGTCCGAGCGTTTGGGCGGCATTCGCGATCGACTCGACCGTCGGTTGGACGCGCACATAGAATTCAGCCTGAACGTCAACGCGCATACGATCATGGGTGATCAAGGCCTGTTCGGTGTGGCGACGGACTTCCAAGCGCAACGTGTTCATATTGACTGGGATGGTTTCGTGGAGAATTGGAAACACAAGCGCGCCTCCATTCATGATGACTTTTTGTCCGCCAAATCCAGTCCGCACAAAGGACACTTCTTTGGACGACCGTTTGTAAAGCCGCGCAAAAACCAATCCGCAAATTAGCAGAAACCCAAATATCGCACCGGCGATTGTCAAATAAAGAGTCACGTTTTCACCCATAGTTTTCCTTCCAGATTTGCAATTTTTATGCCGACAGCGCGGCGTTTGTATTCAAGACAGCACGAAAGACGGCGCTATCTTTTGAAATGATCAAGACTTCAGTTCCGGCCGCGAACTCGATATCCTTTTGGTCTGGTGCCACCAGGACATAATGGACCGTGCCGTTTTCATCCCGAAGCTTGGCTTCTGCGGGCAAATCGAACGAGGCCGAGCCTCGCACGATTGTCGCTACCCGCCCGACAAACGTCTGCGATGAAATCGCGTCGGTTTCTTCCTTCGGCATAAGGCGCGCGATAATCAGACCGAGGTTTCGGGTCACAGGCAACGCCACCATGACGGCAAGGAGCGCGACGGCTGAAGCAGGGAAATAGGCGCCCAAAAGATCCATGACGACGCTCTGAAAGACCAACCCGGTCAGGCCAAAACCCACCAAAAAGGCGGCCAACAAGATCAGAATCGGCACGCGCCCGATGCAAAGCCATGACAAGAGTTTTGAGAGTGGGCCGGCACCAACGGCATCAGGCGATGTCGGCGCATCAACATCCAAACCGCCTCCATTTCCAGAAATCTCCGCATCGATTTCTCCATCGAACTCGGGCAGAGCATTATCGATCAATTCGGAAAACGCGACGCCAAAGAGGAGCCCTGCAACCTCCAGCAAAGCGATAAAGGACATAATTAAAAGCGCGATTGTGAACGGCGCGAGCGCCGGGTGGAAAAACTCCATGCTCATTCATCCTTTCTTCGTGGCGAGTCCATTTGCGATAACAGCGTATCCAACTCCTCCAGTTGACGCCTGAGGTTTGCTTCATTTTGATCCGGCGCACTCAGAGATCGCAAAGCGCGCTCTAACGCATCGATTTGAGCGTCGAGGTCATCTCGATCCTCAATCAAGCTTTGGCGCTGCGCGCGTAGATCGAGCTTTTTTGACAAAGCAGCTTTCGCAAGATCCTCTCGACCGAGCTCTAATGCCCTCGACGCTTTTGCGTCGAGATCGCTTAAATCCGGTTGATCCGAACGGAGGATTTTCTCGACATGATAACGCTCTGCGATCAGCCGCCCGAGATCGAGTTTCAGCTCGTTGGTCACACTGTCTAAAGTCTTTGCACGCGAAAGCGACGGGCTTTGATGCGGTTCGTCAAATAATTCTGATCTTATTATTTCTTTCAGTCGTTCGAACACTCGAACACTCATTGACGGACTCCTTGGCTCTTATCGAATATCGGAATGAGATTACAAAAATTCAAGATCAAGATTTGCTGATTTTTGCAAAGTTCATCCAACCGAACAAACCAGCGGAAGGTCTTTCGTCAACGGTGGACCGCTGCGATTGGGGAGATCAATCAGAAAAATACGATGCGTTGAAGGTAGCAACGCGTTTGGCTCACATCACGCTGTCTGCAATCGTACAAAAGCGTGCGTGCGGTGGGTGCGCTTGCACACCACGCCCGTCACTATCTGCTTGTAAAAAGAGTGCTTTGATCACCAACAAGCCTGACCCATCGGTTGGTGCCGACATTGTCGTAAAAGTTGGTGCAACTCTTATTGCTGAGGAGACAATCTTGATACCAGGATGCGGATGCCGCTGGATTCCAGCCATTCATGAAATCACCATGCATACTGTTGCCCGGCCGACCGTCGCCCATCATGTGGTCGCTGCTGAGCTCCCAGTCGGCATTCCCGGCATCATCAACCTTGTAATAAACCACGTAACTCAATGTCGGGATACGCACCCACGTGTCTGCGGCGGTGTCTGACGGACAGCCATCGTCATTCACGCGGTTTTTCGCAAATTGAAGCCATTCGAGTTGACCGTTCGCCGAGTATTTTGAGGCATTGGTGCTGTCCGCAGGCGTTCGAGGTTGCTTTTTCGTGTTCAAGCATTGGGGAAACCACATCTGAACGCGCAAAGTCGAGTTGGGCGCGCAATCCAATGGCATGGCATTGATCGTACTGCTGGTGCCTCCCCCTCTTCTTGGACACTCCCATTGTGAGTTATTGCCCTTCTCGACGTTTGGGTTGTCCTGATAGCTGTAGGATATCATTTTCAGATTGAACCAAGCGTCAGGGAGCGCCTTCGGAAGCGCCCGCGCGATCAGCGTTTTGTCCGGGATCCCCTTGTTTCGGCTGAATATAACGGAGTCGGTTTTCCCATAAACGTTGAGAGAGTTCTTATAGTAAGCAAAGAAGTTGGTGGGTTCGACAACTGTGAATGTCCCATCGCCTTCATCGCGCAGCATTGTCGGAATCCAATACAGTGATCGATTGATGGTACCGCCAGCGCATGTTGAACCGGTGCCCTGGGCTGTAAGATCTTTAAGGTCTGTATTTGCGTCCGTACGGACATCTCCGCCAAAATACGTATGCATGTGTGACATGGCATCGGTGTCATTGCGGTTCAGCAGAGGGTCGGTTCTGACATAGTAGGACACGCCGCATTGTACGCGGAACGCTCCATTTAAGTTGTTGGCATCCTTGATGCTGGTTTGGCTCCTGACGGATGTGTTTTCGCTGGTTCGGTTCCATGAAGGAGAAAGCCGTGAAAACGGCGCCGGAACGTTTACAATGTTCGGGCGGTGATCGTGTTGGTGGGCCGCCGGCATCGGAGCAGGCGCGGGTTCTGGAGTAGGATCAGGCGTTGGGGTTGGCGCAGGTGGTGGACCGACAGCAACACTTGCGGCTTCTGGGATCGCACCGGAATCACTTGACCCGCCGCAAGCTGCGAGCGCCAACGCAAACAAAGAAATTGTGAGATTTTTGTTAGACAATATATCTCTCCAAACAGACGAAACTCGAATACGAGTCTCAATCTATTTCTTAAATTTTTAACAAACTGAAACGCATTGCGCTTTGCACGGGTTAATGTCTTTGCGGACAAAGAAGCTGAGGAGATCCAAAGCAGCGTTGTCCGCGCCAATCTTGCGTCCCTATAAGCACTAAGACCCGGTTTCTTCACGTGAAAAAGTGCTCATGTCCGTCCACATGAGCACCTTTTAATCTTCTAGATAGGACAAGCGGTAAAAACGCCCGATCATTCGTCTCAGCCGACGTTTCAACAGGCCGCGAATTCAACCTGATTCGGCTTTCTTCCAGATCACGCCCACAGATCACCGTTTTCCTGCTCCCCGATTGTCATGCGCCAAAGATGCTTTATCGCTAACTCTGCCCTCGATCAGGCTGCAGATTTGCGAAGAATGGAGCCCACACATGGATAATAAAGCGCGTCTCAAAGCGCTCGCGCGATCGTTACCCAAAGCCGAGTTGCATCTTCACATTGAAGGCAGCCTCGAACCCGAACTTCTGTTCGAATTGGCGCAACGCAATCAAATCGATATCCCTTTTGCATCCGTCGAAGACGTACGCCGGGCATATGAATTCTCTGAACTCCAAGACTTCCTCGATATCTATTATCAGGGCATGGGCGTTCTGATCACCGAAAGAGACTTTTACGATCTCACCTATGCCTACTTAAAACGCGTGGCCGCTGATAATGTGGTCCATGTCGAGATCTTTTTTGATCCACAGGGACATACTGAACGCGGGATCAGCTTTGACACGGTCATGCACGGAATCACGAAAGCCCTCGCAGATGGAGAGCGTGATTTTGGCATCACGTCTTTTCTGATCATGTGTTTCTTGCGTCATCTTGACGAAGAAGATGCGCTTAAGACGTTTGAGCGCTCCGTTCCATGGCATCAGCATATCATCGGGGTCGGACTGGACTCATCTGAACTTGGTCATCCACCATCTAAGTTTGAGCGCGTATTCGAAAAAGCCAAAGCCGCAGGTCTGAAATGCGTGGCGCATGCGGGCGAGGAAGGTCCGCCGGAATATGTTTGGGAAGCCTTGGACGTCTTGAGCATTGACCGCGTGGATCACGGAAACCGCGCTTTGGAGGATCGGGCCCTCGTAGATCGTCTCGTAGCGGATGAGATGACGCTGACAGTTTGTCCTTTGTCCAACCTCAAACTCTGTGTCGTGTATGACATGCTCGATCATCCTTTGAAGACGATGTTAGACTCCGGGATCACCGCAACGGTGAATTCCGACGATCCCGCTTATTTTGGGGGCTATATCAATCAGAATTTCGACGCGGTGATCGATGCCCTTGATCTGCGTGAAACGGACATTCGTCGATTGGTCGAAAATAGTTTTCGCGGGTCGTTTCTTTCGCCAGACGTTGTCGCGGCGCAGATCCTTCGCTCGCGTGCAGTCACGGCATAGGACTTGTACCGGTTCGCAGCGACCCGGATAAGAGCTCGCTCGGACTAAGTTGATCGTTTGCGGCTTCGACGCACGAAACATGGAGAATAGATGATGCCAAGTTTCCGCATTTGGGTTTGGGCAGTGCCGCTTCTCTTCTATGGAGTGTTTTGGCTTTGGTATACGCCCCTGTCCGGCCCCATGAAAGCCGATGAAATTGACGAAATCGTAACCGCACTGGAGGCGCGAGGCGCGCCACCCGAGACCGTCGAATTGTTCCGGACTTTCTTCGAGGAGGATGACGGGAAGTCTTTCCTGATGGTCAACCTCATCGATATGCATGACGAACCGGATGAGCTCCCGGCAACCGGGCCAGACGCAAGCTCTGACGCTCTGCTAGGGCACTATATGGAATACATGTATCCGACGTTGTTTCGTCGCGCTTCGCACCCGGTCTTCTTCGGACAAGCCATCAATGACAGTATGGATCTCGTTGGGATTGACGGGGCCGAACATTGGGAACGCGCGGCGCTGATGCGGTATCGCAGCCGGCGCGATCTCTGGGAAATCAGCTCACATCCAAGCTTCGATGAACGCCACGACTACAAGATTGCGGCCCTCGAAAAAACGATCGCCTTCCCCGTGAGCCCCATCATCTTTTTCGGCGACCTGCGTTTGATCTTGTTTTTGGCACTGATCACGGCACTCAGTTTGTTGGACAATTGGGTCCTGCGTAAGCGGTGAAACTATCGGCCTATGGCCGATGCTTTTGCGCGCTGCGCCCCACAGACTCCGGCGGGAACGGAGTGTCATGCGAAGCGGCGACAACGTCGGATAGAAGCGACAATCCGACCTAAATCCAAGTTCAATCTGCTCGATTGCACGTCACCTGCAACAAACGCTACAGGTGCGGGGATTGGCAGAGTCGTTCTTGCGACTATATACCAGCGCTTGGGAGAGAATTCACAAAGGCCGTCATGAGTGACTATGATCTAATTGTTGTCGGCTCTGGATTCGGCAGTCTTTTCTTTTTGAAACGATACTTGGAGCGCTCTAGGAACGTCCGCGTGGCGTTGGTAGAATGGGGCTCTGATAGACCCCCCACACAGCAGACTCTGGACAACAGCAATAGCAGCATCCCGGTCGACGAATGCCATAATGAAATCGGTGGCAAAGCCTGGAATTATACGATCGGCCTCGGTGGAGGTACAAATTGCTGGTGGGGGCAAACGCCACGCTTCTTGCCTAAAGACTTCAGACTAAAATCTGAGTACGGTGTCCATGAAGACTGGCCGCTCTCCTACTCAGATATCGAGCCATATTACTGCCAGGCCGAGGCCATCATGAACGTTGCTGGTTCGGAAACGATCAGCAAACTCACCCCGCGCTCGCAACCGTTCCCACTCCCGCCGCATAAGTTGAGCACGCCAGATCGGATCATGGCTCAAAAGATGCCGGATCAGTTTTTTCCGGTTTCGACAGCACGAGCATCTGAGGCAACGGCGGACCGCGGCAAGTGCTGTGCTCGCGTAGCTTGCAGCTTTTGCCCCGTCGACGCAAAATTCAACGCTTATAATGGCATGAGCGACGTTCTGCGCGATCCAAGAGTTGAGCTGATACTGAATGCGCAAGTCCGCGAAATTGAACAGAGCGCGGGTATCGCCACGGGCGTTGTCTATCTCCAGGATAATCGCGCGACCACGATCTCGGGTGACCTCATAGTTCTCGGTGCCAATGCGATCCAGTCCCCGGCGATTTTGCTACGATCGAATATTCAGCACCCCAAAACCGGGCTCGGCCTTTGCGAGCAACTTGCTTACGGCGTCGAAATCAAACTCGATGGTATCAACAATTTTGATGGCAGCACGTTTACGACCGGATGGCACTTCGGGGCATATGATGGAGATCATCGCCGTGAGGCCGCAGCGACGCTGATACAGGTCGAAAATCACGCGAAATTTGGCCTGAGAACAGAATATGGCCGGTGGCGGCACTCATTGCCACTGATCTTGAATATCGAAGATCTCCCACGAGATGAAAACGCTGTGAAGCTCGATGAGGGTGGCAAAGCAACTGTCCACTTTGCTGGGTTCTCCGACTACGCCAAAGCTGGTTTAGACTATTCATTGTCAAAACTTGAAGACTTGTTTTCTCCGCTTCCGATTGAAGATATTATTGTGCACGGGAAACGAGGCACTGAGCATCACCTGGAGTGCAGCCTGAGAATGGGGGCGGACCCGGAAACCTCCGTCGTTGACCCCGTCGGTCTGCACCATTCGGTACGGAACTTGCTGGTCGTTGGCAGCGCGATATTCCCAACCTGCCCTCCGGCTAATCCAAGTCTTACCATCGCAGCTCTATCGCTGCGCTCAGCCGACATTCTGACGAGTTAAACCCAAAAGATGCTCAATCTCACCCGACGCACTTTTATCACGAGTGGAGTGCTCCTCTCATCCGCCGCTGCTGTCGGGACTGGAATGGTCGTCAATACTTTGGTGGGGAGCGGTCCGTTTCGGGCGTATGTAAAAAACATCATTAAGCGGCGGTTGCCCTACTTATTCATCGAACCTCAAATTCTCGAACAGTTTGCAGCCGACCTCGAAACGGCTTGGGCACCGAACCCCAAACAAAGAATGGCGGCCTTTGCCGGAGGGTTCGGAGCAAGCATGGTCAAGATGTTTCAACCTAATCGGGTCGATTGGTTTGAACGAAGAGTTGCCACAACCTTGTTGAAAGCTTCCGACTTCTTCGAAACCGGGGCGCACCACGGTCATAAGCTCACATACTATGGCATCCGGGATGATGGGTGCTCAGCACTCAGCTATCTCTTAGAAGTCGATCAGGGCACCAGCCAAACATAAATCCCAGCCTTAGCCTAAACATTGGGACTGAGCCCCAAAAAAATTCTTGTCCCACAGTGTTTACAAGCCACTGCGACACGAACCACAAAGACTGTGGAGCGAATAGCATTCTCGAATTTCGAACGAGAATGAGAAGCGAGCCGGAAGGTCTGCTTCTGGAAAGGGCACAGCATGTCAGAAACGAGAAGCTTGGACACAATAATCAATGAAGTTGTTCAACCGGTAACAGACGCGGTCTCAAGCTTCATTTTCTATTCCGTGCCGATAGCTGGATCCGATGTCCCCTTAATCGTGTGTTGGTTGATTTTCGGAGCCTGCTTTTTCACGATCTATCTCGGTTTCATCAATGTCCGAGGATTTGGTCATGCTTTGGACGTCGCGCGCGGCAAGTATGCTCATGCCGACGCTGCGGGCGAGATCACGCACTTCCAAGCGCTCACCGCTGCGGTGTCTGGCACGGTCGGTATTGGTAACATCGCCGGCGTCGCGATTACGGTCTCTATTGGCGGTCCCGGAGCGATCTTCTGGTTGATCCTAGCTGGGCTGATTGGGATGACCACCAAATTCGTCGAGTGCACGCTTGGCGTGAAGTATCGCCAAGTAAATGCGGACGGCTCAGTCTCGGGGGGGCCAATGTACTATTTGCGTGAAGGTCTCGCCGGACGCGGAATGCCCTCGTTCGGGAAATTCTTGGGGGTGTTTTACGCGATTAGCATCATCATTGGCTGCCTGGGCATCGGCAACATGTTTCAATCCAATCAGGCCTACGTCCAACTCTTACAGGTCACAGGCGGCGCATCTGGACCTCTGGAGGGGAATGGTTGGCTAGTTGGGATTGTCATCGCCGTTCTCGTCGCCTTGATCATCCTCGGCGGGATCAAATCAATCGCGCGGGTCACGTCACGGCTCGTGCCATTCATGATCGTTGTCTATATTATTGGCGCTTTGATCGTGATCGCTTTGAATGCCGCAAACCTCCCCGGCGCGATCACCTCAATTTTCACGGGCGCGTTCACACCATCTGGAGCCGCCGGGGGCGTTTTGGGCATCATGATCATTGGCTTCCAACGCGCCGCGTTCTCGAATGAGGCGGGTATTGGTTCTGCCGCAATCGCACATTCGGCTGTGGCCACGGACAAACCTGTAAGCGAAGGGTTCGTAGGTCTGCTCGAACCGTTTATCGACACAGTCGTTATTTGCACGCTGACCGGATTGGTGATCATCACCACATTTCCACCGGAAACCTTCATGGCCAGCGATGTGCAGGGAATTGAGCTCACCTCCGCCGCGTTTGAGGAAAAAATCTCCTGGTCTCCAATTCCGCTATCCATCGCGGCGATCCTCTTCGCTTTCTCGACAATGCTCGCCTGGGCCTATTACGGCACAAAAGCCTGGACTTACGTGTTTGGAGAAGGCCGGAACAAAGAGATCCTGTTCAGTACCATTTTCTGCGTCTTCATCGTGATCGGTGCAGCCGTAAAACTGGAAGCGATCCTCGATTTTGCGGACGCGCTCATCTTCATTATGGCCATCCCAAATCTCGTCGGACTGTACATTTTGGCGCCTGAAGTTAAGCGCGATCTGAAGGACTATTTCGAACAGATTAGTCGTCCTGAACCCGCGACTGACGGCGAACGCGTTTGAGATTTGATTAAGCCCTGGAGCCGCGAAATTCGCCCCAAATCGTAAATCCCAAGTGGGCCTGAACAATCAAATCTGACAAGATCCCCAGATCGCGTTTTTGAGCGCACTATCTGGCGAGAGCGCAAATTTGTGGCGGCCTGGTTCGATGCGCCAGTCGCTTATTCCAATGTCCCAATACTTCAAATCCTCATATGGAACGAATAGGCTGACCCGCTTGCGTTCTCCGGGCGACAAGCTGACCCGCTCAAAGCCTTTAAGAAGCGGCGCTGGTCGCTCAACAAACGTATTGGGGAAGTCGACATAAAGCTGAACGACTTCGTCACCCGCCCGATCACCGGTGTTTTCGACCATGGCGTCAACTCGGACCCCTCGATCCTGTTTGTGAACCTTGAGCGCGCGGTATGAAAACGTCGTGTAAGACATCCCCGCTCCAAATGGGAATTGCGGTTGAGTCTGACTGGCCTTCATCAACGAATAGCCATGCAGCGGCCCGTATTCGATCTCGTCGGCGTTCTTATCAAAGAACGGGTAATCCCCTTCGTCCGAAGCCACGGTGAAAGGCAGCTTTCCCGATGGTGATACGTCGCCATAAAGCAGTCTCGCAAGCGCCGATCCCCCTTCCATGCCAGCATAGAATGTTTGGAGCAGTCCGGCCACATGGCCTGCCCAATCGCAAATGATCGCTGACCCTGAAACGATCACAACGAGTGTGTTCGGAGTCTCGGCCGCGACTGTTTTTATGAGCTCGATCTGATCGTCCGGCAGACGCAGTAATTCGCGGTCGCCGCCTCGGTCTCGACCCCCACCAAGCGCGCCTGCATCATCGCTGTGGACTTCAGACGAATGCGTTTCTTCCAGTTGCTCTTCGACACCTTCTGGAAGCGTTGGCCCACCTCCCATGTCTCCGGGAATGAACTCACCTTCATCTTGCGCTGTTGTGCCAACAACGAGGATAGCGACATCCAGGGCTTTGGCTGCAGCGGCAGCAGCTGGCAAATCGCTCTCATCTCCGGCCAAATCCAAATCGGTTTCAAGATATTTGGAAAGCCCCTGCAGGGCCGTCGTAACATAAGGTGGCCGAACGCGTGATGACCCGTAGTCTCCGGTATTTTCTTTCATCGCCAGTCGACCAAAGACTCCGATCCTGGCAGTCTTATTGAGCGGCAAGAGACCTTCATTCTTAAGAAGAACCGCAGACTTTTCCGCCACCTCTCGCGCCAACGCGATATGGTCCGAATTGGCCACCAAGTCTTCCGTATATGTTTCAATCGGGTCCTGCGCGCATGCAAATGCGTAGAGCGTTCTGAGTATTCTGCGGCACGCTGTTTCGATGACGGATGGCTCAATTTGTCCATTACTGACCGCGTCGATCAATTTCTGACCAAAATGGATCGGTTCTGGATTCTCGACATCAAGTCCTGCCGACGCGCCGTAGGGTTGGTAGACGCCCATGATCCAATCGGAATGGACAAAGCCATCAAACCCCCACTCATGTCGGAGGATGTCCGTGAGCAATTCTCGATGTTGACCACAATACTCGCCATTCAATTTATTGTACGCGCTCATCACGCTCGCACAGCCCGCATCGATGATGCGTTTGAAATGAGGGAGATAGACTTCTCGCAACGTTCGATCATCAACCTGCACATCGACCTTAAACCGCGCATTCTCGATCGAGTTGACAGCAAAGTGCTTCACCGTTGCCACGACATTATGCGTCTGTATGCCAATCGCGAGCGCGGCCCCCATTTCACCCACGTGATAAGGATCTTCACCATAGGTCTCCTGCGCGCGTCCCCAGCCTGGATGGCGCAGAAGATTGACGCACACGGCACCAGATAGATTGCAGCCCTGCGCTCGTGCTTCGATGCCCATCACCTCTCCGACACGGCGCTCCAGATCGCGATCCCAACTGGCTCCGCGTGCCATTGTGACGGGGAAGCAGGTCGAGTGCCCTCGCGCGACGCCGCGTGGGCCATCAGTGAAATAGAATGCTGGAACCCCAAGCCGTTCACAGCCTCCTCCGGCTCGATAAGGCCGTCCGCCCCAACGCATTCCGTCTTCTTGCATGGCTTCGAAAAAACCGCGGCCCGACATCATCGCGACTTTTTCCTCTAGACTGGCTTCCGCCAAGATGGCGGTGATCACCTTATCAATATCTTCATCGCTCATCCCTTTTTGCGGGGCATATTGGGTCATTCGGATGTGTCCTCGATCTTTTGAGCTGTTGGCTATTCTGGAAAGGCTTGTCGGGCGGAGGCATCCATGTCTTGCGACGCTTGGCTGTGATCTCGACGTACAATGCGAAATCCGATGTGAGAGGTGGAAAAGTCTCGTTCCTGAGGCTGGCGCGCTGCGGGTCGATAGCGCCGACAGAAATTGTCTGCGCAAAGGTACGATCCACCTTTTATGAGGCCAGAGTTTGCATCGGCTGGATTGAAGCTCGCCTTGGTCCATTCCCAGACATTGCCGGTCATATCATGAAGGCCGAACGCGTTCGCTGGATAACACCCCACCGGCGCCGTGCCGATGTGTCCGTCACCGCCTGTGTTTTCGAGCGGGAAAGCGCCCTGCCAGGTATTGGCTTTAGCAGACCCTTCGCCTGGGGCCTCCTCTCCCCATTCATACCTGGCGCCCTCCAAACCCGCACGCGCCGCAAACTCCCACTCGGCTTCGGTCGGCAAATCGCCGCCCGCCCACGTCGCATAGGCCAGCGCATCGGCGTGAGAAACATGAATCACGGGATGATCCATGCGTTCCGTAATTGCACTGCCGGGTCCCTCTGGCGTGCGCCAATTCGCGCCTGGAACGAATTGCCACCAAGTTGGGTTTCCAGAAACAAGGGGGGATACAAATACCGCTGAGCCCGCCACCAATTGATCCGCAGGAATGCCAGGGTGCAGCGCCGGGTCCGGGGATTGCTCGGCCGTCGTCCGATAGCCCGTTTGGTCTACGAATACTTCAAATTGCCGATTGGTGATTTCAGTCGCCGAGATGCGAAAGGGCTCCACTTGCGCCGGCCTGATCGGGCGCTCTTCGGGATACATATCTGCTGCGCCCATTTGGAACGATCCGCCCTCGAGCTCTACAAACACATGCTCGGTCACGCAGGCCGCTGTCCCAACATCACCTGCCTGTTCTGCCGCTTGAGAGCAGCTCGACAAGGCGACGGCCATCAGAATAAAGCGGGCGAAAGAAAACTGATTATCGATTGGGGACATTCACAGTCTCGGTGGGGCTTTCGGCATATCCATATCGAATTGCTTTGACTTGCAAAACAGTACCCGGAGCAACACGCAATGGCCCGGAATAAAGTTGCCATGGGCTCTCCTCGCCTCCGAGCCGATACCCAATGGATGCGCCAATCGTGTTGGAAACGAGGATCACCTGATAGAAGCCCCCGACGCGCTCCCAATCGACGCCTACAGGTTCGGTCGCGGGCTGTTCGCCGCCCGGCCACATCTCATAAATCATATCGAGTTCTGACACATTGCTCATGTCGCCATAGGCCTCCATCCAACCTTCGAGCTCGGCACGCAGTCGAACGCGTTCGCTGGCATAATCTTCATCGGTCGCGAGATTGTGGATTTCATGAGGGTCTTTAAGCGTGTCGTAAAGCTGCTCCTCCGGGAGCGGTTCGAACAGCCGGTTTGCGGCGTCGGGTAGAGTCCCATCTGCGCGTCCCGCCCAGAGAGCTTTCATACTGGGTTGAGAGCCGCGAAAGGCGAGTGGCTCGAAGTAAGGATCCATCTCCTGGAAATTGCGGATGTACTTGTACCGATTATCACGAACGGCGCGCCGCCGGCTCATTTCGCTGTCCATTCGATCCTGGGCGGCGAACACATAGGCGCGTTCCGGATCTCGGTCAGCTCCTGCGAAGTCCTTCCCGTGAAGCGTTTCCGATGGATTGAGATCAGCCCATGATAGAATGGTAGGCGCGAGATCGATAAAACTGATCAGCTCATCATTCAGCGTCCCTGCCCCCCAACCATCCGGATATCGAATGACCATTGGAACGTGCAGGCCACTGTCGTAGAGCGACCGTTTCATGCGAGGAAGTCCGTCACCATGATCCGTCGAAACGATGAGGATCGTCTCGTCCAACACACCCTCTTCATTCAAACGGTCATAGAGCGCGCCGAGCGCTTCATCTGTAAAAGCGATGTTATCGTAATGGGTGGCAATGTCCTGGCGCACCTCTGGCGTATCGGGAAGATAAGGCGGGACCGGAACATCGTCGGGCGAAACAGTCGAGGCGCGTTCGGCAAATACAGTTTGATTGCGGTCGACGAGAAAAGCCTCAACCGGATTGGTGGGCTCCATGGTCTTTGGCCAGATCGCACTCTCATGCGTGTTGAAGAAACTTCGCATATGGAAAAACGGTTGCCCATCTGAGCGGCCTGTCCAATCCGCACCCTGACCGGACATGTCCCATACCGTAAACGGCTCT
The DNA here is from genome assembly GCA_038527765.1 of Pseudomonadota bacterium. Lineage (GTDB taxonomy): Bacteria > Pseudomonadota > Alphaproteobacteria > Caulobacterales > Hyphomonadaceae > Henriciella. Next base: position 418,370 of record JBCBFK010000002.1, read on the forward strand.
CCAAACTGATAATCTGTCTTGGAGTCATTTGAGGTGTGATAGCCCGCTGCACGCAAGGTTTCTGGGAAGGCTTTCACATATGGTGGAGGGACGGCAAGATATGGTTGCGGTCCGCCCGTCGGCAATCCAGCCGCATTTGTCGTTCGCATATGCTGCGCGCCGATCGTGTGCTGATAATGTCCAGTTATGAGTGCCGCGCGGCTCGGAGCACAGACACCGGACGTCGTGAAGACATTCGTATAGCGCACGCCTTCTCGGGCAATCCGGTCAAAATTCGGAGTGACCGCAAGAGTGTCACCAAACGCCCCGACGCGCGGGCTCATATCTTCAAACAAGACCAGTACAATGTTGGGTCGCGGATCTGTATCGACCATTTCAGGAGAGGCGCTCTGCGAACCTGCGCAATTGGTCGCAAACCCCAGTCCCAAAACAGCGATCATGATCTGAACAGCAGACCTCTTGATACGAACCTCCAACGCCCCTCTCCTGATTTTCCTCATACACTTGTACTATATCGAGAAGGACGACAGGCAGAAGCTTATTTTGCTGCCGCGGCGATCGCCGCTATGTGTTGGGTCATGCTGCCCAATACGGTCGAACATAGCGATGCTCAGACGGCGCAAGGAGGATGGGAATGAGACTATTACCCCACATATTACTAACACTGCTCGCATGTGGACTCTGTAGCTGCGCCATCGCGGATCCAGTTATCGACTCTGAAACGTCCGAGGACCTCTCACGACCGAACATCATCGTGATCATGGCGGATGATCTCGGTTGGGGTGATATTGGCCTCAATGGCGCAGATCTGATCAATACGCCGAACATCGACCGGATTGGTCTAGAGGGTGTTCAATTGAGCAGTTTCTATGCCGGTGCAAATGTCTGCACTCCCTCCCGCGCGGCGCTCCTCACGGGGCGATATCCTATCCGGTCTGGTATGCAGCATATTGTCCACCCGCACTCACAATTCGGCTTGCCACAGTCCGAGATTACCATTGCGGAGGTGCTGAAGGATGTAGGATATGCAACCGCTATGATTGGCAAGTGGCACCTCGGCCATTCAGACGAATTCTGGCCGACTGCTCACGGTTTTGAGTCTTTTTATGGTGTTGCTTACTCGAACGATATGCAGCCGTTCGATTTGTTCGACGGCAAAACAGTCATCGAGTCTCCAGTTGATCAAACGGCACTAACAGAAAACTATGCTGAACAGGCCGTGCGGTTTATCCAAGAGCACCAAGAAGAACCTTTCTTCCTCTATTATGCGGAAACCTTCCCTCATATCCCACTCTTCGTTCCCGATCGTGCGACAGGACAATCAGAGGCCGGGCACTATGGAGATGTCGTCGAGCATTTGGATTGGGGCATCGGGCGTATTCTTGAGGCGCTGGATGAGACGGGTCTAGCTGACAACACACTCATTTTGGTTACCTCAGACAATGGGCCGTGGTTTGAAGGCGACTCTGGTCCGTATCGTGATCGAAAAGGCGAGACCTATGAAGGCGGGTATCGGGTACCCTTTCTCGCCCGGTGGCCAGCTCGGATAGACCCTGGCTTAGAAAGCAGCGCGATGACCATGAGCATCGACCTGTTACCCACATTGGCCGGGATCGCCGGGGCAACGGTTCCGTCAGATCGCCCAATCGACGGAAAAAATATTTTGAGCGTGATGCAAGGCTCGGACGACACGCCGCATGAGCAGCTGTATTTCTTCAATGGAAACGATGTCGCCGCAGTCCGGAACGAGAAATTCAAGCTCGTCCTCAATGCTTACTATAAAAGCTTTTACGTGCCGTTTGAGCAGTTTGGTGGCGTGCTGCTTTTTGATCTGGAGAAAGACCCACAGGAACGGTTTTCTTATGTTCGGGAAAACCCCGATATCGTTGTAGACTTAAAGTCACGCGTGGATCAAATGCGATCCGAAATCTCAGGCAAGGTGTTCGAGCCGATCAGTCCGTTTGCACCTCGATCTCCCGACGCGCCGATTGGGCCGCAGCTTACTCCAGAGTCCGAATAATCGGATCGAGGTTAGGGGGAGTAGACTTTACGCTCGGTCGAGCGTCACAATAGGTCTCCACCCGCGGCAGCGGCAGTCGTGCCATCTTTCTTGAACGCACGGATGACGTTCTTGCCAGTGATCCACTTGTGCACTTCGTCTGGGCCATCGACCAGACGCTGAGAGCGGATATGCGTGTACCAAGCCGCCAGAGGTGTGTCGGTCGAATAACCAAGCGCGCCATGGAGCTGGATCGCCGTATCGACGACTTTGTGAACCATGTTGGCGAGGAAGACTTTGGCGATGCCATTCTCTTGGCGGATATCGAGTCCGTTCTCGGCTTTGTAAGCGATATGCATCAACATCAGTCGGGCGATATAAAGCTGGCTCGCACACTCCGCGAGCATAAATTGAACACCCTGACGGTCTTCCAGGCCTTTTCCAAATGTAGAGCGCTGGGTGACATGCGCGGTCGCAAGATCGAGCGCCCGTTGCGCCATCGCGACATTATGCATGCCATGGCGCAAACGTCCGTAAGCGAGGCGGTGTTGACCCATCGCGAAGCCCTGGCCTTCGCCGCCAAGCAGGTTCTCCTCTGGCACGACCAGGTTTTCCAATGCGATCTCACAATGGGCTGCACCCATCTCTTCCTGATAGTCCCGATGGATCGCCATGGTCGGAATGTTGCGGATGATCCGGTACCCAGGATTGGGCAGCTCAACGATGAACGTAGAGAATTGCTGATGGCGCGGAGCTTCTGGATTGGTCTTCGCCATGACGACCGCAATATCGGCGACGTTTGCAGAGGAGGAATACCACTTCTCGCCGTTGAGAACATAATTGCCCTTCCCGTCCTTCTCGGCGCGGGTTTGCATCCCCGTTGCATCAGCTCCGGCAGCTTTTTCAGTCATTGAGTAGCAAATGCGCTTTTCACCATTGAGGAGCGGCTTCAGGAACTTCTCTTTCTGAAATTCCGTTCCATGCGCCAGAAGCGTTAGCATGGTGGCGTCATCGGGGCCCTGACTGTTCATCGAAAGCGCGCCAAGATGACTTTGGCCCAGTTCCATTTGAACTAAGGCATTGGCAAGCGGACCGAGCCCCATGCCGCCATGCTCTTTCGGAATGAAGGGCAACCAAAGCCCCTGCCCGCGCGCTTTCTTGCGCAAGTCTCCAAGGACAGAGTCCAAAGCCTCACCGTCGACGAGCCTTTCCTCGGCTGGGATGCAGTCATCCTGGACCCATTGCCGGACGCGCGCCCGCATTTCCTTCGCTTCATCAGGAATGGTGAAATCAATAGACATAACTTTTCCTCCTACGAGATCGGCGCGCTTATTTAGCCGGCGCCCGTATCTTTCCGCTTGGAGTCTAAAGTTTCCGGTCTGAGTTTGAAAGCGCAAATCGAGACATGTGAGGATTCTCGCGCGCTAGTCCGCCTGACCAAGCCCACTAAGCGGCTCTGCAAAGTCTATGATTCCTGAAAGATAGACGGATAATAGAGTACCTTTCGTTCGCTGTGAATCGGCACGCTCGTCCTCAAATAGACCGCAAGACCCGCATCGGAGGGTGCGCAAGTGTGCGATGACCAACGACGAGGCCACCTGCCGCAGAAACCAGAACGGATGCGGTCAGGATCACAAACAGCTCCAGCCAGGGCATCGCCCACTCAGCTTCGAATTGTAGCGTAACGAGCGGCCAAGCGGCAGCCGTTCCGATGAGCGCCCCCGTCAGGCTAGCCACAGCACCGGATATGCCGAACTCTGCAGCATAGAGCCCAAAAATCTGCGGACGGCTGGCACCGAAGGTCTTGAGCAGCGCCGCCTCGTTTCGCCGTTCTCGGGCCATGGACGCAAACGCGCCGAACAGCACCAACAGTCCCGCCAGAAGCACAATGCTCGCAGCTGCATTGATGGCGATCGAAATATTGCCCAATAGCCGCGCCGCCGTCGCCAAGGCCTCGCGTGTTTGGAAAACAACCACATTTGGGAAATCATCAGCGAGGGCTCGGATGATTGCAGCTTCGCCCCCCGCTTCCGTTTGAACAATCGCAATGTGCTGAGGCTGAGCCGCTTCGAGGGTGCCGGGTGATAGAATGAAAGCTGTGTTTGCACCGAAGCTTCCCCAATCGACATTGCGCAGGGATGAGACCGTCGCTTCAACGTCTCGACCGAACACGCGAAACCCAATCGTATCTCCCAGCACCAGTCCCAGCCCTCTTGCCGCATCTGCCTCAATCGAAACGAGTAACGGCCCTTGATAGTCCTCTGGCCACCACGCGCCATCGACCAATTCAACCTCAGGAGGCTGCTTGGCGATGTAGGGCATGCCGACTTCGCCTTCGACCACCCAGCGTTCAGACTCCGCGACAGCGTTTTCATCGAGCTCCACCCCGTTGAGAGAGATCACGCGTCCGATGATCAATGGCGTGCGGCGGAACGCATCTGGATCTTCGATATCGATGCCCTGATCTGTCATGAGCGCGTCGAATTGCTCAACCTGGGCCTGCGGAATTTGCGTGATGAACAAAGCGGGGAGGTTCGCAGAGGCTGTTTCTTTGACTTGCCGAACTAGGTTCGCTTGGACCAGGACGACGAAGACCAAGAGCGCCAGGCCTAGTCCTAAAGTGGGTGCAACCTTTGGTGCGAGCGAGCCAGCCCCCCCCAGATTGGAGAGCGTCAAGCGGCGAAATCCGCGGGCCGCTGGTAACGCACGGCGGGCACTGAAGCGGATGAGCCCTGCCGTCCCCAGAAACATGAGCCATGCCGCTCCAGATCCAGCAAGCAAAGCTCCCGTGATGACCGGTGTTGCGCTGGTGAAGATTGCAACGGCTGCCAGACCTGCTGCTGCGCACGCGGCAAGGACGCGCTCGAGCAGCGGCACCGCAGCTTGATCCTCAGCTCCAAGCGCACGGAACAATGCTGCAGGCCGCGTCGCTCGCGCTCGACCCAATGGCGGTAGCGCAAACATAGCAGCCGCTAAAATCCCGAGAAACGCCCCCTTTAAAAGAGGCTCTGGGTAAATGGCCAAAACGGTTGGAAGCGGAATTCGATCTCCCAGGAACAAAGCAATTCCGAACGGCATCGCCGCGCCGAGCACAACCCCAATTGCGGCACCGAGAAGAGCCAACGCTCCCAGCTGAATGATATAGGCCATGCGGATGGTTCGGGTTTCAGCGCCAAGGGCTTTGAACGCGGCGATCGAATGAATGCGGCTTTGTAGAAATGCCGTACACGCTTGCGCAATCCCGACGCCGCCAGCAACCAACGCCGCGATGCCAATCACCGAGAGAAATGTGTTCAGCATTTCGAGAAGGCGCTGCAAACCGTCTACGGCGTCTCCAGGTCCGCGATAGCGTAATCCGCTGCTTCCCCATTCAGTCTCCGCTGCACGCGAGATATCTTCGCCAGTTTGGCCATTGGGCAAGATGATAAGGTAACGAGACCGGAACAGCTGTCCGTTTGTCAGGCGACCGGCCTCCTCGAGCGCTTTTAAATCAATCGTGGCTTCCGGACCGAAGACGCCGGGGGTGCCAATTCCGTCGGCTTCAGCATCCAGTCGGGCACGGATCGTGGCCATGATGCTGCCGAGTTGAATATCATCCCCAATCTCGAGCTCAAATCGTTCCAGCAGTGAAGGCGTTACGGCGACTCCCCACTTTCCATCTTGGAGTCCGAGTGCTTCTCGCAGGTTATCGACGCCAGACACCACATCGGCGCCGATTAAAGGATGGGCATCATCCACGCCACGAATATCGACCTGCAAGCGAATATCGCCCGCTTGCCCCATGACATTGAGACCAATGCGCTCCGAGACCTGCCCGCGTGTCTCCATCCAGGCCCGCTCTTCGGGGGTTGCCCGACGCTGCGACGCCGTGAACATCGCATCTCCCCCCAAAAGGGTGCGCGCTTCCGATGCGAGACCGCGACTGAATCCTTCCGTCACCGATCCTGCGGCTGCGATCGCGAAGACCCCAAGCGCGATACATGCCAGGTAAATGACAAACCCGCGGACACCGCCAGCGAGCTCTCGGCTCGCAATGATCCATGCAAGCTTGTTCACTGCAGCAGACCGTCCAGCATGCGTTCAGTTCGGTCCGCGCGCGCCGCCAATGCCGCATCATGGGTGACCAAAATGAGTGTCGCGCCGCGATCGCTTGCGATCTGAAACAGCAAATCCGCAACGGCCGCGCCTGTTGTGCTGTCGAGATTGCCCGTTGGCTCATCAGCGAAGACAAGGTCGGGTCCGCAAGCCAAGGCGCGTGCAACGGCAACACGCTGACGTTCGCCCCCCGAGAGTTGTCCAGGATAGTGATCCAATCGATCTGACAGACCCACGGCGTCGAGGGCCTCCTTCGCTCGATCCAGCACATCCTCCATCGCGGCGATCTCAAGCGCGGCCCGGACATTATCCAGCGCCGTCATCGTCGGCAGTAAGTGGAAAGACTGAAACACCATGCTGACACGACCCCGACGTAGTCTTGCCAGCGCGTCTTCATCCAATCCAGCCAAGTCGGTGCCGAGCAACTCAACCTTGCCGAAAGTGGCGCGTTCAAGGCCCGCACCGATTGAAATCAATGAGGATTTGCCGGATCCTGAGGGACCGACAATGGCGACTGACTCCCCAGCCATGCAGGAAAAATCTACGCCGCGCAGGATCTCGACGGGGCCAGACGCGGACGGCAAGGTCAAACCAACACTGGTCATGAGTATGGGATGTGTCATTTAGACTGTAGCTAAGGCAATTGCCCGATATGTCGATCACACAATTGATGGAGACGTTCGTGAGACTTTTTTTATCCGGTTTTGCCGCATTGGTCATGGCAGGAAGCTTCGCCGCCTGCGATGCACCTGAGCCAGCGCCCACTCCCACAGCTGCTACAGACGATTCCCCCATCGCCGCGACGGAAGTGCTCGCGAGTCCATCCAGCACAGATGCAACACAACTGGGAGAGGCCTACACGATTGTCATGCTGGGTGACAGCCTGACGGCTGGCTTTGGTCTGCCGCCGTCGGATGCGCTTCCGGCAGAGATTGAACGCCTCCTCCAGTCGGACGCCAGGCCCGTAAAGCTCATTAATGCAGGAGTCTCGGGCGATACCAGCGCGGGCGGGCTTGCGAGATATGATTGGAGCGTCGCCTCCGCCAATCCTGATTTGCTGGTTATCGCACTCGGCGCGAATGATTATTTAACAGGCCTCGACCCAGACCAAACGCGCGCCAATTTATCTGCGATCATCGATCGCGCAATGGCAGATAATCTCGACATCTTATTGGTGAGCGTATCGGCCCGGTCTTCGTCGGAGGACGACCCTCGCGCTACAGATTTTGCAACCATCTACCCTGATCTCGCCGAAACCTATGATGTTCCCCTCTATGAGGGCCTCGTTGAACCGATCTTCGATCAGCCGACCTTGCTGATGCCCGATGGATTGCACCCCACCGCCGAAGGTGTTCGCGTCATGGCGGCGCCACTCGCGCAAGCCTTGTCCGAGCTTGTGACCGACGAATAAATTCGCATCCACTCCAATCTGAACGAACGTTTGTTCGCCTGTCTTAGGGTCGCTCATCAAGCGGGCCCACATCAAGGATGGGTGCAGCATCCAGATCTTCCGCATCCAGCAATGCTGAGACCCTCTCAAGCGACGAGACCAACATGGATTGATGCCAATCTGGCAAGTCCTCAAATCGTGTTTTGAAGGTTTCCTGAAGGAGATCGGGGGCAGACGTAATCGCGTTCAAACCATCCGGCAAAAGGTTAAGCCAAACGCGTCTTCGGTCTTCTTCGCAGCGCCGCCGCATCACCATTCCCCGCGCGACCAGTTTGTCCACGAGGCTGGTGATCGTCGCGTGTTTGAGCTGTGTGAGTTTAGAAACTTCGCCCGCCGAAATCTCTCCTCGCTCGGCGAGAATTTGCATCACCAGCAATTGTGATGGCGTCATACCCGCTTGCGCTGCAAGTTTTTTGGAGGCTTGTTCCGTTCGCCGTTGAATCTGTCTTAGCGCAATCAAAGCCTCTTCGGATCTACCGCTCATTTGGAGGTCCTCTGCTCAGCCATTTAGCCCTCTCCTAAAGCATGTTTCAGGGGTTCAAGGAATGACTCGTAGGGCTTCCACTGATGCTGGCCTGCCCGATTGATTGGCTGACGCACCTGTTCCGAGCTGGCGGTGCGCACGGCGCGATCGGTCTTGTGAAATTCGACGCAAGCGGGCTCAAACGGCAATCCACAATAATCGAGCAGGCGTCGCACTTGCCCCTCGAGGTCATTGAGCACGTCTTCATGCTGAACGCGCAGTATGCGCCCCTCGGGCAAGACGGCCTCCCAATGCGCCATTAAGTCGACATATCCCCGATAATAGTGCCCAATCTCTTCGAGCCCATAGGTGAATTCCTGCCCTTCAGCGAAAAGCTGTTTGAAGCCCGACCAGCAACAATCCAATGGCGCCCGGCGCGCATCGATGATTTTGGCGTTCGGTAAAATCAAATGGATCAAGCCGATGTGACGGAAATTGTTCGGCATCTTGTCGGTGAAGAATGGCGCACCCTTCCGATGGATCCGCGTATTCTCAATGTAGTCCGCTCCGAGGTCGTTGAGATCCTCTGCGGTTAAGTCTGCGAGCACGCGCGGATAACGGTCGCGGTCACGCACGAGGTTTCGACCGCGCAAGCGGTGCGCCAGCGACAGAATATTGGGCAATTCAAGCGTTCCATCGACCTGACTGTGTGAGGCTAGGATTTGCTCGATCAAAGTTGACCCTGCTCGCGGTAATCCAACAATAAATATCGGATCTTGCGCCGGGCAGCCTTTCCCGCTCTGCGCTTCGAACAATTCGGCAGTACAAAACAATTTTTGCGCCTCGAACTCAGCTTGCATTTGCTCTGTCGTATAGCGCGTTTGCTTCTGCTTCAGAGCGTTTCCCGTCCGGAAGCACTCGAACGCATTTGCAAAATCACTGCGATCCTCAAACGCCTTGCCGAGCGCAAACGCGACGTGGACTCTCGACATAACACTGAGGCCCGGCGTATCCTGGACCGCCTGCATCTTAGCCAACTCCTCATCGCTGAAGCGATAGGTTTTCAGATTTGCAAGCGCGTACCACGCATCACCGTTCAATGGATCCGCACGCAGAGCAGCTTGATAGGATGCAACGGCGTCCTCCGACCGGCCATACGTCTTCAATGCGTGCCCGCGAGACGTCAGCGTTGTCGGGTCTTCAGGAAGCTTCGCCAAGACCTTTTCAAAGGCCTCAAGCGCAGTGTCATAGTTACCGGCTTGCATACTCTCAATCGCGAACAGGGACTGAAAAACCGGATTGCTTGGATCGCGCTCCAACAGCGTCTTTGCTTGCGATAGGGCAGCTGCATATTTCTGCCGTTTGCGCAGAACTTGAATGTGATCGATCCGCAACTGAATATTCTCTGGATCGAGTTCGATCGCGGACTCCAACAAGAAGTCGGCGTCTTCATGTATGCCTAACCGCGATCCAATGTCAGCGAGCAGCCGCATCGCTTCAATGTGATGGGGATGCTTCTGAAGAAAAGCGCGAACGATTTCTTCGGCCCGCAGGATCCGCCCCTCATAAAGGTGGTTGGTCACCACGAGCAATTCGCGCGGCAAGGCTTTTACGCGTTGGAGCTGCGCTAAAGCTGTCTCAGCCTCTTGGCCTTGCCCGCGCGCTTTCAGTAAGTCGGCTTGGGCCTGCCAGCTAGCGGTCAAAGCCGGGTTATAGCGTGTTGCCAGTGTAAAGGCAGATAACGCACCTTCAAGATCACCCATGGCTTTGCATAAGTGGCCCTGCTCTTGATGTGCACGCCCGTACTCAGGGGCCGATTGCTTGAGGGCCTGTAATCGCTCGGCAGCCGTTTCGAACTGCCCCAAATATCGCGTTGAGACCGCGGCCATGTAGAGGGCATCTTGATCTTCGGGATCCGCAACCAATAGGTCATTTGCAATCGATGCTGCCGCATCAAAGCGCCCAGCTTGCATGGCTGCTTGCGCCTGTTTCATCAGGTTGGTGCGAGGTTGATCCGCAGGTTTAGTCATAGCCCGATCCATAAAAAGGCAGCGTCTTGTTGGATCAAGACGCTGCTCTCATCACGTATGTTTAGGCAAGATCAGAAATCATAGCCAAAACGAACGCCAACCGTTCGGGGACGAATAGGCGTTACGCGGTTTCGGTCGAATTGGAAGCTGTTACTGAGCTCAGCATATTCGTTCGTCAGGTTCGTCCCAAACAGCTCAGCTGACCACTGGTCTGCCGTGATGCCCAATGTGGCACTCAGCGTCACATAACCATCGACAGCACCTTTATTGATCTCGACAATATCGCTGACCGAGTCATCGGAGAAAACGATTTGCGGCATGACGTGTGCGGTCAAAGATGACCCGGCAATTTCACGCTCGAGATCCCATTCATAACGGGCACGCAGGTTCCCTTGATAGGCGGGGGCAAATGCCAAGTCGCTGCCCTCGAGCACATCATTTGTGGGTACCAAGACTTCGGTGATTTCCGTGTCCAATAGCGAGAACGCTCCCGCAATCGTCAGACCATCAATCGCGTATGGCGCCCAGGTGAAATCCCCTTCAACGCCTGTGATTTCCGCATTTGCAGCATTGTCAGAGAAAAACAGGTTCACAATGGCAGGATCGAAGATCGTGGCCTGCAAACCTTCAATTTCGACAAAGAAAGCAGAGCCATTGAGCCGCAGCGAGTTGTCTAGCAGCTCAGTCTTCCAACCAATTTCATAGTTCTGGATATCATCGGTATCGACCGCGAAAGGCACTGTGTACGTGCCGGCGGGATTGCTGCGCCCGCCAGGCCGGTTCAACAGTCCAGGACGGAAGCCTTCCGAATAGGTGGCGTAGAACAACAAGTTGTCACTTGGGGTCCAGGAGCCGGTCAGTTTGTAAATGACCCCGTCCGTCGACGCTGTATCTGGCGCACCAAATGCATTGTTCGGGGCAAACTGAGCAGAGATATTGGTTCCCGCACGTTGTTGATCCGTCGCCTGTCCGAGATTGAAGAACGAAGAGTTCGCAGAGCCTTCGAGATCCACCTCGATATCGTACCAGCGGGCTCCAAACGTAATCGCAAACTGCTCATTCAAATCGAAGGTCGCTTCACCGAACAGTCCGATCTGCTCATCTGTACGCAAGACATCGTTTCGGAAGATAACGCCTTCTGGGAAGGGTCCTGGATCGCTGAAGAAGCCAGGCTGAGCGCTTCCGATCTCGCCTGTGACGGCCGTATTGGTCAGCGGGAAGTTATCGGGGAACCCAGCGACTCCGTTGAAGCCCAAGGCGAACCTTGAACCCGGATATGTGAAGTCATTGCGCTCAAGGAGCTCGAGGTCGGAATAGAAGCCGCCAAATGTTGCGCGCAGACGGTGTTCCGCCGGCGTGTTAAAGCGCAGCTCATGCGTCTCGACCTTCAACTCCGTCAGTGAGTCGACGAACAGGTTTGGCGCCTGACAGGTCCCGCTTGGGCCAGCAGCCCCAGGATAGGTCACAGAGCCGTCGCAAATATAGTATGGCAGATACTGCCCCACGAAGAGGTAGTCGGTATAATCGACCGTCTGATCGGTCGTTCGGTCCGTGTAAGCGCCTGTATACAGCGCTTCGAGCATTCCGAGCCGTCCCTCAAGGGTCCAACTTGTATTGTGATAGCGGTCTTCGATCTCATCATCCGCAAAGCGCGCAATATCGTAATCATCCAACTCAGGATCCGCGAAGAACACGCCTTCCGTATCAAGTTGCTGCTGTGCGTGCGAGACCAAAAGGCTCCAATCGGAGTTGAACTCATAAGTGCCGCTCAAACGGAACCCGCTATAAACCGTATCATTGAAGTTGTTTTCAACCAACGAGCTATTGTTTGCGGGGATGAAGGTGACACCGGACAGGTCGGCTCCAGCCTGAAACCCTGCGCGTCCAGGAGACACCGCCAGGCCATTGTCGCGCACCGTCCCAGCAGGTCTAAACCGCGCGGACTCAGCCGCCGTGACCGTGCCGCCGACATTGTCGATATAGCCACCCTGACGATCGGTATAGACAACGCCGCGCAGAGCAAACTGTTCGGAGACGGGGACATTAAGCATTGCTTCGACGCTATTGCTCATCTCTCCACCTTCGGTGAATGAGGTCGACGCTTTGACCGAAGCCTCGAAGACCGAAAGATCTGGTTTGTTGGTGATCAGTCGGACCGTTCCTGCTTGCGAACTCGCACCGAAAAGCGTCCCTTGCGGTCCGGACAAGACCTCAACGCGCTCCAGGTCCGCGGCATAAACATCCAAGTTTCGGCCTGGTTGTGCGAGTGGTTGTTCGTCGAGGTAGAAAGACACATTTGGCGCCAAGCCCGCCACACCTGCAATTGTGGCAGCCGGAGTCGTTGAAGCCAGTCCCCGGATGTAAATGGAGTTTTGGCCAGGTCCGGACCCACCTGCGGTCACACCCGGCAGTTGAATGAGATAGTCTTGGAAATTCTTGACGCCAAGCTCTTCAAGCTCTTGTTCTCCGATCGCGTCAACGGCGACGGGAATGCTCTGCGCCGTTTCTGCGCGTTTCGTGGCCGTGACGGTCACTGTTGTTAAACGTCGATCTTCGGCTTCAGGCGCTTCTTGCGCGATTGCGCTGGCACCAAAAAAGCTGGTCATGGCGATGACAGACACGCCACTCATAAGTCGATACATTATTTTTGTCCCCTCGGGATTTGCTCCGATCACGCGAGCGCAGGCCGTAAAAACGCATGGCCCGCAAAGAATCATGATCGCTCGATGGTGCGCGTTACGTAACAGATAGTTAGATCATGGAAAGATTATTCACTGTCATTCATGCCTAAACGGGCGAAATATACCTGCAGCTGTGCCAATTTTACAGCAGTCGCGAACCATCGAATCTACGGTGTCCGCTCCTTTGCTGCGACAGATGGTTTGAACATCGACACAATTGGTGCAAGACACACCTGCAACGAAGATAGGGGTTTGAATGGCGGATGCCGAACACAACATGCTGACAGACACGGCGTACGAGACCGATTACGAGGTCGGTCAAGACAATGTGGAAGTCCTCGGGCTCGATGTTCACAACCCGGTTTTCTTTCTCGCCGCCAGCCTTGTTCTCTTGTTTAGTGGCCTGACGCTCATCTTCCCATCGGTTTCCGGAGACTGGTTGAGCGCAGCGCGTTCCCACACCGTCCAATCCTTCGACTGGTTGTTTGCTGCGACCCCATTGCTTGTGTTTGCGTTTTGCTTGGCTCTGGCGATTTCACCGCTCGGGCGCATACGTTTAGGCGGCCAGAGCGCGACCCCTGATTACAAACTCCACTCTTGGATTGCGATGCTGTTTGCGGCCGGGGTCGGGATCGGGTTTATGTTTTGGGGGGCAGCAGAACCACTGGCCTATCACACGGATTGGTTCGGGATGCCTTTGGGCGCAGAGCCCGGAACCCCCGAAGCCAACCGGTTGGCGTTCAGCGCGACCCTCTTTCACTGGGGCCTGTCGCCATGGGCCATCTATGCGGTTGTTGGACTCGCCCTCGGTTTCTTTGCGCACAATAAAGGCCTCCCGCTATCGATCCGCTCAGCGTTCTATCCCCTTCTGGGTGACCGAGTCTGGGGCTGGTGGGGGCATGTCATTGATCTGTTTGCCGTCGTGTCGACCATTTTCGGCCTCGCCACAACGATCGGCCTCGGCGGCACCCAGGCTGCCAGCGGTTTGGGGTATATGTTTGATTTTAAACCGAATATCTGGACGCAAATCGGTCTGATCGCAGCCATGACGGGGCTAGCAGTGATCTCAGTCATACGCGGCTTGGATGGCGGTGTTAAATTGCTGAGCAATATCAACATGGCCTTGGCATTCGGTCTCTTGGTCTTTGTCTGTATCGCAGGCCCCACCGTTTTGATCTTTACCGGTATGGGCGAGAACTTGCTGGCCTATTTCAGAGATACCCCCGCCCTATCGAATTGGGTGGGTCGAGACGACACGGCCTGGTTCCATGATTGGACGATTTTCTATTGGGCGTGGTGGATTTCTTGGTCACCCTTTGTGGGCATGTTCATCGCCCGCATTTCGCGCGGTCGGACAGTTCGTGAGTATTTCTCCGTTGTGTTGATTGCTCCCTTTATGATTTGCGTCGTTTGGTTCTCAGCGTTTGGCGAGACGGCGGTGTACCAATACGATAATGGCATAGGTGACCTGTCTGGCGGCATAGTCAGTTCCGCGACGGTTTTGTTTCAAATGCTGGCAGCAATGCCTCTGGGTGCCATTACGTCTGTCATCGCCATCGGGCTGTTGATCGTTTTCATCGTTACGTCAGCGGATTCAGGAGCCTTGGTGGTTGATACGATCACATCTGGGGGCAAGACGGACGCGCCGGTCGCACAGCGCGTATTTTGGGCCTGCATGCTTGGCCTGACAGCCTCTGCCCTACTTTATGGCGGCGGGACTTCGGCGCTGGAATCTCTACAAGCGGGGACCATCGCCGCAGCCTTACCTTTTACCATTGTCCTGCTGATTTGTTGCCTCAGCCTGTATCTCGGCATGCGTGATGAATTGTCATCAACCAAGTTGGGCGGCTTGGAAGAATCCAATCCTTAACTCGTTTTCGAAGTTAGACGCGATCTGACGGCAAGAAGGAATGCGGCGAGCGCGATGAACGCTGCGATACCGAATAGAACGAGCTTGAGCGGCGTGAGAATCGCTTTCAGCTCGATCAGCTGATCATTCCCGAGAAGCGCTATGACCTGGACAAACCCTTCCGCCAGATCGACCGGGATCACCGCGATTGCAGGCGCCGCCCATATTGATGGAAATCGAGTGAGGGCCAGTCCAGCAAACAGCGCGCCATATGTCAGCGGATAGGCCACATCCAACGTTGCCGTGGTCCACACATGAACGAGCCTTTGCGTTTCACTCATCGCCGCAATATGCCCACGGACTTTCTCCGGGTCGCTCATTTCATCAATGACTGTGAAGTCCCAGATGGCCATGATCACGCCGAAGCCAACGGATTGCAAAACAAAACCGGCAAACAGGAGCCAAAGCACAGGTGTCTTGGTTAAAAAGGACGTCATAGGATCAGTTTCTCAACTTCAACTTCTGATGAGATTGCAGACCTTCCTCGAATGCCGCGCCGGACGCAAGTAAAACCCAAAATATACGCCCAGCATTCAGGTGTAGTGTGGTTAAAATTGAATTTCATCCGTCACAATTATTAGAACCGTCCTATTCACGCAAATTTCTACTTAGAGTGGTATTTAAATACCAATCGCGGAGTTTCGCTTGATCATCACCGACCTTAACCAGGACCCAAACAACCTTTGGAAGCGTTACGGCGTCGCGCTTGTGATCATACTTGCCTTCTTGGGGGCCAGTCATTTCATTGAAACCCAGGCCATCGCCAAGGCGAAACAAGATGCGGCGGTGATCAATCTCAGCGGAAAGCAGAGGATGCTATCGCAACAAATCCTGCTGCACGCTCAAGACTATGTTTCTTATGGAGATGTTGAAGCGCTCGAAAAGCTAACCTTGCGGCTTGAAGAATTTGAATCAGCGCACCACACTTTGATGGAAGACGCCTCCAGCGAAGAAAGCCTCGGGCGGCTCTATCTATCGCGCACACCATCGACTGACGAGATGATCCTGAACTATATCTCGGTCGCTCGGCAAATCCCAATGAGCGAATACCCGAGAGCCAGGTTGGCTGAATTAAAGTTTGCTGGATCCGGGGAAGTGCTTCAACGACTTGATGAAGCGGTTTCGGCGTTCGAACAGCGCGTCAAAAAGCAGGCAGACTGGGCTCATCAATTACAAAACATCACGATGGCGGTCGCCGTTTTTGTGCTGGTGCTGGAAGCGCTGATCATTTTTTTGCCGGCTCACCGCCTCGTACAGCGATCTATTCGGGAGCTGAAGCGTGCGGTCGAAACAGACGCCCTGACCCAATTAAAAAACCGGGCAGGCTTTGAGAAAGATTTGAACGCCGCAAAAAACCACGACAACGCAGACAAAACGGCGCTCACCCTGGTTTTGCTCGACCTTGATGATTTCAAAGGGATCAATGATCGCCACGGACACACAACGGGCGATGCTGTTTTGAGGCGTGTGGGGCACCGAATTTCCAAACTTCCAAACCTTGTATCAGCAGCCCGCGTGGGCGGCGATGAGTTCGCGATTCTCGTCGACAACCAACACTGGGACCGCGACGAACGCCTTGAACGCATTGTGACGGACGTCGCTACTGCAAGAGATATGATCTACCGTCCCATCAATTATCGCGGGCGGGTGATAAAAGTTTCAGGGTCGGTCGGCATCTCGCGTTACCCGATTGATGCCAAGAATCTCGGCGACTTGCGACGTAATGCGTCCGCGGCCCTGCTGGATGCCAAGCGCCAGGGGCGCGGCAGTCTTTCGGTCTTTGATATGCGCATGAAAGACACCATGCATCGACGCCGTGCTATTCAATCCGCGCTCCTGTCTAACGGGTACCAAGACGATCTGAGCGTCGTGTTCCAACCCATCGTTGACCCGGGTTCGGAGAAAATCAAATCGGTGGAAGCTTTGGCGCGCTGGCAGCACCCAAAACTTGGCCCGATCAACCCGATCGAGTTTCTCGAGATCGCCAAGGAGAGTGGCGTGGGCTTGGTCGTCGAGCGTCGACTGAGATTTATGGCGCTGACCGAAATGCGGCCCTTCTTGCAACATAAGCAAATTGAGAGCATCTCTCTGAACGTCTCACCGCTCGAACTCGCCGCGGAGGACTTTGTCCGCACGTTTATCCAACAAATCGAAGACAGGGATATTCGTCCCGATCAGATATGGATCGAAGTTACCGAAAGCGAAAAGCTGCGGGACATAGAGGTCACAAAAGCCAATCTGGAGCAGATCAGTAGAACCGGCGTGCGCATTGCGCTGGATGATTATGGCGTAGGCTACTCGAACATTCAGAGACTCGCCGAACTGCCCATCGATCGCGTCAAAATTGACAAGTCCATTGTCCAAAATGTTGAACTGGCCCCCAAATATGCGGGCGTCTGTAGATCGAGCGTCCAACTCGCCCGCGCACTCGGTGCTGATGTTGTGGCGGAAGGGGTAGAAACCGCTGAACAACTCAACGAAATCCAAAGCATGGGGTGTGATCTCGTGCAGGGTTACTATTACTTCAAACCGATGACGCTTGCGGAGTTTCGCGGTGTCTTTGGCAATAACGCCATCGCGGCAGCATAAATCACCATACTCTGTTCGTCTCGGAAGGCGCTTTAGGCCTTTTCCATCTGCAGAGGTCTCCCTCCGACATTCTGGACTCCCTCAGCCTGCTATCTAGGCTCGAGGGACGGCGAAATCAGGAGGTCAAAATGGAACTATCAAAAAACACGCCCGCCATTGTAACTGGAGGGGCGTCGGGTTTGGGACAAGCGACCGCGCGGGCATTCGCGGCGATCGGCGCCCCCGTGGCGATTTTCGACATCAATGACGACCTTGGACAGCGCACCGCAGAAGAGATTGGCGCGACCTACCATCATGTGAACATTCTCGACGAAGAGTCCGTCATAGACGGTTTCGAAGCCGCGCGCGCTCAGCAAGGCCAAGAACGAATCTGCGTGCACTGCGCGATGGCATCGACGCGCGGCAAAACGCTCGCCTTCGATAAGGCGACAGGCGGTTACAAACGTCTCGACACAGAAACCTATGCGCTCGGCATCGCCGGCGTTCTCGTCGCCTCCTACCGGATCGCATCGCTCTCCGCGCTGGGTATGTCGTCTGTTGAACCGATGGACGATGGCGAGCGCGGATGCATCACGCTGACAGCGTCAGTGGCTGCGCAAGACGCACAGATCGGGCAAATCGTCTATGGCTCAGGGAAGGCAGGAGTGAACGGTTTGGTCCTGCCAATGGCTCGCGATCTCATGAACATCGGCATTCGCGTCAACTCGATCATGCCAGGGATATTCGCGACCCCTCTGATGCTGGGGGCGCCGCAAAATGTTCTCGATAGTTTGGCGGCCTCGGTCCCCTTCCCGAAGCGCCTGGGAAAGCCCGAAGAGTTCGCCTCGCTTGCCATGGAACTTGCCCGAAACGGATACTTTAACGGCCAAAACATTCGGCTCGACGGTGCGATCAGAATGGCGCCCCGATAAACGCTGTCGAGGGGTTAATTATGGTTAAAATCGCAACCGATTTGACGAGACACAGTCCGATTTATGGCCTAGAGGTACGACAGCTTGGGACGAGCTATTTTTAATTATGGAGTTCAAATTGAGAATACAAATGAAGCTGGGCATGTTGGGCGCGAGCACACTGGTCTTAGCAGCCTGTTCAACCATCGTCGCATCAGACGAGCCGGTCGAAGCGACGGAAACCGCCGTTTCTGAAGTTGTTGAGGAAGTGGCTGAAGTCGTAGAAGCGCCCAAAGTGGCGGTCGCGAAAGTTGAAGCGGATCTCATCCCTCGTGAGATGATATTCGGCAATCCAACCTATTCTAGCGTCCAGATCAGCGACGACGGCTCTATGATAAGTTATCTCGCGCCGGTCGATGGCGTGATGAACATCTGGGTGGCGCCGAGCGATGATATCGCCTCAGCCAGCCCCATCACTTCAGATACCGGTCGCGGCATCCGCGGTTATGGCTGGCTCTCCGGAATGAACCGTCTGGTTTACATCCAGGACAAAGGCGGGGACGAGAACTTCCTGCTCTATGGCGTCGATCCTATGACGGGCGAAGAGACGAACTATACGCCATTTGAGAACACGCGCGTTCAATTCATTGCCAGCGACGAGGACATTCCTGGGAAGCAAATTATTGGGATCAATAATCGTGACCCGCGCTGGCACGATGTTTACGAGCTCGATGCCGAAACAGGCGAGCTTACACTGCTCTATGAAAACACAGACGAAATCGGAGGATTCACCTTCGACAACGATCTGCAACTTCGCTTTGGTCAGAAATCAACGTCTGCAGGCGGTGCGGAGTATTACAAGCGGACAGACGATGGCTGGGAACTGTTCATGGAGGTCTCGCCTGAGGACCTTTATACGACGGGTTTGTCTGGATTCAGCGAAGATAACTCCAAGCTCTACGTGATTGAAAGTACGGGCCGCGACACGGGCGCGCTCTTCGCGATGGACATGGAAAGCGGTGAAAAGTCACTGATTGCCGCGGACGAGCGCGCCGACATTGGTGGAACTTGGCGCGATTCAGACACCGGCGAACCGTATGTCTACGCTGTGACCTATGACAAAACCCAATACTTCGCCATGGATGAACGCGGCGAAGAAATCCTCGCGACGCTAGACAGCCAGTTTGAAGGCGAGGTTTCTCGCGCTTCGACAACTCAGGACGACTCCAAATGGGTCGTGGTGAACACGCAAGCTGACAAAGTTGCGACCTATTATGTCTGGGATCGCACAGAAGACAGCTTCACCGAGCTTTTCTCAGTTCGCCCAGAGCTGGAAGACAAAACACTCGCCGCGATGTCGCCGGAGTTTATTGAGTCTCGCGACGGTTTGACCATGGTGTCTTATCTCACCTTGCCGCCCGGCACCGATGCAGATGGCGATTCCCGTCCGGATGCCCCACTGCCCTTGGTCTTGAACGTCCATGGCGGCCCATGGGCACGGGATTCTTATGGCTACCGGTCTACCCCTCAATGGCTTGCAAACCGCGGCTATGCTGTTCTGCAGGTCAACTTCCGAGGGTCCACGGGTTTCGGGAAAAGCTTTGTGAATGCGGGCGATCTGGAATGGGGTCTTAAAATGCATGACGACCTGATCGACGCCGTCGATTGGGCTGTCACGGAAGGCATTACGACCGATGATAAAGTCGCGATCATGGGTGGCTCCTATGGTGGCTATGCGACACTCGCCGGCCTCACCTTTACACCGGAAAAGTTCGCATGTGGCGTCGATATTGTCGGCCCATCGAACCTGATCACGCTGCTTGATGCGATCCCACCTTATTGGGAAAGCTTCCGCCGCGTGCTCGAAAAGCGCGTGGGTGATCCAAACACCGAAGAAGGCTTGGCCATCCTGAATGCCGCATCGCCACTCAACAGTGTCGATAATATCGTCAAACCGTTGCTGATCGGACAGGGCGCGAACGACCCGCGGGTTGCACAAGCTGAGTCTGACCAGATCGTGGATGCGATGACGGAAAAAGGGATTCCAGTCACTTATGTCCTTTTCCCGGATGAGGGTCACGGCTTCGCCCGTCCTGAAAACCGTCTGGCTTTCTTTGGCGTGACCGAAGGGTTTCTCGCCACGTGCCTTGGCGGCCGCGTAGAGCCAATCGGCGATGACTTTACTGGCTCAAGTCTAACGATTCCGGTCGGCGCAGACGTGATCGAAGGACTGCCAGAAGCGCTCGAAGGCTTCGAAGCAGAAGAGCGCGGATAGATCCGCATACCGCAAAGAGCGCCAAGCGCGCACAACAGCCCGAACCAGATCATCTGGTTCGGGCTTTTTTATCAGATCGGATCAGCGACGATCACATAGTCGAAACCATGCGCTAGTCCCCCTTCGGCTGTAATGACGTCCAATCCTCTGTCTCGCAGCCGGTTTCCGCGTTCAGCCATAGCGCTGGCGACAGCTTTGTCGGTCAGCTTGGCGAGCGCCGCGAGGCTCAAATCAATTTGAGAATTTACAAAACTGGCTTGGTAGCGCACATCGAATTGCTTGACCGAGTGCGCTCGAAACCCCGATCTGTTGAGTTGATCCACCACCCAAGCAGATGGGTATTCGCGGTATGGCAGCTCGCCCGACAGCAACAGACACGCGTCTCGAAAGCGTCCAATCTCCCAGACCACAACACCCGCGGACGTTTTGGGTTGATCAGATGGCACATAAGGCTCCGCGCCTGTCACATAGAGTTTTTTACGGGTGAGTGGACGCAATCGGGCGAACAAGTATGGCTGAAAGTAAGGCGCAAAGCCCTCAACGGCGCCGAGCAGATAATCGGCCAACACTGTGTCAAAGACGTCGCCTTTCAATAGATCCGAACGCGCCCAATTCCCTACAATGATCTGATCTTGCGACCGACGCGTGGCCTCGGTTGCATCGCGCACAATCTTCGCATCCTTTGGTGCGCCCGTAACCGCGGTCCAGCGATCGGTCTTCAACTGCTGGACCCATTCAATCGAGCGCAGACCGGTGCCAGCGTCCAAAAACGAGCCCCAGTCTTGGCCGCATTGAGCCTGCTCTATGTACTGAAACAGCTTCGAAGCTTTTTTCATTTATGAGGCCTCGTCTCCATATCTAGCTCCTGATGGATCGGAGTTTGTTTAAGATCAAGCCTGGGTCATTTTCAAACGAAAGGCATCGGCTTTTCGCCAGGCCTGCGTACTTTCTGGCGAAAGAAAGCCAAAAATGCCGGGAGAAACGAACATCAAGCCCTCACAACACTACCAAGTGTCCAAATAAGATGACATACTACTCATGAGAGTATCGACACATGAGGTTTGTTGAGATGTGCAGCAGCACGGTTGAGACAGCGGAGGGCGGATCTGAATGAACGTTCTGCTAACGCTTGGTCGACTGGCAAAAGGGCTAGAACTCGCCCGAGCCCTCGCGCGCGCCGGGCATCGCGTCGTGATTGCTGACCCGTTCCAATGGCACCTCGTAAAACCTTCCAATTGCGTGGCGAAAACTTATCGCGTCACCGCGCCCGTCCACAATACGCAGGCGTATCTTGAAGACCTGCGTAAGATTGTAGATGCGGAAGCAATCGACCTTGTGATTCCCGTCTCAGAGGAAGCGCTTTTCACCTCCCGGGTCGGCCCTCTTTTGCCGGCGCACACGCGTCTCTTTGGACCGGGGTTTGATCACATGGCACGCCTTCATGACAAACTCGCCTTTGCCGAGCGATGCCGAGAGATTGGTCTAAGTGCGCCCGAAACCTATCGAGCAGACTCGCCGGAAGCATCCGCGATGACGCTTCGGTCTGACTATATCTTGAAACCCATTCACGGATGTTCCGGCATCGGAGTACGCTTAAGCCAAAAAGGCGACCCGCTATCTCCTGAAGACGTAAACTCAGAAAACCTGGTGCAGACGCGTCTTTATGGCCGCCAAATCACCTCATTCAGTATTGTCCGAGACGGCACGGTGCTCGCCACCGGGCTATATGAAGGGGACGTGTATCTCGGGACTGTTTCTGTACGCTTTAAGCGCGTTGATGATCTTCCAGACGTTTTCGAGTGGATAGAAACCTTCGCAAAAGCGGAGACTTATACAGGATTCCTCTCTTTAGACTTCTTCGTACCAGACACGGGGATTCCACATGCGATTGAGTGCAATCCACGCCTGACCAGTGGCCTGCATTTACTCAATCCGTCGGCGGTTGCGGCCATGGTAACCGATAGGCCGGTCACCGATCCAATCTACAGACGCACGACGGCATTTCAGGATGCGCATGCGGCACTCACGGTCGCCGTCGGATCCATTACAAAGCCCCTCACCTACCTCAAATTGCTTGGAAAGGTTCTGACCACAAAAGATGTCGTCTTTGATTGGCGGGACCCGTTGCCCTTCTTTTTGATGACCCCGATGTCGTGGGATACGCTTCGACAAGGTCTTTTTGAGGGTATTCCGCTTGCTGATGCGGTGACGCGCGACATTCTATGGCACGGTCAGCCGTCCCCAAATGTCCCCAATTCCGGTGTGGAGGTCAGTCTTGATGACGCTTTACCCGAACGTTGATTTCCTGCGATGGCCGCGTCGTCAAACGCGCAACGGGGCGAACGGATTGGTCACCCACCACTTCGAAGTCGAATTCTCGAATGAGGCTGGCAATAATCAACGAGGCTTCGAGCGTCGCGAAACCCGCGCCGATACACGTATGAGGCCCCTGCCCAAATGGGATATACGTACCCGGTTCAACCTCTTTCTCACGCGCGCCCAGAAAGCGCTCAGCATCAAAACGATCTGGCTCAGACCAGTATTTCTCGTGTCGGTGCAGGGTCCAAGGCGCGATCATGACGAGCGCGCCGCGCCGGAGTTTTTTTCCGCCCAATTGAACGGGACCTTCAGCAACACGGGGCATAAACGTAATCGGTGGATAAAGCCGCAGCACTTCTTTGAAAAAGCTGCGCACGAAGGGCAGCTTCCGCGCATTTTCGAAGCTGATCGGCCCGTCACCGATCCGTTCTCGAACTTCCGCGCGGACGCTTGCCCGCAGTTCAGGTCGCTCAGCCAAGATGTAAAAGGCCCAGGTCAGCGCACTGGCACTGGTTTCGTGCCCTGCCAGGAAGAAGACGCCAAGCTGATCAATCAATTCTTCCCGCGAAAACGGCTTTCCGGTGTCGGCATCCCGCGCCGCGATCACGGCGCTCGCAATGTCGTTGTACGTTCCTTCAGTGTCATTGAGGTGCGTGTCCGTCAGATTTCCCAAATGCTGTCTGATCCGTTCACACGCGGCCAAAACTTGAGGCGATTGCTCAACCGCGGTCCAAGCGGGATCAACGATGAGGCGCCAGATTTTAACCTGCGCGACATCGCGCTCAAAGATCACAAAATCATCGAACACGTCTTTCGCCACATCACTGTCGAGCGATACCGAAAACACGGTGCGGCAAATCACGTCCGCGGTCAGATGGCTCATCGCCAGATCCAAAGAGAAAGACGTGCCAGACGCCGACATTTGCGACAACCATTCAATGCGATCAGCGACCGCCGCGCTCATCGACGAGAAGGCGAGATTGAGCCGCATGTGAGAGAAAGCTGGATCGATCATGGCGCGTTGTCGGCGCCACTTCTCTCCATCCGTGACAAAGATCGACTGGCCGATCAAAGGCTCCAGCGCATTGACCATCAAATCGCTCTTGGGAAAAAGCGACCCATCATCGTTCAAAACCTGTTTGATCAACACAGGATCATTCAGCAAAAAGATAGAGCGCCGCGAGTATCCCAGGGTGCCGATTCCCATTCGAAACGCATCGCCGGGCAACAAGCTGAGCAGGTCTCCATCGCCCTGTCGAAGGGTGCGCGCCAAAGCGGCCACAGACCAAAGCTTGGACGGGCGCGGCGGGATAAAAACGTCATCTGCGTCGAGACTGTCCGCGTCTTTCATCCAAATCCTCCCTCAACCCCATTGGGTTAGCACAGCCATGTCATATCTGCATCTGTTTCAAACGTTTATCGTGATCCACATCATCTTCGGTGCGCCGGGATTGATCAGTTTCTGGGTCCCGGTGATCGGAAAAAAGGGATCAAAAACGCACAAGCTCTGGGGCAAAGCCTTTGTCGGCATGATGCTGGTTACGGCAAGCTGCGCAGTGGCCATGTCGACCATGTCGATCATTGATCCGGTCGCGAGCCATCCAGAACTCATGCATCATTCTGATTTCAATGACCCTGCACTGATCCGCGGGATCTTTGGTTGGATGATGTTGTACTTGGCCATTCTGACCATCAACCTGACCTGGTATGGTTGGTTGTGCATCCAGAACCGTGGCGCTCACTCGCGCAATCGTAGCTGGCACAATATGGTTTTGCAGGTCTTGTTGTTCGTGGCGTCCGGCAACTGCGCCATACAAGGAGTACTGATCGGGCAACCCATGATGATTGGTATTTCGATGGTGGGGTTCGCGACGGTCGGAACCAATCTCTGGTTTATGTTGCGCCATAATCCCGGTCCCCTCGAGTGGCTGACGGAGCATATCAAAGCACTCGTGGGAACCGGCATCTCAGTCTATACGGCGTTCTTTGCGTTTGGTGCGGTGCGAATGGTCCCCGAACTTGCGCTGGCGCCCGCGCTTTGGGCTTTTCCGCTGATCACGGGATTGACGCTCATCATCTACCATCAGCGCCAGGTCACGCGCCCGTTGCGCCGGGCAAGACCGGTGACCCCAACATGAACGCTGCCAAAAAGGCAATCATCATTGGCGCCGGCGCCGGTGGGCTCGCGGCGGCGATGGATCTGTCCGCCGCCGGATTAGACGTCACCGTCGTCGAAAAAGAACCTGACGTGGGTGGCAAAATGCGGCATCTGACCGTTGACGGCGTGCCCATTGATGGCGGACCGACCGTTTTCACGATGCGCTGGATCTTTGAAGCACTGTTCGAGCGCTCAGGCAAAGACATTGCCCGCGAGATCAACATCCGCCCCGCAAAGCGGCTTGCGCGCCATGCCTGGCTCGATGGCAGCCGTTTAGATTTATGGGCCGATATCGATCAGTCGGCGGATGCCATAGCCAGCTTCGCTAACACAAAGAACGCCGAAGGGTACAAACGGTTCTGTCGCGACAGCCAGTCGGTTTTTGAAACGCTTCGGGAGACCTTCATCGCCGCGCAGAAGCCAAACCCGCTTAGTCTAAGTTCGAGGATCGGGTTTCACCGGTTTAACCGCTTATGGCAGACCCGACCGTTCCAAACCTACTGGGCAAAACTGGAAAGCTATTTTGAAGACCCGCGCCTGCGCCAATTGTTCGGTCGATACGCCACCTATATCGGATCTTCGCCTTTTCTAACGCCCGCGACACTGATGCTTATAGCGCATGTCGAGCAAGACGGGGTCTGGCTGGTTGAGGGCGGCATGCATGCAGTGGCGAAAGCCATGCAACGCGGGGCCGAAGACAATGGTGCCACATTCACATTTGGCTCGCGCGTTTCCAGCCTGAAAGTCAGTGGCGGACGAATTGCTGGTGTGACTTTAGAAACCGGCGAAGAGCTGATTGCAGATGTGGTAGTGTTTAACGGAGATCAGTCTGCACTGAGCGAAGGATTGCTGGGCCTCGGCATAAAGTCAGCCGGACAGTCCGTGCCGCCAAAGTCGAAATCCTTGTCCGCGATTGTAAGCTGTACGCATACCCGAACCAGCGGCTTCGATCTTGATTATCATACCGTATTCTTTTCCGACGCGTACAAACAAGAATTCGACCAGGTCTTCGAGCAAAGGCATCCGCCGACTGAGCCGACAATTTATATCTGTGCTCAAGATCGCGCAGGCGATCAAACACCCAAGGGACGCGAACGTCTGCTGATTCTTGTGAACGCGCCGGCCGATGGAGATCAGCCTGATACTGATATGGATTGGCAGGACTCTCGCACGCACGACGCGTTGGCGCTGTATGGCTTGACGCTGGAGCCCGATGCGCCGACCCAAGTCACGGATCCAAAAGGCTTTGCAGCCTTGTTCCCTGGATCTGGGGGCGCTTTGTATGGCGCGGCCAATCATTCGCCGTTTGCCACGTTCGCTCGCAATGGCGCGACGAGCCGGATTGAAGGATTGTATTTCGCGGGCGGGACCGTTCACCCAGGAGCGGGCGTTCCTATGGCGACGATGTCAGGTCAATTGGCCGCTCAGGCGATCTTGGCGCGCTGAGCTGCAAACACGGCAGCGTCGGGAATCATATCAGCGACTACTTTCGCGGACATCAGCACGCTTGGCACGCCTGCGCCCGGATGTGTTCCAGCGCCAACCATGTAAAGACCTTCAAGCTCCTCGCTGCGATTATGCGGTCTGAACCAAGCGCTCTGAAAGAGCTTCGGCTCCATGGCGAACGCGGCCCCAAGGTGCGAGCTGTAGCGATCTTGGAAATCCTGCGGCGTGAGGCAATGTGAGGAAACAATATGCTCTGAAAAACCGGGCAGCAGTGTTTCTTCCAAACGGGCTTGTATGCGTTTTTGATATTCCGGCGCCAATGACTCCCAATCATCTCCGGAGGCCAAGTTCGGAACCGGGCTTAGCACGTAAAACGTATCACACCCTTCCGGAGCCAGAGACGGATCGTGCGCCGTCGGCCGATGCAGATAGAGGCTGAAATCCTCTGTCATGTTCTTGTGGGTGAAGATATCATCCAGAAGCCCTTTGTAGCGCGGCCCCAAGACGATCGAGTGATGATCGATGTCTTCATATTTTCGGTTGGTGCCAAAGTACCAAACAAACAAGCTCATCGAGAAATCGGATCGCGCGATCTTCTTTTCGGTCCAGCGCTTCGCAGGCCGGTTGCCGAGCAGTTTGCTATAGGTCCATGCCGGATCGACGTTTGAGACGACTAAGTCTGCTTCCAATCGTTCTCCGGATTCAAGCTCGACGCCGCTCGCCCGGTTGTTTTCGCTCAAGATAGTTTTGACGCGGCTGTTGCAGCGCACAATGCCGCCATTGCGCTCGATCAGGCTGACCATGCCGCGCACCAAAGCCCCGGTTCCGCCAATCGCGTAATGGACGCCAAAGGTCCGCTCCAGGTGCGCGATCAAGCAATAGAAGGCCGTCGTCGAAAAAGGATTTCCGCCAATGAACAGCGGGTGGAAACTGAACGCGATCCGCAATTTCGGGCTCTTAAAGAAATGCCCGACCCGCTGATAAACTGACCAGTAGCCACCAAGGCGCACTAAATCAGCCATATTGGCCAATGTGAAAGTCAAACTGTGAAATGGCTTGTCCGCCAGTTTGTCGAACGCGATGTCGTAAATCTCGCGACTCATTTCAAGGTACCGATCGAACGCCGGACCTTCATCGGGTGAAATCCGGGTGACTTCCGCCCGCATTTGCTCATGATCGCCGCTACAGGTGAACGTATCGCCGTCATCGAACCGAATTTTGTAAAATGGCAGACAGGGTTTTATCTCGATGTCATCTTCGAGCCGTCCGCCACCAGCCTGCCAAACATCTTCAAATATGTGAGGCGCTGTGAGCAAAGTCGGCCCAGCGTCAAAGACAAAGCCGTCTTTGTGATACGTATAGGCCCGCCCACCGGGCGCATCGAGCTGCTCAACGACCGTCACGTGGTATCCTTTACCACTTAGGCGCACCGCGGCACCCAGCCCGCCAAATCCGCTGCCAATCACAATGGCTTTAGGTTTCAAGACACTCTTATTGGCGTCCGAAGGAGGTGCATTTCCTGTCAACATAAGAAGACACTCTCTACTGTCTTTCTAAATTGCGCAAGCGCTTGTGCATTTATTTTTTGGAACGTCCATCTCAGCGAAATCAAAAATCACAGCATGAATTCACGTCACGGTGAATTGTTCAGGGTTAATGATTGCCAGCCGGGCGCTTTAGGTCATATGAATTCCTAAATTCGAATTTAGGCGAGAGAGGACCGCATGCGGGTGATCAAACAAAAACTAAGAAGACGGATGCTCAATAAAGCTGCCGTCAGTTGCGCAGCATTGGCGATGATTGCGGGATCGGCGATTGCTGAAGATGTCGTCATCGTACAGCCCGGTGCGCCTGGACAACCGACGGTCGCGCTAAGCGCAGATGAGGCCGCCACGATTGCTGATACAAGCTATTCAGAGGCAGATGTGCGCTTCATGCAGGATATGATCCCGCATCATCAGCAAGCCGTTGAGATGGCCGCCCTGGTCGGAGACCGAACCAATAATGACGACATCGTCGATATCGCAGGTCGCATAGATGGCTCGCAATCGGACGAGATCCAGTTCATGCAGGGCTGGCTGAGCGATCGGGGCGAGAGCGCGCCGGATGCCCACGCCCACCATCATGGGACACACATGTCCCACGAGATGATGGGTATGGCGACGCCGGAACAAATGTCACAGCTTGCCGCTTCAGATGGCGTTGCCTTTGATGATCTGTTTCTGACCTTGATGATCCGACATCACGAAGGCGCGGTGAGCATGGTGGAAGACCTATTGCTGCAGCCGGGCTCTGCGTACGATCCAGTCTTGTTCGAGTTCGTTAATGACATCGTCAATGACCAAACCTCTGAAATTGAACGCATGACGGTTCTGCTCGCTGGGCTGTCAGGCGACCCCCGCGCCGGATTGACCGCCGGGTTTACGGATGCGGGCGAAGCGATTTCGAATCTGACAAAGCTCGCGACGCTGCCCAAACCTCCAGGGTTTTTCGATCCGAGCAACCCATCGGGACTTCCGCCAATCAAGTCAGCTGATGCGCCAGAAACCGCCGCGGAAGACGAAGCGATGGATCACTCTGATCACGCTGGACATGAGGGTCACACGGATCATGAAGGCCATGAAGACATGGCAGAAATGGCCGAAGCGCCAGCCGAACCCACGCGTGATTCAGAAGATGAGCAGTCAAATGATGAAACGGAATGGGGCGAGCGTTCGCCCCTCCTCAGTTTCTCTAACACGGATATGGCCTTCTCTGGCGACATGATGATCGTCGGCAACTATCACGGCTTCAATATTTATCGACTGACCGATGCCGCCGAGCCGACACTGATCAGCTCTGTTGTTTGCCCGGGGGGACAAGGCGACGTGTCGATTGTGGGAGACCTTCTGATCATGTCCGTCGAGCAGACGCGCGGCCGTGTCGATTGCGGGCGCCAGGGCGTCCAAGAGGATGTCAGTGAGGAACGCTTCCGTGGATTGCGAATCTTTGATTTGTCCGACCCATTGCGTCCCATCCAAGTCGGACAGGTTCAAACCTGCCGCGGCTCACACACACACTCGGTTGTGTCGGGACCCGACTCTGACGGCAAAATCATCGTGTACAATTCAGGCACGGCCTCCATTCGCGAAGAAGATGAGCTCGAAGGATGCATTGGCGCAGTCCCGGGGGACGACCGAACCGCCCTCTTCCGCATCGATGTCATTGAGATCCCGGTCGATGATCCATCAAAGTCAAAAATCGTCGATAGCCCGACAGTCTTTATGGATACCGATTCCGGACAAATCGCGGGCCTATGGCAGGGCGGCGATCATGGGGAAGACACGCAGCGCAGTGCCCGCACTGATCATTGCCACGACATCACAGTGTTTCCTGGCAAGAACATAGCTGCAGGCGCTTGCTCAGGTAATGGTGTCATCTTTGACATTTCCGACCCGTACAAGCCGGTTCGGATCGACGCTGTGCTCGATCAGAAATTTGCTTACTGGCACTCAGCCACGTTCAATAATGATGGCACCAAAGTCCTGTTCACTGACGAATGGGGCGGTGGCAGCCGCCCGCGCTGCCGGGCCTCTGACCCTATGGATTGGGGTGCCAATGCGATCTACGATATTGTCGACGGAAAGCTTGAGTTCCGCAGTTACTTCAAAATCGCAGCGCCACAAAGCGAGCAAGAGAATTGCGTCGCGCACAATGGCTCTGTCGTGCCGGTTCCTGGGCGGGATATCTTTGTTCAGGCTTGGTATCAGGGCGGCATGTCTGTGATCGATTTCACCGACAGCGCCAATCCGCAGGAAATCGCCTATTTTGATCGCGGCCCGATCCACGAAGAGCGCCTCGTGCTCGGCGGATACTGGTCAACATATTGGTATGATGGCCGTGTGTATGGAACAGAAATCGTGCGTGGTCTCGACGTCTTTGAGCTCGAGCCCAGCGATCATATGACTGCAAACGAAATCGCGGCCTCAAACCTCGCAGATCAAGGCGAGCTGTTTAATCCGCAACAGCAGTTCGTTGTGACTTGGCCAGAAGCTGATCCAACAATTGCCATGGCTTATGTTGATCAACTCGCCCGCAGCGCCGTGCTTTCTGAAGCCGATGCAGGTAGTATTTCTAAGTCGCTGACGGACGCGCAAACCTCCATTGCCGCGGGTGACCGAAATCGTCAGCTGCGCCGGGCACTACGTCGGTTTGCATCGAACCTTGATGATTCCGACGCCGATGCGATTAGCGCTGGCCGCATGGAAGCGCTTGAAACGACGCTTGAGGCGATCGCCAAGCGCCTTTGATTCGCTCAACCGGGGCCTAAGTGTGTCATTGCGCTTAGGCCCCGGATTGTTCTGAACCATTTTACAGCGCAAACGGCAGGAATGTGCATCTGCGAGATGTCATCGCTGAATTTTTCGTTCAAAATTCACATCAGGGGTTGAGATCGTTCATTTGATCCGTACCTGTGGGCAGCATTGGTGGCACGGGACCCTGCACACACTCAAATGCTCGAATTGCGCAACAAACCTGATGGCCTGATCGGCCCTCGACGGGCCGAACCGAAAGGACTGCGCGTCGCAATCCTGTCTTACCGATCGGATCCCAAAGTCGGTGGGCAAGGCGTTTACGTCGATTATCTAGCGAGCGCGCTGGCCGAGACGGGCGCGAGCGTCGACGTGATTTCAGGGCCGCCATATCCAGAATTGAGCGGCAATGTTCGGCTTATGAAACTGCCATCCTTGGATTTGTACGCGCAGCCTCATAATGGCCATTACGCGTTGCGCCCCAGACACTTGTTCAGCCCGACCGACACCTACGAATATTTTGGACATCTCTCTGGAAAGTTCGTTGAACCCTTTACATTCGGTCAGAGAGCGTTCGCGTTCTTGAGACGTTCATTGAGCCAGTATGATATTGTTTTGGACAATCAAACCCTCGCCACCGGCGTCACCAAGATACAGACCCAGTTGGGTATTCCCCTCGCAACGACAATCCACCATCCCATTACCCACGATCTGAAACTTGCCTTAGCCGCGGCCCCCGATTGGAAACATCGTTGGCTCGTTCGCCGATGGTATTCGTTTCACCGCATGCAGGTTCGCGAGGCCCGTAAGCTCAATGCAATCACATGCCCTTCACAGCTCGCTAAGGCGGATATCGTGTCCGAGTTTGGTGTCGATCCTGACCGCATACATCCGATCCCGCTCGGCGTTGATCAGAACACCTTTAAACCTCAAGCTGGCCTGAAACACGCACCCAAGCGAATCGTCACCACGGCAAGTGCGGATACACCGCTAAAAGGCTTACACATCTTATTGGAAGCCTATCACCAGCTCTTACAGACCCATCCTGACGCGGAACTCGTCGTCATCGGCAGGCTCCGAAATGGGACCGCGCGGCGGACCTTGCGGGAACGCGGCTTAGACCAGCGGGTTCAGTTCAAGAGCGATCTTAGTCGTGACGCTCTGGCAGATGAATTTCGGCAGGCGACCGTGGCGGTCACCCCATCTCTTTATGAGGGCTTTGGCCTCCCAGCCGCAGAGGCCATGAGCTGCGGAACGCCTGTGATCGTTACGGATGGAGGGGCCCTTCCAGAGGTTGCAGGGGCTGCCGGGGTGATCGTCCCCAAAGGCGATGCGCCCGCACTCGCTGAGGCGATCAAAGACATCATAGAACGTCCTGATCATCGCGCCGCCGTCGCTCAAGCCTGCCTGTTGCGCGCCCGAGAGCAATTCAACTGGACGCAGATCGCACCAAAATATCTGTCCTTCTTTGAGCAGGCGATTGCGGATCAATGCTAACCGCCCGTCTCAACCATCTTGGTCTAAGACCTGGCGACCGTGTGCTTGACCTGGGCTGCGGTGAGGGACGTCATGTGCACGGACTTTACATGACGGGTGAGTACGAGATCTTCGGCATTGATTTGGATGAGCCTTCACTGGAAAAAGCTCGCGAAGGATTGGCGACCCTTCCCAAATCATCGAGTAACGTAACCTTCGAAACGGGAGACGCGACCGCCCTGCGGTTTGACGATGAATCTTTCGACGCGATCATCTGCTCGGAAGTGCTTGAACATTTGCCGGATTATGACGCGGCGATTTCAGAGATGCGCCGAATACTAAAACCAAATGGCACCCTCTGTGTGTCTGTGCCTCATGCGTGGCCGGAACGAATTTGTTGGCAGCTTGCCCCGCCTCCAAACGGATATGCTTTTCAGCCGGGCGGGCATATTCGAATATTCGACGAAGTTGATCTCAAAACATCGATCGAACGCCGTGGATTCAAGCTGAAAAAGCGCCATCATGCGCACGGCATTCATGTCCCGTATTGGTGGCTGAAATGCGCGTTTTGGGAGCGCCAGGATGACCACCCATGGGTCAAGTCCTATCACGACTTTCTCGTCTGGGATCTTATGGAAAAACCATGGATCACGCGAGCATTGGACACGGTCACGTCCCCTTTTATGGGAAAGAGCTTGGTGATGTACTTTGGTGGGACGGGTTTCAGATAATGGACGGATTGTTTCAAGCTCACCGTGGATCGGACTTGCTCGACCTAAAGCCCGCCGCCGAGCGCATTCTCAACATTCAAAAACCTGACGGCGCGATTGCCTGGTTTGAGAACGGCCCCTGGGACCCTTGGAATCATGTCGAAAGCGCAATGGCGCTGACCGTGATGGAGGAGACTGATAGAGCCATTGCCGCGTATGAGTATCTTGCAGAAACGCAAAGGCAGGATGGGGCTTGGTTTGGCGCATATGGAAACGCGCTTCCCATGGTGGATCGAGATTTTATTAGCCGTGAGCCTGCCCCGGAATTCCTGGACTCAAACTTCTGCGCTTATCCCGCCGTCGGCGTTGCACATTTCTATTTAGCGACAAATGATCGACAGCGTGTCGAGCGATGGTGGCCGATGGTCGAAGCTGCATTGGACTTCGTGTTGACCTTGCAAAGAAGCGACGGATCGATCTCTTGGGCCTTTGAAGCGCTGGGTACGGATCAGGATGACGCCTTGCTCGCTGGTAACGCATCGATCGCGAAGAGCCTCGAGTGTGGTTTGTTCATTGCCGAGACCCTAGGGCGCGACAAAACCAGTTGGCGCATCGGACATGCCCGATTGATCGAAGCGTTGCATTCGTCACCGACCAGCTTTGATCGCCGCAAGCAAGGACAGCGCTTTGCGATGGATTGGTATTATCCAGTCTTGTCAGGCGCGCTCCACCCCGTGATCGGTAAGCAGCACCTGGCCGGCAAATGGACAGAATTCGTTCTTCCCGAGCGGGGTTGCAGGTGCGTATCTGACGAACCTTGGGTCACCACCGCAGAAACCGCAGAACTTGTCCTCGCGCTCATGGCCACCGAACAACGGGATTTAGCAGAGCGCGTGTTCGGTACGACGAACGCGATGAAAGACCAAAATGGTGTCTTCTGGATGGGTCATCAGTTTGCCGAAGACATTTTCTGGCCCCGGGAACAACCCTCCTGGACGCAGGCCGCCGTAATCCTTGCCGCCGACGCGCTCTATGGGACGTCTCCTGGGAGCGACCTGCTCACGCAAAACCTTTTATAGGCGCCGCAAAATCCTGAGGCTTAAGACCGCCGCTTCCTCTTCAAACAAGTCTGAAGCAAGCGCCCTCTGATAGATTTCAAAAGGTGGCCGTCCTCCATCCGCGGGGTCTGGGAAGACGTCATGGATGGCCAATACGCCACCCGGCATGAGGTGAGGCGTCCAACCACGATAGTCATTCAAAGCGTGTTCCATGGTATGACCACCATCGATGAACAGGAAACTGAGCGGGGTTTGCCACCGTTCTGCAATGTCGATCGAGCGACCAACAATCGGCACGACCGTCCCCTCCAGCTCAGCCCGGCGTATGGTGTCGCGGAAGAAGGGCAGCGTATCGACGGCCCCTGCCCGCTCATCCCAGACCTCGTCATCAAAATACTCCCAGCCCGGCTGGTTTTCCTCAGATCCACGATGATGATCGATCGAAAACAAAAGCTCATTCGCCACTCGGCAGGCAGAGCCAATATATGCGGCGGACTTTCCGCAATAGCCCCCGACTTCCAGGCATGGGCCGTACTGCGCGCGATCCAATGCAATTTCATACAGGAGTTGCGCTTCTTCTGGAGCGAGAAAGCCTTTGATCTCAGATGGATCGATCTTCAGTTGCATACTGATCTTTCGAAGAGCTGGGCACGGTACACGTTGCGACCTTTTTGATGCGTGAAATCAAGCCTTGGTTCAAGCGGTCTCGCGCATTCACAACGCCAGACTCATATTGACATTCGGAGTGCCATTTATGATGGTGGCGCAGGGAGGATCATATACAATGACTCATCAGGGCCGCTTGGAACTCACAGGCGCACCGGGCTCACCATACACACGGAAAATGCTCGGCGTGCTGCGCTATCGGCGTTTGCCATTTTCGGTTTATTGGGGAGCGGACAACATTCCGGACGGATATCCTTCACCAAAAGTGCGATTGCTCCCGACCTTCTTTTTCCCGGACGGAGAAAATGGCGCGCTTGTTCCAACGACCGATTCTTCACCAATCATCCGCCGCCTCGAACGTGACTATCCGCACCGTTCCGTTTTGCCGGTTGATCCCGTCTTGAGGTTTCTCAATGATCTGATTGAAGACTATGCGGATGAATGGCTGACCAAAGCGATGTTCCATTTCCGCTGGGCCCACGAGGCGGATTGGAAAAACGCGGCGCCGCTTCTGGTGTATTGGAACACCAATACGGCCCCACCCGAGCAGGCTCAACAATTTGCAGACTATTTCGCTAAACGACAAATCGATCGCCTTTACGTCGTCGGATCGAATGACGTTACGGCAGAAACGATTGAAAGCTCGTATACACGCCTGATCGAAATCCTAGACACGTTGATCGCAGAGAAAGGGTTTGTACTGGGCGCTCGCCCCTCCGCCGCGGACTTCGCACTCTTCGGCCAACTCACGCAGCTGACCATTGTTGAGCCGACATCAGCAGCAATCACAACAGCCACGTCCTATCGCGTGCGGGCTTGGGTGGATCTTATGGAAGATCTGTCAGGCTTGGCGCCAAAAGATGAGGACTGGTTCTTAGCCGAAGACACTCAAGCTTATTTGCAACCGCTGCTGACTGAAATTGGACGCACGTACGCGCCTGCGATGATCGCCAATGCGAAAGCCGTGATGGCGGGCGAAACTGAATTTGAAACTGAAATCGACGGTCGCCCGTGGACTCAGCCTGTCTTCAAATACCAAGCTAAATGCCTGGGCTGGCTGCGAGAGGACCATTCAAAACTGTCAGACAATGAGCGCGGTGCGGTCGATGCAATGCTGGCCGGAACTGGCTGCGAGATGCTTTTCGAATAGGAGGACATTATGTTGAAGAAGCTGATTATTGCGGGTTTGTTTGTCCTCATCGCCAGCATTGTCCTTGCTTGGTTTAACCGAGCGACGATCCTTACACACCTCGTTCTAAATCGGGCGGCGGCCAGCAAAGTCGACGTAGCGCCGTATCGCGATGTGGTTTGGGATGTGGGCCCCTCAAGTGCAGAGACCCCGATTGAAGAACGGCCTCCGAACATCGTTTTTATCCTCCTCGATGACTTTGGTTACAACGATTTGTCGACGTTTGGGGGCGGGGTCGCCGGCGGGCGTGTTCCAACCCCAAATATTGACCAGCTCGCGGCGGAAGGCGCCATTTTCACGCAAGCCTATTCGGGGACCGGCACCTGCGCGCCGTCTCGTGCCATGTTGATGACCGGGCGCTATCCGACGCGTACCGGCTTTGAGTTCACCCCCACCCCAGCCAGCATGGGGCGCGTTGTTTCGACCATAGCCAACAATATGGATCGCGGGGCGCTGCCACCCATAGACTATAACGCGGCGGCCAGCGAAGCATCGGTCGCTTATCAGGATCAAGGATTACCGGGATCAGAAGTGACCATTGCCGAAATCCTGCAAGCGAATGACTATCATACAGTCCATATCGGCAAATGGCATCTTGGCCGCGGGCCTGAATTCGGTGCAAACGCACAAGGATTTGATGAGAGCCTGCTCATGCATAGCGGACTGTTTCTGGATGAGAATAATCCAGATGTCGTCAACGCGAAACTCGATTTTGATCCGATTGATAAGTTCCTGTGGGCGGCCATGCAGTATGCCGCGTCTTTCAATGACGGCGAAGTCTTTGAGCCCGGCGGATACCTTACCGATTGGTGGACGGACGAAAGTCTGAACGTCATCGAAGCAAACAAGCACCGTCCCTTCTTCCTCTACCTCGCGCACTGGGCCACGCACACTCCGCTACAAGCAACCAAAGAGGACTATGACGCGGTTGGGGACATCGAGCCGCATCGCCTACGCGTGTATGCCGCCATGGTCCGCTCGCTCGACCGAAGTGTTGGCCATATCGTCGAAAAGCTCGAACAAGAAGGACTCGCGGACAATACAATCATAGTTTTAAGCAGCGATAATGGCGGCGCGGGCTATGTTGGTTTGCCAGATCTCAACGATCCGTTCCGCGGCTTCAAGATCACGCTGTTTGAAGGAGGAATTCGGGTTCCAATGTTCGTCAAGTGGCCTCAACGTATCCCGTCTGGCACCGTCATAAACACGCCTGTCGCGCATATCGATGTGATGCCAACACTCGCCGCGGCGGCAGGCGCCATCTTGCCAGATGACTTGGTCATTGACGGCGAGAATATGCTCCCAGAGGTTTTTGGAGAGGGTCTGATTGAACGAGAGAATGACGCGATTTTCTGGCAGTCTGGTTTTTACCAGGTGGTTCGGGCTGGCGATTGGAAGCTGCAACTGGACGGTCGGCAAAACAAGGCATGGCTGTTTGACCTCGCCGCGGACCCCACCGAGCAAAACAATCTCGCTGCAAGTCAGCCAGACAAACTTGCGGAACTCCGCGCATTAATCGAGGCCCACCAAGCCAATTCGGTCGGTCCGCTTTATCAGCACACCTTGGAAAGCCCGATCGCGATTGATAAGACCATTGTAGAGGGCATCGAACCCGAAGATGAATATGTCTATTGGCCGAATTGATGCTGACCCTGGGTCGGACATCATTGCGTAATGAGATCGATTGTTAAAGTGAGCTTGCATTGAGCATTTCGAGCGAAAAGAAAAACCCCTGGCCTGAGCTGGAAGACACGTCCGATGATGGCCGGCGCAAACGCAGTGGTCGAAGTCGACGCCAAATCATCGAAGCTATGTTCGAGCTGCTACGCGAGGATGACATGACGCCAACGGCCCTCGCCGTCGCCGAGCGCGCGGGCGTCGGACTTAGAACCGTGTTTCGTCACTTTGAGGATATGGAGAGCATATTTGAGGAGATGACCGAAGAGCTCAAAGCGGTGACCATGCCCAAGGTCATCGCCCCCTTTGAGACGACCGACTGGCGAGATCAGCTGATGGAACTTGTCGATCGAAACGCCGAGCTTTGGGAAGAGGTCTTTCCAATGCAGGTCGCGCTCGTGGTCCGGCGGTTTCAATCAGATTTTCTCCAGAAACAGTATCAGAGTGAAGTGCAGCTTTTGCGGTCGGCCCTTAAATCGTTCTTGCCTAAAGACATCATCGAAAATCGCGCATTGTTTTCAGCGATCGAAGTGAACTTCACCTTTGCCACCTGGCGGCGCCTGCGGGAAGATCAGGGTCTTTCAGTCGGGGCTGCCAAGGAGACCCTCAAATTGATCATGCGGGCGTTGATCGCCGAAAGCAACGTCGATTAACGCGATCAATCTTCAACACGCTCAGAAACTTTCGCGCATAATGATATTGTCGGACCCGGCCGGCAAACTGAACAGCAAACCATCACGACCCACCGTGATCGGCCCGTCAAACTCTGAGTCTGCGTTACCCAGAAACACGCTTTCGATAAGCCTGACGGGCAAAGGCGGCACAATATGATAGAGCACCAAATGTGCCGCGCCGGCTTCTTGCGCTGCCCTCGCCGCATCTTCTGGCGAAGCATGATAATCGAGGATATCGTAGAAAATCTTTGACGTATTAGCCTGCCCCAGCTCTCCCAATCGCGCGCCCATCGTCGTGACCATTTCTGGATCCAGTGCTTCGTGCAACATGATGTCCACACCCTGAGAAGCCGCCACAAAACCGGGA
This sequence comes from Pseudomonadota bacterium, assembly GCA_038527765.1. Classification (GTDB taxonomy): domain Bacteria; phylum Pseudomonadota; class Alphaproteobacteria; order Caulobacterales; family Hyphomonadaceae; genus Henriciella. The sequence goes on from JBCBFK010000002.1 coordinate 456,783, forward strand.
TGAAAGATCGTGTCACCGCTTATCGAAACGGAGCGGTCTTTATAATCAATGCGGTACCCGAATGCTGGCTCAACCGGTGCATGCTCAACTCGCATGGCTGTGATTTTCAGGTCCTCGTCTTCAAAAACAACCGCGCGTCCACCAGGGCCGATCGGTAATTTGAGCTCCGTGGCGATCCCACCAAAACCATTGGGATTTGCCACTTCTGGACCGTGATGTGCCACGCGGTAGGTGCTGTCTATCTGATAAGCCATATTGAACCCATCAACGATGCGCTGCGTGCCGACCGGCCCTATGATCGGTGTCGGCTCAGACCGGCTTCCCCCTACCCATGACAGGACCAAGAGTTCGCCCAGTCCATCGATATGATCAGAATGCAAGTGGGTTAAGTAAACCGCTTGTAGGCGGGCAATCGGAAACCCCATTGTCCCGAGATTGCGAACACCGCCAGACCCGACATCAAAGATGTAAGCTCGGTCGCCCGCGAGTACGCCAAGACATGGCCCGGCTCGACTTGCGTCCGGCATAGGCGAGCCCGTGCCGCAGAGATAGACATGTAATCCGTCTGCAAAATCGGCCGTCGGGTCTACGCCGAGCCGCGTTTCCAGCACACGTTCAAAAACGGCGGTCGCGATCTGAGTTTTGAACAGATTAAACCCGATGAAAACCAGCGCAATCAAGCCAAGGACGGCAAAGAGGATACGCCTCGCCCAACTCAAGCGTTAAAGTCCTTCAATAAAAGCTGCATCCAAGGCAAAGCCTTGCCTGCGGCAGGGACGACCGTCTCAAGGTTTAGCTGTCCTTCTAATCCCGCCGCTCGATGAACGGAAAGATCCATCCACTCCTGTGATGTGGACATCCGAAACAGAGCATTTCGATTGGGATAGACCGCGATCGCAACCTCGTCCCACAACTCTTCAACTTGTCCCAGCGAAAGAAATGTAACATCGGCCATAAAGAAGATCCGCGCGCCATATTCTGGCAACAGCCCAGCGACTCCCATGCCATACAATTGATAGGCTTGGCGACCGGTCAAATCCGTCTCTCGACCATCTTCGTACTCGGCCTTGTCCTTAAACTTTAGCAGATTGACCATAAATATTGGGCCTTCCGGTCCCTCTTCGGCCATCTGTTGAATGCGAGCAGGATCCGACGGGATGACCTCATTCACGACTTTCATGTTTACTCCTCCCCAATCTGTTCTGTTTGCGCCGCTAAAGCGTCTTCGATCACCCATAATCGGTCTTGACCCCAGGCCGTGACATCGCCAACCCGAAAACTCGGCACGCCCCAGATTCCATATTCGAACATCTCTTCTCGGTTGGCGTCGGCGGTGGCTTGCCAATGGTCCCTACCAATAAGAGGCTTCATCTCTGTCCAGGGCAGGCCTGCCCGCTCAGTGATCGTCTTTAACCCGCGATCCGATCCGGCATCTAGTCCTTGAGACCAAACCCCCGCGAGGAAAGAGCGAGCGAAGTCATAGCCTTTGCCGTGCTTTATAGCTTCGTGAAGGATCGCGTACCCGCGCTCAACAGGCGCGCCAACCGGGTCGACTGAATTACCAAATGAAATCCCTTGTCGCTCGGCTTCTCGAACGGTGTCCTTCATGATGTAAAAGCCCTTTTTGCGCGGCACCTGCATGCCGCGCATCACCATGGGCAGAACGTATCGAAGCTTCAGTTCTGCGCCATACATGTCGGCAATCTTCTTGATACGATCAGCGACAATGCCGGTATAGGGGCTGCGAAATGACAAGTACCAGTGAAGTTCAAGATCCTCGCTATTCGCGGTCTCCAACGCGGCCATGTCGACGCTGTGCGGCGGAAATAGAAATACCCCAACATCTGCGCGAGACGCGCCAAGGTCCGCCAAACGGCGTTCCAAGTAATGCAGCCGGTCTGGCCCCCAATACCACTCGCCAGCATAATAGACCGTGCCCCCGAGATAATGGCCGAGTGCATCACGTCGGGCCGTGGCCGCTTCGAGCTGAGATTGTATCTGAGTATTTATCGCATCAGTCATAAGCGCATCCGGGTTCCCCCAAACCTGTTGACCGATTGCGTAGGCCTCATCCAAGAACGTACCCCTATCGACGGCTTCAACGAGCGCTTGGTTCGCCGCCTGGATTTGGTCGGGAGAGGGTTGTCGGCTGGGATCAGAATACGTCAGGTGCGCTCGTTCAGCCAATCGAGCCGCATCTTTTCGCGCGTAAGCATCCAGGCGTGCGCGATCAGGTGCCGCCCAGTCCGGAGGGGGCGAAACGATATGCGGTTTCAGCTCAACATCATAGCGCTCGGCAAAAGCTGGTAGCAGCTGCGCCATCAGATGCGAGTACGGATCGCCAACCTCATGGAAATATTCGACGACATGTGGGGCGTTGGATTTAAGACGGGAGCGCTCAGCTTTTATCCGCGCTGCATTCCGTCGTTGAACGCTGAATAAGGATCTTGAGAGTCTGTTCTGAATTGCCGCTTTCAACCTCATCAGCGGCGACCTGCTTTAATATGGGCCTTTAACTCCAACAACTTGCATCCTCCCAAATGCTCGTTTCCAGAATTCACATTAATGGCATTCCGAATGCCATTACAACAAAAATCTTGGAACCGAGCATGCGGAAGTCGTAAACCGCTTACGGCACTCCGTTTTTGAACACATTGATCGCGCGATTAAAGGGTGCTTGGCGCTCTAAATCATATTCAGAAGGTCGAAATGAAAACCGGTCCGAAAGTAACTCAGAAAACTGCCCCTTAACGCATTCATCAAGCGACTGCTGCGCATCGTCAGGCAAGGTTTGCCAAACCTCACGCAACGCTTCCAAGCACCAGACCCGATAGCGAGACGTTGGCACTTTCGGATACGTATAATTCTGGATCGCTAAATTATAGCGCGGGCGCCCGGCGGAATAAGCGAGTGCGTTCTGGCGATGCTGTTCCATTAGAGTCTGGGAAATCTCTTTCAGGAGCGCGATGATCGGTAGATCGAGTTTCTCAATGAGATCCGTCGCTTCGTTTGTGGGTTGGGCCGTCCACATTCGGGTCACCCACTCATAGACCAAGGGCGCGCGATCGCGCATGATTTCAGCGGGAGTCGGGTCCTGACTGAAGTGACGAAACATCGGCGCCATCATACCAAAGTCGGCAATGGTCGGCGTTTGACCGAGCAAAAACGGCCGGTGCTCAAAAATCGCTTGCAGACAGTCTAATGCCGCCAGGTATGTCTGATCGGCATGCCTGCGAGAGCGTTTGTGAACGCCGTCTCTCCAAACAAACCCAAACAGCTGACGACGTTTCAACATGTTGATGGCAAGGAAACGCGGCAAGGGCAAAGTCCCCCGAACGAGCTCCGCGTAAAGAAATTCAGCGGCATACTGCCGGCTCAGTCTATAAGACCAGCGGTAGTGCATGGCCGAACGCCAAAGCCACTCGTCCGCATAGTCCTCAATCAAAAGCGCAACAAAGCGTAAAAGCGGGCTTTCAGGATAAATACTTGGCGCGGTTTGCTGCGTCTCCAGCCATGCGATCATGGGCGTGGTGTCCGTCATCCACCTTCCGTCGGCCAATTGCACAACGGGCATTTGGACAATGCCAACACCCTCAATGAGTTTCTTGCTGTGAGCGACGGTTGGGAACGACTCATAGTCGATTCCGCGATACCGAAGATAGGTCTCAAACTTACCGGTATAATAGGAAATTTTACTGCCATAGACGCCCATAATTCCCGGCGGCGATGACTCAGTTCGGCTCATCCGTTTACGCGCCGCCAGATCATGCGCCCAAGCCGCCAAATTCCGTACAGCAAAATCAAGAGTACCAATGCCAACATGACGAACAGACTGCGATTGTTTTGCATGAACCGTTGTATCGAATTCCGTGCAACGGCCCGAGCAGTATTGTAGCCTTCGGGCATGTCGAGAACGCCCATTTCGGCGGCATAGCTCCCATAGTCTGCGATAAGCTCCGCCAGTTTTTCAGGGTTTTGCGCCTGGAGATCGGTCGTCTCGCCCGGATCAACCGCCATATTGAACAATTGCCATTTGCCCGTTCCGACAGGCGGCATACTGCGGGTAATCTTGTAATCACCCTTGTAGAGCGCGGCATTGCCTGAAACTTCGAGCGCGCGAACATCATTTGGTGCGTAAACGCTTTCTGCCTCACCTTTCAGGATAGGCAGCAAAGAGCGTCCGGTCATCGGCTTCGCAGTTTCCGGTGCAACCGGCACCGAAATCCAATCCAAAAGCGTTGGCGCGATATCGGTGACCATGGCAGGCGATCCAACTTTCATCGGCTCAATACTTGGACCCGCAATAATCAGCGGCGCTCGTACGCCGCCTTCAGCTGCATAGAATTTATAGAGCGCGCCTGGCGATGCGGCTGCAGCTGCCCATTCGGGACCAATAAACCCCCAACTACCTTCCAAACCAGCGCGCTCTGGATCGATATTGTAGCCATTGGTCGCCTGCCAGAGTTTCAGGCGCCAATCGCGATCGCCGCGATTATATTCGGGACCGTTATCGGACGTCACCACAAAGATTGAATTGTCATACGCGCCTTGCGCTTTCAAATATTCGATGAAGCGCCCGATATGAAAATCCATCGCTTCCAGCATGGCCGCATTGACCTCCATCATAGAGGTGTAGAGCACGCGATCTTCGTCGCTGAGGTTCTCCCAGGTACGCGCAGTGTCGGGCATGGGCGCCAGTGGCGCGCCCGGCAAGAACAAGCCAAGGTCCTGCGCGCGTTCATATCGAGCTTGGCGCAGAGCGTGCCACCCTTCGTCATAGACGCCATCATACTTGGCAATGAACTCTGACGGTGCCTGCACTGGAATATGGATCGCCTGGAATGGCAAATAGGCAAAAAACGGCTGATCCGCATTCGTCGCCTCAAGATACTCTATCATCTTGTCGACAATGAATTCCGACGAGTAGAACTCATCCGGCAGCGCCGCCTCGACGCCATCTTCCCACCAAGGCGCGTCATTGTAATACGGCATGTAGGACTTATCTTCCCAGTTATCTGCACCGGATGCGGCAAGCGAAAATGACCGGTCGAACCCGTGATTCTGGGGCATCTCCTCAGCGACTTCCCCTAGGTGCCATTTACCGCTCATGAGGGTGCGGTAGCCTGCGGCTCGAAGCCGGTCCGCGAGAGTCAGCACGCCAGGCTCCAAGGCCATTGTATAGCCTGGCTGTCCTTTATGCTCTTTCGGCAAGACCTCGGGGATCGTCGATACACCGGTCAAATGATTGTCCAAACCCGTCAGCAGCATCGCGCGCGTCGGGGAGCAGAGCGGCGAGGTTCGATACTGAAGAAACATCGCTCCACGCGCCGCAAGCGCGTCAATGTGCGGGGTTTTCGCCTCTCCCCCGTAAACCCCTAAATCCATCAGGGCTGCGTCATCGATCAGGATAATGACGACATTCGGGGGTTCGTCATTTTGAGCATTCGCGGCGCACACAAGCGTAAACAGCGAAAAAAGCAACGCCAATGCGGTTCGTTGCATAGTCTACCTCCCTGCCCCATGACCATGCTGCGTCTGTCTGCGAAAAACAGGCAAAACCGCAACAGATATTGGCACTTGCAGTGCCTCAACCCCTATGGCACGTCAAGATAAAACATAATCCTGGCGCAATTGCGTGACCGGGAAGTTTTATGGGAGGAATCTATGCGTAAACCTACGAACCCTAACGGCTATCTCGGATTCAAGTCCGCGCTTTCATTGAGCGTTGGCTTCTCCGCACTGGTCGCGGGCACAAGTTTCACTGCCGCTGCGCAGGAAGAAGTTGAAGACGAAGTGAATCGTCTCAATACAATCACAATTTCGGCGACCAAGCGTGAGCAGACGCTTCAAGATGTTCCGGTTGCAGTTTCCGTCGTCGACGATGCGACGATTGAAAAAGCCGAAATTCTTGATCTGAACGATCTTCAGTCCGTGGTGCCGTCCTTAGGGATTCGGACTTTCCAGACCTCGGCAAACGCGACTTTCACCATTCGTGGATTCGGCAACGGGTCTAACAATATCGGTGTTGAACCTTCTGTCGGTGTTTTCATCGACGGTGTTTATCGATCTCGCGCCGCCGCCCAAATTGGCGACCTGCCAGACATTCAACGCGTAGAAGTTCTGCGCGGCCCGCAATCGACTCTGTTCGGCAAGAACGCGTCGGCCGGTGTGGTTTCGGTCGTGACGCGAAAACCTTCGGACACATTTGGCGGAAACGTTGAAGCCAGCTTCGGCAACTTCAACCTGCAACGCTACAAAGGCTACGTCTCAGGCCCGATCAGCGACACAGTATCGTTCTCGCTTGGTGGCGGCTTAAACCAACGCGACGGCACCGCTGAGGAGATCACTTCTGGTGCTGACGTTAATGAACGCAATCGTTGGAATGTCCGCGGGCAATTGATGTGGGAACCGACCGAGAATCAGGAATGGCGGGTCATTGTAGATGCAGACGAGATTGACGAGGTTTGCTGTATCGCCGCAAACGTCATCGACAATGCCGCGAACACAGCAATCATTGAGTCCCTTGGCGGGCAAATCGCTCAGCCGGGCAATCCGTTCTCACGTGAAATCGCGCTGAACAGACTTCCAGAAAACGTGGTTGAGAACCGTGGCATTTCTCTACACGGCGATATTGAGTTTGATGGGTTTACGCTGACAACCATCACTGCGTACCGCGAAACCGATGCCTTTCAAAACTATGACATTGATTACTCCAGCGCAGATCTCGCCTCTCTTTTGGATGACGTCGCTCTCGAGACGTTTACCCAAGAAATCCGTCTGACATCCAATGGCGACGGCGCCCTCGACTGGATGGTCGGCGGTTTCTATTTCGATGAAAAAGTCTCCCGTGACAGTCAATTGTCTTACGATTCACAGTTTCGCGACTTCCTCAATGTCGCCGGCCAGATCCAACTCTCCGGTGATCCGACCAACCCCGCGGTGATTGCAGCTGTAACCGGCGCGCAGGCGGCAGGTGTTCTGCCAGATGCCTTGGCGGGTCTGCTTGAGCCATCGGTCAACCTTCCGATCGGAAGCGTCGGGGTGGATGGAAGCGGAACGGTTGAAAGCGTCGGTCAGGACGACCAGGCGATTTCACTGTTCGGTACCGCCGATTGGCATCTCACCGATCGTCTGACAGCCTCGTTTGGCATCAACTATACGTCGAACGAAAAGGAGGCGCGTCTGAACATCCAGTCCTCGGATGCGCTCGCGGCTGTGGACCTCGCACAAGCGGCCTATAATGCGATCATTGTTGGCGCCGCGCAGGGAGCAATCGATATTACGGATCCCGCTCAAGTCGGCGCGTTCGTTTCATCCCCCGCATACCCAACAATCCAAGCGGTCGCTCTGAACATTGCAAGTAATTTCGACACCAGCAACCCGGCGTTTGACCCGGCCAATCCAGCAACGTTTGCGCCCGGCTTTAGTAATCCTTTCGCCGCATTCGCCGGCTTCCAGTTTCAACCACCCTTCGTGAACGTCCCGAATGCCGTAGAGGATGGCATCACAGACGATGACCAGTTCACCTATTCCTTGCGGCTCGCATATGACTTGACCGATAATGTGAACGTCTACGGTTCATATGCGACGGGTTGGAAGTCCAGTTCGATTAATCTAGGGCGCGACAGCCGTCCTTTCCCTTCTGACTTCATTCCATCCTTAGATTTGGCGACGCAACAATCGGTCGGTCAAATTGTGGATCCACTGACAATGGCGGTCGTGCGCGCTGCGCCATCATCGCCGATCCAAGATGCTGGACTGTCACAACCGAACCTGACCACAGGCACCCGGTTTGCAGAACCAGAGGACTCCTCAGTGTTTGAAATCGGTCTGAAAGGCGCTTGGGACAATTTCGCGCTGAATGTTGCGATCTTTGATCAGAAAATTGAAAACTTCCAAGGCAATGTCTTCCTTGGCACTGGATTTGTTCTGACCAATGCGGAGGAGCAATCCGCAACGGGTCTCGAACTCGACGCCAGCTGGAGCCCAACCGAGAACCTGACACTGAATTTCGCAGGGACCTTCCTGGATCCGGAATTTGACAGCTTCCCGAACGGTACCAGCTTGGATGCGGCCGGAAACAGCTCCTCAATCGACCAGTCCGGGGAAACGCCGACAGGTATCCCTCAAGTCATCACGTCGACTTCTGTCCTCTATAATTTCGATTTGACGGACAATTGGGGCGGATTCTTCCGTGCAGACTGGCAATATGAAGAAGGTACGGATTTTTATCCGGCCTCCAGCCCTCAACCACGGGCGCTTCTGGATGCCACTGGCTTCACCCGAGAAATCAATCTGTTCAATGCGTCTCTCGGATTTGAATCCGCCAACGGGCTCGGCATCACCCTCTGGGGCCGGAACATCTTTGACGATGAGTATTTGACCTCAACCTTCCCAGGTGTTGCCCAGGCTGGTCGCTTTGATGGCTATCCAAGCCAACCTCAAACTTACGGGGTTACGGTGCGCAAAACTTTCTAAGGTGAAGAACGTACCGACACTGTGAGCTTTGCTCACGTCTCCTCAAACTCGCCGGTGTTGTCATGCAGCGTCAGCATCGGCGATTTTTTAGGCCGGACCGCCGGCCTTTTTTGTGGCCGCAAACAAACGGCTTGAATCCGTTCTGGCTCCAAAACGCGCCGCTTAGTGACCATGATCACGGCATCGCCATGTTCTATCAATAGAACTCAGAGTCACGGGAAACGCGGTCAAGGAATCCTTCATTTTCTTCGCGCTTTCTCCTCGGGGGACCCGCACATGATAAGTGTGGTTCCTCGATCAATGCCAAATAGGAGATTTACATGGCGGATAAACTCGATGTCGCAACCCTTGAGAAGCTCATGAAAAAGGCCGCGCCGAAGTGGCAGGATATGAATAACCCACCGACCGACCAGTCGGTGCAAGAGTTTCGGCAATTCGCCGCAATGGTTGTTTTGAAACAGGTCAAAGAAGCCCTCATGCAGCATGGCAATCCAGACGAGGCCACAACCGCAAAAGTGGCCCTTGGATTCGATCTGGAGATTTCTTCGCCTGCAGCCGTCACCGGAGCCGCTTCGACCGAGAGCGCCGCAGGATCGACCGTCACTCTTAGATGTACGCGATATGGCTGGCCCGAAGCGCTAGAAAGCACCTGGGAGTTCTAAGACCGAGCTTAAAACAGGCGAGCGGCTAAAGCGAACATCCCAAGTTGCTCGCCATATCTTCTGCATCAGTGTCCGTGAGAAATTTATCCGGCCATGCGCGAATGGCTTTTTCAAAGTGCGAGCATGCGACGCTGGTGTTTCCGCGTTGGTCTTCGATGAGCGCGAGGATGTACCAATTATAGTATTCGCGACTGGTCAGCCGTTCGCGCCGCGCAAGTGCCCGTACGATTTCTACCTGACGCTCCGCTTCGTCGAGCCGCTCGTCGTCGGCAAGATCACTTTGCTTTGCCCAAGCCACGTTCGCATAGGCAAGGTTTGCGTGGATCGACATCATGCGCGCCGGGCGTCTCAGACTTTGTTCGATCTCGAGCGAACGCAACAAGGTCGCTTTTGACGCCTCATAGTCTGAGATCCGGTTCTGCATGGTGCTAAGGGTCGCAAGCGTTTCAGAGACATCATAAAGCACTCCGAGATCGATTTGCTGATCTGCGATCTCAACCGCCTCATCAATGAGCACCTGATATCCCTCCAGCATGGACGAGCTGAGCGGTTGTCCGGATTGGGCTTCAAACAGAACCAGATAGTTTCCCCGAACGGCGTTGAAGCGCGCACGCAAAGCGAGATCTTGATGCCCAAGAGACTCTGCATCCGTAGCTAAGCGCATAAAGCGGTCTTCGCTAACAGATCCTGCGACGCTCGCGCGCTCGAGATTTATCTGTTCTATACCGATACGGAGCCGCAATCGATCTGTCAGCGTAGGACTGCCTAGGGCTTTCGTCAGATTCGCGGCAGCCAAATCATCAAAATCTCGCTGACGCAGGATCTTCGCCGTTTGCAACAAGGCTTCTGCATCAAAGGGATCGAGCCTCAGGATGTCCCGATAGATCGCTTCCGTGGCAGCAGCATCTCTATTTACGGAGATCGCCGCGATCTGATGGAGAAGGTCAAGACTCTGCTCTCGGCTGAGCTGGTCTTCGGTCCGAGAATGCTGGGCGCGCAGGTCGGCCACAGCTTCCTCAAAATCATTCGTACGGATGAGTGCGGAGACCATATCATCAATCGGACGCCCAGCTTCAATCAGAGGCTGCAAAGATGCATTCACCGCGTCCCTGTCTATCGGACCAAGGTCCGGCGCGGGCTCGGTCACCAATATATACGCACCCACTGTCAAAGCCCCAACTAAGCTCGCGGCTCCGCCGAACATGCGCAATGGCATGATCGTAAGCCTATCGCGCAGCGCGAGTGACATGCTGCGTTGTTCACGCACGTTGAACGCAATCACGGGACGCTTGATGTTTTTCAGCGACAGTTTGCGTTTCGACCAAAACCGCCCCGGGCGTTTCGACAAGGCTGCAACCAGTTGGCTTGACGCGAGTATACTGTTTGGGTCTGCATTTTGTTGAAGGCGGGCCGCCAAATTGACCCCATGTCCCATTAGGTTTCCGTCTATTTCGACCTGAACGTCGCCAAGATGCAATCCTATGCGCAGTTCAGTCCGGTGAAGCTCGGCCAGGTCCGGATCTTTCGCGACCTCCACCAGCATTTCTCGCGCTGCCAGAATAGATTTGTTGGCACTTGCAAACTCGAAGAAAAAGCCGTCCGCCGCTTCGTGAAACAATCGCCCGTCATGGCGCTTAGCAATCGCTGTGAGCAGAAGACTGACACGGCGGACCACTGCCAGTGCGAGGACCTCATCGCGCTCCGCGAGCGCTGAATAGCCGCAAATATCGGCGACCAGCACACTCGCAAGCCGCCTTTGTTCGCCGTCGCCGCCTGAAGAATCGGGCGCGCTACGCAATATATTGTCCGGTCTTGCTCAAAATACTTCTTCGCAGGGTTGGTCTCCTCCAATGGCAATTACCATGAATTTGAAGCAGGTAAATCAGATCTGGCAGAAATGAGTGGCCTCAGCGAGCGCTATGCCCGCCGGTTACGATCCGTGCCATAGACGAGGATCTCTCGCTGTCTTTTTTCCAAGACGCCGCGTTTCAAAAGGCGTGTGAACGCTCGTGAAGTGGCCTCGCGGCTCGCATGGATTCGCACCGCAAGCTCTGACACTGAAGGTGGAGGCGCGACCCGAATTTCAGTCGCTTGCGCGGTGGATCCGGCCATGAGCTTCAACGCATTCAAGAGTCGGTACTCAATCTTTAAGGCAACGTGAGAGGTTAAACTGTTGGATGTATCGGCGATCCGTCCAGCGAGCATTCTGGAGATCGCCACCGCAAATGCACTGCTTTGTGACATGGCCCTCAAAAAGACAGCTCGCGGTACGGCCAACACTTCGCTTTTCTCTGCTGCCTCAACGTTTGCTGAACTTAGACGATCACAGAGCGCTGAGATTTCTCCTGTAACCGCGCCCGGCCCCAGATTGGCCAACCACACTTCTGCGCCCTCGAAGGACACGAATTTCGCTTGTAAAAGCCCCGCACTCACAAGATAAACTTGTCCTACGACCGAGTCCTGATGAATCAAAATCTCGTTTCTTTGAACAGTTTGAGCAGTTGTGTTCTTGTCTAGAAGCTCAACCCCGGGATCATTTGGAGCAACGTCCAGTAAATCGGACCAATTCATTTGCGCCCTAACTTGTGTATCTTTTACACGACGAGCGTACGACAAGACTCAGTGTGATGGCAATCACAAGTCTCACCACACGTATAACTGTCGGTTGCGCCCCGTTCTAAGGCGAAGTGACCTAACTAAAACCGCATAGCCCGCATCGAGTCATAACTCGTTTGAGCCGATTGACGGAACGGCTGAGGCGGATTGTCGTGCTCTGCGATGTAATACTCCAGTCCCGCAGTTTCGCTCGAAGCAAAATAGGTCTCAAACGGTAAGTCGCCTTCGCCAACATTGGCCATGAGCGTCTGCACGATGGTTGCAAAATCCAGGCTATTCCGGAATTCAGACGCGTCGCCCTTGAGGTCTTTGACGTGGCACATCTTGAAGCGGCCAGGATGCTTTTCAAACAGCCCGACAACATCGGAACCCGTTAGTGCTGCCCAGAATAAATCCAATTCGAACGCGACCAGGTCCGGATCGGTCTCTTCGAGCAAAATGTTCATGCCGGTTTGGCCACCGCCCAGATCGAAGAACTCAAACTGATGGTTATGGTATCCTACCTGGACACCCGACGTTTTCAGCACTGAACCTGCGCGATTGAGCATCTCGGCGTGGGCCTTGTATTGGTCCAGTCCGCGCTGGTCATCCCCGATCCATGGCAGGATAAGGTAATCACACCCAAGTTCCGCCGCAGTATCCGCGAGTTCACCCGGGCGGTTGGCGAGACTATCATAATCAACGTGCGAAATCGGTGATGGTAATCCGATATCGTCGAGGATTTGCTTCAGCTCAGCCGGTGTCCGCGATGAAAAGTCTCCGCGGTTCAACTCCACATAATCATAGCCAACATCTTTGATCATCTGCATCGTGCCGACGAAGTCTTCGCCCAGCGCCGCGCGCAAGGTGTAGGTTTGGATGCCGATTTTCTCAATCCGCCGCGAAGATGTCTCAGAGGCAACAGCGACCGGGTTCGACTGACAACCGCCGAGCAGAGCAAACGCGCCCGAAGCGCCGAGAAAGTGTCTTCGATTCAAACTCATTCTTTTTGGCTCCTTTGACTTCTGTTCTTGAGGTTCATTCCACGCCTAGAGGGTACCATCTTTGAACAGCTCCCCTGCGTGTTTGGCGGCTCGTGCAGAGAACGCCATGTACGTCAGCGATGGGTTCTGACAGCCGCCGGACGCCATGAATGAGCCATCCGTGATGAACAGGTTCGGGATATCCCAAGCCTGATTCCACTCGTTCAAAACTGAGGTGGACGGATCTCTCCCCATTCGCGCCGTTCCCATTTCATGGATACCAATCCCTGGTGGTGCCGGTTCAGCGGTTTCTGGATCATCCGTCCAGATATCAATTCCGCCAGCCGCTTCGAGCATTGCCCGCGTATCTTTGATCGCCTGACGCACCATATTGCGCTCATTGTCCCCCCAGGCGGCATCAAGAACCGGGACGGGGAAGCCCCACTGATCGGTCTTACTGGCATGCAGTCGAACTTGGTTCTTCTCATTCGGAAGAACTTCACCAAAAGCGACCATACCGATCCGCCAAGGGCCTGGCGTTTGGTTACTGGCTTTATAGTCTGCACCAACGCCTTTCTTGTTCATCGCGGTCCACCAACGCTCCCGCGTTGCACCGCCTTGATAGCCGTAACCTCGAACGAACCCTTCGGCTTCTTCGGTGTGATTTCGGAAGCGCGGGATGTAAAATCCATTCGGACGACGTCCGAATGTATGCTTGTCGAGATTGCCGGGCAGAATGGCGGATCCGCGAGCGCCGGAGTGATGATCCATCATGTTCCGCCCGAGCTGGCCTGAACTGTTGGCTAGACCATTGGGCATTGCTTCGGTTGCTGAGTTTAACATGATCATCGTCGAAGGAATTGTTCCAGCATTCAAGAAGATGATCCGCGCGGTAACGACGATCCTTTCACCGGTTTTTATGTCGACCGTTTCAACCCCCGTCGCGCGTCCTGTTGTTTCGTCGACGATCACCTTGTGAACCGCTCGGTCCGAGATCAGGGTAAAGTTTCCCGTTCGGCGCGCCGCCGGTAGTGTCGCTGCATTGGAGCTGAAATACGCGCCAAAACTGCAGCCTTGATGACAGTGATTACGGGCCTGACAACGCCCCCGCCCCAGTTCCATTTGTTCTTGCGTCGGCTCAGTCAAATTGGCGACGCGCCCCGGGATCAATCGACGCCCAGGAAAGGTCGATTCAACAGCATCTCTAAAGTCGATCTCTGCACAGGTTAGATCGTGCGGCGGTTGAAACACGCCATCTGGCAAAATATCCAAACCCTCAAGTGACCCTGAGATTCCGGCAAAGCGCTCGACATAGTCATACCAGGGCTTGAGGTCGTCATATCTGACGGGCCAATCCACGCCGTGCCCATCTTTTTTGTTGGCCTCGAAATCAATTTCCGACATGCGGTAGCTTTGACGGCCCCACATAATTGACCGACCGCCCTCATGATATCCTCGATACCAAATGAAATCGGTACCGTCTGCGGTTTCGTACGGGTGGTCATTGTCATTGACCCAGAACTGTCGCGTCGACGGCGAAAATGCGTACACATTTGATTGGATCGGATGATCCAACCGATCCTGATCCGTCTTCCGGTTCAAGTGTTCAGTCGTCCACGGATCCGTAAAATCGGTATAGTCATCGACAGGTGAGACTGCGCGCCCACGCTCTATGACCGCGGTCTTAAACCCCTGCTCCGACATCTCCTTAGCGACCCATCCGCCGGACATGCCAGACCCAACTACAATTACATCAAAATCTGTCATGGCTCAGGTCGCCCACGTTTTAGGATAATCAGACAGGGGTACACAACCGATCCAATCGCCCGGGACCGGTTCATATGCGAGCTCTTCAGCGGCTCCGACCTCCGACATATAGTAGGCGGTGACGACGGTGGATTTGAAGTCTCGGTAGAAACCATCTTCGACGTCTCCATCGAAGACTTTTGCGTCGTATGCGGACAGGACGGCGAGACGCTCGTCCGGATGCAGTGTTTCGAAGCCCGCGCCTGTATCCGATGAAAGAGCCGCGGACACCTGATCGAGGCCAGAGCGCCAATAGGCGCGGAACTCGTCATTTCCCCACTCTGTGGCCAAGGCTTGGAGCGTCTCAGGCACACCCGCCCCCGCCGCTCCGGCTGTTTCCGTCGTCGGGATGAGGGTATCAGACAAAGCGGCGATTAAAGCCATTTCTGAGCCGGTAAAGTACCCACTCGTATCGGCGCCGTTCGCTGCGACTTCAGTCGGCGGCTGTTCGTCAGCACCGCCACATGCACCAAGCGCGCCTACCGCCGAGATTGCCAACAGACTTTTGAACATATCGCGCCGGTGAAAGATAAAATTCGTCATTCCATCCTTCCTCCTAATGCGCCTGACCAACATCTTCGCCAGATGTTGCTGAGATCCAGTTGCGCGCCATGAACAGCGCCGCGAACACAACAATGAGCGAAACCGGGAAATAGACCAGCATGGACAATGCCCCCTGCCCGGCCGCAACTTCGACAGCATTGCCTTCAAGTCCCTCAGCCTCTGCGGCTGCGCGCGCGCCATCAATCCAGCCACCGATAATCGGGTTCCAGATCGTCAGCGCAAACATGCCGGCTGCGCCGACCAGGCTCATCCCAAGCGCTCCGGAGCGCGGAATGTACTGGGCGGTCACACCAATCATGGTGGGCCAGAAATAGCAGACCCCAATGGCGAACACGATGGCCGAGACATAGACCATGATGCCAGATGCACCCGACATCAGAAACAGACCAAGCGTGGTGAGCACCGCGCTGAGCAAAAGGACCCCGAGCGGGTTCAAAGCATGGATCAACGGGCCCGCGAAATAGCGCCCAACAGCCATAATGCCAGTCACCATTCCGAGGACGATCATCGCTTGTCCAGGAATGCCACCGAGCTGCGCCCCAAGGATCCGGTCGACCCATTGCTGCGTGCCGAGCTCGGATGTTGCTGTGACACTCATGATCCCCATCAGGACGATCAAAAGCGCCGCATCGCGTGCACGCCCCGCCCGGAACAGCATCAGCAGGAAGGTCAGACCGAGCACAAGCAAGAGGGGAAAGATGAACGTGCCTGGCAAACCAGAGACCAGGTCATTCGGGGTCCCAATCAAGACGAGCAATCCAAAGACTGCGGTCATCAGGATTAAACCCTTAGCGTCGAGGTCGACGATCTTTTCAATGTCGGGAATGTCCGGGAACTTGGTGGTGAACACCATATAGCCGTAAATCGCCGTCGGGATCAGCATCACTGCAATCTGGGGCTGCCAACCGATCCCGGCATTGGTCATGATGTATGAGACGACGGCGCCAATCACGATGCCGCCTGGGAACCAGACGTGGAACCGGTTGAGCCACTTGGTTTTGTCGTCTTTGTAAAGATCCGCGACGAGCGGGTTACAGGCGGCCTCAACCGACCCGTTTGCGAACCCAATGAAGAAGGTCGAAATCAACAGGCCGAGGAAGCCGCCGGCCGTAATCGTCAGCACCAGCCCCAGGACATGACCGACAAAGGCCAGGATCATAATCAATCGCGGCCCGAGCTTGTTATAGAGGAATCCGAACACGACCATGGCGAGCGGAAAGCCTAAAAACGCCATAGAGTTGACCCAACCCAATTCGGTATCGGAGAGCTGAAACTCCTCTGACAATTGGGTCAAAATTCCGGCCCGAATTGCGAACGTCATCGCGGTGACGATCAAAGACAAACAACTCAGCCAGAACAATTGGTTGCGGTTGATGCCGGCCTCCAGCGGGGCGGTCTCGGTTATGGTGCTCATGTTTCCTCCCTTAAACTCTACGGTTTATGTCAGCCCCAACATCTTACGGTTGGCGTCTGTACTGACTTCGCCGCCGGCGAAATCATCAAAAGCTTTGTCAGTGACCCGGATAATGTGATCGGACACGAATTTTGCACCTTCACGGGCGCCATCTTCCGGGTGCTTCAACGCGCATTCCCACTCGACCACCGCCCAGCCGTCAAAATCGTATCCAGCCAGTTTCGAAAAGATCGCGCCAAAATCGATCTGACCATCACCGAGCGAACGGAAACGTCCCGGCCGCTCGACCCAGCCCTGATAACCGCCATAGACCCCGCTTTTGCCGCTCGGACGGAACTCCGCGTCCTTCACATGGAACATACGGATGCGATCATGATAGTGATCAATGAACGCAAGATAGTCCAGCTGCTGCAGGATGAAATGGCTCGGGTCGTACAGGATGTTGCAACGGGCATGGCCGTCGACATCTTCCAGGAAGCGCTCAAATGTCACGCCATCGTGAAGGTCTTCTCCGGGATGGATTTCATAACAGACATCAACCCCGCATTCGTCATAATAGTCGAGGATTGGACGCCAGCGTTTGGCAAGTTCCTTGAACCCTTCTTCGACCAGTCCAGCCGGGCGTTGTGGCCATGGGTACATGAATGGCCAGACGAGAGCTCCCGGGAAAGACACGGATCGGTCGAGCCCTAAGTTCTGGGAGGCCTTGGCCGCATACATGACCTGCTGCACGGCCCATTCCTGGCGCGCCTGTGGCTTGCCATGAAGCTCGGCCGGCGCAAAGGCATCGAAAGCGGTATCATAGGCGGGGTGCACGGCGACGAGCTGCCCCTGAATGTGCGTCGACAGCTCCGTGATCTCGACACCCCATTCGCGGCATTTGCCCTTTAACTCATCACAATAGGCCCTGCTTTCCGCAGCGAGCTTCAAATCCATACAAACTGGGTTATCCGACGGAATTTGAACGCCTTTATAGCCTGCCTCCGCCATCCAGCGGCAAGCATTTTCCATCGTGTCAAAAGGCGCGTCGCCCATGAACTGCGCTAAGAAAATGGCTGGGCCTTGCATCGTTTTCATATGCTGATCTCCGTCCAGGCGGAATTGTTGTTACTGCTCTCCACGAGCGCTTCGACAAACGCCATGCCCCGCAGAGCCGCATCCATCCCCGCGCTGACTCCGCCTCGCGTTTGAAGGGCGTGGGCGAACTCCAGATAGATGTTCGCGAACGCCTCGATATAGCCTTCTGGATGCCCGGGCGGCGTCCGGAACCCGGCACTGATATCTTCTGGCAAATAGCCTTGCGCCGCGCGCAGGATCTCGGTGGGGCGATCTGTGTATGTGCGGATCAGCGTATTCGGCTCTTCTTGGTTCCACTCAAGTCCCCCGGTCTCACCATATACGCGGATCGAAAGACTGTTCTCCTTACCGACGCAAACCTGAGAAGCGCTCAACACGCCTTTGACTCCGTCCTCCATGCGAAACAACGCGGACCCATCATCATCGAGATGCCGCCCTTCCACAAAAATCGAAAGATCCGCCGCCACATGGGTCATGATTTTGCCCGTGACAAACTCTGCCAGGTTGTGGGCATGCGTGCCGATATCGCCCATGCAACCTGAAATGCCTGAGCGCGCAGGGTCCGTCCGCCAATCGGCTTGTTTGTTGTCGACCTCACCCGCGAGCCAACCCTGGATGTATTCGACAAAGACTTTGCGCACTTTGCCGATCCCGCCCTCCGCCACAATCGAACGCGCGGCGCCGACCAGCGGATACCCCAGATAGGTATGGGTCAAACCGTAAGCGAGCGTCTCGTTATGCCGAACGATTTCAGCGAGCGCTCGCGCTTCGCTTAAGTTGAGAGTCGCGGGTTTATCCGAAAGAACATGAAACCCGGCCTCGAGCGCGGCTTTGGCCACTGGGAAATGAACATGGTTGGGGGTCACGATCGCGACGAAATCCATGCGCCGATCGTCTGGTAGCGCCGATTCGGATCGTATCATTGCTTGGAAGTCTGGATAACACCGCGTCGGGTCCAGACCAAGCTGCTCACCCGTCGCACGGCTGTTTTCGGGATCTCTCGAAAACGCTCCACAGACGAGATCAATCTGCCCATCCAAGCGTGCCGCCAAACGATGAACGTCACCGATAAAAGCGCCCTGGCCGCCACCGACCATGCCCATTCGGAGCCTGCGTTCCGTCACGATTTGAGCCTCCCTGCCCAAGTCAGAATCTGTATTTTTATTCTTGTTGTTGTTAGCGCTAACAGTTTGCGTGAGAAGGCGCAACCGATCCTCCCGAATAAAATTGATAGCGCTATCAAATATTCTGGACTCTGATCGAGGGCACCGCTACGCGTGCCTGCGTGACGTAATAGAAGAGATCAAAATCTCTGGTTGCTAAAGGATTGGGAGGTCATCCGAACATGCACACTTCATCTCTGATTTGTTTGAGTTTTTTAATTGTACTTTTGAGCGGGGCGTGCACGACTTCAGACCTTCCCAAGACGGAAACCATCGGCACGATTGATCGCCGCACCACCGCCATGGATGCGATTGTCACCCCTGGCACTGAGATTGAAGTGCTCGCGCGCGGGTTTACCTGGCCAGAGGGCCCCGTTTGGGTCGAAGAAGAAGGCGCGCTCTACTTTAATGACGTCCCCGAAAACAAGATGTATCGTTGGGAACGTGAAACGGGTGCCGAGCTATTTCTCACACCATCAGGAGGGGCGACCCCTGAAATGGCAGAGGTCATGCGCGAACCTGGTGCGAACGGCATTATAGAGTGGTCAGACGCCCCGGGTGCGCTTGTCCTCGCTGACCATGGCGCGCGCGGATTATCCATCTTGGACCCTGCTACGCTGGAACGAGAGACCATCGTCTCCACCTTCAATAGCAAGTCTTTGAATAGCCCCAACGACATCGTCGCGCATACCACTGGGGCTTTGTTCTTTACCGATCCTCCGTATGGGTTGCGTGGGTTGAACGACGCGCCTGAGAAAGAGCTTTCACACAATGGCGTTTATCGTCTCGAGAAAAACGGCCCGGCGCAATTGGTCATCGATGATCTGAGCTTCCCAAATGGAATTGGCCTCTCTCCGGATGAAGACACGCTTTACGTAGCCGTATCTGATCCAGAAAACGCCGTTATAATGGCGTATGATACGCTTGAGGATGGCAACGTCTCCAATGGCCGTGTTTTCTTTGACGCCATGCCGGAACTCCGCGACGGAGGCGGCCTTCCCGACGGTATGGACATCGCCCGAGACGGCACCGTGTTCGCAACCGGACCTGAAGGGGTTTATGTCTTGAGCCCCGAGACGGGCGACGTCATTGGCGTGATTTCGACCGGGTTCGCGACCTCCAACTGTACGCTCGATGATGCAGAAGATTACCTCTACATGACCTCCTCTTCTGTTCTAGCTCGCGTGCGCGTCGATTTAGACTGACGCGGAGGCGCGAGCGATCAACGCATTGATTTATCGCGACAGTCTTTTAAGCACCGGTCCGTCAGACACCGGAAGCTAAGATGCGCCTCAGCGATTGCCATAACTTCAAGAATTTCAGAGCGCTTGCCAAACAGCGACTGCCTGACCCGATTTTTAATTACATTGATGGCGCCGCTGATGATGAGGTCACCTATCGGCGAAACACGGCGGCCTATGATGATGTCGATCTGATTCCGAATGTTCTGAACGATGTCGAGAGCGTAGATCTCTCCGTTGAGGTCATGGGGCAAAAGTTGGACATGCCCTTCTACTGTGCTCCAACCGCTTTACAGCGCCTGTTCCACCATGAAGGCGAGCGCGCTGTCGCGCAGGCCGCGACGAAGTTTGGCACCATGTTCGGCGTTTCTTCGCTCGCTACGGTCACGGTCGAAGAGATTTCCGAACTCGCGCCGGGACCCAAAATGTTCCAGTTTTACTTCCACAAAGACCGCGGCCTAAATGATGTCCTGCTGGAACGCGCGCGGGCTGCGAACTTCAATGTGATGGCGCTCACCGTTGATACCATTACCGGCGGAAACCGCGAGCGCGATTTGCGCACGGGTTTCACGTCACCACCCAAACTCACACCAAGCTCTTTGTTCAGTTTCGCCGCTCACCCCTCATGGGCTTGGAATTTTCTCACCAAAGAGAAATTCGACATGCCTCATCTGTCTGGTCATGTCAGTGAAGGCACCAACCTTGCGGTCTCCGTGGGAGAGTATTTCTCGACCATGCTCGACCAGTCTATGAATTGGAAAGATGCCGAAAAACTCTGCGCTCAGTGGAACGGCCAATTCGCTCTTAAAGGCATCATGAGTGTTGAGGATGCCAAGCGCGCGGTCGACATTGGGTGTACCGGAATCATGGTGTCAAATCACGGGGGTCGTCAGCTCGATGGCGCGCGCGCACCGTTCGATCAACTGGCCGAGATCGTCGATGCGGTAGGCGATCAAATCGATGTCATCTGCGAAGGAGGAGTCCAACGCGGCACGCACGTCCTGAAAGCCCTTTCCGTCGGCGCTAAAGCTGTTTCGGGCGGACGCTATTACTTGTACGCGCTCGCGGCGGCGGGTCAGGCGGGGGTTGAGCGCGCGCTTGGAAATCTCCGCACAGAGATCGAGCGCGACATGAAGCTGATGGGCAAAACACAGATCCGCCAGCTGTCCCGGGACAATTTGCGCTGGCGTTAATCAATGGCGTCGATTCAAGCCTATCTCACACAGCGCTGAGCAAGCATCAGGCTTACACATTTATCAGATAGAAATCGCTGCCAGCGCGAAAAACATACAATGATCAAATCTCAGACGCTCGTTCCAACCAATGGCGCGCGACCGCAATATTGCGCGGCGGTCTGAAACATCAAGCTTGGCGCGGAGGAACGTCTTGCCGCCCCGCCTCGCGAACGTTCATAAACGGCTCAGCAGACAGAATTGGAGATTGGTTATGAGCGAGTTTGCGGACAAGACAGCCTGGATAACGGGGGCTTCATCGGGGATCGGCAAAGCTTTGGCGATCGCGCTCTCCGAGGCCGGCGCAAAAATCATTCTCTCCGGTCGGCGGGTTGAAGCCCTTCAAGCTGTTGCGGATCAGCTAAAAACCGAGTCATTGGTCCTGCCGTTCGAAGTCACGGATTACGATGCTTTGTCTGGGAAGGTGGAGGAAGCTTGGGCGTTCACGGGGCGTGTCGACATTTTGGTCAATAATGCTGGTGTCAGCCAACGCAGCCTTGCTATCCATACCGATCCGCAGGTTTATACAGACTTGATCAATATCGACCTGATTGCCCCGATTTGGCTCACTCAGTTACAGTTGAGCCGGATGGTCGAAGCGGGCGGCGCCCATATCATCGCAATCAGTTCAGTTGCCGGACGGATCGGACCTCCCCTGCGAACGGCCTATGCCGCCGCAAAGCATGGTCTGATCGGTTACATGGATTCCTTGCGCACCGAGGTTGCTGAACGCCACAAAATCAACGTCACCAACGTGCTCCCGGGCTCCGTAGCGACGGATGTATCCCGCAACGCGATGACCAAAGATGGGACAAAACGCGGAAAATCAGATGCAAATATCGATGGTGGAGATGATCCAGCTGATCTAGCGCGAGAAATCATGACCGCGATCACGGAAAAAACGCCGGAATTGATATTTGCCAAAGGCACAGAATACGATGCCGCGAAGCTTCGTCAGAGCGATCCTGAGACCCTGTTTACCATGATGAATCAGATGGGGGCCCAGATTGCAGCGCGGTATGAGGACGGGGATGACGCCTGAAAATCAGGAAATTAAAGCCAATCGGCACCGGTCTTGCACAGCCAGGTCATGGCTTCGAAAATCATTCAGTTCCGCCCGCGTGATGCATCTTCCGATCCGAAATCGGTCAAATCGCATCTGAGTGCCCAAGATCGCACAGACGCGCTGCCTGAATGGCTTCGCGAGCACAATGTCGACTGGATTTTCAAGGCCGCTGAGCAGCGCCAAACGCGGCGTTGACGCAAGACCTAGGGCGTTTCTTCGAGCGTCACGTCGTCAAAATCGACGACATTTTTCGGATATTCGGTCGTTTTAAGCGCCCGCGACAGTGACGACGCTCTTAATCCGAGTAAAAGTAAACTATATACAATCCGGACTTAACCGCTTGCCGGTGCGGCTTTTCACATTTGAAATGTTTCACTGGTAATTTGGTTAACCATAAATAATATCGTGGGTCGCACCCACGTGCTTGTGAAAGGCACCCTCCCAATGCCCTCGTTCCCGACGTCCGTTCGAACAGCTGGGTTCATACTGCTTGCACTCCTCGCCTATTTTGTGTTTCGGGGCCTGACACGCGAACCTGTACCACCGCCCCAAACCGGATCGACGCTCAGCGAGACGACCGTTGAAGAAACGATCCCCGAAGTGATCGTTCGCACATCTTCGCTCTCCAATCATCAGGTCGTCGCGTCACTGAAGGGAAGCACAGAGCCAGACCGCGAAGTGACCGTAAGATCTGAAACGATGGGCACTGTCAGCCAGACTGCCATTCGCGAAGGCCAAATTGTCGAACGTGGAACCGTGCTCTGTGGGCTAGACGTGGAAAGTCGCGCCGCGCGGATCGCCGAGACCGAAGCCGCCGTCGCATCTGCGCGTCTGGATTATGATGCCGCGCGCCAACTCCAAGAAAAAGGCTGGACGACATCCAATCGAGCGGCTGCCACCAAGGCCGCGCTCGATGGCGCTGAAGCGGCGCTCGCGGCTGCAAGAATTGAATATGGCAAGACCCGGATCGAAGCTCCGTTTCGCGGGATCTTCGAGACACGTATGGCGGAGCGCGGCGACTTTCTATCCGTTGGTGCGCCCTGTGGCCGGATTGTGGATCTTGATCCGATCATCGTTGCGGTCGATGCAACCGAAGACCAGATGGGTGCAATCGATGCAAACCAACCCGTCGACGTGGCGCTTTCTACAGGCATCAATGCTGTCGGCAAAGTTCGTTATCTTGCCAGCACGGCGAGCCAGCAGACCCGTACGTTCCGCATCGAGATCGAAATCCCCAATCCGGACTATGACATCGCAGCAGGCCTGACCGCGACCGTACGACTTGGCCTGAACGAAGTTCCTGCTGCCCTCATGACCCCCGCCAATTTGGTTCTGCATGATGATGGCCGGGTTGGCGTCCGCTTTGTCGACGACCAGAACGTGGTGCAATTCGCAGAAGTGCGTATCATTGACGACGCGCCGGACGGGATTTGGGTCAGCGGAATTCCCGAGGGCGTGAACCTTTTGGCCGCTGGCCAGGACTATCTACGAGAAGGGGTGACAGTATCGCCTCGTTTGGGCGAAGGGCTGTAAGTCATGAACGGTCTGATCGACGGAGCCATCGGTCGAGCGAGAATGGTCCTTGCCATCCTCGTCGTTACCCTGATCGCAGGGACGTTGACCTATATCAATCTGCCCAAGGAAGCAGACCCGGATGTGCCGATCCCCTTTGTCGGCGTGACCATCCCATTGGAAGGTGTGTCGCCTGAAGATGCTGAGCGATTGTTGGTGCGTCCGGTTGAACGCGAGGTCCAAGCCATTGAAGGCGTCAAACAGATAGACTCTTTCGGACTGGAAGGTGCCGGACAGATCATCATCGAATTCGACGTATCCTTCGATCAAGACCAGGCGGTACTCGACGTGCAGGAAAAAGTTGATCTCGCGCAACGCGATTTCCCTGAAGAAGCGCGCGAACCGATAATTACGGAAATCAATGCTGCGCTCTTTCCAATCCTGGCGATCAATCTGTACGGCGACGCACCTGAGCGCGCCTTGTTTCGAATTGGCCTTGATCTGAAGGAACAGTTGGAAGGTCTGGAAGGTGTGCTCGAAGCCCGGCTTACGGGCGACCGCGAAGAAGTGCTCGAGATTACCGTCGATCCGGCGAAGCTGGAATCCTACAATATCTCCTACCAGGAAATCTTTGCCGTAGTCGCAAATAATAACCGTCTGGTTCCGGCAGGCCGCATCGATATGGGCGAGGGCCGCTTCCCTGTTAAAGTCCCGGGGCTCATAAAAACATCCCAAGACGCCTTCGATTTGCCAGTCAAAACCGAAGGTGATGCGACCATCACGCTTGCCGATGTCTCAACTGTTCGCCGGACGTTCAAGGACCGCGAGCAATACGCGAAATTCAATGGCCAGCCCGCGGTTACCATCCAGATCGTGAAACGAACCGGAGCGAACATTCTCGATACCGTCGCCGAGGTCGAAGCGATCGTCGAACAGTCGCGATCGGCGTGGCCCGAGACCGTGGATTATACGCTGACCTCTGATATGTCAGAGATGATCGATGAACAGCTCGGACAACTCCAGGCGTCGATTGCCGTGGCGGTGGTCTTGGTCATGATCATCGTCGTTGCCGCGCTCGGGTTACGGTCCGCTGGAATGGTCGGTCTGGCGATCCCAGGCTCTTTTGTCATGGCGTTCCTGATGCTCGGTGTGTTTGGCTATACCATCAATATGATGGTCATGTTCGGCATGGTTATCGCGGTTGGTATTCTGGTCGATGGGGCCATTGTTGTCGTCGAGTATGCCGATCGAAAAATGGCAGAAGGTCTACACCGCAAACAGGCGTATGCCATGGCAGCCAAGCGGATGTTTTGGCCGATCGTCGCCTCATCTGCGACCACCCTCGCCGCGTTCTTCCCATTCTTGTTCTGGGACAGCCTCGTCGGTAAGTTCATGTCGTATCTGCCTATCACGCTGATTTTCGTGCTCGCCGCTTCCTTGATCATGGCGCTCATCTTCTTGCCCGTACTCGGATCTGTCGTAGGGGGCCGCGGCGCCGACGAGAATGATGATAATGGCCTGGTCGAGGTCTCTGGCGTATCTGGCGATCCGAAGGCGGCATCTGGCTGGTTTGGCCGCTATGCGCGCGCGACGTCAGCCCTGATCGAGCGTCCTTTGCTGGTGACGGCGAGCGCAGCCGCGTTGATCGTCGCCATCTTCATGTGGTTCGGGTCCACTCAGCACAAATCGG
Organism: Pseudomonadota bacterium; assembly: GCA_038527765.1. Classification (GTDB taxonomy): domain Bacteria; phylum Pseudomonadota; class Alphaproteobacteria; order Caulobacterales; family Hyphomonadaceae; genus Henriciella. The sequence continues at coordinate 482,266 of JBCBFK010000002.1, forward strand.
AACTGTTCCTCGATGTTGAGCCCGAGCAACTCTATGTTTTTGTTCAGGCACAAGGCAATCTCTCCGCTGACGAAGAGTACAACATCGTCAACCGTGCCATACGCCCTCTCTTGGAAGTGCCGGGCATCGAGTCGATCGCTTCAAGCTCTGGCAGCGAAGGCTCCGGCACGTTCAATTTTGATGGGGTCAGTTCCCCCCCTCAGGACACGGTTGGCCGGGTCTTGATAAATTTGAAAAATCGCGAAGACGGCTATGATGGACGTGTCACCGAACAACGTATCCGTGATGCTCTCGTCGGGATTCCCGGTCTGCGAACCGAAGTTCAGAAGCTTGAACAAGGTCCACCGGTCGGCAAAGACATCCAAGTCGCTGTACGTTCAAATGACGGCCCTGCTTTGATGATCGCGGCCGCTCAAGTCCGAGCCTTAGTCGACTCAATGGACGGCCTTCGGGAAGTCGAAGACAGTCGACCTTTGCCAGGCATCGAATATCAGCTTGAAGTCGATCGCGCCCAAGCGGGTAAATTTGGTGTCGATGTCAGCCAAGTTGGCGCTGCGGTACAGCTTGTCACGAACGGCATCCTCGTCGGGCGCTATCGACCGGATGACGCGCTTGATGAAATTGATATCCGCGTCCGTCTCCCAGAAAGCGAACGCAGTGTGCAAGCGCTGGATCGGTTGCGCATCGCGACGCCGAACGGGCAAGTCCCGCTCGCACAATTCGTCGAACGCAAACCCGCGCCGAAAGTGACCAAGATTGAACGCCGAGACGGTAAGCGTATCGTTCTCGTGCGTGCCAATGCTGTGGAGCAAGGTGCTGGTGCGGCGAAAGTCGCTGAACTGAAAGACCTTCTCGCCGCGGCCAATATCGATCCTACGGTCGATATCCAGTTCGAGGGGGCTGACGAAGATGCCGCAGAGGCTGAGGCGTTCTTCGCCGTCGCGGCGCTCGCGGCGCTATTCTTGATGGGCATCATTCTGCTCTGGGAGTTCAATAATTTCTATCACGTCATCCTCACGCTCTCAGCGGTAATTCTCTCAACCGCAGGCGTTCTGATCGGCATTCAATTGGTGCTGCCTTACATTTCGATTTTGATGATCGGAACTGGGGTCGTCGCACTCGCTGGCATTGTTGTGAACAATAACATCGTTCTCATTGATACGTTCCAGCGCCTGCAGCGCGATGGTCGCACGAGCGAAGATGCCGCGATCGCAGCCGCCGCTCAGCGGATTCGACCAATCTTGCTGACGACGTTGACGACCATATGTGGACTTTTGCCAATGGTCTTCATGATGAATGTGAATTTCCGCGAAGGTGCGATCAGCTTTGGCGGCGTCACTGCAGAGTGGTGGGTGCCGCTTGCCACAGCCGTGGTCTTTGGCCTCGGTTTCTCGACCATGCTGACCCTGATCGTGACGCCGGTCTGGCTCGCCGCACCCGCGAAACTTGGACGGTGGCGTCGTCGCATGATTGCCCGCCTTACCGGTCGCACACTTGAACCAGAGATGCCCGAAGAACCGGATCTTGGTCTGTTCGAACCAGAGCGCGACATCCGACCTGCGGCTGAGTAGGTTTAGGTCTCATCCTTCGACTTCGCTGAGGATGAGCGCAGTGCCGAGTTCAGTGAAAATCGCGACTGTAAAAGAGTTTCTTCGCCTGCTCACGCGGATGACGAGCGCCAGAGGCAATGCGCGCCCGGTGGGCTTCTTGCAGTTCAGCTGTGATCGCTTCAGCGACTTTGCGCCGTTTCTCGCTTCTCGGACCAGAACGCAGATCCGGCACAGGCCGCTTGGCCTCGTCCGCATTGTCGCGGGAAGGATCGATGCTGTCGCCGGCGAACTCAGGGTAACCCAGCCCATCCAGCAGATAGGAATAATCAACAATATGATTGGCGATCACATGTGTGACGGTGCCTTCACGCTGCAGCTTGCCGCGCACATGTAACAAGCGTCCGGCCATCACCTCTTTGCGGAACTTCTCAAACACTTTCGGCCAGACCACGACATTCGAGACTGACGTATCGTCCTCCAAAGTGAGAAAGATCACGCCGCTCGCTGTACCGGGCCGCTGGCGGGTGATGACCAGGCCTGACACGGCGAGCCAGACCCCATCAGCGGTCGTGCGATGGGTCTCGGCAGGCTGGAAGTTCGGCAAATGGTCACGCAGCAAATTGACCGGATGATCGCGGAGCGTGAGCCGGGTGGCGACATAATCTTCAAACACGCTCTCATGCAGGCTGAGGCTGGGCAGGTTCGCCTCAACCTCTGGCAGACCTTCCCCGGCCTCTTCAAAGAGCGGTAAAGGCCGGTCCGCGCCGAGCCCTTTGACTGCCCACAGCGCGTCGCGGCGTTCGAGGCCATAGATCGCAAACGCATCCGCGCCCGCGAGCTTAGTCAGCGCCCCGCGGCCAATCCCGGCCCGTCGCCAGATCGTCTCGATTGCGCCATAGCCTGCCCCGCGCGCCGCCGCGATCCAGTGACCATCTTCTTCGGAAAAGCCTTTGATCTGACGAAAGCCAAGACGCACGGCGAGCCCACCATTCGGCAAAGGCTCAAGCACATTGTCCCAGAAACTATTCTCGGCACAGACGGGAAGCACCACAACGCCATGATCCTTGGCATCGCGGACAAGCTGGGCGGGCGCATAGAAGCCCATAGGCTGGGCGTTCAGGATCCCGCAGCAAAACACTTCCGGATGGTGGCACTTGATCCAGGAAGAGGCATAGACCAGGAGCGCAAAACTCGCCGCATGACTTTCCGGAAAGCCATAGCTGGAAAAACCTTCCAGCTGTTTGAAACAATTCTCGGCAAATTCGAGTTCATAGCCGCGCTCGAGACAACCCGCGATGAAGCGCTCTTTGAAATCTTCAACCGCGCCCTGACGGCGAAAGCCATTCAAAGCCCGGCGCAGAGCATCGGCCTCGGTCGGGCTGAAGCCTGCCGCAACAATCGCGATCTGCATGGCCTGCTCTTGGAAGAGCGGCACGCCATAGGTCCGCTCCAGCACGGCGCGGAGGTCTTCGGACGGATAGATGATCTTCTCCTCGCCGCGGCGACGGCGGAGGTATGGGTGCACCATATTGCCTTGGATCGGCCCTGGCCGAATGATCGCGACTTCGGCGATGAGGTCCTGATAGGTACGCGGGCGCATGCGCGGCAGGAAGTTCATTTGCGCGCGCGACTCCACTTGGAAAACGCCAACTGTGTCAGCCTCGCAGAGCATGTCATAGACGACCGGGTCTTCCTTCGGCAGCGTCGCCAGGGTGTAGGTCTCGCCTTTCCACATTTCGAGCAAGTCAAAGCATTTGCGGATACAGGTCAGCATGCCGAGGGCGAGAATATCGATCTTGAGCATGCCGAGCGCTTCAATATCGTCCTTGTCCCATTCGAGAACCGTACGGTCAGCCATGGCAGCATTCTCAATTGGGCAGAGTTCATCGAGCCGGCCTTTGGTGATGACAAAGCCGCCCACATGCTGCGAGAGATGGCGGGGGAAGCCGATAATCTGTTTGGCAAGATCGAGCGTTTGGCGTAGGCGTTGGTCCTCAAGATCCAGCCCAGCTGACTTTGCTCGCTCATCGCCAAGGTCTGAGGACGAGACGCCCCAAACCTGGCTGGAGAGCGCCGAGACGACATCGACCGAGAGCCCCATGGCTTGCCCGACCTGGCGGATGGCACTGCGCGAGCGATAATGAATCACAGTTGAGCAGAGCCCTGCCCGGTGGCGCCCATATTTCTCATAAATGTGCTGGATCACTTCCTCGCGCCGCTCATGCTCGAAATCGACATCAATGTCCGGCGGCTCATTGCGCGCCTCAGAGATGAACCGCTCAAACACCATGGTGATCATATCCGGCGAGGCTTCGGTGATACCGAGCGCATAACAGACAACCGAGTTCGCCGCTGAGCCCCGCCCCTGACACAGGATCCCTTTCGAGCGCGCAAAAGTCACGACATCATGCACGGTGAGGAAATAGCGCGCATAATCAAGCTCTGAGATCAGGCGAAGCTCTTTCTCGACCATGCTGCGGACTTTCAGAGGCACCGCGTCCGGATAGCGCCGGACAAGCCCCTCTTCGGTCAGTTTGCGCAAGCGATCATTCGGTTCGAGGCCGTCGCTAATTTCATCTGGGTATTCATAGCGCAGTTCATCCAGCGAGAAGGGACAGGCTTTCGCAATCCGAGCCGTATTCGCCACCGCATCGGGATAAGCCTGGAATAGGCGGCGGATTTCAAACTCAGACTTGATCCGTCGCTCTGCATTTGGAAGCGCCAGGCGTCCCAGCTCATCAATGGTCGTCTTCTCGCGAATGCAGGAGAGGACATCAGCAAGCCGCAACCGTCCGGCTGTATGCATAATCACATTTCCGAGCGCGACGGCCTCTAGCCCGACTTGATCGGCGAGCTCATGCGCTTTGGCAAAGCGCGCCGGGTCCTGGCCATCATAGCCCGGCAACAGACCGACAAAGACGTGATCATCGAAGGCGGTTTTCAGCGTCTCAAGCGTCGCCTCAAAGTCCGGTCCGGTCAGCCCAATCAGAATGCAATTGTCTGCATAGTCCAGCACATCTTTAAGGCTCAGATCGCATTCGCCTTTCACTGTCCGGCGTTTGCCAAGGGTGAGCAGCCGCGAGAGCTGGCCAAAGGCTTTGCGGTCGCGCGGATAGGCGAGGATCTCCGTCCCATCCACCAGTTTCAGCCGGGTCGCCACCAGATAGCGCAGGCCTAATTCCTTGGCCGCCGTGTGGCCACGAACAATGCCAGCAAAGGTGTTCGTGTCGGCAATGGCCAGCCCGCCCAGGCTCAGTTTACGGGCGCGCGTGACCAGCTCCTCGGCATGTGAAGCCCCGGTCAGAAACGTAAAATTGCTGATCGCGAACAGCTCCACATAGCTCATGGGAACTCTCCCGCGACATACCAATCCTCGGTCTCTTCGCCAGGATAATTGAGTAGCCAGAGCCGACGACCTTGATCGGTTTGTACCGTCCAATAATCGCGCGTGCGCGGGTCTTCCTCGCGATACCAGCGCGGGGTGATCCGTTCCGGCCCATGCGCGCGGTCGGTGGCGAAGGACATGCGCCGCCATTTGAAATTGAGCGGCGGACGGCCCGGCGTCTCGACTTGGACAAACTCTGGCGGCGTGAACAAGCGGATCGGACGCGGGCGCGGGGCGGGTCGCCAATATGGCTCAACACCGGCCGCCTCGACCTGCCCGAACTCTAGCTCCGGGACATGATGATCACGCGGGCGAAAGACCCGGATATGATCGAAGCCCAGCCGGTTGCCGAGCGTCTCAATCAAGATCAGGCGCTGGTCGGCACGTTTGGCATCTTCGCCAAAGCTGCCCTGTTTGAGGCGGATTGGCTCAATATGCTCGGCCACCAGCCGGAACCAGTCGGCGCCATATTCAATCTCCAGCTTGGAAAGCGGATGCGAGAATTGCCGCAAGATCGCGTCTGGATCAGAACACGGCCGGGCAAAGCCAATGCTGAGCGGATGGTCGCCCGTATCAACGCAGCGCACCGTCAGATGAAACCGCCGCGCGCCGCGTTGGTCTGCCTCCAACCGCCCACAGATTTGCTTGGCCAAACGCTGCAGCACATTTCCCAGATCGTCCAAAAAGCCAATCGGCTCCGGTAAGGTCATCCGCGCGGCATAAGTTGGGTCAGCCGCCTTAGGCGTGACTGGGTCCGGGGTCAGCCCACTCGCGGTCTGAAGCGCTTGGGTGAGATGCAGTCCAAACCGGCGCGCCAGCTCGCCTGACTTTTGCTTATGAAGATGGCCAATCGTGGTAAGCCCGGCCCGAGCGAGCTCACTGACCATTTTATGGGTGAGGCCCAGCGCGGCGATGGGCAGGTCTGCCAGCGCCGCTCTCAATGCCCCTGGCGGAGCGAGCGACACCTCTTCTGGTCCAAAGCGAGCGAGCGCCTGCGCCCCACCTTTGGTGTCAGCAATGCCGATTTGCGCCTGGATCTGAAGATCGCTAAGCCGGGTCAGCGCCTCATGGCCCATTGCGAGCTCACCGCCAAACAGATGTGCGCAGCCACTAATGTCGAGCAGCAAGCCATCTGGCACATCCAGCGAGACCCGCGGCGAGAGCGCATCGGCCCAGCGCCAAAGCGCCCGCAACAGCAAGTCTTCTCGCACCGGATCGCTCGGCTCGGTCAGCAGATCCGGACAGATGGCCCGCGCATCAGCAAGGGCTTGGCCTGCCACCACACCGGCCTTCAACGCCGCATCATTGGCATGTGTGACCCGCCAAGCATTCTTCTCTTCGGCGATGGTGGCAAAGGGACCGGCGAGGCGCGGATCGCCATGCCGGGTCAGGCGATCAAGGGGGAGCTGCGGGAGCCATATGGAGAGTATCCTTGGCATTCTGCCCTCCCTCATCTGAGCGCGCATGAGTGACGTGCCAGGTCCCGGCCTCGCCATTCTTGCCTTTGACGCAAGTCCAGTCCCAAGCCGGCTGATCGGCATGCACAGGCGTGCACGCCCACCGAGTTTGCGCTGCTGAGGTGCTGACTCCACCGCGCAGGAGGATCAGCCCCAGCCCGCCGCCCTGCTCGGCTGCAAGCTGCAAGCGACGGCTCTCTTTCAGGGATAGCATGTCCGGCATTTCGAGGATGACACAAAACCCGCCTTCGGCCCGCAACGCTTGATCGGCGGCCCATAACAATTCCCCACGCGAGACCGCTTCGACCAGGATTAGATCCTCAGGATTGAGGTAGGCTTGCAGCCCTGTGGGACAGAGGCTGCTGAGGTCCCGGTGCAGACCGATCCAGAGGATATTCCGGTCCTGCTCAGCCGCTGCAATCGCCGCAAACAGATCCGCCCCCGGGCCCGTCACCTCGTGGATCCGGCCTTTGCGCAAAGCGATGCGATCACCGACCGCCAGCACGTTCTGTGCAAGCGAAAGCGCCCCCGCCCTTTGCATGGATTGGAAGTCAATCAGTCCCATTTGTTCTATTTTTGTTCTTTTTGAGCGAGAGTCAATGCACCTTGAAAGACAAGTGCACTTTGGCGTCCTCTGAGACTTAGAGTTTTAGTGGCTGAAAGTGGCCTTGCGGGCGACGCCATCTTTGGCCGAAACGAACCCGTGCTCCGCCATTTTCATCGTTCCTACCGAGAGGCTCTGGGTTTACCCCATTTTGAGACGATCCATAGATAGACAGTGAGCGTTTCGAACACTGGGTGAGAACTAGTCGCGCGCGCCATAATCAAAGCCGACGAGGCGCACTTTCGAGGCCTTCGTCACGCCATAACTTTCGAGCTTCGTTTTTGGCTCTAAATGAACCTAGTAGCTCTTTGGCAGACCGAGCACGCGCTCAGCGATGAAGTTCAAGATCATTTCACGGCTAACAGGAGCGATCCGAGCCAACATGGCTTCGCGCATGTAGCGCTCCACATGGTACTCGCGGGCATAACCCATACCACCATGCGTAAGCACGGCGGTTTCGCAGGCGTTGAACCCGGCTTCTGTACCGAGATACTTGGCAGCATTCGCTTCAGCGCCGCACTCTTCACCTCGATCGAACAAAGCCGCCGCTTTATAGGCAAGCAATTCAGCTGCGCTGAGCTCCGCCCAGGCTTTTGCAAGCGGATGAGCAATCCCTTGGTTCTGCCCAATCGGTCGACCAAACACGACCCGTTCATTGGCGTAAGTTGTTGCTTTTTCGAGCGCCGCAAAACCAAGCCCGATGCTCTCAACCGCAAAAAGAACCCGCTCCGGATTAAGCCCCTGGATCAGATACTTGAACCCTGCTCCTTCTTCGCCAATCAGATGCTCTTTTGGGACCTCGAGCCCGTCAATGAAGAGCGTATTACACTCGACCGCCTTGCGACCCATTTTCGGAATGGGATTGGCTTCAATCTTCCCTCGGTCGAGATCCGTATAGAACAGAGATAGGCCGAGATAGGGCTTCGCGCACTGGTCTTTCGGCGTGGTGCGGGCGATGATCAGGATCTTGTCGGCGCGCTGGGCACCCGTCGTCCAGATCTTCCGACCATTGATGACGTAGCCAGAATTGGTGCGCTCTGCTTTGGTTTCGAGCGATGATGTGTCGAGCCCCGAGTTTGGCTCGGTCACGGCGAAACACATTTTTTCTTCACCGGAGATGATCTTCGGCAAGTTTTCCCGCTTTTGTTCGGCATTGCCGAACTTTTCGAGAGGTTTAGGGCCAAAAATATTGAGATGGATCGCCGAGGCGCCGGAATACCCCGCGCCAGAACGGGTGACCGTTTGCATCATCAAGGACGCTTCGGTCAGACCGAGCCCAGCACCGCCATACTCTTCCGGGAACGCAATCCCAAGCCAGCCTCCCTCCGCCATGGCATCACAAAAGGCTTCCGGCCATTCGCCTGTTTCATCTGTATTGGCCCAATATTCATCATCGAACCGAGAAACCGTTCGGGCGACCCCTTCTTGGATCGCGAGTTGATCTTCACTGAGCGCGCCAATCGTATGCATGCTTAATCTCCTGTCCCGGAAGACTTATGCCGCGATTTCGATAGCGTCCACTCTGACGAGGCGTCACACCTGTTCAGATTGTGAGCTTCTTGGAGCAAAGGCGGCAGCCAGTTCACTAACGCGTCGATGCACAATCATATCGGCCATGATCTCTGCCGTGATCGGCGCAAGGAGAATGCCATTTCGATAGTGTCCTGACGCAACGAAGACATTATCAATTTCCGTGGGTCCGATGATCGGGGCGTAGTTTTTCAATCCAGGCCGTGTTCCAGCCCAGCTATCGAGCTCTGGCGCCGTGGCCAAAACGGGTGCGATTTCAATCGCTGCCTCCCGCAAGCGGGAGATCTGCTGGGGCTTGGAATTCAATAGCACCTGCCCTGGTTCGCTGGTCGCCCCAATCACAATGCGATCCTCTTTGGGCACGATGTACACATGGCCGGACCGAAGCGTTAGCCGCGGCCCACCGCTGACTTGCGCGACCGCGAGCATCTGCCCTCCGATGGGTTCGACTTCAGAAAGCACGGGATCGAGCGCATTGAGCGGCACGCAGCGACCGGCCTGCTCAACCTGCACCCGTCCTGATTGCCATCCTGACGTAATCAGAGTCGCATCATGCCCGGCATGGTCCAGGCGGGCGCCCACAGACTTAAGCGGCGCCTCTCCAACTTTGATCTCAATCAGTGGCTGAGCTTGAACACTTGTGAGGAGCGCCTGCATGGTGGCGCGATTGTCAGCCTGACCATCGGTCGGCAAGAGCAATCCCGCTAAGGCTTGATCGGAAACACATGGATCGATCTGATTGAGATCCGAGGTAACCAGCTGCGGCGGCTGCGCGTGATCAGCAAGCGCGTCCGCCACAGACCTGAGATGGTCAACTTGCTTGGACGTAAAGGCGAGTGCCAGCGACGGACCAGGGCGATAGCCGGATGTCGTTCCAGTCTCGCTTTCCAATTTTTTCGCCCAGTTTGGCCAAGTCCTGGCGCTTTGGTCACACAGATTGAATAATTCTGGGTGACTCTCGGCAACAGCAACTGCCTCAAAGGCGGGTGCGAGCATGCCCGCCGCGGCCCAGCTTGCACCGCGCGGAGGCCAAGATTTTTCATAGACGGTAATGCGAACCCCTCGCGCTGCGAGCGCGCGCGCGCAGGCCAGCCCAATAATGCCAGCACCGATGATCGCGATGGAGCGAATAGGAGCGTTGAGACCGACCATCCCCGTTGTGTATCAGGTCGTGGAATTCGCGCCACAGCTTGGACGCATAGGAGCTAGCTTATCCAGCGGCGCACTCTCGTTCGAAAAACCCCATAAATGCCGACGCCCATTCTTGTCTTTGAAAAATGACGGATTTCCTCAGAGTTCCGCACGGTGCACACACCGTTTTGATCATCAAATCAGGTGCATCGCGCTCAACAACCGCCTTGGAAATCCTGGCATCATGCCATTGTGCTAAACGCTCAATGGCCTGCTCAAAGGCTGTTTCGTTGACTTTATTGACCGGACCTAAGTCGACTATGATTTCTGTCATACCATCCCCCACACACAAGAATGTATCCCTCGCCATTTCTGCGAGTTATCTAAAAGTTAACGGTAAACTCGCAGCTGTCCACCGGACTTCGCTAGAATTAATGCAAACTTTGAACCAAATGTCGCACTCTGCCTAATATTCCCGCAGTTGCGAACGCTTCGCAATCGTGACAGAAGGCACCCATGGATAAGAGAATTCGCCTAATCGCTGGCTTGAGCCTGCTCGTTGGAGCAGTCACAGCTTGCTCAAACCCTAGTGAGCCCCCGACCGAGGAAACCGTCGCGGATAGCCCTCAACGCGTGCTTACGATTTACAGCTCAAGGCACTATGACTCGGACAAAGAGCTATTTGCGATGTTTGAGGAAGAAAGTGGCGCCCGATTGGATGTGCGCGAAGCAGGTGCGAGCCAACTTCTCGAAACCTTGAAGGCCGAGAATGATCAAAGCCCAGCCGATATCGTCATCGCCGCCGATGCCGGAAGCTTGTGGCGCTTCCAGGACGCAGGGATCACTCAAGCCATCACAAACGAAGCGATCTCGGACCTCGTTCCTGCGAATTATCGCGACGCGGACGGTCACTGGTTTGGGATCGCCCGGCGCCTGCGTGGAATCGCCTATGACCCGACACGCTGGTCGGCCGAAGAGTTGAGCCAATGGGACATGCTAACCACCGCAGATAAGCAAGGCGAGATTTGCGTCCGGTCCTCGTCGAATATCTACAATCTGTCCCTTATGGGTGAGATCATCCATCGCTATGGCGAAGAAGGCGCACAGGCTTGGGCCACCGCAATTGTCGAAAACATGGCGCGAAACCCGCAAGGCGGAGATACGGATCAAATCCGAGCGATAGCGGCTGGCGAATGCTCAATTGCCATCGTGAATCATTATTACTGGATCCGGCTAGGGGCTAGCAGCAACCAAGCTGACGCCGATGTTGCTGCCGCTACGGCGTTCTTGGTCCCCGAGTTTGAAGACGGATCTGGGTCCCACGTGAACATCACGGCCATTGGCGTGACACGGACTGCGGACGATCTGGAGCTGGCGGAAGAATTTGTCGAATTCCTGCTCACTGAAAAAGGTCAATCCTACGTCACTCGCGACACCAAGGAGCTCCCGCTGCTCGACACAACCCCGCTACCTGAAGGGGTCGACCAAGTGCCTGCTTTTGTTGCATCCGATACCGCTCTCAGTGTTTATGGTGAAAACCAAGCCGAGGCACAGCGCCTGTTCGATCTCGCAGACTGGAACTAGCGATCATCGCGGCGCAACTGGAGCAACAATGCCGCGAATGCGCTTCACTTTAAGATCGGTCCCACCGATGCTGGTTATAGCATTGGTGGGATTGCCTATTTTGGCAGCAGTTTATGCCGGGGTTTCGACCGGTGACGGCGCGACATGGGATCATATCCTCGAAAACAGTCTCATTCCGTACACACTGACCACGCTTGTCGTTCTGACCATCTCGGCGGTCATCACGTTAGGTTTGGCGGTTCCGGCCGCTTGGTTCGTAACTCAATACGAATTTTTCGGACGGCGCATCTTCGATTGGGCTTTAATCCTGCCCCTCGCAATGCCCGGATATGTGATGGCTTATGCCTGGGCAGACTTGATGGGGGTCGCTGGCCCGCTGCAGAGCCAATTCAGGGCGCTGACCGGGCTGTCTGCGCGAGATTATTGGTTCCCTAATTTATTCAGCGCGCCAGGTTTGGCCTTTGTCTTGGCCTCCACACTCTTTCCTTACGTCTACATCACAGCGCGCGCGGCATTTTCCATGCAGTCTTCGACCACGATAGAAGCGGCCAAAAGCCTCGGCGCGACACCGTTGGAGCTGTTTTGGCGTGTGGCGTTGCCGGCGGCGCGACCGGCCATTTTGGGGGGCTTGTGTCTCGCCTCAATGGAAGCGGCGGCAGATTATGGGGCGGCGGATTTTCTAGGGGTTCGCACCCTCGGCGTGGAAATCATTCGCGCATGGAACTCTTTTAGCGATCCCAATACCGCAGCCAGGTTGGCTCTGATGCTTATGCTCATTGCGGGTACGTTTCTTATCGCCGCCCGCGTGTTTCAGGGACGGCGCGGCACCCAGAACACAAGCACGCGTTGGCGCACACCAGTTCGAGTTCGGCTCTCGACCACATCCTCCGTCTGTGTTGCAGGCCTTTGTTCTTGGATTCTTTTCATTTGTTTTTTCGCGCCCGTCACAAGGCTGCTTTGGCTCGCCATTGAAACGCGGGCACAGGCGGTGGATCTCTTGCCTCTTTTGCGCTCGACCCTTTTGCTCGGCGCGATGGGTGCAGCAGCAGCTTTCGTCGCTGCGCTGGTGTTCAGCGTGTCGGCTAAAAGAAACGAAGTCTTAGGGATGGGAACACGGATCATCGCAGCTGCTGGATACGCCGCACCCGGTGCTGTGCTCGGCCTCGGCGCTTTGATCATACTGCGCGAAACCGGCCTGGCCCTTTCCAGTACAATCGCCATCACGTTCCTTATCTGGATTTACGTAAGCCGGTTCACGTCTGCAGGCGTCGAACCGATGCAAGCAACGCTATCGCGAGTTCCAAAAAACCTCGACCAGGCCTCACAAAGTCTTGGCGCCACAGGACTAAAGCAGCTCTGGCGCGTTGACCTTCCCCTGATTGCTCCGGGTGCTTTGGCCGCGACCCTGATCCTCTTCGTCGAAATCTTGAAAGAACTGCCAGCAACTTTGATGTTACGGCCTTTCGGTTGGGACACGCTCGCTGTGCGTGCACATGCCTATGCGACAGACGAACGATTGGCCCAAGCGACCCTACCGGCCTTGCTGATTGTTCTCGCTGGGCTTGTGCCCGTCTTGCTTTTATCCTGGCGCTTGAGCCGAACGGAAAGGACTTGATCGTTGACCACGCCTGCGCCTCTTATCGCAGATCAGATTTCCCGACGCTTCGGCAATCATAAAGCCGTTGATCAAATCAGCCTGACCCTTGAGCCTGGTGAGATCACGGCGCTCATAGGACAATCCGGGTCTGGGAAGACGACGCTTTTGCGCTTATTCGCGGGTATGGAGCAATGCGATACGGGGCAAGTATTGTCCGGCGACACAGAGCTCTCCTCGCCCACAAAGCATATCCCGATCGAAAAACGTAAGATCGGCTTGGTCTTCCAGGACTTTGCATTATTTCCGCACCTCACGGCGCTCGAGAACGTGATGTTCGGTCTGCGAAACCTCAGCAAGGACCAGAAGGTTGAACGCGCGTCGACTTGGCTCAATCGCCTTGGTTTAACGCACCGCCGTGACGCGTACCCGCATCACCTTTCTGGCGGTGAACAGCAGCGCACTGCGATTGCCCGGGCCCTCGCACCTGATCCGATCGCAATCCTTCTCGATGAGCCGTTTTCAGGGCTTGATCCGACGATGCGAGATCAGGTTCGCGAAGTCGCTCTGGACGCCGTGCGCGTTTCTGGCATTCCCTCTTTATTGGTGACACATGATGCCAGCGAAGCACTAGTCCATGCCGACAAGATCGCCGTCATTGAGGCCGGAAAGCTATTGCAAACGGGCGCGCCTGAGCGCGTCTACACCTCCCCGAATTCGCTTGAAACCGCAAAGGCCCTCGGGCCTGTGCATCAAATCAAAACCTCAAGTTTACCAAACACCTGGATGGGTGGCTTGGCCATCGCCGGCGATGTGGCCTGCTACCGACCCGAAGCGCTGCAAGTCTCTGCAGGGTCGGAATTTACCGTAAAACGCCTCCGCTTAGCCGGACCGGTCACCGAGATAGAACTCCAGTTAAACGATACCGAAAGCCTTTTCGCAGCCTGTCAGCTGGGCGCTCCGCTCCAGGCAGGCGACCAAGTCAGTCTCTCCATAAACCCCGACCTGTTCTTTGATTTTCCAAGGGAAACCACCTGACAATTCCGTCATGTTGCAGATCTTGCCCTCGCCAAGACACAATCGATTGCTTAGCTTAGGAGCATTACAAAGGTCGCTCTGATTATGAGAACTGCTCAATCCATTATCATTGTTAGCTTGCTCTGGATCGTATCGGCGGTCCCAGCTTGGGGTCAGAGTCTGATTCGTGATGCGGAAATTGAGCAAACACTGCGGGAATGGACTGATCCTATTCTGGATGTGGCGGGACTAGAGCCAAACGATGTCGGTCTCTACATCATCAACGATCCGAGCTTGAACGCCTTCGTGGCGGGTGGACAACGGATTCACCTCCACACCGGACTGATCATGGCGTCTGACAATGCGCGCCAGGTCAAAGGGGTGATCGCGCACGAAACCTGCCATATTGCTTGCGGGCATACAGTAACGCGCTCGCGGGCGGCCAGTGTAGCCTCTCGGCCAGCTTTGATTTCGATCGGGCTGGGTGTTCTAGCCATTGCCGCTGGTGCACCGGATGCCGGCGCCGCCCTCATCGCGAGCTCTCAACAATTCGCGGCGTTGAACTTCTTCGTCCATACACGCGCTGAAGAAGCTATGGCCGACACGATGGCGGTGCAGTATTTGATCGAATTGGAACAGTCTCCGATGGGGATCGTCGAGTTCTTTGAGAAGTTCCGGTACCAAGAAGTTCTCTCTGAAGCACGGCGATACCCATACTTCAGATCGCACCCGCTTTCTTCGAACCGAGTGCGCACCACGCGTACGCTGGCGGAAGAATCCGGGCTTGCCGACAAGCCAGAAGACCCGCGTGTTGAGAAGCAATTTGCGATGATGAAGGCCAAACTGGTCGGTTTTCTCGAACCACCCGCGCGCGTCTTTCGGGATTACCCGCCGACGGACATGTCACAACCCGCCAGGTACGCTCGTTCGATCTCAGCTATGCAAGTCGCCGACTTGAATACCGCCCTCCTGGAAATCGATTCTTTGATCGAGGAAGAGCCTGAAAACGCGTATTTCCACGAGCTCAAAGGTCAAATCCTGTTCGAAACAGGTCGCCCAGCCGACTCGATCGATCCGCTATTGGAGGCCAATCGTCTCCTACCGGGGAATGCGCTTCTCCAAATCTCATTGGCACGTTCCTTACTCTCTCGAAGTGAAGCCGGGGACCTGGAAATTGCGGAAGAAGCCTTGAGAGATGCATTGATCGCCGAACCCAATAATGCGTTCGCCTGGACCCAGCTTGCCATTGTGTTCGAACAACAAGACAATCGCGCCATGGCGCAGGTTGCGACGGCTGAAGCAGCGTACAATATTGGCAATTACCCACGCGCTTACTCTTTTGCGCAGCGCGCTATCCGTGAGCTTGAGCCCAACACACCCGCCTTTCGACAAGCGAGCGATATTCGCAATGCGACCGACCCCGCCTTGCCCGAAAATGAGATATTCTGGCGCCGCCGATAGACCGCCTCTCACGCGATTGTCAGAAAATGGGGCTTGTTTTTCACCATAAACAAAGCATTTGCGTGACATAGTCGTACCGCAGTTTTTATTCAGGACCTTGCCCATGACCCGCACCCTCAGCTTCGCGCTCGCTGCGACTGCCATCGCCCTCACCCCAGCCTGTGCCCAGGGGCAGGTTGATACGGCCGATAAAGAAGCGATCGAAAAGATCGTTTACGACTACATCATGGAAAACCCGGAGATTGTTGAAGAAGCTTTGATCGCCTTGAGCGAGAAACGCGCCGCAGAAGAAGCCGAGCAGGCCCGGGTCGCAATTGCTGAAAACCAGGAAGCCTTGATCAACAATCCAGGTGACTATTATGTCGGCCCTTCCGATGCACCGGTCACGGTCGTGGAATTCTTCGACTATCGTTGCGGATTCTGCAAACGCTCTGCACAATGGGCTGTGGAACTGCCTGAAAAATATGACAACAAGGTACGGGTTGTTTTCAAGGAATACCCCATTCTTTCCGCAGAAAGCGAACGCGCCGCATTGGCTGCAGTCGCTGCCGGTAAGCAAGACAAATATCTTGAAATGCATATGGCGCTAATGGAGCTCGATAACGGATCGGGCTTTGGCGCCGAGCAAATCGACGCGGCCGCAGAATCTGTGGGCGTCGATGTAGAGCTAATGCGGGCCGATATGAAATCAATCGAGGTTCAGAAGACCGTCGCGGATGCAAAAAGCCTCGCACGAACCCTCGGGATTACAGGCACGCCTAACTTCATCATCGGAACCGAACAGATCTCCGGTGCTGACACACTCAGCGTCGAAGCGCTGATTGAGTCTGCGCTCGCTGAAAGCTAAATCAAACCTGCGAGCGGCGAAGATGGGTCGGCATAGCGCTTGCGGCCCATACGTCCTGCGAGATAGGCCTGGCGACCGGCAATCACTGCATGTTTCATGGCATTGGCCATGCGTATTGGGTCTTTGGCTTCCGCGATCGCTGTGTTCATCAAAACGCCATCGCAACCGAGCTCCATGGCTTGAGCTGCGTCAGAAGCTGTTCCGACGCCCGCATCAACGATTACAGGAACCCGTGACTGTTCGATGATGAGGCGGATGTTTAGCGGGTTTTGGATGCCGAGGCCCGATCCAATCAAACTGCCAAGGGGCATGATGGCCGCACAGCCCACATCTTCAAGCTTGCGTGCATAGACCGGGTCATCTGAGCAATAGACCATGACCTCAAATCCGTCCGAAATCAGGTCCTTCGCCGCGCGCAAGGTTTCTTCCATGTCGGGATAAAGCGTCTTTTGGTCCGAAAGGACTTCGAGCTTGACCAGATCCCACCCCCCCGCCTCGCGGGCCAGGCGCAAGGTTCGCACAGCGTCATCTGCCGTGAAACAGCCGGCCGTATTTGGCAAATACGTAAACTCATCTGGCGAGACATGATCTTGCAGGCGATCCTCGTCCGGGTTCGACAGGTTCACCCGGCGCAGGGCCACTGTGACCATTTCTGCGCCGGCAGCGCGCGCGGCTTCGGCATTCTGAGCATAAGACGCGTATTTGCCGGTGCCGACAATCAGGCGGGAATTGAAAGTCCGTCCAGCGACGGTCAATGGCGTATCAGTCATGGCCGTCGCTTAGCTGGGCTACGTCAAATGAGCAAGCGGTGTGAACGCGGACACACAGTCACGCCTGACAGCGGGATTACTTCGCTCCGGGTGCCAGACTGTCGAACACGCGAACGCGCTCCCAATTGGCATTGAACTCTTCGATGAACTGCATGTGTGGTTCGGTGACTTGATACGCGTCCTGCGCTGCAGTGTTTTCAAAGACGATGGTCAGCGCCACATCGAAGTCGAGATCGTTGACGTCACGCTGGTAGTCTGCGTGTCGGGCGCCCGCAGAAAAGTAGACAATGCCGTCATGCGGCGCGAGATATTTGTAGCAACCATCAACTAAGGCCTGAACCGCCGCGGGGTCATCATCATTCAGGTCGAAGAAGACTGTATGGGCTAAATGCGGTTCGGAATGGTCATCCGCATGTATTGCACCGCTGACAGCGAGCATCGCTCCCAAAACTACTATAGATCGCATACTTAACTCCGCGCCGTGCTCTTAAGACGATGGAGAGGAGAGCACGGATAACGTCGCACATCCAGATTTGTTTTGGCCCTCAGCCCCCGCCAACAAACTGAACCACTTCCAGTCGATCGCCATCTTGGAGCACCGTGCGTTCATGCTCGGCTTTCGGAACAATTTCCAAGTTACGTTCAATCGCAACACCGCGTGGATCGTCCGCTAACGTGAGGACCAGGGCCTCCACGGTCAGACCTTCGGGCACATCGCGGATTTCACCGTTCAGAACTATCTGCATTTGCTGGCCTCCATTTGCGATGATTCCACTTGCCAAGCTCTGCGTTCCGCCGCAAGAGCGTGTTGCAATGACGCAACAGATATATGTTCTCAACGGCCCGAATCTCAACCTTCTCGGCACTCGAGAGCCTGAGATTTATGGCGCGACGACCCTGGACGATATTCGTCAAGATCTTGAGGCTGCCGCACCCGAAGCTGAAATCACGTTTCGTCAAACGAATTCAGAAGGCGAGCTTATAGATTGGGTTCAAGAAGCGTCTAAAAAAGCCGAAATCTTGATCCTGAATGCCGGGGCTTACACGCACACATCCGTGGCCCTGCATGACGCACTGCGCGCTTGCGAGGCCCGGATTTTTGAAGTCCACATTTCAAATCCAGCTGCCCGCGAGTCTTTTCGATCCACCAATTTTGTTGCCCCTTGCGCAGAGGCCTGCATTGCAGGTTTCGGCGCACGCGGTTACCTAATGGCGTTAAACGCCGCTCTAGAAAAATAAAGAAGACTGAGGAGCCTCACCCCGATGTCCACAAGCAAGACAAAACTCGACGCAAGCCTGGTCCGTGAACTCGCGGCCATCCTTCGCGAAGCTGACCTTGGCGAGGTCGAAGTTGAACATGAAGGGCTGCGCATTCGCGTCAGTAAAGCGACATCCATGGCGCCAGCGGCTCCAACGATTGTGCAAGCCCCAGTCGCCGCACCTATCGCCGCAGCGCCAGCCGCAGCCCCCGCTGCGGCGCCGCCAGCCGCGGCATCGGCAACTGCCGCCCCAGCCGCGGCTCCGTCAAACGCAACGACGAGCCCCATGGTCGGCACTGTGTATTTGTCTTCAGAACCTGGGGCGAAGGCCTTTGTTCAAGTTGGCGACAAAGTGAAAAAGGGCGACACGCTTATGCTGATTGAAGCGATGAAAACCTTCAACCCTGTGACCGCTGACGCTGCTGGCACCGTTAAAGAAATCCTCGTCGCCGATGCTCAACCTGTTGAGTTTGGCGAACCCTTGATCGTTGTCGAATAAGGACACGAACCAATGATTGAAAAGGTCCTCATCGCCAATCGGGGCGAGATCGCACTGCGTATTCATCGCGCTTGTAAGGAAATGGGTATCGCAACCGTCGCTGTACATTCAGAAGCGGACCGTGATGCGATGGCCGTGCGTCTGGCAGACGAGAGTGTTTGCATTGGCCCCGCGCCGAGCGCCAACAGTTATTTGAAGAAATCTCAAATCATTGCAGCCGCGGAAATCACCGGGGCCGACGCCGTTCATCCCGGCTACGGCTTCTTGTCCGAGAATGCGCAATTCGCGGATATGGTAGAAGCGCATGACCTGATCTTTATCGGGCCCACTGCCGAACACATTCGCACAATGGGCGACAAGATCACGGCAAAGCAGACAATGATTGATGCCGGTGTGCCGGTCGTGCCGGGATCGGAAGGCGGGATCTCTTCCATCGGCGAAGGGAAAAAAGTCGCCAAGAAGATTGGGTATCCAGTGCTCGTCAAGGCTGCATCCGGCGGCGGGGGCCGTGGCATGCGGGTCGCCGAGACCGAAAAAGACCTCGAGACCGCGATCAAATCAGCCAAAACCGAAGCCAAGGCAGCGTTTGGCGATGACGCCGTTTATCTTGAAAAATACCTCGGTAAGCCGCGTCATATCGAGATCCAGCTGATCGCCGATACGCATGGAAATGTCTGTCATCTCTGGGAACGAGATTGCTCGCTGCAGAGACGACACCAGAAAGTCTTTGAGGAAGCGCCCTCCCCGGCCCTGAACCAAGCCCAGCGCGAAGAGATCGGGACGATTGTCGCGCGCGCTGTCAAAAAGATGGGCTATCGCGGCGCCGGCACAATGGAATTCCTCTATGAGGATGGCAATTTCTACTTCATCGAGATGAACACTCGGATCCAAGTCGAACATCCGGTGACAGAAATGATTACGGGCATCGACCTCATACGCGAGCAAATTCGTGTCGCCGATGGAAAGAAGCTGTCTTTCACGCAGGAAGATGTCATGCTGGTCGGCCACGCGATTGAGTGTCGGATCAATGCCGAGCATCATGAAACCTTTGTCCCGTCTCCGGGCAAGATTACCGACTTCCACGCGCCGGGCGGCCCAGATGTGCGCCTCGATAGTGCGGTCTATGCGGGGTACAAAATTCCGCCCCACTATGACAGCATGATTGCCAAGCTCATCGTTCATGGACGAACGCGCAATGAGTGTATTATGCGCTTACGCCGGGCGCTCGACGAAATGGTCGTTGGCGGAGTCGACACCACACTGCCCCTCCATCGTAAACTGGTCGAAGCCCAGGACGTGATAGACGGAAATTATGATATTCACTGGCTGGAGCGCTTCCTCGGTCTGAAGTAGGCTGGGTCCATGTCCGACCGGTTCGACACAGACGATCTTCTTAACTGCTATCGCCGCGGCGTCTTCCCTATGGCGGATTCGCGCGAAGATATGCGGCTCTTTTTGATGGATCCGGATGTTCGTGGCGTGCTTCCGCTCGATCGATTTCATGTGCCAAAACGTCTGCGCAAGACTGTTCGAAAAGACCCTTTTCGGGTCACTGTGGATACGGCCTTTAATCGGGTGATTGAAGCGTGCGCCGAACCCCATCCAAGCCGTCCTGCGACTTGGATCAATGATGCAATCCTCAACCTATACAGCGCTCTACACCGCCAAGGTCACGCACATAGCGTGGAATGCTGGACCCCTGCTGGTGAGCTGGTTGGCGGGCTTTACGGGGTCTCGTTAGGCGCCGCCTTCTTCGGCGAAAGCATGTTCTCACGGGCCACCGACGCTTCAAAAATCGCGCTCGTGCATCTAGTCGCGCGGTTACGAACGGGCGGCTACAAACTGCTCGACGCGCAGTTTCACAACCCGCATTTGGAACAGTTTGGTCTGGAAGAGATTACCCGTGATGAATTTCGCACCCGGCTTTGGGACGCGCTCCGCCACGAAGCGGATTTTTACTCGCTAGGCTCCAAAGGATTGAGCACAGACGGATCGACTTCACTGCAAGCGATGACCCAGATATCGTAGACGGGATGCTCAAGGGCGCTGAGACCTGGAGACGATGCGAACATCCAGCCAGAAAAGCGAATCTCGGCCTCATCTTCCTCTGACACATTCAGCTCTTCCTCGCGCAGGTCGCGCGGTTCAGCCATGGTTTGAACCTGCACGGACGCTGCGGTCGTGATTTTCAAGAACGCTGCGCTCTCCGGCGGCTCTTCTGGTGGCGTTTGGAAACAGGTCTGCAAGTCAATGCGGAGGGAGCCGTAGACTTTGGGTGTCCCGACTTCCATCTCAAAGTCTGTGGAGCGTCCTGTGATTTTATCGAGTGCCCGCAGAATCACTGTGTTTTCTTGAGTAAAGGTCTGTTGCTGGCTCGGGACGATCTCTTCGTCCTCATCACCCTCCTCAGCCGCTTCGTCGCCATCTTGTGGGCCAAACAGCTCGCGTTCAAGCTCAGAGAGACCCGGACGCGGTTCGGTTCGCTCCTGCGCAAAGACCAGTGCGCTCAGCCCAAGGCCAAGTGCTGTAATTATCGTGAGGCGAATCACTCAGCGTCTCCGCCGCCATTCCCGGAGGCAAAGGAGGCAAACAAGGTCATCAGATCGACCGAGCCCTGCGCATAAAGGATCTCGCCGCAGCCCGTGTCGCCAAACAGCTCTTCGCCTGTGCCGCAGGCCAGGATTTCGCCAAAGCCTTCAGCGGGTTCCAAATTGATATAGGCCCCGCCAAGAAGACCTTCGGACTGAACGCGCGCACTGGTGCCATCGCCAAGCGGCAAGATCGTTGAGTCCACAGCCATAACAACGAGCGCCTCGGCGCGCTCACGATCCAGAGCAACATCCCGCACGGTACCGATTTTAACCCCTGCCATGCGAACATCGGTTCCACGATCGATCGTAGCCGCACTGCTAAAGCGCGCCCCGATTTCCACTGTTTCGCCATTTGTCGCGGTATCTCCGCCGCGCGCCAGTCCGAACCACAGGAACACGCCAGCGACGATGAGAACGCCAAGGCCTACCAGAGTTTCAAAAATAGATTCACGCATTTGGATCCCAGGCCTCGTAATCTGCGTCCGCCTCGCGGCGCTCCCCTCCTTCGCGCAGGCTTCC
The DNA here is from genome assembly GCA_038527765.1 of Pseudomonadota bacterium. GTDB lineage: Bacteria > Pseudomonadota > Alphaproteobacteria > Caulobacterales > Hyphomonadaceae > Henriciella. Next base: position 504,064 of record JBCBFK010000002.1, read on the forward strand.
CTTCGGCCGGTAGGCGAAGACCGTGCCCGTCATGTTAGGTGTATGATCGGTTTCCCAGTTTTGCCGCTTCAGAGGCGCGCTGGTAGGTGGTTCGTTAAACGTGTAGTGCAGCCACCCATGCCATTCTGGTGGCACTTTAGATGGCTCCGCGAGCCCTTTGTAGATCACATAGCGTCGACGACGACCCTCCACAGATTTTTTGCGGTCTTCGAAATAGCGGTTTCCATAATCGTCGGTCCCGACGAGAACGCCGCGCCGCTTAATATCGAACCAGCCACCGGGGCTGACACCGTTCCACCAGGTAAAGAGCTTAAACATAGGTCACGTCCTGACAGTGATATTTGACCGCATTATGGCGCGTGCAAGGCGCCGAATCTAGTTAGACAGGCAACACATCATGTCGCGGGCAAGGTCAAGCCCGCTCTGGCTGGAGGGCGCAGTTTATGTCTGCAAGCGATCGTAACGTTCAACTTCTCGCAACAGCGGCGGAAGAAGGTCTTATCAGCCTGGTCATGCCCTTTCGTGAGCTCTGTGCGGTGCCGCTTACAAATCTGCAAGAAAAGGAAACGGCAATTGCGGGGGCCACGCGACAGCGCCTGAATCGCACCAGCAAGCTTGCTATGGCAGAATTGCTGGAAGGTCTTGGAGACGCACCTCGAAATGCTGAACTTGCCGAGGCTGCAGCGCGCGGTGTGCCTCTTTCCTTAATTGAGGAAGCGCTCCACCAAAATCGCGGATTTGAGGCCCTCGCGACCGAGTTTCGCAATGAAGCAATCGAATCACCGGCGCCTCCGGCGTGTTTGCTTTCGGAAAACGTATCGCCCGAATCGCTGAACGACATCCGACGCACAGGCGTCGGGGCCTTTCTTCAAAAATCCGAGGTCGTTTCGGCCAAGAGCGCTGCCATGGCGATTGATGTTTCGCGCTTTGTGACCCCCGACGGACTTGAAGCTGACGTCTTGGACGATCTGATTACGGCCGCGCTCGCAGACAGCGAAGATGGCTTGGTGTTAGTGCCATGCGGGCTATCGGCCGCCCTTCTCGGGCTCGGCCAACCGTATAACAGCAATTCGAAATCCGCGCTGACAGCGCTTTTGAAGCTGCTCCAAGCCATCGCAAAAGGCACATCTTTCACGAAAAAACATGCCGATTTGCTCGGACTTCCAACGCGGGGCGCGCAGAGAACTAAGCGACGGATCGAACTCGCGATCGTCCCCCTGTCCGCAAGAGCTTTAAGCCGGTTTCAACCGGCGACCCTGGGCCTGCGTCCGGTATCCACCTTCATTGATATTCTTGAAGGCGATTTGCCGAGTTTGAGCATGATGGCCCGATTGGGTCTCGCACGCCGTGCTCCGGACGCACTGCCGGCGCTTTTGCAGGAAATCGACAGCGCCGCAGACCTCGAATTGATGCCGCATTTTGGGGGTGACGTTTTGCGAACGCGTGGCTTCTCGACCCAAGCGATCGATAAAGTGAAAAGCGCGCTCGGTGAGGGCCTGCCGCTAAACGCTGCTTTTTCGCGCTGGGTTCTAGGTGACGATATTATCTCTAAAGACTTGCGGCTCGCGCCTGAATCCTTCGACGCTGACGGACGCGCGCTGCTTAAGTCCATCGGCTTTTCGAAACGCGAAATCGCAGAAGCGGAAGACGCACTCGATGGCAGGCCAGACAAACTCGCCTGCGCCGCAATTGAAGCGGCAGGTCTGACACAAGCGATGTCCAGCGCAGAGCTCATCCAGTTCGGCGAGCATCTGCAAGACACCAGTGATATCGCCATCATCCTTTCGAGCACTGGAATTGAAGACGTAGAGCCTGAAGTCTTACTGTCCGCTTCTGTTTCGGTCTGGTTTCCAGCGCTGGATACCCAGGTCGATCGACTCACATCTGATCGTATGGAACACATCTCGGCCCTCGCCGAAGACCTCATGGCCGAGGATGCAGCCCCACAAACCATAATTGAAGCACCTTCGGGGGTCTCTCGTACACGCCTGCCGGATCGGCGCAAAGGATACATCCAGAAAGCGACCGTCGGGGGTCATAAAGTCTATCTGCATACCGGCGAGTTTGACGACGGGTCGCTCGGTGAGATCTTTATCGACATGCATAAAGAGGGCGCCGCATTCCGCTCTTTGATGAACAATTTCGCCATCGCCGTTTCGCTCGGTCTTCAATATGGCGTTCCGCTCGAAGAATATGTCGACGCCTTCGTCTTTACCCGGTTTGAACCGGCTGGCGATGTCACTGGCAATGACCAGATTACTCGCGCTACGTCGATCCTGGATTATATCTTCCGCGAGCTCGCCGTTTCTTACCTCGCACGCGAAGATCTCGCAGAGCTCGGCGATGTGACCCATGACGGTCTTGGGCGCGGTCTTGAAGATGGCATTGAGAAATCGCATGCCCAGCCTCTCCCCGATGAAGCGGCGCATTTGATCTCGCGCGGTTACTCACGCGGTCAGATCCCAGATAATATCGTTATTCTCAATACCAAACGCGAAGAACGCGAGGCGGATGCGGAACAGGACGAAGCAAAGGTCGATGCAGAGGCTGAGACGGATCGACCTAACTATCTTACCGACGCCTGCACCAATTGCGGCAGTTTTACATTGTATCTGGATGAGGCCGACGGCGAAATCGCCTGTGATACGTGTGGTTTTGTCGGCAAGGCCGAAGCGACAGATTAAGCGCCGCCACGACTGGCCCATCGCTTGCCTTACTTTGCTTGTGTAGAACTCAATCAGCGGGAACGGCGTCCCAAAATGAAACACTTTGCAGCTCTTTTCACGGCACTGAGTTTCATTTCAATGCCAGCTTTGGCCCAGGATGCGGGCCAGATCGAAGCTGTTAGAGACGGCAAGTCCTGCGCCGCTTGTAACCTGTTCCAGGCGAATTTGTCCTACCAGGATGGCGAGAAGATGGACCTCTCAAATGCGCGCCTGCGTCAATCAAACATGGCTCTGTCAACATTCAACGACATGAACCTGAAAGGCGCCAATCTCTCGGTCGCGAACCTGTTCGGGGCGCGCTTCAACCGTGCTGACTTCAGCGGCGCGAATTTCGAGCATGCGACGGCTGTGGGCACCTATTTTGGCACTTCCACCTTAACGGGCGCTAATCTCACGGGAGCGAACTTTTCGGGGGCCGATCTCACCCTCGTCAAAGGTTTGACTCAAGCCCAGCTCGACCAAGCCTGCGGCGACCCTTCAACCCGTCTGCCGAAAGGCAAAACCATTCCAAACTGCACCTAGCCGACAGCATGTGAGACATGTTTGCAACAGCTTCATGCGGCGCAAAGGGATTACCGCGAATTCAGTTAAACGCTCTGCGCACTTCACGTATGACGTGCAACATGACGACACGGGACGACATTCGCTGGCTCGCTATTGCGAGCGTTTTTCTCGCGCTAAGTGGGACGGCAATCCCGCAGGAATCTCCAAGTCGAATTTCATGGGGCCCCTCCTATAGTGGCTCTTGTGCCGATTGCTCTCTTGTCGGACGCAATATGTCAGGCTGGAATGTCTCGAAAGCCAACTATCCGGGAGCAGATTTAACCGCTGCGAACCTCCGGCGCGCGCAAGCGCATGACGCCAACTTTAAAGGTGCGCAAGCCGCGGGCGCAGACCTTCGCCTGGGCGACTTCACTGGGGCGACATTTGAAGGTGCGACGCTCGTTGGCGCGCGCCTTCAAGGGGCAACCTTCAATTCAGGGAAGCTCCAAGAGGTCGTGCTCACAAGTGCAAGCTTGAGCGACGCAAAGTTCATCGGCGCCGCCCTTGACGGAGCGCAAATGCAATCTGTGACCGCACAAAATGCCGACTTCTCGGCCGCAACACTCTCAGAGGCGGTCCTGTCATCCGCGGACTTGACCGGATCTGTTTTTGACAATGCCGTACTGACAGGGGCGGTTCTATCCGCGACGAATATCTCGGAGGTTAGCTTCCGTGACGTACGGTTCGCAGGGGCTAATCTTCAGACCGCCATTGGGGTCGAAACCGCGAATTTCGAGGGCGCATGTGCCACCGAAGACACGCTGCTGCCATCTGGTCTGAGTTTGCCGAACTGCGCAGAGTTTTAGGCTTACGCCTCTTCTTCTTCTGCTGCTTTGCGCTCAATCGCCGAGACAATCCAAATACTGATTTCATAAAGCCCATAAACGGGCACGGTTAGCATGATTTGGGAGATGAAATCAGGCGGCGTCGCAAAGGCCGCCACGGCCAATATACCAACAATCGCATACTTGCGTCCGCTCCGGAGCGTATCGGCCCCAACGAGACCTGCACGCCCCAAAAGGGCCAGAACGACTGGAAGCTGAAAAGACAGGCCGAACGCGGTCATCAATGCGAGCGAGAGCGATAAATACTCGGACACTTTGATCTGCGCTTCAATTTGAACCGAATCGATGCCGCCTGCTTGTTGCTGCCCTAAGGCAAACATCATGACCAAGGGCATCATGACGTAGAAGACGAACAAAACGCCGACCGTGAATAATGCCGGAGCCGCGACCAAAAATGGAAGGAAAGCGCCTTTTTCGTTCTTGTACAAACCAGGCGCCACAAAGGCGTAAACTTGCCAAGCCATAATCGGAAATGACACAAACAAACCGGCAAACAGAGCAATCTTGAGTTTCACAAAGAAGAATTCGAGCGGCGCGGTATAGATGAGTCTCGGATCCTCAGTCACGCCATGGGTCTTGAACGCTTCGATAAAAGGTTCGACCAGGACGTTGAAAATCGGCCCCGCCACAAAAAAGCACCCGATCGTACAAATCGCGAAGGCTAAAAGCGCCTTCATCAGACGCGAACGCAGCTCGTTCAAATGCTCGAGTAATGGAGCCCGAGACGCTTCCATTTCATCTTCGATCAAGTCTGGGCGTTGATCAACCGGGAGATCCTGGCTCATGAGACGGCCTTATCTTCAGGATCATTTGCCGGTGCCGGGTCTGGGCCAGCCTTGGGTTCTGAATCTGAGGTAACGGGCTTATTGAGCTCAGCTTTTACAGCTCGCTCTTCGCGCATCACGCTCTCATTTATATCTTTCTCAACCGATTTGAGCTCGTCCACAGCTTCCGTCACGGCGTTGTCGCGCTTCAGATCTTCAATTTCTTTGCGTAAGTCATCGAGCTCAGCTTGCCGGGCAATATCATCAAATGCGGCCCGAAACTCGTTGGCCATAGATCGACCCTTGGCAACAAATTGGCCGATCTTGCGCATGGTGAGTGATAGATCTTTTGGTCCCAAGATCACCAAAGCGATGATCACGAGAAAGATGAGTTCGCTAAATCCGAATTGCGGCAGCATATTAGGGCGCCTTCCGCGCTGTCAGGCGGGTTAGTCAGCCGACTTCGCCTTTTCCTTCTCTGGCGTAATATTGACCATGTCATCACCATCGACGGCTTTGGTCTCAGCGTCTTCTTCCTTCAGACCCTTGCGAAAGCTCGTGATTCCCTTCGCCACATCACCCATGATCGAAGAAATGCGTCCGCGTCCGCCAAAAATCAGCAAAGCCACGACCGCTACAAGCAAGAGCTGCATCCAACTTGGAGCCATGATAAATCTCCTATCAATGGGACTGAGATAACGCGCCCATCCGCCACTTACAATGGCATGACGGACCTTTCATACGCAGAAACTTCTAATGAACCTCTTCTTCAGGGCCCATAAAATCTGTGACGAAGTCAGTGCTTTCTTCAGGATCTGCCTCGGAAACGGGCTCATCCGCCTCATTATGCATGCTCGAGCCGTCAGAAAAGAACCCATCTGGAATAACATCCGAGAGCAGGCCTTCTGCCTCAAGCTCTGCGCGCCCCGGCAGCACATCGAGGCTTTCAAGCCCAAAGTGTTCTAGGAATTTATCTGTCGTGCCGAGTGTGACGGGACGCCCTGGCGTCTTACGGCGGCCTTTGATCTTGACCCAACCCGCTTCCATCAAAACGTCAATTGTACCCTTGGAAACTGCAACGCCGCGGACCGCTTCGATTTCAGCGCGGGTGACAGGCTGTCCATAAGCAATAATTGCAAGCGTTTCGAGGGCGGCTTGCGAAAGAGACTTCTGCTCGTGACGTTCCTCAACAAATAGATAGCCGAGATCATCTGCGGTCTGAAAGCGCCACTTTCCAGCAACTTCCACCAGGTTCACGCCACGCTCAGCATAGGTCGATTTTAGGGTCATCAAGACCGCAGGGACATCAACGCCTTGCGGCAACACTTCAGCGATTACGGAGGCCTCCAATGGTTGACCGGCGGCAAACAAGACAGCTTCAGCACGGCGGACAGCTTCGGCCATCGCGTCGTCCTCGACTTCATAGAGCGTTTCAGCTGAGCGTTTATACGCAAAAGAGAGTTGTTGGACTGCGCGGCGAATATCTTCGGGCGCATCTTCAATTGGAATCGAAGATTCAACTTTGGTCATGGGGTTATCCCCTCTTGTTGTGGCGCTTTAGAGCGCAAATACAGCGGCCCAAAATGCTGGTCCTGACGGACATCAACATCTCCATCTCGCGTGAGTTCAAGGGTCGCTGAGAAAACACTGGCGGTGACAGACTTTGGCGGCAGATCCGGGTCAACATCGATCATTTGGCGTCGAACACTGTCGAGGCTCGCCCATTCTTTCAGTTTCGGGCTGAGAGACCGCAGATTGTCCCGGGCACTTTCGAGCGGCAAGACAAACTGGGTCTGAATGGTATGCGGTGCCTCTTTCGCTTTACGCTGCCGGATCGAACCGAATGACTGCATTAAATGGTAGAGCGTGGTGTCATACTCCGTTGTTTTGACCACTTTCGGCTGCTCGGGCATGCCGCGCAAAAACACGTCTCGGCCCAGGAGACTGCTGTCCATAAGCGCTTCGCCCGCTTCCCGCATGGCGTCGAGACGTTTTAGGCGAAACGCAAGCTTGCGGGCGTCATCCTCGGCGCTGACTTCGCCATCGGTGTCTTTCTTCGGCTTTGGCAGCAAAAGGCGCGACTTCAAAAACGCAAGCCAGGCGGCCATCAGCAGATAGTCTGCAGCAAGGTCAATTCGCTTGTCCTGAGCTTCCTGAATGAAGGTCAGGTACTGAGTCGCAAGCTCAAGGATAGAAACGTGCAGCAAATCGACTTTTTGCTTTCGGGCAAGGTCGAGCAAAAGATGCAACGGGCCTTCATAGCCTGAGACATCGATCGCGAAAACATCGCCTGCTTCGACATCATCATCGAGGGTGACAAGATCGTTGGAAACCAATTCCATCGCTACGCGCTCGCTTCCATATTTGACATCAAAGCGCCGAAACGCTCCCAGGCTGTCTCTGCATCAAAGTCCACCGGCGTTCGAATTGAGGATTGGACCGCATTCGCCCGCTCCAGCGATACGCCCGATAGCGAGCCCGCAGCGCCTGCAACCTCCTGCATCTCAGCAAGGATTTCAGCCGGATCTTTGAGGAATCCTGAACAATGCAAAAGCACGTCGCAGCCAGCTGCAAGCGCACTCGCACCTCGGGTCGCGAGTGTGCCACCCAATGCATCCATCCCCAAATCGTCCGTCATGAGCAGCCCTTGAAATCCGATTCGCTTTCGAATGGTCTCAGAAATAACTGTCGGCGAGATGGTCGTCGGTGTGTTGGTATCAAACGCTTCGAAAATCACATGGCATGTCATGCCCATAGGCACCATGTCCGACAGTGCTTTGAAAATAGACATATCTTCGAGCAGCGTCGTGATGCCGGCCGCAACCGAAGGGAGATCATAATGAGTGTCTGAGGCCGCTCGGCCTTGACCGGGCATATGCTTCATCACCCCTGCAACCCCAGCGTCTGCCAATCCAGATAGCGCAGCCTCAGTCAACGCGATCACAGCATCGACCAAATACCCAAACGAGCGATCTCCGATCGCGTCATGCGTCTCCGCCTGACGCAAATCTCCACACGGGGCGCAATCCGCCTGAATTCCAAGCTCAAAGAGTTCGTGCCCCATCAGGCGATGCCCGAGCTGGCAGGCCTCTATTGCGGCGTCCGGATTGTGCAAAAAGAGTTCACCATAAACGCCCGCTGCAGGAAACTTTGGCCATTCCGGAGGCTTGAGGCGCGCAACACGACCACCTTCTTGGTCAATAAAGATCAAGGCGTCCCGCCCTAGTGCATCTTTTATGTCCGCAGTGAGCTTTTTGACTTGCGCACGAGAGGCACAAGACCGCCCCATAAGGATAACCCCCCAAGGCTGCGCATCGCGCAAAAACGCCCGCTCCTCCGCGAGGAGTGACGGGCCAGATACGCTGGTGATGCAGGCGGATAAGCTCATCCACTAACCTTTGCGACGACCATACAGTCTTTACCCGCGGCTTTCACGTCGGCGCAAAACCCTTTTGCAGTATCCCGATCAGCAAATGACCCGACACGAAGGCGGTAAAATACGCCTTTCGCTCCGAGATCGGCGCGTTGGATGTCCAAATTGGCCCCTTGGAAAAGATCGGGTGCGGTGCTTTGGAGGCGCGTCCAAGCCGTGCGCGCGGCATCTTCGGATCGCAGTGCTGATAATTGCACCTGATACGAACCGCTATTAGCGAACCGAGAAACCGCATTGGTCGCTACTCCGGAAAGCTCTGATACTGTTGGAAGCGTCGGTGCACTGGTGGGCTCGGGCATCGCCGCCGCGATCTGAATTGGCGATTGCGGCTCTGTTTCGCGTTCGGCGGCGGTTTCAGATTCAGCGTACACAAGGTTTGGCGCATCCTCGGCTCCCTCCACAGGGGGCAGCACGGATGGACCGCCAGCCAGGTCAGGATCGCGGCGTCGAATATCGATCGGATTGCGCGCTGCGGCCCTGGTGACAGCAGGGTCACCCAAACCATCCATCGAGTCGTAATAGGCTTTGTCTTGCCCAGCCACTTGAACACCGCCGCTTTCCTCAGGCGATCGCTTATAGGGCGCGGTATCCGAAGCAATTACGGGCAAACCACCCTGTGTCGGGCGCACTCCCTGACGATAGGTGTTCCAGACAACGCCCGCGAAAATAAGCAAAACGCCAAGTGCGAGCACCAGAATCAGCGGCCCTCGCCCCGTTTCATCATCCCGGATCTCAAATCCGCGATATTCATCTTCATAAGGCCCGAAATCGTAATCGGGCTCACGTTGTGCACGGCTCATACTTACCCCTGCCATCCTTAGTTTCGTTAACAGCTAGGCTTGTTTTGTTAACGATGCCTGAATCTCACGACCGAATTGAGGCCTAGAGCATGCTCTCCATGCTAAACAAACGGCGGTGCAGATCGATGGCATAATTGTCGGTCATTCCAGCCAAATAATCACAGACAAGACGGGCCCGCCGGACGGGGGTCGCCTGCTCGGCATCGCGCCGCCACATATCAGGTAGTGTTTCAGGTTCATCCATGAACAAACCGAACAGTTCCTTGAGAATGCGCTTGGCCTGTGAGCGCATCCGATTGACCTTGTAATGCTTGTACATGCGCTCATACAAAAAAGCCCGAAGCGCTCTTTGATCCTGATCTAGCCGTTCCGAGAAGGCGACGAGCGCGACGGGCATTGCCCGTACGTCTCCCGCGCTTGCGGGCTGATAGTGCTGCACGCGACGTTGCGTTTCTTCTATCAAGTCATTGATCCAGTGACCGATCAGGCGTCGCACGGCCTCGTTCACAATCTTTCCCCGGTCCAATGCCGGAAAGTCGTCTTTCACGGACCGAAAGATATCGCCGACCAGTGGCAGCTCTTCGAGGTCCTCAATGGTGAACAATCCGGCCGCAATACCATCATCGATATCGTGATTATTGTACGCAATATCGTCTGCGAGCGCTGCTACTTGGGCTTCAGGCCCTGCGAATTGATTGAGCTCCAAATCCTCCAGCCAGGCAAAATCCCGGAAGGCCGCGGGCAGATCCGATATGGAATTGTCAGCTGTGATCAGGGGACCATTGTGCTTGATCAGGCCTTCAAGCATCTCCCAGGTCAGATTGAGGCCTGGAAAAGTTGGATAGCGATCCTCTAGCTTGGTGACGACGCGGAGTGTTTGGGCATTGTGATCAAAGCCTTCATAGGCCTCCATACACTCATCCAGTTGATCTTCACCGGCATGCCCGAACGGTGGATGCCCGAGATCGTGCGCCAGAGCCATGGCTTCGGCAAGATCTTCATCGAGCGCCAAGGTCCGCGCAACGGAGCGCGCAATCTGTGCAACTTCAAGGGAATGCGTCAGACGGGTGCGGTAATGATCGCCTTCATGCGCCACAAAAACCTGCGTTTTCTGCTTTAAACGACGAAAAGCGGAGGCGTGAATGATCCGGTCGCGATCCCGCTGAAAAGGCGTGCGCGTTGCAGAATGGGGCTCTTGAATGAACCGCCCGCGCGAGTCTTCCCAGTGGGTTGCAAACACTGCCCTCTTTTCAGGGATGTTCGGAGTCACTATTTTACTGCTCATGAGCACTGTCACTTTGTCTGAATCGGCCGCCAATCGCATTAGAGCGATTCTGGAGAAACAACCGGATAAGTCCTATTTAAGGGTTTCCGTTGAAGGGGGCGGCTGCTCCGGGTTCTCATATAAGTTCGATTTGGACGATACCGCCAATGACGATGATCTTGTCGTCACCCGCGACGGGGTGAGCGTCCTGGTCGACGAGATGAGTCTCGAATTCATGGGCGGCTCTGAAATCGACTTTTCTACTGAATTGATCGGTGCGGCGTTTAAGATCAACAATCCGAACGCCACGGCAGGCTGCGGCTGTGGGACGAGCTTTTCGATCTAGATCCAATTATTTCAGCTGAGATTGAGCTTGCTCCCAAGTCAGGATGTCCACGAGTGGGGCGACCCATATCTCAGTTTCTCGCGCTTTTAGATACGCTAAAAGCGTCTTGTGATCCGTTTCAGTAATGGACAGGTGATCGGCGCCGATGCCGTGAAACGTGATCGTTCCAACCGTTTGCTTTGCAATCAATTCGTCGACATAGGCGATCATCTCGCGGGCCGGCGTTTGATCCACGGCGAAAGATGGCATGAAATAGGGATCATAAGGGGCATCCCTCACCACGCTGCGCGCGCCCACAACATAAGGGCGCAGATCGTTGATGAAGGATTCCCCGGAAGCCGTTACGTCACCACACGTGTAGGCGAATGTGCGCACAGTCTTGCCGTCAATCTCAGTGAGCAGAGCGTTAGCCTCTTCGATCTCCGATAAGAGCTGCGCCTTCGAATAAGTATCCAGATCGCGATTTGGTTGCACCCAGTCACGCCCCGGCAACGAGCCGCGACACGGATGCACCAATGTATGGTTGCCGAGTTCATGGCCGCTCGCCGCGACCGATCTCCAAGTTTCAATCTTCGCGTCCCGATCATTGAAGCCCAGTGAGACATAAAACGTCGCTTTCAAATCGATCGCATCGAGGTGCGGAACAGCGACCTCAAGTTGGCTATTGAGAGCATCGTCATAGGTCAGGGCGAGCGCCGCTTGTGATCCATTCGGCCACGTGATGTTCAAAGGCGGCAGCACAAAATCGAAAAAGTCGCCGACATCGTTCAGGCGCTGCAAGCCAAAGATATGCGCCATTTCAGCCGTATCGGAAAAATCAAAACCACCCGCCGCAACAGATGGGTTTACATAGGCCGCCTCAGGATTGCGCTCGTCTGCCAGTGTTTTCGCTGCTTGCCAGAGAGGGCCGATGCGCGGATCGGCCAAGACAGATGGCCAATAGATCGCGCTATTTGTTGTGTATCCCGGCGTCCCATTCCCAAGCGCATTGCCATCGGCGATTTTCTGGTAATCAGCATTGGCCTGAACGAAAGCTAGTTTTTCAGTCGCGGTGACACTTTCGTTCCAATCACTGTGTTGAACCAGATGTATACGCGTCTTGTAGGGCAAATCAGGCTGAGTCTGCATGGCCATCGCCAAGGCATCGGCGGCAATATCCGCCTGCCCCGCGACCATAATCCAGACGTGCCCGTCCGCCTGAAGCGTTTCGACAAAGAGTTTGGCTTGCGCAGCAATTGTCCCGGATCGATCTGAATGACCGTCCAGCCAGTTTTCGCCAAAAGCGAGGTCGAAGAGGCTCGGCGAAGGGATAAACTCACCGCCCTGAACGCCGTAGGCCCCGGCCACGCCAACGGCTTCGACACATTCTAGTGCGGGCTGCTGCAGCAAAGATCCAACGGCCGCAACGGTGTGCAAATCATCAACATCCGGCTTACTATCAAAATGGCCGACGAACACATCCGTTTGGGGATTAAACTGTCCGATCATCGGCGCTGAAGCGCACGGCGGTAAGGGCGGAGGCGTGGGCTTGGACAAACAAGCTGTCAAAAGACCTAACAAAACTACGGCAACAAATACGCGGCTCATGTCTGCCCCCTAATCCGATCCGGGATCAGCATTTCATTTTTCGTCAAATGAGCAAAGTGAATTCGAAGGGTTCCCTTATGCTGGGGGTTCCCATTTGGTGCGCAAAGTCACGATTTCTTCGCCGATGGTCGGGTGAACGGCGCACGTGTCATCGAACTGCTGCTTGGTTGCCCCCATTTTTATCGCAATCCCAAGCATTTGGATCATCTCGCCAGCGTCTGGTGACACGACATGCGCCCCCACCACGACCTGGTCTTCTTGGCGCACCACAAGTTTCATGAAAACGCGTTCTGACTTACCATTCAGCATATTCTTCATGGGCCGGAATTTGGTTTTATAAATATCGACCTTTCCGTACTTCCGACGGGCTTCGTGTTCAGGCAAACCCACTGTTCCCACTTCAGGCTGAGTAAAAACGGCGGTTGCGATCTTATCGTGGTCAAAAGTTCTGGGGTTGCCGCCGAACTCGGTGTCGGCAAAGGCATGCCCCTCTCGTATGGCGACCGGCGTTAGCTCGGCGCGACGCGTCACGTCGCCAACCGCCCAGATATTTTCCGCACTCGTTTTTGAGTATTCGTCGACCACAATCTCGTGGCGGTCGCCAACCGTCACACCGGCGGCCTCCAACCCCAAACCATCAATGTGAGGACGACGTCCGACCGCCATCATAATCACGTCCGCGTCGAGAGTCATGCCATTGGTGAGGGTCAAATGGAGCGGTCGGTTAGGATCATTGGTTTTCTCAATGGATTCAAAAATGGTGCTCGTAATCACTCGGATGCCCGCTTCTTTCAAACCTTCATGCACCGCAGTGCGGACATCCATATCGAAGCCATTGAGCACTGTATCGCCGCGATAGACGAGACACGTCTCAACCCCGAGCCCAGCAAAAACATGGGCAAACTCACACGCGATATAGCCCCCGCCTGCGATAACGATGTGCTTTGGCAACTCTTTGAGCTGAAACACGCCATCCGAGGTGATGGTGTGCTCAACGCCTGGCACCTCGTCTGACGAAGGTCGCCACGGGGCGCCGCCAACCGCGATCAGGATCTTGTCTGCCGTGATGGTCTTGCCGCTTTTGATGAGTTTGAGCGTATGCGCATCCACGAATTCGGCGCGTTCTTCGAACACATCAACGCCGGCGTTCACCTGGCCGCTCATGTAGAGCCCGGACAAGCGATCCACTTCAGCATGGAGATTGGCCATAAAGCTTGGGAAATCGAAATCACCCACCGAAACATCCCAGCCATATTTCTTGGCTTCATCGAGCTTACGGCCATAATCACTCGCATAGACCATGAATTTTTTGGGAACGCAGCCCCGGATCACGCAAGTTCCGCCCATGCGGTATTCTTCTGCGAGCCCGACTTTCGCGCCGTGACTGGCTGAGATGCGCGCGGCACGTACACCGCCGGAGCCGCCACCAATTACAAAGAGATCATAGTCATAAGGGTGGTCGGCCATGTTTGGTCCTTGAGTCTGTTTTTGAGTTTGCTCGCAGGCAATATGGCAGCGCCTGCCTAGTATTCAAATATAGTGGCGCCGTCTTCTGCCCCGATGATCACAGTGCGTGCGAGATTGATGAACAATCCGTGTTCGACCACACCTGGAATATTTGCCAGCAAAGCCGCGGCGAGCGCGGGATCCGGAATAATGCCGCACGCGCAATCGAGAATGAAGTTCCCCCCATCCGTCACGATCGGCTTATGGCCAGGCCCCGTCCGGACCTTGATCATCGGCTTGAGCACGCCCGCTTTCTTCAGAGCGTCAAAGACCTTTTTTGCCGTGATCGTGTATCCGAAAGGAGTCACCTCCACCGGCAGCGGGAACTTCCCGAGCGTTTCGACATGCTTCGAGCTATCGGCAATCACCACCATGAGATCGCTAGCATTGGCGATGATCTTTTCTCGCAAAAGAGCCGCACCACCGCCTTTGATCAATTGGGCCTGCTCGTCGACTTCATCCGCACCGTCCACGGTCAAATGAATGCGATCAACTTGTTCAACATCGACCAGTGGAACGCCAAGGGATTCCGCCAGGCGACGGGTCTGCTCACTAGTCGGAACACCGCGCACAACCAATCCGTCAGAGATTTCGTCGGCCAGATACTCGACGAAGAATTTCGCGGTCGATCCTGTGCCCAAACCAAGGGTCATTCCGTCTTCGACAAAATCCATAGCCGCTTGGGCGGCATTCTCTTTTTCGAGCTCGTTTGCCAAGCCGTTTCTCCCTTAACCCTTTTTCTTCGCAGCTTTGATCTCAGCCATTCGATCACGGAAACGGGTTGCCCACCCGGATTTTCCGAATTGCTTGCCGCGGGCAACCGCCAAAGAATCGGCTTCTACGTCTTTGGTAATGACCGAGCCGGAACCAATGTAAGCGCCATCGCCAATCGTCACAGGCGCGACTAAAGAAGAGTTTGATCCAACAAAGGCATTTTTGCCAATTTTTGTTTTATATTTCAGAAAGCCATCATAATTGCAGAAGATGGTCCCAGCACCGATATTGGCGCCAGCTCCAACGTCACCGTCGCCTAGATAGGCCAGGTGGTTCGCCTTAGCTCCTTCGCCCATCCGGGTATTTTTGATCTCAACAAAATTCCCAACTTTAACCCCCTGCTCCAATGTCGCACCGGGGCGCAGCCGGGCATATGGACCGATCTCGCAATTCTCGGCCACGGTCGCGCCTTCAAGGTGCGAGAAGGCGCGAATGCGGGCGCCGGTTTTCACTGAAACACCCGGCGCGAAGACCACGCCGGGCTCAAGAACAACGTCATTCTCGATCTGAGTGTCGTGACTGAAAAAGACCGTCTCTGGCGCGGTCATGGTTACACCTGCCATCAGAAAAGCTCGCCGAGCTTTGGCCTGAAAGGCTTCTTCCGCCTGCGCCAGCTCTACGCGTGAATTGACGCCAAGAACGTCAGTCTCGTCGCAGCTCACCGCCCGGCACGTTTGCCCCGCCTCGCGTGCCAAAGCGACAATATCAGTGAGGTAATACTCGCCCTTCGCGTTCTCGTTCGTGACTTTTGATAGCAAACCGAACATTGCCGAGGCTTGCGCCGCCATGACGCCTGAATTGCAGAACGCGACATCGAGCTGCTCTGGTGTCGCCTCCTTGGCTTCAACGATGGCGTCGAGATCACCATTGTCGGTCGTGATCAAACGGCCATAAGCCCCAGGTTCTGCCGCTTCAAACCCGAGGACGCCAATGGCTGCGCCATCTTCTAGCTCTTGGAACAAAGCGTCTACCGCAGACGCTGGGATGAGCGGGGTGTCGCCGTAAAGCACCACCAGCTCGCCCTCAAAATCAGAAAGCGCCTCTTGGGCAGCGCGCACAGCATGTCCGGTGCCGAGAGGCGGGTCTTGAATGGCAATCGCCTCTGCGCCGATCGTGCGCGTGATATGGTCCTGCACAGCCTGCCCGGACGGGCTGCAAACGACGACAACGCGGTCGCACCCGACCGCTTGTGCTAACGCAACCGACCAGTCGATCATAGCTCGTCCGCCGACCTGATGTAGGACTTTCGGCAATGACGAGCGCATCCGAGTCCCTTGTCCCGCCGCCAAAATGACTGCCGCCCGACGCGCCATGGTAAAATCCCTCGCGAAAATTCTGAGCCTGCCCTAGAGCATGTTGTGAGTCGATGCGAGCTTTATTCACTGAGGAGGCTGCTGATGCGCCATGATTTGTCCGGGTGGACCGTGGTTTTTGATCTGGATGGAACGCTGATTGAAACCGCCCCCGATTTACATGCGGCCCTCAATCACACGCTCGCTCAAAAAAACCTCGCCCCCGTCCCGTTGGAAAGCATCCGGATGATGATTGGCGACGGCGCGAAAGCCATGATCCGCAAAGGTCTTAACTATCATAGCGAGCCGATCGACCACGAGGAGATCGATGCCCAGTTGTGGCCGACCTTCATTGAGTATTACAAGCAGAACATCACGCGCTTGAGCGAACCCTATGAGGCTTGCATACCTACGCTTAATGCGCTGCGGAACGCCGGCGCAATTATGGGTGTTTGTACAAATAAGGCGCAAAACCTCGCCAAAGAGGTGTTAAACGACCTCTCACTGACCTCATATTTTGGATCAATTGTTGGCGGTGACACGCTGCCCACGAAAAAACCTGACGCAGAGCATATCCTGGAGACCGTTCGGCGCGCGGGGGGCGATGTGAATCGCACAATCATGGTGGGTGACGCTTGGACAGACGAAAAAGCAGCCCGGAATGCCGGACTGCCTTTTATCTTCGTATCGTTTGGGTACGGCTCCCTCTCAGCCGAACCCTACGAGTTTTTGAAGTCAATCGATCACTGGCGTGATATGCAGCAAGCTATCGCAGAGCTTGCTGGATTGACTTAGTCAGGACGGTACTCGCTGCGCACCTCGTTCACATTGACGAGTTTGCGGCGGGGCATGCCGTTGACCATGTTGCTGCGAACGTCCGTACGTGCGCTGCGCATCGCTGGAACGAAGCCTGCATCGACCAGGTCGACCTCAACTTCATAACCGCGATCGGCCCAATATTCGGCAATTTTGTCCTTAAGACGGCGAGCGCCGTCGGTGTTACACCAGTCTTTCATTAGTCTCACTCTCCACATCTTGGATGCCGCCAACGCAGTTAAAATTACGGCGACTGCTAAAAGATGTCCTTCACTGCATTCCGGGGCTTGTTGCCCGCTCTGAACGGTCTCTAGATGCCTGTTACCAAACCGACATACAACCCCCAATTAGGGTGAATTTTCGATAAGGCAATTAGATGAACAGCCATTCATAATGAACAGACGTTCATCTATAAAATAGTTTACACCGCCCCTTCACAAAACCGTCTAAAAACCAGCTATCACCTCATAAATGCTTGCGTCACAGCTTCGCCACAATCGTTAACGCGGCTCGACGCGAAACTCTGAAAACCCTACATTTTCGCAATTTATCATACCTGCTCTTTGGTTTTGCATAGTAGAATCGTAAGAATCACTGACAGCGTTCGACAAGTGTTCTAATTTTCGCACAGTGTTGAACGTGGATTTTCCCTTACGAACACGACTCAATCCAAAACGGACATCGCGACCCGCTTGGGTTCGCGTGTACTTTGACATGGTATTTGCTGATTTTTCTTCGCTTGAGCACATTCACCACCTAGACCCGGCGCTCAAACAGATCACATAAGCAAGTATGAGCTTCGACTTACGCACCTTCAGAGACACCCTTGGCTTGTTCGTTACGGGCGTGACCGTAATCACAACGCGAGATGAGCTTGGTGCGCCGGTCGGGATAACCGCCAACTCATTCAATTCCGTTTCGCTTGATCCTCCTCTTATTCTATGGTCGGTCGGCCTGAACGCGCTCAGTCTGAATGCGTTTTCGCAAGCTCGCGCGTTCGCGGTTCATATTTTGAGAGACGACCAAGCAGCCTTATCGCAAAGGTTTGCGACGTCCGGCACGGATAAATTTGCGGGGCTAAATATAGAATCTGGACTCCATGACGTTCCGCTCCTTCCCGATTGCGCTGCACGGATGGAGTGCCTGCCCTATGCAAAGCATGCTGCGGGCGATCATATTCTTTTTATCGCACAGGTTCATCGCCTCGCTTCAGATCCGGAGGCGATGCCTTTGGTCTATCATGGCGGCAAGTATGCAGAGCTTGCGGATAAACCGGTCACCCCGGCCTAATGTACGGTTAACGAAACCGCCGAAACTCCAAGCGCACCTTAGCTTAATCTAAGCCATTTTGTGAGACACCAGGATCACGAGGTCAAAAGGCCCGATCTGCAGCTTTCCGGCTGCACTGTCATGGAGATTAAAAAATGAGCTTTCGTAAACTGCTTCTGGCAGGTGCCGCCCTTGCTGCAAGCACCGCTGCCGTCACCCCTGCAAATGCGTCCATCATCGACCGCCCTCACTTTAAGGTGCTTGGCGTCGTCATTGTTTGGGCCGCAGAAGACGGAACAGGCAATGTTCCAATCGCAACCGATTTCATCATCAACGACCAGGCCGGTGCGGGTGATACAGATTTGATCGGCGGCACCACAATTGATGGCCGCACCGTTGTAACGGGGTCTTTGACGCCAACAGCTGACTCAGCATCAACAACGGCCATCGGTGACGTGCTGACCATTCAGGACAGCTCGAGCACGATCGCCACAATCACCCCAACCACGACGTCGTTCAGCGCGTTCAACGTTGCCGACGCTGGCTTGCGCGCAGGACCAATGGAATACAATTCCAGCTTCTACGTCGCTTCAAACACCGCTTTCAGCATCAATGGTGAAGCCTCGGCGACCACTCAAAGCGGTGACTTTGACCTCGACGACATCGGCTACGCCATGGATGTAACGGTCGCAGGCACAGATAGTGGATTGACGTTCGGTACAAATGCTCAGGATCCAAACGGCACATTTCCAGCCTTTGCGAACCTCGCAGCTATGACCACTGCGGCGCCGGTCTTTGAAGGCACCCGCCGCACGGCGGCCTCAACTGGCTCGATCGTTGATCAGTCCGTGCGTTTCGATGCGACCTACACCCTGGGCGCTGGCGGTGTCTATGATCTATCACAAGGTGCTGGTGAAATCGAAGCGGCTGTCGTTTACACCGTCTTCGTACCGTAAGCGACACACCCACACACACGAGACGAAACACCCGGCTGACTGCATGCGGCCGGGTGTTTCTGTATGCGCGCTCTTTGCGCGATCTCCAATCGCGGCTACACACAGGCGCCATGAAATCAATCTTGCGAAGCGCCATTGTGACCAGTCTGCTGGGCTGGATCATCTGGACCTACATGGCCTTGTGTAATCGCACCATTCGCTGGTCGGTCGAGGGTGATCAGGAAGCGCTGCAGGTTTGGCTGGGCTATCCGAACATTATCGTCGCTGCCTGGCATTCCACGATTTTGCTTTTACCATCGGGTTGGAACCGGATCATTCGGAAGTGGCCAAAGCAAAAAACCCGGTCGGCGATGCTGATTTCACTCTCAAAGGATGGTGAGCCCGTCGCTAAAGCTATCAAACATCTCGGTTTGGAAGCGGTGCGCGGATCCTCAACGCATAAACGCAAGAAACGCGACAAAGGCGGCGTGAAGGCGCTCGCCGAGGCGCTGCGAATTTTGAAGACTGGGGGCGGCATTTGCATCACGCCGGACGGTCCTCGCGGCCCCGCCGAAGTCGCCCAAAATGGTCCAATCATTATGGCGCAACGAGCAGAGGCGCCGATCTTGCCCTATGCGATCGTGTCTTCACCTCGAAAACGCTTGGGCACCTGGGACGGATTTCGCATTCCCTACCCTTTTACGCGAGGGGCGTTGGTTTTTGGCGACGCGGTTATTCCGAGCAAGGATGAAGATCGCGAGACACTAAGACAACGCCTCGAAGACAGCTTAAAGGCAGCCATGGCGCGGGCTGAGACGTTGGCCCAAAAAAAAGGCCGCTCTTAAAGAACGGCCAAGGTCAAGCAAGAAGGACGTCGTCAGGTAAACCGTCAAAGGGCGATTTCCCTGCCGACGAGTATGTTTTACCTTAATCAACATGAACGCAGACGGAGCGCGATCTCATATTCCGTTCATATTTACGTCAATGAGTTCGGTGAACCTGAACAGCTATTCAGCTGCGCGTGTAAAAATCGCCTCAAGTGACCGAAGATTCATACCGTTCTTGAGATAATTATCGGGCGTCAGATTTACGGCTTTGATCATTGCCCGCTCGATTCGCGTATTTCCAAGCTCATCCGGCACGAGATCAAAATCGATGATATTGATGCAACCCGTGTCTTGCTCGAACCCGGCGCTCGCGCCAAGCGGCGCGCCAATGGCCCAGGCCAGGATCATTCGATTGACGACTTCATGCGCGACGAGCAATGCTGATGCCCATCCTGGGCGAGACAGGAGACCTTTCACGCCATCCTCAATCCGCTCCATTGCGTCGGAGAATTTTTCACCGCCTTCGAGAAACGTCGCGCCGGGCTGGCCGGCTTGTTCGAACTGAAAGGTCATTGTCGCTGCAAGATGCTCGGGCGATTTAAAATCGATGTATTGCCCCGACCGCAACTCCTGGAACCGGCCCTCATACTCTAATTCGGGAGTGTCCAATGCATGCTGGCCTAGCACCAGTTCAGCTGTTTCCTGCGTCCGACGCAGGCCGGTATGGAAGGCGAGGTCAAGTTTGACCTCGGAAAGTGCAATGCCCGCGGATACCGCTTCCGCTCGGCCGTCCTCAGTCAGATAGGCGATCGACGGGTCTTGCGCGGCACGGACCTCCGGCGACGTGTAATCCACGAAGCCATGGCGCATGAGGTACAATCGCCGTCGCCCCGTCGTGCCAGGAAGTGCGCCCATCTTGATCTCCGTATGTCTAAGACGACAAGTAGGTCGCGTTTAAGCGATTCCCCAGTCTTTGAGCACCTCTTCCTGATGTTCACCAATGCCAGCCGGTTTGCCTTGAATTGCCCCCGGTGTTTCCGAGAACCGCGGCGCGGGCCCTGGTTGGACAACACCATCAATTGTCTCAAACGTGCCACGATCGACATTGTGCTTGTACGTTGGCGCTTCGGCCATGGACAGGACCGGCGCGAAGCAAATGTCCGTGCCTTCCATGATCGTGCACCACTCATCTCGCGTTTTGGTCTTCAACACGGCCATCAGTTTTTCTTTTAAGTCCGGCCATTTAGAGCGATCCATTTGCGCCTGGAAGTCAGGATCCGTCAGACCCGCTTTTTCAACCAGCAAGGCATAGAATTGAGGCTCGATTGACCCAATCGAAACCCACTTTCCGTCGGCGCACTCATATGTGTCATAGAAATGCGCCCCGCCATCGAGCAGGTTCGCCTCGCGGTCGTCGGTCCAGATCCCCATGGCCCGCATACCATAGAACATGGTCGCTAGAGAGGCCGCGCCATCAGACATGGCGCAATCGATCACCTGCCCGTGCCCGCCATTCTTGACATTGATAATCCCGGCCAAGAGCCCCATCGCGAGATAGAGCGCCCCACCACCATAATCACCAATGAGGTTCAATGGCGGACGCGGTCGACCGTCTCTATCGCCCATCGCGTGCAGCGCGCCTGTGATCGCGATGTAATTGAGGTCGTGACCCGCCGAATGACTGAGCGCACCGTGCTGTCCCCAGCCGGTCATTCGACCGTAAACCAATTGAGGGTTTCGCGCCAAAACCGTGTCTGGACCAAGACCGTTGCGTTCCATCACACCCGGGCGGAAGCCTTCAATCAAACCATCCGCTTTTTCTAGCAGCTTCAAGGCTGTTTCGCGGTCATCTTCATCTTTTAGATTAAGCGCGATTGAACGGCGCCCACGGCTCATCACGTCGGTGGGATTTCCGGGACGCGACTTACCGGCGCGATCAATCCGGACGACATCAGCGCCCATATCACTCAACAGCATTCCGCAAAAAGGGCCCGGCCCTATGCCTGCGAACTCGACGATTTTGACACCAGATAGGGGTCCCTGTGCCATGTCTTTCTCCCTCCAGACCGCGCATAAGTTGTGCGCGTTCAACCAGACCTTAAGACTCACGAGAGTAAAGAAAAGGCCTGACGCAACGTCGCCTGAGGGACCGGTAAATGTTTAACGAACAGAGTTTTGACGCACCCGTCATGCATGTGGTTTCGGAGAGCCCTCGGCTGGAAATGCTTCAGGCGCGTTTGCGCCAGGCAGGCATCCGTCCTGTGCCGGTGCGAGGCTCATACCTGCCGCCAGATTCTGCCCCAGCTTTGTTCGATCTGTTGACCCGCGATCTATCTGTGTCTGGCAATGATAAGCGTCTCATCGTGACACTCGGTCGCGAGCATCAAGCCCATGAGCGAAGTGCGATCCATCTCACCGATATTACGCAATTGGCATCCCTGCCAGCACGTCTCGCCATTCGACAGCGCGAACAACAACGTCGTCGCGAAATCAAACTGCGGGTAGAAACCTTTCAAAAGTTCGGTCTCGAGACGTCTGCTTTACAAACTGCGCACCGCGAACGTTTGCTTTGGCTCGGCAATGATGCCCCGTTCCTGAACGCGCTGAAATCCTATTTGAAGGATGGGAACATCAACCTGGTGGCTGCCATCAGTCGCCTGACGGCTGAAGATTATCTTGAAAGCGGTCGCTTCAAAACCCTCGTTCTCTATCCGACCAAGCCGGACGACGAAGCCACCAAGTTGCTTATCAGCGCCAAGCGCCTCCCCTTAGTGGAAGCACCGCGCGTGGTGCTCCTTCTCAGTCCTGAAAATACGAAAATTTTGGACAAAGCCGCCCTGGAACAGGCTGATCAGATCATCGATGTCAGCAAAGATATCGAGGTGGTCGCGGCGCGCTTGCTAAGCCTCTGCTTCGAGCCGAGCCTCACGACCGAAGCACCCTTCAATCTGACATCCTCCGCTCAGGATGCCGCCACCGGATTGGTTTCGCGCGATTATCTTGAACAACATTTGCAGGCCCAAATGGATCAAGCCGATCAGCTCGCCGTGCCACTCTCAATCGTGTCCATAAGACTTCGAGAGGATGATGACCTTCGGGCCAGTGCGCGGAAGATCAAAACGCTGCTGCGCGACACAGACCTGGCGGCAAGGTTAGATGCTGAGCATATCTGCATCACTCTGCCAGACACTCAGTATCGCGGTGCCGTCGTCCTTGCTCGCAGGATTGAAGAAGCTTTGGAGCGGCAGGTGGATTGGCGCGCGATTGAGCGCCGTCAATTCCACACTCTGAAATCACTTTTGGGCGGACTGACGGCTCGATCGGGTTTATCAACCAAACGCCGGGCTTAAGCGGTCACCGCCGAAGTTGCCTCAAGCTCTCTTAGCAATGCCTTTACGCCGCTCATCCGCGCCTTTGACTCTGCAGGCACGCCCATAACGACAAGTTTGCTATCTGGTCGTAGCTTCATTTTGCCCGGGCGCGACCGCACCAGCATCATCAATTGCGCGGGATCAACGAGCGTATCATCCCGGAAGGTTATGACCACGCCCTTCGGTCCCGCATCCAGTTTGGAAATCCCGAGCGTTTTGCAGGTCACTTTGACAGCGGTCACGTCCAGCAATTGCTTGGTTTCTTCCGGTAGCGGCCCGAACCGGTCGATCAATTCTGCCGCAAAGGCCTCACGTTCTTGCTCGCTGGTGAGGTCGGCAAGCCGACGATAAAGACCAAGACGCACACCAAGATCTTCAACATATCCATCTGGAATCAGCACTGAGAGGCCGAGATTAATCTGTGGCGACCATTCATCTGCCACGTCTTCTTCAGCATTGGAGCCAGATTGCAGCGCTTTTACGGCGTCCTCGAGCATCTGCTGATACAGTTCGACCCCGACTTCTTTGACATGCCCAGATTGCTGGTCACCCAATAGGTTGCCGCCGCCACGCATGTCCAAGTCATGGCTTGCCAGTTGGAAACCTGCGCCAAGGCTATCAAGGGATTGCAGCACCCGTAAACGGCGTTCCGCCGCCGGTGAAATGACGCGATCTGCAGGCGTTGTAAGGTAGGCATAGGCGCGAACTTTGGATCGTCCGACACGGCCCCGTAATTGATAGAGTTGAGCCAAACCGAAACGGTCGGCTTTGTGAATGACCAGAGTGTTGGCGCGCGGAATATCGAGGCCACTTTCGACGATCGTGGTCGAGAGCAGGACATCATACTCACCCTCGTAAAAAGCGGTCATAAGGTCCTCGAGTTCGCCAGCTGGCATCTGGCCATGTGCAACACAGAACTTCACTTCTGGCACATTGGCTTTGAGGAAGTTCTCCAGGTAATCGAGATCAGAGATGCGCGGCGCCACATAATAGCTTTGGCCACCCCGGTACTTTTCTCTGAGCAATGCCTCGCGGAGCGTTACCGTATCAAACTCTGTCACATAGGTGCGCACCGCCAAACGGTCGATCGGAGGCGTTGCAATGATCGAAAGATCGCGAATACCCGTGAGAGCCATCTGCAGGGTCCGTGGGATTGGCGTTGCAGATAGCGTCAGAACATGCACGTCGGCTTTGAGTTCCTTGAGCCGCTCTTTGTGCTTCACCCCGAAGCGTTGCTCTTCATCGACCACAAGCAAGCCAAGGCGTTTGAACTCAACATTCTTCGCGAGCAAAGCATGCGTGCCGATCACAACATCGACCGTCCCGTTCGTCATCCCGGCTTTTGTCTCGCCCGCCTCTTTGGTGGAAACAAATCTCGACAGGGGTCGCACATTAATTGGCCAGCCCGCGAAGCGCGCCGCGAACGTGTTATAGTGTTGACGCGCGAGCAAAGTCGTCGGTGCGATCACGGCGACTTGCTGGCCCGCCATAGCCGCCACAAAAGCCGCGCGCAGAGCCACTTCGGTCTTCCCGAAACCCACGTCGCCGCAAACCAGTCGGTCCATCGGCTTGCCGGAGGAAAGATCGCCTAAGACATCCTCAATCGCGTTCAATTGATCGTCGGTTTCTTCGTATGGGAAGCGGGCCGCAAATTCCTCGTAGAGACCGTCGCCTGTGACGACTGAGTCCGCCTTCTTCATCTCGCGCGCAGCCGCAATCGCCATCAGCTCCGCGGCCATTTCGAGGATCTTCTTCTTGGCGCGCGCTTTACGGGTTTGCCAACCAACGCCGCCAAGCGCATCGATGGCGCTCTCCGCGTCTTCGCTACCATATCGACTGATCAGATCGATATTCTCAACCGGCAGAAAGACCTTATCGCCTTTGGCATAGCCGAGCTCGAGGCAATCATGCGCCGCGCCCGCAAGATCGAGTGTTTTGAGCCCCTCGTACCGGCCTACCCCATGGTCGACATGAACCACCAGATCACCCGGATTCAGACTTCCGGATTCAGCAATGAAGTTTGCAGCCTTGCGCTTGCGCCGCGGTGCAGCGAGGCGGTCTCCGAGGATGTCTGGTTCACCGATGATAACGAGGTCATCGGTCTCAAACCCGGTTTCCAGCGGTAGTTCACAAATTGCAACTTCCGCATTGCGGGCCGCCTCTAATGAATACACCCTGGTCGCATCGGGCAATCCGTGGTCTTCAAGCACACCCTCTAAGCGACTCGCAGAGCCATCGGTCCATGCCCCGAATACAATGGTCTTACCGGCGCCGTGAATAGACTTCGCATGCTGCGCGGCCACCTCAAAAATGTTGACCTCTGGCTGCGCGCGTTCAGGTGCAAAATCGCGCCCTTGTGCGCCGCCAAGATCAACCCCGCCCTCACCACGTCCCGGGTGAAACCGCGCGACCCCTCGACTCTGAAGAGCCGCTGCAAGCTGGTCCTCTGTAAGATACAGGTGCTGCGGTGACAGGACTCTCGCCTGGCGTTCTTCCCCGGCTGCCTCCAAACGGGCGGCGTGATAGTCCTTAGCTTGCGATAAGCGCTCACTCGCCGCTTCTGCCGACAATGCGCCGAGCCCGATCAAAGCGCCGGGACCGATATAATCGAATAACGTATCGAGGTGATCGTGGAAGAGCGGTAGCCAACCTTCGATCCCGCCACGGCGGATTTCTGCGCGGGCGGCTTCGTACATGGGATCGCCCACCGGCGACCCGAGCTCTGCGAGGTAGCGTTCGCGAAACAGTCCAAGCGTGTCTTCATTGAAGAGTATCTCGGAGACGGGCGCCAGCGCCACGCGATTTAAGGGACGAGTCGAGATCTGCGTTTCCGGATCAAAGGCTTTGATGCTTTCTATTTCATCGCCAAACAGGTCGAGCCGAACCGGTTCCTCCCCAGTCGGAGGATAAATATCGACTTTACCGCCCCGGATCGAATACTCACCTTTTTCCGAAACCGATGCGACGCGAACATAACCATTGATCGAGAGATAGGATGTCAGCGCGTTCTGCTCGATCCGCCCCCCTGTATACACAGAGAGCGAGCTCGCGCGCATGGTCTCTACCGGTGGCACGCGTTGGACGAGAGAACTCGCGGTCGTGATGACCAGACATGGCTCGGCATTGGCCGGGCGCTGCGCCAGACTGGCCAGCGCGGCACACCGCGCCGCAGCAATCGCAGGCGACGGGCTCACGCGGTCATAGGGAAGCACATCCCAGCCCGGCAGGCGTATAGTTTCCAAAGACGGGCGGAAAAACTGAGCAAGCTTAAAGGCGGTCGCCGCTTGCTTGTCATCGCGGGCGACATAAAGCGCCGCGCTACCTCGGTTTTCAAGCGCCTCAATCAACCGCAAGACATCCACGCCAAACGGCGCACCATAAACAGCTGCCGGACTGTGCAATGCGGATAAGAGTGAAGCCGAACTCATCGACAGAAGCTCCAAAAACTGGGACTTAGGTGGCGCGCGAAGGGCGCTACATAACTCATTGCTTGCGAAAGGCCAGAGATCGCCCTGCGGCTTGTTCACAGACCCGCGGACTTTTGTGGATAAGTTAATTTTTTGTCGGGGCTGTGTGCGTCCGAGGACTGCCCCGCGGAACAATTTAAGGTTAATAGGGCGCGATGAGCAATGCGATCGCCCCTCTTCAGCCGCCAGAAGATTCCAGTCCTGAACTTCCGCACAATCTGTCTGCAGAAGCAGCCGTGATTGGATCTATCCTGTATGACAATAACGCCTTTCAACGTGTGTCGGATATTCTGCGGCCCAGCGATTTTTACGCCCCCGCACACCAAGAGATTTTTGATGCCTGTCAGATGCTCATCCAAAACGGACGGGTCGCCGATGGCGTGACTCTGCGTGAGCAGTTTGAGAAGGATGAGCGCCTCACCCAAATCGGTGGCGCGCAATATCTCGCCGACTTGCTCGACAGTGCAGCGTTCGGTCCTGAAGTGCAGGATTATGCTCGGATTATTCGCGACCTCGCCATGCGCCGAGAACTTATCAATATCGGCGCGGGCGTGCAAACTCGCGCGCAGCATCACGATCGCGACGTCGACGGCACTCAGCAGATTGAGCTCGCTGAGCGAGAACTCTTCTCTCTGGCTGAACGCGGTTCTACGGGACGCGGCTTCTCGAGTTTCTCCGAAGCTCTCACTGAATCGCTGCAAATGGCAGAAGCGGCGTTCAAGCGCGAAGGAAAGATTGCTGGGATCGCGACCGAACTCGACGATCTCGATCATAAAATGGGCGGGCTTCACAAATCGGACCTGATCATTCTGGCGGGACGCCCCTCCATGGGGAAAACCTCGCTCGTAACGAACATCGCTTACAATGTCGCAGCAGCGTATCGCGGTGAAAAACAAGAGGACGGCTCGACCAAGACCATCGAAGGCGGCAAGGTCGCATTTTTCTCGCTGGAAATGTCATCTGAGCAGCTCGCCACGCGGATTCTGGCCGAACGCACCAGCATCAATGCACACAAGATCCGCCAGGGCGATCTCGACAAACATGATTTTGAGACGCTGCGCGAGGCCACGGAGGAGTTACAAAACCTTCCCCTCTACATTGACGACCAAGGCGGCATCTCAGTCAGCCAACTGGCCGCCCGTGCGCGACGCCTGCAACGCTCGACCGGGATTGATCTGATCATTATCGACTATTTGCAGCTGCTCACCGGGACCTCTGGCAAATCCGATGTGAACCGAGTTCAAGAGATCACTCAAATCACAACCACGCTCAAAGCCCTCGCAAAAGAGCTGAACGTGCCAGTCATCGCGCTTTCACAATTGTCGCGGCAAGTTGAACAACGTGATGATAAACGCCCTCAATTGTCCGACCTGCGCGAGTCCGGCTCTATCGAGCAGGACGCTGATGTTGTCATGTTCGTCTATCGCGAAAGCTATTACCTTGAGCGAACCGAACCGCAAGCGGATGGCGGTGATCCCGCCGCGGCAGATAAATGGGCCTCCTGGCGGCAACGCATGGACGAAGTTTACGGCACCGCCGAGGTCATCCTTGGTAAACAGCGACACGGTCCAATCGGCAAAGTGGTTCTGTCTTTTGATGCGAATGTCACACGCTTTGGCAACTTGGCGCGCGCGTCCCAAGACGCTTTTGACGAATAGGCCTTACATCTGCCGCAAAGCGCGGTAATCCGGCGCCTATGAGCCTTCGACCGCGCGCCCATATCCACTTACCCAACATCGCCTATAATTGGCGCACCATTAAAGCTGCACAAGTTGGCGGTGTAACAGGCGCGGTAATCAAAGCCGACGCATACGGGCATGGCTTAAGACAAGTCGCGGAAACTCTGCATGATGCTGGATGTGATCATTTCTTTGTGGCTCACGGCCACGAGGCGGAAGTCGCCCGCGCAACTCTGGGCAGTCATCCAAACATCTACGTCTTGAACGGTCCTTCGCCGGATGAGGAAGCGCTCTATCGCGAAAATGCGCTCATTCCGGTGATCAATTCGAGCTTTCAGTTCCGGACCATGGCGGATTGGCTGGTGGATGGCGTAAAAATGCCCCGCGGTTTCGTATTGCATTTCGACACTGGAATGAACCGGCTTGGCCTGCCTGTTGAGGATGCCGCGGACCTTGCCGAAGCGAGCGAAGCGCAAGGCCCGATCTTACTGATGTCACACCTGGCCTGCGCCGAAGATACGTCATCCGGCATGAATGCGCTGCAATCTGACCAATTGAAGACGATATCCAATGCCTTTCCGGGTATCCCGGTATCCCTTGCAAACTCCGGAGGCGTCTGGCTCAGCCCAGACTTTCACAACGCGCTCACCCGTCCCGGCATCGCGCTATATGGCGGCGGACACCCTCCGGAAGGGTTGATCTTGAAACCCGGCCTGACTTTGGAAGCGCCTATCTTGCAAGTCCGGCAAGTCGAGACGGGTGACACAGTCGGATATGGCGGAACATGGCGCGCAGAACAGCCCACGCTGACTGCGACCTTGGCGATCGGATATGGCGATGGCGTGCCGCGCTCTTCCTCAAATAAAGGCTTCGTCAGCCTTGGGGGTAAGCGCTGCCCTATTTTGGGCCGAGTCTCCATGGATTTGATTACAATTGATGTCACAAAGGCCGCTGATCTTGCCAGGCCCGGTGTTTATGGCCAATTGATCGGGCCGGACGCGCCGTTAGAAGAACAAGCCGCCCTCGCGGGCACGATTGGATACGAACTCACCACAGGACTCACTCCCCGTGTCAAACGCATCTACTAAAGCTAAAGGTGGCATCCCCAATCCTTTGCAATGGCTGGGCTCGGCCACCCTGGGCATGCTCTCAGAAATCGGTCGACTGTCGATTTTTACGGGCAAAACAATCGGCGCCAGCTTCAGCCCACGCTGGTATCCGGCGCAGATTATTCGTCAGATGATCGCCATCGGGTTTTACAGCCTGCCGGTCGTGGGGTTATCGGCCGTGTTTATTGGCGCGGCATTGGCCTTGAATATTTATTCGGGCGGCAGTCGCTTTGGCGCGGAACAATTCGTGCCAAACATTGTCGTCTTGGGCATCACACGCGAGCTCGGCGTAACGATTACGGGCTTGATGCTGGCGGGGCGGGTTTCAGCTGGGATCGCAGCAGAAATTGGGGCGATGCGCGTGACGGAACAGATTGATGCGCTCAAGACGCTGAGCGCCAACCCGTTTCGATATCTTTACGCACCGCGCTTCCTCGCTGGTATTCTGACCCTGCCCCTGCTCGTCCTCATTGCTGATATTATTGGCGTCATGGGCGGTTGGGCCGTTAGCACGCTCGGTCTTGGCTTCGACTCAACCACTTACTTGCGCAACACGCTCGATTTCTTGACCTGGCAAGACGTCACGGTCGGCTTGATCAAGGCCGTTGTTTTTGGCGGCGTCATCGCGATCCTCGGATGCTATCATGGGGACAAATCAAGTGCTGGCGCGACCGGCGTTGGTCGGGCAGCAACCTTTGCGATGGTCGGCGCAGCGGTCCTGATTCTGGCCTTCAACTATCTCATTTCAACACTTCTGGTGGACTTTGGCTCATGAGCACCGGCGCCCTTCTTGAACTCAAAGACGTCCACAAATCGTTCGGGCCTAAGCAGGTCCTGAAAGGTGTGAACCTGGACGTCGCTCCTGGTAAATCACTCGTCGTGCTGGGCGGCTCCGGTTCTGGCAAATCGGTCATGCTGAAGAACGCCCTGGGTCTGATGACCCCCGACAAAGGGCAAATCTTGTTCGACAGCGAAGATGTGACCCATGATCAGGGCAAAACGCGTGAAGCCATGCGCGCTCGGATCGGGATGCTGTTCCAGTCCGCCGCTTTGTTCGACAGTTTGACGGTTTGGGAGAACATCGCCTTTCGCTTGCTCAATGCGGATGGAATGAAACGCAAAGACGCAAAAGAACGTGCCATAGATACGCTGCGCCAGGTGCGTCTCGGCTCAGATGTCGCCGACCTCACGCCAGCTGAGATTTCCGGTGGGATGCAAAAGCGCGTCGGTCTCGCCCGCGCGATTGTTTCAAAGCCGGAGCTGATCTTCTTCGATGAGCCAACGACAGGTCTCGATCCGATCACGGCGGATGCGATTAACGACCTGATTGTGGAGCAAACGAAAGCGCTCGGGGCTGCGGCGATTTCGATCACGCATGATATGGCGAGCGCGCGGAAAATCGCTGATGAGATCGCCATGCTCTTTGAAGGCAAAATCATCTGGCGTGGGCCCGCCAGTCAGATCGACACGAGCGGCAATGACCATGTAGATCAGTTCGTGCACGGTCGTGCCGAAGGCCCTATTCAACCTGCGCTTTAAGCTTTCGCGGCTGAAATTCGAGCCCGGGCCATTTCGTCGGCCACGTCATTTGTCGTACGCCCTGTCTCCAAGGACTCATCGAGCACTTTGCCGAGCGTATCGATCAGCGTATCGAGCTTCTCGTCCACCCAAGCACGTGAGTAGGAGCCTGAAATCTCCGCGGCAACATTGATGATCCCACCACCATTGATCACATAATCCGGCGCGTAGAGCATTCCGGCCTGACGGACCTTCTCGCCCATGTCAGGTGTGCTCAATTGATTGTTCGCGCCGCCCGCGATCACTTTGACGTTCAGGCGCTTCAGCGTTTCGTCATTGAGAATCGCGCCGAGTGCGTTTGGCGAAAAAATATCAGCATCGACATCATAGATGTCGTGAGGCGCAACGATTTTTGCGCCCGTACGCTTGGAGATATCGTCGAGTGCCTCTTGATCGATATCCGTGATCACCAAATTTGCACCCGCTTCAGCAAGGTGCTCACACGTGTACCCACCGACCGATCCAACGCCTTGCACCGCGACCGTCTTGCCATTGAGATCTGCATCACCGAACGCCCGTAGCGCTGATACCTGGATGCCTTTGAAGACGCCCAGCGCTGTGACCGGAGAGGGGTCGCCGCTCGCCGCCGCCCCGGTGGTCAGGCCTGCAGCGTAGCGTGTCTCTTGCGCTGCGATCTCAATATCAGCGGTATCGATGCCGACATCCTCGGCGGTCCAGTATTTGCCCTGCAGGCTTTCGACGGCGCGACCAAAGGCGCGGAACAAGGCTTCAGACTTATCCGTTTTCGAATTGCCCCAAATCACGGCTTTTCCACCACCATGCGGAATCGACGCCATCGCGTTCTTATAGCTCATGCCCTGGCTAAGCCGGAGCGCATCGGTGAGCATCGCCGCGCTACTGTCATAGTTCCACATCCGCGTGCCACCCGAGGAGGGCCCAAGCGTCGTCGAATGAATGGCGATAATCGCCCGCAGGCCGCTCTCGGGATCGCTGAAGAAATGAACCCCTTCGTGACTGTCAAACGCTGCTGTGTCGAACATGAGCCGCCCATCCGTTAGTTGGGTTTGAAACCGTCTGGCGCTCTAAACCTAGTTCTTCGATTAAGCAATCATCTGATTTACGAACGGCCCGGAACCTCACCGACTTCACTTGGGAGTGGCGCCTCTGGATCCGTCAGAAACGTGAGAACATCCTCAAAAACTGTCTCTGCCTGCAAGTCTCTCAAGAGCATATGATATCCCTCAGGATAATACGCCGTGCGAACATGCGCCGGAAGTCTACGCGCAGTTCGGCGCACGCCCGCTTCCGGGATGACGATATCCTTCGCCCCATAGGTCAGAAGCATCGGAACATCCGTCGTCAGTCGCGGCGTTGCCCGGTGCGCATTTTCCATGAGGGTGACAACCCCATGAACTTGTTCGATCTTATTCGTCTTTATGCCAAGCGGGTCCGCCCATAAGCGTTGCAGCATTTCAATATTGTCGCTCGGCTCGATTTTGACGAAGCGCGGTGGCCGAACGACCCAGCCTGGGCGCACGCGGACGCTGGTCCATAGTGCGATGCGTTGGACGACCGGGATAGACCCCCACCCGCGCAAACCCGGGCCGCTGAAGACCACACGATCCACACCTTCGGGAGGATTATCAGACCCAAACGCGGTCATCGCCATTGCCCCGCCCATTGAAATACCAACGACCGCCAACGGTGTGTCAGGATAACGCTCCTTCACCAACCTGACTGCGGTCCGCAAATCCTCGCGCATTGATTCTTCTTCGGGCCACTCGCCTCGGCCATAGGAGCGGCCAAACCCGCGCTGATCATAGGCATATGTTTTCACGCCTCGCTCCGCCCAATATGGTGCGGCCATGTGAAAGGCATTGGCATAGTCATTCATGCCGTGGACGCCGACAATGACAATTTGAGGCGCCGTTTCGGTATCCCAAACGGTGAGGCCTAATTCAGCTCCATCGAAGCTGATCATGCGCTCATTTTCAGGATCAAGTTCAGGCATCACGGGGGTCTCCAGATTGAGCGTTTTCAGCGTGGCGGGGGTCACGCACGCCGCGAGTGTTCCAAACAGAGCGGCAATCAGGATAACAAGGACTGCACTCGCTCGCGCAAAATAGGCAATACCTCTGTTTCGAACCATGGATTGCGCTTTAGCCATGCATTGTTTCTCCAACTTGGATGTGGCGTGACAATGACGCCCTGAGCCAAAAAGTAACGCCACTTTTTCACGGTCGCCGTCAAAGTCTTTTCGACCTGATCACCGATATGCCACTTCTGTGCGTAGCCGCCGATCAAGATTTTCAGTTCGATTTGCGGCAAGCGCTCAAACAATGGACCATGCCAGGTTTGCGCGCACCGTTTCATGGGCGGGATATCAGCCCCGTTTTTGTCATAGCCTGGAAAACAGAACCCCATTGGCACAATCGCGACTTTGGCGGGATCATAGAAATCTGCTTCGCTGATTTGAAGCCATTCCCGGAGGCGATCACCAGACGGGTCCGTAAACGGGCGCCCGGATTCCATCGCTAAGTTGCCCGGCGCTTGACCCGCTACGAGGATTTTCGCGTGCTCCGACACCTGGAGGATGGGCCGTGGCGCGCGTTCCATGTCGACTTCGCATAATTGACATGCGCGGATCTCGTCTACGAAGTCATGGAGATCAGTGCTCATTAGCCTATCTCATCAATGTGCAGCCAATACGCAAGGAACTCACATCATGAGCGGACTGATCGAGCAAATCATCAAACCCCGTGAAAAAGATCTCGGCGACGGGTTTGTCGTTCGTCGCATTCTTCCTTTCCATAGCCGGAAAATGGTGGGACCTTTTATTTTCTTCGACCATTTCGGTCCGGTGGATTACGCGCCCGGAAAAGGTTTCGACGTCCGACCGCATCCGCATATTGGCCTTTCAACCGTAACCTTCCTGTACGAAGGCGCGATCCGCCACAAGGATACGCTGGGCAACGATCTTGTCATAAGACCCGGTGCCGTAAACTGGATGACGGCCGGCCGTGGTATCTGCCATTCTGAACGCACACCGGACGAAGAACGCGCCGCTGGACAATCCATGCATGGTATCCAGACTTGGGTCGCGCTCCCCAAAGAGCACGCGGAGATAGCGCCGGACTTTGTTCACCATCCCGCTGAGACCCTGCCTGAGTTTGACCTTGGCGGCGCGCACGCACGGGTTTTAGCGGGTGAAGCTTTCGGTCATCGCTCCCCCGTCGAGTTCCCATGGGACATCTGGTATGTCGGCGGCGATACCGATAACGGCGCGTCATTCATCATCAGCGCAGATGAAGCTGAAGAGCGGGCGCTCTACGTCGCGTTTGGCGAAGCGATCGTGGATGGCGAAACGATAGAGCCTGGACAAATGGCGATCTTTGCGCCTGGCGAGGACATTCCTGTCATGCTGCAAGCGGGCACCCGGTTCATGCTTGCCGGAGGCGCTCCAATGGACGGACCGCGCATGATCGACTGGAATTTCGTGGCGACAAACAAAGAGCGGCTCGAGAAAGCCAAGGCAGATTGGCGCGCCTCAGCGGCAGGTGGATGGACGGATACACCATTCAGCCTGCCAGAGGGTGAGGACGATTACATTCCACTGCCGGGCGACTGACTGCGCGCAGACCACTGCTTGTCGCGCTGTTTCGGCTGTGCCACACCCGCTCCAGCACGGGAGACTGGAGGAGTGTTGTTGATGATCCGTCTATGTTCAGCGATCTCTGCGTTGATGCTGATATCTGCCTGCGGGCAAGCCTCCGATCCTGAAGCGACCAAACCGCCCACCACGCCGCCAATCGAGGTCGAAACAATTGTCGATTTGCCTATGCCGCTCCCGTCAGGAACGAGCGCGGCGATCGCAGAGGATGATCTCAGACAACGGATTGCGCTCTTATCAGATGACGCATTCGAAGGGCGCGGACCTGCTGCTGAAAAAGGCGAGCTCACCGCCGATTGGCTCGCGCAAGAGTTTGAGCGACTTGGGGTCCAACCCGGTGGAGAAGATGGCACTTGGTTCCAGACCGTCGGGATGGTGGAACAGACCTTAGACGAAAACGCCTCGCGCCTCACCTTTTCCGGAGGGGCGTCAGGCGAAGACTATCCAATGGTTCTCAAAGAAGACGCGGTGATTTGGACCAAGAAACAAGATCGCGACACAAGCAGTTGGGATGCTTCAGAACTCGTTTTCGTTGGTTATGGCGTGACAGCCCCTGAATATGGATGGGACGACTATGCCGGCCTCGATGTCACGGGAAAAACCGTTATCATGCTGGTCAACGACCCGGGCTACGCACGCCAGGATGACCTCTTCAATGGCCGATCCATGACCTATTATGGGCGGTGGACCTACAAGTTTGAAGAAGCCGGACGTCGCGGTGCGACGGGGGCGATCATCGTCCATGAAACGGCGCCCGCATCTTATGGCTGGGATGTGGTCGCGAATTCGTGGTCAGGCGCACAGGCCGATCTTGTCCGGTCTGACGGAGGGGCCAACCGTTCGACGTTCGAAGGCTGGATGACCGAAGAAACGGCGCGCGCGTTGTTTGCCGAAGCGGGGCTCAACTTCTCTGTTATGAAAGCCCTTGCCCAGATGCCCGGTTTCACCGCGATTGATATGGGCGAGCTCTCCTCATCAGGGACAATCACGCAGACTGTTACGACAACGGAATCGCGCAATGTGATCGGCGTTTTGCCCGGTACGGAGGCGCCAGAAGAACATATGCTGTTTACCGCGCACTGGGACCATCTGGGGAAAAAGTCTGAGGAACGAGACGGCGAACACAGACAGAATTTCTATCGTGATGACATCTTCAACGGCGCGGTCGACAATGCCACAGGCATCGCCGCGCTGCTCGAAATCGCCGAAGCCTTGGCCAGCCAGGATATCAAACGTTCGGCGCTCTTCGTCGCTGTGACGCTTGAGGAATCGGGTTTACTTGGTTCCGCCTACTATGCCGAACAACCAACGGTGCCCATGAACAAGATTGTGGCAGGTCTGAACATGGATGGCATGCTGCCAATGGGTCGAACCCGCGACATGGTTGTCATCGGCTATGGCGCGTCTGAACTCGAGGATCTCCTCAAAACGCATCTGGAGGAGACCGGGCGTGTACTGGTCCCAGACCCGAACCCCGAAGCTGGCTACTTTTACCGTTCCGACCATGTCTCATTCGCCAAAAAAGGCGTCCCGATGCTGTATGCGGACGGGGGCGTGGACAAACTAGATGGGGGTGTGGCGGCCGGGCGTGCCATCGCCGAAATCTACACGTCCCAGCGCTATCACAAGCCGATGGATGAGTATGATGAGAGCTGGGATCTCAGCGGTATCAAACAAGATGTGACGGCCCTCTACAGCGTCGGTTTGAACGTCTTGAACTCCAGTGATTGGCCGACCTGGTATCCCGGCAACGAGTTTGAGGCTATTCGACAAGCTTCTTTGGCCGGCGGAGACGGATAAGACTTGCTTTCCTATCAACACGGATTTCACGCAGGCAACAAAGCGGATGTTCTGAAGCACGCTGTCCTGCATGCTGTGTTGGATGGTGAGCGAGATCGGAATGAGCCGCTCCTCTATGTTGAAACTCATGCCGCGCGTGGGTTTTACGACTTGCAAAGCGCTCAATCTGTGAAGACGGGAGAGGCTCAGACCGGTGTTCTGGCGATGCCAAAAGCCAAACGCGCTCCACGCGCGCTTCAGCCATGGCTCGCCCATGTACAAAGCAAAGGTCCCGGATCTTATCCCGGCTCCCCGGCACTCGCCACGCAATTGCTCGGCGAAAACGCTCGGATCAATCTGTTCGAACTGCATCCAGCCGAACATAAAGCACTCAGTCAGGCGCTCCGAAAAGATGCGCGCGTCCAGATCAAGAAAGAAGATGGGTATCGCGGCGCGCTCCGCCTGCAGCCTCGGCGCGGTGAGCGCATGCTGGTCATGCTCGATCCGAGTTATGAGACGGACGCAGATATGGACGCCCTCGCAAACTGGGTTCCGCGTGCGATGCGCAAATGGCAGAAAGCGGAGTTTTTGATCTGGTTGCCGCTCTTTGCGGATGGACGGGAGGAAGAGTTTGGAGCGTTCCTCGCCTCTCTTGATGAGGGTTTCGTCGCTGGCAGTCGGTGGGCGCGGCAGAGTGATGATCCGTCATCGCTCGAAGGATCCGCCATAATTGGATTACGGATGGGGGGCACTCAGGCGAAACGCGCCTTTTCAATTGCTGCTGAACTCGATAAGTTCTGGCGCGAGTAGGCTGCGAATCTCGCCATTGTGGTGGGGTGTATGTAGCGGGGTCGGACCAATGAACTTGTTTTTTAGGCGCCTCTGGGTCTATCTGCGGGCGCAGTTTTCCTCGAAAAAACAACCACTCACAGGTGTTTACAGTCTGAACTTCAGAGTTTGGCTGACCGACCAGGACATGTTTCTTCACATGACCAATAGCAGGTACTTGTCGTTCAGTGATCTTGCGCGGATGAACATGTCGATCCGCACAGGGATTTGGACGGTTCTAAAACAGCGCAAATGGACGCTCGACGTGCTTGGGCAAACCCGGACTATTTCGCGCATGTTGAAATCCCCGCAGACTTTTGAAATTGCCTGCCAAATCGAAGGATGGACAGACGATGAGATTGCGATCTGCCATCGGTTTCAGCGCAGCGGCAAAGTCCATGCTGAGGTGAACACACTCATGCAAATCAGCGATGAGACAGGTAATCCGATCGCGGTCGCGGACCTTTTGAACGCGCTCAATAGTCAACTCTCTTCTCCGAACTTGAGCGAAGGCTTCGAGCTTTTAAAGCAATCGCTGCCTGTCCCCACGGCAAAAAACAGTTTGTAGGTCGCAATCTACTTCAATAAGAAAAATATTTATTACACTTTTTGATTGTTCAATCCATTATTTTCGAATACCAAATTTTTTATACTTGGATTGAATGACGCTATGACAAAAACAGACCCTCACTGGACTTTTCATATTGAAGTTTTGACGCGTGCCGTACAAGATCTTGAAACAACTTGTACAGCAGATCCGGGAACGGCCGAGTTTAAATTCCTAAGGTCGGAAGCTCCGGTGATCTTGTCGGAAGCCCGCGAAGCGATTTCGGCTCTGAAGAAGCAGGTATATGAGCTGGAGCGACGGCGCTCCAACGCCCTTCCCTCTCCCACCGAGCATTAGCCCGCCCGACGTCAATCTTGATTCAATCGTCCCCCGCGCACAAAGTACCAAAAAACCCGGAGGGATCATGAGCCAACAACACCTGATTTCGAAATCGAACCTGCGTCAGACTCAATGGCAACCTGTTGAGGTTGCGGCTTTGGCAGACGGCCAAGCCAAGCTGAGCATCGACGCATTTGCCCTAACCGCCAACAATGTCACTTACGCGGCCTTTGGCGGCCCGCCGATGCACTATTGGAATTTCTTTCCCTCAAATGCCGCTGATATGGGTCGCGTCCCAGTCTGGGGGTTCGCCACGGTCACAGAGTCCAAGGCAGAGGGCGTGGACGTCGGTCAAAGACTGTACGGCTATTTCCCGATATCCGATGAGCTTGTTGTCACCCCAATGCGGACCACGGAGCGAGGATTTTTCGACGGCGCTGAGCACCGACAAGGGCTTGCGCCGATCTACAATTTTTACAGCTTTAACGCCACAGACCCCGCTTACGTTGAGGGTACTGAGCCGGAGCAAATGCTGTTCCGGCCGCTCTACATGACCGG
Organism: Pseudomonadota bacterium; assembly: GCA_038527765.1. Classification (GTDB taxonomy): domain Bacteria; phylum Pseudomonadota; class Alphaproteobacteria; order Caulobacterales; family Hyphomonadaceae; genus Henriciella. Next base: position 542,677 of record JBCBFK010000002.1, read on the forward strand.
CTGGATGATTTGCGACAGCTTGATGCAGGGCGAACCCAAGCCTGAAGCGGCCATTCTGTCGAGCGCCTCCTCCAAGACTGCACTTGCGACGGCCCATGGCCTCCATCGCCGCGGTGTAAAAACGGTCGGGGTGACCTCGGCGAGAAATGTCGACTTCGTCAAAGGCACAGGATTGTACACGGCGGTCATGACTTATGATGAGATCGCAGGATATATCGCAAATGAGAAAACCGCCTATGTCGATTTTGTTGGGCGCCCAGAGCTGACCCACGCCATTCACACCGCTTGCGGTGCACACTTGGTGCGGAGCCTGATCATCGGCGCGACGGACTGGGAAGACAAACGCACGCCTGTGTCGGATCTGCCAGGACCCGACCCGGAATTCTTTTTTGTACCCGACTATGCCGCCAATCGATCAAAGCAGTTCGCTCCCGGTGAACTCGATCAAATGACCGGAAAAGACCTTGTCGAATTTTATCCGATCTCGCGGGAATTCGTCACCCCGACACCCGTCAACGGCGCTGAAGCGATCGCGCAAGCATGGCTCGATACCGTCGACGCCAAGATCTCGGCGGATCGGGGATTGATCTGTAAATTCTAGTTCGTCCGCGGTCGAACAACGAAGACGGTGCGACGGTTTTCGGCGCGTTCGGCGTCAGTACCGTCGCCCGTGATCGGCCGCGACGCACCATATCCACGCGCCGTAAGCGCTTCTGGATCAACGCCGTAGGCCATTAGGTAATCCCGCACCGCAGAGGCACGCCGCTGCGAGAGATCGAGATTGAAATCTACATCGCCTTGCGTGTCCGTGTGCCCTTCGATTTCGATATTGTGCTGCTCGCACAACAAAGCGACGCCCGTCGCAGCATCGAGCAAGCGCGCGCTATCATTGGTGACAATCGACTCGCCGGACTCAAACTGAACATTGCGTCCATTCATGACCTCAATGAAAGCGTCCTGACAGGTGCCCGCGCTTGCCGTCTCGGTCAGCGCAACCAAAGCCGTGCCGACGGGCTCGCTCTCACCCTCACTCGTAATCGCGTCGACCACGATGTTGACGATCTCCCCCGCATCACGGTCAGATTCCACCGTCGAACGTCCAGCCCGATATCCCGCTTCCTTGTCGGCGAGGGTTGGCGCGGTTCCGACCAATGTAGCGACATTCCCAGCCATCACGATACTAAGCCAGTCAAAGCCATCCGCAGCCAATTCTTCAGTCAGACGAATAGCAATGGCCGAAGTGGTATCGCGCACATCCATATTGTTAATCACGCGTTGAACCAAAGGCCCCGCAATCGGATCTGTGTCCAATACCGATTTGGCAGCGATGAATGCGTCCAGGCGCGTGTTTTCATCCAGGGCTAACCCTAAAACCACAGCTGTTTCACCGTCCCATTCCAGTTCAACCCACGGGTAGCCCATCGCTGAAAGCGTGTTCTGCAGGCGCAGCTTCGTTTCGAAAGGAAATTCCTGCGCGTTCACGTCAGCCAACGTTGCGCTCACCAAGCGCCCATCAACGAACTGGAAAAACTTCCCGTTCGGAATATCGACACATTGGCTCCCCGTCTTCGTCGATGGTTCGACCGAAGAGCCACATGCCGCAAGGACCGCTGATAACGCAATCAGCGGTAGGCTAAGGCGCCTGGTATGCATTCAACGCCCCCGTTAAAGCACTCTACACTGTGATAAACATTGACCTTTCAGGCGAAAATGTCAAAGCCTCTTCTACGGTCGATACTCTATTCCGTCTTTGATGACGACACGGATCGACTTCAAAGCGCTGATATCATTCAGCGGATCGCGCTTGACCGCGACCATATCGGCAAACTTTCCAGCCTCGATGGTCCCGATCATATCGGCCATCTCGATGTGTTGCGAGGCGACGACCGTCGCCGTGCGAATGGCTTCCTCTGGTGAGTAGCCGGCTTGCACCATCAGCACGAATTCTTCCGCGTTTTCGCCATGCTTCGAAACGCCCGTGTCGGTGCCGAACGCAACCGTGACGCCGCCCTCGCGCGCGCGGCTCAGCATATCCAGCATCAATGGCCCGACAATCGCAGCCTTCTCTCTGGAAGGTGCTGGTAGCCAAGGTTGTTCCGTCCAACCCGTGACGGTGACGCCCGCGAGCACGGTCGGCACGAGCGTCCCACCCGTTTCGCGAAACAAGGCAATCGTTTCTTCATCGAGATAGGTGCCATGCTCAATGGATTGCACACCATTTCGAAGCGCCGCTTCAATCCCGCCTTTGCCGTGCGCATGGGCCGTGACCTTGCGCCCCATCATTGCAGCCGTCTCAACAATGGCGAAAATCTCATCGTCAAAGAACTGCTGCTCCAGGCCTGCTTTCGTGTTCGAGAGCACCCCGCCGGTCGCGGTGATTTTAATCACGTCGGCGCCAGAACGAATGGTCTCGCGCACCGCCCGGCGACAATCATCAGCGCCATTACACGCATTCGGTCCGGTGAATATCTTGGTCAAGGCTGGCGAGAAGCCGTTTGCATCACCATGCCCGCCCGTTGGGGTGATGGCACGGCCAGAAGCTCTGATCCGAGGTCCAGGTACTTTGCCAGATCGGATAGCATCCCGAAGCGAGAAAATTGCTTCATTCGGACCGCCCACATCCTGAACCGTCGTAAAGCCCGCCAACAAGGTTGTTTTGGCGTGCCCTGCGCCATTGAGTGCAATATCAACTTCTGAATCGCTGAGCGCCTGAAGCCGTGAGGTGGGGGAAAACTCGTTTGATAGGTGGACGTGGCTGTCGATAAGTCCGGGCAGAACATAGGCATCGCGTAAGTCAATGACCCGTACATCTTGCGGGTGCTCCTCGAAGCCATGTTCAATGCTGACAATCTTTCCGTTTTCGATCGTCACGGAACGATTTCGTAAATATCCATCGCCCGGGACCGCAAGAAGGTGCCCGACTTCGACAACTGTCTTTGTTTCTTGTGCTTGTGTCGCCCCGATAGCCGTAAGAGCAAGGGCCGCAAGTGCCGCCACTTTCATCGATCGTTTCATTTTTCTCTCCCAATCGCCACAACTTGAACGGGTCAGGCGCGTTCCGCAAGTCCAAAGCCGAGCGCGCCATTGATTTGCCGGATTTTCTCGTCAGTTTAAAGCCGGAGACACAGGAGTTGCTATGCGGTTTTGGATTCTAGGCTTTGTGAGCATTTGCGCGGCGCAATGGACGAGCGCTCAAGACGCAATCCAGTTCGATCAACCAGATCCTGAAACAGACAGATTGGTCGAGCAATGCCTGGAGACCGAGGGCGTAAACATGCTCGAAGGCTCGGATGTCATTTGTTACAACTCGGCGATTTTCCCGGAGCAGTTTCTGAAACTCAATGGGCTGCCGGACGCCAGCCGCATCATCATCACGAGCCCCGGTGGGAATGTTGCGACCGCCCGCGGCATGAGTACGATTCTGGACAATCGCGCTGAACCTGTCGTGATTGCCGGGCAATGCATGTCGGCCTGCGCTATGGTGATCTTACCGGGTCTCGATGATGTTCACATCCATCGTTCGGCACATATTGCGGTCCACGGTATTACTATGATGAAGTTTCGGCAGTGGTGGGGCTGGCTTAAAGAAGACGCAGCGCCGACCCCAATGGCGCTGATGGCAGCCCAGCTCGGCTATGACTTTGGATACATCTTGCACCATAGCGGCGCCGATCATATGCGCGATCATTTGCAAGGCCAGAATGTCGATATCGGTTACATTCAGGACATTAGCGATTTGATGCTGGAGGACGCTGTTGCGTATCCCTGCCGCGTGGATCCCAAAGACTATTGGGGCATGCTTAATGCGGAACATGTCCAGAATTTCCTCGGGAATCGCATCACGCGCATGGAGGCCTTCGCTCAGAGTTTCGAAGATCCGAACAACGACCTTTTTCGATCCGTCGCCGAACCGATCTCGGACCGAACTTATATCTTTGCCAGGTCCTTGAGCGAGGCGGAGTGCTAGCGCGCAAACGCGACCCCACTCGCGCCAATGCATTGCACCGAGATTCTGGTTGATCACCAGGAGGATTCATGATCTATTTGAGAATGATTTTCAATCTCAGGAGATTGCGATGTGCTATCAATTCCAAAACGCAGACATGCTCATTTGGCTAAAAAATCAGGTCCGAGTTCTCGAGGCGTGGCGTGAAGACCTGGCCAGTCGCACGCATTTGGATTTGGAGATGGTTCGGCGCTTGGAGCACCACTATCAGTGGATGACCAAAGAAATCATGGATCTGGAGCGTCTCGAAGAGCAAAGGGCTTCGCGCACAAATGCTCCTTTCCTGCGAGCGATCTGATTAAATCAGCAACTCACTCGGATAGGGTTCATAGGAGTGTTTGAGGACGCCGTGATTGAGGAGTGTTTCGGCCAATTGGTTCTTACCGCTCGCATCAAAAATTCGGCTGCGCGTCCAGTAGTTTTCGGTCCGACGCCCCTGTGACAAGGCGACGATTTCTCGGCGAATGAGGTAGTCTTCGCCCACAAATAACGGACCCTTCAGATAGCGGATTTCAAGGTCAGCAAAGAGTCCAATGGTTGGCCCTTTCACGGGGAAGCCGGCCAGTCGGTTTGAGTACTCTGCCAGCACACTGATCATTTCGGTCGGAATGATCGCTCGCCCCCAGGGCGAAGCATGGTCATCGTCATACCAGGCGGTGCGCTCGGTGATCTTCTCAAGCTTATCGGTCAGTGAAAACGGATAGAGCGCGCCCATATTCTGATCGGCCTTCATACCAACCGGCTCATCGACCTTTCCGACCATACCCACCGATAAGTCGGACAGGATGATAAGCTCTCCCGCCGGACGCAGTGTGGCCATCCTTGCTTCGAGCAGCGTTTCGCCATGATCCGGACCGAGCGTCGCCGAAGCCTCAAGCACGGGCGTGCCATCGACCTTTTCCGCCCAACAGTCAGCGCGCGAATTCGATATAGGCTTTACAAAGGCGCGCACCTGCTCACCTTCAACAACCATATTCTTATAGTGACATGAAATACAGCCTCGCTCGAACCAGTCTTTGCCCCAGAGGTTTACAAGGAGCGGATCGAACTGACTGAAATGGGTTGGCCCTTCAATTGGACCGGCGACAAAACCGAGACGTTCGGCTTCAGCATCATCATGGATCGATTTGTGCCCGCCATATTGTTGCTCGACCAGCATATTGGCGGGAGCCCTCAGCGGCCCCGAAAAGACCCCGTCAGTTTCGACGATAGACGTATCGAAGCTCATCCTTCCATACCAGCTTTGCGTGCGCAGTCCGCAGCAAAAGCGGCGAGAGGCGCGACGCGGGCTTCCATGGTCGCTGCCGCTGCATTTGACGCTGTTCCATCTCGCACACGGCCGACAATACCCTGGCAAATCGCCGCTAAGCGGAAGGCGTTATAGGCGAAGTAATAATCAACTTCAGGCAAGCCATCGCGGCCCGTATGCTGACAGTAAAGCGCCGTATATTCTTCCATGGTCGGGATGCCGTAGCTTTTCAGATCTTCAATATCGACCAGCGCGCCGCGCGCCGGATCTGAGCTTGGCATGACCCAGTTCATCAGATGATAGGTGAAGTCGGCAAGCGGATCGCCCAGCGTACACAATTCCCAGTCGAGGACGGCAATCACCTTAGGATCGGTTGGGTGCAGGATCATATTGTCCAAGCGATAATCGCCGTGCACGATCGTTGTCATATCCCCCGCTGGAATGTTCTTTGGTAGCCAATCAATCAGTGCGTCCATGTCAGAGATTTTCGACGTTTCGGAGGCCACATACTGCTTGGTCCAACGGTGGGTTTGACGGGCAATATAATCGGCTTCCTTACCGAACCCTTCGAGGCCGGCCGCGCGCCAATCGACATTGTGCAGATCGGCAAACGTTTTGACTTTCGCCTCATAGATCGCGCGACGCTCTGCGGGGTCCACTCCCGGCAAAGTCCCATCCCAAAGGATGCGCCCTTCGACGCAATCCATGATGTAGAAAATCGTCCCAACGACGCTTTCATCCATACAGAGGCCGTAGGGTCTCGCGACCGGGAACCCGAGCGGGTAAAGCGCATCGATCACGCGAAACTCACGATCAACCGCATGGGCGGAGGGCAGCAATTTGCCTGGTGGTTTGCGCCGCATGACGTATGTCTTGCCACCTGCGAAAAGCTTGTAAGTCGGGTTGGATTGCCCGCCCTTGAATTGTTTTACAGTCAGCGGCCCTTCAAAGCCTTCGACATGTTCTGCCATCCAGGTTTCAAGATTCGACTCATCGAACTTGTGTGTGTCGGCCACATCCTTTGTGCCGGTGAACATTTCCTGTGCATTCCCGCCGTGAACCATGGCGCACCTCCCGAGGATGTTTTGTTGCTCTTGATTTCTGTTTAGCGGCCCTACTGCCCGCGACAAGACAGACGCAGGGTTAGGCTTGGCTGCGAAGTGCGTCTATCGCAGCCATAGCGATTTCGGCTTTGGTCTCAGGCACAAAAATATGGTCGTGGTGAAACGCAGCGACCGCGTTGCACGGCACACTGACTTCAGTCAATGCGGCGGCGACCCTGGCGAGAAACCCGACGGCTTGCAGATCGGAATAAACGCTCAACTCGAGCCAGACCCAGCGATTGTCCTGCGGGCTACCTTCATCGGCCGTTGTGATCACCGTCAGGCCCTCGGCTTCTTGAAAGAGCATGGCGATCTTTCGAACCGTACGAAGGTTGACCAGTTCAGCCCAAGAGGCTTCGTCATTATCAATCGTCTCGAACCGCCACACCCCGTCGCGCCGTTGCACATGGAGCGTTTCGAGCAATTTAGAGAGATCGGCTTCGGCCACTACTTTAGCGCCCGCCAGCCAATATCTTTGCGGTAAAACCCTTCAGACCAGTCGATCTGGTCGACACCTTCATAGGCCCGGCCCAGCGCCTGTTTCAGGTCTTCACCGACGGCTGTGACACCCAATACACGTCCGCCTACGGCAATCAGGCTTTGATCGCTGTCTTTATCCGTCCCGGCCTGAAATACGGTTACGCCATCGATAGCATCAGCCGCGTCAATTCCTTTGATGATTGAGCCTTTCGGATAGGACTCGGGATAGCCATTGGTTGCCATGACAACGCAGGCGCTGGGCTGGAAAGCATTGACACCCATCATCTCCGCAATCTCACGATGCCCATGAACCAGGCCTCCAGTCGCACACGTCAAAAGCGCGGGCACAATGTCGCCTGGCAGACCTGCCATCAAGACCTGGCACTCCGGATCGCCGAAGCGGGCGTTGAACTCGACGACTTTTGGACCGGCCGAGGTCACCATGATGCCGACATAGAGCACGCCTTGATAAGGCATGTCATCTTCCGCCATGCCAGCCAAAAGCGGCTCGACGATGAGCGTTTGCACCAATTCCATCATACGCGGTGTGACGACGGGGGCTGGGGCATAAGACCCCATGCCGCCCGTGTTTAATCCGGTATCGCCATCTCCGACGCGTTTGTGATCTTGAGCGGGTGGCAAATAAATCGCACCATCGCCATCGGTGAGTACGAAGATGGAGGCTTCTTCGCCCTCCATAAACTCTTCGATGACCACTTCCGCGGAAGCATTCCCGAACTTGCCGGTCATCATCGCCTCAAGCTCGTTCTCTGCGTCTTCAAGCGCATCGCAAATGACGACGCCTTTGCCGGCCGCCAGTCCGTCTGCCTTGATCACGTAAGGCGGCGACATGGTTTCGAGGAAGTTGAGCGCTTCGGTGAGGTCGCTGAACCGCCCATACTTAGCGGTCGGAATATCAAGCCGTTTCATCAAATCCTTGGAAAAGCCTTTGGAGCTTTCAAGTTGAGCCGCTTTCTCGCTCGGTCCGAACACGTCGAAGCCTCGCGCCCGCAGCGCATCCGACAAGCCAGCTGCCAGCGGTGCCTCGGGACCGATAACAATGAGATCCGGACTCACCTGAAGAACTAATTCCTGCATTTTGTGCAGGTCTGTCGGGTCAACCTCGAAACAGGGCCCAATCGCATCCATGCCCGGGTTTCCCGGCGCACAAAAAACTTCGTCGACCAACTCCGACTGAGCGATTTTCCAAGCGAGGGCGTGTTCGCGGCCACCCGATCCGACAACAAGTATTTTCATGGCGCCAGCCCATGCACGCTCAGCCTCGCCAGATCAAGGTCTCGCAATCTGTTTGCATAGTCTTGCAACACTAGCCGTAATAGCCGAGCCTTTCATTCCTCACGATCATAACCTATCAATATTGAGATATGTCGTTCGAGGGAGGAACGCGCATTGCGATACACTATTTACGTAGCACTATTTTTTGCGATACTTTTCATTGGTGCGTGTGGTGGAGGCGGTGGCGGTGGCCCTACCCCGGCACCAACTCCAGTTGCGGCCCCGCCACCCCCGGCCCCTCCGGCCGTCACACAATCAACAATGCCGACCCAATTCGAAGAACAGTCGATCTTGCGAGGCATCGTTTATGCGTCTGGCTATTCAAATGATATGAACGCAATGGTGCGCCAGTTCGCCGGCGGCGGTGCAGTGGGCGATGTCGACGCGGATGGCGATCTCGATATTTTCATTGTGCCAGGAAATACTGGGCCGAACCTGCTTTATCTCAATCAAAGCGGAGCCGGGTTTACCGAAGATGCTGCGGGTGCTGGTCTCGCATATACCAAAAGCGCGACCGAAACCTATCGCCAAAGCGGCCCCGTTTTCGCGGACATGGATGGCGATGCAGACTTGGACCTCTTCCTTGGTGGATTGGAGGGCGATCCGTCTCAGATCTTCCGAAACGATGGCGCCGGAAAATTCACGGATGTGACAGCCGGAACCGGAATTGACCGGATGTCTTCACCTTATACAATCTCCGCAGCGTTCGGGGATTATGACGGAGATGGCGATCTGGATCTCGCCATGGCGCATTGGGGCACGCCGCGGTCCCAAACAGCGCCTGGCGAGACGGAAACACTTTGGCGGAACGATACGACTGGCGGTAGCATTCTATTTACCGCAGTCAGCGCAACACTCGGAATTTCAGACGCCCTCGGCCTAAACCTCTCTTCGGGCGTCCTTGGCGAAGATCATGATTATACGTTTGCACCGGGTTTTGCGGATATAGACGGTGATGGCGACCAAGATCTTCTCAGTGTCTCTGATTTCGGCGGATCGCGTGTTTTGAGAAATGATGGTGCGGTGTTTACCGACATCACCGACCCGACCGTCATTACCGATACCAATGGAATGGGCGCAGCCATTGGCGATTATGATGGTGATGGCGACATGGATTGGTTCGTTTCATCTATTGATGGCAATCGGCTCTATCAAAACGTTGGAGGAACTTTCGCATATCCGAGCGAAGCGTCCGATGTTGAAAATGGCGGATGGGGCTGGGGGTCGTGTTTTGCGGACTTCAATGCCGATGGGTTGCTGGACATCTACCAAACCAATGGTTGGGATACCGGAAACGACCCTTCGACTCAGCTGTACCTCGACGATCCCTCTTATCTCTGGACACAAAATGCCGACGGATCGTTCGAAGATATGGCCCCCGAATCGAATATGCGAGACATCGAACAAGGCCGAGGCGTGATTTGCGATGACTTTGACGGAGATGGAGATGTCGACGCCTTGTTGCTCACACTCGATGCTCAGCAGGCAGCGCTGCTTTGGACCAATCAACTCAGTGACGCCAAGACCCTGACGGTGAAGCTGGCGGGTAAAGCTCCGAATACATTTGGCGTCGGCGCGATCATCTCTGCGACGATTGGAACAGACACCCAAACACGGCTGGTGGGCGTGAACAGCAACTTCATTTCCCACAACTCGACCCAACAGTATTTCGGATTTGCGGATCAGGAATCCGTTGAAACGGTGCGAGTCGAATGGCCAGATGGCGCCGTCACGTCCTTGTCTGATGTCGCCACGGGTCAGATACTGACCATTGAGCACCCTGACCGGTAGGTTGAGCGCATTCCCCGCGTGACCTTCCCGCCAAGGCGAGATACGTTCAACTCATGGCTGATTCACCTACGTCTAACTTGCCAGAACTCTCAGTTACTGAGCTGTCGATGGCACTCAAGCGCACGATCGAAACCGCTTATGATCATGTCCGGGTTCGCGGCGAGCTCGGCCGGGTCACGATCGCGCGCTCCGGCCATATGTATGCCGACCTGAAGGACGATAAGGCCGTCCTAAATACGATTATGTGGAAAGGTCAGGTGTCCCGCCTGCCCTTCCGCCCGGAGGAAGGCCTTGAGGTTATCGCTACGGGGCGTTTATCGACGTACCCGGGCCGCTCAAACTACCAATTGATCGCCGACAGTCTGCGCCCTGCTGGCGTGGGGGCGCTGATGGCCTTGCTCGAAGAGCGCAAAAAGAAACTCGCCGCAGAGGGTCTCTTCGACGAGCGGCACAAGAAGGCCTTGCCCTTTTTACCCTCAACGGTTGGCGTGGTTACCTCACCCACGGGCGCTGTCATTCGCGACATCCTGCACCGAATTAGAGATCGCTTTCCAGTCCGCGTCATTCTTTGGCCGGCCTTGGTCCAGGGCGACACAGCCGCACCACAGATCACCGCGGCCATTCGAGGGTTCAATTCGATGGACGGTCTTGACCGTCCGGACGTTCTCATTGTTGGCCGCGGCGGCGGTTCGATCGAAGACCTCTGGCCCTTCAATGAAGAAGAAGTCGTGCGGGCAGCCTTCGAAAGCGAAATCCCGTTGATATCAGCGGTCGGACACGAAACGGATACGACGCTGATCGACTTTGTATCTGACGCCCGCGCTCCCACACCGACCGGGGCTGCCGAGATCGCGGTTCCGGTGCGATCGGAATTGCAACTCCAATTGAGTGATCTGGAACAACGTCAAAAACGTGCTTTGTTCAGGAACATAAAACGCGGCACCGAACGCGTTGCAGCGACCAGATTGCCTCGCCCCGAACGATTGCTCGACAGCAAACGCCAGCGCTTTGATACAGTCACGGACCGCCTCCCCTCTGCACTCAGAACTCTGGTTGAACGCCGACGCGCCCGTCTCGACACCCTTAGTGTCGGGCTTGTAAGTCCGAAACAGGTGGTCAAGGAGAAGGCGGGAAAGTTGGAAAATCTGTCTGCGAGACTCGCGGCTGGACTTTCGCAGGCCGCCTCGAAAAAACGGATCGCATTCGCACGGTCAGCCTCCCGCCTAAGACCAGAGCCCTTGGTCTCGGATGTGCGACGAAGCCGGAAAAACCTGATCGATGTCGCGCGCCGCGCGCGACCCGCTTTGGACCGCATTTTAGACGCAAAGCGCCAGAGCTTTGCGGCTCAGAACAAATTACTGGAAACCCTATCGTATCAGGCAACGCTTCAGCGCGGATATGCAATTGTGCGCAATCGCTCTGGCAAAGTGTTGCGCTCTATCTCGCAGGTCAGCGCAGCCGGAAATGTAGATCTGACACTTGTTGATGGCCAGATTGGATTGGCGACGGATGCCCAAGCGCCGCCGGTCAAACCCGTTCCGAACCCAAAAGCATCGCGAGCTCCAGTGAAGACTGATGACTCCGACCAGGGATCTTTGTTTTAAAGGCATTCCCCCGCGGAGCCCCTACTCTCAGCGCCAAGGCTTGATATGATCCTCCAAAATGCACCGGAGGATGCGCCGTCATGGCTAAGACGATTTGGAATTTTGGAGACTTGCTTGATGACAATGGAACGCATCTAGGCCCTGAAAATCCAGCCCTCATCCACGGGGATCGCGTCGTTTCCTGGCCTGAAATGACAGCCCGATCGAACAATGTCGCGCGCTGGCTGCTCGCAAATGGCGCATCCGTCGGGGACAAAGTCGGCTTCTACATGCGCAATCAGCCTGAATATGTTGAAGGGCTCGCAGCCAGTTTCAAAGCCCGGCTGACGCACGTGAACGTCAATTACAGGTATCTGGACGAAGAGCTGATCTATATCATCGATAACTCCGACAGCACGGTCGTGCTTTACGATATTGAGTTCAGAAACAATGTGGAACGCGTTCGCGCACGGCTTCCTAAGGTCAAGATTTGGGTGGAAGTCGGCGGCGAAATGTCAGCGCCTGATTTTGCTGTTGACTATGAGACGCTGGCAAAATCGTCGGATGGGACACCGCTGGAGATTGAGCGTTCTCCGGACGATTTGATGTTTCTTTATACCGGCGGAACCACCGGCATGCCGAAAGGCGTTATGTGGTCTCACCAGATCTGGCGCGATGCGAATCTTGATGGATTGCGCAGGATCTATGGCGCGGCGCCCGAGACCTGGGAAGATCATCGCGCTTTTGTTCAGGAGATTGGTCAGCATGGCCGGCAGCTTCCCGCGTGTCCGCTCATGCATGGTACCGGCCTCTTCACCGCACTTGGCGCATTCCTAAATGGTGGGGCAATCGTAACGCTCGAAACAAAGTCAAAGTTCCTGCCCGAGGAGCTCTGGGAAACCGTTTCCCGTAAAGGCGTCACCGCTATGGCGATCGTCGGAGACGCTTTCGCCAAACCGATGCTGAAAGTCCTCAATGACGCGCCTGGAACGTATGATCTCTCAAGCGTCAACTCGATCACCTCATCGGGGGTGATGTGGAGCATGGAAGTTAAACGCGGCCTGATTGAGCATATTCCTCAAGTCGCCTTGATGGACAGTTTCGGCGCCTCAGAAGCCGTCGGATTCGGCATGTCTGTGACGACGGCCGAGGGCGTAGTTGAAACAGCGAGATTTGAGATTGGTCAGCATTGTAAAGTCTTCTCAGAGGACGGCCGGGAGATTCAGCCCGGGGCTGAAGAACCCGGTCTCATCGCACGCGGCGGATCAGTGCCACTTGGCTATTACAAGGATGAGAAAAAGAGCGCCGAAACCTTCCGCACAATAAACGGGGTGCGCTACGCGATTCCTGGCGACTGGTGCACGGTTGCAGAAGACGGAACACTTACATTACTCGGACGGGGATCGAACTGCATCAACTCAGCCGGTGAGAAGATTTATCCAGAGGAAGTCGAGGAAGCGTTGAAAGAACATGACAGCGTCCGGGATGCACTCGTTGTAGGCGTCCCAGATGATAAATGGGGACAATCCGTAACCGGCGTGGTCGAACTCGCAGACGGCGCAACTGCGGACGAAGATGAGCTGCGCGCCTTTGTTCGCACGCGCCTGGCACCTTACAAAGCGCCGAAACGCGTCCTGTTCGCAGACGATCTGAAACGCGCGCCAAATGGCAAGGCCGATTACAAGCGAATCCGAACCCTTGCCTATGACGCGCTTGGAATTCCGACCTAGAATCACACCGTCAGGGATTGGCATTCCCCTTAAATCCTGTTTGCATGTCCACAGAGCTAAGGAGTTGAGAATGGTTCAATTACCTGGGCGCTTGGGGGTGCTACGGGCCGTACTGGCCATTGCGGGACTCAGTTTCGCCGTCTCTGGATGCGCCTCTGCGCAAGATGACGCCATTTCGACAGAGGCAAGAACCGTTGATGCCAGCGCGATTGATAGCGCGAGCGAGGCCAGTGACAACAGCACGGAAACGGACTCAGATATCGTTGGCGAAATCGGTGGAAGCGAACTCTGCCAAGCCCGGCCACTGCGCGATTATGCCGAGAAAATGGTCGGTGGCGCAGTCACAACAGCGGAGCTTTGGCCGGGTATCATCGCCCTTGGTGCAGAGTCTGAAAGCCAATCTCACGCGTTCTACAATTGCGGCGGCGTTCTGCTCAATGCGCGCACGGTTCTAACCGCGGCGCACTGTTTGAATGGCTCTGTTCAAGATCCCGAGACCGGCGCGTGGTTCATTGAATCAAATGCAGGCGTGCGTTGGCCAATGGTCGTGATCAGCAATGCTGATGATCTGGCGCAAGATGATGCGTCCGCGACCGCGAGAGTGATCAATGGAGAGGTGATTACCGAGCCTGATCGTTCCTATCGTGTTGACGCTGACAATCGCCAGTTCAACGATATTGCTCTTCTGCAGCTCGATCGGGATTTGCCAGGACCTTATGGGCGGTTGTCGGGTTCACTGGAGGCTGATCCGGCCATTGAAGGCCACTTGCTTTGGGCGGCGGGGTTCGGAAAAACCAATGAGCGCGGGGACTCGTTTGTGAGTTTTGACTCGCGTCGTGGGACTACACGCACCAGCGCCCCCGCTCAAATACTGAGTGATGCCATCCTGCAATTCAAACCTCGCAATATGTGCGCGGCTTCCATCGATCCGAGCATTGATGACCGCATGCATATCTGTGCCGGTTGGGACGAAGGTGGTCGCGACAGCTGCCAGGGCGACTCCGGCGGCCCCCTCACAGTGCTGGATGGCGAGGGATGTCCTGTTGTGGTGGGCCTGACCAGCTTCGGAGTCGGCTGCGGTCAACCCGGCAAGTACGGCGTCTACACCCGCGTGTCTCAGTATCGTGACTGGATCGAGTCCCGCGTTTCGGATGCCGTATTCGTAGAGGACAGACCACCCGCGGCGGGCCAGGAGGCCTTCAAACGTATGGTCGATGCCGTCCTTGAAGCAGGCCTAGGGTCCGCGAACGAATTGACGTTTCAGATGAAACAGAATGGACAACCGACCGAAGGAAACTTGCAAGCCGGACAGTCTTACAGGCTCGAAGTACGTGCGAACACAGAGGGCAGTTTGATGGTCGTTGATAAGAATGAAAGTGGGTTTTACGACCTCGTCTTCCCCTATTTCGACGAGGATGACTCCCAGATTGGTCCTGACAAAGCCGTTGAAATTCCATTGTTTGCGCAGATCAATGCACCGGGCGCAGAACGAGAGACGGGCAGCTTGAATTTTGTTGTTCTGCCGCCCTCGGTGAACATCCGAGAGGTCTTTTTGGCGCCCGCCAAAACCGGCACAAAATCGCTACGGCCTGAGCCGGCTGCGTCCGGCCAACAAATGTCTGATGAGTTCAAACGTATTTCAGAACTGTTGGCGATCGACACACCTCAATCAGACGAAACGATCGCCTCATCGACCTTCGGATACACAATCATCAAATGACGCGCCTGAGCGGCTGCGTCTCGTAGCCTATTCTGCGGGGACCGCTTCTTGCTGGCTTTCGGCTTCCAATCTCCGGGCGACATCACCGGGGGATCCTGAACCGCGCGCGATGAACGCGTAGGCCGTCGGGACGAACAGCACAGTGACCAGCACGGCTGCGATGACACCGTACAGGATAACGATACCAATGGCTGCGCGCGTTTCTGCGCCTGCACCACTGGACAGGATAAGCGGTAAGGTACCGGCCGCCGTTGTGAGCCCCGTCATCACAATAGGTCGCAGGCGCGCCAGAGAGGCTTCTTTCAGAGCGGCTTCAAAATCCTGCCCCTCATCGCGCAGCTGGTTGGCGAACTCTACAATCAGGATGCCATTCTTAGCGGCGAGCCCAACCAGCATGATCAGACCGATCTGAGTGTATATGTTCAAGCTGATCCCTGTGACCCACAGCCCAAGCAACCCACCGGCCAGAGTTGCGGGAACACAGAGCATGATAATGATGGGATGCCGATAGCTCTCAAACTGCGCTGCCAAAACCAGAAAAACGATCACCAATCCAATCACGAAAACGAAGAAAATGGACGATCCTGTCGATTTGAAATCAAGGGACTGGCCTTTGAAATCGAGGGTGGCCTCCATGGGAAGAACGTCGCGAGCAATCGCCTGCATGCCATCGAGCACGTCCCCGAGCGATGCTCCCGGCGCCAGCCCCGCCTCAATCGTAATGGCCCGCACGCGATTATAACGATTGAGTGTCGGGCTGTCGGCGATCGCTTCAACTGAGATAATGCTTGAAAGCGGTATGAGATTGCCCGATCGCGTCGAACGCACATAAATATTCTCGATGTCATTCGGGTTGTTCTGATCCGAACGCAGCCCTTCGAGAATGACATCATATTCTTCACCGCCATCGATATAGGTCGTCACGCGGCGTGACCCGAGCATGGTCTGGAGTGTGGTTCCAATGTCTGCGACCGTGACGCCAAGGTCGGCAGCGCGATCATAGTCGACCTGGATGCGATATTGCGGCTGAGTTTCTTTATAGTCCCAGTCAATATCGACCAGTCCAAGATCGCTCTCCTCGAGCGCATCGATAAAGGTCTCTCGCCATTCGGTAAGGGCTTCATAACTCGGACCGCCAATAACGAATTGGACCGGTTTACCTGTGCCGCCTCCCAAACCTTGTCGCATTCGTGCAAACCCGCGCACGCCAGGAAGGTCTGATAAAGCCCGGTTCGCCTCGGCAATGATCACGTCGGCAGGTCGGCGCTGGCTCCAATCATTCAGGACCACGATGATGAATGCCTGATTGAATGCAGAAGATCCGAAGCCTGGCGCTCGGAAAAGCAAACGGTTCACTTCTGGCGGTTTCCCGTCCTGGCTTTCCGTGTATGGCAACAAGCGGCGCTCAATCTCATCGATATAGCGTTCCATATAGCTATAAGAGGCGCCTTCCGGACCCCGGACTGCGATAAAGAACGCCCCACGATCCTCTCTCGGCACATATTCTTGCTCAACCTGCTGCGAAAGCTGCCACGTCGAGGCGAACATTCCGATCAGCAAAACGCTCATGAAAATCGGTCGCGGGATCAGGATATTGAGCAGCCACGAATAGCCTTTGCGAACATACCCAAAGGCTCCATCAACCAATCGCGGCAGCGTCGACGTAATCGTCCATGTATCGGTTTGCGGTTTGATCAGTTTGGACGCCATCATTGGCGTCAGAGTCAGCGCCAGAAGACTTGAGAAGACGACCGCCGCGGAAATGGTCAGCGCAAACTCCGTGAAGAGGCGGCCGATATCCCCCTGCAAAAACGTGATCGGCACGAAGACAGAGACGAGGACCAGGGTTGTCGCAACCACAGCGAAACCCACCTGGCGTGTGCCTTTAAAGGCCGCCACCAAAGGTGTCTCGCCATACTCTTTCATTCGGCGCGAAATATTCTCCAAGACAACGATCGCGTCATCAACCACCAGTCCGATCGCGAGCACCATCGCAAGCAGTGTGAGTAGGTTGATCGAGAACCCGAGGGCGTAGAGCACAATGAATGTTGCGATAATTGAGATCGGGACCGTGATCGCTGGAATGATGGTTGCGCGGGCGCTCCCGAGAAACAAAAAGATGACCAAGGTCACAAGCGCCACCGCGATCGCGAGTGTCGTATAGACTTCTCGAATGGACGCCGAGATAAACACCGAGCTGTCAAAGCTGCGTGCAATCACCATGCCCTCAGGCAGCGTTTCGTTGAGCTGATCGGCTAAGGCCTTAGCATTATTGGCGACATCTACAGTGTTAGCCGTCGACTGTTTGATGATCCCCAATCCGACCATGGGCACGCCATTGCCTCGGAACATATTGCGGTCCTCGACCGTACCGCGTTCGACGCGAGCGACGTCGCCGAGGCGAACGAGATACCCATCATCACCTTCATCGATGACCAATCCAGCAAAGTCTTTTGGCGACTGGAACGTCCGGTCGATCCGCACCGTATAAGAGCGCGTATCTGACTCGATCGACCCTGCGGGCGCTTCGATGTTCTCACGCCGCAAGGCTTGTTCGATATCCGTCACGGTGAGGCTACGCGCGGCCAAGGCGCGTCGGTCAATCCAAACGCGAAGGGCATAATTCCGGGAGCCCCCGACGCGCACGCGCGCGACGCCATCAAGCGCCGAGAACCGATCGACCAGGAACCGTTCCGCATAGTCTGAGATTTCAGGCGTGGTGAGGTTTTCGGCGGCGAGATTGAGCCAAATGATCACATCATCATTGGAATCGGCTTTCTCGACTTCCGGCGGATCGGCATCCTCCGGCAGGTTATCAAGCACACCTGATATCCGATCTCGGATATCATTGGCCGCAACATCAATATCAATATTGACACCAAACTCGATCGAGATACTCGACCGCCCGTCACTCGAATTAGAGTTGATAAAGCGGATCCCTTCAACGCCGGCAATTCGATCTTCGACAATTTGCGTGATGCGGGTTTCCACCACGCTCGCGGATGCGCCGGGATATCGCGTATCAATGGTCACAATCGGCGCGTCGATATCCGGGTATTCGCGCAGGCTTAGCCGATCGAACGAGACAACCCCCAGAATGACGAGGATAAGCGCAATGACAGATGCGAAGACCGGGCGCGTTACGGCGGTATCAGAGAGAAGCATCGTACCCGCCCTTAGTTTGCAGCACCAATTGCGGCAGAGCTGCCCGCCATACTTCGACCATCGCCCGGAACATCTGGCGCGAGCATAGACTTGTCGCGAAGGACAAGTTCAGACCCTTCTCGGACCCGGATAATGCCTTCCGTAATCACCTGATCGGAGGCCTCCAATCCAGCAACAACTTCGATATACCCGTTGGCACGTTGGCCAAGCTCAACTTCAACTCGGCGGGCAATCAACTTTCCATTTTCAGGCGTGACCCGCCAGACGAATGTACGCGGCCCTACAGGCTGGACAGCCTCTTCGGGGATCGCGAGATTGGTCCGCGGCTCTGCGGTGACCGTGACACGCATAAACATGCCTGACCGAAGCAATTGCTCGGGATTTGGGATCCGGGCGCGCGCACGGATCGATCGTGTGACGGGATCAATGCGATTATCGAGAGTTGCGATTTCGCCCTCGAAGACCTCACCAGGCAAGTCATCCGTCTCCGCGTAAATCGCGGTGCCCGGCTGAATCGAGCGGGTAAAGATCGAGGGCACATCGAAATCGAGATTCATCTCGCTATCGTCGATGAGCGTGGCGACAACATCTCCGGGACGCACAAAAGACCCAACGCTCACACGCCGGAACCCCAAAACCCCATCAAACGGCGCAACGAGAACACGATCTTTTTGCCGAGACTGCAGCGCCCGCAGATTGGCCTCGGCACTGTCCAGGTCTCTTTGCGCCCGATCCAACTCGGATTGCGAAACAGCTTCAGCCGTTGCGAGACGTATGACCCGGTCAAGCTGGCGGGCCGCTTCTTCGACTTGGGCTTCAGCGGACTCAACAAGAGCCAATTGTTCTCTCTGCGCCAACGACAGCAGTGTCTTCCCTTGACGCACGCGCTCACCATCTTCGAAATACAATGCTGTGATGCGATCGGAGGCGTTTAAAGACAGTTCGACTTGCTCATTTGGCTCCAAGGTACCGAGCGCTTCAATGTCTCGCGAAAACGCTTGTTCTTTGACATCCTCGGCAAACACGTTCGCGGGACCACCGCGTTGCGCATAAGCGGATAGTGACAGGATCAACGCCATCAAGGCGCCAGAAAGGATCAATCGAACGAACACGAGCTCACTCTCCCTCAACGTCCGGATCTGTGGACGCTGCGTCTAACCAAATGCCCCCTAGGGCTCTATACGTGATAATCGCCTGTCTGGTTGTGGCGAGCCGACTTATTTCTAGTCTATCTTGTGCATCAAGCAATGTACGCTGCGCGTCAATCACGTCCAGAAAATCATCTAAACCCTCATCAAAGCGCAACTGGGCGAGATCCAGGGCCCGCGCCGCAGACGACGCTGCTGCTTCCAGGTCCGTCCGCCTCGACCGTTCTTGCGAATAACCGATGAGCGCAATCTCAATCTCACCCAACGCCTCGACCACGGCACGTTCATATGCGGCAAAGGCGACGCGGGTCCGGGCGTCGGCGATATCGATATCGGCCCGCACCCGGCGCAGGTCTGGCCCTTCCCAGCGGACTGCTGGTCCAATGCCAAATCCGAAGCTGTTATCCAGCTCGCTGTCTTCGGTGAAAAGCGCGAGGATGTTCGCGTTGAACGTCAAGGTCGGGAACAGCCGCGCACGCTCTGCATCACCAAGCGCGAGCAGGCGCGCAATATCGGCCTCTGTGGCCCGAATGTCGGGGCGGCGACGAATGAGATCTGTTGGCGTGCCTAACGTCAAAGTCTCTGGCGGCTCAGGGATCAGCGCACGCCCGGTCGAGGCCGCGAGCCTGTCCGACACTGCCGCAATATTGGTTTGCCCCGTCAGGGTCGCGAGCCGCGTGGCCGCCGTTTGAATGTTGAGCTCCAATAGCGGGAGAGACGCCAATGTCGTGCGATACTGCGACTCAGCGCGTTCGAGATCGAGCCGCGTGGCGCGACCATTGTCGAACAGCACTCGCAGCAACTCGACGCTCTCACCTTGGAGGTCGGCATTCGATTGCGCCACGTCGAGGCGCACTTGATTGCCGCGATAGTCAACATAAGCGAGCGCTGTATCGGCTGCGATCGTGACGGCGACGTCCCGTTGAAGCTCTTCGACCTGCTCAACCTGGAAGCTGGCGCTGTCGATCAATGCCGTCAGTCGACCAAAAGCATCATACTCCCAACTTGCAGCCAATTGCGCATTTCCGGTTACTTCAACATCAGCGCCGTCTCGCGCCGCTCTGCCGAGTTCACCCGCGGCTGAAGCGCTCGTCGATGGCGTTCTTAACAAACCCTGACGCGCCAAAATGGCGCGCGCGGCTTCAATATTCGCCTCAGCGACGGAGAGATCTTTGTTTTCCTCTAAGGCCTGATCAACCAAATTGGACAAAACAGGGTCCTCGAACAAACGCCACCAGTCCATCTCAACGGCTTCAGCACTGAAACTTAGCGCATCGCCATTTGCGAATTCCCCACTCATCGAAGGTAATTCTGGTCTCGCCGGCGCGTCGGGCACGCTCGCGCAAGCCGCGACGACGATGGGCAGCAGAACCCCCGAGCATAGACGTTTAGAAACTGGCATGACGACGCAAGTAGTACAGTTTACGCCAAAGTCATCAGGCAGAATAGCTGTTATGCACGCACTGTTGCGGCGAGCGCTTAGTTTTTTGGCGGTTTGAACCAATGGAGCGGGAAATCTGCTCGCTGCCTTTTCAGTTTTGAAGATCATTGATCATCCGTGGCGGCTCTGCAATCGTAGGTCGCATGACACTCCTTGAGCAAGAGCTGTCCATTGGGACGCAACACATCGCCTACTATTCCAGCGGTCCAATGGATCGAACGATCGTCTTTATTCACGGAAACTCTTCGTGCAAAGACGCGTTTCAGCGCCAGTACCCTGCGGTCCTCGAAGCGGGTTATGGCGTCCTGGCGCTCGATCTGCCGGGCCATGGCAAGAGCTCAGATGCCCCACACCCAGAAACCGATTACACCCTGCCAGCTTATGCCGAAATTGTTCAGGCTTTGTGTCGGCAAATTGGTGTCATCAATCCCGTTCTCTTTGGATGGTCGCTCGGGGGACATATCGCTCTTCAAATGATCGGGAACAGCGCGCATTATGCGGGCCTGGTAATTTGCGGGACACCGCCCATTGGGCTCAACCCGGAGGACGCTGCATTGGCCTTCTTGCCCTCGGAGTTCAGCGCCGTGACCGGAGAAGAAACGCCCGGTGACACCCGATTGGCCGGCTACATCGCCGACATGTATGGCACCACGACTGTCGTCCCAGAGCCACTCCTGCAGGCAGGCTTCAGAACCGATGGCCGCAGCCGCGCGAATATGGTCGCCCATTGGCAAACGGGCGCAGGTCTGCACGATCAAAGAGCGATCGTTGAGGCATGGAACAAACCGCTCTTGATCGTTTATGGCACCGAGGATGCCTTTGTTTCAGCCAGCTACTTTGAGAGCCTAACGTTCTCATCTGGCGAGCCAGGATCGACGCTCAAGATGCTCGACCAAATCGGTCACGCCCCCTTTCTTGAAGCGCCGAACGTGTTCAATGACTTACTGATCGAATGCGTCGCGCGGTCATTTGCAACGTGATCTCGCGGACTGAACCTAGAATATCAGAGATATCACGAAACTCAAAAGTCTCCCCATTCCGAATGAGGACCGATTTACTTAGAGCGCTTTCGTATCTTGGAATGCTCGTCAATCGTCTTGAGCAAGAACTCAGGTGACGCATACGGTGCGTACAAATCACCGCTCGGCGCATAAGCGACTGGAAGGTTGAGCCGAGTGGCCTCTTGCTCAAGCTGCGTCTTCCAAAGATCGGTGGTTTCGACGCCGCTCAAGACGATAGCATTGGTTCCCGCAAAAAACTGATCATGCAGGGTTGGGTCTGCGGTCAGAGACATCTTCAAATCGTAATTGTATGTTGCGGCATCGATGTTCCGCATCAGACGACTGCCTTTTACAAAGTCCGTTTTGTTCTTTTCGAAGTAATTCAAATCTCCTGGACTTTTTTGAAGCAGCTGGCGATAGAAGGTCAGCGGCGCCCGGCGCAATTGAAACTTCACACCATGCGTGGCGAAGTACAAACCTGGTTTGGACCCAACGGTTTGACGGAGCATGGATTGAAACCATCTCGGCCGAAACACGTCCCAGATGTTCTGGTTAAACATGGCGTTCGAAAAGATTGAAAGCTCGATCTCCTGATAGAGGCGCGCCAACCGATAACAGACTGGATTGGCGCTCCCCATTCCGAGCAAAACAATATCCTTTAGCTGCATCTGATCCAGGAGCTGAAAAAGGACCGCGGCCTCGGTGGTGACTGCGGCGCCGTTCTTGATATTGGAATCGGTCGTTAGCGATTTGGGCAGGCCAACAGAACTGCCAAATCCAGGGCGCTCAATAAAGATGACTTGATAGCCCGCAGCCCACATTCTCTCTCGAAACCCTTCAGACGGCGCCATCGGGAAATCGACAGAGTTCACAATCACTAGTGGGCGAAGGTTGGTGAGCTTCTTTCGGTGGATCTCTACGCGTAGCGCAATGCTACCGGTGCCAACCTGTGTGAGTTCCGGCGCACGAATTTGCGGCGCCGCGGTACTACTGACCGTCATATTCGACGGCGCAGGCAACGGCATAGAAGTCGTCTTGAGCTGTAGCATTATTCAGGCTTGGTCCCATCCGATGTGGCCTCGGGCGCCTCAGAGGTCTCGCCCAGGGTATTGTTTTGAATTTTCGAGAACTGCTGAACCACGTCGTTCCCGGTCCGGTCATTTGCGGTCCAGGCATCAAGTGCACAAAGTGCTTCTTCCAGCTCGATTAAGACGCCGTCATTCAAGCCCTCAGCTTTGGATGTATTGGCGTGAAGGGCGTATCGCAGCGCATCTGCAAAATCCTGAACCCGCTCAGCTTCACGGTTTCCCGATGAAGGCCTGTCCGAGGCGCTGGAATTGTATGCCTCTCGATCCGCCAATATCCTGTCCTCCCGAAGATACAAAACCGATACTCCGCACCGCTAGCGATCCAACTAGACGCTACCCTAAATTGCCTGCTTGGCTGCTTCTGCAGCCTTGGGCTGTTGACTGCATTCGGGCAAAGCCTCGTCGGACGGTGAAATCGACGTTTGGCTCGCTCTTAGGGTCGCTTGAAATGGTGCCCGGGGGCGGATTTGAACCACCGACACGCGGATTTTCAATCCGCTGCTCTACCCCTGAGCTACCCGGGCAGGCCAAACAGGGAAGCGGTGTCTTAGCTCCCCTGCCTAAGCTTGTCCAACAGTGATCTCACTTTTTTGCAGATCAACTGTAACGCGCGTCGACTTTTAGTTTTTCGGCATCTACAGCGCAGGCCACCGCCTTCAGGCTAGCCTCCAAGTCGGCAAGATAATCATCAATAAAATCGGCATGTTTCGGCGAAAGCATAAGATGCAAGCTCGGCGGAGACTTGGTCACCGAAGTGAACCAACCGCGCCGATAAATTTCGCCGTAAATTGCGAAGGCATGATGATCTGGATGTCGAAACGCGATCAAGCCAAGCATGGGGTTGCCTAGTACTTCAAATCCAAGCCGTTTGACGCCCTCTTCAACCCGCTTGCGCGTCGCGCAAACCTGACCTTGCAGGCGTTTGTACCCGTCTACGCCAAGATGGTTCATCACCGCCCAGGCGGCGGAAATCGCTCCACCGGGGCGCGTGCCTGCCAGCGTTGGCGTTTTCATCGGCGCTCCGGACCATTGGTTCATATCAAATGGCATATGTTCAAACAAAGCCTCTGACCGGAACAGGACGGTCGACGCCCCTTTCGCAGCATAGCCATATTTGTGCAGATCTGCGCTCATCGACTGCACACCGGGCAACTCAAAATCGAAGGCGGGAACTGGGACCCCATTCATCCTCGCAAACGGCGCGAAGTAACCGCCTACGCATGCATCGACATGCAACCAAAGCTCTTTTTGTAGGGCGACCTCACTCAAGGCTTCGATCGGATCAATAATGCCATGTGGAAAGTTCGGCGCGGACCCGACCATCATAATCGTATCTTCGTCGCATGAGGCGGACATCTCCGCGACATCGGCTTCAAACGTGCCATCAGTCTTAACCGGGATCCGGCGAACCTCGATGTCCATCAGATGCGCGGCCTTGTCGAACGCAAGATGCGCCGAGAATGGGAGAATGATGTTCGCGCGTTCGCGCGCCCGCCCCTTGGAACGCGCAAAATCTCGGGCCGTCTTGATCGCCATGGTGATCGAATCAGTGCCCCCGGAGGTCATTGCGCCGGTGCTGCCTTCCGGACCGTGCAACAGACTGAGGCCCATACCGATCACGTCTTTTTCCATCTGCGCGAGAGACGGAAATGCCAGCGGCCCCAAACCGTTCTCAGACATGAAAGCGGAATAGGCCTCCTTCTGGATCGCCGCGATTTCCTCGCCAGCGTTAAAAACATAAACGGCCGTTCGGCCATCGCGCCATTTTGCATCCCCTGCCCCGCGGGCCTGCATCTCATGTTTGACGTCCTGCCACGGACGTCCCTGCTCCGGCATTTCCATCATAGGTCTCCCATTGGTCGCAACACAGTGCGATAACAGCGCCAGAAAATCGAGAGGGCGCGGCAAATAAATGCCACGCCCTCCATTTGAGCCGCGAAGGGGAGCGCGGCTTTAGCCTTCAGAGCCCTCAGAGATGAGCGCCGTCACTTCCGGGGAGTCGAGCGACTCGAGCGCATCGGAGATGGCCTGGTCTTCGCAAGCTGTGCGGAGCATTCTTTCGCGAACGGTTTCACGGTTGGCGCTGACTTTACAAACGGACTTGGCGGCCGCTTCGATCTTGGTCAGCAAAGCCTCTGCATCTGCAACGCTGGTCAGGTCGTAACCCGCGATCGAGATTTCTTTCGTCTTAACTTGGGTATCGGCTTTGGTCGCTGCCAGAGCTGGGAGCATGGAAAGAGCTGCGGTTGATGCAACGATAGTGGTGATTGTTTTTGAAAGGGTCATTTTTCGTCCTCCTGTCGAGGTTGGTTTTTGATCCCTCTCTTCCCTGTGAGACCTCATGTAGCATACTTTTATCGAAAAACAATATGAATTTTTTGTTACTACATATGTAACACACGGATTGCGATCTCCCCCTTCCCCAGAATCAATGACGCGGCTAACCACGAGCATGGCCAAATCACACTTTGTTTGTCAGTCCTGCGGCGCGGTCCATTCCAAGTGGTCCGGGCGTTGCGATGCTTGCGGCGAATGGAACACATTGGTTGAGGAAGCCAGTTCTGGTCCGCCCGGGGGGTTGAAAGCGACCAAGTCTGGATCGAAGGCGTCCAACAAGGCTGAGTTCACGGCCCTCGATGGGGATGCCGCGCCACCTGAACGAATCATTCTTGGTGTCGATGAACTCGATCGGGTTTTTGGCGGAGGCATTGTCCCTTCAAGCGCGACGTTAATCGGCGGCGATCCTGGCATCGGCAAATCGACCCTTCTTTTGCAAGTCGCTGCGCGGCTCGCCCGAAATGGTCTGAAGTCGGTTTACGTCTCTGGCGAGGAAGCGACAGCACAAATCCAGGACCGGGCTCGGCGTCTGAAAGTGGCCGACAGTCCGGTACAGCTGGCGACGGAGACAGATCTTCGCAAAGTCCTGTCAGCTCTGAAGTCCGCAAAACCCGACTTTGTCGTGATCGACTCGATCCAGACCGTGTGGTCGGACAGTCTCGAAGCGGCCCCCGGCAGTGTCAGCCAGGTTCGCGCCTGCGGCCAAGAACTCACGCGTTGGGCAAAAAAGTCAGGCGCCGCCCTCATCCTTGTCGGCCATGTCACCAAAGAAGGTCAGATCGCAGGTCCAAGAGTGGTCGAACACATGGTGGATACGGTCTTCTACTTCGAAGGTGAACGCGGTCATCAATTCCGGATCCTGCGCGCCGTTAAAAACCGGTTTGGCCCGACGGACGAAATCGGCATTTTCGAAATGCACCAATACGGGCTCGCGCCCGCGCGCGAACCTTCAGCGCTGTTTTTGTCTTCAGAAGGAGATGAGTCCGGCGGTGCGGCGGTGTTCGCCGCGATGGAAGGCTCGCGACCGGTCTTGGCCGAAGTCCAAGCGCTCGTCGCTCCCAGCGCCTATGGAACGCCGCGCCGGTCGATCGTCGGTTGGGACAATAATCGCCTCGCAATGCTGCTCGCCGTTTTGGAAGCGCGTTGCGGTGTGTCTCTTGGCGGACGGGATGTCTATCTGTCCGTTGCGGGCGGCTATCGCATCGCCGAACCTGCTGGTGACCTTGCCGCAGCTGCCGCCTTGCTCACTTCAGCCTCCAGTAATCCAGGCCCCAGCAAAGCGATCTATTTCGGTGAGGTCGCTTTGTCTGGCGCAATCCGACCGGTTGCGAGGATGGAGCAACGCCTCAAGGAGGCGGCGCGGCTTGGATTCGAACGTGCCTTTGTGCCCGATGGCAGTCCAACGGCGATAGAAGGCTTGACGATCACCCCGATCAAGCGCCTATCTGATTTGGTAGAGTTGATCGCACCGGAAGCTGCCCAATGATGGAAGCCCTTACAGCCTTTGATGCCGTTGCGATCGTCATCGTGATCGTTTCGACATTGATGGCTTTGGCGCGGGGCTTCATGCGAGAGCTTGCAACACTAGGGGCCTTCATCGCAGCCATCGCTGCCGCGTTTTTCGCACGAAAGTACTTTGTTGCTCAGCTTGATGCTCTGCTACCTGCAGACTCGCCGTCCTGGATGCCAGATGCGATTATTTTCGTGCTCGTTTTTTTGATTGTGTATGTCGCAGTCGCTTGGTTTGGGGCAAATCTGTCGCGCACCATTCAAGGCGTTGATGGAATCGGTTTGCTCGATCGTGTGGCTGGAGGCTTGTTTGGATTTGCCCGTGGCGGGGTGGTCCTGATTTTCTTTGTCTACCTGCTCAACCTCGCCATGGATCGGGATCAGATTCCAGAATTTGTAACGCAGGCAAGGACTTACCCAATAATTTCAGCCGGCGCGAACTATCTTGTTGATCGCGCACCTGAGCTTGCAGAGCGTACGTCGCAAACATCAAACCTTGACGGCACGCCGCCCACAGAATAATCCGCCCACGAACAGACCGTGAGGGTTAGTCGAATGTTGTTTGACCATGATGACGACAAACCTCGCGAGGAATGTGGCGTCGTAGGCGTCTTTGGACACCCCCAAGCTTCTCTCTTAGTCGCGCTCGGCCTGCATGCACTTCAGCACCGCGGACAAGAGGCGTGCGGGATCACAACGTTCGACGGTGAAAAGTTTCATGGCGAGCGTCACATGGGCTTGGTTGGCGAGAATTTTGGCGGTGACGTCTCTGAGCGCTTGCCCGGCAGTGTTGGGATAGGCCACAACCGATACTCAACGCAAGGCAAACCTGCGATCAGGAACATCCAACCGATTTATGCAGACCTCGACACAGGCGGGTTCGCGATTGCGCATAATGGCAATCTGACCAATGCCCGGGCCATTCGAAAGCGATTGGTGCGGCGAGGGTCGATCTTCCAGTCCACGATGGACACCGAAGTGATCTTGCACCTCCTCGCGCGCTCCGATCAAGACACCGTTTCCGACCGTTTCCTAGATGCAATCCGCCAAATCGAAGGCGGATTTTCTTTTATCGGGATGACCAATAAAAAGCTGATCGGCGCGCGCGATCCATCCGGCCTGCGGCCGCTTATTCTCGGTCGGATTGGTACAGCCTATGTGCTCGCCTCGGAAACCTGCGCGCTCGATTTGATGGGCGCTGAGATTGAGCGCGAAATTGCCCCCGGCGAAGTCGTCATCATCACCAAAGATGGCATTCGTAGCTACAATCCGTTTCCCTCTCGACCTGTTCGCCCGTGCCTCTTCGAGTATGTGTATTTCGCCCGACCCGACAGCATCGTTCAGGGCCGTTCAGTCTATGATGTTCGCCGAAAAATGGGACATCAGCTTGCGATCGAACACCCGGCGGATGTCGACGTGGTTGTTCCCGTTCCGGACTCTGGCGTTCCCGCAGCGATTGGTTTTTCAGAGCATTCTGGCATGCCCTTTCAATTGGGCATCATTCGCAGCCACTATGTCGGGCGGACCTTTATTCAACCGACTCAAACCGGTCGCCAGCGGGCTGTCTCACGCAAGCACTCTCCGAACAAAGCAGTCTTGGAAGGCAAACGTGTCTTGTTGGTGGATGACTCTATCGTCCGCGGCAACACTTCGCGTAAAATTGTCCAGATGGTGCGCGAAGCCGGTGCCAAGGAAATCCATTTCCGCTCGGCCAGTCCTCCGATTACGCATCAAGACTTTTATGGCATCGACATGGCCGATCGCACCGAACTGATCGCTGCGAACAATTCGCTCGAAGAGATGCGGGACTATTTGCAAGTCGAGAGCCTCGGCTTCCTCTCAGTGCCAGGCCTGTATCGCGCGATTGGCGTCGACTACGATCCCGAGACCCCAGCGTTTGCAGACCACTGTTTTACGGGTGACTATCCAACTCGGTTGGTCGATCACGATCAAAATGAAAGTAGCAAAGAACGACAGCTATCCCTTCTGGACTAGTCTGATCAGGTTCGCTACGGCGCGCAGATGGATAAACGCATCACGCTTGTCACAGGTGCTTCGCAGGGCATTGGCCGCGCAGCAGCCTTGGCCCTCGCAAAGGCTGGACATCATGTCATTGGGCTGGCGCGCTCTAAAAAGGCGCTGGAAAGCCTAGACGACGAGGTCCGCGCGGCCGGCGGCAGCCTCACGCTGATCCCATTTGATCTGAAAGACTCTGCCGCATTCGAACCCTTGGGCAGCGCCATTGCAGAGAAGTTTGGCCGCGTCGATGGGCTGCTCGCGAATGCGGGCGTGCTGGGCACCATCGGTCCACTGCAAGGCGGCGGAGAGCGTCAATTCAATGAGGTGATCGACGTCAATCTCAGTGCGAACTGGCGCCTGATCCGTGTGATGGACCCGCTCTTACGACAGTCTGAAAGTCCACGTGCTTTGTTCGTAACGTCAGGAGTTGTCCCGCGCGCCCGAGCCTTCTGGGGACCTTATCAAGCCTCAAAAGCCGGCTTGGAGGCCTTAGTCTATGCCTGGGCCGACGAAAACGAAAAGACGGCGTTGCGCGTCAATCTGTTTGATCCAGGCGCGACACGCACGCAAATGCGCTTTGACGCGATGCCGGGCGAAGACCCCATGACGCTCCCCCCGCCTGAAGACGTCGCCGCACACATGGTTCCCATGTTGGAGGCCAGCGAGACCCGGAACAATGTGCGGGTCAACGTTCGCGATCTGCTCAGCTAAGACTTCCCACACCGCAACTCCAGACCAGAGGCCTCTATGAAACTCAATCTCGGTCCCGGTGTTCTCGTTGCAGCCGCGTTTATTGGTCCCGGGACGGTGACGGCGTGCACATTGGCGGGCGCCAATTTTGGCTTTGCTCTGATTTGGGCGCTCGTATTTGCGACCGTATCGACAATCATTTTACAGGATATGGCGGCTCGGCTCGGGGTCGGCGCAAGGCTCGGGCTTGGCGAAGCGCTGATCGAAAGCGCACGGGGGCCGCTTTCGAAATGGCTGATCGGCGGACTGGTCTTTGCAGCGCTTGTGATTGGAAATTGCGCCTATGAAGGCGGCAATATTGCCGGCGGTGCGCTCGGGCTGGACGCAGTGCTTGCAGAGGCCTCGCCGGGCCAAAACTGGCTCGTCCTCACCATCGCTTTGTTCGCGGGAGCCGCCATCCTTTTGGGGCGCTACGAAACGCTTGAGCGTATTCTGATTGGACTGGTCTTGATTATGAGTTTGGCCTTCGTGCTGAGCGCATTGGTGACGCGCCCCGATCTCGGCGCGCTGCTAAGCGGTCTGATCCCGCAAATCCCGGAAGCGGGTCTGCTGACAGCCATCGCGCTCATCGGCACCACAATTGTTCCGTATAATCTGTTCCTCCACGCCGCCGTCGCCCGCAAGAAATGGCTTGAAGCGACACAGCTTAGAGCGGCTCGAAGAGACTCCGCTTTTTCGATCGGCCTAGGCGGCCTTGTCTCCATTCTGATCCTCTCGACGGCAGCGAGCAGCTTGTTCCAAACCGAACTCGACATTTCGAATGCCGCGGATATGGCGATCGCGATCGAACCAGCCTTTGGCGCAGCTGGGCGCTATTTGGTTGGCATCGGACTATTCGCAGCCGGTCTGACCTCTGCGATCACTGCACCAATGGCAACGGCTTATGCGTTGAGCGAACTTCTTGGGACGTCAGACGACACGCATGCCTGGGTGTTTCGCGGGACAGCGCTTTTTGTGATTATCGTGGGCGCAACTGTAAGCCTGCTTGGGATCAGGCCCGTTTCCATGATCCTGATTGCACAATATGCAAACGGATTGCTGCTCCCCATCATCGCAACATTTTTGCTGCTCGTCATGAACCGCAAAGACTTGCTCGGCGAGCACGTCAATTCATTGACCGCGAATATGCTCGGCGGCGCAATTGTCCTGATTACATTTGGCCTCGGTCTGCGCTCAATTCTGCGCGCCGCCGGGGTCATGTGATCGTCGCGATTTGCTTACTCTGACAGGGCGTCCACCGCCTCATTGATCAAGACAGGCTCGCCATAGCCAAGCTCTGTGAGGCGATCGAGTTGCGTCTCAGCATCTCCGACAATCACAAAGTTCATGGCGTCCGGCCGGACATAGTCCTCGGCCAAAGATACGACATCTTCCACGGTCAGAGCATCAACCGTCGCGATCTGCTGTGCGATGAAATCGTTCGGCAAGTCATAATCAGCAATGTCCGAAATGATGTTCAGCTTCGCACCCAGGGATTCGAAGGCACGGGCCTGGCTCTTGATGAAGAAGCTCTTCGTGACCTCGAGATCTTCTTCCGTGAAGGTCGCCCCATAATCGCGCATAATATCCCGGGTGAGCGCCGCAGCTTCGAGGGTGACATTGGAGCGTATACCGCTGCCGATCGAGAACGTCCCGATCTGCTCGGTCCCGAAGAAGTCAGAACCGATGCCATAGGTATAGCCTTTGCCTTCGCGCAACTCCTGCATAAAGCGGGAGGCAAAGCCGCCACCGCCAAGCCGGTAATTCATCACACCCGCCATATCGTAATCCGCATCTGTGCGGAGCAAGGCTGGATAACCGAGCCGGAAAACAGATTGGCTAGAGCCCGGCACATCATAGAAATAAACTGTTGAGTCCGATGGGGCTTCCGGCTGCGTGCTGGTTTTCAGCGCGACGTCGACTTTCTCCCAACGCTCAGTCAGCCCACTTAGCGCTTCGATCACGTCCGCCTCTTCGACGTCTCCCACGATGCGAAGACTGGTCAGATGCGGAGACAAGTTGCGCTCACGCCAGGCTTTCAAGTCTTCCAGTTCGATCGCTGCAAGCGAACTTTCACTGCCAAGCGTGCTCAGAGCTCGCATGCTGTCTCCACCATAGGTGACATAATTGAAGGCTCGGGTTGCAATCGTGTTGGGACGGGCACCTGCCGCTTGGATCGCGTCCCGCGTGCGGGACTGGGCGAGCGCAAACTCTTCCGCATCCCAGCGCGGTTCAAGAATTACTTCTTCGACCAGAGCAATCGTCTCGGCAAAGTTCCGAGCCAGCGTTTGACCCGAGATTTCGAAGCTTTCATTGTTCACATCAACCGACACATCCGCGCCGAGTAAGGCAAGCTCATTATCAAACTCAGCTGGCGTTTTCGTAGCTGTGCCTTTGGTCAGAACCTCTGCCAGAAGATTGGCCGTTCCAGCGGTTTCCGGCGTATCGAGCAAGTGCCCGCCTTCCATTTGGAAAGAGAACCGCACCAAAGGCAGCTCCGTGTCGGTAATCCCGAAGACTTTCATGCCGTTTGCGGTTTCAGACTTCCAAACCTCTGGCGTCGCCAATTGTGGGCTCTGCCCGTAGGGTGGCTCAATCGTCCGGTCAAACAGAGCCGGTGTGCGCTCGTACTCGGTATTGTATGTCGGAGCGACTTCATCTTCGGCGCCCTGCACAATCGGTTCGATCACCACTTCAGCGCGTTCAGACCCTTCCAGTGCCAAGTCGGCTTCGCCGCGTGGAACGAAACTGGTCGCAACAAACGGCTGATCCTTGACGTAGGTTGCATAGACGCGGCGCACATCGTCAGCGGTCACCGCTTGCAGGCGGGAAAGGTCCTCATCAATATAGCCGGGGTCACCAGCAAAGATGCTGTATTGAGCGAGCTGTGCACCTTTTCCAAGGACGCCATTCAGGGCCGAATAGAAGGCCACTTCTTGCCGCGTTTTCACGCGCTGCAGTGCGTCTGCTGTAATGACTTCGGATTCGAAGCGTGCGAATCCATCCTCCAACGCCGCTGCAACCGCATCGAGATCGGTGCCTTTGAACGCACTCACCTGTAGGATCATTTCACCAGACAGTTCGCTGTCATAGGAGAACGAGCCGACCGACGCGGCGACTTTGGCTTCATCGATCAGCACCTCGTTGAGCGGCGCTTCCTTGCCATCGGTCAGCAATTCGGTGAGCACCGCCAACGGGTAGCTATCAGGATGATATTGCTCAACCGTCGGCCAAACCATCGTGAGTTGCGGCAATTGTGCGAAATTATCTTCATGGAACAGGCGTACGGTCTCTTCTACTCTTCCCGGGCGCGGGTCCATCGGGGTGATTTCCGGCCCACGCGGGACCTCCGCGAAATAGCGATCGACCCAGGCTTTGGCTTGCTCGGTATCGAAGTCTCCGGTCACCGTGAGTGTCACATTGTTCGGCGTGTACCAGGCGCGAAAGAACTCTTTCACATCGTCCACAGTCGAGGCTTGCAAGTCTTCGAGTGACCCGATGACCTGCCAATTGTAGGGATGGTCTTCAGGATAAAGCGCTTTGTGAAGCACATAGAATGTGTGCCCATATGGCCGGTTATCGACCCCTTGGCGCTTTTCATTCTTCACCACTTGCTTCTCTTTTTCGAGAACAGACTCGGTTACCGTGTTGATAAACCAGCCAAGCTTGTCGGCCTCCGCCCAGAGCATCTTTTGGAGAGCATCATTTGGAACGGTTTGGAGGTAATTGGTTCGGTCGCGACTGGTCGAGCCATTGGCCCCGGATCCGCCAATACGAGCCGACATCTGATCGAGTCCGCCCGGGCCAAGGTTCTCAGATTCCAGGAATAGGAGATGCTCAAACAGATGCGCAAACCCGGTACGACCTGGTTTTTCGCGCGCAGACCCGACATGCGCTGTCAGGTTCACCGCGACCACGGGATCAGATCGATCAATATGAAAGATGACTGTCAGGCCGTTCTCGAGCGTAAACGTCTCAAATGGGAGCAAGCCTTCCGGTTCGGCGACGTCCACCACTTCGGCAATATCTGTCTCTGACACCCCCTCGCTCTCCGCGATTTCTGGAATGGGCTCAACGGCAGCGCAACCTGCAAGCAGCGCGGCGACTGACGCCATGGTGACGATACGAAAAGACATGAAAGAGCTCCCAAGCTACTCTGGATTTGACCAAATCCTAAAACTCAGGGCGAAGACTTCAATAGGAAACGGGTGCGGCCATCAGCGCTTCCTGCGCGCCTTGTCGGCATAGGGGTTCGCCCCTTGTTTGACATGCAACCGGATGGGTACGCCGGGCAAATCAAACGCTTCGCGAAGCCCGTTCACCAAGTACCGTTTATATTGCTCTGGCATTTGATCACCGCGCGATGCGATTAGCACGAATGTTGGTGGTCGGGCTTTGATTTGCGCCATATAGCGCGGCTTGATACGCTTGCCTTGGACACTCGGTGGCGGGTTGCGCTCAATCATATAGCGGAGCCAACGGTTCAGGTCGCCGGTCTTTACCCGTGCACACCAATCGTCATACGCCTTCGCAACGGCGGGCATGAGGCGTTCGACGCGTTTGCCGGTCAATCCAGAAAGCGTCACGAGTGCCGCGCCCTTGGCCTGCGGAAGATGTTCTTTGAGACGACGTTCGAGCTCTTTCATCGCCATGCCGTGATTTTTGATCGTATCCCATTTGGAGATCACGAACACTATGGCCCGCCCTTCACGAACGGCGAGGTCGGCGATTTGTAGATCTTGTTTCTCGAAGGAGTCCTCAGGATCCATGATCAACGCAACGACGTCTGCATACTTGAGCGAACGCACTGTCTCACCCGTCGACATTTTCTCTAACCGCTCTTGGACTTTGGATTTTCGCCGCAACCCCGCGGTATCCACCAGACGGACCTCCCGGCCCTCCCAGGTCCAGCGCAAAGTAACCGAGTCGCGCGTGATCCCAGCCTCTGGACCTGTAAGCATGCGCTCTTCGCCGACCAATTGATTGATCAAAGTCGACTTGCCCGCATTGGGTCTGCCGACGATCGCAAGACGGATCGGTCGGGTTTTGATCTCGGCTTTCGCTGCTTCGATCGCCTCGCCTTCGGCCTCGTCATCAATTCCAGCGCTCTGCAGCGCCGCGCTCAGTTTGCTTTCATTGAGGTATGGATCATCCACATCCAAGCCTTCAAGCTGATCCAGAATGCCGTGATTGAAGCTGTCTTGTTCTTCTTCCGCTTCCTCCTGGAGGGCGCGTTCAAACGCTTCCTCGCCGAGGGCGTCTCGAAACGCGGCGTAGAGTTCGGCGAGCCCTTCACCATGTGCCCCGGAAAGCCCAATCGGTTCGCCCAGGCCCAAGTTCCATGCCTCCAAAAGGCCGGCTTCCCCGGCCCGCCCTTCGGCTTTGTTCGCGGCAAGCACGATGGGCATATCTGCCCGGCGCAGGACTTGCGCGAAGCGTTCATCCATCGCCGTCACGCCCGCGCGTGCATCGATGAGAAACAGCGCGAGTTCCGCTTCCCGGATTGCAATCTCTGTCTGCTCGCGCATACGCGATTCAAGCGATCCATCTGTGACGTCTTCATAACCCGCGGTATCGATCAGAACGAGCGGCAGGTCCGCAAGGCGCCCTTCGGCCTCTTTGCGGTCCCGCGTGACGCCCGGCTGGTCATCGACCAAGGCAAGCTGCTTGCCGGCCAAGCGGTTAAACAGGGTCGATTTACCCACATTCGGGCGTCCAACAATGGCAATTTTCAACGGCATGGCGCGCCTCGGCTCGTTTGAATGCGCGCCCGTTCCGTCTTAGCGGATCGCGATAAGACGCGCGTCGTCCGTCAGAACAATCAATTTGTCCTGAACAGCAATCGGCTCGATATAGACAGGATCGCCAAGTTTCAAGCGGTCTGTTTCATCCCCGGTTTGCGGATCAAAGGCTATGAGCTCGCCTTGGGAAGATACGACAAGAATGCGCCCGGATGCGATTATCGGACCCGCATAGGTCAAGCGCCCTTTTTGCTTGCGTTCATTTGTGAACTTTGTGAGGTCTTTCACCCACACCACTTGTCCCGTCCCGGCTTTGATCGCTGCAAGTTCAGCTTCAACCCCGACTATAAAGAGATACTCTCCAGCGAGCGCAGGCGCTTGCGTTGTCCCAATCGGTTGCTGCCACACGCGGTTTCCCGTGCGACCGTCAATCGCGGCCAGAACGCCTGACTGGCTCGCTGCAAAGACGAGACCACCCCCAAGAATGGGGCGCGCGCCAATATCGTTGATCGAAGAGATCGGCGTGAACTGTCCGACACTCGCCAGGGCTTCGCTCCACAGACGCCGACCATTGGAGGCAAGATACGCAATGATTTCGCCAGAGGAGTATGGCGCAACGACAATATCTTCAACAGCCGCTGGGCTAGGTGAACCGAGGACGCGTGCGGACTCTGCAATCGCTTGATCCGCCCACAGAAGGTCTCCTGTCGCAAGATCGAGAGCGAGCACTTCATTGTTATTCGAAGATACGAAGACCCGGCCATCTTTAATCGTCGGCGAACCTGTCATCGGCGCCTCAGTGTCTGTGCGCCAAAGCTCTGCTCCGGTATTGGCATCCATTGCAGCCACAAACCCGAATGCGCTGGCAATCACCAGCGTATCGCCTTCAAGGCCAATGCCCGAGCCGATGCCGGTAACATCACGACGATTGCCAGAATCAAGGCGCTCGCTCCAGCGGCGGTTGCCCGTATTGGCGTCCGTCGCGACGATCACTTGCCGCGCGTCGATCGTGTAAATTGTGTCGGCTGAGGCAACGGGCGGAGTCGTCAATGCCGAGCGGCGATCCGAGCCTGCGCCAACGTTCGAACGCCACGCTACATCTAGTTGACTTGCAGCAGCGATGTGACCGGTCGCTTTACTGGCGCGGCTGCCTGCTTGCTGCCAGCCATCTGTGAGTTCGCGAGGCTCGGGCAGAAGGATAATCTCGCTGACAAGGTCTGGGTCGGGCTGCAGGCGCTCATCACCGAGCACCATGGTGATGCGCCCTTCTTTTTCGAGGGCCTCTTCGGCCTCGCGATCAGCGCGGCCGATGTCAAGAATGGAGCATGCCGCCAAACCAAGGCAGCTCACCCCAATCAGGGTTAACTTGAGAGCAGATCGAACGCTCATTCAGGCGTCTCCTCGGTCACTTCGTCACCGATAGGGGCAACAGGTGTTTCAGTTTCGTCCAAAGGTGCGGCCTCCGGAGTCGACTCCATCGCGGTGTCTGTAATCGGCGGCATCGCTGCAAGCGCTTGTTCGGCGCGCGTGACAACGCCTGGTGGCACATTCTGGGCAATCCGGAGGAAGTTGAACTCTCTCCGCGCGAACTCAAGATCGCCATCCTTAAGGGCCTTCGCGGCCAAAAGCTCTTTTGCCAATGCTGCAAACGGGCCGTCGGCGCCGGAAAAAGGCGCCAACAGCGCTTCAAGCTCGCTCCGGCTCAGCGTATCAGCTTGCAAATAGGCCGATTTGATCAAGGCCAGTTTTTGCGACGGATCGATCACGTCGCCAGACGCGGCCTCAAGCACTTCGGCCGCTGCAATCGCATCGCCATTGCCGTCGAGGCGAACTCCGGCGAGGAAGTGCGCAGCCACATTGGACGGCGCAATCTCATCTGAGATTATATTGGTAAGCCGCTCCGCGGCCGTCTCATAGTTGCGCGAATCGACTTCGCTCAAAGCGGCTTCGAGACGGGCTGCATTGTCCTCGACGGTCTGATCTGCGCGCACGTTGAGATACTCGTTCAAAGCGACGCCACCAATCAGCAGAGCCGCACCCAGATAGGCGAAGATACCGTATTTCTTCCAGAGACCGGAGAACCGATCCTGGCGTAAGCCTTCTTCGACTTCTTCAAAAATATCGGCCAAAAAAGACTCTCCAGACAGTTCGTTTAAGGGCTCTGCGCCACCCTAGCCGCGCCCGTTCGGGCTCGCAACGGACAAGGTTAGCTCTTCGCAGTTTTACGCAGTTTGTAAGTTTGGTCCGAACTTGGAAATGTGCGCGACTTTACGCCCGCTGCATAGGTCTCAACAGCACCCGAGATCACGGATTTCAAATCGGCATGCTTTTTGACGAATTTTGGCACCCAGTCGGTCATCCCTAAGAGGTCATTCGTCACGAGGATCTGCCCATCACAGCCCGCCGAAGCGCCGATCCCAATGGTTGGGCAGGACACGACTTCTGTAATCTCATTTGCGAGGTCCGGGGCCACACCTTCAACGACAATTGCGAACGCTCCCGCTTTATCGGCCGCTTTGGCCTCCGCAATAGCAAGGTCCCATTCGCCTCGTGTTCTGCCTTTGGCCCGAAAACCGCCGTCTACATTGATCGCCTGGGGACGCAAACCAACGTGTCCCATGACCGGAATACCCCGTTCGACCAAATGCGCGATCTGTTTTGCGGCGTAGGTCCCACTCTCGATTTTCACGGCATGGCAGCCGGTTTCCTGCATTATGCGGGCCGCGTTCAAAAAGGCCTGGTCAGAATTGGTCTCATAGGATCCAAACGGCATATCCACGACGACAAAAGCCTGCTGTGAGCCCCGCATGACGGCCTGGCCGTGCAGGATCATCATTTCCATGGTCACACCAACGGTCGACGGCAAGCCATGAACGACCATGCCGACGCTATCGCCAACGAGCAGAATATCACAATGCGGGTCGAGCAATTGCGCCATCTGCGAATCGTAAGCCGTCAAACAGACTAGCGGGTCACCGCCTTTGGCTTTGGCAATATCTCTCACCGTCTTGCGGCGAAGCTGGGTTTGGGCGGACATGAATAACTCTCTACGCGGTATACGAGCGGCTGTAGCAGACCGGTGACGTTGCGCAAACGGATTCAATGCACCCCGCTTAGCCTGGGATCGCGTAGACGCCGAACAGAATGGGGTGCAACCAAATCGCAATGGCCGCCCAAGCGCCTGCCCCAACAACGACCGAGATCATATCCATTATAGGATTGAGCGCGACATCGGGGCCCGGACCATTGTCGCCGCGGCGTTTCACCATAATCCGATCAAAAACGGCATAGGCGAGGAAACTGCCAAACAAGAGGACCGAGTTTAGTTCACCATTGGCCAGCAAATGGCCGAATGCCCAGAGCTTAACGGCAAGCAGCATTGGGTGCTTGGTATACTTCTTTAAATAGCCCGCTGGGATCTGTGAGGCGACGAGCAGAATGAAAGCCGGGATCGTCAGCAAAAGATTGATATGGGCAAGCCAAGTCGGCGGCCCATAAAGCAAACCCGCACCACGCGTTGCGCCGTAGCCATAGATGATCATGACAAAGCCGACCAAAGAGAGCAAGCTGTAGAGCCCCATATACGGGCCTTCGCCGAGTCGCTTGCGCAGGTCTTGTCCCTCCCCTCGCGATCGAACGGCCGAGAAAAAGTGTGGTCCGAAAAAGATCACCAATCCAGATAGAAAAAGCGCCATGATACCGCATCCTCCCGCCTCCCAATCTGTCGATTTTTTTCAAATTTGACAAAGGGATAAGCGAAGTCGGCGATTTGTAGCGAAAATTTCACAAATGTAACATTGCCTTTATTCAATAATGTGTTATTGATAAACAATAATCATTGCAAGAGGAACGATATGAAGCTCTCAACCCTATCTGCCTGCGTTTGTGCCACTGTTTTAGCCGCTGGTACGCTACCCGCCACCGCTGCGACGAGCGATTGGGCTCACAGAACAACAGAGGCTGGTGCCAACACATTGTTCACCACGACCGGCGAAACTGCTGTTAAACTCGCCTGCTCCCCGACCCTCGGCGTTCAAGCAACAATCTATCTGGACGGCCAAGAAGTTTCAGACCAGCGCCTGAAGTATCTGGCGAAGCGCCGGATTAAACTTCGGGATGGTGCTGTCGACACAGCCTCTACCACAGAGAAGTCCGGAACTTGGGCTTACATCAAAGCCACCGAGATGCTCGTCTCGGCCGAACCTTGGCAAGGCCGCCGGATCTATAACGCTGTCATCAAAGGAGAAAGCGTTGATATTGATGTTGATAAGGTGGGTGAAGTTTCACTGACGATGCCCGCCATGAACGACGCGTTCAAGGCGTTCGCAACAAGCTGCGACG
This sequence comes from Pseudomonadota bacterium, assembly GCA_038527765.1. GTDB lineage: Bacteria > Pseudomonadota > Alphaproteobacteria > Caulobacterales > Hyphomonadaceae > Henriciella. Next base: position 582,154 of record JBCBFK010000002.1, read on the forward strand.
CGACAAGCTAAGCTTATTCAGCTGCGGCGGGGACGATTGTAACGCTCTCGCCGCAGCCACACGCATCCGTTTGGTTCGGATTCGAAAACGTGAACTTCTCATGCAATAGCGTGGTTTCATAATCGACTGTGGACCCGAGCAAAAACAAAACCGCTTTTGCATCGACGACGATTTTTACACCCTTGTCTTCCACCACTTCGTCGAGTGGCTCAGCGGTTTCGACATAGTCCATGACATATTCCATGCCCGCGCAACCACCATTGGTGACGCCCACGCGCAAAAACCCGGCGCCTTTTTCAGACATGATTTCTGCTACGCGGGTGGCAGCGGCATCCGTCAAAGTCACTAATTTGGGTCTCGGTCGTCTAGCCATAGTGTCTACATAGGGTCGAAACGTTTGCGCTTCAATTAAAGCATATTCAGCGCCAAACGCGCTTCATCGGACATACGGGAGGGATCCCAGGGTGGATCGAAAGTCAAACGCACTTCTACGTCGTCGATTCCCTCAACCGTGCGCGCCGCATTTTCGATCCAGCCGGGCATATCGCCGGCCACCGGACAGCCTGGCGCGGTCAGAGTCATATCGATGTCGACTTTGCGATCATCATCGATATCGACCTTGTAAATCAGACCAAGTTCATAAATATCAACAGGAATTTCAGGGTCATAGACGGTTTTAAACGCCGCGATCAGATCATCCGTAATGCGATTGAGTTCGTGCTGCGGAATCGCAGACTTTTCCTCTGCCACCGGTTCGGGCGCAGAAACGTCAATCACATCGCGAGGGGTCAAATCGTCTGCCATCTCCGCCACTATATAAGCATTCCGCGCGCTTTGTGTAGCGCTTCAATGAAAGCATCTACTTCTTCTGCCGTGTTGTAAATCGCGAAACTGGCGCGCGCCGTGGCCGATACACCAAGATGATCCATCAACGGTTGGCAACAATGGTGCCCCGCACGAACCGCAACGCCGTATCGGTCGAGGATTTGCGCGAGGTCGTGCGGGTGCGCGCCGTCGATAGAGAAAGACAAGACCGAGCCCTTGCCGGCGGCCGTGCCGTGCACGGTCAGCCCATTTACACCGCGCAGGGCTTCATAGGCCCGGTCATAGATAGCCTGCTCATGCGCCTGAATGTCGGATTGATCGAACTCACCCAACCAATCAATGGCAGCGCCGAAGCCAATTGCCTGCAGGATAGGCGGTGTGCCCGCCTCGAACTTATGCGGGGCTTCATTATAGGTGACGCGTTCACGCTCGACGATCTCGATCATTTCGCCGCCGCCTTGAAATGGTCGGAGGCGAGCCAAAGCGGCAGCCTTACCGTACAGCGCGCCGATGCCGCTCGGGCCGTATATCTTGTGCCCTGTGAGCACGTAATAGTCACAATCAAGCGCCTGCACATCGACATCAAGGTGAACCCCGGACTGGCAGCCATCGAGCAAGACCTCTGCGCCCACGGCGTGCGCCATGCGAACAATCTCCGCTGCGTCTGTGACCGTACCGAGCACATTTGACATGTGTGTGACCGCGACCATACGGGTCTTCTCAGACAGCGCCGCCCGGAGCGCGCCCATATCGAGCGCGCCCGTCTCGTCAACGTCGACCCATCTTAGCACCGCGCCATAGCGTTCACGCAGGAAATGCCACGGCACGATATTGGAATGATGCTCCATGATGGAGAGCACAATCTCGTCGCCAGGTCTGATCTCGTCGGCGATGCCATTGGCGACCAGATTGATCGCTTCAGTCCCACCTTTTGTGAAGATCACCTCACTCACCGACCCTGCATTCATGAAGGCACGGACTTTTTCGCGCGCTGCTTCGTAGGCTTCAGTCGTTTCATTTGCGAGCGTGTGAATACCACGATGCACATTGGCATAAGCGGTGCGGGCTTGATCTGACATCGCATCAAGCACCGTATTCGGTTTCTGAGCACTGGCCGCATTGTCAAAATAGACGAGCGGTTTGCCATTCACATCGCGCGACAGGATTGGGAACTCGGCGCGGATGGCCTCAACATCAAAAGAGCGGCTCATCGGACTGACTCCGCAAGGAACCCACGCGCAGCGTCTAGCAAGGCCGTTTGCACGCTTTCGCTCGCTTCTTCCAAGGCGTCTGCAATAAAAGCTTCGGTCAGCAGAGCCCGCGCTTCCGCCTCGGGAATGCCGCGCTGACGCATGTAGAAAAGCTGATTGAGGTCGAGCGCACCCGACGTGTTGCCGTGTGCACACTCGACATCGTCGGCATAGATTTCAAGTTCTGGCTTGGCGAAGACTTGCGCTCCATCCTCCAGCAAAAGCGCTTGATGCTGCATGTCCGCATCTGTGTATTGCCCGACTGTCCGCGGCACAAAGAATTTGCCTTGAAACACACCGGTCCCGCCATCGAGGACTGCGCCCTTGGTGGTTTGGCGGGTCACAGAAGACGGTGCTCCGTGTCGAACATGACTGGTAAAGTCGGCATGATACCCGTCGGCGCAGAGATAAGCGCCATTCAGGGTCGCGTGCGAGCCGCTTTCACGATGGGTCAATCGCGTCTCAAGGCGCGTAACCTTCGCCCCGAATGCAAGTGCGGTCTGCACGTATTCTGATTTCTCGCCGAGATGAACAAGCGCAGTGATCGCCTGGGCTTCATCTGTGCTTCCGCGCTGAAGCACGGTCCGACGCACCGTCCCGCCCTCTTGCATGCCAATTTCCATCAAGAAGGACGAAAACCCGGCACCACCAATATGACTTTCAATCAGATCCAGGCTGGCACCTGGGCGCACGATGACGGCAACGCGTGCGAAATTTGTCTCGTCGCGGTCTCCGCGCGTGACGATGTGTATGGGCTGGTCTGTTGGTTCTGTGACTTCAATGATTAGGGTATCGAGCCCCCCGACGCGACCTGCCAAGGCAGCTGTCATCGCTCCCAATGGCACCTCTTCCGCGTCCCCGAGCGCTTGCGCGTCCTGGCGTTGGTGTAGCTTAACGCCAAACGGCAATACACGTGGCAAAGTCACGCCCGAAGCCGTAAACTCGATCACTGGGTGTTCTAGAGTGGGAAGCGTCGCACGGTCAGCATTTTGACTGGATGCTTCAACATTTTTCAAAGACGTTTTGAAATCTGTCCATTTCCAGGCTTCCATCCGACGATGCGGGAGGCCCGTTTCTGCGAACGCTTCAAAAGCTCGCTCACGGCGGCTGCTTTCAGGCAGCATCGCGTATCGAGCGATCAGCTCCAGCTCTGCGGCATCTGGATTATCGAACTTTCGCTTCAGAGCATCAATCGAAAGCGCCACTATGCAGCCTCTCCCAGCACCCCATCATAACCCTCATCTTCCAAGCGAAGCGCAAGCTCAGGCCCGCCTGTCTTGATGATCTTGCCATTCGCCAAGACGTGGACCTTGTCGGGCTTAATGTGATCCAGAAGGCGCTGATAATGGGTGATCACGAGCATACCGCGCTCCGGGCTCCGCAGTGCATTTACACCGTCGGCCACCGTGCGAAGGGCATCAATGTCGAGACCAGAATCGGTTTCATCCAGGATTGCAAATCTCGGCTCGAGCATCATCATTTGGAAAATTTCGAGACGCTTTTTCTCACCACCTGAGAAACCAACATTCAGCGGACGCTTCAACATCTCCGTTGTGATGTTCAGCTGGCCACCGATCTGACGTGACTTTTTGATGAAGTCTGGCGCAGAGATTTCATCTTCGCCGCGCAACTTGCGCTGAGCGTTCATGGCCGTACGCACAAATGTCATGACCGGAACGCCTGGAATCTCCACGGGGTACTGAAAAGATAGGAACAAGCCCTTTGCCGCGCGCTGTTCAGGATCCATGTCGAGCAGGTCATCCCCTTCCAGCGTAGCTTCGCCGCCGGTAACCTCATAGCCGTCTCGGCCGGTGAGCACATATGACAGCGTCGACTTGCCCGCCCCATTCGGTCCCATGATCGCGTGAACCTCGCCCGCAGGCACGTCTAGAGACAAACCATTGATGATCGTCTTGGCTTCGTCTTCTTCGCCGACGGTCGCGGTGAGATTTTGCAAACTTAACATGGGGCGCATGTAAAGGTTCGGGGGGGATTTTCAAAGGGTGAATTGCCGCAACGGATCGTATTTCGAGCCACCCAACCCAAATCGCGGTGTGAATTCGCGATCCCTTGAAATCTCACCCACGAATCCTTATTGTTTATCAATAAGGAACACGAAAGGAAATCCAACGATGTGGCTGTTTTTGCTTTGGTGGTGTGTAGATGATCACCTGGCCGAAGCTTTAAACACACCGGGCCTCGGCGAGCTCCCAATCTGGGTTCCCTTGATCTTATCACTGGCCTTCTCGTTCACGTTCAGCCGGTCGGTAAAGGACTAAGCCCACCTCAACCGACCCAATCGCGACGGTCCATGCCGAGCAGATCTCGTCCACTCATAGCTTTGTCGAGGTCAACTTCGTCCATTAAGAGATGGGCGATGAAGTACACACTTTCCTCTTTGCCATAGAGCACGCGTTTCAAGGCTGTGTTGATGGGTGTTGCGGCCCCCTGGGGTCCCACCAGAACGAATGTATCCAACCCCGGGTCGCGGCCATAATGCTCTGCAAAGACTGGATTGGCCGCCAGAAATGTATCGAAGCGTTGCCACGCCCAAGGCAAAGAAGAGTGCGCCCGTATGACCTGTCCCATGTAGAGGCCAGCGAACACAACAGAGTTATCACCGCGACCATCAAACATAAGCGATTCACCGGCTTTTCCGGTCTCGCCTTGCAAGCGATTGATTGTGTGAACATCTGCGAGCCACCGATCGATCACCTGTAAGCTCTCAAGAGAATAGTCCAAACGCCCTTTATCAAGCCGGTTAGGCAATAGGATGAGCTGATCACCCTCAGCGCTCATAAAGCGGGTCAGCGCGGTATGAATATTCTCGACTTGCACCGTCGGCGCTGCGGGCAGAGCTGGCAGAATAATCGTGCGGGTTTGGGATGGCGTGTTCGCGCATGCGGACAGCAGGATCACCATTATGATCACGGCCGCGCCCCAAAAACGGGACAGTTTCGTCAATTTTCGTGTCCTAGGCGAATACATGCCTTGGCTCCGAGCAAATGCTATGCCGCACAGCAGACTATTGGCATTAACATAGACAATTTCTAATTCGCAACGTACGCTTTGGTATGATTGGGGCCGTAAAACTCGAGCAAGATCCAACCGGATCCGAACCTGCGGATAATCGCCGGCGGATGCGCCGGACTTCGGTCGGCGAAACTTCAATCCAGCTCGAAATGATGATTTACAAAGACGAATTTTCCGATCGGCAGCCTTTGGTGATCATCAACTCCATTGATTTCCCAATGCCACCATCCGTGGCTTTTTGCGAGAAAATGTGGGCCGCGGGCTACCAAGTCATCTTCTTTCGCCGGCCTGGTTTTGGCTTCACCCCATCGCTTCCGAACGCTTTGATGAGCAAGGCTGAAATCGCCAAGCTGGCACCCGTGGCAACCGAAGCAGCACTGTTTGCAATGGCGTTTCAGTCGCTCGGGTTAAAGAACGTGATCCTAGTCGGGCTCGGGACATCAAACTCGATTTGCCAACGTCTATCGCAACTTTGTCCGGAAGTTCAGTTCACGGTTTATGCCAATCCCTTGTTTCATCCGGGCATTTGGGGCGTCATCCGTCCGGCTTGGTTGAAGCGCATGATCCGTCAAACCATTCTGTCAAAAAGCGGCTTAAAGATCGCGGTTCGCGGATTGCGCGCGATTCTGCGACGCGACCCTCTTTGGTTTTATCAACAATTCGCCCAGAAAAGTTTGGGAGACCAAGCTTATATTGAAGCCAATAAAGGCGACTTCCGAAAGGCCGGAACGTTCTTACAGTATACCGCGCCTAAGGTGTTTTTCTACGAGTTGAAAACCGCGCTGGTGGTCGACACTAAATGGAACCCTGACTGGTTCACGAACAATCGCGCGATGATCCTGTCCGGTAACGAATCGACCGAGAAATGGAAAAGCTCCATCAGTAGTGAAGCTGACCGGCTCGGACTACCGATTGTGTTTGCGGACTCCGGCGATCTATTCGTGCCCTATGCGTCCCCTGACACGCTGTTAAAGCTGCTGGAAACGCATTCGAAAGTGGCGACAGGCTAAGCGGTAATGTCGTTCCACGCCTTGTTAGCCGACACTGCCCTCTAGGCTGACCTTCAACAGGCTCTGCGCCTCGACAGCAAACTCCATCGGTAACTCCTGCAGGACTTCCCGCACGAACCCATTGACGAGTAGCGCGACGGCCTCCTCTTCGCCGACGCCGCGTTGGCGGACATAAAACATTTGATCATCCGAAAGCTTGGTCGTCGTCGCTTCGTGCTCCAATTGCGCATCGGCACGTCTATTCTCGACATAAGGCACGGTGTGCGCGCCGCAACGATCGCCGATCAGCAGACTGTCGCATTGGGTGAAATTGCGCGCTTGCTCGGCCTTTTTGTGCACGGAGACCAAGCCTCGATACGTATTGTCGGACTTGCCAGCGCTGATCCCTTTGGAGATGATCCGCGAACGGGTGCGTTTGCCGAGATGGATCATCTTGGTGCCGGTATCTGCCATTTGCCGACCATTGGTAACCGCAATCGAATAGAACTCGCCAACACTGTCATCGCCTTTGAGCACGCAGCTTGGATACTTCCAGGTCACAGCCGAGCCGGTTTCCACCTGCGTCCAACTGATCTTAGAGCGCGCGCCTCGGCAATCGCCGCGCTTGGTGACGAAATTATAGATGCCGCCTTTGCCATTCTCATCGCCGGGCCACCAGTTTTGCACCGTCGAATATTTGATCTCGGCGTCTTCCAAAGCGACCAGTTCCACGACCGCCGCGTGGAGCTGGTTTTCATCGCGCATTGGCGCGGTGCAGCCCTCCAGATAAGACACATAAGCGCCCTTATCCGCGACAATGAGCGTGCGCTCAAACTGGCCAGTATTTTCCGCGTTCATGCGGAAATAGGTGCTGAGCTCCATGGGGCAGCGGACCCCTGGCGGAACGTAAACAAAAGTCCCGTCGGAGAAGACGGCGCTGTTCAGCGTCGCGAAGTAATTGTCCGATTGCGGGACCACGGTGCCGAGATATTTTTTCACGAGTTCCGGATGCTCATGCACGGCTTCTGAAATCGACATGAAGATCACGCCGGCTTTTTTCAGCTCCTCCCGGAAGGTCGTGGCGACCGAGACGGAGTCGAACACCGCGTCGACCGCAACTTTTGGCCGATCGCCATCGGCGCGCGCTTCGATCGCTGTGGCCGCCGCCCCCTCAACGCCGAGCAGAACTTCGGCCTCGCGCAAAGGGATGCCGAGCTTTTCATAAGTCTCAAGAATTTCTTTCGGGACATCGTCGATCGACTCATATTTTGCCCCGGCTTTGGGCGCGGCGTAATAATAGATGTCCTGGTAATCGATCGGCTCATAATTCACCATGGCCCAGTCGGGTTCTTCCATGGTCAGCCAGCGTTCATAAGCCTTCATCCGCCAATCGAGCAGCCATTCTGGCTCACCCTTTTTGTCGGAGATGAATTTGACGATGTCTGGATTGAGGCCTTTCGGGGCGTATTCGGTTTCGATTTCGGTCGAGAAGCCGGCGGAATAGTTCTCAGATTCCAGCGCTTTCGCAGCTGCGACGGTGCCTTCGTCAATGCTATCTTTGACTTTGACGTCCACGCCAGTCTCCTCGTTTTCCGCGGTCCGCCCGCAGATTTACTTCTCTTTGGATTGTAATATGGCCCAGTTGGGGTGAATTTTCACCCCCAATCGACATAAGCGAGTACGATTGTCGCGGCTAGCTGGATGCCGCCTTTGGCGCGACTGGGATCATCACCTCATTGCGACGGAACGGACCCGGCACCCAAGGCGCGTCGTAACCAGCGTAGCGGGCTGCCCCGATCGCCTCGTAGCCCTGCTCTAATAACCAAGTCTGCAGCGCTTCTTCTTTTTGAGCGAAGACCCGCTCGCGCCCCGCTCCGGCGAATTTGACCGTAGCCATCAGCTCACCCGGCACTTCGCGCAGTGAGACGTCAGGATTGTTCGGCACAGGTAGCGTCGCCATCGACCATTCGCTGGGCATCACGAACGCAACCGTCCAGCGGTCATCGTCTATGGTCCGCGTGACCGGCGCGGTCATCGCGATCTTCTCTGACTTCACCCGCGTGACCGGAGCTGTCATGGCAATTTCGGACCGGGCTGTATTGTTCCCAAAAATATAGTCGGCGAGCGGACGGAAGCCAGAATTGCCCGCACGGCGCATGTCACCCGTGATTTCTACCTCCGCCACAATGGTCGGCTCATACTGACGGATTTCGTACTTTCCGTCTTTTACAAGCGTCTCGTGAGCCGGTTCTTCAGTCGCGTTGGCCGTCATCGGCAGGGCCAAAACAAGGGCAGCGGCAAGCAAAGCAAATCGCATGGCAAGGTCTCCATCATCATACCCTGCATACGTACATTCGATTGTTCTGGTTTTTGAACGCTGACAGTGCCTACCCGCGGTGTAACGCGCAGAGCTTATTCCCGTCTGGATCGCGCAAGTAGGCGAGGTAAAGCCGCTGTCCGCCGCCTTCGCGCCAGCCCGGAGGATCTTCGATCGGCTTCCCGCCCGCCGCTTCGCCCGCCGCGTGCCAGGCATCTGCTTGTTCTGGGCTGTCCATGGCGAAACCTATCGTCATACCGTTTCCATTCGTGCAGGCCTCACCATCGATCGGCTTGGTCACGAGAAAGACACCGCCATTGTGCATGTAAACAAGACGCCCTTTCGGATCGACAATACCCTCTCTGCCGCCGATCGCTTGGAACGTGGCGTCATAGAACGCCTTTGACTTATCGATATCGTCTGAGCCGACCATCATATGAGAGTACATTTGGGATTCCTTGTCTTAAAACACCACGACCGACCGGATGCTTTTGCCCTTATGCATCAAGTCAAAGCTTTTGTTGATCTCTTCCAGCAATAAAACATGCGTGATCATCAGATCGATCATGTTCACCCCCTTCAGATCAAGCTCAACCCTTTTCTGGTGCGCGGCGAAACCGCCGCTGTCACACGTGACAGTGGCCGCAGGATTGGGTCTGGGCGAGGCTCCCATTGATCATCACAGTTTAAAAAGGTTTCGACATGTTTCTTAAAACTTTCTCAGCTTTGGCAATTGCCATTGCTTGGGTTGGCAGCGCTGCGGCTGACAGCAGCTACAACTCGTGCCCAGCCGGCGCCAAGCCTGAAAGCGAAACGTGCAAAACGCTAAAGCTCTTCAACAAGGCAGGTGTGACTGCAAAATCGGTGAACGTGATCCAACAACCCAACGAAGCTGGGTGCACCAAGGATGAACGGCACTATTCGGAGAATTTAGGAGACGAGGAAATCCTCCGCGTCAAAGTGGACCCCCGGTGTAAATACAAAATCCGGTTCAAAACAAAGTCGAGCTGTTCGGGCGATTCAACCGCTTACATGACGCCCAGCAAATTTGCAGATGGCAAGAACACCGTTTTCTTGCACGGCAAATGCTCTAGCCTGAAGACCAAGGTCGACTATTATCAATGGTAAGACGTCGAACCAAAGGCTGTCACACCTGACAGTAGAAAGCCAATTGCCTCTAAGTTGTTTTCAATACCGTTCGGCGCGCCGCTTGAAGCCAGGCCTCAGCGGTGGCCTCAAAGTCGCTCGGCTGAGACTCCCACCCGAAGCTGACGCGGATGGCGCTTTCGGCGAGATCGTCGGAAGCGCCCATCGCGGCAAGGACGAGGGAACGTTTGACCTTGCCACTGGAACAAGCCGACCCGGACGAGACCGCAATCCCACCAAGATCCATCGCCATAACTTGCGTCTCGGCGCGAAAGCCGGGGATGGCGAAATTGGACGTCTGCGCCAGTCGCGCAACGCCTTTTCCGAAGACCGTGACATTGGCATCGGAGATCAGTTTAGCCTCCATCGCGTCGCGATGCGCCGCCAGCGTTTGTAGCTGTGGCATGTCACGAATGGCCGCTTCCGTCGCTGCACCAAAACCGACAATGCCAGATAGGTTTTCGGTGCCGGAGCGTAGAGAACGCTCCTGCCCGCCGCCGAACAATACAGGTTTGAGCGGCGCGCCAGATCGCACCCATAGTGCGCCGACGCCTTGCGGCCCGCCGACTTTGTGGGCCGAGAGTGCGAGATAATCGACGCCGAGCAAGCCGACATTGACCATCACTTTGCCAAGGCCTTGCACCGCATCACAATGCGTCAGGCCACCGGCTTCGCGCACCATAGCCGCGGCTTCGGCGACGGGTTGTATAATGCCTGTCTCATTGTTCGCGATCATGAGTGCGAGGACGGGCGTCCCATCTCGCGCCGCGTCCCATTTTGCGAGCCGCTCACGCAGCCGGTCAAGATCGAGCAAGCCATCCGCGGTCACATAAGCAGTCTCAACCGGCACGCCAGCATAGCCCGCATTCTTGGTCACTGCTTCATGCTCAATGGCGGAGACCAAGAGCGTGCATTTACCCTCTAGCTGCATAACCACGCCGTTAAGCGCGAGCGAATTGGCCTCGGTCCCGCCACTTGTGAAAACGACATCCTGTGCTCGTCCGCCAATGGCGAGCGCAACCTGGCTGCGCGCCTGCTCCAAGAGTTTGCGCGCGGCGCGTCCTGGACCATGCACGCTGGACGGATTGGCACCCACATCAAGCGCCGCCATCATCGCGGTTTTAACCTCCGGTCGAACCGGTGCAGTGGCGTTGTAATCGGCATAAATCATGGCGCGCATATAGCATTCAGCGACGTGCTCTGCAGAAAAATTTGCATTTGCCATTCGAGATTCGCTATAGCGCCCGCTCAACATAGATTTACCGCCGAACAGCGAGACAGAACGCCATGGCAGAAATGCTCATTCAAGGCCCGCAGGGCCGGATCGAAGCCCGTTACACCCCGCCTCCTTATGAAGGCGCTTCGATCGCCCTGATCCTCCACCCGCATCCGCGCGCGGGCGGTACGATGCAGGACCCGATTACCATCCGCCTGTATCAGATGTTTGAAGAAAAAGGCTTTGGCGTTTTGCGTTTCAATACGCGCGGCGTCGGACGCTCTCAAGGCGTGTATGATCAAGGTGTGGGTGAGTTGGAAGATGCCGCTTTCGTGCTCGATTATATGGAGAACCTCACCGAAAGCCCCCGTTACGTTTGGTGCGCAGGCTACTCCTTCGGTGCCTGGATTACGCTGCAGCTCTTGATGCGCCGTCCAGAAATTGATGGCTTCCTAGCGATTGCGCCGCCAGCCAACCATTATGACTTGAGTTTCCTCGCCCCCTGCCCAGCCTCTGGTTTGATCATTTCAGGTGAGAGCGACTCGATTTCGAAACCGTCTGATGTGGAACGCGCGCTCACCAAAGTCCGCATTCAAAAAGGCGAAGAGATCGAGCGCGCGAGCATTCCGGGCGCCAACCATTTCTTTCAGGACAAGCATGACGAGCTAATCGATATTTGCTCAGCCTATGTCGACCGTCGTTTGATTGAGGATGAAGAGAAACTTCGCCGCGAAGCCGAAGCCGCTGCGGCCAAAGCCGGCAGCCGAAAGCCACCAATTCCGCGCGCGCTGCCGCTCAAGCCGGAAGACAACACGCCGCAAGACTAATCGAATTCAGCTCAAGACTATTTCAGGAGGCGTCCACCGGTCATCGGTTTGTGCGCCCCTGTTGTTCTAGGCCACGAGATAGGCAGCCCTCGCAGCGTTCTCGCTGCGAGAAACGCAAAAGCTTCTGCTTCAATTGAATCGCCGCGCCAACCCACCTGTTCCGCCGTCAAAACCTGACATGGAACCGAGTCCGCGAGCATTGTCATGAGGGTTGGATTATGCCGCCCGCCGCCGCAGGCGATCAACCGCTTGGGTGGTTCAGCCAATTGGCTGAGCGCTGTCGAAACAGCGTGCGCCGTGAATGCGGTCAGAGTCGCTGCACCGTCTTCCAGAGACAACCCACGCGCCAGGCTCGCATTGAAGTCATACCGATCGAGCGATTTCGGCGGCGGTGTCTGAAACCATGGATGCTCCAACAGCTGGACGAGAAGCCCTTGGTGTACAAGCCCTCGCGCAGCCAAAAGGCCGCCTTCATCATGGGTACCGGCATTATGGCCCTCCACCCATTCGTCGATTGGACCATTTGCCGGCCCAGTATCAAAGGCCAGCATGTCTCCATCAGAGGTGCAGGTGGTAATGTTCGCGACACCGCCAAGATTGAGCACAGCGCCCGCCTCTGTCCCCGCGCGCGCAAGCAGCGCCCGGTGATAGACGGGCGCCAGCGGGGCGCCCTGACCGCCTGCTGCAACATCATCGCTCCGGAAATCATAGGCGAGCGGGACTCCCAGCTGCGCATGTAGTGCCGGCGCATCAATCAATTGTAAGGTCGCGCCGTCTCGGGTCTCGGTTGGCGGGCGATGCAGCACGGTTTGACCGTGTACCCCGACCAACGCGATGTCGCGTCCCTCAGCTTTAGCGCTCAGCGCTTTCCAGGCCGCAGCATGCGTGGAGACCACAGTTTTCCTCGCCGCAGCAAAGGCGACCTCCGGTTGCGGGCCTTTCCAATTCCATTCGAGCGCCGCGCGCGTCGCGGCCTGCAGGACCTCGCGTTCATCCGGCTCATATTTCCGCTCAATGGTCGGTCCGAACTCAAGCACTTGCTCGCCATCTGTGAGAATGAGCGCGCCATCAACGGCATCCAATGAGGTGCCCGACATGAACCCCGCAACCCAAATCGGTTCAAATTTTTCCGTGGGACTGTTCAAACCCCTGCCATCCCATGCTAACCGCGCCGCTTCACCAAGGACGAATGTGATGAGCGACTACAAATCCAACTTTCTGCGCACGCTAGAGGAACGCGGATACATTAAGCAAGCCACCCACACAGCGGAACTCGACGCCTATTGCTCGAATGGCGTACCTATCGCTTATATCGGGATCGATCCAACCGCCGATAGCGCTCATGTCGGGCATTTGGTCGGCATCATGATGCTGCGTCGTTTGCAGCAAGCGGGGGGCAAGCCGATCGTCTTGATCGGGGGTGGTACATCTAAGATTGGCGACCCAACCGACAAAGAAAAATCGCGTCCGATCCTCACCGAGGACCAAATCGCGAAGAATGCGGAAGGCGTCAAAAAGGCCTACGCGAATTACCTCAGCTTTGGGGACGGCCCGACGGATGCGATCATGGTCAATAATGCCGACTGGCTCGACAAGCTCGGTTACATTGAGTTTCTGCGCGATATCGGAAAATACTTCACGATCAATACGATGGTGAAGCAGGAAACCGTTGCCCGGCGGCTGACCAATGAGCAGCCCTACACGTTCCTTGAGTTCAATTACTTACTGCTGCAGTCTTACGACTTCTTAGAATTGTCGCGTCGCCATAATTGCTTCCTGCAAATGGGCGGATCGGACCAATGGGGCAACATTCTCGGCGGCGTCGATTTGATCCACAAAGCCGACGGCGCGCAAGGCTTCGGCCTGACCAGTCCGCTGCTGACCACCGCGTCCGGGGCAAAGATGGGCAAGACCGTGGACGGCGCGGTTTGGCTGAATGCCGAAAAGCGCAGTCCTTACGACTACTGGCAGTTTTGGCGCAACACTGAGGATGCCGATGTCGGGCGGTTCCTGAAATTATTCACGGATATTCCGATGGACGACATCGCACGCTTGGAAGCCCTGGAAGGCGCTGAGATTAATCAAGCCAAGATCGCGCTCGCGAATGCGGCGACCACCATGCTGCACGGGGAACAGGCGGCAAGCGAGGCCGAAGCGGCCGCAAGCACAGCCTTCACCGGCGGCGGCGTGTCCGCTGATCTACCCACCTTCGAGATTGCAAAAGCCGATTATGCGGACGGCCCGACAACCACTGCCCTTCTGCGTGCAGGTGAGCTCGTCAGCTCAAACGGTGAGGCCCGCCGCAAAATGAACGAAGGAGCGGTTCGAGTGAATGACGAAAAGATTGCTGCGGATCAAACTCACGCTTGGGACAATATTCTCGCCGATGTCGATGCTTTTAAAGTGCAGGTAGGCAAGAAACGCATTGCCTTGGTCAAGCCAGCATAGGTCTACCCATCGGTCCCCGGCGACGCCCCAAGGAACTCTTCATCGGGTAGCTCGGGCAGTTTCTCTGTGGGCGGTTTCAGATTTGGATCAACAGGGATCTCATTTGGGATCGATGTGTCGGATGGGTTCTCAAAGATCCGGCGCAATATGCCGGGGGTGACCGCTGAGAGCGGATTGACGGCCACTTGAGCTTTTTCGAGCGTTCCTGCGACTGAGTAGGTGATCGAGAATATTCCCTCTCCCTGCCGACCAACAATCAAATCGCCAATAATGGGAACGCCGCCCAACACTGAATTGACCCCGAAGCTCGGGACCAGCACGCCATTCAAATCGATCCCCTCACCATCCGTGCCCACCCAACCGTTTACAGTTAGCCCGAGCGCCGGTCCGCTCGCACGGCCGCCGTCGATCACATAGCGTCCTCCGCCAATCGTGATCGGCGCCTCAATACGAGAAAACAAAACTCCATCTCCTGCCAGCGTGTCCGTCAATCCACGCAGGGAGGCGAGCGATAGAATTTGCGTAAAGAACGGCGCGTTGATCAGGCGTGTATCTTCGATGGTTGCCCTCAATCGCGCAGGAGCATTCGCAGTTGCGAGCCCACCTCGCAAATCGAGGATCCCACCTTCGATGAAGTCGACGCCAAAAAACGCGCTCGCAAGATAGCCCGCATCGCTCGTTTTGAGCTCAAGCGCCAGCGGTTGGTCTGCACCCTCGTTCTCCAGGTTGGCGATGAAGGTTGCACCCGCGATTGTGTTACCGCTCGCGTTGAGCGATTGAAATCCACCGGCTTCTGAGAACTCCAACTGGAGCGATGATCCGATGAGGTCCAAGTTCCGGCGCAACCGCAAGCGATCCACCGTAGCTGCAAAATTGAGATCGAACCCGTCACCGCCATCGCTCATATCCTCGATGGAGCCAATATCGGTTAGTAAGCCGGAGATATCGAGATAGCTTCCATCAAGTTCAATATCGAACCCACCCGAACTCGTCCGGGCAATACGGCCTGCAACATCAATCGAGTTTTGAATGAAGAAGCGTCGCAAATCGAGCGACTGCAATCGCCCGTCGGTTTGGAGACGCAAATCGCCATCTAGAGACGCGTCTTCCGTCGTGAACCGAAGCGCCGCGGCTTGCTCACGAAGGTCACCCGTATAGTTAAGCGTCGCCCGCGCTGTCTGTCCGGCCGGTTTCACCCAATCAATCTCAGTCAGGTCGACCCTGGCATTGGACAGATCGAACGCGAACGTGCCTGTTTGCAAGCCTGTGGCCCCGACCTTACCCTGCATCTCTACAGGGACTTCGCCATTCAGAAACGCGCGTCCAACTAAGCCAAAGACATTCAACAGATCGGACGTCAGAACAGCGGTGGCGGAAAGATCTGCAGGTTGACCTTCATCATCAAACGCGTCGCGCCAAGTAAATTGGACGGGCGACGTTCCCATATTTCCAAAACCTGTCAGGATCATTCGCTCAAGCGTCACGTCGACATTGACGTTCCCATCTGTCAGATCGAACGGACCGACGGCGCCAAGCAAGCCACCCTCACGTATCTGCCCCCGCACTTCCAGGACATGATCCTCCAAAGGCACATTGCTCAGAGCTGGCCGTGTGAGCTTGAAGGAGGCTGTCGCCTCACCACTCACGCGTTCGGGATCAAATCCGGTTTGCTCTTGCAAGCGCAATCGTGACGCGGACAGTTGCCGCAGAACGCTCACCGCCGGGCCATTGCCATAGGCAGTAACAGAGAATGGCTCTCCCCGCGGATTGAACGTCGGGAAGTCAACGGCCCCGGATTGGATCTCCCAATCGTCATAGGTGCCACTGATCAGCGTAATATCGAGACCATTGCCCCGCACCCGACCCGTCCCAACGGCATTTTCTACCGGCGGCATATCTGACAAAAAGCGTACGCTGCCCTCTTGGAAGGCAAACGTCACGGCTAGATCATCATCTCGAAGATAGCCGTCGACGAGACTGTCAGGTTTGATCGAAACCCGTGCCGTCGCCTCCGTTGCCTTTCCGGTTTCCAAACGCTCGCGAACATAGTTGCGGGCGCCGCGCCCCAGGCGCACGGGCCAGTAAGCGAGGATTGTTTCCTTACTGATATCTCCAACCAGCTCAGCCGTTGCCTCAAGCGTGAACGGGATTTCACCGGGGTCATGCTCGACGACAAAATCAATCTCACCGCTCGCTTGCAAACGCGCCGTGTCGATGTCGGCTTCCAGTGCGTCAATCGAGATTATGGTGAAATCATCGGACACATTGGCGGCAAGAATGACGTTTTCGACATTCCATGGCGCCTCAAATCGATCGGTCAGATCCAGCGTCAATGTCTCAGCTTCGAGCTCCACGCGGCGCAGCGCGTTCTGAGCGAGCACGTTTGTCAGCGCTCCGGAAAATCGCCCTTCAATCCGATCCGAAGCGAGGTCAAGGAATTCAATCTGGATAGAGTCTTCTGCTGGGCGATACGCGAGCGCCGCCGTCACGTTACGAACTGTCTCGTCGGCAGTGTCGATAAACAGCTCGCCGGACTCGCGCGAAATGACGAGGCCAAGCTGCTCAAGGCCAGCAGCGCGTGACACATCCGCATTAAACGAGGTCCCAAGGCGTAAATCGCTATCTTCGAAGCCCGTGAATCCGAACCGCCCAACCAGATCGGTAATCGGCAGAACGCCGACATCAAAGACAGCTTTCATCGATTGATAGCCACCGAACGTATCGAGAGAGATCGAAAAAATCTCGGGCAAGCCAACCCCCTGCCCGTCGCCGGTGAGCTGAAAAGAGACATCCCCGTCTGGATGAGACAATTGCGCAGAGGCGCCCGCAATCGTTCCGATCTGATTTTGCTCGGCGTCCAGAACCCGCAAGTCGATGTCGGTGAATTCCACCGTCTCAAGCTCAATTGCATTGTCGAGGAATTCAAGACCAACAAGGACGTCACCAAGGATCGCGTTCGTACGGTCCAGCCATTCCTGCGGCGTTTCTGGAAGCGCCGCCGTACGAATTTCAGGCAGAGGATCCCCCGCCAGGGTCCAGGCATTCGGTCGCGTATTGCGGACTTCGATCCAACCCGACTTGAGGTTGGCCTCGAGTAGCTCGACCCGTCCCAGCAAGATATCACCCGCATCAAGTGTCAGTTCCGCGGTGCGCGCAAAGCCGGCTTCTTTCCCATCATCATCTTTCAGGGACAATCCATCGGCGACAACGAAGACGCGCCGCTCGGAAGGTGACCATTGCAAAGTGAGGCGATCGACCGTGACTGGGCGTCCATCTCTGGCGCGGGTGATCGCTTGTTCCACATCGTCGCGAAACACGCCGAGCTCGACCGGACCGCTGGCCAGCATAAACGCCAAAACCCCAATCGCTGCCATCAAAACGAGCGAGAACACGCCAAGCGTTTCCAAAATTATGACTTTTGTGGTCTGGCGAACCAAGTCATCTGCTCCATGTAAACAACACTCTGCCTTGCGGCACATCAACCGGGCTACGTCCCGCCAGACATGAAAGACATGCCATGACAAACCGACCAGAAAAAGGCGACAAAGCACCCAAGGTGACAATCCCAGTGAGCGATGAAGAAAGCGTCAATCTCGCCGCGCCAGCGGGTGCGGCACATGTGATCTATTTCTATCCGCGCGATAACACGCCGGGTTGCACCACGGAATCGATCGACTTCTCAGCGCTGAAGTCTGAATTTGAGGCACTCGACGTGCAAATTATTGGCGTTTCCAAAGACAGCTTGAAAAGTCACGCCAACTTTAAGACCAAAAAAGAGCTGACCGTTGTGTTGGCGAGCGATGAAAACCACGATGCGTGCGAACAATTCGGCGTGTGGGTTGAGAAAAATATGTACGGGAAGAAATTTATGGGAATTGAACGCTCAACTTTCGTAGTTTTGGCCGATGGCTCCATTACGGAAGCGTGGCGAAAAGTGAAAGTCAAAGGCCATGCGCAAGCAGTGCTTGATGCGACTCGGGCAATTTTGAGTGCCTAATTCGTCAAATGAAAACTCTTTAAGGCGAATTTTACCCGTAGGCGCTATTTTTCAGGCAGAAAACCGCAAAATGGGGCTTTTCGTTTTGATCACAATGAGGTTACTTTGAGACATCACCAATCAAGACGTCGTGCCCCCACGCCTGACCGGCGTCTTACCTGCGGATAGGTGCGTAGAATGAAATCGACTGGAAAAGTCTCAGACTTCGTGCGCCGGGCGTTCCCGGAACGGCAGATCTACCACCGTAGCGGTGGGACTGTTCGCTACTTTACGATTTCACCTCTCCAGCAAATTATTCTCACATCCGCCGCAGCCGCTTTGGTCGCTTGGTCTCTTTTTGCGTCCGCTACAGTCGTCTTCGGTCAGAAGACCGTTGCGGTGGGCTCAGCGGCAAGCGAAGTCAATCGCCTCGAACGCTGGGTTCAGGATCTCCGCGCTAAGGAAGCGCTTTCAACGTCTCAATTGGAACAGCGGACCGAAGCATTCCAAGATGCAACATTAGAATTTCAACGCCGGCACGAAACGTTGGCGACGATGCTCGAAGCACTTCAAACAGGTGGCGAATTGGAGGTTTCGGCGCTAAGGGGAAACTCAGCGTCCCTCCTGGTGACAGCCTCGATTGATGAGGCAGACACTCGGCAATCGCAGCGCTACGCCGAAGTCGAGACAAAGCTCCCACAAGTTGGACTGCGCGGCGACGTCACCAAAATTCGCTCTGAGCAGGATCAGTTCCTCGATAGTATCGAAGACATGGCCGTTGAGCGCGCGGAAGCCGCACGTGGCATCTTGCAGCTCACGAAAGTTGGTGCTGGCCGAATTTCCAGCGGCGAGAATATGGGCGGCCCTGAAGTAAGCTTTTCAAGCCTGATGGCGGGCGAGTTCGCAAGTCCGGAGGAAGAGCGGTTCGCGGTGCGTGTGGCTCAGGTCGCCGCGCGGATGGAAGAGGCGCGCTATTTTGAGAACCTCGTCCAAAATCTGCCGCTCGCCACGCCGATCGGTATTCCATCTAGGATAACCTCGCCTTTCGGTATGCGGATAGACCCCTTCCGTAAGCGCCCAAGCTGGCACGGGGGCATCGATATGGGCGCGGGCTGGAATGCCCCGATCGTTGCCGCTGGTCCGGGGAAAGTGATCTATGCTGGTCGGAAGACTGGCTATGGCCGTGTGGTCGATGTCGACCATGGCGGAGGATTTGTCTCGCGTTATGCGCATCTTAATCGTATAGTGGCAAAGAGGGGACAAGAAGTTGTGGTAGGGGACAAGCTCGGAACCATGGGTTCAACCGGGCGCAGCACTGGTCCACACCTTCATTATGAAGTGCTGTTCCATGGCAAACAGTACAACCCAGTAGAGTTTATTAAGGCAGGAAAACATGTTCACGAAGACTAAAGGCGATACCACCCCCGGCTTCACGCCAGCACAAGACGCAGTCCGCGGCGCGTCTTCAAAACCTGCTTCGCGCGTTGGCGCATCCATTCTTTGCTCAGACGTAGAAATCAGAGGCTCGATCAAATCGAACGGTGCCCTCCAAATTGATGGAAGAGTCGAAGGCGACGTGACTGCCGGTGACATCACGATCGGCTCCAGCGGTGAAATCATTGGTGAAGTCAAAGCCGAAACGCTGCGCGTCAAAGGCAAGATCATTGGCTCCATTCGCGCCCGCAAGGTCGAACTTGAAACCGGCGCATCTGTGCAAGGCGATATCTTTCACGCCGCACTCATCATCCAGCCGGATGCGAGTTTTGAAGGCCAGGTCAAGCGAGAAGAAAACCCGCTTAAGGAAAGCGCGCCACAACCAGCAGCCGCTGCGCCTCAACCTCAGGCAACCACAAGCTTTGGCGCTGCTTCAGCCCCGGTAACACCAACCACTGGAACAGCTGGAAACGCCTAACGCAGGTTAAACTAAAAAAATTTGAAGAGCCGGTCTCGCAATCGAGGCCGGCTTTTTCTATTCCACCGCTTCGGAGGAACTCTCACCGAGCGCATGAGACAAGGCGGCGCTCAAGAAGGGTGTGAGGTCGCCATCTAGCACCCCACTGGTGTCCGACGTCTCGTGATTGGTTCGCAAGTCTTTGACCAGCTGATAGGGCTGTAGAACGTAAGATCGGATCTGGTGCCCCCAGCCAATCTCTGTCTTGTTGTCGTGGCTGTCTTGAGCGGCTTGCTGACGCTTCTGCAGCTCCAATTCGTACAAGCGCGAGCGCAGCATCTCCCAGGCTGCAGCCCTGTTTTGGTGTTGAGAGCGTCCTGACTGACACGCGACCGCAATCCCGGTTGGCTCATGTGTTAAGCGGACCGCAGAGTCCGTCTTGTTGACGTGTTGCCCACCTTTCCCTGAGGCGCGATATGTATCCGTGCGAACATCAGATGGATCAATCTCCACATCGATCGACTCATCAATCACGGGCGAGATGGCAACCGACGCGAAACTCGTATGTCGACGCGCAGAGCTGTCAAAGGGGGAAATCCGGACAAGTCTATGGACGCCTTGCTCGGACTTGAGCCAGCCATAGGCATTCTCGCCTTTGACCATGAGCGTCGCCGATTTGATTCCGGCTTCGTCACCCTCATGGCTTTCAACTTCCTCAACTTTGTAGCCGGAGGCTTCCGCCCAGCGCACATACATGCGGCGGATCATCGACGCCCAGTCCTGGCTCTCGGTCCCGCCAGCACCTGAATTGATATTGAGATAGCAATCATTGCCATCGACTTCGCCAGACAAGAGCGCTTCCAGTTCAGCTTTCTCAGCCTTTTCAGCAGCGCGGCGCAGCGTAGCGGCGACATCCGCCAACATATCCTCGTCACCCTCAGCGAGCTCCAAAAGCTCCAGCCCATCGGACGCCTCTCGCTCGAGCTCCTCGACCGTTTGCATGCCGGTCTCTAGTTTTTGGCGCTCTGCCATCAGCTTTCGCGCCTTCTCCGGATCATCCCAGAAATCAGGACGCTCCGACAGCGCGTTCAATTCATCGAGACGTTTTTCGGCAACGTCCCAGTCAAAGACGCCTCCTCAGCAGCTCCGACGACTGCTTGATTTGATCTGCGAGGGCGAGAATTTCTGCTGACATGATGTCCCTGGTGCTTATCCGATCGCTGGAAATGGCGGCGTTTCGCGCTCAGGTCAATAAATGTCCTCGTCAATATCCTCAACAATCACATCAGATTCGATCAGTTCACCCGTCACCGGATCGATCCGCGGCCCTTCAGGAGGAGGCGTGCGCCCAAAGAGCGAATTGTCCCCCGTTCCCGACAGACTCAGGTTTGAGTTGTCCGCGAAGACCCGCCCCGGTTCGGTCCCTGGACGGAAGGCTTCGAGAATGATTTCTTCGCTGCCAAGAGTCGGCAAGCCGCCTGTTCTCGCATCCACAGAAACGAGACGCACTCCCGGAGGAATCCGGAACGGGATGGGCGCTTCATCGGCGAGCGCGCGCTCCATGAACTCCGTAAACACGACTCCGGCGACAGACCCGCCACCCTCGCCTTCGCCAAGCGTACGCGGCGTATCAAAGCCCATCCAGATACCGACGACCAGATCAGGCGAGAAGCCAAAAAACAACGCGTCGACATATTCGTTTGTTGTCCCGGTTTTACCTGCGAGCGGTTTGCCAACGCGTTGGGCACGGCGGCCTGTACCGCGGTCAACCACGCCTTCGAGCATATGAACAATCTGGTACGCAATGATCGGATCAACCAATTGCGCCCGGTCGTCTGGCAGGATCGGCGGACCTTTACCATCCCAGGCCGTCGCCATGCAGGTTTCGCAAGCCCGCTGATCATGTTTGTAAAGGGTCACACCGCGGCGATCCTGAACGCGGTCCAAGAGCGTTGGGGTCACCTCCTTGCCGCCATTCACAAAGGCCGCATAGGCTTTGGCGAGGCGCCAGGGTGAAGTTTCTCCGGAGCCCAAGGACATCGCCGGATAAGGCGGTAAATTATCATAGACCCCAAAACGCTCCGCAAACTCCGAGACGGCATCCATGCCAATATCGGTGGCAACGCGCGCAGTGACTTGATTATATGATTTCTCCAACGCGACACGCATGGTGACCTCGCCATAGCTGAGGCCTTCTGCATAGTTTTCCGGCTTCCAGACTTCCCCGGTATTCTCGTCATAATAAACGTAGGGCGAGTCCAGGATCCTGACGGACGGCGTGTAGCCACGCTCAAGCGCTGCACCGTAGACAAATGGCTTGAATGACGAGCCCGGCTGGCGGCGCGCTTGCGTCACGCGGTTGAACGGGCTCTTGAAGAAAGAGTATCCGCCCATCATCGCGAGCACCCGGCCCGTGTGCGGATCAAGCGCAACAATCGCCCCCTCAATTTCGGGGATCTGTTTGAGCTGAGCCTGCCCGACCGGTACCATTATGGGCTGCACCGGCACATCGACCGTATCGTCATCTGCGCGCACCCCTTCACGGTTGGAGGTGCTTTCCTCCGGACTGAGGGCTTGTCGGCTGACCTCTGCCAATACCACGTCGCCGGTCCGTAGACCTGTTTGCGTTCCACCGCGGACATACGTGTTGGCCCATTCGATATCTTCCGGCGGGATGTTGATCGATGCACCATCCGCAAGCATCAGTTCAGCGCCCTGATCAGACGCGCTGACCACCATCGCCCGCTCCCAGCTGCCATAGCCGCTCGGAAGGGTGATGTCATTGAGCTGCTCAAGCGTATCTTCTGATTTTGGATCAATAGCCGTGATGGGGCCGCGATAATTGTATCGGCGATCATAGGTTTCGAGGCCAATTTGCAAGGCTTCCTGAGCGGCGAGCTGAAGTTGGGTATCGATCGTCGTTCGGATCGAAAGACCGCCCTGCTCCAATTCCTCTTCACCATAAATGTCGATCAGTTGCCGACGCAGTTCTTGGACAAAATACGTCGCGGCGGCGTATTCAGGCCCATATAAGCGGCGTTTCGTGTTGAGGGGACGCGCGCGCGCATCATCTGCTTCTTCTTGCGAAATGTAACCGTTCGCCACCATGCGCCCCAGTACATAGTTCCGACGTCCGAGGACGCCTTCAGGGTCATTGTACGGGTTCGACTGGCCCGGCGCTTTCGGCAAGGATGCCAGTACGGCCGCTTCAGACAGGTTGAGCTCGGGAAGCGACTTGTTGAAGTAATTCAGCGCAGCAGATCCTACTCCGTAAGAACGCCCACCGAGATAAATTTCATTCAGGTAGAGTTCGAGGATGTGCTCTTTGCTGAACGCTTTTTCCATCCGCTGAGCGACAATGGCTTCTTTCGCTTTGCGGACAATCGTCTGGTCGCGCGTCAGCAGCATATTCTTGGCGACTTGCTGCGTGATGGTCGAGCCGCCCTGAAGACCGCCGCTGCCCGTGATCCGATTACGCGCCGAGTTAATCACGCCGCGGGTCATTCCAAGATAGTCGAGACCATTATGCGTGAAGAACTTCTTGTCCTCAGCCGATACAAACGCATGGATCACATGATCCGGGATCGCCTCATACGGAATAAAGACGCGGTGTTCATCAGCGAATTCGTAAATCAGTGTTCCGTCGCCCGCATGGACACGAGAGGTCACGGGCGGGTTATACTCGGCCAGCTTCTCAACCGACGGCACTGTTCGACCGAGTGCAGCCATCCAGAGGAAGAATGAGATGACCGCGAGCACGCCAATGACGAGCCCGACCAGAATCGTCCACAGGAGAAATTTCCAGGTAAAGACGCGTTGTTTTATTGCGGCCCACATTGCTTCGTCTCTCACATAGTCCTTGTCATGCGCGCTGATTCCACGCTTTCACGGCGAGACTAAGGCGGTTCTGCCATTGCGCAAAGGCACAGCCTCAGTTCGTTGCGATTAATAAATCTTGACGATCAAAGTATGCGTCGATCGCCCGTTTGACGGCGGCTGCAGATTTCTTCTGTCCTCGCTCTGACTTCAAACGCCGCGCATCCTCTTTATTCGTTAAAAATCCGATCTCTAAGAGCACAGCGGGTACATCTGGCGCCAGTAGCACAAAGAAATTCTGCTGGCGGTGCGTGTTCCGCAAGAGAGGTCCGGCTTGGCCGAGTTCAGGTACGAGAAACTCGGCGAAGATCGCAGAATTTGATTTGGTTTCGCGCACTGTCAGGTCGGTCAGAATATCGGAGACCTCGTCGGATGTGCCGTATTCGATCGGAAGATCCCAGCCATGTTTCCGCGCAGTTCGCTCAATCCGGGCTTCACCACGCGTTGAGAGCGTATAGACAGAAGCCCCCCTCACGGTCGGTTTGCCAGCGGCATCCGCGTGCACTGAAATAAACAGATCAGCCCCCCAATTTCGGGCCTTGGTGACACGGTCCTCGTGCTCCACATAGACATCCGTTTCGCGGGTGAGCCGGACCACGTAACGTGGATCTTGCTCTATCAGTCGTTTCAGTTTGAGCGATGTTTTCAGAACGATATCGCTTTCTTTGCCACCAATCACAGAAAGCGCTCCGGGGTCACGTCCACCATGCCCGGGATCGATCACAATCGTACGGCGCTGTCGCGCGGCCATATTGATCAGGGCGCCAAAGCTTGCCGGTTTTGTGGAGGGACTTTCGGGAAGATCTGCAGCGGCGGTTTCGGGCGCGACAGCCGATTCTGCAGGATTGAGCGCGCGCGCTTCTGCGGCCGCGTAGCGTTCTGCCTCAAACCGCGCAAACCGAGACGCGTCCCGTTGCGCGGCATTTTTGAACCGCGCCATAGACACCCCGGATAAATCCAGAATGTAGCGGTAGAGCTGCTCACTTCCTGCGGGTGGCAAGTCAATCTCGCGCATCACCATCATCGGGCGGTCCAGCTCGAACACGATCCTGTCTGCTTCGATCGTGTAAGCCATGATCCCACCGGTTGGGTGCGCGAAGAAAGGGTCCGCGGATAGCCGGAAGTCGGATGGCACCATTTCTATGACCAATCCCGTGTCCGTATCGCGCAAGAACACATCCGGTCGCATGGCCGTCTCGGACGTCACCGTAACGCGGGTAAACTCTCCATCGCCCGCGACGCCAACCGATTGCACTTGAGCAGATGCAGCCGCGGCAACAAACGCGGATGCGATCAGGATCAGAAAGGTCTTTAACAGTCTCATCGATTGGTTTCGTTCTCGTGGCGCCACCCCAGCGCTTTATTGTCTGACCGTTTCTATTTTGTGTACCCACATGGCGATGAACCAAAGATGATGCTTCAGTCGGCGCGTCGGTGACCAAGGAACAGAAATGTCATTACAATTTGCTAAAAACATGACGCAAGCGGCGCAAATCGCCTCTCTTTTTTGTTTCGCAGCTGGGGTTAGTGGAATCGCGTCCGCGGAACCGAAATCACTCACCATCTACAATGACGCGGCTGGCGACGCCTATCTCCGGTTCGAGCAAGCTGATGGCATCGGAAACAAAATCCTCTGGCGGTCGGATATGCAAACCGAGGCTGGCGATGTGATTGGAACTGGCTCCGGACACTGCACGCAACTCGATGCCGATCAGAACTATTTCTGCTCTTTTGTCATCGATTTGGATGATCGGGGCATTATTGCTGGCCAAGGGGTACGACGGACCGAACCGATGCCCTCAAGTTTTCCAATAATTGGCGGCTCTGGCGAGTTCGAGGGCGTCACTGGCACCATGATCTCTCGCCCTGTGGAAGACCGCGCACGGTTCGTTTACGAGATCGAATACCAATAAGTACGGGCCCCATTGGCCTGATCGCGTAATTCTTCCGCATACCCGCATTTTGGGTCTTTTAATTCGACTCCAAAGCGGGCATGTAAGGGGCACACCCAGAAATGGGTCGCAACAGAATCCCCGAACGGCGGGTGAACAGGCCTAACCCCCTGCACTGTCGCCGAAACCGGAACGGATAATATGAGCTTACAGGTCGTCACAATCGGAACCGCGAGCCGCTCTTTCTTTAGAGCTGGCCGGACCGCTCGGCTGCCTGTCCCTAATAACACATTCTCTGGCGCGCCTCGCCATCGCTCGCACGTATTTCGAGCCTTAGCGCCGCCAGACTGCAAGGCAGTTATACATGAGCAAATTAATGCTGATCGACGCGGTCCACCAGGAAGAGACCCGTGTCGCCCTCGTCAACAAAGGACGTGTCGAGGACTTTGATTTTGAAACAACAGGCAATGAACAACTAAGAGGCAATATCTATCTCGCGAAAGTCACGCGAGTAGAACCCTCTTTGCAGGCATGTTTTGTCGAATATGGCGGCAATCGCCACGGCTTCCTCGCGTTTAGCGAGATTCATCCAGACTATTATCAGCTCCCGCAAGCCGATCGCGATGCGCTTCTTGAGGAAGCCGCCCGCGAAGCCGAACGCGCCGCCGATGAAGATCCGGACGATGAGGACGACTCCGACGAGGATGACGACACCGACGTGGATCTCGATGCGGATGATTCAGACTCGGACGACGAAGATGATGCGCCGTCAGACGAGGATGACGCCTCTGAGCCAAGTGAACTCGATATTGTTGACGCTGAAGATGACAGCGTAAACGACGACGCCGACGAGGCGAGCGCTGACGCTGACGCTGAAGACGCCAATGGCGAAACCAAACCCAAAAAAGCCAAAGCGAAGCCGGAGCGTCGCCGACGCAGCGCCCGTAAGTCGCGTGGGACATCAATCACACGCCGCTACAAGATCCAGGAAGTCATTCGGCGTCGCCAGGTCCTTCTGGTCCAGGTTGTGAAAGAAGAGCGCGGCAATAAAGGCGCTGCGCTGACCACTTATCTCTCGCTCGCGGGCCGATATTCAGTCCTCATGCCGAACACGCCTCGCGGCGGCGGAATTTCTCGCAAGATTCCCAACGGCAATGACCGCAAGCGCTTGAAAGCAGTGATGGACGATTTGCAAGTGCCAAAAGGCATGGGCCTGATCGTACGAACCGCTGGGGCGAAACGGACGAAAACTGAAATTCGCCGTGATTATGATTACCTCCAGAAGCTTTGGGCGAAGATCCGCAATAAAACACTCGAATCCGTCGCCCCAGAACTGATCCACGAAGAAGGTGGTCTGGTTCACCGAGCAATGCGGGACATGTTTGATCGCGAGATTGAGGAAGTCGTTGTTCAAGGCGACCGCGCCTACCGCGAGGCCAAGGATCTCGCCAAAACGCTAATGCCCACCCAGGCCATGAAAGTGAAACGATGGACCGCATCGGCCCCACTTTTTGTAAAAGAGGGCGTAGAAGATCAGCTTGATTCAATCTTTTCCCCGACAGTGCAGATGAAGTCTGGCGGCTATCTGGTCATCAACCAAACCGAAGCCTTGGTCGCGATTGACGTGAACTCCGGCAAATCAACCCGTGAGCGCAATATTGAGCAAACCGCGCTACACACCAATCTGGAAGCAGCGGAAGAAGCCTGCCGCCAGATGCGGCTTCGCGACCTCGCGGGCCTCGTCGTGATCGACTTTATCGATATGGACGAGAACAAGAACAATCGTGCCGTTGAGAAAAAGATGAAGGACGCCTTGAAGCTCGATCGGGCTCGGGTCCAGAACAACCGGATCTCGCAATTCGGCCTCATGGAAATTTCGCGCCAGCGTCGCCGCGCCGGGGTCCTTCAAGCCACGTCAGAGAAGTGCGAGGCCTGCGATGGGACAGGACGGCGCCGTTCGATCCCGTCTGCGGCCCTGCAACTGCTCCGAGCCATTGAAGCGCGCGCTGCGGGCGGTGGCCTGCGCGGCATGAAAGTGACCGCGCCGACGGATGTCGCGCTCTACTTGCTCAATTCCAAACGCGACCAGATCTCTGAAATCGAAGAGGACGTTGGCTATACGATCGCCATCCAATCCGCAGCGACCATGATCCCCGGCGATTTTCAGATCGATGCAGAGAAAACATCGAGTGGGCGTCGCCGTCGACAGAAATTCAATCGCGAAGATTTCCTCGAAGGTGATGCGGATGATCATCTTCTCCCTAATGCAGAGGATGATGAGGACGAAGACATCGGCGAGGAAACGGTCGCCACCGAAGAAGATGGCGAAGACGCAAACGGCAAACGCAAACGCCGTCGCCGGGGTCGCCGCGGAGGACGCCGTCGCCGTAAAGAAATGGACGCTATGGACCCGGGCGCTCCGCCAAGCGACGGGGGCGCTCTGCTCGACGGCCTTGCGGTCTCAGTTTCAAATCTGCTCGGTGACGAACCTGATGAGCTACCACTCGCAGCAGAGGGCGGCCTTGAAGCCAAGCCAGTCGCGATGCCCGAGGCCCAGACACCAGATCGGCCTACAGAAACGAAATCATCAGACGAAGATGGCGCCGATGAACCAAAAGAGGGCAAAAAACGCCGTCGTCGCCGTCGTCGTAAAAGACGCGGAGAGGAAACGGCTCCGACGCCCGAAGCGGAAGCCTCAGCAGAGTCTGCGACGCAAGATGACGCTACAGTGGAACAGGCGGACACCCCAGAAGCCGACAATATCTCTGAGCCAGACGAGACCCCTGCAGTCGCAGAGGAACCGCCTGCTCCGATCGTTGCGCTTGAGGTCGACGTAGAGGTCGAGCCTGTTGAAGCGGTTCAGGAACCCGCAGAAGCTGCCGAGCCTGTCATCGAGACGGTAGAGCCTACGCCAGAGCCAGAGGTCATCACGGACGCGCCAATCGCATCAGAGCCAGTGCTGGAAACGACCGAAAAGCCGAAAAAGAAAAAACGTGGCTGGTGGTCTCGTTAAGCTTTCGCCTCGGCCTGGGGTCACAATTTTTCTTGACCCGAGGCTGTGGAAATCATATGTGCGCCGCTGACAAGTAAGCGAACCACGACGAGCTTTGCCAAGCTGTCAGTACGGGGGAGCCCAACTGTCTTCACTTTCAATGTCGGTTTCGAGCCGATCTTGCTTTGCGAGGATACTTGGATGACTCATCCCCTGAAGGGCACCTGCCCGCCGATACCCGTCCCTCTGGTCAAACGCATTGATGTTGCGTTCGACACCACCACTGTGCACAGGACTTTTGCCAAGGACGCTGATTATATGGCGGCCGTGGCTGAACTTATAAGGCCGTAGCGGGCCACTTGCCCGCCCAATTCCGACTGAGCCGGATGCGCGTGATCGCTCGCATCTGTCCCTGACCCTTCCAGGCCTTGTCGCCTCGTTTTCGGAAACTGCGTCCTCATGTTTAAATCCACCCCCTCGCACCTCGCGCAACCGACCATTCTTCCCGACTATGACCGCCCGTTCGGTTTGCCCGCCTTTAACTCGGTGAAGGAGGCCATCGACGCTTATGATGGGGATGACGCGATCTACGCGCTCTATCCAAAGCGGATTGAAGCGGCGGCTCATATGTTTCTGGAGCAATTCCCCGGGAAAACCGTCTATGCAGTGAAAGCTAACCCACACCCTGCCGTTTTGAAGATCTTGTGGAGCAGCGGCTTGCGCGGTTTCGACGTGGCCTCCATCCGCGAAATTGACCTTGTCCGCTCGACCTGTCCGGACGCAGAGCTTTACTTGATGCATCCCGTCAAATCGCGGCGCACCATCAGACATGCCTATGCGCAGGGTGTACGCCACTTCGCGTTCGATTGCGCTGCAGAGCTCGGGAAAATCCTCGTCGAGACCAATGATGCGGATGATCTCCACCTTCACTTGCGCTTGGCGCTCCCAAAAGGTGGTTCTGCGAGCATGCCACTCGATGGTAAATACGGCGCCGACTATGCCGAAGCCGTTTCCTTGCTGTGCGCGGCCCGCCCTGTCGCAGCAAAGCTCGGCGTTTGCTTCCATGTCGGCAGCCAGTGCATGGACCCCGCAGATTACATCAAGGCCTTGTCCTACGTTCACGGTCTCCTCGAAACAGCAGATGTGCCCATAGACAGCCTCGATTGCGGAGGTGGCTTCCCGGTCGCGTATCCAGGGCTTACACCGCCGCCTATGCAAGACTATTTCGCGCGTCTCCAGAAAAGGCTCGAAATATTTGGATTCGACACGTTGGAGATTATAGGCGAGCCGGGGCGCGCGCTCTGCGGCGAAGGCGGCTCGACCTTGACGCGGATCGAGCTGCGCAAAGGCAATGACCTTTATCTCAACGAGGGGTCGTATGGGTCCTTGTTCGACGCTGCGCAATGCGCTTGGAAGTACCCCGTCAAACTGCACCGCGATGGGCCCACCAGCGCCACTGAGCAGGGGTTCCGCTTTTTCGGACCCACTTGTGACAGCCTCGACACGATGGCTGGTCCATTTGCGCTCCCAAGTGATGCGCGTGAGGGAGACTGGATCGAAGTCTGTCACCTTGGGGCTTATGGTCAGGCGCTTGCCACGGACTTTAATGGCTTCCAGTCAGACACGACGGTCGCCATTCTGGGCTAGCATACTATGTGTCGGATAGGGCCATAGGATTGGAGTAAGCCGCAATGAGTGAGTCCGACACCCACAAAGCGGATATGCAAAAGCTGCAAGCTGAGCAAAAGCGAAAGACCAATGAGGCCACGGACCCCGGGCGCGGACTTGTTCTGGTTCATACTGGCAATGGAAAAGGAAAATCCAGCTCGGCATTTGGAGTCATTATCCGCTCGCTGGGTTGGGGCCAAAAGGTCGGCGTTGTCCAATTCATCAAAGGCAAGTGGATCACCGGTGAACGGCAATTCTTCAACAAGCTCGGCGATGTAGACTGGTATACGATGGGCGAAGGCTTCACTTGGGACACTCAAGACAAGGATCGCGACATCGCTGCCGCAACCGCAGCATTCGACAAAGCCAACGAGATGATGACGAATGGCGCTTATGACCTGATCGTGCTCGATGAGATTAATATCGCTTTGCGTTACGACTATCTCTCCGTGGAGACCGTGCTTGAGGCTTTGAAAGCGCGCTCCGATCGCACAAGCGTTGTTCTCACAGGCCGCGATGCGAAGCCTGAACTTTGCGACTATGCCGATCTCGTCAGCGAAATGCGAGAGATCAAGCATCCGTTCAAAGCGGGGATCAAGGCCCAACGCGGCATCGATTTTTAAGTTGAGGGGTTCGCCGCGAGCCTTATCTGCCGCGCAAGTTTCTCAAATTGGTGCAAGCCATCGAATTGCCGGCGGTGCAGCTCTGCTCGAACAGTTCTATCGCCCGCGTTGTGTTTTGAGCAATGCCGGTACCGTTTTGGTACATGAATCCTAGATTGTTGCAGCTCTGAGGTGCCCCGCCATCGCAGCCTTTGAGATAGAGCTGAACAGCCCTCTCCAGGTCAACCGGAACCCCCAAACCGCGTTCATAGAAAAATCCTAAATCTGTACAGGCGATGACAAAACCGCCTGAACAAGCGCGCTCATACAAAGTTTTCGCGGTGTCATAATTCTGGCTGACACCGTTCCCAACTTCGTAGAGCTTTCCGAGATTATGGCATCCTGGCAGGTTTTCATTGTCACAGGCTTGCCGGTAAAGACTGAGCGCTCGGGAAACATCCTGACGGACCACAGTTCCCTTCTCGTACATGAAACCCAGATTATTGCAGCCTAATGCATCCCCTCCGGCGCATCCTTTCTGGTACATATCGACCGCAATATCGATGCTTGGCGTTAATCCAACACCCCGTTCGTAATTGTAACCTAATTCTGTGCACCCGGCTGGCTCCCCGAGATCACAGGCTTTTCGGTAGAGCTCGTTTGAGAGATCGTTAGACGCCGTCACTCCTAAACCAGTTGAGTACAATCGCCCTAAATTCGTACACCCGAGTCCAGCGCCCGCATCACAACTCGCCTCATAGAGTTCAGCCGCGCGTCTGAAATCGACGGCAGTGCCCATCCCTTTTTCGTGCATAACCCCAAGGTTGGAGCATCCTAGATTATGCCCGCCTGCACATCCCTGTTGATAGAGATCAAATGCAATCCCTATATTTTTTTCGACCCCTTCCCCTTTTTCATAAAGGTACCCCAGATACGTGCAGCTTTCGTAGATCTCGGACTGGCACTCGTCACGATACTGTATCGCGATCGCTGAGGGCAATCCGGTCTCCAAACTTTCGGATTGAACCGGCGGAGCGTTGTCTTGTGTGGGTTGATCAAACCATGAGGGAGAATACAGAACCGCGCCCGCCGCTGCGATGCCGGCAGCAGCGAGTGTGAGGATGATCGATGCCGGACTCCAACCCTTTGTTTTTTGTGGAACAGTCTTTTCATCGGTGACATCGGTATCGGCTTGAGTATTTGATCCGATCCGGTCGGTCAGGTTCAAACCTCGGATCAAGGCGCTCATATCGCTGTCAAAACTATCAACGCGCAGTTTAACCCCGTGCCGGAAAGATAGGCTCTGGAGTTCGTCAGGTAATTCTTCTGCCTTTGGCATACTGGTTCCATCAACCAGCACTGGAACGACTTGAATGTTCCGTTTCAAGGCGGCAGCAATCTCCAAGCGCACCAAATCGTTCGGATTGTCCAAGCGGCGCTCGCCTGTGTCAGGATCTCGTTCGCTTTCCCATCGGTTCCCAATGACGGCAATGAGCACATCACATTTGGATACTGCATCATCGATTCGTTCGCGAAAATCGAAGCCGACCAGCATAGAATCGAGGTCATAAAAGATGTTCTCTTTGGGGTTCGACACCTGGTTGCACAGCGCGTCATAGAGTTGTTTCGTCTGCCACTGGCTGTCCGAACGGCGGTATGAAATGAATACTTTGCTCATAGCTCTGTCCCCACGCAAAGCATATTTCAGAGCGGCAAAATCGCAAGGTGTTTCACAGTTGCACCCTCCGCATTTCTCCGCATAAGCCGGGGTTCACCGGTGTTTGACAAGATTCAGTCCGTCATGCATTGGGACATCTGATGGTGCCGTCATAATCGGCGGCTAAGAGGGAAGCTGGTGTAAATCCAGCGCTGTACCCGCAACTGTCAGCCAGGAGCGACAGGCCATATGCCACTGAGGGAGACCTTGGGAAGGCGGCCTGAAGCGATGATCGGCGAGCCAGGAGACCTGCCATCGCGTCGTTCGTCCGGAGACCGGGAAGAGTCTCAGCGGTCGGGAAAGTGCCATCGGCCTCTCCTTTGCAACGACAGTATGAGAATTCCTGCCGCTCGATGGATTCGATGTCGCGCGGCCTAAAAACTGTTATTGGCGCGCTCATTTCGACGTGATTTGGGACGCCAGGAGATTGGAAGGCGATTTTCGCACGCTCATGATGGAACGCATGCTTACTCCAATCCTGCTGATCGCGAGTCTGCTCGTACTGTTCTTGTCTTGCCTGCTCGGCTCCACGCAGATGCCGACAGATCGGGTTTTTGCGGCGTTGCTCGGCGGCGCTGACCCGGCGGATCGTCTGGTGATTTGGTCCATACGTATGCCGCGTGCGCTCGCCGCATTTCTCGTCGGAGCAGCACTTGGAATCAGTGGCGCAGCGCTACAGGGTCTGTTGCGCAACCCACTCGCTGAACCCGGTGTCCTTGGTGTGTCAGCCACGTCGTCACTCGTCGCCACATTCTCGATCTATTATGGCCTTCTGGCTGTTTCTCCGTGGATGCTCCCGATCGCCGCCATTTTGGGCGCATTGCTCGCGACAGCCCTCCTCACCCTGGCTGCCATCCGCACTCAGTCGGTGGTGACACTGATCCTAATTGGTGTGGGATTATCGAGTTTTGCCGGAGCTCTAATGAGCCTGATGATGAACCTGGCCCCCAACCCGTTTTCACTCACTGAAATGATAAACTGGATGCTGGGCTCGGTCGCTAATCGTAGTTTTGTGGAGATTGGCTTTGTCGCGCCGTTCATGATCGCCGGAATGTTGATTCTTTTTATGACGCGACGCGGTTTGTCCGCGCTCACGCTTGGCGAAGAAGCGGCCAGCGGCGTCGGGCTTAATCTCAGAAATCAACGGATCTTCACCGTCATTGGCGCAGGCTTGGCGACGGGCGCATCGGTTGCGTTGGCCGGGGCGATTGGGTTTGTAGGAATTGTCGCGCCGCACCTGATCCGGCCCTTGGTCCGGCACGATCCCGCGCGTTCGCTCGTCCCGTCTGCGCTGTTCGCCGGACTCCTTTTGATGATCGCAGATATTTTTGTCAGACTCTTGCCAAGCCAGTCAGAGCTGAAGCTCGGCGTTGTGGCCGCAATCATCGGTGCCCCGGCATTTGTCTGGATCGCAATGCAAAGGCGGACCGGACATGACTAAACTGCAGGCCTCAAACATTAGCATCGACATCGGGCAGGACTGTTTGGTCTCAGACGCAAGTTTCGAGCTCAATCCAAGAGAGCTCACAGTGCTGCTCGGACCAAACGGCGCCGGCAAAACCAGCCTGCTCCGCGGGTCACTTGGACTCCAGGCATTGAGCAATGGAACGAGCACTCTGTCTGGCGTTCCACTATCGAACCTGTCACCAACCGAGCGTGCGCGCCAGGTCGCGTATCTCCCTCAGATACGCCCCCTCGCCTGGCCCAATCGAGTGCAGGATGTTGTCGCCCTCGGTCGGTTCAGTCATGGCGCGGCGATCGGGCGGTTGAGCCCCAAAGACTCTGACGCGGTCGATCGCGCCCTCTCCGATTGCGACCTTCTGTATTTGAGAGATAGAGACACACAGACCCTTTCGGGCGGCGAGCTGGCTCGCGTGCACTGTGCGCGCGCCTTTGCAACGAAAGCCCCTCTTCTGATCGCCGATGAGCCGACAGCGGCGCTCGACCCGCGCCATCAGTTCCGGATTCTGGATCTGATCAAGGCCTATGTGGACAAAGGCGGCGGCGCGCTGCTGGTCCTTCACGATATTGAACTCGCAGCGCGGTACGCGACCCGCCTGATTTGGATGAAGCAGGGACGAATTGTTACAAACGGCTCTGTTGCGGAAACACTCACAGCCGACCGATTGGCGAACGTCTATGGCGTCGCAGCACAGGTCGATGGCCAAAAGGTGATAATGGACGGCGCTCTATGATGGCAAAAACCCTCATGTTGCAGGGGACGGGATCGGATGTTGGAAAATCCATACTGACGGCAGCGATGTGCCGGATCGCCGTGCGGCGCGGACTGCACGTCGCACCTTTTAAGCCACAAAACATGTCGAACAATGCTGCCGCGTGTCCCGGCGGGGGAGAAATCGGCCGCGCTCAGGCCCTGCAGGCCCGCGCCGCCGGGATTGCCCCTCATGTCGATATGAACCCCGTTCTCCTGAAGCCACAAACCGATCGCAGCTCGCAAGTTATCGTTCAAGGTCAGGTCGTCACCGGAATGGAAGCGCAGCAATATATGTCACAACGTGGATCGCTTCTGAGACCTGTTATGGAGAGCTTCCACCGGCTCGCTCGGGAGCATGACTTTGTGTTTGTCGAAGGCGCTGGAAGCCCCGCTGAAGTGAATTTGCGCAACGGCGACATCGCCAACATGGGATTTGCCCGCAAAGCAAATGTCCCGGTCTGTCTGATAGGGGATATCGATAAAGGCGGCGTGATCGCCAGCCTCGTTGGCACCAAAGTCGTGATTTCAGAGCGCGATGCGGCCATGATCAAAGCTTTTATCATCAACAAGTTCCGTGGTGATCCTCGCTTATTCGATGACGGTGTTTCCTTCATCGAGGACCGCACCGACTGGCCGTGTCTAGGTGTTATTCCTTGGTTATCCGCCGCAAAACAGCTTCCGGCAGAAGACGCTGTCTCGATGCAACAACCCTCTGAAGCGACGGGCAAAGCGTTGAAAATCGTTGCGCCGATGTTCTCACGGATAGCCAATTTCGATGATGCTGACCCGCTTCGTCTGGAGCCCGGCGTGGACTTCCAATGGGTGCCTCCCGGACAGGCGCTGCCGCGCGACGCCGATGTGGTGGTCTTGTTCGGCACCAAATCGACCCTCGGTGATTTGGCCTTCATGCGCGACCAAAAATGGGATCAGGACGTTCACGCTCATGCCCGCGCTGGCGGACGCGTGCTTGGAATCTGCGGCGGATATCAAATGCTCGGCAAGAGCATTTTCGACCCGCATGGTCATGATGGCATGCCGGGCACCGCCGAGGGCCTGGGGCTACTCGATATCGAAACAGCCATGACAGGAGAGAAGCGGGTGGCGACCATCGACGCGATCTCGCCGCTCATCGATGATCCTGTCTCTGGATATGAAATTCATATCGGCGAGTCTTTCGGACCCGATACGCAGCGCCCAATCTTCACAGTGAACGGCAAACCCGACGGTGCGAGTTCCGCCAACGGTCTGATCGAAGGCACATACCTACACGGCGTCTTCAGCCACGATGGCTTCCGTCAAGCGTGGTTGCGCTCAGTTCGCGGAAGTTTTGAAAGCGTGCTCAATTATGAGGACAGCGTCGAAACGGCATTGGATGAGCTTGCCGATGGTGTCGAGCGCGCGATTGATATCGACCATCTTTTTGCGCTTGCAAAACGTCCGGCGCCCGCGGGTTAAACCGTCTCGTCCCAGTGCTGGCTCAATCGCGCCGCAGCATTAATGATCCCGACCATCGAATAGGTCTGAGGAAAGTTCCCCCACAACTCGCTGGTTTCGGTATCGACGTCTTCGGAAAGCAGTCCCAAATTGGTCCGGGTCGACAGAACCGTTTCAAACATCGCGCGTGCTTCTTCTTTGCGACCGATCCGCGCTAAGGCGTCGATGTGCCAGAACGTGCAAGCGGTAAAGGCGGTTTTGGGTTTCCCAAAATCGTCCTCCATTCGGTAGCGATACACATGGCTCCCGACGCGCAATTCTTCATCAATACGCTCAACCGTGGCAACGTATCTCGGATCCATAGGGTCGATGAACCCAATCTCTGCCATGAGCAAGACCGAAGCGTCCAAATCCTCGCCCCCGAAGGCCGCTGTAAAAGCCTTGCGCTCCTCATTCCAGCTTAAGTCAAGGATGGTCTCGCGGATCTCGTCAGCCCGCGACTGCCAGTGCGCAACGCGATCCGAACGGCCCAGGGCCTCGGCGATTTTCGCCAAGCGATCGCACGCCGCCCAACACATGATTGCCGACGATGTATGCACATGGGCGATGCCCCGAAACTCCCAGATGCCAGCATCGGGCGTGTTGTAGACTTGGAAAGCTCGCTCGCCGACTTGCTCGAAATGCTCAAACTCAAGCGCGCCGGCTTTGGCCAGAAGCCGCTCATCGAAGAAGGCCTGCGCCGCGCCGAGGATGACGTGTCCATAGACATCATGCTGGATATGTTCCGCGGCCTGATTGCCGATGCGCACCGGTCCCATGCCGCGATACCCCGGCATACGATCAGCGATCTCCTCGGTGAGATCATCCTCCAAGGCGACACCATAAACCGGCTGTATATGACCACCTTTAGTATGAGCGACCGTGTTGCGCAGATAACCAAGATAGCGCTCCAAGGTTCCGACGGCTGAGAGCCGGTTGAGGGCCGTCACGGTGAAGTAAGCATCCCTCAGCCAGCAATACCGATAATCCCAGTTGCGCTCTGAGCCTGCATGTTCCGGGATCGAGGTCGTCAAAGCCGCAACGATACCGCCCGTCTCCTCATAGACGCAGAGCTTTAGAGTGATCGCCGCGCGGATCACGGCGGCTTGCCACTCCGGCGGCGTTGCGAGGCGGCGAGACCACTGCTGCCAATTGTGAAGCGTGCGTTGGAACCAATTGCTCGCCATCGAATCCGGATTGTCTGAGAGCGATTCATCCGGCCCCAGAATGAAGCTGATCTCACTATCGAGCACAAACTCACGTTCATCCATAATGTAGGAAACCGGGGCGTCCGTTGTGACCCGGAAATCGACCTCTTCATTTGGGAAGCGAATGTGCGACACGCCTCTGCGGCGAATGATGGGGCGCTCGCCATATCCCGTTTCAGCCCGCAGATGGATCGTGATCCGGGGCATTCCTTTCAGAGGCGTGACCCGCCGCACGATGGAGGCGGGTCGAAACACGCGGCCGCGATTGACAAAGCGTGGCGCAAAATCCGTGATCTTGATCGAAGAGCCATCTGCATCCGTCAGGATCGTCTCGAGAATGGCTGTGTTGTGAATGTAGGTCTGTTCCGCGCTGACCTGGTCCGCGAGGGCGATCGTGAACGCACCGCCGCCACCCAGCAGCGCATTGAACACGGGCTCACCATCCAAACGAGGCAAACACATCCACTGGATCGACGCGTTAGGATCAATCAATGCCGCGACGGTTCCGTTGCCAATGATTCCGAGCTCAAGCGTGTTCATTCGCGATCCTCCTCAACCATGTCCAAACGGCGTCTGTATCCGCGAGGCGAAACTTTGCACCCGTCTTCCCTTCCCCAACCTTAACGCCAAAGCCGCCCACGCGCTCGGCGGCAATCATGGCGTCTTCATCCGTCGTGTCGTCGCCAAACATGATCGGTAGACGACCAGAAAATGGGGCGTGTTGCATGAGATTGGTCAACGCGATGCCCTTGTTCGCGCCTTCGGGTTTCAGCTCGATGACCATTTTTCCATGCTGCGCTTTATAGCCCGGCATGCGCTGAGCAAGCGTAATCAACGGTTCGAGCAATTCAGTCTCCGCGTCTGGGTTCTGGCGATAATGAATGGCCAGGACGCGTCCTTTTTCTTCGATGCGAGCGCCAATGATTGGATCGACAATCTCCGCCACCATGCGCCGTAGATCCGAAGCGATGGGTGCGGGTGCCGGATTGGGGGCTTCCCCAGGCCTGCAGATCTCCAAACCATGCCCGCCCGCGCGCCAAACCTCCACCGGTGTTCGAACAGACAGATCACGAACATCGCGCCCGCTGATTAAAACGAGTGCTCCCTGAAACGCATGATGAAGTGTGCGCAAAATCGCGGCGCCGTCTGCCGGCAAGGTCACCGCATCGGGATCATCCTGTAGCGGCGCTAGTGTACCGTCAAAATCCAGAAAGAGCGCATGTTCGCGCGCATCGATCCGTATCGCTTGGTGCGAATTTGGAATATCCAAGGTCATCAATGCCGCTTACGACGATCCGACCTGGAGTGCATCCAGATCTTTCAGGAAGTTTTTCCGCCACCAGGTGATATCCTGCTCCATTACCACGTCTCGTAGCGCTCTCCACCGTTCCTGGCGTTCTTCTAAGGGCATGGTGAGCGCGAGATGGATGACTTCAGCGAGTTTGCGGGTATCGTGCGGGTTCACCAGAAGCGCGGCTTTGAGCTGTTCCGCGGCGCCAGCGAACTCGGATAGAACCAAGACACCCGGGTCGTCTTCGTTCTGCGCCATCACGAATTCCTTGCAGACCAAGTTCATTCCATCCCTCAGGGGCGTGACCAGCCCGACGCGCGCGATCCGAAACAGGCCTGCCAATTCTTCACGATCATAAGAACGCGCCAGATAGCGCAGAGGGATCCAGTCGAGATCTCCATAATCACCATTGATGCGCCCAGCCAGGCGGTCGAGCGATTGGCGAAGTTCCCGATACTCTTCAACTTTGCTTCGCGACGGCGGCGCAATTTGCGTCACTGAGACTGTGCCATGCGATTCCGGGTAATCATCGAACAGGCGTCCAACCGCTTCGAACCGTTCCGGCAAGCCTTTGGAATAGTCCATGCGGTCGACGCCAATCACCAGCGAGCGTCCGCCCAGAAAACGACCGATGCGTTCGGCAGCTTGTTCGGCCTTTTGCGTGCGCGCAGCGGCCTCAAAGCCTTCGGCATCAATTCCAATCGGGTACGCTTCGATCTTGACCGTGGTGGCGAAGACTTCCAGCCGTCCATCTTCCAGAACCTTAGCCTTACAGTCTTCGATCAGATAGCGCGTGAAATTCGAACGATCTTGCTCGGACTGGAATCCGATCACCGAGTAATTGCACATGGCCCGGGCGATCCACAGATGCTCCGGCAAGGCCCGGAACACTTCGGGCGGCGGGAATGGAATGTGGAGGAAAAAGCCGATCGGTCCGTCCCATCCCGCGCGGCGCAGGGAATCCCCCATCAGCAAGAAGTGATAATCATGGACCCAGACCGAGTCGCCATCGCGCAAGCGCTCCGCCACCATA
This sequence comes from Pseudomonadota bacterium, assembly GCA_038527765.1. Classification (GTDB taxonomy): domain Bacteria; phylum Pseudomonadota; class Alphaproteobacteria; order Caulobacterales; family Hyphomonadaceae; genus Henriciella. The sequence goes on from JBCBFK010000002.1 coordinate 622,039, forward strand.
TTGGCGATACGCTGATTGACGGAGGCATAAACCTCAAACGCATCTGAGTCGAAGGAGGCCAAATCGATCCGATAGTGAAACACCGGCCACAGGACGGAGTTTGCATACTGGAGATAGTATTGATCATGCTCGTGTTGTGACAGGTCTGTCAGCACAAACTCGACGCCATCATCTTTCAAAGTTCGCAAACTTCGCGTGGATTGCTCGACAATATCACCCGACCAACCGAACCAGACCCCTCCAGTCGATTTCAAAGACTCCCAGACTGCCACTGCAAGTCCGCCAGCCCGCGCCCCCGGATCTGCCGCCGTCCGGTTTGAGATCGCAATCAGCCTTCCCATGGCTGCAGCATGACCCATTTCCGCGCCGACGAACAGGAAAAACTCTAAGCATCCGGTTGAATCAAGCCCGACGGCTCTTGGCTGCCCCAGCGAACACTTTGCCATTTTCAGATCAAGCTCGCGAATTTTGGAGGATAGAGATGCAAGACACCGACTTTACAGGGAAAAATGTTCTCGTGGTTGGCGGCTCAAGCGGGATCGGCAATGGTATTGCCCAGGCCTTTCGCGCCCGCGGCGCAAATGTCGAAATCTGGGGCACGCGGCAAAGTGCGGAGGACTACGCGGGAGAGGAAGGATCAGATTTATCAGGGCTGACCTATCAGCAGGTGGATGTCGGTTCGCCCGATGCAATCGCAGCAGCCACGCTCAGCTTTCAAACGCTGGATGTGCTGGTGCTATCGCAAGGCATTGTCGCGTATAAAAAGGCTGAGTTTAGCCAGCCGGGCTGGGACCAAGTCATGTCGGTCAACCTTGATAGCCTGATCCATTGTTGCGAAAAGTTCCGCTCTGATCTCGCCGCCCAAAACGGCTCTATTATCATTATAAGCTCTGTTTCTGGAATTCGCGCCAATATTGGCAACCCAGCCTATGCCGCATCAAAGGCAGGTGCGATCAGTCTGACGAAGACACTGGGCCAAGCCTATGCGCGCGATGGCATCCGGGTGAATGGTGTGGCGCCGGGACTGGTTGAAACCAAGCTCACCAAAGTCACCACGGAGCATCCAGACCGTCTTCAAGGCGCCTTGCGCAGCATCCCGCAACGGCGAGTTGGACAACCCGAGGAGATCGCGGGCGGCGTCATCTTTTTGGCATCTCCGCTGGCGTCTTATGTCTGCGGGCAAACGATTTTTGTCGATGGCGGGATGACGCTTTAGCGCGCACACGAGCAGCGGGAACATCGTCCAGACCGGGTCTAATTGGTGCAGCGTGCACCTACTCCCAGCTGCCTCCAAGCGCCAGATTCAAGGCCACCCACTCATCAAGCTGGGCCCGTTCAATGCTGACCACATCACCCTCATTCGAGAGCACACGTTGCTGGATTGTGAGCACGTCGAGGAGATCGGTCTCCCCCTCTTCATATCGTAAGTTCACAATCCGTAATGCGTTATTCGCCTCGTCGGCAGCTTGCTCGAGCTGTACCGCGCGCTCACGCAAGACAACGGTTTGATCCAGCGAGCCTTCGACTTCCTGAAATGCGTTCAGGACGGCATCGCCATACCCCGCAATGGCCTGGGTCTGCTCCGCGCTTGCTTGTTCGACTTGAGACTCGCGCAATCCTCCATCGATGAGCGGCGCAACTAGGCTCGTGGCCGCTTGCCAGGCCACATTGGTCGGATTGATGAGATTGGTGAGATCACCCGAGGAGCCTCCAAGACTACCCGTCAGACTAATCGATGGCATACGCGCGGCTTTGGCTTGGTCGAGACTGTTAAAGGCTGCTGCCACACGCCGCTCGGCCGCAATGATGTCCGGGCGACGCTCGAGAATTTCGGAAGGCACACCGGGGGGAGGCGGCGCGGGAACGTCCGGAAGGTCCTGACGCAGCTCCAGATCCGCGGCAGGATACCGGCCCAGCAACACTTCCAGTGATCTCAACGCATCCCTCTGGGAGCCTTGGGCTGCGATCAGAGACGCTTTGGTGCGAGCCAGATCTGAGCGCGAGAGCGCGACATCCTGCGAGGTCGCGAGCCCAAACTCGAATTGGACTCCAACAATTCGATCGGTCTCACTCAATGCGTTAAGTGTGTTCTGAACCGTTTCGGCCTGTCGTCCTGCTTCTATGGCCAGAAAGTAACCCCGCGCCACAGCTGCCGCGAGCGAGTATTGGCTATAGACATAATCCGCTTCAGCCGCTTCCGCGCTCAACACCGCAGATTGATTCCCAGCCCGTATGCGCCCCCACAGATCGAGCTCCCAGCTCGCTTGCCCCGTCAGGGAATAGCTGTCACCACCACTATCCTCGATGTTTCCGCTACGCGTCGCCCCGGAGGATAAACTCACCGATGGCGACAAGGCGGCGCCCGCCTGTCCGGCAAGCGCCCAGGAACGTTGTACATTTGCTGCTGCGGCTTGCAGATTGCGATTGTTCGCAAGCGCCTCCTCAACCAAAGCCGACAGAACGGGATCATCAAGCTTGGCCACCCATCCGGCTTCAACTGGACCGAGGCGTTCGCTGGCCATCGCCCAGGCATTCGGAGCTTCTGGCAAGCTCTCGCGTGCGACTTGCCCGGCCTCTCCGGGTGGCGTGATATTGGCGCAGGCGGCCAACCCGGTCAGCGAAACAGCGATGAGTAGAGGTCTGATCATGCCGGCACAAACTCCTCCGGATCCGGCTCCGCAACGGGCGGAGGCGTCGCCGTTTCATCCTTGTGGATTCCAAAAAGTAACGCGTAAAGCACCGGCGTCACGAGCAGTGTGATCAGGGTTGCGAATGAGAGACCAAAAGCAAGCACCACTGTCATGGACTTGAAAAAGGCATCGAAATAGAGCGGTAGAATCCCGAGCACCGTGGTAAAGGCGCCCATTGTGACAGGCCTCAAACGGCTCGCCGCTGATTCTACAAGCGCATCAAACCGAGGCATCCCCGAGGCGATCAACTCATCCGTGGAATCTACCAACACCAACGAGTTTTGGATCAACAAGCCCGATAAGGATAACAGCCCAAGAATCCCCATGAACTCAAGTGGGGTCTGGGTGATCGACAACCCAACCACCACGCCGACAATAGCCAGCGGGACGATCGACCAGATCACGATCGGTTGGCGTACCGCATTGAACAAAACGACCACGACAAGAACCATTGCTAACAGTCCAAGTGGAATTGTGCTGGCCAAGCTCGATTGAGCCTCGCTCGATGAGCCAAACTCACCATCCCAATCGAGCGTGTAGCCCGGCGGCAACTCGATCGCCTCTATCTGCGGGCGCAGACGAGAGAAAAGCGCATCCGCCAATTCCCCAACCGCCGGATCGGCTTGCGCCTTGATCGATAAGACCCGATCGGTGCGCAAGAGCCGCGCGTCGCGCCAGATCAATTCGCCATCGTCGATCACTTGCGCAAGCGGTACGGGCTGCTGCGTAGTCGGGCTGATGATCTGGATCGATACGACATCCCATGTGCCTGTTCGTTCATCTGCTGGGGCCCGCGAAATGATCGGGATGAGCGTGTCCCCTTCCCGATAGACCCCGCGTTGCAGACCACTAAAGTTCTCCGCCAGTGCATCTGCAACGTCTTTGCGGGAAATGCCGACACGCTCACCTTTGTTTTGGGAATAGATGGGCTGGATTACAGGGACAGGCCGACGCCAATCGTCCTTGATCAAAACAGCTTTCGGATCCGCGGCCATGATTTGTTTGGCTTGATTGGCAAGCGTTCGAAGCACGGCGGGGTCGGGGCCGGAAAAGGTCGCTTCGATTTTAGAGCCGCCGCCAGGGCCGAGCCGGAACTTCCAAACTTTAGCCTGTGCATCCGGATAGTTCTCATCAGCGTAGGCTTGGATTTTGGCGATCAGCTCATCATTGCGGCGATAATCTGAGGTGCGCATAAGAAGCTGACCATAGGCCGGATTATCGGAGCCGACTTCATAGGTCAGCATGTATCTCAGCGTTCCACCGCCAACCGCTGTCTGGACGTGCTCGATGCCCTCGATCCCGCGCATATGCTCCTCTAGCGCCAGCATATCGGTGCGCGTGCGTTCGATATCGGTGCCTTCCGGAAGGAAATAGTCGAGCACAATTTGCGGCGACGTCGACGCTGGAAAGAAGCCAGATTGGACGAAGCGAAACCCCCAGACCGCGAGCGCGAACACGACGACTGTGGCGATCAAGGAGAGTGCCTTTTGGCTCAGCACGGCGCGAATAAGGCTTTTGTACCAAGTCATAAATCGCCCATCGGACTGATCCGTTGCGGCGTCAGACTGAGCGGTTTCAGGAAAAGCCCAATAACAGAATAAAGGCGTAATGGTGAAAGCGAGCACCCAGCTGAGACCAAGCGCAATCAAAACCACCCAGAAAAGAGAATTGGTAAACTCCGCCGTATCACCGGGCGCAAATCCGATGGGCGCAAAAGCGATGATGCCCACCAGCGTGCCGCCGAGAAGCGGCTTGAAGTTCTTGCGCGTTACGTCCACGGCAACGTCGATCTTTTTACGGCCTTTTTGAATGCCCACAAGAATGCCATCCGTGATCACAACCCCATTATCGACGAGCATCCCAAGGGAAATAACCAGGGCGCCAAGAGAGATCCGGTGCATCGGAATACCAGCCACCCACATGATCAATAGAGTTGCAGCCATGGTCAGCAGAACGGTCGCCCCCATGACGAGCCCGGATCGGAAACCCATGAAAATCAGCAGCGTTACAAATACGATGGCAAGCGCTGAGACGACATTCCACGCAAACGCTCCAATTGAGTCATCGACCACTTTACCCTGGTGATAATACTCGTGGAGGATCATGCCGCCCGGACGAAGTGGTTCAAGCTCCTGGAGCTTGGCATCGACGGCCTCCCCCATTTTAACGACGTTGACGCCGGACAGGTTTGAGATCCCGATGCCAAGCGCCGGCTGACCATCAAAACGCAGATATAACGGTACCGGATCGCGATATCCGCGCGTCACATTGGCGATATCGCCCAGACGGGCGATCCCGCCGGTGCGCTGATCCCCAATATAGAGCGCTTTGATCGCATCGACCGACTTGATGTCTCCAGTCGGATGCACCTCCAAACGCTCGTCACCCACCAGAACGTCACCCGCACTGGCGACCGTGTTCTGCTGAGACAGCGTGTCATAAACCTGGTTAAGAGAGACCCCTAAAGACGCCGCCCGTTCGCGCGAAATCTCGACATAGATGACTTCCTCTTGCTCGCCGACAATTCCAACTTTCGCGACGCCATCGACCAAAAGCAAATCTCGCCGGAGCTCTTTGGCATAGTCAAAAAGATCTGTCGGTGAATATCCTTCACCTGTCAGCAGGTAATAGATGCCGTAGACGTCACCGAAATCGTCATTGACCACGGGCGTGCTTGCGCCGGGGGGAAGATTCCGCTCTGCGTCTTTGATCTTGTTGCGGACCTTGGTCCAGACGACCTGCAGATCGGATTTTGAGGTCGAGTATTCAAAGCGGATTTCGACGCTGATATCAGACAGACCTGCCGACGAAATGGAGTCGACCGATTTCACCTCTGGCAGTTGTTGCAGAGCGGTTTCCAAGGGCTCCGTCACCTCGTTCATTACCTCTTCAGGCGAGGCACCTGGATACTGAGTAATGACTTTCGCAACCCGGATGGTGAATTCCGGATCCTCGAACCGTGCCATATTGTTGAACGCCATCCAACCGCCGACCAGAGCGATGATCATAGCGATGCTGCACAGCATCGGGTTTCGGATCGACCATTCGGCGATGTTCATAAGCCCCCCTCAGCGCGGCTGCCACGGACGCACGGTCATGCCATCATTGAAGAAGGTCACACCAGCGGCAATCACCGTTTCACCCCCCCGCAACCCGTCCGTGATCGTTACGTTTTCTGCCCCCTCGGACCCAACGACAACTCGCTGTTTGCGGATCTTAAAGCTCTCGGAATCAACAATCCAAACATAAGTTTGATCGCCTTCCGCGAGGATGGCTGTCAGCGGAACCGCGACACCTTGCGGCAACAGATCTGAAGCACCGCTGAAATCAAGCGTCGTATCGACCGAAGCGGTCATGCCCGGCAGGGTCAGCAATCCCTCGGGCGGCGTGAACGAAAAGCTGACCTCATATGTCTGGGTCTCCGGGTCGGCCGTGCCCGCGGCTTCGCGAAACTCGGCTTGAATAGACGTGTTGGGAGCCGAGTCGAGCACCACGTTCACACCGACCGGAATGAGTTGGGGGATGCGCGCAATGATCGTCCCGGGCATGTTCACAACGGCTTCAACTTCCCGCGTCTGGATTGTTGCGATTGACTCTTTGGCCTGAACGTTCTGGAACCGCCGCGCAGAGACTTGCGAAATTGAGCCATTAAAGGGCGCCCGCAAGACTGTGTCACTCAGGCTCTTTCGAGCATTGTCGAGGGCAGCCGCCGCGACATCGCGCGTGGTCCGTCGGGTTTCCAAGACACTACGAGAAATGGCATCTTCTGCGGCCAGGCGTTCTGCGCGTTCAAACTCAGCGACGGCATTATCATACTCGGCTTGCGCCTGCGCGACCTGATTTTGATTGTTGCGATTGTCGAGCCGTGCGATCACATCGCCGCGCTCAACTTCCTGGCCTTCCAAGACCGTTAGGTCCTGTATTTCCCCAGCGATCTGAAAAGTTAGATCTGCGGATTCAATAGCGCGGATCACGGCCGGAAAGGTCAAATCACGCTGCGTTGTTGCCCGCGATGCAACAATTAGTTTGGCGGGTCGCTCATTGACCGTCTCAGTTCCCTCTGAAACGGGATCAGAGCACCCTGAAAACAGGATTAGCGCCGCCGTTATTGATACAGATAACCGTCTCATCATTCGATCCACACACACCCCTTATTGAGAGAGACTATCAGCATCGATCGATCAGGGAGTCACCTGTTTTTCGGGGCTAAGGCAAAAAAACGAGCTACGCTTGGGCATGGGCCTCAAATCGTATGTGTGTGGGGTCATCAGCTTGGGTCTCGCTCACGCCTGGTCGCGTAATGATTGCAATCTGTCTTCTGCCCACTCATTTCCTTGCTGCGCCGCCAATGTATAGAGACGGATGGCCTCTCCAACATCTTTAGCGAGGCCGCTCTGACCGCTTTCAAACAGGTAGCCAAGATCAGACTGCGCATACATGTTGCCGTGATCCGCAGCTAATTTGTAGAGGCGCACAGCTTCGGCATCGTCTTTCGGCAATCCCCCGCGTCCGGTGCGATACATGGAAGCGAGGTTCGCTTGCGCGCCCGCATTGCCTTGATCCGCAGCCAACCTGTAAAGACGAGCGGCTTCGTGCTCGTCTTGTGGCAATCCGCCTCCGCCCGTTTGATACAAATACCCGAGATTGCTTTACGCGTGCATATTGCCCTGGGTCGCTGCCAGTTTGTAGAGGCGCACGGCCTCGTTCTTATCCTGAGGGAGGCCGCCTCGACCGTTTTCGTAGTGCCAAGCAATCCAAAGGAGAGATTCAGGTTCGCCGCTCTGAGCGTTCTTCCAATGCTCGACGAGATCGGGCGACAGCTCGGCCGGCGGCGGCGCAAATTCCAACTTCGAACGGCGCTTGGCGACAGACAACGTCGTTGCTGACTCTGGTGTCAGCGCCTCGCCCAGAGCGAACTCTGCCAAGGAAGGCGCACCATACCCGCGCCAGTCTTCGTCGAGTTCCCGAATTCGATTAAAATTACCAAGAGGATCACGATCCAGACGGCGCGCAATGTCAGCCAGCAGCCGGTCTAGGACATTGCTGCGGGGAGCGCCGTCCCATTCTGTCAAATTGATCGTGTCAGCTCGCGCGAACTCTTCGGGCAGCGCTGTCGCCTCAATTCGGCACGGAAGGTATTTACCGGTGCGGACCGCCTCACGGGCTTCCCGGTTCACCCAATCGCTGGCTGTGGCTCTACTACACCAAAGCACAAGGATGACGTTCGCGGCTGCCATTTCAGCGGTGAGCCGCCGTTCAAAGTCCTCGCCTGGAATGAGGCCGTAATCATACCAAGCATCAAATCCATAAGCGCCAAGCACCTTTGCCAGATGCCGCGCCGCGGGACGTCGCTCGCTTTTGTAGGAAATAAATATCTCGGCCATGCCAGGTCGCTATCATCTCTCCCGCTGGTGGTGGCAGTGGCCACCATCCGAAAACTCCCTCTGTTTGGGTCAATCCCAAGAGACTTTATTAGCCTAGGCCGAGATCGGGAGGCGATTCAAGTTGGGAGGTGAAGACAAATGTCGCTGCAAAGCCATCAACTAACAGTATGACCCAAAAGGTTGGGGAGCTTTCAAGCGGACTAGGTCATACGAACCGGCCCATTCCATCCGTCCGGACGAAGTTGTATCGCAGACCTGATCGACTCCAAGCTGATGCCTTCATTGCAGCCGCGACTGACAATTTCGCGATGGTGTACCGCTAAAGCCTCCAAGGTCTTCCAAGACAGGACCGGGCTTCCCGAGTTGCCCTCCATCGTTGGACACTTGTACCAGACGCGTTCGGGTTGTCCTTCAGGTCTGGCAGCTTCCATATCTTCAACCGACAAGTTTTCGATGGCGAGGTGAAGAAGATCTGACCCCATGGGATGACCAATAACGGTGACCGGATCATATGCCCCGTCTGCGGTCGGATTGAGCGCTGAGAGTTCGGCCGTTTGAGAGACGCTTTTCGTACCCTCCGGAACCTCCGGCAAATGGAAAACTGTAATGTCGTGATCTTCTCGGCGAGAGCCCCACAGCGCCTTTCCGAGTTCGACCTGTTCGCGTTCAGAAGACTGCGTAAACCTGACTGCAGCCTGGGCGGGCTTCAAGTCTGAGCGCCCATAGGCACTGACGACGTGTTCGTTGGTCACAAATACATGTTCGTACTCAGCCCAATCGGGGTTCAGCTCTTTTGCCCGAAACACGGTGCCGGTCCCAAACCTGGAGGTCAGATCACCACTGCCGCGGCGTTCAACGCGCCCAACGCATTCGCTCATATGGATAAGTCTCTGAACCCAACCAATGGGAACAGGTCGTCCACCGAACAGGCCTTCATATCCATCTGAGTCAAACCGTTGACGCATGCCCAAAAGCTCTTGCGGGGAAAATTCCAGTCTTGCTCCCGGTTTTTTGAGCAGATCAGCCGTGATCACATCGTAAACGGCTTTCAGCTCAATTTCAGGGCGCGCTTCGATTTCCCAAAGCTCGACCAGTTGTCGACGCGCTGAATTGAGCGCAAACGCATTGTCACACTTCTGACCAAACCGGCCGAACGCTTTTAGTGCTTCGTTGTATTGACCGAGCGCGAGACTAGCTTCGCCCAAGGAGGCAAGGGGCCAAGGGTCATTCGGGTCTTCTCTGAATCGCGACGTTGCCAGACGAATGACTTGGTTGGCCAGCGCATCATTCACCTCCTCGTCTTTCTGGAGATCAAACGTCACTGCCTCAATCTCGCTCAGCGCCAACAAGTTGCAGGCATGCCAGTACCCAGTTTGACCGGACCGCTTCCATCCTTCGGCATAGGCCCGCCGCGCCGCTGCTAAATGATCGATATCGGGTGCGCCATTACGCTTAGTTTCAACAAAACGCTGCTTGCAAATCCGGCCCTCCAGTCCAGCCAATTCGAGCAAGTCTTCTTCGCCCGTTTCCGCAGCCAACCGTGCATCTGAGATCTCGGCAATAGCGGTCTCAAGCTGACCGAGTTCGATGAGCGCTTGGATTCTCAGTCTTGCGGCAAGATTCGGAGCAAGGTTCCGACGCTTCAGTTCAGTGGCTGCGAAACAAAGATGAGCGTGCGCGCGGGAGTTTTTTAACGATCTAAGCATCGCTTCAGCTGGTTTTTGGCCATCCTCACCAAGCTTCGAAAGATTCGAAATGATCGATAGCAATTCTGATGCTCCGAACTCGTCAACGCTTTGAGACAGGCGCAACTCAAACGCCCGAATTTGCGTCTCAACCTCTTCGAGTTGTTCGAACGGGATCACTCGACGAACTCATCATTCAGGCGACCCATCAGCACGTTGGGGGCCCAGTGAGCCTTTATGAGCGCGCTCCATCCGCTAAACAGCGATTCAAAGCCGTCTCCTGAACCGGCGACGATCAAAGCATCTACACGGTTAGACCAACCGCCCGCGAACACTTCGAGTTTTGGGCGTTTGGTGACCAGTCTGGTGTAGAAGTCGCTTCGTTCTTTGTTCACCGCCTCAAACACGACGTGAGGATCGGCAGCATGCACCGCAGCCAGTGTTTGCGACCCGATCACGCCGTCCTGTGAAACCCCGACCGCCTTTTGCAAGGCTTTTACAGCGCGGCGGTGTCCGCAATTGACGGCAAAATCAAACACCGCAAGAGCCACTCGCTCCGGTAGCTCGTCGCCTTGGACTTTGCTCCAATAGTCGCGTTTATAGATCTTATGGGCTTCTTCAGCTGAGATCTCGAACACATCGAGCCGGTCTAACCCTTGGCTGTCGCGCCAGGCATCAAATGTGGTTTGTGTAATTCCAAGATTGGTCTTACCGCCTGGATCATCGGGGTGGTCGACTTTGCCGCCTTCCCAGAGCGCGGTGAAGTTCATTACACGCAAGAACAGGTCTGCCTTCATTGAGGGTGCGCCAGGGCGTGCATCGACTTCGCCCCCCACAGCCGCCTCAATCATCGGGTCAAAGGCGATTGGCGCGGGTTCGATCACTGAGGCGTCAGCATCCAGATTGCTAATGCTCACAAATGCGACCGCGCTTACTAAGATCGCTTTTAAGGCCGCCTGATTTCCTATTAGTCGGGCAAGATCGGATACGCCCTCGTATCCTTCACCCATTTCCGATCTCTGTGCTTCGACGTAGTTTTTAAGCGCGGCGCTCAGAGCGTCTTTTCCGGCATCAGACAAATACTCAAGATCATACACCGATTGGATCAGAGCCGAAGCGTCAGCTTCATCCTTAAAAGCGTTCGCCGACAGTTGGGACCACGCGGGCATCAACGCGACCTCTATGCTTTCGATCGCATCCGCGCCAGGCGATTGTGTGTTCGCTGCCATATTGAGAACTCCCCTGGATGACGATCCCTGCCACCCCGGTTATGAGGTTAACAATCCGGCTTCCTTTCGCGCAAGAAAAACCTGCTTGGTCCAAAGGCATTGATGGCGCGTCTCAACGTCATCAGAGCAACAAAAGCGGGCAACCTCTAGATGAAGAGGTCGTCTTTCATGAGGTCCGTCCCCAGAGATGCCCCTAATTGATAGCAATAGGCCAGGTTCTTTTTCCGGCCATTCGCCATGTCGCGCAGTCCCGCCGTGATCTTGTCGATCTGCGCCCCTTTCAGGTCATGCAGTTTCAGACGCTTGCGGACGTTATTATTGTTCAGCTGAACATCAACGTGCTGAAAGCTGAGAATGGGTTCTGGGGTGAGCAGCTCGCCTTCCAGACCTTCGATTTCACTGTTGATAATCCGGGGTCGTTTAGGATTTGAAAGCGCCTGCAACATGATCAGCGTGTTCCGCTCGCTTTCTGAAATCATGCTCCCGAGGGCTGCGATGCCTTGCTCAACTGTACGACGCTTCAGAAAGGCCTCCGTTCCGACGCGTTGTCGAAAATAGCCGGTCCCGATCGATAGAATGCTGAGCTGGTCTGCTCCGAGTTTCCAATTGAACTTGTAAGAGGGCAGCGTCGCGATCTTCAGAGCCGCCAAAGATGGATTGTTTTGGCCGCCGATTGCCCCATCTACAAACACGCCTTCTTCTCTTGGAAAACCTGCGCTGCCATCTGAAATCGTGATGCGCATCGGCGACAAATAGGTGGGCGCGGCCGTGCTGGCGCGAACCAGGTCTTTCAGCTTGTAGTGCCGGTTGGGTAAGTATGACTGATTAAGTTCAGGCTGAAAAAAACTAGCCTTGGGATTATTCGTCAATAGCCAGGCCGAATCCGTGTCCATGCGCTTCGCACAAACAAGTAAGCCCGTTTTGAGCGCGGTTGAGCCCAACTCAAGATCATTTCCATCTTCGTCAACTAGGTTCTCTTCGAGTACGTCTTGGAGCTTTTGAGCTTCGAAGCGGGGTTTGAAGAGCCCTAATCGTCGATTTGGTCGAAACAAAATCGGGCATAGTTCGTCATACAGCGCCTTGATGCGTGCCACATCCCAGCCCATAGCGAGGCTGACGGATATGATTGACCCGGTCGAGGTCCCTGCGATCAAATCATAGTAGTCCGAAAGAACCATATCCGGATCATCAAACTCGGACCGGATCATGGTTTCAAGCTGGGCCAAGGCGCCGAGCGTGACCAAGCCGCGCACACCGCCTCCGGACAACGAAAGTATGCGTTTCGGCCCGGCCTCTGGATCCAAGTGCTGTTCAAACGTTCTACGCATCGTCGCCCTCATTGCAGGTTCTATCTGCAGCTCTAGTGAATACTCACCCGCTGCGCGGCGGCAAGCCCACCTGACTGCACTGAGGGGTCAATCGGGCGGTCTTTGGAGCACAGCGGTTCAATTCATGACCAAATTGCACGCTAGTCTCCGATACTTGCCAAAGCCGCGACGATTGCATTGATCAGGGTGTCTTTCATCCGTTCAACTTCCGGAAGCTGGTCGAAAGGAATTAGAAGCGGGTGGGTTTTGGCTATCGGGTCTTTGGTATGCCCGAACTTCCAGCCATCTCGCTTCTTTGCAGCCACCCATTGGTCATGTTGAGCCGAGGCCGACATGCCCAAATTCTTGAGGACGGCTGAGACACTTTCCTTCGTGGCGGCAAGCATCCAGTCCGGTGCATCGGCCCATTCTGGGATCTCCTCTTGCCCGTTCGCCAGACGCCAGCCACGGATCGCGTCATGTGCCGTTCGCGCGATCTTCTCGATTTTTTCAGGCGATGAGGCGTTTTCGCGGTTCAAACGTCAATTCTCCAAAACACGACCGACACGCTAGAGACTGAAGCAAAACGATCAAGGTCACCGCAAATGTCTCCGGCTCCGGGACCAAAAAGCACGAATCATTATTTCGACTTGCCGCACCGCGCAGCTTCGTTGTTTATGCACGTCAGAGCCTGGGGGACAGCGTGCGTATTTTCCTATCTTATGCGAGCGAGCATAAACTGCTCGCTGAGCAAATATCAGAATCAATAAAAGCGAGGGGCCATCGAGTCTTTTTCGATCGCAATGATTTGCCTGCCGGCGATACTTACGAAGACCAAATCGAAAGCGCGATCGCACGGTCCAACCTTTTGGTTTTTCTAATTTCGCCAGAGAGCGTTAGCGACGGCCGATTTACGCGCACAGAGTTGCTGATTGCTCGAAAAAAATGGTCATCCGCCAAAAAGCGCGTTCTTCCGGTTTTGATCAAATCGACGCCTATGGAAGACGTTCCAAATTATCTTAAAACAGTGACGATCCTGGAGCCAGAAGGATCAATCCCCGCCGAGACAGCTTCCGCGGTACAGTGCATGGCTCAACCTTGGCGTCGGCGATTGATTACCACAGCGGTGCTCGCATCAATGATGGGCATGGGTACTGCCGCCTGGATTCATTTTCAATCAATTACGTCCGGCAAATGGGACGTTCAGGCCCAGGAAAACACGCCGGAGCAGCGCGCTCTTTTTGGAGACGCTGCACTAGACAAGATTACATTCGATATCGAACGCGCCGGAGCCGACGAGGCCTTGATTCTCGCCATCGACCTGGTCTCAGAGCCAGCCGGCGGGTTAAAAGTGGTTTCGCAGACCGATCCGCTCGACTATGTTGGCAATCCGATTGCCCCGGGTCAGACATTCCAAGGGACGTTTATTGTTCAGCCCACTACGGTCGATCTCGACACAATCGCCTATTCCGTCTGCGCACGCGTGGAATCGGGTGACGAAGTTTGTTCAAACAACCAAATTTACAAGTCAAACGCCTCGGAAGACTATCCGTTCAGTAATGCGATCGATTTTACAGACGAATTCGCGGCTGAGATTTCCCATGTTGAAGCGACGCCGGATCAAAGTTTTCTGGTTGCCACTGAAAATCAGCTGGTTCGGTTCGACCCAGCTGGTGGGGGATCGGTGGACACGATCTATGACTCAGAGCGGATCACTGCCTTGCATGTTGGGGCAGTTGGTACGGTTATCGCAGAGACGGTTAACTCGCTCGATACGCGACTGGTGCGCCTCATTGAAAATGGGGGCGTGGATGGTCAGATCACAGTTTCATTTCCCGATGATCTCTCGGGCACTTTCGGTGAACCGATCAGCGAACGTGTTATTCAGATGACCGATGACTCGATCAATCTTTGGATCCTTACGGGCGACGGGCGCGGTGCAGAAGGGCTCGCTTACATCAATGCGGAGTTCGACGACGTGCAAGTACCTCCGTATTTTGATGAGATCAGCTTCGACCTCAAAAGCTATCGTCTTCGATCAGGGACGAACGAGGTCTATACAGGCGAGATCTTTGTAACCCCCTCCGACCTGATAGCACTCGATACAAATGCCTATCGTGAAGTTTCCGGCCACGACTTGGAAACCGTGTCTTGCACGACCGATATCTTGTCCGAGCGAGCCAACCTGTTTTTTCACGATTGCGATGGCGCCATTTATGAGGCGGCATGGACCGAAGACAGATTTGGCATCGGCGAAAAACTACTCGATATTCCGGGGTACAAAAACGATGCCGAGCATTGGCCAGAGGTCACCTTCTTCACGTCGAGCGATAACCGTTTGTTCGGCGGGGTCAGCGTCCTCTCGAACGAAGCATTCGAAGGCGACGGAACTTATGAAACGACACTCAGTCGTTTCGACACAACTGATGCTGCCGAAACCATTTTCCACTCAAGAGACGCTCGCATTCTGGATATTGCCGCCACTGACGAGATAGCTCTTGTCGTGCTCGAGAATGCAGCCGGCGCGCGCGAGACAATTACCATCGATATCTCAGGCAAATGATAGAGTGGAACCAACTAGCCCCAAACGCAGTGCCAGATTGCTGACTATTTGGAGTGCATGACTTCATTGTGAGGGAGTTTGAGTATCAAGTGAACGAGCATTGCGCGATGGAAAATCAGCGTTGGGACGTCTCCCAATCGCGCTTTCCAAGAGCAAGCGAGGACCCTTTTCCAAATGCCCAAGACTCAAAGATCCCACGCCTTTCTGGCCGCCCTGGCCGTTGCAATGCTTGGCGCGCCGCTATTGAATATAGCCGCTGCGCAATCCCACGATACATTTTCGGCTTATGATGCAGCCAGCACCGCCACCGTTGACACCCAGCCCTATGAGGAAATCATTGCGGCTCTATCTGTGTCTGAGCGCGGACGAACGCTCATTGCCTATGATGTGGCGCGCGCCCAAGCGCTTCCCTTTTTCAAGCAATATGTCGACTATTTGGCTGGCTTTCCGGTCGAGACGCTTAATCGAGATGAACAATTGGCATACTGGTTGAACACGCGAAATGTGTTGCTCATCCAGGCGCTGGCGGAAGAGCGGCGTGTGAGCGGCTTCAAGCGTAAACGCGGAACCCCTGAAGATCCCGGAGCCTTTTGGACCAAAGATCGGATTTCCGTCTCGGGTGTGTCTTTATCGCTCCAAGACATCGAGCAGGATATCCTCTTCGCCGGATGGGATAATGCCAACATCATATTTGGTTTGTATCAGGGGATTGAGGGCGGCCCGGCCCTGCCACAAGACGCCTTCTCTGGCGCTCAGGTGCACGCGCAACTGAAGGACGCCGGACGCCGGTTTTTGTCCTTACCCCGAAATTTGAGAGTTCGCGGGGATAAAGTACGCCTCTCCACCTATTTCGACTGGTACGCGCAGCTCGCCTTTGCCGGGGATGAGATCGCAATGCGACACCATCTGTCGACCTTTGTCGCCCCCGATCAACAAAGTACGGTCAGCACCGAGGGCAAGCTCTCTCGCCGCAATCTGTCGACATCGTTTGAACAATACCGGACACGCCAAGCTGGCGCAGGATCCGGGTCATCCGGCTCACGCCCGGTCCGCGGCGCTGGCTCCTAGAGCACTCGTGCAAGCCCTCCCCCCCATCCTGAGCGCAGGGCTGTTGCTTTGCGCCTCGATGATTGGCCTGGCCGGGCTGTCTTATGGATTTCCCTATGGGGTGGACATTCAAACCGCGCCGCTCGCGCCCTACGTCCTTCTAGCGCTTTTCGCGGGCGGCGTATGGGCCTGGCTCGGCACTTACCTCCCGCGCTCGAGCCGGACCGCGACGACACTTTGGGTCGTGATTGGGCTCGGGCTCTTCATGCGCGCGGCGATGTTCTTTTCGATCCCCGTTCTAGAGGATGATAGCTATCGTTACCTCTGGGACGGAGCGGTCACCGCAAACGGTCTCGATCCCTACGCATTCGCACCCGCAGAGGTGACTTCGGACCCGGTTTTGGCGGTCGACATGCCCCAGCAGCGTGGACATGAGCTTGAGCAGCTGAAGGAGCTTGCGGAGGCTAACCCCGAAACGCACAGCCGCATAAACTTCCCATACGTTTCGACGATCTACCCGCCGCTCGCGCAAGCCGCGTTCGCAGCCGCCCACTGGATCGATCCATTCGGGCTGACCGGATGGCGCGCGGTCTTGCTCTTGAGCGACCTCGCCACCCTGTTTCTCTTGATCCGCGTGTTACGAGCATTTAAGCGCCCGGCGATTTGGGTCAGTTTGTATTGGTGGAACCCGGTCATGCTCCTACAGGGCTATGGCGCAGCACATATGGACCTATTACTGCTCCCGTTCCTGTTGCTTGCCCTATTGATGGCGAAGTCGCGGCGGATCGGGTTCGCGTCTCTGGCGCTCGCAGGCGGCGCGGCGGTGAAGATCTGGCCGATCTTGCTATTCCCAGTCTTGCTTCGCCCCGTTTTGAGGCGGCCGTCCAAGGTGGTCGTTTACTCGGGCGTGTTTGGCATCGCCGTCACTGTTCTACTTTTGCCACAGGTGCTGCACGCGCTGGCACCGGAGGCAGGCCTCAACGCGTACGCCTCTGACTGGAGAACACACGCCTTCGCTTTCGCTATCCTTGAAGACCTGGTCTTCGCAGCACTGGAAGCGCCTGGGCAAATAGCGCGATTGGCAGTTGCGGCGATCATGATCGCTCTGACAGGGTATCTCGCCCTGCGGTATGCGGACGACATTGATCGGCTGCCCGCCTTATGGGCCGCTATCATTGCGGCCATGATCTTTCTCTCACCCACAGGCTACCCTTGGTACTTGATCTGGCTCGCCCCGCTTTTGCCGTTTCTTCCAAAACTCGGACTGCTCGCTTTGTTTGCGCTCGCGCCTTTGTATTGGCTCAGATTTCTGCTGGGCGATCAGGCTTTGATGTATCAATGGGGGATCGTCCCGATCGCCTTTGGGGTGCCATTGGCCTTGATCGCTGCGTCCTATCTCAAAAGGAGACCTTATGATGCGCTCAGTCATCATCATCCCCGCTTTGAATGAAGAGGCTGTGATTGGAAGCGTCGTCGAAAGCGTTCGAGATCAAGTCGATCAGGTCATCGTCGTGAACAATGGCTCGACCGATCGCACTGCAGAGCGCGCAATCGCCGCTGGCGCAAAGGTTATTGATGTACCGCAACCCGGCTATGGGCGCGCGTGTCTCGCAGGCGTCAGCGCAGCACATGACGCAGATCTCATCATTTTTATGGATGGCGATGGCGCAGACGACCCCGAGGATCTGCGAAGCCTGATGAACCCTATCATAACTGGCACTGCGGATTTTGTTGTTGGATCGCGATTGCTGGGGCGGACCGAGCGCGGAGCGTTGACCTTCGCCCAACGCTTTGGAAACCGTCTGGCAACCGCTTTGATGCGCGTGATCTGGCGCGGACAGTTCACAGACCTTGGCCCGTTTCGAGCGATCACACGGTCCGCATATGACTCACTCAACATGCAAGCAGAGACCTATGGTTGGACGGTTGAAATGCAGGTGCGCGCGTTAAAGCATGAGCTCCGATACTCGGAAATTCCGGTCACATATCGGCGTCGCATTGGTGTTTCCAAAATCTCAGGTACGCTTAAAGGCGTTTGCCTCGCAGGCTGGTTCATCCTTGGCACGATTTTCAAGGAAGCCCTGTCTACGCCAGATCCCCGGCGCTGCAGCAAGGCTCCGCACGCGGATTCACCAGCATTGCCTTCCGGGTCACCCTATCGACAGTAACATGCAGGCATGTTCAGCTAACCGTCGACGCGTGCCCGACGACAGCCTCCGACATACTGATCGCCTTGCGTCGCTCGCGCCGCAATTGCGCCAGTTGTTTTGACAAAACCTCTTCGAAAAACCGATCGCAGCCAATACACATGTTCTGAATATCCTGGCCCAGCCCATCCTTGGTGCGCGATCGGTCTTTGAACACTTCCCGGGACCAGCCTGCAGACTCGCCCATTCGCTCTGGGTCGCCCTCGTTCAGCGCCTGAATAGCGGGCAGCGTTGCGACACTCTCCAAGATCTCAGACAAGGATTCTTCGGTCAGATTTCCCAGCGGCGCCTTAGTTTTCAAACAACAAGGATAAATCGATCCATCGGGTTCGATCGCAACTTCAGACCCGGCTTGGCCGATGTGCAGAAAGTTCTTCGCGCCAGACCAACGCGCGCAAAAATTCACATCATAGCCGGCTTGGCTCAATCCATTGGAGAGGGCGCGACCGCGCGGCCAAAGCTCTCCGATCCACAAATCCTCCTGTGCCCCGAAGAACAGGAAAGTTGGCCCGTCAAGCTTTCCACTCGCGGCGACATCAGGTTCCTTGAGGCGCTTATCCTTGGCTCCCCCTAGCGACACTTCACGCACCCCTCTCGACGCCATCAGCGTACGAATCTTATCCATAAAGGCGAACTTCCGGTCGCCCTGCATGCCGACATGATAGTCGTCGATCGAAGCGATCGCGATGGATTCAACGCCGCGGGTCAGACACTCGTCTAGAATATCAGGTTTAAGCACGTCGCCCGTCGTCTGGATGGAAATTTTGGGAGACCGCTCACCATACTTTGCACGCAGCGCCTCGAGGACAGGATAAAACAACTCTTCACGAACCCCATCGATCAAAAGTTCACCGCCCGCGAGTACCAGCAGCGTGCGATCTCGGCGGCCTGTTTCATCGACCCAGCTTAAATCGTCAGGCAAATTATCGATCACTTTCTGATAGGCCGCTTGGCCTTCGCCGACCACCTGGGTCAGCGCGTCGCGCACATAGGGGCGGAAGCGGTCATCATAACAATGCTTACACTTGCGATGACAGGCCCAGGTCAGGACCCAATAGATGGCTTGCAAAGTCGGCGTCCTTTTTGCAGCATGCGTGAAACGCTAACGAAGCGCAGCCTGCTTTGTCGAGCACTTGCAACATGCCTCGCGCTTTTGTGACCAAATCGCCCACACACGATGTAATGGCCCAACCAATTCGCGGCTTGATTTTGGGACGGATGACGTTTCGTAAAAGTAATGACGTTTGCTCGTCAGATCTGGGTTAGAGTGATTGTCGTTATATGAGTTCGCACGAGAAGGCCCGGCATGCGCTTTATGCTCTTGATTGTTCTGTTGAGTTTGGCGGGATTTCTCGGTTGGATTGCCGGAAGCTTCCATCCGGCGCCGCGATTAATCCTGGACCCGATTGAGCAATTTTTGGCCAATGACCTGCCAGATGCATTGCTTGAAACGGACCCCACACCAACGCACTCTGTTTGGGCGCCTGCGAATCCAGAGGTGTCGCCGACAGAAACGGAGAGCGTCCCCCCGCCTGAGCCTCTGCCCAAGCCCGAGCCCGAGCCTGCTGAAGAAACGAACCAGATGGAACCGCAAGATCAATACCGCCTCTGGATCCGCGAGGCCCGGACGGCGCATCCCTATCCCGAAAGCGAAGACAAAATGTATGCCGTCATGATGTGCGAATCCGGCGGACGCTCGGACATTATCAACCCGGCAGGACCGTATTCCGGACTGTTCCAATACAGCACCGATACCTGGAACGGTGACTGGAACCAATATCGAGACCGCGATATCCTCGATGCAAGGGCACAAGTCTTCGCAACCGCCCTCGCTTGGAGCGAAAACATGCAGAGCCAATGGGGCTGCTATAACCGACCGCATTAGGAATTGATCAGCCAAAAAAAGAGACGTCTTTTTCCAATCTAACGCTTGTTTGGTTTTCCTAAATCGATCATCAGCCGACGCGCTTAAGTTGCATCGGCTCACAGCAGACATCAAGCATTATCGCGCGAGTAAAAAACAAGCCAAAAGCCAAAAAAACTCTCGATCCTCCAATGACGACCACAGGTTCAGCCCAAATGGCTTCGTTTCGAAAAGCCATTGCACGTTTCGCGCTTTAGGTGAGAACTTCTCCTAATCGCCGAATTTTCCCAATATTTGCGCCGCGCTGAGCTCAACCGGAACAGTTCGACTAATCGCCTCGCGCGCACGCGCGAGGCCCACGCCCAAATTGCTGGTCGCCCAGCGCATTTCGCGCTTTTTCACAACACAAATGTTCACCACTTGTTCCAGGCCTTCAGGCGTGCTAGGAGTTGGTCAAGGTCATCGGGAGCCGACCTTTAATGAAATGAAAACGCAAGTCGAAGAAAGGCTCCGCGAATGACATCGAAGAAGCAAATCCGCGCGAACCGCAGAAATGCCAAAAAGTCCACTGGACCGAAAACCAAAGCTGGAAAGTCGCGATCAGCGCGCAACGCAATCAAGCATGGTTTGTTCACAGACATACTATTGCTGCCACACGAAGATGGCGAAGCTCTCAGCGTGCTCAAAGAGAGCCTTGAAGCAGACTTTCGACCCGTAACGAATATGCAAGCGCTGCTGATCGATCGTCTTGCGATGCTAATCTGGCGTGAGCGCCGCCTTGCGCAAGCTGAAGCATCGGAGACCCAAGCGATACGACGCGCTTCAAACTTTCAAACATCGGTCTCTGGGGCGAATGCGGAACGCTTAATGCGGACTGCTTCTCATGCCAACGCGGGCACGCTTGATCTGGCTCGATTGCTATTGGTTGGACGTTATCAGACGATGCTCACAAACCAAATTGAGCGTACACTTAAGCAATTCTTCGACCTCGTCGAACGAGAGGATATGTTCGCGCCGAGCGAAGCGTTAAACACCCCAGCCAATGATGGCGAACTGACATTGAACTTCTCGGTCGAGTTCGAGGGAGATACGAGGGCAGCTGAATAGCGCACCAGCGTTTCAGCTGACCAATATCCTAAGCTCGGTATCGCGCGCATCGCTTAGGATCTAAGCCTCACTCCGGGCGACGTATTGGGGTCACCGATGAATTCTATGCCGGCACTTTCCAAAGCCCGTACAACGCGCTCTAGCGTTCCTGATCGCGATCGTGGAACGCCATCCGACGCTTCGAACCGTCTAATTGTTGCCCAACCCACTCCACTCATTGCAGACAGTTGTTCTGTTGAAATATACAATAGTCCGCGGGCTGCGCGGATCTGAGAAGATGAGACTTGCTTCATATTCAATTGTGATCTAAATTCGCTCACTGTGACAAACGTTCTTCAACCATTCGCCGCTTCGCCTGAATGGGCAAGACAGCTCGAAATCATATTTGAGCGCTGTGTCGGCGCGTACTCAGACCTCCCCTTATCAGGCTATCGAAAAGACCTAGAGATTTTCGCTCGGTGGTGCCGTGACCAGAAGGTAAACTTTATCCCCGCAACCTCTACGGATGTTGCGAGTTTTATCGACTCCCAATTGGAAACCTGTAGCTACGCAACAATAAGAAGACGCGCCACTGCGATCCGCTTCGCGCATACTATGTCGGACCTTCCTTGCCCGATTAGTCATTCAAGCGTTTACCTTGCATTGAGGCGCGCCGCGCGCGTTAAAAGACGACGTCCAAAACAATCGCTTGGGCTTACTAAAGAGCTGCTAGTGAAGATGCTTAGCTCGTGTCCGGATACGCTTTCAGGCCAACGTGATGCAGCGTTGCTTGGCGTGGGCTACGATACGCTGTGCCGCAGTTGTGAACTCTCATGGATGCGCGTTGAGGATATCAGTTTAGAAGATGCGCGCATTTATATTCCAAGGGCCAAAAGTGACCCATTTGGGGATGGAAGGTTTGCGCGACTCACGGAGCGGACGCAGGATCACTTATCCATGTGGGTTGAACGAAGCCAAATAAAGCGGGGGCCGTTGTTTAGGGGGCTTCACAATGGCCAACTTTCGGACGCACATATGGCCACATCATCCATCCGTCGCATCGTGAAATGCGCAGCGCGACGTGCGGGACTGGAAACAGAAGCTCAGCACCTAAGCGGCCACTCTATGAGAGTTGGAGCTGCTCAGGATATGATGAAAGCAGGATGCCATACCATCGAAATCATGACTGCGGGTGGTTGGAAAAACTACGAGGTCGTGGCGAGGTACGTTGAGCATTCGGATATCAAGAGAGTTTGAGCGCCAAGCTACACAACACTCTGCAAACTGATCAAAAAGCCGCCAAATCTTTCAAACAATCCACTAAGTCCTTGCGCTTTTTGATGTTTTAGTGGGAGGTAATGATTGTGTTTCGTATTTTCAGGCCGACGCAGTGTATTTGGAGATCTTATACTTTGTTGCCCAGCTCCTGATCGTTTTAGCGATCGTCAGCTGTTTGTTTGTGATTTCATTCAAGCGGCAGCCAGAGGGAGATCATCATGGGACCGCGTCCGTAAAGTATGTATGCGCGAGTGTTTTCCTCATTGTTGGTATCTGGGCCTTACTTGTGCGCAGCGATGGCTGGCCATTTGCTATTCAGGATTTGCAATTGCCGCAACACACAGCGCTGATTGCGCAATCGAGTTTAGAGGATGCCCTCCTCGAAGATGTTTATGATGAAGATACGATCCGCAGGCTGAGCCACCAAATCAATAGGATTGATCCCCTTTCGCCCCTTCCGTTTGAAGCGCTTTTGACGCTCGAGCTTGAGAAAGACACCGTTGATCCAATGCAGGCGCGACAGTTCGCGGATGCAACGCTTGCTAGAGACGCCCGCAATCTCACCGCGAGAATGTTCTTGTTTGATCAGGCTATAATCGATCAGGAATGGGATATCGCCTTTGATGCCTTCGGCAAAGCATTCGAGCTTTGGCCTTCAGAAGCAGCCGAGATCAGATCGCTGCTATACGAGACTTTGACCGATGAAACATGGTCGGCGGCGTTAATCGCCCGTCTCAATCGCGGTGATGCCTGGGTCTTAAGCTTCATACAAAACATGCCACTTGATTTGGTCGATCCGGCACTGGTGGCGGAGTTTCATCGTCCGTTTGAAGATCAGCATGACCTTTTGATCGCGAGGCTTATTAGAGCGTTTGGTCTTGAAGCAGCTCATAAGGCCTGGGCAACTCTGAGACCGGATGAGGCAGCATCGCATCGTTTCGGCTTGATCGATCTTACTTTTTCCGGGTCTGACGCCCTTCGCCCCTTTAATTGGGTTATCAACCCTGGCTTTGCAGAGATGAATGCAAGTCGCCCTGGGCTTCAGGTTTTCTTTCGCGGCCGAGAGCGACCTGAGATTGCATCACAAATCATTTTCTTGGCTCCGGGAAATTATCGCTTTTTCGTGCACAAAACAGCGCCAAGCACGGATCCGGCGGGTGACATTATCTGGCGGATCGCCTGTGTGCCAACTGGGGAAACATTACTTGAGGTCTCTGTGTTCGCCCCTGTTTTCGAAGCGCATAATAGTGGAGTACCATTCGAACGCCCACCAGGTTGCGAATACCAAGAACTAACGCTGACGGGTCAGCCGGGCGTCTTCACCAGACGCTTCAGTCTTACGATTAATGCCGTCGACATTTCAGAAACCGCGCAGCCATGACAGCAAAACGCAAACGCCATCAACGTCAAGCTCGCCTGTTAAACCGGTTTGCTTTCTTGCGCTTTTCGGCACCAGATTTTGCTCGTTTAGTTCGATATGCGATCCTCCCATGCGTCATTGTGATTTTCGCGGTTTTCGGAGGCGCGAGCGGAGAAGCCCTCGGCGTTCACGCTATACTGCTGATTATGGCCGCGCTCATTTGCGCTGTTTGTACCTTTGGATTTCCAATGCAGCCGCTACCCACCTCCTTGGTCTGGCCAACACGGTTTTTACTCACACTTGTTTTACTCGTGGTGGTGCAACTTATCGCCATGCCCACCAGCGTCTGGCAAATGCTGGGAGAGCGAAGTCTGATCGGCGAGGGCTGGGGAATATTTGAAACTGTCCCCATGTTTGAACAAATCAGTGTCGCACCAGCACGAACGGTCACTGCAGCCTTTTACTTCTTGATACCGATTTCGATTGTTGTTCTTGTTTATCGATTGGGGTGGCGCGCGGCGACGACTTATCTTCCATGGACAATTTCAGGAATTGGCGCGGCAAGCGCCCTTCTTGGATTGATGCAAGTTCTGTTGCCCGCAACCCCAGAGCTGTACTTCTATGTCTACACAAACCAAGGCGCTCCGGTTGGCTTTTTCGCCAATGTGAACAATCACGCCATTTTCCTTCTCATGACAATGGCGTTCACTTCGGTATTACTCTCTGGGTTTTTCTCGACGCGCCAAAGAACTGATCACCAAACAGGACTTCTTCTATTCGCTGGAGGGCTTGGCGGCCTTCAGTTGCTTGGAGTTTTGGCAGCCGGCTCAGTTGCTGGTTATTTGCTATTGGTACCAGTCCTCGGTCTTTGCGCTCTAATCATGCAGAGCCAGAAACGGTTATTCAATCCGATGCCGCTTCTCATCGGGACCCTGATTTTGATACCTTCAGTCTTGCTGATCGCACACAGTCCATTGCTGTCGGGGCTGGGGACAACGGTCATCACCAATGAAGGCCCAATGTCTCGATTAGGCTTGGCCGAGGTCGGTCTAGAAGTCTTTTGGGATCACTTCCTTCTAGGTACCGGGCTCGGAACCTTTGAGCCGGTTTTCAAAGCCTATGAAGACCCTGAAACCGTGTCGCTCACTTATGCCAATCACGTTCATAATGACTATCTACAATGGGCAATAGAGACAGGAATTGTCGGCTTTTCGCTGCTTTTGGCAGCCTTGATTTGGCTGGTGAGGCAAATGTTTCGGGCATGGCAAATGACCGCCTATCCAACTCGTCGCATGCGGCGAGCTGCAGCGACCGCGGCTTTGGTGCCTATACTACACAGCCTCATTGAATACCCTCTAAGAACACCTTCGACACTGGCGCTGGCGAGCTTATGTATCGCGCTTATGATTTTGCCACGAGAACTGTCCCGAAAATCAAGGACCGTAGAGAGCGCCTCCCGAGAGCTGTAAGACTCATCAAGATGTTGGATACTCATACGTAGTAGTGGCGATGCGTGTTAGCCTGAGTTTTAGTCAGATGATTTAGTTTTGTTGGGCAAACCAGCTTTATTCGTGCCCGACGCACCAGGTTCCTGTATTGATTTTAAGTGATCATGTTTTAAGGGTAGCAAGTAGATTTTGAGTGGGGCGTACTATGTTTAAGCATCTGATCGCAGCCTTGTTGGCGATATCACTCTTTGGCGGAGCGTCGGCGCAGACACCTGCAACCATATCTATATCCAATGCCAGTTTTGTGAGCGCAGTCGGTTCGCACTCCGCATCATACAAGTATTCCAAAAAACACAAAAACTACAAAAAGAAAAAAAAGAAGTGGAAGAAACACGTCAAGTGTAAGCGGTACGGAAAGAAGCTTTGGATGTCCGCGGGCTATAGCAAATCCAAATACTGGAAATATGGGCATTATGACGATGGTGACGACGATGATGACCGTCCTAAGAAGTGTCGTCATAAGGACGACAAAGATCCGGCCACTTGGTAGCCTAAATTCCGAAGATTGAAGGTGAACAGGGCTGCCCTGTAAGCGCTATTACGCAGTCTAGAATGTGCATTGTGAACAGGGTGACCACCTCAAGCTGGTAAACCGTTCGTTTACAAAATCATCAATACTAACACCCATGAAGCAACTGGTCGCGGCCTCTGCGCTCGCTCTTGCATTCCAAGGTGTGGCATCTGCGGAGATGAGGTCTCCACAGGCATCTCGTCATGTCTTGAGTTTGAACGATGTGGATATCACGGCGCTGATCGATGATGTGTCGATCATTACCGGGTACACATTCATTCTGCATCCGGATGTTCGGCGCACCAAAGTGACAGTGATGTCGCAGGCGCCGATGGACACGGAAGAAGTGTTTCAGGTCTTCTTGTCGACTTTGCGCGTGCATGGCTTTGCCGCGGTGCCAGCCGGGCGCGGGGTGTACCGGATTGTGCCCGAGCAGATGGCGATTGGCGATGCGGCCGTGTCCGGCACCGGCCCCAACGCCTTCATCACGCAAGTCTTCAAGCTCGATAATTTCAGCGCCATTGAGGCCGCTCAGATGGTCAAGCCGCTGGTCGATGCGCAAGGCCAGGTGGTCGCCAATGCCCGCTCCAATACGCTGGTCCTGGTCGATTATGCCTCCAACATGCCGCGGCTCAGGGACATTGTCGCCGGGCTCGATGAG
>JBCBFK010000003.1:0-412804 GCA_038527765.1 Pseudomonadota bacterium
GTCTTAAAACGCCCTAAAACGGTCGTTACCCCGGCCCCCTAAATTTTTGGATCAAGACGGGAAGGCCCGGATGATCTAGAGCAGTTTTATGAACCTCGAACTCGCATGGCCTATTTGGATATTCTACTCCGCGATAATCGTGCTTGCGTTCCGTGTCTTCGCCGTAATCCTATGGAGCCGTATACTCTCACTTAAGTCATCATTCATCATTACGTACGGACTGCTCCCCTTCAACTTAGCGTTGGGACTATTTTTGGTAGCTATATCCGGTTTGCAAATGTACGGATTCGATAGGACCGACGCCGGGCATTGGTTCGGCTATATTGTACTATTTTACTCTCCATTCGGAATTCCTGTGATTATTGGGGCCCCAATTGCACTCATCTCCGATTTGGTTCGACGGCCCTGGAGAAACGTTAATACAGCATAATCAAGACCCGGCTGACCGCGCTGAGTTTCAGATTGAGCAAATGGCTTAAACTCGCCCCAGATCAGTCTCTCAACAAGAGTGTCGGGGTTTACCGAGGTTTTGATTACTTCTAAGCGTGACGAGAGATTGGGAAATCGTCTTATGAGTGATGAGCCAGAAAAAAAGAAAGAAAAAGACTGTATAGCGTCGCAAATTGCGGATGCCGTAGCGTCCCAAATCGTTGATGGTGTCATTTTTGACGTGACACCTGAACTCGTAGGGGCGGCGCTTGATAGCGCCAGGACAGCCATAGATGCCGGCACGAGTGCGGCCAGCGACGCCTTCAAGAAAACCGAGGGTGTCGCCAGCGTCGTGGGTGAAAAAATTGGAGACTTAGCGGAATCAACAGGAGAAGCAATCGGTGATGTCGCCGAAGCGGCCGCCGATGTCGCGTCCAATATTGACGTCAGCCTTTAGCTCTTGAAACGAAGATACGCAGGCGCACGAGGGTCCTAAACCCGCCCCATATGAGCCGCTGAGTGCACCCTAAATCGGTAGCTAAGGTTTCTTTTCGTTCTGTCTGCACCGGAATAAGTCTGGTTTATTCCCAAGAACAATGACGATCCGATGATTGCGCGCATCCAATCCTTCGCTAGTCTCAGATTTCGAGACTTTTTGAGGCAAGTAATGATCAAGCCACTAGTCCTAATTGGGGTTCTAATTGCTGCAGTATCTGGTTGCGCTTATTCAACACATTCCACGAGACTGCCTTTTGAGAATCCATCGCTCGATCGAATCACTTCCGACAGACTTGAGCAGTTCGGAAGCAACTCGGAATTCAATAAATATCTAAGAGAAGTTCAGAGAATTGCCGAAGCAGAGCATCGTCGCCTTTATGCTGATAGGCCTATCCGGTTGGCGCAGTTGAGCGCTCAAGCCAACACAATGACAGATGCTTGCATCGAGGAAGACTGCCCGGAAGAGGATGAAGCCCGGCGACAAGAATCGATTACCGTCACCGCCTCCAAAGCGAGCAACCCATCCATTACCAACAATCAAGAGGTGGGGGTGGAAGAAGGTGACATAGTCAAACAAATCGACGATTTTCTCATCGTTCTGCAAGACGGCAGACTGTTTTCCGTCAATACGAAACCTGGAGGCGCTGAAGGATTAGCGCTTGCCGGTCGGCAAGATGTTTACCTCAGCGAGGAAGTCGACACTTGGTACGACGAGATGCTCGTTTCAGGTAACAAGATCATTGTAACTGGATATTCCTACAGTGCCGAAGCATCCGAGGTGGCCATTTTTACACTGAATCGGAACGGCAGTTTTGCTCGGGAAGACACATTCTACATCTCTTCGGACGACTATTATGATAGCGATAATTACGCGACGCGTATCGTCGACGATAAGTTTATTGTTCACACTCCCATTTATTTGTCCGGCTACGACCCCACCGATGCGTTGCCTTGGCCCGTATTGAGACATTGGGATCGGCTATTCGATATAGACCAGGTGGATGATTGGAGCGATCTACCCTCTAACTCTTTGTTGAGACCGCGGGATATTTATCGTCCGGTCCAAGGCACAATATCTCCAGTCGTCCATACCATTACGATTTGCGAAA
Organism: Pseudomonadota bacterium; assembly: GCA_038527765.1. Classification (GTDB taxonomy): domain Bacteria; phylum Pseudomonadota; class Alphaproteobacteria; order Caulobacterales; family Hyphomonadaceae; genus Henriciella. Next base: position 2,037 of record JBCBFK010000003.1, read on the forward strand.
TCGGTGCGCATCGACGAAATGAAATGCTGGAGTGTGACGCTCAAGCCTTCATTGCACCAGAGGGTTACGAATTCTACGTTTCTCCTGACGACGTTTATCTGTGGACCTGGCCCGATGGAGACGATTGGGATCAGAGATGGGATCGTGATACGACTTCTTGCAAAATGAATGAAAGGGTTCCGCGAAACAAAGCATTACCGTCTGTTGTCTACAAAATCCCCATAGACGGGACCCGGCCGGAAGTACTCAAAGCGACCGGACGGCCGTTCGACCAATTTAGTATCGTTAGCAAAGAAGATCGATTCCACGCCTTGATCGATTGGACAGACCCTAGGTGTGACGATTACGCGGAAAGCCTCCATCCAACGCTTCTCTCTGCTCCGATACGTGCATTTTCTTCGGTGCTTAATCGAGCGCGGTTTAGCGTCGAAGAGCTGCCAGCATTCCCGTCGGATTATGCACTCGAAAACCGATTTGTCGGCGAAAAGCTTATTTACTCAACCTCAGACGATTGGGGGCACTACCCCCCTAGCGCCGGAACAGAGGTTGAGCCAGCAAGTGTATCGGTACTTTCCGTATCGGAACCAAAAGATGCGGTGCTGTTCCAGGCTCCTCACAGCGCCATTCGGCTGGAAGCACTCGGCGAAGATGCTATTGTCACGGGATATGCCGATGAGACTGGCCTATCGATTTCCGCTATTTCACTTGGTGCAACCTCAAGACTCATTTCGACCATCACCTTGGAAGATCGATTTGAAAGCGAAGGCCGCAGCCACGCGTTCAACGCTATGATCTCAATCGATGGAGGTGCTCTGATGGGGATTCCCACCGTTGAGAGACCGGAAAGCGCAGGGCGTTGGTGGTGGCACAGCGAAGATTCAGACCTGAGCTTCCTCTCCGCATCTGAAGAGCTCAACCTTTCAAGTCTCGGGACTTTGAATTCAAGCGACACGAGTTCGCACGACACTTATGATTGCGAAGTGTCTTGTGTGGATTGGTATGGGAACTCACGCCCCATTTTTACATCGGGGAGAATTTTTGCTTTGTCGGGTACGGAGTTAATCGAAGGTCAGATTATCGATGATCGAATATCCGCCAAACGACGAGTAGATATGACTGCCCCAATAGCAGCAGACCCTTGATCATTTTTCTACGCGACGATTTATGTCGATGAACCGCGATCAAGTTCTTCGCGATAAACTGGAATAAGGTGAGAGTCTTAAACTCGCCCCAAGTGAGACACTCGCCTTATGTTCGCTTGTGAACCAAAGCGGAAGTGGGTTGATCGGTGAAGACTGGACTCGAACAGTTTCCGACGCCGTCCAATAACGACATCATCCGCCGCGCTGTTGCCTTCGTACTAATAATGTAACCAGCGAAGGCCGATAATGAATAAGCCAAATCCCAATCTCGGAAGCGAATATCGAAGAGACGTGCTGCAATTTGTTTCTACGCTTTACGGTGAGGGCCTCGCCATAGCCGAGCAAATTGCAAAGAAGCAGGGCTGGATTGATACCAATGGCGATGCCACACAATCAGGTATGGATATGATGCGCGCGCTTGAAGATCAGCGCGGGACCCGAAGCGTATTCCGACCTTTTTAAAACGGCATGAGGGACGATAGGCATGGATTTGAAATCACTCGGATTGGGGCTCGCGGCACTCACTCTCTCACTGTTCGGCGCCCCCGTATCATCCGCTGACCCGAAGCCAGAATTCGATCCATCCGGCTATTGGACGGGCGCGATTATCAAAGATGGTTCTGTCCTTCCGATTGAGCTTGAGATCGAAAAGTCTGAAGACACCTTCGTCGCGCGAACAGAGTTCCCTGATTGGTTCTTTTACACCCCGTCGAGCGTCGAGACGGTTCGGACCACGTCCGAAGGCTTGATCATCGAAGACCTGTTATCGGGCGATGCGGTTCTGGAGTTGGAACCGACATTCGAGCAATTGATCGGAACGGTCGGCGGTGATGGCCGGCAAATTCATTTGAAGCGATCACCATCGCCGCCTGCGCCGCTCATTTCCTCGACCGAGACGAGTTTTACGTCCACCGATGGCACGCGCATCGCTGCTACGCTGACACAGCCAGAGTTTGGAAAACAGGTCGCTGGAATGGTTATGGTCCGTGGGCGAGGATGTGCGTCGCGCGTAAATGGACGCGCGCGCTTCTTCGCAAATTACGGCATTGCTGTCCTGACGTATGACAAGCGCGGCGCAGGGGCCTCAGAAGGGGATTGCGCCACATTCACGTTTGAACAGCTTACCGACGACGCCATTGCCGCATTGGAGCACTTGGCCGCTCAGCCAAACGTCGATGCACACCGCGTAGGCTTCTTTGGCGAGTCCGCAGGCGCCTGGACCATTCAGGCCGCCACCGAGCGACAACGCGAGCGCGGAAGCGGTGTTCAGCCCGCTTTTCTGATCACTTGGATTGGCCCTTCGACTTCGATCATTCAACAACAAGTCAGCTCAGCCGCGACCTATGGCGAAGCCGTTGGTCTTTCTAAAGACCAACAAGACGTTTTGGCCGACGTTTCCCGTATCATCGTTGACACCTCACTCTCCGACGATGAAGCGTTTGCGAAGCTCGACCCGATCCGGCGCGCAGCTGAAGCTGAGGGGTGGCTTGATCAAGGCTTTGGTGGGGATGACATTCCCCGAACGCGCGAAGATGTGCCTAAACTCTGGTTGAGGCGTTTCAGTTATGACCCGACGCCCTTTTTGCAGGACCTTGGTGATCTGCCATATCTCGCCGTGTTCGGTGCAAAGGACCCGATCGTTCCAGTTGAAGAAAACGTAGACGCTTTGGCGGAGACTGGCTCTGATGTGCGCATTGCTGTGCTGAAGGAAAGCGGGCACGGATATGATTTCGACGAGCGCGCGATGACGCTCGCCAGTGGTCGCGAGTTTCGGATGTTCGAAGGCCCCGATACGGGCTTTACCACAGAGACGATCGCGTTCTTAAGAGATCGTGGGTTTATGTCGCGCTGATCGGGCGCGGCGCAGATAGCTATTACTTGTTCATGCGCTCGAGTATCGGATCTATCGCGCTTTTGCGTCGCCGACCAAGGGGCGCCTCTAGCCCTGACTCCAATGCAACTTTGTAGCTCGAGCCGGATTTCTCAACTCTGCGCACGGCGTTTTCGGCGACCCACCATGATCGATGCGTGCGGATACCCGGTATTCCCGATACCGCGCGCACGGCCTCTTCAAATGTCGACATGATGAGATCGTCACCGCGTTCGGTGTAAACCCGGACATAGTTGCCTTCTGCAGAGAGGGCAAACGGTGTTGCCCCACGGAGTTTCATCGGAAGTTTCTCAAACAATAAATCGATCGCCTGGCGTCCGGCATTAGTTTCTGCATCCAGAATTATCCGTCGCGAGATGAATATAGTCGGCAAAATCACAAAGACGGATAGCGTGAGATGAGAAATCACAAAAGCTGACCACTCCGTCGGAAAGCGCGATCCGAACGCTGTATTCAAGACCAGATGGAACCCGACCAGAAATACGGGGTTAATGAAGGCAAAGGGGATGGCGACGAGGACTTCACCCCACTCATAGGGCCACTCCGGGATAAACTTTTTACCCAATCCTCCAAGCACCCACCACAAGGCGCAACCACCTGCGATAGCAATGATCCAGTAAACGGTTCGAGGGACCAAAGGCGCATAAACAAAGGTCCCAAATGGGCCGACGATTCCAGCGCCCAAGCCGAGAATCACGGGAAGCCAGATCCGATATGTCCACCGATTGAAAATCACTTTGTCCGCCTCACACTTTCACCGCTCGACCGTTCGTACTTGATGAGCGGTTACAGAAAACCATCCAACATTTCGCCTATGCCATCCATCCATTTCGGCTTTTAGCACGTTTCAGTTTGCCCTTCATCGAACTGGCAAGGCAGTCGTCTTGTCAAGCAATCATTAGGAGCAAACCATGACTTCAACCCGACTCTTTTCACGTTCTGCGCGTCTCGCCGCAGCGCTCACAATTGCGACGAGTATCAGCGCAGCGTGTTCGCTCGCATCGCCTGAACCCGTCGAGCCCGGCATCCATCAAATCGAAGTCGTTTTTTCGAATGTTCAGTCCGAAACCGGTATGATTTGGGCGAGCCTTTGCACCAAAGAACAGCACGCAAAACTCGGTCAGGAACCCTGCGAAATGAGTGCGCGGGTGGATGCCAAAGACGGCGCTTCAGTGTCTTTTGCGGATGTGCCATCGGGCATTTATGCCATCAGCGCCTATCATGACAGCAACGCCAATGCTGCGTTGGATTTTGATACGCGCGGCATCCCGTATGAACCCACCGGAAATAGCGGCAATGCCAAAGGCTTTTTCGGGCCGCCATCCTTCGATCAAATGAAATTTCGCTTGAGCGGACCTGGCGAAACGCCTGCCAGACAAATCTCAATCAAGCTCAGCACGGTGGACATGCCATGAGCTGCGGTCAGACTTCTCATTCACCAAAACGGCTTGCTTTGCTTAAGCTCTCTCTGTTGAGCTCTTCGATATGTCTCGCTGCGCCTTTATCTGCACTGGCCGAAACCGGCGCCATAGAGACAAGTATCAAAGGGAAGTCTGACATCACTTCCGATGAGCGCGTTCTAGAGGAGATTGTTGTCGATGGGTCGTTTCTTAAGGGCAGTTCGCTGTCGGAGTACGAACCCGAACTAGTACTCACCGAAAGCGATATCGCCGCGTATGGGGTGTCATCGATCGGCGAGCTGCTCAGCATCATCCAGGTCGAAACGTCGAGCGGAAAACAGCGCCGCAGCGAGCCGCCGGTCATCCTGATCAATGGGCGTCGCGTCTCTGGCTTTCGCGAGCTGGATAATTATCCCGTTGAGAGCTTGGCGAGGGTCGAGGTGCTTCCTGAGGAAGCGTCGCTCGCCTATGGGTTCACCGCCAATCAGCGCGTTATCAACTTCGTGCTAAAATCGGATCTGCAAATAATTCCGATCAATACGCGCACCCAGGCGCCCGCCGGGGGCGGCACACTGTCAAACACGATTGATGGCTCCCGGGTTTTCATAGACGGCAACAATCGCTCCACAATTAGAGCCAAGGTAAGCCAAAGCTCACAACTCACTGAGCGCGAACGCGACATCATCTCATTTGCGGCTGATCAACCCCGAAGCGCGCGAAGCCTGTTGCCTTCATCCGAGTTGTTTGAACTGAGCGGACTAAAAACAATCGCTCTTCCAGATGAGGCTATTGGGACATTCTCAGCGCGATTCGAGCGGAGTGAGTCCGACTTTTTGACTGGACTGTCTCCGGTCGACGGAACGCAACTCAGTCAATTCAACCGGTCAGAAACGCTCGACCTTGGCGTGACCATCAATAGTAAACTCGCAGCAAACACTTGGTCTATCCTGGGCAATTATTCTCAAACAGATCGAGATGTTGAAAACCGCGGCGCCTTTGGCTTTGATATCTCGCCCGTCAAGACATCAACGCGCCTCGCCACACTTGATGCGAACGCGAATTTTTCTCTGTTCGAAGCGGAAAACGGCCCGGTCACGTTTAGCGGTGCCTTAGGTGTTGCCAGCGAAGCATTTGAATCGTCGTCTGATGAGGTCTCGATCTCCCGTGACACAGCCTATATTCAAGGCGCGATCAGCTACCCTTTGCCGATTAATGAGGAACGTTGGGGACGCGGAACGCTATCCATCGATGGGCGGCAATCGAACCTCTCTGATCTCGGCAGTCTGTCCGATTTTGGAGTCACCGCGAATTGGATCCCAATAGAAGGCGTTACTCTTACCTATTCATGGGCCTCAGAAGATATCGCGCCAACACTGCAGGAATTCGCACTGCCAGCGACGCTCTCTCTAAATCGCAGCTTCTTCGATCTAACAACAAGCGAGACCGTCACCGCAACGCTTCTTGATGGTGGTAATTCGGACTTGAAAGTGGCTTCGCGAGATATCTCAAAACTCGGTTTGGTTTGGAAACCTTGGGAAAAGCGAGATCTTACACTCTCCACCAATTACATTGCTGCACAAGGCACCAACGAGATTCGGTCCTTTTCGGTGCCTACACCTGGATTGGATGCTTTGGGGCTCAACCAAGTCGTCCGCGATTCAACCGGAGAGATTGTCCTCCTCGATCGTACGCCGGTCAACATCTTCGAAAGTGAGACCGAGACCCTCCGAACCAGTTTGTCTTGGTCTATCCCAATCAAACCAACCCGCGCAAAAGCACCGCCAAAACCGGGTGCAAAACGACGGAAAAGCGGGAGACCTGGTAGTCGACGACTGTCTCTTATTCATCGCTGGGAGTTTGCGAATGAGCTGCGCCCACTCGCTACAGCGGGCACACTCGACCTACTAGATGGCGATACGATCGACTCCAGCCTTGCGCGGCCACGGCACTTGGTCGATCTCACCTATTATCAGTGGAACAATGGGTGGGGGTTTTATGGCAGCGCGCAGTACCGAAGCTCGTCTGCGCTTACCACGGCGACGGATGAACTTGAATTTTCGGACACGCTGCGGGTTATCCTGAGTGCGTCTTACGAGTTCAACTATGCAGATAAGGTCTTGGACCGCTTTCCAGTCTTGGAAGAAACCCGCCTTACAGTTGGAATCGCCAATGCACTGGATGATATTGTGTCCGTAAAAGACGGTCAGGGGCGAACGCCTTTGGCTTATCAAAAGGATGTGCTTGACCCGGTCGGTCTCGGTTGGCGTGTCGAGTTGCGAAAGCGGTTCTAACGTTTGTGCATTTCGAGGAAGAAAATGAAACGGCTCTTGTTCACACTCTGCTTGTTAGTCTCGGCGTGCGCTACTGAAGACGGCCACCCGCCGATCGCCAGCGAACCCAATAACAAGTTAGTCGATGCGGTCGCGGATCTCTGCGCCGCTGTTGAAAAAAGCTATGCCTATTTCGACAAGGTCGCCAACTATTGGAGCCAATCCTGTGAACGCGCGGACTTAGAAGCCCGAGCCAGTGGAAGCTCACCGCCAACCCTCGACGTGCTCGAGCGCCTGCTTGATGATCTTCACGACCCCCACGCAAGTCTTAATACGAATGATGAAACCTCTCCCAGACTGGTGCCTTCGGGCTCAGACCTTGCCTTCAGCGAAATCGATGGCGCTTTTCGTGTTGTAGGAATTAGACCTCTGACCAGCGCAGCAGCGGCAGATATAGAGATCGGCGATGAGCTGGTCAGTTTCAATCAGCTACACCCGGAGCAAATGATATTTGATCGCATTCACTCCGGTCGCGAACAGATCACCAAAGAGCGGAAAACATGGGCCATCAACGCGGTCATTGCGGGACGCTACAATGAACCAAGACGGCTAGTGCTTCGGCGCGGAAACAGCGTCTTTGAGCATGGTCTTGGAGACCCTGCGCCTGCCTCGCCCAAGAGCCCTCTTACTTATCGGAAGCTGGTCAACAATGTCGGATACATTCGCTTCAACAATAGCCTTGGCGAGGATCAAACCGTCTCCGCGTTTGAGCGTGCGATCGCTGAACTCTCCGAAACAGATGGTATGATCCTGGACTTGCGGGACACGCCGGGCGGTGGAAATACCAGTGTTGCTCAGCCGATACTCGGGCACTTTGTGCGCACCGAAACGCCTTACCAAATAACCGCACCCAATGATGCTCCGGCCTATGAACGGTTCGTCGCTCCAAGTTTTCAACATCCATATGATCAGCCGGTTATCGCGCTGGTCGGGCGGTGGACAGGCAGTATGGGTGAAGGCATGGCGATTGGCCTGGATGGGATGGGACGCGCGACTGTTCTGGGCACCCAAATGTCACGTCTCGCAGGCGGCACGGAAGCAATAGACTTGCCAAGCGTGGGGATGACCGCGTTCATACCGACCTATGATCTTCGCCACCTCGATGGGACGCCGCGTCATCAATGGGCACCCGCTTTTGAGAACACTCAATCAGCCGATCTCGGTCATCGTGAGGATCTCCTTTTGAACACCGCTATTCAGCGCCTATCTGCATCCGAAAACGAGGGGGTTCGATGACGCGCCAAATTGCAGCGATCTTGCTCCCCTCGTTATTAGCTGGCTGCTTGCTCGCACCGAACGCTTATTACGAACCCAGCGGCCCAGAAGGGGAGTTGCGTCAAACGCTGACGGCTTGTGAGGCGTTTGGACCAGCTCAGAACTTGGTGGTCGCAGTAGATCCCTCATTGGATCTCATCGTTTCAGCAGAGCCTTTCAACTACGCTTCTGAGACACAGAATTATGGCGCCACGATTTCTCTGGTGTTTCTTTCAGATAAAGCCATAGACGTGCCGAACATCGGCGCCATTGCTTTGATCGACGGGAGTGAAATTTCAATCGACTTCATTGAAGACACAGACGTGTCCGGCAGAACCTCTGTCGGGCCCGTTCTGCCAGAGGACAGCCCATATCGGCGCATAAGGTTACGAGGCAAACCCGTTCGCTCTGGTGTGTTTGCGCAGATTTCTCTTATTTACGGTCTCTCAGGAGACGCTCCAAAAGTGTTTGTGTTGCAGCCGCCTAATGCGCGGGTCGATGACCGGTTGATTGTCAGTCCGACCATTACCTTCGAACAGAAAACAACCGTCACGTCCTATTCACTCAATTGCTGATCTCTTTCGCGCCTCGTGCGCTGCCTTCACAGAACCTGTAAAGCGCAGTTTGCGCGCCACTGCGTGCATCCAAACCCATATCCGGGTGCATCCTATTCAGTGACTTGATCGAATTGACGGAACGGACAAACTGGATGGACGATAATCTCCAAAAACTGAGCCTGAGCGCGTTTATCGGGTTCACGGTATTCGCGCTTGCCTTGAAGGGCCTGCTCGATCTTGTGGTTTGGCGCTATGCGGGGCCAATATCGCTCGTCATCGTGTTGGTGTGCGTGAGCCTCTATCTGACCCGCCGGGGGATAGGTTTCGACAAAATAGGGCTCGTGCGATTTAAAGCCGCCAGAGGCTATTGGCTGCTTCCTCTGCAAACCGTGTTTGCGTTTATCGCTATTGTTGCAACGGGCGCCTTGGTCACCATCGTTGGGGATGCTTCAGGTCTGGCATTCATGCATCCGGATCGAGAAGGCGCGCTTTCCCGGTTTGGAGACTTGGCTGGCAACACGCCCCTATTTTTGTTTTGGCTTGCCATCCTTTGGGTTGCGGGACCGGCGGAAGAACTGTTTTTCCGCGGGTTTATGATGAACGCGCTCGCAGATGTGCTCGGAAAAAGCTGGGTCGCGAACGTGCTATCTGTACTTATCCCAGCGCTCATCTTCGGCGCCGGTCATATGTACTATCAGGGGGTCCGGGGTCTTTTTACCACCGGTTTGATCGGGGTCTCCCTAGGGTGCCTTTTCTTGGCGTATAAACGCAACGTCTGGCCACTCATGATCGCCCATGCGAGCGTGAATACGTTGGTGTTTACGCTCCAATATTTGGAAATTGAAGCCTGATAGCTGCATCGCGAGCTCGTCCGAATATGTCTCATCTGAGAACTGACGCTGGCATTAGTTCAGCGACTCTAAACGCCCTCGATCGGTTGACTCTGATTACACTGTTAGGCCCAGCCGACCCAGCCGCGCCAAGTGAAAGCGGCATAGAATTGGGCGACTTTTGTCAGGCCAGCGTTTCGCAAAATCTCTTCATCCATGCGCGGGTCGAAAAGCTCCAGGTTCTCAGAAATGGATTGCCTCGCAGATTCGGCTTCTTCGGGTGGCACGCCGGACGAGATGACATAATCTCGGTGGCGGGTCAGCCAGAAATCCCGCAAGTCAGGGGCCTGAGGAAAGCTGCAATGCACCGTGATAAACGGCGCTCCGGGTTTAAGCCGTTGCACGATTTCTGAGACAGCTTTGGTTCTTTCCTTTGCATCCAGGAAGTGAAGCGTCAGAAAGCTTGTCGCAGCATCATATGGCCCAGCAGGAGTATCTTCGGCATAACCATGAACGAAACTGACCCGGTCGCTCGAGGACCCCAGCCGTGCTTGGGCCGCATCGAGCATCGGTTGCGCAGGGTCGACACCGGTAAAGCGCCAGCCTGGATTTAGTTTCGCAAAGGCTTCGAGCTCCAATCCTCCGCCCGCGCCATGCACGAGGATATGGGCCTGCTCCGGCACCGTTTCGCGCATTAGAATGCTGGCCATTTGGTGCAAGCTGGCAAAGCCCGGAACGAACCTAGCAGGTCCGGTCGCATATTGTGCAGCATGGTCTGGATCTTCGAACAGGTCGAGAATAGGGGCCGATTTGCTTGTCATATGAGGGCACTCTCTAAGGGACGGTGTTGGATAGACTTAGGGCGCTATCTCGTCCGGCAAGTCACAATGCCGGGAAATTGGGATGTGGCATTTCCGGCGTGCGCAGACGACTTGCTTGTAAGCGCCCTCGGTCACAGGCAATCGAGCGGATGAGCTTAATTTGCAACACGACGCGCAAAAATGACTGCGTATGCAATGCATCACATCAAGACATCTTGCATTCGAAGTCAAAAAATGCATTCGTCGCGCATCAAGATGCAGATTTGGGAGGAAACCATGCGCCATCGATCCAAAACAACCAAGTTTTTGCTCAGCGGGACAGCTGCGATTGCTGTGTCTGCGGCCATGTCGCTCGCCTCTGCGCAAGACGGAGTAGATATCGCCGAAGACGAGAAGAAACTCGGTGTCATCACCGTGACCGCTGAGAAACGGACCGAAAGCACGCAAGATGTTGGTCAGTCGATCCAAGCGTTTGATTCCGAAGGCCTCGATCGCGCAGGCGTGGATGACGTTTCGCGCCTTGACCAGATCGTGTCCGGTGTGAATTTCGCCTTTGTCGGTAATGACGCGAAGTTTAACGTGCGCGGTGCCAACTCAACCAATACATTTGGCGACGTTTCATCGATCGTCGGTACATTCGTGGACGGCGTGTATCAGCCGCGCGCCTCAATGCAGTCTCGCGGCTTCTTTGACGTTCAGCGTCTCGAATTCCTGAAAGGCCCGCAAGGTACTTTGTACGGCCGTAACACTTTCGCCGGTGCGATGAACCTCTTCACCAACGCGCCCGATTTGTCGGGCTTCAGCGCCGGTATTGATGCGAGCTATGAGAGCTTTAACACTCGCCGCTTCGAAGGCTTCGCTAACGTTGCGCTGAGCGACACGTTTGGCGTGCGCGTTGCCGCCTTCTCTGAGAATGGCGATGGCTACATCGACAATCTCGTCGGTCCTGATCTTGGCGCTCCAAACGATGTTGGTATTCGAGTGAGTGCGCTCTGGGAGCCAACGGCAGATCTCAGTATTCTCGGACGGATCAGCCACGTCAACGAGAGCGGTGTAGAAGCTGGCCTCTTCGGTTACACCTTTGTTTGCCGCAATGTCACCGCGCAGGGTCTGACTGATCCATTTGGGACCTCACAAGACTGCGCGAACCCCCTTCAGGGTTCGAACGGCTTCCCAAGCGCTGATCAGCTAGGCCCATATGAGGTCGCGCAAAACTTTGCTCCGGACGGGGATCTTGAGCAGACGCAAGCCTCATTGGAAATCAACTATGATGCCGGTCCAATCGCGATCAAATCGATTACGGGCTACACTGACTTTGAGAACCTGATCGGGTTTGACGGAGATTTCAGCCCGGTGGATCATACCCGTTTCTGGTTTGATGAACGCAGTGAGAGCTTCTCTCAGGAAATCCAACTGAGCTCCGATTATGATAGCCCGTTGCAATGGACGGCAGGTGCTTACTATTCGCAGGACGAGACCCTCTTCAGCTTCTCGATCTTTGATGCGAACGTAGAGAATGCCAATCGTCCAATGGTCGTTGGACCAGGCGGCGATATGTTCACCCTGCTGATCGGCACGCCGATCGTTTCTGAAGACATTCAGCTGGGCGGTTTCTTCGCAGACCTCGGCATTCGCGAAATCGATTATGTCGGTCTTTATGGACAAGCAGAGTTGACGGTGTCGGACCAGCTTCGTCTCATCGGTGGCCTGCGCTATAACGAAGAAGAGAAGACGTTGAAAGTCGGCGGATCGAACTTCTCAGGTGCAAACCCACCTGTGATTGTGAACCCTGACGTGGTCGCAAATCCAAATCTCGGATTTGTCCCAACCAACCCGTATACTGTCTTCACGTTCAACGAGAGCGCAACGAACGCGTCTCGCGGCAGCGTCAGCTTCGACAATGTGAATTGGCGTCTCGGCGCAGAATACGACCTCAATGACGAGATCATGCTGTATGCCACCGCTGCTACGGGCTTCCTGTCTGGCGCGATCACCAACAGCGCGGGCACGACGGATGAGCAGGAATCGCAAATCATCGAAGTTGGCTTTAAAAGCCAGCTGCTAGACTCCAGCCTGCTCTTGAACGGTGCGGTGCACGTCACTGAGTACACCAACTTGCTTCGTCAAGTTCAGGAAATCGATCCGAACACTGGCACGGCGGTTACTCGCTCTGACAATGGCGGCCAAATTGACGCTTGGGGGATCGAAGTCGACGCGGTCTATTTCCCAACCGACAATATCCGTCTTGGTGCAAACCTCGCTTACCTGAATTCTGAGTTCGGCGACAACTTCTTCCAGGGCAACCCATACCAGTTGTTCAATGGGCAGGTTCAGTCCTCGATTTCAGTGTCTGGTGAAACAACACCTTGGTCGCCTGAGCTGACCCTGAACCTTTCCGGGGATTATATCATTGATCTTGGTGACAATGGCACGCTGACGCCTGGTATCTCGATCTACTACAGCGATGACTACTTCACTTCGAACCTGTACTCGCCAGATCCAAACCAGTTGCAGGATGCCTACACTAAAACTGACCTGGTCGTGCGTTGGGACTCTGCCAGCGGTGACTATTCTGTCGAAGGGTTTGTCGAGAATGCTTCTGATGAGGCCGTTCTGGCGCGCGGAAACAATAACAGTTCTGACGTCGTCCAGACAGGCTATCTCTACCCGCGCAATTATGGCGTTCGCCTGAAGGCTCGGTTCTAATGAGACGACCTGAAGAAGCAGGTACGATGGCTTCTTAAGCTCAAAATGATTGAAGGAAGGGGCCGGGCGGTTCCTTCCTTTTTTCTTTTCTGTAAGCTGAATAAACGCGATCGCTGAGGGAGTGGGTGTTGGCGGATTTTGGACTGCTTAACTGGGCCATAGTTGCCTTTTATCTGGTGATCAATCTGGGGCTCGGTTACGCGATGAGCCTACGGGTTAAGTCTGCGGATGATTATCAGCTGGGTGACCGTTCGACGCCTTGGTGGGCGATTGGGATTTCGGTGGTGGCGACCTATGTCAGCGCGCTATCCTTCCTTGGCGGGCCCGCCTGGGCCTATGGCGATGGCATGGCGGCGCTCGCCATTCACATCAATTATCCCCTCGTCATATTTGTCGTCGTCATTCTGTTCCTACCGTTCTTTTATAATAGCGGCGTTGCCTCGATTTATGAGTATCTTGAACGCCGGTTTGGGGTGGCCTCGCGCACGACCATGTCGGCGATCTTTTTGCTAACGCAAACGATTACCAGCGCTTCTATTCTCACCGCGACGGCGGTGGTCATTACATTTGCAACGGGTGTGGATGTCCGCATCGCCATCATCGGTATGACCCTTGTGGTGCTCGTCTATACGATGCTTGGCGGAATGAATGCCGTGATTTGGACCGATGTATTGCAGGGCGTCATTCTGTTCGTCGGAGCAGGGGTAGTCTTGTGGGGTCTGTTGGCGGAAGTTAGCCCGCTTTCAGGCGCGCTCAGTACGCTCGCGGAGGATGGCAAGCTCAACCCAATCCGGACCGAGCTTGATTTCTCTGTTGCCCCAACAGTGTGGGCTGGCGTCTTCGCAATGACCCTGTTCCATATCACCGTATACGGCACCAATCAGATGATGGTGCAGCGCGCGCTTGCGGCAAAGACGTTGGGCGACGCAAAAAAGTCTTATCTGATGATGGGGTTCGCCGCCTTTTTTATCTATTTTCTGTTCTTCTTCATAGGCGCTTTGCTCTATGTCCATTTCGACGGCGAGCCGTTTGAGCAGCCGAATGAAATCATTCTGGTGTTCGCGCAAACGCTGGCAATTCCAGGACTTATGGGCATCCTCGCAGCGGCGGTGCTCTCAGCATCCATGTCGAGCCTATCCTCTGCGCTCAATTCCCTCGCGACCGTATCGGTGGTGGGCTACTATCAGCGGTTTTTCAAACCTGAAGGTCGCCCAGAGCACTTCTTGATGATGTCGAGAGTGTTCACGATTATCTGGGCTCTGCTCGCCATCCCGATTGCCTTTGCCTTTGTGAATAGCGGCGGCTCTATCCTCGAAACTCTGAGCCGGATCGCCTCTTACTTTGTGGGTGCCAAGCTCGCAATGTTCGGTCTTGGATTCTTGTCTAAGCATACCAATGAGAAAGGTTTGCTCATTGGGGTTGCGGCAGGATTTATCGGCCTGTTCGCTATTGTCGCAGGTGTGCCGGTTATCGGTCTGGAGCCGGCCAATGTCGCTTGGCCCTGGTATGTGGTGATCGGCGGCGTGATCAATATCGTCGTATCCTGGACGGCGAGTGTTTTACTCGGCGGTTTCCAGAAGGATTGGCACGAACAGACAGTGATTGGTCAGTTGCGCCGGTTCAAAGCCGAGGGCCGAGATGAGAAGCAGGATGGTTGGTATGTTGTACCAGGGCGCGTCGACTCCATCGCTTGGTACCTGCTCCTTTTCTTCGCTTTGATCCTCGTCTTCCTGTCATGGTTCGGGACGCTGGGCGGCTAAGACCAACGCGCCGAAGAGGGAGTTTGCATTCGAATGCAAAAATGCTAGAACCCGGCCATACTCAGGAGATAAACTATGGCGCGTTGGCTGAAAGAGGGGATCGATCCCGACATCAAACAAAAGGCGGATGCTCAAGTCCGAAAAACGGTTGAGGACATCCTAGAGGACATTGATACACGCGGCGACGCAGCCGTGCGAGATCTGTCTTCCAAGTTCGATAATTGGAGTCCTGAAAGCTACCGCCTGAGCCGAGACGAGATCGATGCCTGCTATCAAGAGCTCGACGAACAAGCGATAAGCGATATCCGTTTTGCACAGGAGCAGGTTCGAAACTTCGCGCAGATCCAGAAAGACGCCCTGCAAGATGTTGAAGTTGAGACCCTGCCAGGGGTCACGCTTGGACATAAGAACGTGCCGGTCAACTCTGTTGGTTGTTACATTCCAGGCGGAAAGTACCCGCTTATCGCCTCAGCGCATATGAGCGTTGTCACAGCGAAAGTAGCTGGCGTACCGCGCATTATTGCAACGGCGCCGCCTTTTGAAGGACGGCCACATCCCGCCATTGTGGTCGCCATGGATATGGCCGGTGCCGATGAGATTTACTCGCTCGGCGGCGTGCAAGGGATTGGTGCGATGGCGATCGGCACTGAAACGATCGCGCCCGTGGATATGATTGTCGGACCGGGGAATGCGTATGTCGCCGAAGCCAAACGGCAACTCTTCGGTCGTGTCGGTATCGACCTCTTCGCCGGTCCCACCGAAACCCTTATCATTGCTGATGAAAGCGTGGACGAAGATTTTTGCGCGGCTGACCTACTGGGTCAGGCCGAGCATGGGCCAACCTCACCGGCGGTGTTGCTGACCAATTCAGAAGGACTCGCGAGACGAACTATGGAAGCGGTTGAGCGGCAATTGGAATGGCTTCCAACCGCTGATGTGGCCGGGGAAGCGTGGCGTGAATACGGTCAGGTGATCGTGTGTGATTCCTATGAAGAAATGGTCGAAGTCGCGGACGAGATTGCCTCTGAGCACGTGCAGGTCATGACCAAGGACCCTGACTATTTCCTGGACAATATGACCAACTATGGTGCGCTCTTTCTCGGACAGGAAACCAACGTCTCTTACGGTGACAAAGTGATTGGTACGAACCACACGCTGCCCACGATGAAAGCTGCGCGGTATACAGGCGGCCTATGGGTCGGAAAGTTCATCAAGACTTGCACGTTCCAACGAGTGACGCGAGAAGCGTCTGTAATGGTCGGAGAGTACTGCTCGCGTTTGTGTGCGCTAGAAGGATTTGCCGGCCACAAGGAGCAGGCAGATATTCGAGTGAGACGCTATGGCCAACAGCCCGCGGGACAAGAAACCGTCTAAATCCGACGGAACCGTTATCCCGTTGATCAAAGGTCGGCGGGCAACGTCTTATGATGTGGCGCGCTTAGCCGGTGTGTCGCAGTCTGCCGTATCGCGCTGCTTTAAGCCTGGCGCCAGCATTTCCGGGAAGATGCGTGAGCGCGTTATGAAAGCCGCGAAAGAGCTGGAATATCAACCGAACGCAATTGCGCGTGGCCTGATCACACAACGCTCAAACCTTGTCGCAGTTTTGGTTTCGGGACGATTGAACCTGTATTACCCAGAAGTGTTGTTCAAAATCACCGAAGAGTTGGCAAAGGCTGGTTTGCAGGCTTTGCTATTCACGGTCGAAACGGAAGAGGATGCTGAGACGGTCATTGAGCAAGCCTGGCAGTATCAAGTTGATGGCGTGATTTCGGCCTCGCACATGTCGCAAGCGCAATACAAACTGCTCGAAAAACGCCAGATCCCAGTCGTGTTCTTCAATCGCTATTTCGCTGAACACCCGAACACTGTTGTCTTCTGCGACCCTGCTGAACAGGTGCACGACGTGGTGAAGCAACTCCAAGCTTTAGGTCACAGACGCGCTGGGCTGATCATAGGTCCAGAAGACAATATGGTTAGTCGAGAACGTGCGCGGATGGTCGATGAGAGCTTAAAGGCTTGCGGGATAGATAAAGTGTGTGAGGTCCGCGGTGATTTCACCTATGAGAGCGGCACATTAGGTCTTCAGGAAATCAATCGCCAGACGCAAGAGATGCCGACGGCGATTATTTGCATCAACGATATGATGGCGATGGGGTGTATGGATGAGGCGCGCTCGGTGCTCGGTTTGGAAGTTCCCAAGGATCTCTCAATTGTCAGCTTTGACGGCATCGGGATGAGCCAATTTGCGAGCTATGAATTGACCACCATTCGCCAGCCAATCGGGCGGATGTCAGAGGCCGCCGTTCGTATGATTTTAGAACGTGTAGAGCGACCCGATCAGTCTCATGAAAAGCGGGTCTTTGAAGGTGCCGTAATTCCGGGTGGCTCTATTGCACGGGCGCCTTCATAGACTTATGACTTCGAATGCATATTCGGAGGGATCACTATGAAAACCAGCCAAGATCGCATTCTGACAACCCATGTTGGAAGTTTGCCAAGATCAAAAGAAGTGACTGATCTGGTTTTTGCACATGAGGCGGGCGAACAAATCGAGCAGAAGCGATTTGATGCCATCTTGTCCGCGGCTGTCGCTGACACGGTAAAGCGCCAGCGTGAAGCGTCGGTTGACATTGTGAGCGACGGCGAGATGAGCAAGATCTCGTATGCCACCTACATCAAAGACCGTATCACGGGATTTGACGGTGACAGCCCGAGGCGGGCCCCAGCGGATTTAGAGGAGTTCCCGGGCTTTCTCGAACGACAAGCCAAAGGCGGCGGCACGCCAACCTACCGGCGCCCAAAATGTGTTTGTGAGATCAAGACTAAAAGCATGGCGCCGCTAGAAGCAGATCTTCGCCACTTTTCCAATGCTCTGGAAGGGGCGGGGCAGGTTGAAGGCTTTATGAATGCAGCTAGCCCAGGCGTGATCGCTCTGTTCCAACCGAACGAACACTACAAGACACAGGATGAGTATCTCGAAGCGCTCGCCGAAGCGATGCGCCCAGAGTATGAGGCCATCGTCGAGGCTGGCCTGGTCCTACAGCTGGATTCTCCGGACCTCGGGCTTGGCCGTCACATGATGTTCAAGGACAAACCGTTGGAAGAATATCAACATCTTGCCAGCCAGCATGTTGAGGTCCTGAACCACGCTCTGCGCAATGTGCCTGGTGATCGAGTAAGGATGCATATTTGCTGGGGGAATTATGAAGGTCCTCACCATTGTGATGCGCCTATGGATGTTGTCCTACCGATTGCGCTCAAGGCGAAGCCGCAAGGGCTATTATTTGAAAACTCCAATCCCCGCCACGCCCATGAATGGACTGTGTTCGCCGAGGCTGAGGAGAAGGGCGAGCTTGAGGATAAAATCCTAATCCCCGGCGTGATCGATTCCACTTCAAACTTCATCGAACACCCCGAGCTTGTCGCACAGCGTATTGAGCGCTTCACGGACATTGTTGGTAAGGAGCGCGTCATCGCCGGCACCGATTGCGGGTTCTCAACATTCGCTGGATTTGGCGCGGTTGACGAAGACATCGTCTACGCCAAGCTTGGGGCGATGGCGGAGGGCGCCGAGATCGCTTCGAAACGCCTTTGGTCATGACGTTCAAACAGCAGCTTAGTGATAGAGCCCCACTTGTCGGCACCTTTTTAAAAACGCCGTCTGCGATGATTTGCGAAGTTTTGGGGCGTAGTGACTTGGATGTGGTTTGTCTCGATGCTGAACATGCACCATTCGACCGCCAGGATATCAATGATTGCGTGCTGGCGCTGAAACATGTCGGTAAGCCAAGCCTTGTGCGCGTCCCTGCCAATCGGTCAGAGCACATCTTGAATGCCCTGGATTGCGGAGCAACAGGCATCCTGGTGCCGCATGTGATCACTGGCGATGATGCGCATGCGCTCGCTGCGAATGCCCATTTTGGAACCGGACGCGGGTATGCTGGCTCGACCCGAGCGGCGGGCTACGGCGCGCGCAAGATGGTGGAGCACAAAGCCGAAAGCGCACAGAGCACGGTGGTCATTGCTCAAATGGAAGATGCCGAAGCGCTCGATCATCTCGATGATTTACTGTCGGTTGAAATGATCGACGCCTTTTTCATCGGTCGAGCAGACTTGTCGGTTTCGCTAGGGGCAGACGGGCCGAATGATGCAGTCGTAATTGAAGCGGTGGAAACGATTTGCGCCAAAGGCCAAGAGGCGGGCGCGACGATCGGCATGTTCACAGCGAGTCTCGATGAGATCCCAAAATGGCGCGCAGCAGGGGCGAGCCTATTCTTGCTCGGATCTGATCATAGCTTCATGCTGTCGGGAGCGGCGAACCTGACGCAAACCGTACGGTCAAAGTTTTAGATACGATAGAAGTCTTCAGCGACGCTGCGGAACATCGCATCCCGCTCGGTGAGTGTGTATCGCTCACAAATCTTCAAATAAGCGCCCATCGTGTCTTCATAACTCGCATAGAGTTTGTCGACGGGAAAGTTTGATCCGAACGCAACCCGCGCCGGGCCGAATACATCGATCACGCGGTGCACCATCGGCTCAATGTCTGTCGGGGTCCAATCATGATTGAACATGCCAAAGCCGGAGATCTTGCAGATCAGGTTTGGTAGCTCTGCCATAGCCCTCAGCCCGTTGT
The DNA here is from genome assembly GCA_038527765.1 of Pseudomonadota bacterium. Classification (GTDB taxonomy): domain Bacteria; phylum Pseudomonadota; class Alphaproteobacteria; order Caulobacterales; family Hyphomonadaceae; genus Henriciella. The sequence continues at coordinate 21,364 of JBCBFK010000003.1, forward strand.
CCCACTCTGTAAGGCTGGCTTGATCAAATGCGCTGAGTGAACCGCAATGGCACAGGGCGACCTTGAGATCTGGCACCCGCGAAAACAGGTCCGCACTTGATTGCATCAGCGGGGGCGTCAGTTGCAGGTCAAAGGACATTCCGGTCCTCGCTAGCACTTTGAGGCCGCGCTCAAACTGCGGATCGGAGAGTAAAGCCGACGTTCCTGTTTTGCGATCTTCCTCAGCACTCCTGCCAATAATCTGACGCACACCCCGAAGGTGGGCATGCGCCATATGCTCCGCTAAGTCTTCTTCAACGCTCTCGCGGGTGAGGTCACTAAACGCGATAATCGCGTTTGGCAGTCCGTGATTGTTGGCTTGTCCTTGCAACCATGCAGTTTCATTGAGGCTGTCTTCCACTTCTACACCGACTTGAATATGGACGGATTTCTTCACGGGAAGCGCGCCGAAGTCGGCTCTCAAATCTGGGACATGGTAGTTTTTTTGGATGGGGGCCGGATCGCCAAAGAACCGAACCACGCCTTTTTCGGCCAGCCAGGTGTGCTGACACGCCTCAAGGTCCCAAAGGTGGTGATGCGCATCAACGAGGTAAGGTAGCCTATCCATTGTCATACCTTGCGGTAACGATTTGACGGCGCAGAGCAATATCATCCCAAATGGTCACTTGCTCGCGCACGCGGTCATTGATGATCCGAAACTGACTAACCCCCAGAATAAAGATAGGTGCGTCGCTCGGCGCGCCATAGCGGCCTGCGCCCCGATGCGTCCCAGTCGCTGACCAGCGCAGCGCTACATCCATAGCACGGCCAAGATAGGGCACTTCCGCAACATGATCGATCGAGAGTTTAAGGTCTGGAAAGGCCTTTAAAAGCTCCGACATCCAAGCCTGAATCTGATCTGGGCCATATGCCAAATTGTCGCCCGGAAACGATGCATTCGCGCGAAAATCATAAACCTCACGCAGGGACGCAAGGGAGGTGTTCGAAAAGCTAGCCCGCAGGGCGTGGGCCGCGATCTCAATTGCTTTGCTCGCGCTCTTATCGGCCTGATCAGCAGAGTGAACCGCATCGCGATTACCCGCGTGAAACTCAATCAAGTTGAAATGGTTGATCTTGTCCGATTGCGCTTGGTCTTTGGCTACACGATCGGCGTCGAACCCCAGCTGTTGAACCGCGGCGAGATTATCGCGAACGAGCCATTCTTCGATCACTCTATTGTCCTTGCAAAGGCAATCCGCAATCGTCTGGATCCGTAATTGTTTACCCGTGACCGGCCCGAATTCGCTCGCGCCTTCATTGGTCATTTTGGAAGTGATGAGGTGTGAAGAGTAGAAGGCGCCGTTTCCTTCATCGGACCAGATGACATTGTCTGCATCAAGCCGACGGTCGGGAAATGCTTTTAAGGTCGCCCAGGTATTATCAACCACTGTTTGCGCACCGCTAATGTCGCCCACCATCGTATGGATCGCGCAGTCTTCAGCATACCAGTCGAGGCATTTCTCAACGTCTCGGTCGTGCCAAATACGTTCCGTAATCCGGACAATGTAATGCGGGAAGTCTACGAACTCTTGGTCAAAGCCAGGCAGGTCCATACGCCGCTCAGGGCCAGGTGCCATCATCTCTTCAATGTCGGTCGTCGCAACATGCGTGATCGGTTTGCTTGCCATAAGAAATCCTATTGTGCCGTCCACCCGCCATCTACCACGAGCGAGTGTCCGGTGATCATCTTGCCGGCGGGACCGCAAAGATAAAGGACGGCCTGTGCAATGTCGTCTGTGGACGCCACGGTACCGAGCGGAATCATTCGTTTTACAAACGCGGCGAAGTCCGGATCGTCTAGCATTGGTTTTGTCATTGGGGTTTCCACAAAAGTGGGTGCGACCGAATTGACCCGGATGCCGCGGGGCGCGAGCTCGACGGCCATGGCCTTGGTAAGCCCCTCAACGGCATGTTTGGTCATACAATAGACGGTGCGGTTGGGGGATCCAACGTGGCCCATTTGAGAACTCATATGCACAATGCGTCCGTCATCCGGCATGTGGGCCAAGACCGCGCGCGACACCCGATACGTTGTGCGTACATTGAGATCGAGCATGCGATCGAGCTCATTGTCTGAAATGTCTTGCATCGGTTTTGGGACATTGGTGCCGACATTATTGATCAGTATGTCGATTTGTTTCTGGGCGGCTATGAAGGCGAGAAACGCGTCAGATGTTGCGTCACCCGTCCAAGGTAGACAGCGCTCCGGGCAGGCGGCGATTAGCTCGTCAAACGCGTCAGAGGCACGCGCGACCGGTACGATCTCCGCGCCTGCGGCATAGAGCGTTTCACAAATCGCGCGGCCAATTCCGCGGCTCGCGCCGGTCACGACGGCGCGCTTTCCCGCGAGTGATTGTATCATGTCCAGTGGATCTCCGGGGCCGCATCTCCACCGCGAACGGCGACAAAGCAAACCGGATTATCGCTCGCGGCTTTAATCGATCTTTGTTTCCCTTGAGGTGTCGTCAGCGTATCTCCAGGTCCAAGGGTCACCTCGCTGCCATCGATTGAAACGGTTAAGAAGCCGGATTGGACAAAATACACGTCGGGGACATTCAGCACGTGAGCTCCAATTCGCGTTCCCGGTTCGAGGCGTACCTCGTTCAGCGTGAAACCGTGAGGCCAACTCAAGGGCGCCTCACCGATCAGGATTGTATCGCCAACACCGGGTAGGTGGTCGAACGCACCTGGATGGCGACTGTGTCCTGCACGGATCACACAGTTTGCCAGCTGTGCATCCGAGTAGACATCAAGCGCTGCTACCTGTGCAGAAGAAGTGACGGGCATTGGCGTTTTGTCGGCCGGAACTGTCTCGCCCTTCGCGGTGTCAATCAACATACCGTCTTCGAGCAAAATCAAACCATAGTCGCTCGCCATGTCGAACACTTTCGGCGCCCAAAGGACTCTTCCTGGATCATCACCGCCAAGCACCGCCCAGAGGTATCCCACGGATTCGCCAATGTTGGTGAAGCCGCGAAACACGTTCGTGGGGATAGAAATCAGATCGCCGGCGTTCAGCGTGATTTGAGCATCATCGGCGTGTTCGCCGAGATCAAAGCGCCACTCGCCGGAATGCACGTAGAATACTTCGACCGTCTCGTGACTGTGCTGTGAGTTGGTGCACCCTGGCGGTTGCCGCGCCCCGCCAATATTGAAGCCGTGGGGTTCGGCAATATGGACAAATTGGTTGGGGTTTTCTGAGACACCCGGACCGATAATCGTGAAGTTTTCCTTTTGATCCGACCCTGGTGTGCGCGTATCAATGAAAGCATCAAAACATGGCTTGAGATCGGCATATCTGACAAGTCTCGATTCGATCGAAAAGTCCCGCTTGGTCGTGGTTTCAGACATTGTTTCGGATCCCTTGCCCCTGCTTAGCTTGCAAATATTGCATTCGAAGTCAATTTAGCTCTTAAGGACTTTTAGCTCGCAGTTTCCGCTCTTCGTTGAGCGGGCTGCGGGGCGCTCCAAGAGGGCCAGCAATGCTTGGTTGACGCGGCCCGGTTGTTCCAAAGTTGAGATGTGCCCGCAGCGCTCGAGCACGGTGAGGTCAGCGTGAGGGATTAGCGCTTGGATTTCCTCGTGCCGATCAACGGGGCAGACGCGATCTTCTGCTCCTGCAATGAGGGTGGTCGGACAGAGTATGTTGGCCGTGACATCAAAGTAAGCCGGCCGGATGGTGAGCGCCATCGTCTGTCGACAGAAGACGTCTTCGCCGAGGGCAACGCCCATTTGCTCTAGCGTTTCCAATCGGTCTGTAGTCCGGTTCTCGGGCGCCAAATATTGTGGCTTTAGCTCCTCGCGGAGCACCATGCTAAGCTCTCCCGCAGCAACACGGCCGAGTTGCTTTTTTCGAGTGAGGCCTGCCGAATCGGCGCGGGCCGTTGTGTTCAAGAGGGCGAGATGCGTCACGCGATGGGGCGCTTGTTTATAGATCTCAAACGCCACGATACCGCCCATAGACAATCCTGCGAGGGCAAAGCGTTGCGGGGCATCATTCAGCACTTGCCTAGCCAAGCGTTCGATCGAGCACGCCCGCGTGATATCGCCGACCGTGCAGTCAATTCCATGAGTGCTTAGAGCTTGAACCTGCTGCGCGAACAGACGTGCATCGCACATGAAACCCGGCAAAAAAACAATGGATGGTTTGGTCATATCGCTCGCACCAGAATTGACGCTGGTATAGCATAATTGCATTCGAATGCAAAAAGGTTGGTCGCGTTATAACCCTCGAAGTTCTTTGAGGCGCTCCAGCACATCTAAACCTTGCTGTTTCAGGTAATGGGGGAGGTCGATGAGGACCCAGTTCTCCATAAGTTTGTCGCCCTCACGGCGATATACATCGACAACTCGCATTTCGCTCGCTCCAGCCGCCTCCGGGAGCCCCAGAAACCCCCCTGTGTTCCGATTGCTCAGATTGGCCCATCCGAAAAACCCGCCATAATTGCCTTCCGCGAAGCGCGCGATGTGGCCATTATAAGTCTTGTCCGCGAGGTTGCGCCGGAACGGATGTTGATGCTGCATTTGATAGCGCTCGATCGAGTAGGTCGCGCCAATGCCGCACGGGCCATACCAAACCATGTCATCGTGCCAGGTCCGCGCGAGCAGTTCCGGTGAACACTTTTCGTCGGTCAAATGATTGATCGAATTCAAGTCCGCGATCATTCGATTTATGAGATCCAATGTGTCCACAGCGTCCTTTCGATCATGTGAAGAGAGAAGAATGCCATCTTGCGTCTGTGGTCCTGGGTAGACGAAATACGTTCCCGTCATAGGCGGTAGCGGATAGACACCAGATTGGTGCATCAACCCGATCAAATCGATAAACAGGGCGCTTTCGGCAATTTTCCCATCTTCGACGCGCATGAATTCGGCGTAGCGCAAGTGTGCCAAACGACCGGTCTTAGGAATGCTCAGCCAATCTGTATCAAACAGGCCGGCAAAATGGCCCATGCTGCACGTCCAAACTGATGCGCCTTGATCGACATCATTCTCGCCAGCGAAGAAAACATCCTCACGCCGCTGCAGGCGCCGGATTGATTGCGTAAGCGGCCCCCAGAACGTCGACCAAACCGCCTCGATCCCAGTTTTTTCGTAGAACGGATGCATCCCACGCCAATGGAAATCCGCAGATAGGCGGCTCTTATCAGATGGCATCACCCCACCCCGCAGAGCCTCATCAAAAGACTGATTGTAGTCGCGAACCAGGCGTTTCGCGTCGGCTATGTGGTCCATCATTTCCCTCTCATCGCCTCAGCTGTACCTTGTTTGACTTCGAATGCAAACCTGATAAGCGAGCCGAGTGCAGCGGCCTGTTTATGAGCCCGCTTTGCGACTAAAGTCAGACCCATCTTGAATACGGTGAACGAGAAAGGACAGGTCATGCATTCTTCTGAGTTAAAACAGGTCCTGGCGCCATATTTCGAGGCGGCAGAGACATTCGAGTTGTTACCCGTACAGACCGCGCTCCGTACCATGTTTTCACCAGACGCAGCTTTGAAACTCTGTCATCCGTTCGGGCTGCTCGTCGGACCGGATACCTTCTTTGAAACATGTTTGTCCCCGCTCTTTAAAGCGATGCCGGACTTGGAGCGACGAGACCTCATCGTCATGGCGGGCACAACGCCGGAAGGGCATGACTGGGTCGGCACCATGGGCAATTATATGGGGACATTCATTGCCCCATTCCTCGATATCCCGCCAACCGGTCATCTGGCGCACATGCGCTATCATGAGTTCTTTAAAATCGAAGACGGACAGGTCATCGAGATGCAAGCAATCTGGGATCTTCCTGAGCTCATGATGCAAGCCCGTGCCTGGCCGATGGCTCCTCAGCTTGGCAAGTTTCTCTGCACGCCGGGCCCCATGTCCGGGGATGGCCGCTACATCGAAGGCGACGGCGCTGACGCCTGCCAGCATGTGATCGCGATGCTTGAAGACCTTTGCAAGCATCCGGCAGATCCAGATCCGGCTGTGATGAACTTAGGAACCTACTGGCATCCTCGCTTGAACTGGTACGGACCGGCTGGGATTGGAACTGGACGCGGTATTTCCGGGTTTCGAAATTGGCACCAGATCCCGTTCTTACGTGCGATGCCAGACCGCAAGCTCGACGCGATGGGTGATCTGATGTCGCATTGGATCGGCGAGGGCGATTATGTCTGCGAAACCGGTTGGCCAAATATGCGACTGACGCTATCTGAAGATGGCTGGATGGGCATCGCACCGGCGGGAAAAGAGGTCCTGTTGAGAAGTCTCGATTTCTGGCGCCTGGAAGCCGGGCTCATTCGCGAGAACTGGGTGCTCGTCGACTTGCTGGACCTATATGCTCAAATCGGTGTCGATGTGCTGGGACGCATGCGTGAGTTCAACAAGGCTCGCGCGGTAGATTCAATCAATGTTTCCGATGGCATGAGCTAAACACTGTGAATCTGGCGTGCGGTTCTGGGGTCTAGAGAGAACCGTTGATCTTGTTCATGCGTACACCAAATAAAAGGAAATACGCATGACAGCCAAAGCCATACTCATCGGCAGCATCGGCGTGGTCGCTGAAACCTCTGATATTCAACGAAGAGCTTACAACCAGGCGCTCACCGAAGCCGGGCTTGATTGGCACTGGGATGTCGAGACTTATAAACTCTTGCTAACCAAAAGCGGTGGCCGCGAACGACTCAAGCGTTTGAGTGAAGAGCTGGAAGCGCGCTTGACTGGGACTGAGATCGCTCAAATCCACAATCGGAAAACGGATCTTGCCTGCCAAGAGATAATCGCAAATGGTATTACTTTGCGCGCAGGCGTAAGATCGTTGCTCGACCAATGCGCGTCCACGCAAACGCCTGTTGCGTTCGTCACGACCACATATATGCCCAACGTAGACGCCATCGCGAGGGGTAGTCGCGGAGAGCTTGACCTTTCCGAGTTTGCATTCGTATTGACAACAGAAGACGTTACGAGAACTAAGCCTGACCCGGAAGTCTACAGACTTGCTCTCGAGCGCCTTGAATTAGGCGCGCAAGACTGCCTTGCGATTGAAGACAGCACGACCTCAATTGCCGCCGCTCAAGCTGCGGGGATTCCTACCCTCGCCACGCCAGGGCGCTTCACTAGAGGTCAAAACTTCGAAAGCGCTGAATGGCAATTCGGTTCGATACAAGACTTTTTGGTGACCGATCCAGCTTTGCTTCGCGAATTGGATTACAGTCGCGCCTGACCAGATCTGCATCTGCGATAAAGGCATTAGAGCAAACCTAAGTCGGGCGGTTTCCACGACCAAAATCGGATTTCCACTATGTCCGCTTTGGGTCAATTGCAGGCAGTGGAGTAATTGCCTGTCACTGTTGCGGGCACTCTGGCCGACTTACCAGCCCAGATACGCGAATTGAGCAAGTTACACCCTGTCGAGCTCGGACCCGCACGGCAAAGACGCTGATCTACGTCGGACACGCCCCCAATTACCTCTCTGAGGCTTCATATCGTATTTTTCGTAGCTCCTCCGCTCCGACAAAAAGTCTTACCCCGAGCGTTCCGGTATTTGGCAAGACTGGCCGTTTGCTGAGCGATATGTCCACAGTTTCAATCTCGTCATAGGTCGCGCATTCCGCCACGATCCGTGTCATAAGCCACTCTTGTGTATGGTAATGCCCATCTTTGGCGAGACGATTGATCTCCAAAACCAGTGGGTCATAATCGAAGACGCGATCCATATCATCGACCTCGATCAGGACTAAGCTCGGGTTGATTTCGAGCGTAAGGTCAAGCAGATGATGATCCGGCACGACGTCATCGGGGCCGTAACTCCCCAGCGAAACATCGAGCGCGAGGTGTTTGAGTTCAATGGTGCTTTTCATCTTTTTGGGCTGATATTTCCTGACGATTTGAGTCGCGAATGATGGGTTTAGTAACGTATGTGGCACGCCGGCGTTCGCGCTAACTTCAACTACCAGAACTGTGTGCCTGGCTCGCCCTTGAACGGACCGACCACCTGAGACGTTATCCATCCTCCGTAAAAGCCTCCTGGTTGAGCCATGACTTTTTCTCCATTGATGAAACATGCATCAACGAGGCGCGGATAGAACGCGATAAAGGCGGCGATTGTTGCAAAAGTGTGCGCTGGAGAGGGATAGGACCAACAGGCATTAGCCGACACTCGGTCGCCTGAGACGAGATCAAAATACTCGGCCTCGCCTTTCCATTCGCAATGCGTGCGATGGGATGTCAAGCTCAGCGCATCCATGTCCACATCTGAACGCGGAAAATAGTAGCTTGGCGGATGGCTGGTTTCTAGTGTTCGAACACCAGAGCGTGTTTCCGCAATCAGACGACCGTCGAACCTGACCTGAAGAAGTGCAGACGTCTGCTCAGTAATCGCGGGTCGCGGGTAATCCCAAACACTTTCCTGACTAGGGGCCGGGGGGATGCGCGGAGGTGTCATAGTCCGTCTTTCTGCCATTCCATGCAAGTTCTCAGCGCTACCAAGCTGAGCGAGTTTGATCATCGCGGAAGCGGCGCACGGTTTTGAACTCCATTATACATGTCTCTCGATAGTAACCGAGCTAGAAGCATGGTTGATGAGGAGAAGCGTGGCAGCATGTCACGGACGTACGGTCGTAGGCGTTCCTGCGCGTGCCCGCTGCGACACAGTTCCACATGCTGGCGCTGAAATGCGGCTTATCTCGCCAGTATGGACACGAGTCGATCAGCCGAATCCAACCGCATCTTGTGGGCCGTCATCTATGGCGGCGCTTGCCACCTCGCCTTCGCGCTTGGAGGTGCGGCCATGGTGTGGGGACTGTATACCGGTCTAACGCAGACGGTCGGCCAAGTTCCATGGCCATGGGCGGGATTGGTGAATCTGCTTCTCCTCCTTCAATTTCCGGTCGCCCATTCATTTTTCTTATCCAATACCGGCAGGTCTATCCTCGCTAAGCTCGCTCCGGCGCCTCACGGCAAGACGCTGGCGACCACGACTTATGCGTTCATAGCATCGATACAGTTGCTGGCCCTGTTCACACTATGGACGCCGACTGGGCTGCTGGTCTGGCAAGCCGAAGGGATTACGCTTTGGGTCATGACCGCCTTGTTCGTTTTTAGTTGGGGGCTGCTGGCCAAAGCCTCATTTGACGCCGGGCTTGAATTGCAAAGCGGAGCGCTCGGCTGGATGTCTCTTGCGCGAGGCAGCGCACCTGAATTTCCAGATATGCCAGAACGCGGTCTGTTTCGGCTCATTCGTCAGCCGATTTATGCAGCTTTCGCGCTGACGCTTTGGACGATGCCGACTTGGACAGTTGATCAATTATCGATCGCGATCCCACTAACCACATACTGCCTATTCGCACCGAAGCTGAAAGAGCGCCGCTTCAGGAAAATCTATGGCGAACGCTTCGCCGAATACAAACAACGAATTCCTTACATGATCCCCGGAACAAAGAAGGTGAAAGCTAATGTTTGATGGCCAAATTTCGGATCGTAACCGATCAGATATTTACGACGATACCGCTGCAGACTGGTGGTCGGATGAAATACGTTGGGTGCGCACCCTTAAAAACATGGTCCCAGGACGCCTGAAGTACTTCGACAAATTTATCGAGTGGCCTGGCAAACGCGTTCTAGATGTCGGGTGCGCCGGCGGTTTTATGGCAGAAGCCATCGCAAAACGAGGTGCAATCGTGAGCGGTATCGATCCGTCGGCGCCAGCGATCGCTGCGGGAAAGGATCATGCCGCAAAGCATGACCTGCAAATCGATTATATAGTAGGTATTGGGGAAGACCTCCCGTATGAAGATGCATCTTTCGATGCGGTTGTTTGCGTGGACGTTCTCGAACATGTCAGCGACCTCTCGAAGGCCGTCTCAGAGATTTCGCGCGTGCTCAGACCGGGCGGTCTCTTTCTCTTCGATACGATCAACCGGTCAAGCCTGGCCTCTTTCGTCACCATCACGATGGCAGAGGACATTTTGCGAATTCTTCCGCAGGGGACACATGATCCGAAAATGTATATTAAACCCGAGGAACTCCGATCGGAACTGAAAGATGCCGAATTCGAAGTCGGCAAACTCACCGGATTCGGACCACGGGGCCTGACCCTGAAAGGCGATTTCACCTTCGGCCGTCTTCCCGGTACGGCGATTATCTACATGGGCTCCGCGAGGCGTAAGACTTCGACTCAGGACACGTAAAACATGGGAAGACGAACTTCGATCAATGATGCGCGAAAAATCGAAGAAGCCGGCGACCTTGAAGACTTGGTCAAGGATGAGCGCGCGGGCTGGCGCGCGTCTGCATCAAAAGCGACGCGGCGCCAGCGGCGCTACAAAAGACGCCTAATCAAAGAACTTCTTCATTCGCCGAACCGTGAAACACCAGAGGACGAAGGGTAAGGAGAGGTTCGCGATCGGCGAATTTAAACTGCTATTTGACGGTCATGCGCGTGCATCCATCTCGGATATGCCGAGTGTTCCGTTTAGCGCCGGCACATGCCGTTCTTCATCTACCAGGCTGCCGGCCTACTCAAGTTGCATTCGAATGAATAAACACTCTCAGATAGGATGCTCTTTGCGTCATGCGTACACGCTGATCCCGTAATAGGCGAGCAGCCAGAGACTTGCATACAAAGTCAAAGAGAGAAGGCGCGGTTTCGCTTTTCGAGCGACGCGAATGTTCTGCCCTTTCAGAAAGTCTAGCGTGACTGCAATCGTAAAAAGACTGACCGCACCAGTCGCCAGAAAGGACGCTTGGGTGAGATAATAGGACAGGCTCTGATCCTGGATCATTAAACCAAAAATCGGAAGAAAGCTCGCCAGTCCCCAAATACTGATGGCGACCGCTCCGAAAGATAAGAGGATTGGTCGCTTGCTCGTATCACTTGCGGTGGGCTCAGATTGTTTCATTTGCGGCTCCGATTTATGCTCGAAGATATTGGCGGTTTCGCGGGCAAAACCACCAAATCGCCCTGCGACCCATCGTCAGTCAAACGCCTTCGCCATAGAGCTTAGTCTCGCAGCCCGAAAGGTTCGTGTCAGGAACGAACCATCACGTTCGTCCCGTCTGCCTCCCGCGTTCTGGTACATTCTGCCACGTGCGACCGAATGGCTGCTGCATCATCCATCAGGTTTCCTATCTCGTACGCAATAGGTAACGGAGCAAAGAACATGCAGACACGACAATCCTACAGACAACTCGCTTGGTCGCTCTTGCAACAGGCGAAAGCCTTCAAGCGCGCAGGACAAACCGACTTGGCTTCCGCCCTCGCGAAACGCGGGCTGATGCTCAAATCCCTGTCATGGTCGGTCCAGCCACAACTTGCACCGATCCCTATCCAAACTCGACCTCAGTAAAGGGGCCTCACGGCCAAAAAAAATGTCAAAAACGAACCCTCCCATGAACTTGAATGTATCAAAGTTACCTATTCAGGCTGTCGAGCGGATCAATTTTCAATTGAACCCAAACGAACTCGAACGCCCGGCATTGCAATACGTCCAAATCGCAGATTTGGAGCCGCAATCCGCGCAGCGCCTGCTCAAGCGACGTCTGAGACGCGATCAACGGTTTGCCAGGCATCGATCTGCCTGATCCGTCGAGAGCGATGCGCTCTTGCGAATGAAAAAGGAGAGGAACATGAATGATCACGAATTTGAACCAAGTAGCGCACGCGTGCGCGGTCTCGAAGATCGATCTTGTTTGGTCGTCGATGACGATTCCGTTTTTCGCGAGCGCTTGGCAAACGCGTTGGTGCGCCAGGGCTTCATTGTTTCGACCGCACGCAGTGTCAGAGATGCGCTGACAATTGCGGAATTCAATCCGCCAGCCTTCGCGGTTGTAGACCTACGCCTTGATGATGGCGTCGGAACAAAAGTGGTTGAAACCTTGCTGGCGCATCGACCGGACGCGCATGCCTTGATCCTGACGGGATATGGCGAACTGCCAAGTGTCGTCGCCGCCATGAAGGCGGGGGCTCAGAATGTGCTGTCGAAGCCCGCCGATATCGAGGATATCGTAAACTCCTTGATCGCAGACCCGGATGAAACGCCCGAGCCACCGGAGGCGCCGTCGGACCCCAATGACATTCGATGGAAGTACATCAAATCTGTCTTCGAGAAGAATGACCGGAATGTGTCCCAAACGGCCCGTGTGCTCAACATGCACCGTCGGACGCTGCAGCGCATTATGCAGAAGCGTTTTGAAGCGGCAGAGCCGACCACGCTCGACGCCTAAGATATCGTTCATTTTCGTTAATCTAGCTTTTCTGAAAGGCCAAAATGGCAAACCTCCTGATCATTGGTGCAAGCAAAGGCATTGGTCTCGCTACTGTTCGAGAAGGACTGGAGCGAGGGCACCAGGTCACTGCTTTTGCGCGCTCTGCGTCCGAAATGCAGCTTGCGCATGACCGCCTTCGCAAGTGTGATGGTGATGCCCGTGATGAAACGGTTTTGACCGACCTTGTTGCAGGACATGATGCGGTCATCATGACGCTTGGCGTGCCATTTAACCTGAAGCTTCTAACAGGCCCGATCATCCTGTTCTCCGAAGCCACGATTGCCCTGATCGGAGCGATGTCGGGTCACCAGACCGACCGATTAATCGTAGTGACCGGCTTTGGCGCCGGCGAAAGCCGAACTGCGATTTCGCCGCTTCAGAAACTGCCATTCAATGCCGTGTTTGGTCGCGCCTATGCGGATAAAACGTTGCAAGAAGACATGATCAAAGCCAGCGACTTACGCTGGACTTTGGTTCGGCCCGGCGTCCTGACGGATGGCGAGAAGACAGAGTCCTATCGGGTCGCGACAGACATCGACAACATGAAGAACGGCACCATATCGCGGGCCGACGTTGCGCACTTCCTGATCAATGAAGTCGAAACAGATGAACATGTCGGACAAGGCCCGGTTCTGTCCAACCCATTTTTTTGAGTGCGGGCGTCTAAATTGAACCGCCACTCATTCAAGCCCGCACAGGCCTGACCGGCGATCAAGTGATCGCAAATCCACCTAACCCCGTTTCAGAGCCGCCTGATCGTGGCTTGGAACCCAACAAAAGAGGACCCTATGAAACTCAAGTCTGTTCTTACAACCATCGCAACGCTTGGCCTTGTCTATGGTGGCCCCGCCATGGCCAATGAAGCGGCTGGTGGTGAAACCATCGAAATTCAAATGCTAAATGTCCACCCAGAGGACCCGCGTCAGCGCATGGTGTTCTACCCGCGCGTTGTCGAAGTTGAAGTCGGCGACACAGTGACGTTTATGCCAACCGAACCCGGACACCAATCATCATCAACAAAGGGTATGATTCCGGAGGGTGCTGACACTTGGCGTGGCCGAATGAATCAACCGATCTCAATCACCTTCGACACCCCAGGCGTATACGGCTATCAATGTGATCCCCATGTGGCTGCCGGAATGGTCGGCCTGGTTGTCGTCGGTGGGGAGGGCAAGCTCGACAATCTCGACGCGGCGAAGTCAGTGCGGCAAGTTGGATTGGCAGCACGGGTTTGGCCGGAAATTTGGAAAGAAGCAGAAGAAGCGGGCTATTTAAGCGAGTAATCCGCGGTTTATTGGCCCGGCCATCTCGGCCGGGCTTTTGCCTGCATGGCCACGGGATGCTGTATAATTCATGTATAATACGTAATATAAATTACATCGCAACTTAATTTCCATTGATATCAGAGTTTGGTCTTTGTTTTTATAAATAAAAAACAGACAATTATCTGGATGTGCGACGCCTCGTCTCTTCGATATATTGGAATGGCTCTATCTCCTAACCCATAAGAAAGGAGAACGGTATGTTTGGATTAGATATTGGTAGTTTGATGATGTTCTTCGCATTTGGCCTAGCGGCCCTCTACGGCATGTGGGATCTTTATGAGACCCGCCAAGATGCAGAATCTGCGAAGGTGCGCATTGATCGTGAAAGCTAACGGCACTCGCTTGTAACGTTTTTTGATGCCTCAAAAGCCTCGCTCGGGAACGCCCTGAATGGGGCTTTTTTGAGGTGCAACTAAATCCATGACCGGCACAATCGTTGCTCCTAGCCAATGCATTTCAACCCCTCCTTGCCTGGCTTTCTAATGTCCGCTTTATGCCGAAAGCAGTCATTTTACGCAGCCCGCCAAGTTCGCTCGTTTTAGGACGTTCACTATGAGTGCTAAATGGAGAGCCCAACTCCGTGCGTTGTCGGTTGATATATTTGATAATTTTTTAGAGCGTTCTTTATCGCACCCACAAAAATACCAACGATTTCAATCAACCATGCCGCCATGCAGGGTTGGTCCTTTCTTAGCAGGCTCCCCGGGAAACCGACTCATCCATATTCGCAATTGTGCGGAAAGTATAATCTGCATAAAATCGAATTATGTCTGAAACATCAGAAACATCTGACCAAGAAAATGAAGCCGATCAGGCGGCTTCATCTAATGAAGAGCAGAAAAGAAACCCGTCGCAGTACCCCGGATGGATAATCTCACTGCGCGATGTCCCAATAAAAGTATGGCTGAGCGTGGCCGGCGCCGTAGCGTTGCCCATAGGCGCGGTGATTGCTGCGTTAGCGTCGTTCGCAATTGGATCAATAAATCAGCGATTGGCGAGTATGGAAGGTCAATTGTCGAGGCAAGACACGATCGTCAACGCACGCCTAGAATCCATTGCGGACCGAATTGAAGCAGCCACACAGTTCGAGTTCGATGCGAGTGATGACATGGCAGAAATTCGCGAAAGACTATCAAGCATCGAAGCCCAGGTTTCCCTTTCCAACGAGATACTTTTCAGGGCAGATAGTCCAACGATTCAAAGGGAGTTCTTACCGGTCTTAACCCGCGTTCCCGTGGATTTTTATGGAGGCGGTGAGGGCGAAGCGCAACCCGCAGAGGGTTTCGAAGATATGGTGTACACTTTGCCTTTCCCGCAAAACATTGCTGATAGGGATGAAGCTATCGAATTGCTATCGACAACGCACCTCGAATTGTTGCGCAGCCAAACCGAAACGCTCTTCGATGAAAGCAGACATGAGCTCGAGATATCCGGAAGACAGGTCCTTCTAACCGATGGGACTATTCAACTTGAACTCACAAGCCGGGTAATCGTTAAGCTAGAATAGATTAGACGTAGCGTTGGCCGAACACTCTATCTCAATTTCGATGGTTTTCGACTGCCTTCCGGCAAAGCACATCGATCTTGGGGCTATCGTTTGGCTGTAGGATTGCCGCCAGACCCAAAGGGACCAAGATGCTACCAGAGTTCTTTCAACCTGAAATTTACGGTCAGTCCGCCTTGGTCAACACTTCCATGACCCCTGCCGAGCCGGTAACGGGTCTAGAGAGCTATTTTGCAATAATAGAACGATACGCGAAAGGCATGAAGGGCTGGTGGTTAAGAGGTGAACCTTAACCGTACAGCCAACCCTGTCTGCCATCATTCTCCAGAAAATACACCAACTTTGATGCAGAATTTCCTAAACCAATGCTGGACCAGCTCGACTTGGTCGAGCCTTTGGTTCCCGATGCACATGGTAACGAACTTCTTGTGAATTGTCTGACGCGCCAGGAGCTGGAAATCATCCGAGAGTTTCAAGCGAAACATGAATCTGATGAGTACTTCGAAAGATTGGTAGATAACGACCCTGAACATCCCGGCTGGCTTATATTCGCTCAGCACTACGGATACAAAACAAGACTTTTGGATGTGACCCGCGATCCATTGGTTGCGCTATACTTCGCATGCCAATCACGAGATGGGCTACCTGGTCGAGTCTGGCTATACCCACACCCCCTGAATGGACATGGCCCGCATCAGCCAACCCAACTAACAGATGCATTCGAACCCGGCATTCGAGATGCTAACGTTGTGGCCTGGAACAAAGAAAACCGTTTACACCAATACTCTTCATTCGATACTAAATCACCGCAAATAAACCCCGCAAACTTTCTTTTTAGTTTCGAAGCCCCGAACAAAAGAGTAATAGCACAAAGAGGAATGTTCATTTGGTCTGGCAATCCTCTTAAGCCCCTTCATGCTGGCGGTTTTGGTATTGAAATCCCAGCGCACTCGAAAGAAACGTTGCTATCGTCTATTGCGCCCTTTGGTATCACCCCAAAAGGGCTGTTCCTGTAAGTTGACCCAAGAAGGTCTTTAGACGGCCCAGCTTTTTGGATAGCGTCCGCCTAAAGACCTTCTTGGGTCAAAGCGTTTAGAATCGAGTTATCGAAAGCAACATCCGCGTTCCAAACTACTTGTTCTAATTTCCTATAAGTTCGCCAATGCATGCCTTTTGGCTTCTCGAACCCAATTATCTCATAGTTTGGATTCACACCAAGTTTCGTTCTGATCGTTAAGGCAGCCGCTTCGCCAGGAACTCTGAATTGATTGTATTGACTTGGGTATACCAGCCTTGCGCAGGTCCTGCATTCTACCCGTTTTGTTAAGTACAAGATGCGGCATCGTTTTCCGCAACTCGGACAGTTGAACCAAACTCGACTGCCCCCGAAATTGATCTCGGTTCGTTGCAGGACGATATCCTCGGACACTTTGAAGTTGCGGTCATAAAAGTAACTTAGTCGAATGTTCTCGCCCAGGTGTTCGCACTTTGCTCGAGCGACCTCTTTACAACCGTCCCTCCAGACTAAGCCAAAGACCTGAAAGAGCTGAAAGGCACTAGCTTGCAGTTTGCTAATATCCAATTGGATCAATCGGTCCACGTGCATCGCTTCCCTGTTAGACCTTCCAGAGCCAAGCCCACCCATTAGATTCTCCTTTTTCGAAATCAATTGCCAATTGGATGAAATCGGACAATTGAGCTCTAACTATATATTGGTGCACTCATGCTTGCATTGTCGCGCTTTAGACTTTGGATGCAGGTGAATCAGAACGGATGGTCTTCCTCAGACCCGGAAATATGTACTCGTTCTCTGCGCAGTTTGAGCTCCGTTTGCATTTCCTTCCATCGCTGGATTGGTAGGTTCGGTTGGCCTGGAGAGGTTTCCGTATCGAAGCGCGTAAGGGATACAATTCGCTCCCTAGTCCTCACAGAACCACGATTTCGGCCGGCGCGTTCCTCGCGGAGATGACCTCCCCATATTAAATGGTTGACGATTACCGAAGCCGTTCGTTCGGAAACGCCAATCAGCTGAGACACAGTTTTGCGTCCCACCGGAAAGCTGTTCGGTTTGTTCGGACGGTATGATGCAATCAGTATCGTGATTAGCTTGAAGGCGTGTGGGTTCAGATTTTTCCAAGCCGGGTGTTTAAGATCGTGATCATACAATCTAGCATGAGGACGGTCGTGTCGGCTGGATGGATACATAGCTTTTGACATCGACGTCTCCCTACTTTTCGGTATCTGATACTTGTTCGAAAAGGGCTCGAATCTCTTCTGCGTGCCATACAGTCACGCCAGCGCCCAACTTCTTAGGTTTTGGAAAGCGTCCGTCCTTGCACCCTGCCCACCAAGTGCTTTTGCAGACTGGGATTGGGCCGTCTGGAGCGATGATCTGTTTTAACCTGACGAATCCGGTTTGCGGAAAGCGATCTTCTTCGAACATTTCTTTGTTCCTCATCGTTATCATTGCCGTTAAGCGAAGCGAGATTATCGCTCGCGGGACGGCAATGATTTCAGACGGACGCCAGTTGCGCACGACTTTTGACACGCAACAGAAGGAACAGTTTGTTGCGGGGCCTAACTTAGTCTTCCAATGGCGGGAACTTTCTCTCCCAATCGAGTATCCGCTGCACTTCAACCTCAAATTCATCCTCAGGGAACCAGCGAGTGACTGTAGATCGGCTTACACCCATGGCTCTAGCGACGTCAGCCATGGTGCTCGATTTTCCGTTTTTTCTGAGGTGCGCCGCAGTGTAGAGAGCATTAAATCGTCTATTCGAAGTATCGATTTTTTCGGCTTCATTGGATGTTTCAGCGCCCAACACATGCTTGATCAAAACAATCAAGTCGCGCGGAACCTCCAGCACATCTTTCCAGGACAAAGCATCTAACATAAGAGCAATTGAGTAATTCACGAAGCCGTCCCGAATGCTCTTACCTCGGGATTGTAAGTGAGTGTCTCCCAAGACCTCCAACTCACCTCGCGCGATTAACACCTCCATGATTCTGAGACTCAATTCACTCATATCCGCGGCATCAGCGTCCAGTGCTCCTGCCACGAGCATTGTATCGATCTCCATCTCCTCGAGGAGTTGATAGTTGTGGGAAAGCCAGTCCATTCCCCTATTCGTTGCGACTTCAATTTCCACATCGGGGTACTGGCGCCGCAACTGAACGTAGTGCTTAATCGAAGGGTTCTTTTTGAAGTTCTTTGAGATTCGCTTTTGTTCAGCCGCGGGGTCACTCATGTCCGGAACCTTCCAGCGATTTCAAGATTTTGGACTCCCACCACGATGCCATCCGCACACGTTCGTCCCAATACTGCGCTCGATGGTAAGCCTTTCGGACCTGATCTGATCCGGCGTGAGAGAGCTCTGCTTCGATGGCATCTTGATTCCACAAACCGCTCTCATTGAGCAAGCTCGATGCGCTGGCACGAAATCCGTGGCTCGTATGTTCGCCTTTCTCAAATCCCATCCGCCTCAAAGCCTGATTGAGGGTGTTTTCGCTGATTGGCTTTGTGCGAGATATGGATGAAGGACAGACGAGAACTTTGTTTCCTGTCTCTATCAGAAGCTGCTCGAGAATCTGAACGGCCGTCGCAGATAGTGGCTTGGTATGCGCGCGTCGCATTTTTGTTCGATGCGCCGGAATGGTCCAACTCCGTTTTTCTAAATCGAACTCTTCCCATTTGGATAACCGCAACTCACCTGGGCGGGGATATAAAAGCACCATTAGCTTGAGTGCCGCTCGGGTCGCAGGAGCTCCATCGCTATACGACCAAATCGCTCTCACCAGACGAGAAAAGGCAACCTTGTCGGTCAACGCGGGCATATGGGTCACCACTGGCGCGATGAGCGCGCCGCGCAGCGAGGGAGTAGGATCGATTTCAAGTCGGGCGGTTGCAACAGCGTATCGTAGAACTTCACCAACTGCGGTTCGAACACGCTTGGCGGTTTCATAATTACCCTTCGCCTCAATTCCTCGAAGCGTTTTCAGCAAGATGGCCGGGGTGACGTCTCGGACTGGAATCTTCCCGAAGTCCATGATGGCAAAACTGAGAAGCCACTGTTTCTTTTTGAGTGTGGATTCAGCGAGCCCTTCTTTCCGCCGTTTTTCCAGAAGTTCGGCGGAAATCTTCTCAAACGTATGTTCGTTTATCGCAGCCGCTTCAGCTTTATCGGCTTTCTTCTTCGCGCTTGGATCGATTCCATCCGCCAATAAAGACTTCGCCGATCGCATCTTCTCCCTGGCTCGAGACAAAGAAACATCTGGGTATCGCCCAAAAGAAAGAAGCTTATGCTTACCTTCGAACCGATAGCTCATGCGCCAGAGTTTCGAACCATTGGGCCGAACATAGATGTGCAAACCGCGAGCGTCCGCTTTTTTGTAAGGGCGTTCTTTCGGCTTTAAGTTTTTGATCGCGGTATCAGTTAGCGGCATGGGGGTACAAGTGAGGGTATTTCAATAATCAAACAGCCATCGAGGACGACGACACCCCACAATATACCCCCAAAATCACTGGATGTGAACGAATATACCCCCACCGATTTGGATGCCCTTGAGCAGAAAAACTAGCGAGCGTGTTGTATAAATTCGTTTTTTTGGACAAAATAAAACCACTCCGGAGAGTGGTTTGGTGCCCAAGAGAGGACTCGAACCTCCACGACCATACAGTCACTACGACCTGAACGTAGCGCGTCTACCAATTCCGCCACTTGGGCACGGATTTGCGAACCGGGCCTATAGCGGTCAAAGCAGGGCAGCGTCAATGCGCTTCTGTTGAAAGAGATGCGATTAGGTCAAACAGGCCAGGCTGATCCATATCTCGCCAAATCCGAAGTATCCGTTAGCCGGTTGTCCGAGGAATTCGTACGTGGATCAATGAAATATATACAACTTTAAGTTTATATTTTCAGCTGGTTATAGCGTTTTTTGAGTAGACCATTGTCGTTCAAGGCCCTGCAGAACGAAGTTCCTGAGCAGCTGAAATTCGCTGAACAACGGCGCTTGCTTTCGCATGTCGCGCTCTCGATCTCGCTGATCCTGACGATCTATCTTTGCATCGTCATGGTGGTGATGCCGGTGATGACGATCGGCAAGGCCATCGCGGCGCTTGCCGCCATCCTGATCGGCAGCCTAAGCTGGATCTGTCATCACGAAAAACTCTATACAGCAAGCGCGGCAACGATTGTTGCGATCACGATCATAGGCGGGTTCGTTGCCAGTCTTTCAAACGGCGGTGCCGACGGATTTGTGGCGCCCATCATGATTTCAGCTCCGGTCACTGCCGCGGTCTTTATTGGGGCGCGTGCGACGCTGATTTCAGCGGTCGCAGTCGTCGCGGCGATCATTTCCCTGCTCTTCCTGGACCGGATCGGCCTTGTGACGGAGGCGCCATACGCGCCGGCGACGCTCGATATTGCCGCCATTGTCATGCTCTCAGCAGCCACGGGTATTTGTGCGTCTGGCGTGGGGTACTTCGCCCACGCGATGCAGACGCAAATCCGATCAATGCGTGCGTCGCAAGATCGGCTCATGCAAGTGACCGGACAGCTCGATCATTCTGCGCACCATGATTCCCTGACAGAAGTGGCCAATCGGCAAGGGCTTCAACGTCACCTTGAGCAGTTTGCGGCTGATAAGCCGTCTTCTGAGCAGAATATCTGCCTGATCCATGTTGATCTCGATAAGTTTAAAACCATCAACGATACCTATGGTCACCCGGTCGGTGATGCGGTTCTGATCAACGCCGCACAAATCATGGTGCAAGACGCCGGTAAAGACGCCGCCGTCGCGAGGGTCGGTGGAGACGAGTTTGTCATCGCCTCTTATGAGCCAATTGATTTGCCAGCAGACGAACTGCAAGCGCGCTGCGATCGCCTGCTCACCCTTTTGAAGGCACCGATGATCGCCAATGGTGTTGAATGCCATATGGGCTCCAGCATTGGCTATGCGACGTCCAATGGCCGCAAATGGTCGATCGACTCCCTGATGACCGACGCGGACCTTGCGCTATACGCGGCCAAGCGCGACGGACGCGGCCAAGCCTGCCGGTTCACACCGGACATGCGCCTCAAACTGGAGCAGGATCGCGAGTTCATGCTGGCCATTGAAGAGGCACTCGAGGATGATCGCGTCACCTGCGTTCTACAACCGCAGATCTGTCTCGATACGGGGGCAATCACTGGACTTGAGGGCCTGGGGCGTATTCGCAGCGTTTCAGGGCAGTTGATGCCGCCAGCGCAGATTTTGCCCGTCCTGAATGATATGGGGCGGCTTGCAGAGTTTGATTTTCTGGTCATGCAGAAAACGCTGGACGCTTTGGTTGATTTGCGAGCGGCGGGGGCCGAGGTCCCTTGCGTTTCGGTCAACGCATCATCTTTTTCGCTCAGATCGCCGGACTATGTCACGCGCATTCAGACTGAGCTCGAGATACGCGGGCTGACCACCGAAGATGTCGTCGTTGAGATTCTGGAGTCGACCCTGATTGAAAGTGCGGATGATGCCGCGGTGACATCGATCAAACGCCTGCGGGAAGCGGGAATCCGTACACTGATGGACGATTTTGGATCTGGTCACGCGACGATTTCCAACCTGCTCAAGCTCGATCTGGATGGCTTGAAGATTGATCGCTCGCTGATCGCCGAAATCGAAAATGACAAGACGCTGGAAGCCGTCAAAGCGGTGCATGGTCTCGCCACGAACCTCAA
This sequence comes from Pseudomonadota bacterium, assembly GCA_038527765.1. Taxonomy (GTDB): domain Bacteria; phylum Pseudomonadota; class Alphaproteobacteria; order Caulobacterales; family Hyphomonadaceae; genus Henriciella. Next base: position 43,197 of record JBCBFK010000003.1, read on the forward strand.
TTTGACGGTGATTGTCGAAGGGGTTGAGACGCCGCAGCAATTTGCCATTCTGCGCGGGATTGGGTGCGAGATGGCGCAAGGTTTCGGCGTCTGCAAACCGCTCGAGCTTTCGGCCTTCAAAGCCTGGATCGACTCCTATGGCAGTTCCGCTGTGCAGGAGTTGCAGACGCTCGTCGCGCAATCTTCTTAAAGGGTTCAACGCGCGCCTCATCCTCTGCCTTCGCATAAGGTGAAGCGCGGGTTGAGTCGTTTCCTAGCTGTCCCCAACAGCGCACGGGTTTGACAGTGCGGCCACTTCTCGCACCGGAGCCGCTGCACCCGTTTCCTGACGATCCAGGATCGCTTCGATCTCGTCCATGATCCGGTTCATCCGGTCTTCGACGGCCTGGTAAGGGGCCGGGCTCGCCATGTCCAAGCCCGCCTTGAGTTTTAAGTCATAGGGATGCGCTGACCCACCAGCTTCGAGCATTTCGAGATAGGCCTGAACGCTCTCTTGGTCTCCGGCGCGGATCTTGTCTGCGAAGAAGACAGCTGCGGCGAGCGATGTGGAATACTGATAGACATAGAAGTCGTAGAAGAAGTGCGGAATGTAGGCCCATTCGAGATTGTACGCCTCTGGCACAACGGTGACGCCCTCTTCGACGCCATAATAGCGGTTGAAGATATCCGTATAGATCTCTGTCATCCGGGCACCGGTGAGGCTTTCCCCGTTTTCGACGGCAGAATGGATCGCAGCTTCAAACTCAGCAAACTGTGTTTGGCGGAAATAGGTGCCGCGCATCTGTTCGAGCGCATAGCCGAGATAGAACAACCGCTCTGCATCGGTTTCAGCCGCATCCAGCAGGTTCTCCTGGGCCAAGACTTCCTTGGTAATCGCTGCGGTCTCCGCGATGAAGATCGAGTAGCGCGCGGTTTCAAACGGTTGGGCCTCATTCGCGAGAATGGTGTGCATCGCGTGCCCCCATTCGTGAACGAAGGTGGAGGCGCTGTCATACGTGTCTTGGTGGTTGAGGAGGACATACGGGCCGACATCATAGACGCTGCCCGACATATACGCACCGCTGCGCTTACCCTGGCTCGGATAGGCGTGGCTCCAGCCACCCGTCATCGCGACGCAGAGCGATTGCACATAGTCATTACCGAACGGCTCTGACGCGGCGGCCGTGACTTGCGCAGAGCGCTCCAGATCAAACACTTGATCGGTTTCCACGAGGTTCGGATAAATGTCGTGGAACGCAAAGTCTTCAACGCCGAGGATCCGGGCGCGCAGATTGAAATAGCGATGCAGGGTCGGCAGCGCATTGTTCACTTCGCTGAGCAGCGTGTCATAGACCTCGCGCGGGATATTATCGTCCGCGAGGGCTGATTCGAGCGCTGAGTCATAGTTTCGCTGCGAGGCGCTGAAGACCTGGCGCTGCACATGGCTGCCGAGCGCTTCTCCGAGCGAGCTCTCAAATTGCTGATACGTCTCAAAGTATGCGTTGAAGACCTTGATCCGGTCTTCGCGATTTTCTGCGGCTCGCCCTTTGACATAGCCTGCCGCATCGAGGCGAAGCTCTTCGCCCGTGCTGAGTTCAACGGTCGGCCAAGGGATGTCCGAATTCTTCAGCTGCGTGTAGATCCGCTGCGCCCCGCCCAGCGCAACGCTGGCCGCGGCCATTAAAGCTTCGCCTTCAGCCGAAAGCGTGTGCGGCGTGGCGCGCAGGGTTTCGCGCAGGCCGAACGCATGCTTCTCAAGCCGTGGCTCGGACGCGATCCAGGCTTCGATTTGCGCTTCGCCAACGTCTTGCACCATCGGGCTGATCCAGGCGGTCGCTTCGCCGTAAGCCGCGAACATGGCCGAGGCCTGGCCGCGGCGGGCAAGCTTTTCACCATTACGAAGATCCGTGTCGGAATCGAGGAAGGCGTAAGTCGAGACTCGCAACGCGTCGCGGGCGATGCCGGAGGTTTGATCAAACAGATCCGCGAGCGCAGCGGCGCTCGGCTCAAAGTCATCCCCCGCGGCTTTGACGGGTTCAACCTGGTTCAGAATGTCGAGGCGCGCAGTGTCCCAAGCCTCAGGGTCTGGAAACAGGCGCGTCAGGTCCCATTCGACCGGTTCGCGTTCAGCTTCGGCACCGGCTGCGGCGTGGTCATCCCACATCGGGCCAAGTTCAGGCTGCGCCGCGGCGAACGGCGCGGCAGCAAAACACATCAGGGCGGCACAAGACAGAAGCTTACGTTTCATTTGGGAGGATCTCCAATATCGTTAACGACGCTATAACATCACTCAAATCGTCCCACGAAAAGGGGGAACCTGAGCACGAGGCCGTGATCACCGAGGCCTGTGTTATTCCTGTAACATCCGCGCTATGCCTCGACGACCTTTATCCTAAAAAAATGGCGCCCGGAAAGATCGCGGGCGCCGAGGAGAGTGAGAGGGCGTTGGGTCTATTGGATCAACTCAGCGAGCTGAATCTGATTGCCCGTAATGGCGTAATGAACCGCGGCGAGATCTGGGCGTTGAAAGGCGGTGACGGCCTGCTCAACCAGGTCGGTTTGACAGTCTGCAAGCGCCTCGCGGGCATAGTGAAGGGGGAACACCGCGCCGCTGGGCTCGAGCACGTCGCAGGCCTGATCGGCCGTTTCGAGCATGTGTTGATAGTTCTCTTCCGCCGTTAGAGCCGCGTCATGCAGGAAGTCTGCAGTGATATCCACTGCGCCGTCTGCGAGTGCGGCGGGAGCAAAAGTGAACAAGGAGGCGGCGATCAGGAGTGAGTTCAAAATTTTGGTCATGGGAGGAAACCTTTCAATCATCCGTCGCGATTGTTTTTTCTGGCGACAGAGCTCAGGTAGGAACGCCTCATCAATTCTTTAAATGAATATATTGCCTTTTGATTATTCCAAAATAGAATAATTCGCATGAAACTCACCGGCTTCGATCTCAATCTGCTTCTGGTGTTCGACGCGATGATGCAGGAGCGACAGACGTCCAAAGCGGGTCAGCGTATTGGCATGTCGCAGCCGGCGGTCTCCAAGGCGCTGTCGCGTCTGCGCTATCATCTGAAAGACGACCTCTTTATCCGGTCGCCCCGAGGGATGAGCCCGACGCCGCTCGCACAACAGATGTATGGCGAGGTGCGTGCTGCCTTGCAGAAACTCGATGCCGTGCTCAACCCGACTGCCTTTGATCCGGCGACGTCGGAATGGGTGTTTCGGGTCGTAGTCAATGAGTACATTGCCTCTACCTTCTGGCCGCGCCTGACCGCGATCATCCGGGACCGCGCCCCGAACGTGGATCTGCGCCTGCTGCCGAGTGTCGGGCGGGGCTTTGAGCAGCTCGACCAGTATCAGGCTGACTTTATCATCTCGCCTCTGCCGGAGGTGCCGGACCGGTTCGAAACGGCGGCCCTGCACGAAGATGGGTTCCTGTTGATCATGCGGGCTGATCATCCACTCGCGACCGGCGAGATGAGCCTCACGCGCTATGCTGAGGCGCTGCATCTCATGGTCTCGATCCGCGGAGACGATCGCAGCTTTGTCGATGATATTCTCTCAAATCACGGCTTGTCGCGCCGGGTCGCGATGACCATCAACACCTTCTCGACGGGTCCCCGGATTGTCGCCGAAACCGATCTCATCATGACGGTGCCGGCCCGGCTCGCGGATGAAGTGATCGGCCGCGGCGACCTCGTCGCCCGCCAACTGCCCACCGAGATTAACAATCAACCGAGCAAGATCAAACTCGCCTGGCACAAGGGCCTCGCCACGCATTCGGCGCACGACTGGTTCCGCGACCTGATGCTGGCGGAGTTTTGACCGGGCAGGGTAAGGTGGCTCGGATTGGGGGCAGGTTTTCCCTGCAAAAAGACAGAGTGACCCGCACGATTTAGAGATCCCCTTGATCTCAATTAGGGTCAGTTTTTTTGGTGATCGCCGAACAGCTTAAACGAATTCAATGCCAGTATCGAATCCTTGTTGCCAGACCACGCGGCCCGATCGACGAATGCCTAAACGCGCGACCGTGACGAAGACGCGCTGCGAACATAGTGCCCGACTGCGAAAGCGCACGCGAAGGCCATAATCGTTGAGATCCAGAAGCACGCTTTGTTTAACGTTGCCTGGATCAGTTTGCCCCGTATGATCATTGTAAACATAAGTCTCGCACCAAAGTGGCCGACGTTCGCTGCGCCTTTGATCAAGGAATGACGGAGTCTGCCAATCAACCTCATTCGCACGCAACCCGATCGTCCTGGTTTGCGATTTACGTTGTCCGAAGGCACGTCGTTTTTGCATATTCACCTCCAAGCATTGGTGGCATCGGCGGATGATTCAGCGGCCTTTTGAGCAAAAATCTGATCGATTTCACCATCCGGAATGCCCGCGAGATACATGCCGATTTCCGCGACCACCATCTCAACTGCGCGTTTCTTCGCGCCGTTTAAGTTGGTCGAGACAGACCGGGACTTATTGCCATACACACCGACCAAATTCGAAAAGAAAAAGATGGACTGGCCTTGCGTGACTGACGACACTTCAACCACAGGAGACAGTGCGCGCAGGACATTGCCAAAACAGTCCGATAACTCGCTTTCTATTGTGAAGACATCTGTTGTTGAGCCCGACTGTTGCGACAAATCCAATCCGAGATCATCGTCTTGCGCAAATGGCGAGACACCTCGGTTCAAACGGCGCACGCCGGGATCATAGTTGCTGACATATGTCTTCAGTAGAAAGACTCTGGCGCCACTCGACGCATTCTGACAATCGAGCCCCATATCTGCGGAAAAATGCTGAGGGTCTATGACGCGCAGGGCGCTGCCGCGATATTGTTGAGCCGCAGCGATACGCGCCGTCGGGGCTTGCGGCCCGCCCATATCCCGAGTGAACGAGGTCGGCGTATCGACCAAATTGATCGTATCCACGATGTAGACGAGCGTGATGGGTGAACCCTCAGGGAGTGTTTCTGAGATCATAGATCGGGCGCGGTCCAGCTTGGACTCAAAGCTTTGGTGAACACGGGCGGCTTCTTCATTAACGCTGAAACCATCATGGGAATAGCGCATGGCAGGACCCGCGCTGGCCTGTTCGGTGGGCCCGAGAGACGCGCATCCGGCCACCAGCAGGCTAAGGGAAAGGAGCAGTGTACGCATGAGATTATCGTCCTTGAATCAGGGTGCTTTGAGCGATGCGATGCGGCGTGCGTCTTGCAAGACGCAAATGATTGAGATTGATCGGTTTCGATAGCGGCCCTCTGGCCTGAAGGATGAGATCCACATCCAACTCAGCGTTTCGAACATGATCAGGTAAATCGACTGGATCAAAATTCGCGCCGTGGCGCGGGCTGACAATGAGCTTCACGCGGCGTTTGACAAAGGGCGTTTCCGCGCTTGCGCCCATCGCTTCGGCATACGCTGCTTTGACTTCCGGGGTCAGGCCATCTCGGGCATCAATCAGGGTGAAACGCGCAGATTGAGCATGGGCAGGACTCGGGCCCGCCACGCCCAGCACCACTGCGGGGACAATGCATAGGGCTCGGCCAAGCATGATCAGATCTGCGCGTCTCATGAGGGCGACCTAGCGAATGGAGATTGTGTTCGCTGCGATCGTCGAGTTCACCGCACTCATTTTTCGGACGGTCGCCTCTTGATCGATCTCTGTCATGATCGATCGGGCACGGGTCATGGCGATATTGTTGAGCACCATGTTCGAGTTCACGACCGAGGTTTGACGAACGGTTGCATCCTGGTCGGTGTCGAGATTTGAAATCAGAGAATCGTCGACGGTCAGACCGTTGGCTCGAACGGAGCTGTTGAGCGTAGAGACTTGCGTCATGGTTACGTCTTGATCCGCTTCGAAGCGAAGCAGGTTGCTGCCATTTCGGTTGAGACGTGCCTGCGAAGCGTTTTGCATGGCATTCTTAAACTGCTTTGCGCCTTGCGGGGCAGCCGCGGCGTGAACCGGGAATGTCAGTCCAGCTGCGAGAAGGGCGGCGGTCAGGAGGGTTGTGGTTTTCATAAATCACCTTTGCGTTTGATTGAACTTCCGGTGCATCAAGCGACGCCCGCAAGCAGGAAGACCAACGCAATTTCGTCTCCACCCTGTTTCGACGCCGCGTTTTACCGAAAACAGGCTTGAATCGCCGAGATCAGCGGCTTGACTCGCGCCAAAGGCGAACGTGTGACCGCCCAGCCCCTGCAGAATGCGAGGGTGTGGGCGAGACAAATCATTGCAATTTGCGGGGCGCAGGCTTCGAACGCGCACCGCGCGCCTCGGTCCGCTCTATCGGCGTGACATCCAGGCTGCGGTGGCAGACAGGCCGGAGGCCAGTCCCAATGGGATGAAGGGGGGATAGGTGAACGGCGACCCGGTTTCGAGGGCCGTCACGGTCATGAAGATCACGCACGTGATGCCAAAGACCAAAGCGCTCAAGACGCCAATGACCACGCGGCGCGGGTTTGAAAGCCGGGCGGCGAGCAGCAGCGCGATGCTCAACACGGCGAAGATCGCGTTCAGCGCGTGCCAGTTGATCAGAACCACGCCTTTCAGACTGTTGTCGCCGAGCGCTGCCAAGAGCGGCTCAAGATCAATTGCGCCGCCCGCGAAGGTGCGCAGGAGCGTGACGGCCGTGGCCACGAAGCCCGCTAAAACAAATAGCCACGTCTGCATGCCATCCCTCTCGCCTTTGGTTGGGACCAGATGGATGGCGTATAACGGGGTTTTGCAAGCGAGAAAATGCGCACGGTGAAACGGAGCTTTCAGACCCGCGCCAAACCCGGCCTTCATGCGGCCCCAAAACAAGCCCTCATCCTGAGCGAAGTCGAAGGACGAGGGCGGGTGATTTTGATTCAGCATTTTCAGAGTCATCCTTCGACCCCGGATCATGCCGAAGGCAGGCTTCGCTCAGGATGAGGCGCGCACCGTCCCTCCAGCACCAAAACCCTCACAGGCCAGGACCCTGAGGCGATGAAAGGCGAGGCGCGCTTTGATCAAACGCGAAGGAGCTGCCGCTCTCTCGAGACGGCCTGTAGCGCTTCATCAAAGCGCGCCTGCGGCGGCATGTTTTCCCCGTTGGTCCCCCAAGTCACTGTGCTTGGGGCAACTCCGGAAAGCTTGGATCTTACAGCCATGACAGCTCGCCTTCTCTGATCGCAGGAAGGGCTCACAGTCCCGACCAGTACCGAACCTAGGGGTCGGAGCCCTAAATCTCAGCCACTGGACCGCCGCTCTCCTCCCCTGCCAGGCCGTTCCGGACACGCCTTTTCTCGAGAAGAGATGGGAAGGAGTATAAGGGGGTTTTGCAGGGGTGGGGATTGAGAAGGTGAATCTCGCCCGAATGTCGCTCATCCCCGCGCAGGCGGGGACCTCTTCAAATGGCTTCCGGAGTCGTGGCATCAGATCCCCGCCTGCGCGGGGATGAGCGTGTGTTGGGTTGGGGACCCAGTCAGCTTTTGCCGTCTGGCGCTTCCCACGGCGCGCAGCGTCCGTGGGACCCAGCGCTGAAGGGCAGAAAATTCCTAAAAGCAGACATAAGGGCGGATTAAAGCCCGACTACTTTGTTCCAATCGGAGATATACATATAAATTCGCTGGAACTCGGAAGGAAGCAACATACTATTGTGTGCAACAAAGTTCCTAGCTTTTTCTAGCTCAGTCATTCGCTGTTTTATCCAATCTTGACTCGGCATAGTATCTTTGAAGCAATCCCAGTTTTGAACGATCATCGCGGCTAGGTCTCCGAAGTCTACAAACTCCAGAAGGTCTCCTTTGGCCCCCTCTAACCAAGAATCCTTTTCCGCGGTTTTCTGACGAGACTCAGCCATGTCCCTGACTTTCTTGGGAACAGCATCTGTAGACCACCAATTGGTCCCTCGCTTGTCGTCGAGTGTATCACGAATGAGAGATCGAACCTCATTTTCGAAAGCGTGCAGAACAGCATACAGTCGTGCCATTTCTAGTGCTTCATTACGTCTTTTCACGCCGAAAGGACTCAACGCCTCAAGAAGAAGTGCTTCTTCTGATTGGCCGAGGTCAGCGCCCACCTTAATTCCCGCTTTTCTGAATTTTTCGGATTCAGACTCGAACAATAGGCCGCGAAAAACAAAGTCACGAATTTTGCTAGTCAATGAGGTGCTCCCGCAACGACTTAAAGATCGAATTGTACACTTCGATATCCTTGGTCGCTGGTAGGTGGATTTGGATATTATAACTCAAGCCAAGGCCTGTTTGTAATTTGGGCGCGTCCTCATACTTGTCCGCGGATTTTTCTTCCGTCTTTTCAGTTGTTTGATCAACTGGAGTTTCTTCAGCACTAGGGGTAGTTTTATTGCCTTGAATGGCATCTTTGTCTGACAGTTCATACAACGCGAGAAAAGTTCGAGCTGCACGATCTGCTTGAGTTTCTGACAGGTTGTAGGTGCTCTTGTACTTGCCAACAATCGTTTGGAGATCATTCTGTTCGGGATGTTTTTTAATGACGAAGATGTCGCTGTAAGCTTGACCTACCGCCTCACCCAGAACGCTTTGCCACTTCGTTGGGTCTAGAAACTCCATATACAAAGGCGTTGGTGAGCCGTCTTCGCTGACAAGCCCTAATCCCTTAAACAGGGCAATCGCCGCATGCCAATTTGAAGACTTAAAACCTAGGTCTTTCAAAAACTCGCGGTTGAACTTTTCAGGTGCTTGGCCTTTTCGAAGCACGTCAAACAAGTCACCGAGTTTGTTGTAAACTTGTGTCGTTTGATTGAGCAGCGCCATGGGTATTTCCTTGTGCGTCTATCAGGATGTTTGTTCTGCGTGGACCGATATACTGATCTTTTATTGAGTAGTATCACGTATTTGTGTTGCAAACACAAACTACGTTCCCTCCTGTTTAAGCAATAGGGCAATTTTAGATTAAGTATGATTCGTCGAAACAACGATTTGTCGTAACCGATGTAGAATCTTAGATCATACCCAATCTTAAGATCACTACGTCTGCTTTTGCTCGCAAAGCCGTCCTCACCCCAACACAGCATCGGCCACAAACGGATTGTCCTTCCGTTCCTGCCCGAACGTGCTCATCGGCCCATGCCCGGGTACGAAGCGCATGCCGTCGCCGAGGGGCCAGAGGTTGGTCACGATGCTGTCAATCAGCTGCTGGTGATTGCCTTTTGGGAAGTCCGTCCGCCCAATGGAGCCCCTGAACAGCACGTCGCCGACAAAGGCGAGCTGGCCTTGTTGGTGATAGATCACGACATGGCCGGGTGTGTGGCCGGGGCAGTGGGTGACGCCGAAGGTCTCGCCGCCAAGGGTCAGCGTGTCGCCGTCTTCGAGATAGCGATCGGGCTGGACATTCTTGCCGTCGGCAATGCCATATTTGGCGCCCTGGGCCTCAATGTCATCCAGCAGCCATTGGTCATCCTTGTGCGGGCCAATGATCGGGCATCCCGTGCGCTCTTTGACGGCGGTGGCGGCCCCGGCATGATCGAGATGGCCATGGGTCAGCCAGACCGCAACGATCTTGACGCCAAACTGCTCGGCCGCGGCCATCAGGCGGTCAATCTCGCCGCCGGGATCAATGAAGACGCCTTCCATGGTCTCGCGGTGCCAGATCAGCGAGGTGTTCTGCTGCAGCGGCGTCACCGGGATGATGCGGATGTCGAGCTTGGGCTCTGGGGCTTTTTGGGGGGCCTGGGTCTGTTGATCGGTCATGGGCTCTAAATAGGGCTATTTGGAACGGGTGAAAGTGAGGCGCATCGTAGCCGCATTGTTGAGCAGCACGCCGAGCGCGAAATAATAAAGGCCGGCGCGGGTCTCAAAGCCGATATAGATGCTGATCTGACTGATCCCAATCAGCAGCGCGGCGAGGAACACGTCGAGCATCGACCATTTGCCGAGGATGTTGAGCAGAGCGGAAAGCTTTGGGCTCGGGTGCGCACCCTGACGGAAAATGATCGCGGCGGTGAGCGTCTTGGCGAGCGGAAAGATGCCCGAGAAGAAGACCACAACCAACGCCAGGAAGGGCAGGCCGCTCTCAAACAGGGTCTGGACGATGCCATAGAGATTGTACTCCTGGCCGCCAAACCCGAACGTGTTCGGCTTCCAGATCGAGGGCAGGATCAGCCCGGTCACAATCAGCGCGGTGGAGGCATAAAGCGCCATCTCGCTGAGCACGTCCCAGATCGGGAGCGGTTTCTGGCTTTCGGCGTCGGTGGGCGTGGCAGTGTCGCTCATGGGGCTAGTGTTGCCGGGGGTGCGGCCCTCGGTCAACGTCTTTCCTGCGCCCAGATCAAGGCATCTTCGAGGCGGTCATCGCCCCAGAACAGCTCCTCGCCGACCCGAAAACTCGGCGCGCCGAACAGGCCGAGCGCAGCGGCCTCGTCGGTGCGTGCGCGCAAAGCAGCTTTGGTCTCGTCGGACTGGGCGGCGTCCAGCCACGGCGCCGGGTCGACCTTGCAGGTCTCAAGTGCGCGGGTGAGGACAGCCGGGTCTGATATGTCCTCGCCGCGGGCAAACTCCGCCGTGAAGACCGCGCGGGCGAAGGCGCCGCACCAGGGCTGTTCCAGCGCCGCGGTCATGATCCGCGCGGCCTGAACCGTGTGCATGGGGAAGATTGGAGGGCGCTGAAAGGGCAGGCCGAAACGCTCAGCCCGGCGCGCCACATCGCGCCACATGTAATCGCCTTTTGCCTTGTCCAGGTTGAACGGGGACGTGTCCCAGCCTTTGGCCTTGAAAATCGGGCCGAGCAGGAAGGGCTTCCACGCGAAGGGCACACTCGCAGCTTCCAAAAGCGGCGCGGCGCGCGAGACTGTGAGATAAGAATAAGTGCTGGCAAACTCGAACCAAATCTCGATCTTTTGTGCCATGCCGCCTCCCATCTTGGATGGCCTTGAGTGTCCCACAGCGCTAGGCGCTCAGCAATCACTGATCGCGGACTGAACTGGTCTCATAGCCTTCCCCACGCCCGGGCTTAAGGTTAAGTGAGGGTTAACGGGACACGGAGGACGCGCATGCCAGGCGGCCGTTTTGGGATCATTATCATCGCGCTGATTGGTCTCGCGATCTACTATTTCTCCAATCAGGAAGTGAACCCTTACTCTGGCAAGAGCGAGTTCAACACGATCTCGATCGATCAGGCGAGTGAGCTCGGCGCGCAGTCCTATGGGCAAATGCTGCAACAGGAAGGCCGCAATGTGATTTGCTCTGGTCGAAGCTCAAGCTGCGATATTGCCGGGCGGCAGGTCTATGACACGGTCAATGAGATCGGTGAGCGGTTGCGGGTGGCAGCGATCGAGATGGAGCAGGACTATCTCGATGCCGGTTTCACGTTTGAACCTGTGGCGCAGCAATTCGATTGGACGTTCAATGTCATCCAGTCCGAGCAGCCGAATGCGTTTTGTCTGCCGGGGGGCTATGTCGCGATCTATACCGGCATTCTCGACATCACCGGCAATTATGATGGCCGGGTGACGCTGGAAGATATTCGGGATGTCGACAAGCTCGCCGTGGTGATGGGTCATGAGATCGGTCACGCGCTCGCCCATCATGGCGCCAAGCGGATGAGCAATAGCCGTCTGGCGCAAATCGGGACCGTCGCCGTCGGGCTTGGTCTTGGCGATATGGATCCCGGCCAGGCGCAAATGGTCCGGCAAGCTATGGGCATGGCGGCGCAAGGCGGGCTAATGGCCTTTTCGCGAGAGCATGAAACCGAGGCCGACAAGATCGGATTGGAGCTCCTGGTGCGCGCCTGTTATGACCCGCGCGAGGCCCCGGAGCTCTGGCAACGCATGGGGCAGATTGGCGGTGGCCAACGCCCGCCCGAATGGATGAGCACGCACCCGGCCTCCGAGACCCGCGCCGCGAACTTCCGCCAATGGATGCCCGCAGCGATCGAGATGTTTGAAAGCCGTTGTGGGCGGCTGCGTTAGGACAAGATGCGCGAGCCCGATGATCCTGGACCGGACTGGTGGCCAACATTCTCCAAAAGCCAGTTCGTAAAATGGTGGTGCGAGGGGTTTGCTCTACCGTTCGCGATAACCGCTTTGGTTTTTGTGCTTGGGTTCATCTTTGGGTTTGTGTCGGGCACGTCTGAACGGGTCGAAAACGGTTTGGAGAACGCCAAGCTGCTTGTAATGTTTGGCTTTTGGGTTTCTGGAGGAAGCGCGTCACTTTTCATTTTGCTCGACGGTGGTCTCAAATGGAAGACCAGCATTCGAGTCTTCGGGCTGGTGATGGGGGTTATCGCCTACTGGACGTACTTGATTCCAATTTTATTGCTATAGGTTGGAACGGTCGACGTATGTTCCAGAGATCCGGTTTGAGATATCAGGTCACGGCGGACCTCACAGTTGATTGACTTGTCTCTTCGTCGCGTGTGCCGTTAATGGCGCCATGAGGTGGGATCTATGATCCTTTTGACCGGCGCCAGTGGTGTGATTGGGCGCGAGCTTGTCGGGCGTTTGCCGCAGGCGCGATTGCTTGTGGCGCGTCATCGGACCCGCCCGGAGAGCGACCTGCCGCAGATCGCGATTGATATTCGCGCCCCCAAATTGGGGCTCGATGCCGCGGACTATGCCGCGCTTTGTGATCAGATCGATACGATCGTTCATTGCGCGGCGATCACGGATATGAGCGGACAAGTGCCCGAGCTGAGTGCGACGAATATTTCAGGCGTGCAGCACGTGGTGGACCTGGCTGAGGCAGCGAACGCCAGATTGCACTTCGTATCGACCGCTTATTGCTCAGAGGCGTACGGCCCCGCTGCGCCAGTTGCGTCTGAATATGTGGCCTCGAAGCGTGCGGCCGAGGGGCGGGTCAGGGACAGCAAAACCGACTGGACGATCATCCGCCCCTCAATCATCGCAGGTCATTCAGAGACGGGCGAGATTGCCAGCCATCAAGGCTTTCACATGTTCATCGCGACGGTGTTGAAAGGGCGCTTGCCGATCCTTCCCCTGGCGGGCGACACGCAATGCGATTTTGTTCCGGTGGACTGGGTCGCGGAGGCGATCGCCGACGTGGTCGCGGCGCCTGACTGGGGACGGACCTATTGGCTCACCGCGGGCGATGCAGCTCTGACGATTGGACAAATGATGCAGGTCGGAACGCCACCGGCGGAGGCCTTCGGGCGCGACTTGAGCGGCATTGAGCTGATCCCGCCCCAGCGAGTCAAAGACGAGATTTTACCGCAATTGCGTCCACGCTCGGCGGAGCGTCTGCGCCGCCTGATCAACTTGTCAGAAGTGATGAGTCGGGCGCGGCCGTTTCCGTCAGACTTGCAGACGGTCAGCGTGAGCCGTTTGGAAGCGGCATTCCTTGCGAATGTTGAAGGTTGGGTTCGAGATCAGGTGTGATCGCGGCCTGCTTCAGCAGCCGCAGGGACGTCCACCGCCGCCGCCGCGCTTCTTACCGCCGCGATGACCCCGGAAGGTAAACTGAGAGGCACTATGGCTGAGCACGCCAGAAAAGCTGCGTCCGCTGGAGATCACGATGGCGCCGCCGCCACCGCCATAGAATCCGCCATCGACGCCTGATCCGACCCCGCCAGTAAAGCTTGCCATGTCCAATCGAACTTCATTTGAAGTTTGAACCGTACGTACGGTCTCTGCTGGATAATGCTTGACGATGCGCTGTGTCGGGGCCTTGCGATGCGTTGTGGTGCGCTTCGTAACGACCGGGGGATGCTCTTTCACAATGGTGCGCTTAAACGTGCCGCAGCAAGGCGTTGAGGCGCTTTGTTTCTCAATCACAGGGGCCGGTTTGATCTTCGTCGCGGGATGGGCCGGGCAGGACCAGGCGCGGCCGTCTTCGATCAGGTAACAGCCGGGCTCTGGGGGAACAGGTTGGTGCGCTTGCACAGGCTCCGGTCCACGATTGACAGGTTTTCCGGGTGTGCCGTCGGCGAACGCCGGGGCGCTAAGCAGAACGAGGACAGCGAAAATCGCCAGAAATTTGTTGCAAAATGGCATAGTTTTCGCCTCCTAAGCGAACTCTGCAATCGTCCCTGTTTCAGTGACGCAAGGCCTAGACCAGCAGTAAACGCAACAGTTCCGGAGAATGCAATCGTCTTATCCTCTCGCGCGAATTGAGCGCGGCTCAGGATTCACTCGATATAGTCAAAACCTTTGGCGGCTAGCGCTATTATTAATTGGATCGATAGCCCTTGGCGGCGTACCTTCCCAGCATAATTCCATACCCAGATAAAAAATCGCACAAAACTGAGATAGGAGACCTCATGGCAGACGATATGAAATGCCCGGTACGCCACGGCTTTAAGACCGGCGACCTGGCGAATAAAAGTTGGTGGCCCGAGCAGCTTAACGTCAAAATCCTCAACCAGAACGCGCCGCAAGTCAGCCCGCTTGAGGATGATTTTGATTATGTCGAAGCGTTCAAGTCGATCGATTATGACGCGCTGAAAAAAGACCTCGCTGAGCTGATCACGGACAGCCAGGACTGGTGGCCCGCCGATTACGGAAATTATACTGGCTTCTTCGTGCGCATGGCGTGGCACAGTGCCGGGACCTACCGCACTTATGATGGTCGCGGTGGCGCAAACTCTGGTTCACAGCGCTTCGCCCCGCTGAACAGCTGGCCAGACAATGGCAACCTGGACAAAGCGCGCCGTCTGCTTTGGCCGATCAAGCAGAAATATGGCAACAAGATCTCTTGGGCTGACCTGATGATCCTGTCTGCCAATGTCGGCATGGAGGTCTGTGGCCTGAAAACATTTGGCTTCTCTGGCGGTCGCGCCGATTGGTTCGAGCCGGAAGAAGACATTTACTGGGGCCCGGAAAATGAGTGGCTCGCGGCCTCTGGCAACGAGAATAGCCGCTACGCAGGTCAACGCGATTATCAGGCGCCAGACGCCGATGCTGGCAAGCTCGACACGCCGCTTGGCGCGGTGATGATGGGTCTGATTTACGTGAACCCAGAAGGCCCCGACGCGGTGCCAGATCCGCTTGCTGCCGCGCATGATGTGCGCATCACCTTCGCCCGTATGGCAATGAATGATTATGAGACGGTTGCGCTGGTCGCTGGCGGTCACACATTCGGCAAAGGCCACGGCGCTGGACCAGAAAGTGAAGTCGGTGTTGAGCCCGAAGGGGCACCGATGGAAAATATGGGCTTTGGCTGGATGAATGACTACGCGTCCGGTCGAGGGGATGACACCACGACGGCAGGCTTTGAAGGCCCATGGACCCCAACCCCAGACACATGGGACATGACCTATTTTGAAAACCTGCTCAAATATGAGTGGGAAAAGGTCACGAGCCCAGCCGGTCACGTCCAGTGGGCCCCGGTCGCTGGCCAAGGTGCTCCGGAAGCGCCAATGGCACACGATGCGTCTAAGACCCAGCCCTTGATGATGACCACGGCTGACATGGCGATGAAGCTGGATCCGGAATACGGCAAAATCTCTCAGCACTTCCTGGACAATCCAGATGAGTTTGCTGACGCCTATGCCCGGGCCTGGTTCAAGCTGACGCACCGCGATATGGGTCCAAAGACCCGTTATGTCGGTCCGGAAGTCCCCGCCGAAGATCTGCTCTGGCAGGATCCGTTGCCAGCTCAATCTGGTGCGGTCATCAATGACGCCGATATCGCTGAACTGAAATCTCAGATCCTGGCCTCTGGCCTCAGCGTCTCGCAACTGGTCAGCACCGCTTGGGCGTCTGCGTCGACTTTCCGTGACTCAGACAAGCGCGGCGGTGCCAATGGCGCACGTATTCGCCTTGCCCCGGCCAAAGACTGGGACATCAACAAGGCGTCCGGCACGGCTGATGTGATCGCGAAGCTGGAAGAGATCCAGGCTGGGTTCAATGCCAGCGGAACGCAAGTCTCTGTGGCGGACCTGATCGTTCTTGGCGGCTGTGCTGCGATCGAGAAAGCGTCTGGTGCAAGCGTTCCGTTCACACCGGGCCGGACCGATGCAACCGACGAGATGACGGATGCTGAGTCTTATGACGTGCTCGAGCCTAAAGTTGACGGCTTCCGCAACTATAAGGACACGCTCGACCCCCGTTCGACCGAAGCGCTTCTGATCGACAAAGCGGCTCTGCTGTCTCTGTCGGCGCCCGAAATGACGGTGCTCGTCGGCGGTCTTCGCGTCCTTGGCGCGAATGCGGGTGGATCGCCAGATGGCGTCTTTACTCAGAATGTCGGTACACTGAGCAATGACTATTTCGTCAACCTGCTCGACATGCAGTATGCTTGGAGCGCCGCAGACCCGATGGAAGAGACTTTCGAAGGCAAAGACCGTTCAACTGGCGCTGTGGCCTACAAAGGCACACGGGCGGACCTGGTCTTTGGATCGAACTCCATCCTGCGCAGCATTGCTGAAGTCTACGCGCAGAACGACTCGAAAGAGCGTTTCACGCGGGACTTCATCAAAGCCTGGGACAAAGTGATGATGCTCGACCGGTTCGACGTGAACTAAGGCGCTAAAGCTTGAAATAGAGAAGGCGGTCTCTTTCGAGGCCGCCTTTTTATTTGGGTTCAATCAGGTCCCATAGGTTTCCGAACGGGTCTTCAAACACCGCGACTGTGCCATAGGCCTCATAGCGCGGCGCTTCGCGGAACGTGACGCCCTTGGCCGTCATCGCGGCATGGTCCCGTTCGAAATCATCCGTATGCAGAAAGAAGCCCACGCGCCCGCCGGTTTGGTTGCCGATTGCGGCCTGCTGCGCGGTACCATCTGCTTGCGCGAGCAAGAGCGCGGTCTGAGCCCCTTTGGGGGCGACGCGGACCCAGCGCTTAGTTTCGCTGAGCTTCGTGTCTTCGAGAAGATCGAAGCCAAGTGCGTCTACATAGAAAGCGATGCCGGCATCATAATCCGGGACAAGGAGTGTGATGTTGGCGATGGTTTGGGTCACGCCGCCACATCTTCCACTTCTGCCGGATCATAATTCAAGATCGGCCCGAGCCAGCGCTCCGCGGTCCGCAATTCCATGCCCTTACGCCGGGCATAGTCTTCGACCTGATCGCGCTCGATCCGACCGACCGCGAAATAGACGCTTTCCGGATGGGCCATATACAGCCCGGACACGGACGCCGCCGGGGTCATGGCAAAGCTGGAGGTCAGCTCCATGCCGATCCGTCCGGCGTCTAAGAGCCGGAACAGGGTTTCTTTTTCCGTATGGTCCGGTTGGCATGGATAGCCCGCGGCGGGGCGGATGCCGGAATAGCCTTCCTTGATCAGCTCGTCATTGGAGAGCGCCTCATCCGCGGCATAGCCCCAATGGATCTTACGGACTTGCTCGTGCATATATTCGGCCATGGCTTCAGCGAACCGGTCAGCGAGTGCTTTGACCATAATGGCCGAATAATCATCGGCTTCGGCTTCGAACTTTTTAGCGATCTCCTCGGCCTCAGGGCCTGAGGTGACGGCAAAGCCGCCAAGATGGTCGCCATGCTCGGCAATGAAGTCTGAGAGCGCGAAATTGGCGCGCGTATTGTCTTTGACCATTTGCTGGCGGAGCGTGTGGAACGTGTCACCGGTCTCGACTTTGATGTCGTCGCCCTCGCGTTTCGCTTCCCAGAACCCGATCACGGCTTTTGGCTTGAACCAATCCTGGCCGAGGATTTGTTGCATCATGTTTTCCGTATCGCGCCAGAGGTCGCGCGCGGCCTCGCCGACAATCTCATCGTCCAAGATTTGCGGGAAGCGACCGGCGAGATTCCAGCTGGAGAAATAAGGCGTCCAGTCGATGTAGCGGGCGAGCTCTGAGAGATCGAAATCCTCAAACACTTTGGTGCCCGTAAAGGTCGGGGCCGGCGGTGTTGGCGCTTCCAATTTGTGCGAATGGGCCCGTGCGACTTGGATTGGATGCCGCGGTTTGGGCGGCCCGCCGGCGCGGCTGTCGCGCATACGCTGATACTTGGCCTGCGCGGTCTCGACGAAAAGCGGGCGCTCTTCATCGGACAAGAGGGCTGAGACCACGCCGACGGCACGGCTCGCATCGGTGACGTGAATGGTCGGCCCATTGTCGCGCGCTGGATCGATCTTTACCGCCGTATGGGCGGGTGAAGTTGTGGCGCCGCCAATCAAGAGCGGTTGCTCCATGCCGGTGCGCTGCATTTCGCGGGCGACATAGACCATCTCATCCAGGCTCGGCGTGATCAGGCCGGAGAGGCCAATGATGTCGACCTTCTCTTCTTCGGCTTTGGCGAGAATGTCTTCGCACGGGACCATAACGCCCATATCGACGATCTCATAGCCATTACAGGCGAGAACGACGCCGACAATATTCTTGCCGATATCGTGAACGTCGCCTTTGACGGTTGCCATCAGGACTTTGCCATTGGAGACGTCGACGGTGCCAAGCTCTTCTTTTTCGGCCTGCATAAACGGGTCGAGATAGGCGACGGCGGCTTTCATCACGCGGGCCGATTTCACAACTTGTGGCAAGAACATTTTGCCAGAGCCAAACAAGTCGCCAACGACATTCATGCCGTCCATGAGCGGGCCTTCAATCACATGCAGCGGGCGAGCCGCGGCGGCGCGGGCCTCTTCAGTGTCGCCGTCGATGAATTCGGTAATCCCATTGACCAAAGCATGTTCGAGCCGCTTGTTTACCGGTAGCTCGCGCCAGGACATGTCTTTCTCAGCCGACTTGCCTTTCTGGCCACGAAACTGTTCGGCATAGTCAACGAGCGCTTCGGTCGCGTCGTCGTTTCGATTAAGGACTACGTCTTCGACCAGCTCACGCAGCTTCGGCTCGATCTCATCATAGATGTCGAGCTGACCGGCATTCACGATGCCCATATCCATACCCGCTGGGATGGCGTGGTATAGGAAGACTGAGTGCATGGCCCGGCGCACCGGCTCATTGCCGCGGAAGGAGAAGCTAACATTCGAAAGCCCGCCGGAGATGTGACAGCCCGGGCAGGTCTCGCGGATCACTTTGGTTGCTTCAATGAAATCGACGGCGTAATTATTGTGCTCTTCGATGCCGGTCGCGACGGCGAAAATGTTCGGGTCGAAGATGATGTCTTCCCCCGGGAAGCCGACCTCTTCGGTCAGGATTTTAAAGGCGCGTTGGCAGATTTCGATCTTGCGCGGCGCGGTATCGGCCTGGCCGACCTCGTCAAACGCCATGACCACGACCGCCGCGCCATAAGACAGGCATTTACGGGCCTGCTCGCGGAATTGATCCTCGCCCTCTTTCATCGAGATCGAGTTGACCACGGCCTTGCCTTGCACGCATTTCAGGCCAGCTTCGATGACCTCCCATTTGGAGCTGTCAATCATGATCGGGACGCGGGCAATGTCGGGTTCGGCAGCGATCAGGTTGAGGAATGTGGTCATCGCCTCTGCGCCGTCGAGCATGCCCTCATCCATGTTGATATCGATGATCTGAGCGCCATTCTCAACTTGTTGGCGTGCGACCTCGACGGCCGTGGCATAATCGCCATTGACGATCAGCTTCCGGAATCGCGCTGATCCGGTGACATTGGTCCGCTCGCCAATGTTGACGAAATTCTGGGAGGCGGTGGTCATTTATTTATCTGTCCCGCGAATGAGTAGAATCGCTTGGCCTGCGAGCGCAGGCATCTATGGCGGCCGGCTGAGGGCACAACCGTCGTCGGCCCCAGCTCTCGCCGGGGGTAAGGAAAACGAACGAGGCTTTACACATCCGAAATCGTTTCAAAGCTGCCGACCAGCATGCGTTTGCCATCAAACGGCATTTCCATATCGTGATTAAAGACCGGGTCCGTCATGCATTGTTCCATGCCTTTTTCGCGGGCCTCTTTAGACGGCCATTCGATCCAGGAAAAGACGATGACTTCACCTGGTTTGGCTTTCACCGCCAGCGGGAAAGAGGTCACCTCGCCGTCCGGGACCTCGTCGCCCCAGCTGTCGACCACGCGCAATGCGCCGTACTTTTTAAAGACCGGGCTGGTGATGCGGGCGTGCTCCAGATAGAGCTCTTTGTTCTCCACCGGCACGGCGGCGACAAATCCATCAATGTAAGTCATCAGCTTGGCTCCTTCACGAGGCCTTTCAGGCCATCAATGCTCTGCGCGTTTTTCGCATAGCGGCTGTCCAGCCACTCTTCGGTTGATTTGTTATCTACATAGCGTGAGAGCTGGTCGCGTTCGCCTTTGAATTCGTAAAACGGTACGCCCCAGCCGCAGCTGTCCTGGATCCGGGTCAGCTTGACTTTAAACACGCCGCGGGCGCGCTCGAACCCTGGGAACATGGAGAGCATGTCGTCCCATTCGGAATGGTGGGGATTGATCACCTCACCGGTGCCGAACAGACGTAGAATATTGGCCGGGCCTTCAAACGCGCAGAACATAATGGTGATCCGGCCATTTTCCTGGACATGGGCCTGCGTCTCAATCCCGGAGCCCCCGAGATCGAGCCAGGCAACGGTTGTATCATCGATGACTTTGAACGCGTCATAACCCTTCGGGGACAGGTTCACATGCCCATCGCCGCTGAGGGGCGCAGTCGCGACAAAGAACATCTTCTGCTTCTCGATGAAGCTGATGATCCGGTCATTAAGTTTGTCATAGACTTTCATGGGCAGGTCTCCTTGCGCTTGAGGGTCCTTTAAGTTGCCAGTTCAAACGGTTCGAGGCCAGCGAGGCGCATTGTGTTTTTGCTCGGAGCGATTTCACGGGGCGCCAAGCCCTCAATCATTTTGGCGAGCGCTTTCACATGGTCCGGCGTGGTGCCGCAGCAGCCGCCAATAATATTGACCATGCCATCCTTGGCCCACCCGCCGAGCTTGTCCGAAGTTTGGTCCGGGGTTTCATCATACTCGCCCATCTCATTTGGCAGACCCGCATTTGGGAACGCTGCGACCAGTGTGTCCGATATCCGCGAGAGTGACGAAATGTGAGGCCGCATCAGTTCAGCGCCGAGCGCGCAGTTAAAGCCGATGGCAAACGGCTTGGCGTGGCGAACAGAATTCCAGAACGCCTCCACCGTTTGGCCCGACAGCGTGCGCCCAGAGCGGTCCGTGATCGTGCCGGAAATCCATAGCGGTAGCGCATCCATGCCTTCGGATTCCAGGTCCATCTTGGCTTTGATCGCCGCTTTGCAATTGAGCGTATCGGTAATCGTCTCGATCAGATACATATGCACGCCGCCCTCGTTCAGGGCGAGGATTTGCTCACGATAGGCCTGATAGACCTGGTCAAAAATGACTTCACGCGCGCCCGGATTGTTAACGTCCGAACTCATTGAGAGCATTTTGTTGAGCGGCCCAATTGAGCCGGCGGCAAAGCGCGGCTTGTCCGGCGTTTTCTCTGTCCAGGCGTCCGCGGACGCACGTGCCAGGCGCGCGCCTTCGTAATTGATGTCAATCACGTCCTGGAGGGTCAGATTATAATCATCCTGGGCAATTGTGGTGCCTGAAAAGGTATTGGTCTCCGAGATGTCAGCGCCGGCGTCATAGTAGGCATCGTGCAGATAGGTGACGCGGTCCGGGCGGGTCAGGCAGAGAATATCATTATTGCCTTTCATCTGACCGGGATAAGCGTCCGGCGTGAAATGCTCATTGCGATAGTCTTCTTCGCTGAGCCCCATTTTCTGGAACATAACGCCCCAGGACCCATCGAGCAGTAGGATCCGCTCTTTAGCGGTCGCATGGAGTTGAGCGATGCGGGTTTGACGATCGGTCATGCGGTAGCAGCTTTCGGTTTGAGGCCGAGGAGTCGGCAAGTGGAAAGGGCAAGATTGGCTCGGTTGAGCGTATAGAAATGGAAATCCTCAACGCCCTGCTCAGAGAGTTTATGGCATAGCTCAACCGCGATGTTTGCGGTGATAAGCTCGCGGGTCTCTGGGTCGTCTTCGGTGCCGTCGTAAAGATCATAGAGCCAATCGGGCACGCTGGCCTCGACGACTTTTGCCATACGGGCAAGGCCATTGAAGTTTGGCTGCAACATAATGCCGGGCACGATCGGCATGGTGACACCGCCCGCCTGCGCCCGTTCCAGGAAAGACAGATAGACGTCCGGCTCGAAAAAGAATTGGGTAATCGCGCGGTCCGCGCCAGCATCCTGTTTGGCTTTCAGAAAGGCGATGTCTTCGTCCCAGCCAAGGCTATCTGGATGCTGCTCAGGATAGCAGGAGACGCTGATTTCGAAGCGCGCCCCCGGCGCGATATCGTAATCGCGAATACCAGCGATCAGATCGACACTGTCCTTGAACCCGCCGGGATGTTGCTCGAACTTATCGCCCATACCGCCAGGAGGATCCCCGCGCAGCGCGACCAAGTGGCGAACGCCTGCATGCCAGAAATCAGCCGCAACTTCGAGCACTTCCGCTTTCGTCGCCCCGACGCAGGTTAGATGGGCGGCGGGTGACAGTGTCGTGTCCTGCGCGATTTTTGCGACGGTCTTCTGAGTTCGATCCCGCGTCGAGCCGCCGGCTCCATAGGTCACCGAGACGAATTTTGGTGCCATCGGTGAGAGACGCGCGACGGACTCCCATAGTTTGGCTTCCATCTTGTCCGATTTCGGGGGGAAGAACTCAAATGACACATTCGGTGCGGGCGATGTTTGTTGCGTGGCGATGGCGAGCTGGTTCATGCCGCTGCCTCCTGTAGATTGGCCGGGCGGGTCGCGGTCCAGATCAGGACGCTCAGGCCCTGATCGAGCGATGCCGGTGGATCGAATCTTTGCGGCGCCTGCAAAGCGAGCTCTGCGAGATCGGCCCAATTGGTCATATCGTCTTCGCGTATCCCCAATCGGCGATGGCCTTGGGTGTCGCGCAGGAAATCTAGATCGTGTGGGGCAAAGTCCACCACAAGCAGCGTGCCGCCTGGTTTTAAAATTCGCGCGGCTTCGGAAACCAGTTCGTCCGGTTGTTCGAGATAGTGAAGCACCTGGTGCACGATGACGAGATCCGCACTATTGGTGTCAAACGGGGTCGCGGTCACATCGCCTTGTCGAACCCGTGCATTGCGCACTTCAGCACGATTTAGATTGGCGCGGGCCACCGTGAGCATATTGTGCGATAGATCGAGCCCTTCAGCCTCTGCCGCATAGGGGGCAAGCAAAGTCAGCATCCGCCCTGTCCCGGTGCCGAGATCGACGATTCGGTCAAAGTGCTGACCTTGAACTTCATTGAGGATTGCCTGCTCAATCGCTGCTTCGGGATAATACAATGCTCTCAGATTGTCCCAGCGGTCAGCGATCTCCGAAAAATAGGATTCTGCAGAGCTCGCCCGCGTCTCGCGCACGCGCTTCAGAGCTTCAGTATCGGTCGTAAAGGGCTCGCACTCGGCATCAAGCTCAGCGAACAATGTGTCCAGGAGTCGTCCGGCCCAGTCGCGGGTTTCGGCGCGATAAAAGACCCAAGAGCCCTCAGGCAAACGCTGCACCAGTCCCGCTGTCGTCAGCGTCTTTAGATGATGGGACAGACGCGGCTGGCTTTGGTCTAAGATCTGGACCAACTCGCCAACGGCCAGATCTCCTCGCCGCAATAGCGCAAGAATGCGCAAACGCGTGGGTTCGCCAGCGGCTTTCAGGGCATCAACAAGGGTATCCGTAGACGTACGCATTCAAACATATAAACGATCTTTTATATGTTTTGCAAGCGTGCCTGGTCGACTTTTTTTCTGTGCCCTCTGCGACACAGTGTTTGCACATGTCTGAATATTCACATTAGGTTTATTTGATTTCAGGCATAGGCAGTCACATATCGT
This sequence comes from Pseudomonadota bacterium, assembly GCA_038527765.1. GTDB lineage: Bacteria > Pseudomonadota > Alphaproteobacteria > Caulobacterales > Hyphomonadaceae > Henriciella. The sequence goes on from JBCBFK010000003.1 coordinate 66,820, forward strand.
CCGCCGATAAGAAGGATCGGAAAAGATGAAATTAGCCTTCGCGCTAGCCGGCACGGCGCTTGTGCTTTCAGCGTGTGCGACCACGAGTGAAGAGGTCAGCCCGACAGCGGTGTATGACCCTTTTGAGGGGTGGAACCGCGGTGTTTACGCATTCAATGACAGTGCCGATAGAGCGATCATTGAGCCGGTAGCCAAGGGCTATCGCGCAGTCACGAACGAACCCGTGCGCAGCGGCGTTTCGAACTTTTTGAGCAACCTCAATCAACCGGTTGTGTTTGCGAACACCGTATTACAAGGCAAACCGCTGGCATCTTTAGACACCGCCACCCGGTTCTTCGTCAATTCAACGGTAGGTGTTGCCGGAATTTTCGATGTCGCGACAGCTTTGGATGTCCCGCGGCATCGCGAAGACTTTGGACAGACCCTCGGCGTTTGGGGCGTGCCAAACGGTCCGTACATCGTCCTGCCGTTCCTCGGATCCTCAAATTTGAGGGACACGGTCGGGTTTGGCGTCGATAATGCGTTTGACCCGCTCAACTACGCCCAATTCGAAGGCGATACGGCCTTTCGCGTCAGCCGGCAGGCTGTGGGTGTCATTTCGCTCCGCGAAAACCTGATTGAGGCGGTGGAGATCCTGAGAGATCAGCCCGAACCTTATGTCGCTTTGCGACGCAATTATACACAACAAAGAGACGCCGCGATACGCGACGGACGAGAGCAAGAAGATCCGTTCAAAGATTTGCCCGATTTCGATGATTATGATTTCGGCGATGGGGAAGAATTCGAGTCACAGGAATAAGACCATGATCTCTCGGAAATTGATTTTATCAGCCGCAATGCTCGCTGCGAGCGCTTTACCCGCCTTCGCAGACGCGCAAACCGAAGAATATGTCCGCACAAACGCGAATGACGTCCTTGCATCACTGAATGCACCGGATCTGTCGCCGGCAGAGCGCCGGGCGCAGTTTCAGACCTATATGGACGAGTTCACCAATCTCGACGCGGTCGCAAAATTTGTCATCGGTAAATATGCCAAGCGCTTTACAGATGAAGAGATGGAAGCCTATCTCGCCACATTCCGCGCCTATGCGCTGGCAGTGTATGAGTTCTATTTCAACGAATATCGTGGCCAGGATGTAAAAGTCACCGGCTCAACCGATCGCAATCCACGCGATTCCATCGTCGACACAGAGATTGTTCGCGCTGATGGCCAGGAACTGGAAGTGCGCTGGCGTGTGCTCAATCGCGGCGGCACGTATCAGGTTGTCGACGTGGCTCTGAATGCAGAAGGCAATCTGATTTGGCTCGCCATCGAACAACAGGCGCAATTCCTGTCCATTCTCGATCAGAATAATGGGTCTGCCGATGCGTTGCTCAATAAGATCAACAGCATGACGGATGAGCTTGTCGCGCTGCGCCCCGCTGAAAACAGCTAATCGACATCAGGGCATCGGCTCGCCGCGATAGGCTTCAACGATATCGTAAAAGTCTCGCGCGGTGAGGTCGAGCTCGCAGGCGCGCGCCGCGTCTCGAATCCGGTCGAGGTTTTGTGTCCCAATGATCGGAATGATCTTGGCCGCCGGTTGCAAGGTGAAGGCGAGCGCGATGCTGGTACGGTCGGTGGCATAGGTCTCTGCGAGCCGGTCCAGAACGGCCAGGACAGCTGGGCCACGAGGATGATCGGTTTGACCTGTCGCGAGCGCCCCGCCCGCAAGGGGTGACCATACCAACGCCGTCGCTCCGGTTTCGCTGCACCATTCGAAACTGCCATCCGTGATCGGCGCTTGCTGCAAGGCAGAGAATTCCGGTTGCAGGGTTGCAATCGGGTGATCGAAATGAGCCTGCAGCGCTCGGGTTTGGGCCACCGTGAAATTGGAGACCCCGATCCAACGGACCCGGCCGGAGCGGACCATTTCATTCAGCGCCTTCGCGGTGCCTTCGACGGGCGCCAGAAGATCAGGTCGATGGATCTGGTAAAGATCCACATGATCTGTCTTGAGGCGGGCCAGTGACTGATCCAGTGCCGACATCAAATAGGCATAGGAACTGTCATAGGGGCGTGGCGGAATGATTCCGCCCTTTGTGGCGAGAAACATCTTGTTCCGCAGGCCCGGATCTGCGGTGAGAACGTCGCCCAGGACCGCTTCAGCACCACCAAACCCTTTGGGCTCCCCAAATCCATAGATATCAGCCGTATCTATTAGCGTCATACCGACCTCTAAAGCGGTTCGGATTTTGGCATCCGCATCCGACAAACTGCCTTGCGCAAACCGCCAACAGCCATAGGCAATCGCGCCAGTTTGGATGCCTGTTTTGCCGATGGCTGTCTGTCGCATGTCGTGTCAGTCCTGAAAGAGAGCGAGTTGAGTTGCTGGACGGGCTTTACATGTCTGTGCGTTCACTGAATAGGCTGAAGTACACTTTATTGAGGAGCGCTGCGCGTTTTGGAGATGGGCCCCTATCAGACCCCGATGGCACTGCTGCGCGAGCCGCTTATGGCCTTCTTTTGGGTGGTCCTAGCGCCGGTCCTTTTCTTGACCGGCGGCGCCCTGATTGCGCTGGAGCTGATCCCAGAGATTGAACCCGGAACCGAGAGCGAGCTGCAAGCGTATCATACGCTTTGGCTCGTCTCCGGTGTCGCCATGGCCGCCTGGTTCGGTCTGATGAGCCTCTGGTCAGATAAGATGGGTGCTGGCGCGTTCGCCGGTCGGATGACCACAACATCGGCTTGGTTGATACTGGGCGGTGTTCTTGGTCCGCTGCTTTTGATCATTCCAAGCCTGGTGGTGAGCAGTTTCATGACCGAGGAGGGATGGCAGTATCGCGAAGAGGTCAATGAGGCTGTGTTCGCGCCGCAAAACTGGTCTCTGGCTTATATTTTCGTGGCTGTTTTTATGGCGCCGATTGTCGAAGAAGTGGCGTTCCGGGGCGTTGCTTTCGGGGCTATTATTGCTCGCGGGCTGAGCCCCATCGCGGCCGTCACTGTGTCGAGCCTCGCCTTCGCGTTCAGCCATCTGCAATATTCCCCCGCAGCCATGTTCGTGGTGTTCTTGAGCGGCATCGGGTTCGCCGTCCTACGCTTGGTCAGCGGCACCGTTATTGTTCCGATCGTGGCGCATATGTCAGCGAACGCAAATGTGCTCTTACTCACCTGGCTCGCAACAAATCCCCCAACGTGAGGGGTTGTCGCCAACTGGATTAGAGCACATGTCACCGCCATGAGTGATGATCTCACCCGCGAGCAGACATACGATATTCCTGCAGGCTTCGTCCCCTTGCCTTGGCATCGGGGATTCGGACGTCAGGTCGGGCCACTCTTTGAAAAACGCGACGAAACGGGACTGACCCGTGGGTTTCGTGTCGGTGAGCATCATACCAATGGAATGATGAATGCGCATGGTGGCATGCTTATGACCTTTGCCGATATGGCTTGGGGCTCAGCGGTTGAGAAAAACGAAGACACGTGGTGGGTCACCATCCGCCTGGTCTGTGATTTTCTATCCGGAGCCAAGCATGGGTCTTGGATTGAGGGCCGCGGCGACGTCCTGTCCGTTGTGGATGGTATTTATACGGTCGAAGGCCGGATCTGGAGCGGCGACAAAACCTTGATGACGGGGACGGGCATCTTCAAAATTATCGAGAAACGGACCTGATCCATGGCGGATGATTTCAAAGAACTCAGCCCAGCTGAAGCTAACTTGCTCGCCCGCTACCGTGGCGCAAAACCGGACGCGCCTGACTGGTTTGAAGCGGCTGTTAGCACGCCTTACACTGAGCGGTTCGTCGAAGCGGCGGGCGCGCGCATTCGCTATCAGACCTGGGGAGATTCCGCGAAACCTGGCCTGTTGCTTTCGCACGGAAATGGCGCGCATGCGCACTGGTATGATTTTATCGCGCCGGCATTGGCAGACGACTATTTCGTGATCGCGATGACCTTTTCCGGGATGGGCGATAGCAGCTGGCGCGAGATGTACAGCTTTTCCGCCTTTGCAAAAGAACAGATGGCGGTTTGTGAAGATTCCGGCCTGTTTTCTGGCGGTCGAAAACCCATTATCGTCGCGCACTCTTTCGGCGGGTTCATAACGCTGCACACAGCGGCTCAGCATTCAGACCGGTTCTCTGGCGTTGTCATTGTCGATAGCGGTCTCCGCCCGCCGGACGATGAGTGGGAAGGCCCGCCGCGCCGGGCCCGCGGCAATCGTGCATATGCAAGCCTTGAGGCGGCTCTGGCCCGGTTTCGACTGGCCCCGCCCCAGCCTTGCGAAAACCATTTCATTGCTGACTATATCGCGCGCCACAGCCTCAAACAAACAACCAATGAGGGGGGTCAGACAGGTTGGATTTGGAAGTTTGACCCGCAGATTTTCATCAATTTCGAGTTCAGCAAGATGTCGACCAATATGCTGGCCGATATTACCTGCCCTGTCGCAATGATGCGCGGTCAGGATTCAGTGCTCGTGAATGAGCGGATCTGGGCCTATATGCGCTCACTGCGAGACGATATGGAGATGGTGTCGATCCCGGATGCGCAGCATCATGTCATGTTGGATCAGCCTCTGGCCTTCATCGAAGCGATCCGAACGCAGCTCGGTCACTGGCAATACTAAATCCAGGCATTGCCTTTCGGCGTTAAGCGCGTAAACACCGCCCGCCATGATTGAAATCCTGCCTGAATCCCCCGTCCAACATGCCGACGCGATCGAAGCGCTGTACGACCGCACGTTTGGGCCGGGCCACTTCGCCAAAACGGCAGAACGCTTGCGAGAAGGCAATGCTTCGCTTCCAGACCTGAGCCGCGTTGCCGTGCTGGAGGGTGAGGTGATCGGCGTATGCAGGCTTTGGCCGATTTTTGTGGGTGTCGAACGGAGTCCGGCGCTTTTCGTTGGCCCGGTGGCGGTCGATCCGAATTTTCAGGGCCAGAGGCTCGGCCTGACCGTGACGGGCGAAGCCTTGGAAGCGGCCACCCGGGCGAAATGGGACGCCGCCATCATTATTGGGTCGCCCCGCTACTTTGGGGAATTAGGCTTTGAGGTGGTCTCGCCGGACCGGTTTCAGTTTCCGGGGCCCCAGGATATGGCGCGGGTTATGGTTCGGGATTTGGCCGGATCAGCGGAGGCTCTGAGCGGGCCCCTGCGCGCCGTTTAAGGATCGACCTTTTGTGCGCCCTCCACTCGGACGTTCGCGAGGGACGGATAGCCGTTCACGGCCATTAACAGATCCGCCTCCGCCAACATGCAGCGTAAGACGTGCGCCGCCCCTTCAGCACCGCCCAGCGCCAGCCCGTAAGCGTAAGGTCGGCCAACACCGACCGCTGTCGCGCCAAGGGCAATGGCTTTAATCATATCGGTGCCCGACCGAATGCCAGAATCAAAAAGGACGGGCGTGTCGCCCGCGCCTTTGACGACACCGGGGAGCATATCGATCGCGCCGATTCCCCCATTCGCCTGGCGGCCGCCATGATTGGAGCAATAGATCGCATCAATTCCGAGATCTGCCGCTTTGCGCGCATCGTCCTCATGGCAAATCCCTTTGAGGACGATGGGCAGTTTGGTGGTCTCCCGGAGCCAGGGAATATGATCCCAGGTCAGCACTTCTCCGAAGACGCCAGCCCAGGTCAGAATTGCGGTTTGCAGGTCTTCTTCTGGCGCCGCCTGCAACAAGCTCCGAAAGACCGGATCGCAGAAATAGTTCTCCAGCACATGCCCGCGCAATTGCGGGAAGTTTGATGCAGCCAGATCGCGGGGGCGCCACCCGGTGACCCATGTGTCGAGGGTCACCACGATCGCTTTGTATCCCGCTGTTTCGGCGCGCGAAATGAGGCTTTGTGCGAGCTCTTTATTTTTGGGCGTATACAGTTGGAAATAGGCCGGGACATCGCCGCAATGCTTGATCACTTCTTCCAAAGGATCATTGGCGAGGGTCGAGGCCATGAAGGGCACACCGGTCAGCGCAGACGCCTTTGCCGCCGCGATGTCGCCATGACCGTCTTGCGTGCAGATCCCGTTGACCCCGATTGGAGACATGAAAGCGGGACTGGGGAGGTGATCGCCAAACAACTCGACTGTGAGATCCCGCTCAGCGCAATCGACCAGCATGCGGGGGACCATGCCCCAATGATGGAAGGCGCTGGCATTGCGGTCTTGGGTCAACTCGTCCCCGCAACCACCCTGAACATAGTTCAAAACATAGTCCGGCATCGCCGCTTCAGCACGCGCGACGAGGGTTTTAAAATCGATCGGGAATTCCGGGATGACGCCCTGCAGGCCCTGGAAATAGATTTCGTTTTGGAAGCCCCCATAGTTCGGGCTTTTCACCGTGCGCTGCGTATCCGCCATGCTCATCCTCCCAGAAAAAGTGTGCCAGCGATCTATGCGCCAGTTTCGTTGGCGCTTGTTCTAACGCCCTTCGCGCCGCCAGGCAAAGAGGAGGGTGATCAGGATCAAGCCAATTGCGAGCAAGCCCGGCAAAAGGGGCAAGCTGGTTGAACTGCGGACGGCGTAAGCGCCGCGTTCTCGCAAGCCTAGCCAATTGCTTCCCGCCGCATCTGCGCGCCGCCCAACCATGCGCAGGTCTGGCCGATCCCCGACGCTTTCGAGGCCGAACACACCGCCGCCCGATGACTCGGCCAACGGGCGCAGCAAATCGCCCGTCGCCTCAAGAGCTGCAAATTCTCGCGGATTGGCCGGGCCGTTCAAGGCAACCGCTTCCAATCCGCCGGATTGTGCGCGATAGAGCCCCAATTGATCGACCGGGACCTCTGCATTGTAGCTGCCAGGACCATCACTGCGCCATTCCGGCTCGAGAAAACTGCCATCCGGAGTTTCAATGATTAGCGGCGCCGCGCGATCCGCCAGCGTCCGCAAGTTGGCGCGGACAATGTCGCCTTGTGCGGTAAGCTGTAATTGACGCTCATCAAGCTCAGGTTCTTTCATCAGCCAATGCACCGACCGTCGGATCAGATCTGAGAACGGGCCGCCGCCATCATAGCCGCGCGCCCAGAGCCAGATCTGGTCGGACAGCAATTGGGCAACACGACCCTCTCCCACCCGGTCGACGGCAAAGAGCGGGGCCCCGTCTTCGGTACGCATCAAGACGTCACCTGTGTCGGCGCGCGCTCGGATGTAGCGCAGCCACTTGCCCCAGGAGCGCCCACTAAAGTCCTCGGTAATGGTGTGGCGCATGCCCTCATCCGAGAGCGTTGGCATCACGTCCTCAGAGATCACCTCGCCGGTCGGTAGGGCGGGCAGGATACCGGCCAGCGGCGTACGGGCGAGACTGGCGGGCCCGGCAAAGCTCTGCCCGGCAACGACCAGCAGCGCGCCGCCTTCATCAACATAACGCGCGACATCTGCCAGATAGCCCATCGTGATCACACCGCGGCGCTCGTACTGGTCGAAGATGATCAGATCAAAGCCATCCAACTTATCTTCGAAAAGCTCCTCGGTCGGAAACGCGATGAGCGCCATTTCTTCCAGCGGCGTTAGATCGCGCTTGTAGGGCGGGCGCAAAATCGTGAAGTGGACAAGGTCAACGGACGGATCAGACTTCAACAAGTCCCGCCAAACACGCCCTGAAGCATTTGGACGACCGGTTACCAGCAAGACCCGCAATCCATCACGCACGCCGGAAATCGTTGCGGCCGTACGATTATTGGCGAGCGTCAATTCCTGCTCGCCCTCGGGGGTTTCGAACACCACGATATTGTCGCCGCGGCGTTCGACTTCGATGAAGATGCTCGTGTCTTCGCCGGCCTCGATGTATTCAGCTTGAGACCGGCCACCATTGATCGCGTAGGTAAGCGGGACTGTGCCGCCCTCCGGGTCATCGATGCGAACGACAAATTCTGCTTCATCCCCGACAATGTCGAAATTCGGCGCTTGAACCAGAGTGATGCGACGGTCGCTGGCGCGGGGATTGCCCGTGATCAAGGCGTGGACGGGCCCTAACTCTCGGATTCGCGCAAGAGTCTCGGGCAGGTCATGGACCTGGCCATCGGTGATCAGAATTGCGCCTGCGATCCGGTCGCGCGGGACGTCTGCCATCAAGCCTTCGAGCGCTCCGATCAGCCGCGTACCGTCGCCGACCGTTTCGGCTTCGATCACGCGCAAGTCGATGGCCGGATTGGCTTCGAGTTCGGATTGGATTTCGGCAAAGGCGGCGCTGGCAATCTCATTTCGGTCGCCAAATCCCATACTATCAGACCGATCGACAACGATCGCAGCGACAGACGGCAGAGGTTCACGCTCTTCTTCAACAAGCGCAGGGTTGGACAGGGCCAAAAGACCAAACGCAGCTGCCAAGACGCGTGTCAGCCAAGCCTTGCGAAAGGCAATCAGGTAGACAATCAGGCTAATCGCACAGAGCGCGGCCAGTGCCCAGAAAAGCGGCCAGCCGATCAGCGGATCAAAGGTCAGGCGGGATGCTTCAATCATGGAATGACCCCGTCTTCATCCTCGAAATCACCGACGCCTTCATCTTCGCCCAAACGCTCCAGGAGCGCAGGTACATGCACCTGATCTTCCTTATAATTCCCGGTCAGGATGTAGATGATCAGATTGACGCCAAACCGGATCGACATTTCGCGCTGCAAGTCGCCGCCATCCACAGAATAGATTGGACGCCCCCGTTCATCGACAGCCCAGGCGGCGAGATAATCGGCGTCGCCCACGAAGAGACGACTAACCCCATCCCCTCGGCGTTCTTCCTTTGCCGCCGCGCCCGTCGCTTCTATCCAGAGATTGCGGTTCTCATAACGTCCCGGGAAGGACTGGATAAGATAATATGAGCGCGTCAGAACGTGATCCGCTGGCACCGGTGCCAAGGCAGGTGTGTCGAGGCCCTCAAGGATTTGGTCGAGTCCTTCGAAACTGTTTTGAGCCCCGATCGTGCCGCCGCGCCGCGTATCTACAAAGAGCGCGCCTCCATTACGCATATAGGCGTTCAATCGCGAAACCGCCGTCGCGCTGAAAGGCTCAGGCGATTCCGGCAGCGATAGAAACAAGACGGGATAGACATCCAGCGCGTCAGTCTCCAGGTCGATCGCGTGCGGGGCCGCAGGTTCAACGCTCGAACGTCGAAACAGGACGAGACTCAGACCCTCCAGCCCCGCACGCGTTGCGCGGTCGGTGCGTTGGTCCCCGGTCTCAATATAGGCGAGGCGCATTTCGAGGGCGGCGGCCGTCTCTTTGTCGAGCCCTTCTATTTGCGAAACGGGTAAAGCGCTTTGTGCCTGCGCAGGCGGGGCAACAGGGAATACCGTAGTGCCAGCCAAAACGACGATGATTGCTGCGGCGGAGCGGCGAAGGGTGGGAAGCCTTCCGGCTAAGGCCAGCGCAACAATTAAGTCGACGCAAAGCAGGAGGAGGGCAAGCGCGAGCAGGACGCCGCCCAGTCTGAACGTGCGGGCTTCGGTGTCGCCGAGCAAGGTTGCCGCGGGTGGCCAATTGGTCACCGGGGTGGGGCTGTACTCCGAGGCGACGTTTAGGGCGCGGGTTCCGGCTGGGCCCTGATAAAGGCCTGGCGGATGCTGTTCGGACGGCGTCACAGCGCCGAAATCGCTGGCTCTCAGCGGCGTGGCACCGGCACTCGGTTGCGTAAGGCGTCCCGCCCCGTTCAAAGTGAGGGCTGGCGAATACAAACCTTCTTCATCAGCGATCGCCTCGCCGCGCCCCGCGGCGATCGAGCGGCGCAGCATATCGACGAAGATGCCTGCATAAGGAAGGTCTGACCAATCCGGACCGGCGGTGACATGGAACAGGATCAGCGTGCCTTCACCTCGGCGATCTGCTGTGACCAACGGGCTGCCATCGGCCAGACGCGCCCAGGTGCGACGCGCGAGCTCCGGACCGGGGCGGGCGAGGACCTGCTGACGGACGCGGATGTCTTCAGGCGGCGCCAAGCCTGCGAATGGCGAGGCTTCCGGAAAACTGCCCAAAGGTTGCGGCTCCTCCCAGGTCAGGGTGCCACCAATCGCACGGGAGGATCGGCGCAGAGGGGCGGGCACAAGCTCATCTATGGTCGCTGTCGCTTGTGGCCCCGCCATGCGCGGCCCAGCGAAGCGAATGAGCGCGCCACCCTCTTCAATCCATTGCGTGATTGCATCCCGGGCGCCCGGATCGATCTGGCCGATATCGGTGAGAATAATCGCATCTGGGTTTTCCGCGATGAGATCGGTCAGCTCGCCTTCCGAAATGGTTGCAAAGGGTTCGAGCGCTTTGCGCACATAATGAATGTCCGATAGGAGGGGTTGTGCCGTGCTGTCGCCGCTGACCAGACCGACGCGTCGTGAGCGATCCGCGCTGTCCCAGAGCCAGACCGTTCCCGCGGACGCGGCGCCTGTGACTTGAAACCGGGCGACTCGCGCAAGAGCGGCAGGGGGAAGTTCGAAGAGCGCGCTGGTTGTGGCTGCGCCAGCTGCAAATTCGAGATCCGCGGTCGCCAGAGCGGCGCCGTCCAGGGTGAGCGCCGAGATAAAATGGGATGACGGGTCTGTGCGATCGGTGCGCGCCGCGGTCAATGCGACGCCCTGAGCATCGGCGCTTAAGCGCGTCAGGGCGGCGGGCCCACGCGGCGTGGCGGCGTAAATGCTGAGCGGCGCAAGCTCTGCCAGCGCGCGTCCAAATGGGCTGGAGGTTTCCGGATCAAGACCGTCCGTCAACCAAAGGATCCGTCCGGGTTGGATCTGACTGCTTTGCAATCGCACAAGCGCATCTTCGCGATCCACTGTCCAGGGCTGCGGTTGCAAAAAGCGGATGCGCGCTTCGAAGGCTGCGCGATCCAGTCGCGTGCTCACATCACCGGGGAGCGACCGTGGTGCCGTCAACAAAAGGTGTGCGGGGGTATCCCTGTCCGCGCCATCGAGGGCAGAGAGCGCGGCAGAGCGGATTTCGCCCCAGCGTTGGGCGCTCGTCCAACCGTCATCGATCACTACCAGAACCGAGTCCGCTTCAACGGTCGTGCGATTTGCGTTTGGGGCATAGATTGGCTGCGCCAGTCCAAGGATGGCCAGCGCGGCGGCGCCAAGCCGCAAGAGAAGGATCCACCATGGGGTTCGTGCAGGTGTTTCTTCCTGGGGTTCGACCTCGTCCAGAAGCCGCAAGCTGGGCAGCTGGGCCTGTTTCGGACTGGGCGGCGTGGCGCGCAGAATGAACCAGATGACCGGGAGCGCGATCAGTCCGAGCAGCGTCAGTGGCGCCATAAACAGAAATGGGCCAAGCGTCATGCTTTGTCCCCGAACTGCTCGAGCGCGGCCTGGACAGCCGCCGCGCCCCGGAGGCCATCTTCATCGGTCCGATTTCGGACAACCGCCCAGCCCATACCGAGGGCCAACTGGGTCAAATCACGTTCGTGCTGCGCCAGTTTTTCCAGATACTCATCCCGAACCGATTCAGCTCGACCGAACAAACGGTCCAGCGTGCTACCGGGTCGGCTGAATTTAGTCCGCCCGGAGAACGGAAACGTGTGTTCAATCGGATCTGTAACAGCCAGCAGGACGCCATGCCGACAGGTTCTGGCCAGGGCCGCAAGCCGTCCCCGCCAGGTCTCAACGCCATCATAAAAATCACTTGCCACAATCGCCAGGGCCTGGGCGCGAGGAGGTTCGAGCGTACCGGTCTGGCTTGAAAGCAGGTCCTCGGCCACTCGATCCGGCGCCGTTTTGCCAAGGCTTGCCGGACGCGGCCCTGAGATCAGACCCACACGCTCGCCTTCCTTGGCAAAGATGATGCTGAGCGCGAGCAGAATGGTGCGCGCTCGATCGGCTTTGGTTTCGCGGCCCGGGTCACTCGACCAGTCAAAGCCCGCGTTTGGGTCGACCCAAGACAGGATGGTGCGCGCGGTTTCCAATTCTGTTTCGCGCACAAAATACTCATCGCCGCGGGCGCTGCGCCGCCAGTCAATGCGGTCGGCGGCATCGGTCTGAGCGTAGCGGCGATACTGCCAAAACTGTTCACCGGAGCCGGCTCGTTTGCGCCCAGCAGCGCCCGGATGCACCAAGTCAGCCGCTGCGGCCTGCAAGGACAGGCCGGGCAATTGCCGCGCAAGCGCTTCAGCATCTGCTCTGAGCGTGGAAAGTGAAATCACTCTTGGGCTAACTCCCGAATGAGCATGACCGCCCCAACGCTAACGTGTCATTCATGATCTGAGTGGCCTCGGAATCCGGGTCGCGATTGTTGATGGCGTCCTGAATTTTATCGAGGCGGTGGTTGATATCGTATTCGAGATAAGCGGTATCCATAGTGCCGGAATATTTCGCTTTGAGCTTCTCGATCGCCGCCGCCGTTTTCTCAGCCGGGATCGCTGACAGCTCTTCGGCGGCCACGCCGTTGGTAGAGCCTTCGCGGATGGCATCGGTGATTTCAACGACCGTGATAGATGCAAGACAATCGATCTCGGCTTTTTCACCCTCAGGGATCGGAGCGACTTCGCTGCAAGCGGCGGTCAATGCCAACGCGGAAAGAAACAAAACTGAACGCATGTCCTAAGCTGCCTTTTTTACAAGATCATCAATCAGATGCGTGAGACCCGGCGCTTCGCCAGTTGGGTCATACCGCATGCCCATTCTGTGGGCTAAACATGGCTCGGCCAAAGCTTCCACATCTTCAAGGCTCGGCGCCAGGCGCCCACGTAGAAGGGCGCGTGACCGGCAGGCCAGCATCAGCGCCTGACCCGCCCGCGGGCTCGGACCCCAATCGACGAAGCGACGGACGCGTTCGTCAGCTGTCTGTTCCGGGCGCGCATCGCGGACAAGCGAAAGAATGGCGTCGAGCACCGTTTCACCAACCGGCATTTTTCGAATGAGCGCTTGCAATGCGATCAACTCTTCAGACGAAAGAGCCGTTTTCACGGCTTCCTCATCTCCGCCGGTTGTTTCAACGAGGATTTTGCGCTCCGTGTCGAGGTCGGGATAGGTGACGTCAACTTTGAGCAAGAAGCGGTCGAGCTGGGCTTCTGGGAGAGGGTAGGTCCCCTCCTGTTCGATCGGGTTCTGGGTGGCGAGCACGTGGAATGGGGCTGGGAGATCATATCTCACACCGGCTACAGTAACGTGTTTTTCCTGCATCGCCTGCAACAAGGCGGACTGCGTGCGCGGTGAGGCGCGGTTGATCTCGTCCGCCATTAACAGCGAGGTGAAGATCGGACCTTTGATGAAGCGGAACGCCCGGCTGCCATCCGCGCCTTCATCGAGCACCTCTGAACCGAGAATATCGCCTGGCATCAGATCTGGTGTGAACTGAATACGAGCATTGTTGAGGCCGAGTGCGGTCCCGATGGCTTCGACCAAACGGGTCTTTGCAAGCCCCGGCGCGCCGATCAAAAGCGCATGGCCGCCAGCCAGGATCGCAGCGAGGGCGAGTTCGATGACGCGCTCTTGTCCAAACACGGCTTTTCCGATCTCGGTTTTCACCTTTGCAAGTGTTTCACCGGCCGCTTCCGCCTGCGCGACAATCGCTGCATTTTCGTCTGCCATGAGCACTCCATCTTCACTATCTACACCAGTCGCACTAGGTCTAGGCGAGAAGATGGCGGAGTACCACATGAAATCGAATGGAAATTCTGTCATTTCCCTAGAGGAGGTGCTGCAAGCCATCGCGCCGGAAGGCCTGGATGGCCCTCTTCCGCCGGTGCATCTCTGGAACCCTGATCATTGTGGTGACATCCAGATGGAGATTCGCGCGGATGGCTCGTGGTGGCACGAGGGCACACGGATCAAGCGCGAGCGTCTGGTGAAGCTTTTCTCCCGCATTCTGCGCAAAGACCCCGATGGTCAAATCTATCTGGTGACCCCCTATGAGAAGGTCATTGTGCATGTCGAGGACGCGCCTTTTGTCGCAGTGCGTGTCGACCGGGTTGGAGAACCAGGACGCGATCAAACGCTGGCATTCACAACCAATTTGGGTGAATTGGCGCTCGCTGGACCGGATCTGCCCCTACGGGTCGAAACCAATCTGGAAACCTTGGAGCCAAGCCCGTACGTGCGGGTTCGCGGTGGGCTCGAGGCAAAACTGTCCCGACCCGTTTTCTATGAATTGGCAGATATGGCCGAAGCTTTTGAAGGCGCCGCTGGACAGCTTGGTGTTTGGTCTCAAGGCCAGTATTTTGAATTGGGACCGGCCGCGTAATGAGCTTTACCACGCTTGATGATTTCCTCGCCCGCGCGAGCGATCGTTTAGATCCGATCAAAGGAACGGGGCGTTTGAACGAAGTCGGCGACCTTGATTTCGTTGACGAAGACCGGCTGACCACGATCCGCGCCGCCGCGGTACTGATCCCGATCATTCCGCGAGAAGACGGCCCAACAGCGCTTCTTACGCAGCGTCCGGATACGATGGCCTCACATCCTGGCCAGGTGGCTTTTCCAGGCGGCAAGGTCGATCAGGTCGATGCCGATGAAGTCGCTGCAGCATTGAGGGAAGCGGAGGAAGAGGTCGGGGTTGTCCCGAGTTCGGTCGAGCTGATTGCCCGTTCCGCGCCTTATGTTACGGGAACCGCCTTTCGGATCACGCCGGTTTTGGGCGTCCTGCCGTCCGATTTCGAAGCGCGTCCCGATCCAACCGAGGTGGCCGATGTGTTCGAAGCCCCCCTCGATTTTCTGTTCAACACCGCTAACCATCAGATTGGCAAAGCCTTTTATAAAGGAAAACACCGCCAATATATAGAAATGCCCTGGCAAGGCTTTCGCATCTGGGGCGTTACGGCTGGGATCATTCGTGATCTTTATGCAAACTTGTACGAAGCGTGAGGAGGTTGCCGCGTGGCACCGCGTATTCTTTTACAACTGACACTATTCCTTCTGCCGTTCATTTTGTTCGGCGTTTATCGCTTGGCGATCGCAGAGGCCGAAGAAGAAGGCCGCAAGCCTTGGCCGATCCGACTCCTGTTCGGGGCCGGTCTGGTACTTGCTGTCGGGTCTTGGCTGATCCTGATCTTGCTTGATCGCGGGGGCCGCGAGGAATGTTATCGACCCGCACAAATCGTCGACGGCGCCGTTGTCCCGGGCGAGAGCTATGCGTGCGAGAAGGACCTAGGCGCGATTGGTCTGCCTCGGACCGAAGATCCAGGGGGTCAGGCAGACGGCGTCGGTGAGCGCCAGAACTTCGATGGCACCCCGATTGAAATCGATGACGATACGGCGGAAACCCTTGACGATCCTGAACGCTGATTGGTTGACGGCGGCGTCTTCGCGCCGTGTGATCGAAGCGCTTGAAGCATCACGGTCAGGAAGCGCGCGATTTGTCGGTGGTTGCGTGCGCAATTCGCTGATGTCGCGCCCAGTCGATGATATCGACATTGCAACCCAACTCACCCCCGAACAAACGCTGGCGGCTCTGGATGCGGCGAAGATCCGCGCCATTCCGACGGGCATAGAGCATGGCACCATCACGGCGATCGTCGACCATCAACCGTTTGAGATCACCAGCCTCCGGCGCGATGTTGAAACAGACGGTCGACGCGCCGTTGTGGCGTTCACAGAAGACTGGGCCGAAGATGCGCGCCGCCGCGATTTTCGTATGAATGCGCTCTACGCCGCGCCAGATGGGGAAGTGTTCGATCCGGTTGGTGGTGGTTACGAAGACGCCTTGGCCGGGCGCGTCATCTTTATCGGTGATGCAGATGAACGCCTGCGTGAGGACTATTTGCGAATCTTGCGCTTTTTCCGTTTTAACGCGTGGTATGGAGCCGGGATCGATGCCGATGGGCTCGCGGCCTGTCAAAGACAACGCGACGGGCTCCGTCAAATCGCCAAAGAGCGGATCTGGAAGGAGTTCAAGAAACTTCTGACGGCCGAGATACCGCACGAAGCCGTGCAAGCCATGGGCGCAAGCGGGGTCTTGGATATTGTCTTGCCCGAACACCATGGCGCGGATGGTCTGCATGATCTTCACCTCACCGAACAGCTGACCGGTGTTCAACCTGATCCCATGCTGCGTTTGATGGCCTTGCTGCCCCGGTCGGCCTTGGCGGTTCAGCAAACCGGACCCGCCCTGCGACTGTCGAATGAAGAAGTTGCGCGTCTGACCATGTGGGCCGCGGACAATCTGCCGGAGCCGGTGGGCATGACGTCCAAGGAGCTGAGAGCGACGCTCTATTGGCATGGCAAACAAGCGGTTGTGGACCGCGCCATGCTGGCTGGCGCAGATGTTCGCGATTTGCTTGCCGCCGTGCGGGCCTGGAGACGCCCGGAGTTTCCCATCAAGGGGGATGATGCGCTTGCCGTCGGATTAATAGGACGTGACGTCGGCGAAGCGCTCAGTCGCGTCGCAAGGGTTTGGGTGGAAAGTGACTTCGACCTCGAACGCGAGGCCCTGCTCGCATTATTGGTTCAAGAGCAAGATTGATAGGTTCAAATAGCCTGCAAAACTGATCCATAAAAGATATGGAATTTGCATGATCGCAGCGGCTTTAGAGTGTCTGGCAAACGCTCGGATCATCAGTGCAATGGCGAGCCAGAGGGCAACAAGCACGACCATGGAGATCAGGACTTCATGAAACCCGAAAAACAGCCAGCTCCAGGACAGGTTCAGCGCCAGCTGCGAGAAATACAGACCGAGGGCGGCGGAACAAGCACTAAAGCTCCCGGCTTCGACGCGAACGAGAATTGCGCCCAGGGCCATCAATACAAACAGAATCGGCCAGATGATGGCGAAAATGATATCCGGCGGCGTCAGGCCGGGTTTTTCCAGAGCGAAGTACCAGACGTCCTCGCTGCCGCCCGAAACGGCTGCGCCGAGCCCAGCCGTGGCGGCGGTCATTAAAGCAATGGCAATGGTGACCAGCGTCGCTGGGCGGGATGGGGACATGACCTAGCCGTATCAGCTCATTTTGTCTTCGTCACCGGGGGTTATGGCCATTTCACGATGGGCGGCATTGAGGACAGAATACTGGTCACATTGCCTCCCGTTTTCAGTCCAAACGTCGTCCCGCGATCATATAGCAGGTTGAACTCGACATAGCGCCCGCGGCGTATCAGCTGCTCATCACGCTCGGCTTCGGTCCAGCCCTCGTTCATACGCCGGCGGACAAGCTTGGGATAAATATCTGCAAATTGCTTCCCAACATCCTGTGTGAAGGCGAAATCGCGTTCCCAGTCGCCCGTATTGAAACGGTCATAGAAGATCCCGCCAGTTCCTCGCGGCTCATCGCGGTGCGCCAAATGGAAGTACTCGTCGCAGCGCTTTTTCATTTCCGGGTACCAGGTCTCATCATATGAATTACAGGCCGCCTTCATCGCAGCATGAAAATCGACCGTATCCTGGAATTCATCTTGTCTTTGATAGTCGAGCAACGGCGTGAGGTCGCCGCCACCTCCGAACCAGCTCTCGCTCGTGACCAACATGCGCGTGTTCATATGCACCGCCGGGACACGGGGATTGTGCAGGTGAGCGATCAAGGAAATCCCGGCCGCCCAAAAACGCCCATCGGATTGATCCGCGCCTGGAATCTGCGCGCGAAAGGCCTCCGAGAACGCGCCATAAACCTCGGAAAAATGAACTCCGACTTTTTCGAACAACTTGCCGCGCATGATCGCCGTGCGTCCGCCGCCCAAATCCTCGCTGCCATCGCCGCGAGTCCACTCGGTTTTTTCGAATCTGCCCGGATCGCCTGTGTAGAGCGGCCGTTCAGCTTCATCTTCGAGCGCCTCGAAGCGGCTGATAATGTCATCTTGAAGGGCTTTGAACCAGGTCGCAGCGCGCTGTTTTCTTGTCTCTATTTCGGTCATGAAGCGTCTTTAAACGTGAATGCGTTTCAGCGCTAGAATCCGAATCAGCAAAGCGAAATACGGGGATTCCCATATTGGCCCTTGAAAGGGGTTCAATTTGGCGCATTTACCAGAAAATAAGGCCATGCTGGAAGGCTGCGAAATGTGCTAACGCAATGGCAGGAGGCTTGCGGCGGTGCGCCGCAATGAAACTTTGCGCGAAAAGTGTATCTAGACAAAAAAATACAACGCTTAAAGGAAGACACATAGTGAGCGACTCAAATATGACCGCCACCGAACACGTGGACGAAGAGCGCCGAGACTTTATCCACGTCGCTGCGGTCGCGGCTACAGTTGGCGGCGCCGGCATGGTAGCTTATCCCTTCATTGAACAAATGAATGCAGCTGGCGACACGAAAGCGGCTTCGAGCCTCGAAGTCGATGTCACCAAAGTCCCCGTCGGCGGCGAAATCCGCGTCTTGATAGGCGGCAAGCCCTTCTTCTTGCGCCATCGGACTCCAGAAGAAATTGCGGCGGCTGTGAACACAGACCTTGCACGCATGCCAGACCCCGAAACCGATGAAGAGCGTCTGATGCCTTTGCCGGATGGGACGTATAATCCAGCTATTCTGGTGACGTCTGGCGCCTGTACCCACCTTGGCTGTGTGCCGGTTGGTCCGGCCCAAGGCAATGTTGGCGATTATGGCGGCTGGTACTGCCCTTGCCACGGCTCGCACTATGATACGTCAGGTCGGATCCGCAAGGGTCCAGCGCCGTCGAATCTCCCCATTCCAACATACGAGTGGGTCTCGAACTCAGTCGTCAAAATTTCACTCTAAAGGAAGGACAAGAGACCCATGAGCGGACACGAGTCCACCTACAAGCCGAATACCGGCATCGAGAAATGGCTAGACGATCGTCTTCCGATTATCCGTCTGGCGCACGATAGCTTTGTCGATTTTCCAACGCCGAAAAATCTCAACTATTGGTACACGTTTGGCGGCATCCTTGCCGTATGTCTGGTGATCCAGATCATCACCGGCGTTGTGCTGGCGATGCACTATACCGCAACCGTCGATGAGGCGTTCGGATCGGTTGAGCGCATTATGCGCGATGTGCCATTTGGCTGGCTGATCCGAAACATCCATATGGTCGGCGCTTCAATGTTCTTCCTGGCCGTCTATGTCCACATGTTCCGCGGTCTGTATTACGGCTCCTACAAAGCGCCGCGCGAAGTCCTTTGGCTTCTCGGCTGTGTGATCTTCCTTCTGATGATGGCAACCGCCTTCCTCGGCTACATGCTGCCATGGGGGCAAATGTCCCTGCACGGTGCCAACGTGATCATCAACCTGTTCGGCGCGATCCCGCTGGTGGGTGAGAGTGTCCAGGCCTGGTTGATGGGCGGACCTTCTGTGGGCAATCAGACCCTGCAGCGCTTCTTTTCTCTGCACTATTTGTTGCCGTTTATGATTGCAGGGGTTGTGATCCTGCACATCTGGGCATTGCACGTGCCGGGCAATAACAATCCGACCGGACAAGAAGTCCAGGATGTCGAAAAAGACACCGTTCCGTTCCACCCGTATTACACGGTGAAAGACGGCTTCGCGATCGTCGTGTTCCTGATCATCTTTGCCGTTTTCGTCTTCTACGCACCAAACGTTCTGGGCCACGCCGATAACTATATCGAGGCAAACCCACTGGTGACGCCAGCGCACATTGTGCCGGAATGGTATCTGCTCCCATTCTACGCCATCCTGCGCGCGATTACGTTCAACATCGGACCGATTGAAGCGAAGCTGCTCGGCGTGATTTTCATGTTCGGCTCGATTGCGGTGCTTTTCGCGCTGCCATGGCTCGACACCTCAAAAGTGAAGTCCATGCGGTATCGACCCGTCGCGAAGCAGTTCTTCTTCGGATTTGTCGTCGCATGCTTGCTGCTGAGCTGGTGCGGTGCCGAGAACCCGGACAATCCCATCATCAAGATGGGTGATGACAAGCTGGTCGTGACCTACACCGACGCGGCTGGCCTTGAAGGATCGCGTGTCTTTGAAGAATACGCACCGGCTTCGCAGTTCCGCGATGAAACGACGACTGCCGGTGGAACCGCTTCTCTTGGCATTCAAGTGGCCCCGGCGTTCCGCTTCCTGCACTTGTCGCAGATCATGACGCTGTATTACTTCGCTTACTTCCTGGTCATTCTTCCCTGGCTCGGTCTGCGCGAGCGGCCGAAGGGTGAGCCAGACTCTATCCACCACTCCATTCTTGGAAATGAAGCGCCCGCGGCGGCGCCAGCGGAATAAGGAAATCACGAGTATGACTCTCCTACGTCCACTCCTCGCCGGACTAGGCGCATTGGCGCTTTGCCTTTCGGCTGAAGCAGCTGGTGGTGCAAAAAAATCGAAGGCACCCGAAGGTGGTTGGCCATTTGCGAGCGTGCCAGCAGGCCAGCTTGATCAAGAAAGCCTGCAGCGCGGCTTCCAAGTCTACAAGGAAGTCTGCGCGTCGTGCCATGGTATGAAGCTCCTGTCCTACCGAAACCTCGGTGAAAAAGGCGGGCCCTTCTACAGTGACGAATACCCAAATGCGAATGACAATCCTTTGGTGAAAGCCATCGCAGCTGAGTATGAAATCCTTGACGCGACCCCGGATGAATTTGGCGATCCAGTCTACCGCCCTGCGATTCCAGCTGACACGATCCGCTCGCCTTACCCGAACGATCAAGCGGCCCGCGCCGCGAATGGGGGCGCGCTGCCACCAGATCTCTCGGTCATTACGAAAGCGCGCGGCAAAGGCGCTGAAGGCGACGGCGCAACCTATATCTATTCTCTGCTCAAGGGATATCCGAGTTTCGATGACGTCAAATTCCGTCAAGACGAGGAAGGAAACTTCATCAACTATCTCGAGTTCGATGATGGTGAAACGGTCGGCGAGTTGATCCAGCCACTCGGTGTCTACTATAACCCATACTTTGCCGGCGATACGACCCCGCAATGGGATGGTGACCCGCGGCACAAACCATATGGCGGCTTTATCGCGATGCCAGCTCAGCTGCCGGATGGACGGGTTGAGTATATGGACGGTACCGAAGCGACCACGCAGCAAATGGCGTATGATGTCGCAATGTTCCTGCACTGGGCGGGGGATCCGAAGCAGGTCCAGCGCAAATCGCTTGCACTGCCGGTTATTCTTTACCTGGTGCTGCTGGCTGGCCTGCTCTGGTTCTCCTACAAGCGGATCTGGCGCAAAGTCGCGCACTAAGTCCTGCTAAAGGCATAGACAGAAACAAGAATTGCCGTCCTTATAGGGACGGCAATTTTTTTGGAGCCTTCATGCGATCGATCCTCGTCTCAATCGGGATTGCCGTTCTCGGTACTGAGGCCGCAAATGCCCAGCTCTTGAGCTATAAGGAAATCCTCGACTCCGTTGAGGGGTATTGGGGCATTCCTTATGAGGCAGACGATAATGAAGTCATTCCTTTGCGCTGTGATCAAACGCCACTTAAAATTACTCTGTCGCGTTTGGACGATCGGATTGTCTATGAATCCAACCTGGCGGGTGATGACTTCATTGAACGGTCAGACGTCTCGCCGGTCAGCGATGGCGCTGGGGGGTATGCCCCCTTCATCCTCTTGCAATATGAAGGCGAAGACCGACTCACCGAGGCTGGCGAGCCGGTGCAGTGGCGTCTTATCATGACCGATCGGGATACGTTTTATTGGCAGAGAGCCGATTGGGACTTCTCCATGTTCACCGCACCCAGGGTCAGGTGTCCTGTGCCAGATCAGGTGAGCTAGATCAGCAAATCTTGAATTGACGACCTTGCGCTTCATTGCTCCAAGAGCGGAGTTTTCGCATCTGGAGAAAGTACATGTCGAAATGGGTAATTGGGGTGATTGGCGGCTCTGGCCTGTATGAGATTGATGGGCTAGAAGGCGCCGAAGAGGTTACGGTTGAGACCCCTTGGGGGGCGCCATCCGATGTGTTGATGAAAGGCCAAATCGGCGCGGTCGACTTTGTCTTCTTACCGCGCCACGGTCGCCGGCACCGTCTCAGCCCAACCACCGTGCCTTATCGCGCAAATATCGATGCCCTAAAGCGTTTGGGCTGTACGGATGTGCTCTCCTTCTCCGCCTGCGGATCTCTTCAGGAGCAATATGCGCCAGGGGATTTTGTTCTGGTCGACCAGTTCATTGATCGGACGTTTGCGCGCGAGAAGTCCTTCTTCGGTCCCGGCATGGTTGCGCATGTGTCCGTGGCTGAGCCGATCTGTGCGCGCCTGTCTTCGCTCGCAGGCGAGGCGGTGCAAACCACCGGGGCGAAAGTCCATTCGGGTGCAACCTATCTTGCCATGGAAGGCCCACAATTCTCAACCCGCGCTGAAAGCCATCTTTACCGCCAATGGGGGTGCGATGTGATCGGCATGACAAACATGCCGGAGGCTAAGCTCGCGCGCGAGGCGGAGTTGCCTTATGCGACCGTGGCCATGGTTACAGACTACGATTGCTGGCGAGCCGACGAAGCGCATGTGGAAGTGACCAATGTGCTCGAGATCATGGCGGCGAACACTTTGAAAGCGAAACAAGCGATCGGGCATCTCGCTGCAGCTTTGCAAGGCGTGCCGCGAACGCCGTCTCCGCAAGGCATTGAAACGTGTCTCGATTACGCGATGATCACGGCCCCGGGCGTACGCGATCCTGACATCTTGGCCAAGCTCGATGCTGTGGCCGGGCGGGTTTTGGGACGCTGAGGGATGGTGACTTTGTGAGACTCATTCTGAGCGAAGTCGAAGGATATAGCGCTTTGGTGTTTCGCCCTTGTTTCGACGCTAAAGACACAGGCACTGTCAAAACTCCAGCTGTCGCGGAAGAGTCGTCTTGCGACTCACAATCGCTTCGTCTTTAAGCCTTAGGCAGATGATCCGGGCAAAGGTGGCACGTCAATGAAACTCATTTCCTGCAATGCAAATCGTCCCTTATCTGAGGCGATTGCGGATCATTTGGATTGCCCGTTGACGGACGCCGAGGTGAAGAATTTCGCCGACAATGAGATCTTTGTTCGGATCAATGAAAACGTTCGCGGTGAAGACGTGTTTGTCATCCAGTCGACCTCACGGCCCGCCAATGACAATCTGATGGAACTGTTGATCTGCATTGATGCCCTGCGGCGTGCCTCAGCGGCGCGGATCACGGCCGTCATTCCATATTTCGGCTATGCCCGTCAGGATCGTAAGACCGACGGTCGGACGCCCATCTCTGCGAAACTCGTGGCCAATCTGATTTCAGCCTCCGGAACCGACCGTGTGCTGACCATGGATTTGCATGCCGGTCAGATACAGGGCTTCTTTGACATCCCGACCGACAATATGATCGCGCTGCCGGTAATGGTCGAAGATGTCCGACGACGGATGAGTTCTGATGACCTGATGGTTGTCTCGCCCGACGTTGGCGGGGTGGTGCGGGCGCGGTCATTCGCAAAACGCATCGGCGCGGACCTGGCCATTGTCGACAAGCGGCGCCCGGAAGCTGGCAAATCAGAGGTGATGAACATTATCGGCGATGTTAGCGGGCGAAAGTGTATTCTCGTCGATGACATTTGTGATTCCGGCGGGACCTTGTGCAACGCAGCCGCGGCGCTGAAAGAGCAGGGGGCAACGGCCGTTAGCGCTTACATTACGCATGGGGTGCTGTCGAACAATGCGGTCGATCGGATCGAGAAATCGGTCATGGACGAGCTGGTGATCTGCAACACGATTCTTCCAAGTGAAGCCGATCAGAAGTCCAAGAAGCTTCGCGTGCTGTCGGTCGCCCCGCTGCTGGGAGAAGCGATCCGACGTATCGCCAATAATGAAAGCGTTTCGAAGCTCTTCGACTAAGCTCAACTAGCTTTTGTAAAGCTTCAGACCTCTGACATTTTGCGGGTCGATATGCTCGCCATCTTTGAAGACTTCGAGGTGAAGGTGCGGTCCGGTGGCATTGTCTGCGGACTTACCGACCAACCCAATCATGTCACCTGCTTTGAGCTTCTGACCTTCTTTCACTTTGTACTTGTACAGCGAGGAGAAGCGCATCTTGCGACCGTCTTCGAGCAGAATATCGACCGTATAGCCATATCCTCTCTTTTTACCCGACCAGAGCACTTTGGCATTGGCGGGGGCATAGACCGGTGTTTCCATTTTCGCGGCGAGATCGACGCCGTAATGCCACTTCTTCTTGCCTTCCCACTCATAATAAACCTCACCAAACGGCGCAGAGACTTTTGCATGGTTCGACACAAGGACAGGGTGAGTGAAGATTGAACTGGTGGTCATACTGGCAGATTGAGCCAAGGATAAAGGCGCGAGCATCAGACCGGCAGCCAGGGCCAGGAACGCCAAAGCCTGACGCGGTTTGCGCGCATCGCGCTCCAGCAACTGGGTCAGCCGCTTCTTCAAGGTCTCATGACGCGGCAGGATGAACGCTGCAACCGGAAGGGCATATCTGGGAATGGGTCGGGTCACGCGCGCCGTGTTTGCAAGGGCGCGAGCATAGGCGACATTGTCGCCGGTCAGCGCGGCGGTCTGTTGATCCGTTGCCGCTTCACGCCAGTAATCCAATTCGCGCCGCATCTTCCACGCAAAGGGCGAGAACCAAAACATGTCTGCGACGAGGCGTTCAAATGGTCGAGTCAGCAAGTCGCCGCGCGCGATGTGTGTGCATTCGTGCGCCAGAATAATGTCGGCATCGCTCTGGCTGGTAATCGCTTCGGGCAGGTAGATGGTTCTTTTTGCGATGCCTGCGAGGAAGGGAGAACCATGGGGAATGCTTGCCGTGGCCGGAACATTGCTAATCCCGAGCGCTGTCGCCCAACGGCGCGCACTGACCTCCGCGTTTGGCTTGGCCAGACGTTTGATATTCTGCAGCCGGATCTGGCACAGCGCGTTTAGTCCAAGCCGCACGGCCCATCCGCCCATGAGCAGACCCAATAGGATCATGCCGATAATTGGACTTGCTGAGGACTCCGTTGCGGCCTGAACCGCAGTGTTTGTGGCAAAAGCTTCGACCGCGCCGCCAATATACGGCATGTCTGGAATGGGCGTCGCCATCGGGGTTGGGATCAGGGCATAGATGCCTGCAATGACCCATGGTAGAAAAGACAGGAAAGCAGCACCTCTCCAGATTGTGTGGGCAAACCGAGCTGGAACGGGCTCACGGCTCAGGAATTGAGCTCCCCCCGCTAACAACCCGGTCCAAAGCAATGAAAACGCAATGAACCAGAGGGCTGACATACTTTACTCCCCGTTTTTGCGGGCTTCCGCCGCATTTATGATTGCGTCCAGCTCATCGAGCTCGGCGTCTGAAAGGTGCGGGCTTTCTGCGAACATGGTCGCCGGGATTGGACCATCCATATCAAGCACTTTGCGGGCGAGGTGACGCACCAGGCTGCCGAGCGTTTCGACCCGATCCAGCATCGGCTCAAAAGTGACCGGATCGACATCGCCATTGCGCTTGACCCAACCCTTGGCTTCCATCCGTCCGAGGACTGTGCGGGTGGTTGAAAGCTGCCAGTCTTGCGAGGGACCGACCGCCTCGTGTAACTGCCGCGCAGTTTTTGCCCCGCTGTTCCAAAGATACTTTAGAATGACAAGTTCTGACGGATTTGGATTGGCCATGCGATACCTCAGCAGTGCTACATATGTAAAACTACGCGTGTAAACTGCCGGGAGTCAAGTGACCTGTGCGTTAGGTATTGCAGCTGGCAAACCTTTCCCGTATAGGCAGCGCCTTGAAGAAAGGGCGGCGCGAGGCCGTGCCTGTCAGGCTGTCACCGCGAGCTAAGTCTCGAGGCGGACTTCAGGGCGAAAGGAAACACAATGTCTACAGATATTACTTTTAACGTCACTGTGCGTGATCGCATCGGCAAAGGTGGCGCTCGCGAAGCGCGTCGCTTGGGCATGGTGCCCGGTGTTCTTTATGGTGGCGGCGAAGATCCAGTCGCGATCAACCTCAAGCAGAATGAGGTGGTCAAAGCGATCAATACAGGCCAGTTCTTGTCTTCCACGGCGACGCTTGTCCACGATGGCAAGAAGCAAATGGTGATCCCGCAAGCGATCCAGCTGCACCCGGTCACCGACCAGCCGCAGCATGTGGATCTGTTCCGCGTTAAGAAAGATCAGATCATTACTGTGGAAGTCACCGTGAACTTCCTCAATGAAGAGGCCTCACCAGGCCTGAAAAAAGGTGGCGCGCTGAACGTTGTCCGCTTTGCGGTTGAGCTCAACGTGCGGGCTGACAGCATTCCGGACGCACTCGACGCGGACCTCACCGGGCTCGACATTGGTGACAATGTTAAAATCTCCGACATCAAACTGCCTGACGGCGCAGAGCCAACGATTACAGATCGTGACTTCACAATCGCATCGATTGTTGGCCGTGGTATTTCTGCCGATACTGAGGAAGAGACAGAAGCCCCAGAAGCTGATGAAGTCGAAGCCACGAAACAGGCTGGCGACGAAGAATAAGCTTGCGACGCACAATCCGACAATGGATGGCGGGATGGCTTCGCGGCCGTTCCGCCATTATTGATTCTGATGCTCAAGAAAATGAGGACCCGGTGATGCACATTTTGGTCGGACAAGGAAATCCGGACGCCAAGTATTTGCGCAATCGGCATAATTTCGGCTTCATGGTGCTCGATGCCATTGCATCAGACTATGGCTTTGGGCCGTGGCGAGGAAAATTTCAGAGCCAAGTCAGTGAAGGGCGGGTCGCTGGCGAGAAAGTCCTGCTGATGAAGCCTGAGACCTTTTACAATGAAACCGGTCGCGCGGCGCAGGCCGCGATCAAGTTTTACAAGCTCAGCGCCGAAGACGTCACCGTCTTCCATGACGAGATTGATCTTGCGCCTGGACGCTTGCGGGTCAAGCGAGGCGGAGGCCATTCCGGCAATAATGGCATTCGATCCATGATCGCGCATGTCGGTGTAGACGTGCGTCGGATTCGAATGGGAGTTGGCCATCCCGGCGACGGCTCCTTGGTCATGCCCTATGTTCTGGCGGATTTTGCCAAGGCCGATGAAGCCTGGCGCGACGCAATGATTTCGGCCTGTTCGAAAGCTCTGCCGATGCTGATCGAGCATGGTGATGAGCGCTATCAAACGGAGGTCATGCGCCTGGCGCCTGCGCCCAAGCACGACCCAAAACAGCAACGCTAGCTCCTAGCCGTTATCTGGCGCTTCTGTATCATCGATGATTGGCCCCGGCTCCAAGACGCCCGGAAGCTGGTCTTCGAGCAGGTAAGCTGGCATCTGTCCGGCCGGGCATTGCTCGACAAGGGCTGAGGTGCCACCAACGGCCGTTGCTGGAAGGCCAGCTTGGGTCTGCAGACCAGCGCTCATCAAAAGCATCCCGACGATCGTGATGCCGACGGCTGCCAGCATGAAAGGCCCGATTGTATCGTCCGCGTTTTGCGGAACCGTCGGGGGTTTCATTACTGGCGCAGGGGGAATTGTCGCGGGTGCCGCGGCTATCGCCGTGGCCGCGATCGGCGCCGCAGGAGCTTTGGGCGCTGGGGGTGCCGCCTTCTTCTTGGGTTTTGGAGTTTGAGAAAGAGGATCCGTCGGGTGGGCCTCCTTCCACATCTCCTTACCGTCTTTATCGCTCGTTTTCAGCTCAATCCAATCCCGCAAGTCGATCCGCCCGTCGCGTCGTCCGAGCTCTTCGACCAACCCGAAATAGCCGTCTACAAGCTTGCGTGGCCCCATCCCGGCAAGCGCATAGCGCGTGTCTTCGCTAAACGGTTCATCCGGTACGGTCTTGTCCAACCCGACCTGAAGGAGCACGCCATCGCGAGACCGGGCGTGATGCGCCAGGGCGTGGACCCAATCGCTGTCACTTTTGCTCGTATCGCAGCTTTCCTTTGACCACAGCACGAGCACCGATTGGGAGTTATCGGCATCGCGATAATCCTTGGGCGTCGGCGTCGTATGATCCCGCTTTTTGTCATGCCGGACTTTGAATTTCAGGGCGCGTAGACGCCGGACGATCAGGCTCGCTTTTTCTTCATCCGCGAGCGCGCTCACCAAAAACACATCATAGCGGGCCATGCTGATTTTCCTTCATCCAGGGTGCGGTTGTAGCCGACCGAGCAGGTTTGACCAGTGGATTCCAGATTAAGGAGAGAAAACCCTCTGGTGTTCGCGTCAAAATACGGTAAGCCGCGCCCAGCACTATTTCGGAGACACAGATGGGCTTCAAATGCGGGATTGTTGGATTGCCGAATGTTGGCAAATCCACCTTGTTCAATGCGCTCACACAAACCGCTGCGGCACAAGCTGCGAACTATCCGTTTTGTACGATTGAACCAAATGTTGGTGAAGTGGCCGTGCCTGAGCCGCGCTTGGCGAAGCTGGCGGAAATCGCGAGCTCGAAAGAGGTGATCCCGGCGCGGATGAACTTTGTCGATATTGCAGGTTTGGTCGAGGGCGCGTCAAAGGGCGAAGGCCTCGGCAACCAGTTCCTCGCCAATATTCGTGAAACTGATGCGATCATCTATGTCCTGCGCTGTTTCGAAGATGACGACATCACGCATGTCTCCGGCAAGGTCGACCCGATTGCAGATTTGGCCGTGGTCGAAACCGAGCTGATGCTGGCGGATCTCGAAAGTTTGGAAAAGCGCAAAGTGAACTGGGTCAAGAAAGCCAATTCCGGCGATAAAGATGCCAAGGCGCAAGTCGCCCTGATCGATAAGGCCCTGGCCGAGTTGAATGAAGGCCGCCCGGCCCGCCGCGCAGAGGTCGATGATGAAGAGCGCAAAGCCTGGAACATGCTGCAGCTGCTGACCGCGAAGCCGGTCCTCTATGTCGCCAATGTCGATGAAGAAAGCGCGGCCGATGGCAATGACTATTCGAAGCGCGTGCTGGATTATGCCACTGAAGAGGGATCGCAAGCCGTCGTGATCTCGGCTCAGATCGAAGCAGAAATTTCGCAGCTTGAGGACGAAGAGCAGACAGAGTTTCTCGAAACGCTGGGGCTGGAAGAGCCGGGCCTCAATCGTCTGATCCATGCCGGGTATGCGTTGCTCGGCCTGCAGACCTATTTCACCGCTGGACCAAAAGAGTCGCGCGCCTGGACGATCCGCCAAGGCTGGACGGCACCGCAGGCGGCCGGGGTGATCCATGGCGACTTCGAGAAGGGCTTTATCCGCGCTGAAACCATTGCGTTCGAGGACTATGTCGAAAACAATGGGGAAAGCGGGGCGAAAGAAGCTGGAAAGATGCGCGCGGAAGGCAAAGACTATGTCGTCCAAGACGGCGATGTATTGTTGTTCCGGTTTAACGTTTAAAGTCTCAGGCTCGACAACGTTCCTGATATGTTCTATGCCGAATCGGGTATAGGACATGTTATGGAACCCATCATTCAAATCGGCGAAACGGGGCTCGACCTCATCCACCTGGTTGCGATTATTGTCGCGCTTGGGCTCGGGGCGGCATGTTACAAATTTCGGGAATTGCTGGGGCAAGCGCAAAATTCGCTTGAGGAAAACCAGGCCGATCTTTCGCATGCGCAGGAAAGTCTGACCACGCAGCGCGCCCGAGCCGAGACGGCAGAGCTTCAACTCGCCGAACTTCGCGGTCAGACCGCAAAGCAAAAGGAAGCGTTTAGCGAGATTGCCCGCGGGGTGATGCAACAGACCCAACGCCAATTCATGGACCTGGCCGATGAAACCTTCAAGAAACACCGAGAAGGGGCCAAGGGCGAACTCAAGGATCTGATGAAGCCGATCGATCAAAACTTCACTGAGTTCAAAAAACGCGTCGCCGATATCGAAAAAGTCCGCGCTGAGGACAAATCGGCAATCCAGGCTCAGGTGAAGGCGATCGGGGAAAGTCTGCATCGCAACACGGCGGAGACCGGCAAACTCGTCAATGCGCTGACCGCGCCAAAGGGTGGTGGGCGTTGGGGCGAGATGACGCTTCGCAATGTGATGGAGCAGGCAGGCTTGTCAGGCCATTGTGATTTTAATGAGCAAGTGAATGATGAGACCGAAGAGGGCCGTCAGCGCCCGGACGCGGTCATCCACTTGCCCGGCGGTCGGCAAATCGTGGTCGATTCCAAAGTCTCGCTTGAAGCTTACATGGCGGCGTCCTCAGCCGAAGACCCCACCCAGCGCAATGTGCACCTGAAGACGCACGCAACGAATGTGCAGCGTCATGTCGATGCCTTGGCGTCAAAGCGCTACCAGGCCAATTTGGACGAGCGCGTCGACTTTGTGGCCATGTTCATCCCGGGCGAGAATTTCTTCGCCGCCGCGTTGGAGCACGCACCGGATCTGCTGGAGCGGGCTTATTCCAAGAACGTGATCGTCACGACGCCCTCGACTTTGATTGGGCTCGCGAAAACGGTGGCTTATGTATGGCGCCAAGAGAAGATGACGGAGAATGCCCGCGAGGCGGCCCAGCTCGGCCAGCAGCTTTATGAGCGCATCGCGACGATGGCGAGCCATATTGAGAAGCTTGGCAAGTCCCTCAACACGTCCGTCGGTCACTTCAATGCGATGAATAGCTCGCTAGACAAACGCGTCATGCCGACCATGAAGAAATTTCAAGAGCTGTCGATCGCCCCGCCTGACAAACCCATGCCGGAACCGAAACGCGTGGAAGTGACCGCGGATGCGGGGGCCCAGCTGGAGCTGATTAAAAAGGCCAAGGCTTAAAGAGCACGGTCGCTGTCAGCTTCGATGATAGCTCTTAGCTGGGACACATCCACGTCTCTGAACTCGGGGTTGTGTTTGGGGTCATAGCGATTACTGGGCCCGTCCTTTTAATAGCCCCGGACTCTCTTGAAAAATACTCAGAGTTCACACCTAACACGCAGTGCGACGAAACACCCCTTGGAGTCTTGATTGGATAAGCACCACTTAATTATCAGGCGAGGCAATCATGATCATACCGTACTTCGTGGCGTTTGGGCTGTTTGTGTTTCTGTTCACCCGGGAAGTCATCGAGCCTGCTTCTGGGGCCACGTGTGACAAACGTTGGCGCATTTATGCTGGAGCGCTCAACGCTTCCAACCTGGTCGTTGTCATGGCAGCTGGGTACCTCTTTTCAGATTGGATCACACTCAACAGCTTCTCTCCGCTTCCAGCGGCGTTAGACCCGATCTCATCCAGTTTGATCATTTTCATGGTGGCTAGTTTCTGCGCGTATTGGTGGCACAGGCTCACACATGCTTCAGACTTCTTGTGGCGAACGGTTCATCAACTCCACCACAGTCCTGCTCGAATTGAAGCGCTGACAGCCTTCTATGTTCATCCGATCGACAGCTTTCTAGCAGCGACGCTCAATGCCACAATTGCGTATGTCGTGTTTGGAGCCTCCGGATTGGAAGCGGGTCTCGCGCTAACATACACGGTGATCTTCAATCTTGTTGCTCATGCCGATGTAAAAACACCTTGGGCATTGGGCTTGATCATACAACGTCCGGAGATGCACCACTTCCATCACGAACGCGATCAGCACAAAAGCAATTACGGTTTACCACTCTGGGACATGTTATTTGGAACGTGGCGAAATCCACGCGAACGCGCGCCAATCACTTGTGGCTTCTCCTCGAACAAGGAAGAGCGAATTGGTGACATGTTGCTCATGCGAGATGTGGAATCCTAATGGGTTTGCTTCAGCCATGAAGACATGAACTCCCGAAAGCTTTTGTCGCCAGTGACCGAGTTGGGGCACATTTAAGCCTTTTTGGCTTTCGTGAGTCGTCGTCGTCGATGCAGGCCGCCGTGTTGCCCTCGATTTTGAGAATGGAAGCGTTTGTGTTCAATGGATGCAAGGACGCATAAAAGGAGGACATATCGCCATGAAAAGCATAATCGTATCATTCACAGCGCTGAGCGCTTTGGCGGGTTGCGCAACGATTGCGGAGCCAAGCACAACCGAACGAAACAAAGATATTGCGCGCCAGTTCTACGAAAATCTCTGGTTTTCGAATAATACAGAGGCCTATGCAGACTATGTGGCTGACACATATGTTGTCCACGATATCGGACCTGCGAAGGGTGTGACGGAGACGGCCATCGCGCAAAAGGAGATCGCAGA
Source organism: Pseudomonadota bacterium (assembly GCA_038527765.1). GTDB lineage: Bacteria > Pseudomonadota > Alphaproteobacteria > Caulobacterales > Hyphomonadaceae > Henriciella. The sequence continues at coordinate 98,594 of JBCBFK010000003.1, forward strand.
CGTGTTCCATAGTTTTGGCGAGCTCTCAGGCGAGATCGATTACCAGATCGCTGAAGGCGATAAAGTTGCGACGCGCTGGTTTGTCAGTCTCGAGCCTACACAGGACGCCGAAGCCATGGGAATGACGGCGGTTGATGGCGTGGCGATCATAAACGTGTTTCGGTTCAATGAGGCTGGTAAGATCGTAGAGATCTGGAATCACCGGCATGATGTGGAACTCCCTCGTCCCCCCGAAGGATATCGCGGTGTGGAGCAATGAGCTGGCGCGCCACTTTCGGTTTCTAATCCCGAATGAAGAGAAGCGGCTCCGTTTTAGGGCGGTTTGCAGCATTTGGTCAGAAAGCGATGCGGGGAGGGTCTAAGAAGCTGAGCTATCTGGCATGCAAGATCGGTAATCCACTCGGATATGATGCTTGATTTATTGGCAGGTCAGCCTTGGCGTTCGGCTGGAACATCCGCCCTCGCGCTGCAAGGTTCGTTCAGTTCTTGAAGGATGTTACAAGCACCTTGCAAAGACGCCTGGTACCAGAGCAGGTCTATTTTAAGCGCATTCGAAACGCTCACGGTTGCGAGGTAAATCTCAGGTGCTTTGGTGCGATCGATAAGACTCCGTTCAAACTCCTCGACCTGCAACTCCGCTGGTATCGCGGAAAATATACTGGCTTTGCTCAGCACGTTGCGGTCTTCGCTCACAAATCCTCTCATCGCCAGATTGTTCGATGTGTGACGTTGGGCAAGTGTTTCAAACCGCAAAAGCTCTTCGACTAAATTTGGGGAGCGGAGAATATCCATATCGCCTTGGCTGATGAGTTCGGTGATTGTGTTTGATCCGCCGCTCGGTGGGCGCCACCGTATGGAAGAGAGTCGGTTTGAAAACTCTTGTGTGTCGCGCTCAACCTGGTCCGCAAGAATATCCGCTGCCAATTGGTCAGCCGTATCGATCCACGTGGAGATGTCCCGTATGTGTCGCGTCAGCTCAGATTCAATATCCCTGAACTCTGCCGCAAGACGTACTTTGATTTTGTCCCCGCGGGACTGTTGTGCCATGTCGGCGTTCCAGTTCGAGACTTGAAGACCAACAAACACACCGACCACCACGATCGCGAAATCAATAGAGACCGCAAACCAGTTCTGATCTTTTACATGTTTCGTAATGCGGCGCAGAAGCATGATTATCCCCAAAATCTGATCGTCGGGACCATGAGATAAACCAGATACAATACAAAGCCCCCAGTCAAAACGCCGCTGAGCTTGGATTCATCAAGTATCCTTTAAAGGGCGATTGAAACCCGTTGGGACTGTTTCTGTCCTGAATCAGCGCAAGCCTGTTTATCGAGTCTCCATTCACCGCCCACATATTGACGATCCGGTCTTGCGCTCATACTTGAATGCGCATGGCGATAAGAGAAATCATCACGGTCCCGGATGCCCGGTTGAAGCAGGTGTCGACCCCTGTCGAAGGCGGAGTCACGGATGAGATCCGCGCGCTCATGGATGACATGCTCGAGACGATGTACGACGCGCCGGGCATTGGCCTCGCCGCAATCCAAGTCGGCGTACCGCTGCGCGTGATCGTTATGGATCTGCAAGAAGATGACGAAAAGAACCCGCGCTTCTTCGTCAATCCTGAAATCCTACCGCTGACCGAGGAAACGGCGCCATATGAAGAAGGCTGCTTGTCCGTCCCGGATGTGTTTGACGAGGTGGAACGCCCGACCGAGTGTCGCATTCGCTATCTCGATTATGATGGAAATGAGGTTGAGGAAGTGGCTTCCGGCCTGTTTGCGGTCTGTATTCAGCATGAGATGGACCATTTGGAAGGCACGCTCTTCATTGATCACTTGTCGCGCCTGAAACGTCAGCGCGCCGTCGACAAAGTGAAGAAAGCTAAGCGCCTCAAAGAACAGAACGCGGCTTAAGCAGGCGCGCCTCTTTATCCTGGACAATACACAGGCTACAGCGCCTTGATGACCACCCCGCTTCGCATCGCTTTTATGGGCAGCCCTGACTTTGCTGTGCCGGTGCTCGCCGCTTTGGCTGAGGCGGGTCACGAGATCGCATGCGTCTATTCGCAACCACCCCGCCCAGCTGGCCGCGGCAAGAAACTGCGACCCACGCCGGTGCATCAATGGGCTGACTCGAACGGGCTTGAGGTGCGCACGCCGCGCTCGCTGAAAAAACCACCAGAGCAAGAGGCATTCGCGGCCCTTGACCTCGATGCAGCCGTGGTTGTGGCTTATGGGTTGATCTTGCCGCAGGCGGTTTTAGATGCGCCGCGGCTGGGGTGTATGAACATGCATGCCTCTTTGTTGCCGCGCTGGCGCGGGGCGGCGCCGATCCACCGGGCGATCATGGCTGGCGATCAGATGACGGGCGTTCAGGCCATGATGATGGAAGCGGGGCTGGACACAGGACCCGTCCTCGCCACCGAACAGACCCGGATCTTTCCCTTCGATACGACCGGCAGCGTACATGACAGGCTGGCCGGGCTGGCGGCGGATCTGGCGGTGACGTCGATCGCTGGACTCGCCGATGGGACTCTTATCCCGCAAGCTCAGCCGGATGAGGGCGCCACCTATGCCCACAAAGTCACGGCGGAAGATCAGCGTATTGATTGGACCCAATCAGCCGCAGACGTGGACTGCCAGATTCGCGGTCTCTCACCATTTCCGAGTGCTTGGTTCCACTACACGCCCAGAGGCGAGACCGAACCGCTGCGGATGAAAGCCTTGATGAGCCGCCGGGAAGCCGGGCGCGACGACGCTGCGCCGGGCGAACTGCTCGATAGGGAATTGCTCGTCCAATGCGGAGATGGCGAAGCCGTGCGATTGCTCAAAGCGCAAAAGCCAGGCTCTAAAGCGATGGAAGCAGCAGATTTGCTGCGCGGCCTGTCCATTTCGGCGGGAGAACGGTTCGAATGAACAATCTCTGGATCCGCCCGGTCACAGAAGACGATGCTGCGACGGTCACGGAGCTGACAGATGCGGCATTCGGAACGCCCGAAGAAGCGCAGATCATCATCCAGCTTGCCAAGGATGGGGATAGTCTCGCCTCCCTTGTGGCGCACAATGATCGCGAGATTTTGGGCCATATTCAATTCTTCAAAGTCCGGGTCGATGGCGAAGACATTGCCTGTGGGCTCGGTCCGGTCTCAGCACGGCCCGACGTGCAGAAACGCGGCATTGGTGCGGGGTTGATTCGGTTTGGCCTGACCCTGATGGAAGGGGCCGGGCGCACCCATTGTTTCTTACTTGGGCATGCCGAGTACTATCCCCGCTTTGGGTTTTCTGCCGATCTCGCCGCGAATTTTGACAGTCCTTGGGCGGGTCCAAATTTCATGGCGAAACAACTGACCGAAACCGGGCCTGCATCAGGCAAGCTCGCTTATCCAGCCGCTTTCGGAGCCTGAGCCGTGCAGCGCTACAAGATCACGATTGAATATGATGGCCGACCCTATTTTGGGTGGCAGCGCCAGGACGGGCAGCCCTCGGTCCAGCAAGCGCTTGAAGACGCGGCGGCGATCCTCGATAACGCTCCGGTTCTGATGCAAGGAGCGGGGCGCACCGATCGCGGTGTTCATGCGACGGGGCAAGTGGCGCATTTTGATCTTCAGAAGCCGCGCCCGATCCGCAAGATCGCCGATGCGCTGAACTTTCATTTACGACCCGAACCGGTAGCTGTTCTAAAGGCCGAAGAAGTCGATCCGGACTGGAACGCGAGATTCAAGGCGACGCTGCGGGCCTATCGTTATGTTATAATCAATCGCCGGGCCGATTTGACTGTCGATAAAGGCCTCGCATGGCGGGTGCCGTTTCAACTCGAGGCGGGGGCGATGGACCGCGCAGCTAAGGCGCTGATCGGCCAGCATGATTTCTCGACCTTCCGCGATGCGGAATGCCAGGCCAAGCATCCCATCCGCACCCTGGATAAGATCGATGTGGCCCGCTATGGCGACGGCTTGGAAGTGACAGTTGAGGCGAAAAGCTTCCTTCATCGGCAGGTGCGCTCAATTGTTGGGTCTTTGGTCGAGGTCGGTCGCGGCGCGCAAAGCGAGGATTGGATTGGCGATATTCTAGACGCCAAAGACCGCACCGCGTGTGGTCCCGTGGCGCCGCCCGACGGGCTGTTTTTGGAGCGCGTCGAGTACGAGGACGATTAGGCTCTCGCTTGGAGAGGGTTTGCCTTCGGCGCTTGGCTTCCTAATGTCTTACACGTCGACGCGCACAGGAGAGCCGCCATGTCTGAGAAACTGAATATTGATCGCCGCCAGCTTTTGGCGCTGGGAGCGGGCGCCGCCGCCATGGCCGGGCCGGCGGCTTTTGCGCAAACGGCAACGGTCGATGGCCCCGACCTGTCTGGAAAATCCATCTTAATCACCGGCTCCTCGTCCGGGTTTGGTCGTCTCGGGGCAGAATACTATGCGCGCCTTGGCGCCAAGGTCTTCGCGACCATGCGCAATGTGCCGCGGCCCGAAGCGGAGGAGTTGCAGACGATGGCGCGCACAGAAGATCTCGACATCAGCATCATCGAAATTGATGTGACCTCTGATGAGCAGGTGGAGGCCGGCGTTGCGGAAGCGTTAGAGGCCAATGAGGGCAAGCTCGATGTGTTGATCAACAATGCCGGAATCTCTGTCGGTGGTCCGGTCGAGGTTCAGGACATGACTGCAACCGAACTCATTTTCGATACCAATGTTTATGGCTGCCACCGTATGGCGCGGGCGGCCCTGCCCAGCATGCGCGCGCAGGGCGGTGGCCAGATTTTCAACATCTCCTCGCAGCTTGGCCGGCTCATTATTCCAGGATTTGGCCTCTATTCGGCGAGCAAGTTTGCGCTCGAGGCGATGAGTGAGCAGATGGCCTATGAGCTGGTTCCACATGGCGTTGATGTGACGATCATCCAGCCGGGCGGCTACCCGACCAATATCTGGTCGAACAATAATGACAATTCTGGACCGTTAAAAGCGCGGACAGGGGAGGATTTGCTGGCGGCATATCCGGCGCTGACGGCGGGTATGGGAGAACGTACCGGCGGGGGATCGACAGACCCGATGGACGTGCCGCGCGCGATTGCCGAGATCATCGCCATGCCCAAAGGCACCGCACCCTTGCGCAAAGCAGTGCACCCGGTCGCGCGACCCCAGGAAACCATCAATGAGGTCTCCGCACAGACCCAAGTTGCTATGCTCGGAGAGTCTCAGCTCGGGCCTTGGGTAAAGGACGTTCTGGAGCGCGGATAGGATCAGCCTGGCGCGCAAAGCGCGGAGTGTGCGATCTAGGCGGCGAGAACGTACTGATTGCGGCCATTGGCTTTGGCAGCATACATGGCTTCGTCCGCCGCCTTTAAGGCACGCGCTGGCGGCAAGTGATTGTTCCCAACAAACACACCGACGCTAATGGTTACGGGCAGCCGTGCGCCATTCAGAGCGAGCGGGTGGTTTGCGACGTGATCGACCAGATGCTCCGCGAGCACATCGGCTTCATCTTCATCCGCCCGGCAGTTTAAGTGGGCCGCAAATTCTTCGCCGCCGATGCGCGCCACAAAGGCCCTTTGCGGCAGGGCGTCATGGATCAATCGCGCGACATGGACAAGGACCGCATCCCCGGTCGCATGCCCATGCTGGTCATTGAAATGTTTGAAATGGTCGACGTCGCAGACGATGTGAGCGACGGGGTGATGTTCGGTCTCTGATGCAACATGTTCCGCGGCCAAGTGATCGAAAAACGCCCGTCGATTGGCCAGCCCGGTGAGAGGATCCGTTTCGGCCATGCGTTTGTTTTCAAGCGCGAGCGCTTCCATTTTGAGCCGGCTTTTCATCCCGATATAGGTACATAGCGGCGCACAGATCATGGGGATCAGCACGGCGACCGTCAGGATGTCTTCGCGCGTTACGTTCGAGTCGAGTTCATACCAGAGCAGCATGAACCCGGCGCTGAGCGTGACGCTGACCAAAGTGAGACCAATGCCTCGCACGATTGTCTGTTTAGTTCGATTGCCCATCAGTCACTCGCCTTGCCTACGCCCTCAATTTAGGCGGGACGGTTTGCAGACTCGATAAGACTCACCCGCCATTTCAAATTTGGCGGGCAACCCGAGGTTAATGCTCCGAGTGTCTCTGTTAATCGGGCTCTAGCGCCGTTTCGACTACGACCGCTGCGGCCGCGCTAGGCCTTTTTCAGTCCAGCATTTTCGAGGCGCCAGCGCAGCGTGTCGATCCGGTCTTGGCCAAAGAAGGGCTCCTCCTTATAGACCATGGTCGGAACCCCCCAATGCCCCGCCGCTTCCAGCGCGGCATGATTGGCATCGACCTCTTTCATAGGATCACTTGCCGCGATGCTCGCCTCCAGCTCCGCCAGGTCAAGCCCGGCTCTCGCGACCGCTTCCGCCAGGTGGTTGCCTTCCGTCCAGGTTTCACCGGAAGCCCAGATCAGGTGTGAAATCTGGTAGGCGAGATCGATGCCTTTGCCTCGGCGTTCGGCTTCGACTCCGAGGCCCGTCAGCCGATAGATGTAAGGTTGGTCATCCGCGACTTCGAAGGTTTCAAAATCTTGGACAATCGGATCTGGTGTTGGCCAGTTAATCTTCAGTCCAAGAAATTCCGCGCGCCGGAACGAGTCCATGACAATGTACTGCGCCGGTTTGCGGTCGCCGGTGAATAGCGTGTTTTTCGAGCGCACCGCGATCGGCAATACGGGTCGTAAGTGCACCTCGACATCAAAGTCTTCGCGCAGCTTCAAAAGATCTGGCGTGGCGATATACGAGTATGGGCTCCGAAAAGACCAAAAGACGTCTACGATGGCCGTCATGGTGGATTGTCCTCCCTTTTCTTCATGTCTAACGACCTGGACGGAAAATCCATAGCGTTGTTTTGAGTTTTTGTGTGCTTTCCAGGATGTTAGGCGTCTTCGCCGAACAATCCGCCTTGGTGACCGCCTTGCGGGGCCGGGAGGCCGAGCCGTTTATAAGCCAGCGGCGCTGCCACACGGCCGCGAGGAGTCCGGGCAACATAGCCCTTCTGCATCAAGTAAGGTTCGATCACATCTTCGACGGCGTCGCGGGCTTCTGATAACGCGGCGGCCAGTGTATCTGCGCCAACGGGACCGCCGGCATAGGTTTTCACCAATGCATCAAGATAACGCCGGTCGAGCGCATCCAAGCCGTCATCATCAATCTGTAAGCGAGCCAGAGCGCTCGCGGCCGCCGCGCGATCGATGTTCGTTCCATCTGCTTCGGCAAAGTCCCGGACCCGACGCAGCAAGCGCAGCGCGATACGCGGGGTGCCGCGAGCCCGTTTGGCAATCTCGACGGCCCCATCTTCTGTGATTGGGGCCGCAAGCTTACGGGCAGCCGCCATGACAATCGTGGCCAGAGTCTCCGGCGTATAGAAATCGAGACGCAACGGGATGCCAAACCGATCTCTGAGCGGTGTTGCGAGCAAGCCGGCACGCGTTGTGGCGCCGACCAGCGTAAACGGGCTGAGATCTAAGCGCACAGACCGCGCCGCAGGGCCTTCGCCGATGACGATGTCCACCGCGTAATCCTCCATCGCCGGATACAGGACTTCCTCCACGGCGGGGGGCAGGCGATGGATCTCGTCGATGAAGAGGACATCATTCGGCTCAAGATTGGTCAGGATCGCTACCAGATCCCCCGCTTTGGCGATCACCGGACCGGACGTGGCGCGAAAGCCGACGCCGAGTTCTTTTGAAAGGATCTGCGCGAGCGTGGTTTTGCCAAGGCCGGGCGGACCAAACAGAAGTGTGTGATCAAGGGCTTCGCCGCGCCGCCGCGCAGCCTCGACATAGACGCGCAAATTGGCTTTCAGCTCATCCTGGCCGACATAATCGTCAAAGCTTTGCGGACGCAGCGCCCGGTCGAGCGCTTCGCCCGCTTGCATTTCGGGGTCGGTCAGGGTGCCGTCTCTCATGCCGGGCTCAGCTCTTTAAGCGCTGCCTTGATCAGCGCGCCCGTTTCGGCCTCTGGCACATCGCGCGAGGCGGTCGCCACCGCGCGGGCCGCCTCAGACTGGGAGTATCCAAGGTTAATCAGAGCCGACACGGCTTCGCCGCGCGCGCCGGTTTTCAGTTCGCTGGCGGCGGCGACGCTGCCCGTCGGATCGGCGACGAATTTGCCGAACCGGCCCATTGGGGGTGGCTTGCCAGACAGCTCTCCAATGATGCGTTCGGCGAGTTTCTTGCCGACGCCTTTTGCGCGCGTGATGGTCGCCGCATCGCCGAGGGCGAGCGCGTCCATCAGCTCCGGGGCGCTGATCGCGTCCATAATCGCCATGGCCGATTTGCCGGCGACCCCCGGCACGTCCTGAAGGCGCACAAACCAGGCGCGCTCTTCATCGCTGCCAAAAGCAAAAAGGGTGATTGAGTTTTCGGTGACGCGCGTCTCGATAAAGACTTCTGCATCGCTGCCGACCATTAGCTTGGACAGCAAACGAGCTCCCGCCAGTGCGACGTACCCGACGCCATTCACGTCCACCATGACCGAGTCCGCCCCGAGCGCAGCCACCGTCCCCCGGAGTCGTCCGATGATCATGCTGCCGCTCCTTTGAGTTGCTTGGGCGGGAGATTGTGCGCTGTGCAAATGGCACAAGCCAAGGCATCCGCCGCATCTGCTTTCATCTCGCCAGCGCGCGGCAAGAGGCGGGCAATCATGAACTGGATTTGGTCTTTATCGGCCTTGCCCGTTCCAACGATTGCGCGCTTGATCGCGGTCGGCGCGAACTCGGACACTTCCAGCCCGTGAAAGGAGAGCGAGGTCATCGCCGCGCCGCGGGCTTGTCCGAGTTTCAACGCAGATCTTGGGTTGGCATTGACGATGGTTTCCTCACACCCACTATGGTGAGGCGCATAGGTTTTGACCAGCTCGCCCACCGCGTAGAAAATCCCAGCGAGGCGGTCCGCCATTGGTAGATCAGGATCAATATTGATGACGCCATGCCCGACATGGCCTAGGCGTGATCCTGTGAGGTCAATCACGCCCCAGCCGGTATGCCGTAGGCCCGGATCAATTCCGAGAATTCGAATCGCTTCGCTCATACGCTTTGTATTAGCGCGTATGGTTAAGAACGTCTTGTTGTTTTCGTGCTTTGTTCACGTGGTCAGCAGTGAAGCGATCGGTTGCACCAGATCGAAATGTGCAGCCGCATCGGCCGGGTCTGCTTCATCCTTATCATCTGGGTGCAGATATTTCTGGTTGAACCAGGGGTGCTCGACCTCATTGAACACGGAGAGCAGCCACTCTAAAGCCGCCATCCCCGCCGGGTTGCGGCGAACGCGCTCAGTATAGGTGATCCAGAATTCAATCGGAGCCGCGGAGGGAAGGCGCAAGGGAACGAGGCTGTGATCCAGATCCGCCACATAAGTCGGCAAAACGGCAATTCCGCCACCATATTGGCAAAAGGTCAGCAAGGCCGTGCTCGAATTGGTGATCGTTGAGTAGTCGATAAACTCTTTGAGTTCCTTGACGTTTTTCGACCACCGCTCCGCTTGGTGCACATAATCGGTATGCATGAGCAATTTGTGGTGCTGCATGTCAAAGACCGTTTCTGGAACACCGCGTTCTTTCAGATACGCTTCCGAAGCGAAGCAGATATAATGCAAGGTGCCGAGACGCTGAGAAATAATTTCCGGGTGGGTTGGCTTCTCAAACACGATCGCAAAATCAGCTTCACGTTCGACCACCTCCTCCGTCGCCAGACCGACTTCCAAATCGATTTGAAGGTTGGGTTGGGTGCGGTGGAAGGCCGGGAGCTGCCGCGCGATCCAGTGAGGTCCGAGTCCATCGCTGGCTTTGATCTTGATTGCCCCAGAGACCATAGCCTCGCACTCTGAGACTTGATCGCCGACAACGTCGACAATGCCCTGCATCTGTTTAACGAGATCCAACAGGCGCTTACCAGAGGCGGTCAGTTCAACCCCGCGCTTGGAGCGTAGAAACAGTTTCGTCCCAAGTTCGCGCTCAAGATCATTTATGCGACGGCTAATGGTGGGCGCTGACTCGCCAAGGGTTTTGGCCGCAGCGGTCATACTTTTCGCGTCGGTGACCAAACGGAACACCCGTAGCCGGTCCCAATTGAAACGCTCCGACAGCACCCGACCTACACCCTCTTAATAGTTCGTTAAACGCAAGTGTTGCTCAGGAGAGGCTTAGAATCCAGTATTGAACTGCATTTGGACTAATTTGCTCTACAGTTTCCAATTCCCTTAAACTTTTAGATACGCCTATCTGTTTTTTGGGGCTCAAATAACAATGAGATTTGAGAGATGCGGAACCGGGTAAGCGAGTCTGAAAAGTTAGATCGCATTCTCGCGCTCATGAGATTGCTGCAAAGTCATCTCGAAGAGGCGGATTTTGATATTACGGAATTCGAGGAAGTTGAGATCTTTCTCGATCTCGCACTCGCGGCTGGGGCGCGCAAAAGTACCTTGCATGCCCTCGATGCCTGCGATGATATTGTGAGCTAGATCAGCTCTCTTAGCCCGACTTGCCCAATCCGATTTTCTTGGCAAAATCAGACCGGCGGCGAGCATATTCTGGCGCGACCATGGGATAATCCGCTGGCAAGCCCCAACGCTTGCGATATTGATCCGGCGTCAAATTGTACCGCGTGCGCAGATACCGTTTCAGCATTTTCAGCTTCGCACCGTCTTCCAGACAAACGATATAATGGTCCGTCACGGACTTCTTGATCGGCACAGCCGGTTCGGGTTTTGGAGCAATAACTTCGTCTTGCGCCAATTCGCCGAGTTTTTGATGAACTGAGGTCAGCAGACCCGGCAGGTCCGATGCGCTAATGGCATTGTTGCTGACATAGGCTGCAACGATGTCCGACGCGTGCGTCAGAAGATCCAGCCGCGAAATATTTACTTGTGTTTCCGAACTCATATCTATTGAATAGAAATGTCGGTTGCGCTTTGTCTATATATTTACCGTAAAAACTGCTTGGATTTCAAAAATTTTGGTTTCGATAACTTCAGTGTTTCACGGGACACATAATCAAAATTAGGTATCAAATCTAATTTCGCATTTTGCGAGACTTCAACCTAGAGTAATTTTTGCTTTAACTTGGGCTTTGCCAATTGGCTTTGCGCCTCTCCAGAAAGGCAGCAATCGCCTCTTTGTAGTCCGGGTCCTGGATCATTTCTGCCAGGAGCGCGTTTGCTTCTCGAACCGATGCCCCCACGTCGCGGTGATAGTCGAGATAGGTTTGGCGTTTCGACTGTTTGAGGGAAGCCGGGGAAACCCGCTGAATGAGATCAAGTGCATAGGCACGGGTTTGATCGCGTAAATTCTCAGCCGCAACCAATTGATGTACGAGGCCGATTTCGTGGGCTTCATCGGTCAGAAACTTTCGGCTCGACAGAAGCAGCTCGATGGCGCGTGCCCCGCCAATGAGGCGTGGCAGGAGCCAGGACAGTCCGTACTCGGCTGGCATGTTAAGGGGGCCATGCGCGGTGGTTAGTTTTGCGCCCGGAACGGCGAACCGGATATCTGCGTAGCAGGCGAGGACCAGTCCGACCCCGGCCGCGGCGCCATTGATTGCGGCGATGACAGGCTTGGACAAGGCGAAGTGATACGCGAAGTCCTCTCGAAAAGGCGCAAAGCTTGGATCGCCCGGAGTCTTGAGATCTACCGGGGTGCCTGCATCATATTTTCCAGCTTTTGAGTGTCCGTCCAATGCCTTTGAATCGCCGCCGACGCAGAACTTGTCGCCGGTGCCGGTGACAATGATAATGCGGACCTCTGGGTCCGTTTCTGCCTGCTCCAAGAGGTAGCGATACTCGGTGTGCATTCGGCCCGTCCAAGCATTGGCCCGATGCGGTCGATGCAAGCAGATCGTCGCAATCTGCTCAGAGACATCATACTGAGTGGCTTTCAGATCCATCGGTTTGTGCAGCCCTTCAGGAAAACTCCAATCCCTCAAAGCTGCCACTCTCGCGCCATTTCGCGATATGGGCAAAGAACGCTTTCGCACCGCCAGGATGTCCGAGTTGATGCCGGTTTTTTTCTGTGAGGCCAGCTCCTTCATTATTGTAATAGCCCGGAGTGCATTCAGTATTGCCGATCATCATGCCCTGACCGCTTAAAACCAGATCCACCCATGCATCTTGCGCGTCCAGCGTTGGCTCGACCGTTTGTGACCCGCTCTGTTCTGCGTGAGCGACAACGGCGCTGATCGTGTTGGCATGGTCAACGATATTGTGCGGCACGTTGGAGATGAGGTTCGCCGCTTGGCTCGGCTGGACGATGAAGGCATTCGGGAAACCATTTACGTGAACACCATGCAGGGTGCGCATGCCATTTTCCCAAGCCTCTGACAGCGCGGCCCCATCTTTTCCGATCGGGTCAAAACCCGCGCGGGCTGTATAATCAGATCCAACCTCGAACCCGGATGCGTAGATGATGCAGTCCACCTCGTAAGTCTCGCCATTGGCCACGAGACCCGTTTCAGTGATCCGCTCAACGCCTTTGCCATCGGTGTGGATCAAGCGTGCACCGGGTTCGTTGAACGCCTGCAAGTATTGGTCATGAAAGCAGGGACGTTTGCAGAGCTGACGATACCAGGCTTTCAAACCCTCGGCCGTGTCTTGATCTTCGACCACATCATTGCAGCGCTGTCTGATTTCTTCCATCTTCTCAAAGTCAGCATCCTCGAACGCTTCCAGGACTTTATCCGGAGTCCATTGCGTGGGCGGTAAGGCCCGGACCTTTTCACGGATGCGGCGCGAGAGCTCTGTCCAGCCATCCATGACATAGTCTTCTTCCGGAAACCCTTGCGACTGGTTCTCGACGAAATTGTCGAACCATCGCTGCTGCCAGCCAGGTGTCGCGATGCTGTCAAACCAGTCTCGATCAATCGGCGCATTGTTTCGCACATCAACTGAAGATGGCGTGCGTTGAAACACTAAGAGCTCTTTGGCCGCTTTCGCGAGGTGCGGCACGCATTGAACGGCTGTTGCACCGGTTCCGATAATCGCAACTCGCTTGTCCTTGAGCTTGTCCATCGGCGCGCCATCCGGGGTGCCGCCGGTATAGCTATAATCCCATCGACTGGTGTGAAAGGCTTTTCCCGTGAAGGTCTCAACGCCCTCAATGCCTGGCAGTTTCGCGACGTGCAGCGGTCCGGTTCCCATGCCGATGTACTTTGCCGTGAACGCATCGCCGCGTGAGGTTTTGACGAGCCAGACCGATTTGTCTTCCTGCCACTCCAGGCCGGTGACTTCGGTATGAAACAGCGCTTGGTCATAGAGCTCGAACTGCTCCCCAATGCGGCCGCAATGGCCGCGAATTTCGGGCGCGTGGACATATTTTTCTGTTGGCATGTGCCCGGTTTCTTCGAGCAATGGGAGATAGATCATTGATGCGGTATCGCACTGGGCGCCGGGATAGCGGTTCCAGTACCAGGTACCACCAAAATCCCCACCTTTCTCGATAATCCGTACACTGTCGATCCCGGCTTGTTTGAGCCTCGCGCCAACCACCAGCCCGGCAAATCCGCCTCCGATAAAAGCGAATGTCACATGGTCAGTGAGAGGTGCGCGTTCCGTCCAGGGTGTATACGGATCAGCTGCGAGATCATCGAATGTCCCTTCCAGCCGCACATATTGGGCATTGCCATCTAATCGCAGGCGTTTGTCACGCTCCTCGGCATATTTTTCTTTCAGGGCGTCTTTGTCGAGTGTGGTCACAGTCATGCGCATCTCCTTATGACCTTTCAACGACCCTTTCCCGAACGGAAGCCAAGCCTTGCCTCGAAGACACCTCACTCAGTGACGGATTTCGGCCCTATTTGTGACCAAGTGCTCACAGCGTGCTTGGGGGAGAGGAGCCAATTATGAACCTAAAACGCTTTACCGCCGCAACCGCGCTACTTGTCATCGGAGCTTGCGAAACCAGCCTTCAAACGACATCGGGTGCTGACTATCTCGCGCGATACGATTCAAGTTACTCAACGACTACTCCCGTCTATGCCGATGTCGACGAAGATGTTCGACGCATCGCCTCGATCGAACCAAACCTATCATTCCCAGCGCGCATTGGCCTTGCCCGGATCGAGCACGGTCGGCTCACGGCTCTGCCTGAGCAAGACGCTCGGATTTGGCAAGCCCAGCTCGAACAACTCGGACGCGTCTATGGGGACTTCGTGCCTGTCAGTCCGATGATCGCCGAAATGGTCAGTCCGACATCCAACCGACGCTCCAACAAGACCGCAGATGTCATCGCTCATATTAGACGCGGGGCGGCCCGCCAGCATCTGGACTATGTGCTGGCATACGAAGTCGGCGCCAGCCGGCGCGAGACCTCCAACGCGCTGGCGCTTGCGGACCTCACCATCATTGGACTGTTTGTTCTGCCAAGCCGCACGATTGATGTGGAAGCGACGGCAAGTGGCCTGATGCTCGATGTCCGAACGGGCTATCCCTATGCAACTTTGACCACGCATGCCGACAAGTCCGGTGTCAGTCGTGCCGTTTCAGAGCGGTCGACCGGGCTGAGCTATGCCGATACCGCCAAAGCCCAAGCTGTGTCCAAACTCGCCGAGCAATTCAGTGTTGCGATTGATGATCTTGCTGTGCGGGCGCAAGGCCGTGAGGATAGGGGGAGTGTTGGAGGGTAACCTAGAGACAGTCTGGGCGACGTTCGCCAATTTCGCTATGAAGGGCCAGACCCGGTGCGCGGTATAGAAGGATCACAAAACTCCTCATGCGCACCCGGCATTGCTTTGGGAGGCAGCAAGTATGAGCGAACCAGAAAAAATTCCGTCCAGCATTATGGAGATCTCGGCGTTCGACCCGGGTGCCCGAGATAATCCGCATCCGCGATTGCGAGCCCTGCGCGACAACTGCCCGGTCTTGCGCGATGAAGCGGTCAAAACCTGGTTGCTGACGCGCTATGATGATGTCCGCGCAACCGTGAATGACCGGACTTTCGTTCGGCACCCGATCAACGCCGAAGAAGGTTCGATGACCCGCATGATGGTCGATCCGGAGGATCCAGAGGGTCGTCGCTCAAGCATCTTGTTTCAGGATGACCCCGATCATTCGCGTAATCGCTTGCCACTCGTCAAAGCCTTCTATGCGCGGATCAAAAAGATGGAGCCGGAGATTGAAGCGATGATCGATCGCGTAATCGAAGCGGCGCCATCTTCCGGGCGCTTTGATCTGATGGAGCATATCGCAGTGCCTCTGCCCGTGATGATCATCGCCCATATTCTCGGCGTCGATGAGAATCGTCTTGATGAGTTTCGAGACTGGTCCGAAGGCGTGATCTTAAGCCTCAACCCGCTACGGTCTCCTGAAGAGGCAGCCTACATGATGGCGAGCGGTGAAAAGCTCGACGCGTATTTTACCGAACTCATGGAGGCCCGGCGGAAAGATCCGCAAGATGATCTGATCAGCGATATGGTCACCGCTCAGGCCGAAGGCGGGGACTTTGAAGATGACGAGTTGCGGACCAATCTGCAGGCGCTTCTGGTCGGCGGGAATCTGACAACGACCGATCTTATCGGCAATGGGGTCTGGTTGTTTTTGACCCATCCAGAGCAAATGGAGGCGCTGAAAGCTGACCCCAGTCTCGCAGCAAATGCGGTCGAAGAAGTTCTGCGCTATGAAGCCCCCGTGCAGGCCACCTCTCGTATTGTTTCGGAAGACCGCGCGGTTGCTGGCTGTCCGATGAAGAAAAGCCAGCCGGTCTTCATGTCGCTGGCAGCGGCGAATAGAGACCCGTCTAAATTTGAACAGCCAGAAGCGTTTGATATTAGCACGAAGCGGGCCTCGCACGTCTCTTTTGGCGGCGGCGCACACATTTGCATTGGCGCTCCTTTGGCGCGGATTGAAGCGCGGCGTGTCTATCAAAAACTGTTTGAGCGTTATCCAAATATGACGCTGCCAGATCAGGATATTGTGTGGCGAACACTGCCTTTTTTTCGCGGTATTGAGAAATTAGAAGTCGCGGTCTAGCCAATTAGGAGCCGTGAAAGCGGACAGACCGATGTCGTCCATCATCCTCGAAAAGCCGTCCAAAACGACGTGGATCAAGCCCGTCGAAAAAGAGCATGTTAAGCCCAAGAAACTCTGGGAACTCTATCTGGTTATTCCAGATAGTAAGACCAGTGTCTTTGGACGTACAACGCTTAAGACTGTGCCTGAGACCGGTTTGTTCAGCGAACGGGTCAAGATGACGATCTGGACGACAACGACATCGCCGGGTGATTTTGGACTAGAGACCGATGTCGATGGGATGCGGTTCTCGGACACGCTGGATATGCAAGTGCATATTTTCGGCTCGTCGATCCGTTTCAACCCGATGAGGTGCGAGGGAGATCTGTCTTGCGACGGCACATCATATGACGGGTCTTGGACCATGCCATGCATGAACCCAAGCAGCTGTGGATGCGACGGGCTAACCGGAACGTTTAGCTTGAGAGAACTCTAAACGAGCGCCTGCTCAAGGCGTTGAATGGCTTCGGGCATCTCGGCGCGGGTTATCGAATAGACAGTCTTGTCGACCCAAATGCCATCAGCGGTCCGCTCGAAGTTGCGAAACGAAGCTTCTTCGGTCGGACCGATTTTGCCGAGCTCCGTCATGATGAAACGGTTGTTTGGATTGACCTGCCATTCGAGCCGCTTTGCGCGCCAATCATAAGCCCGCTGGATCATGGCGAGTTGGCCCGCTTGGTAGAGTTTTGAGGGGGTCAATTCGGGCGGGTGCCAGGCAAAGGCGCTTCGCAACCGGCGGTGAATTTTATTGATTTCGCTGAGCCCCGTGACCCCGGCAAACGCCCCGTCAGATTGATGGAACAGCACGAACGTCGCTGCTTGCCCGCATTTCTGGGCGTAGAGCAGGGCATCGAAATAGTGCCGCAAGCTCGTCCCGCCCGGCAGGGCTGGCATCCACTTCCAAACCGCTTCTTCGATCGCAGAGCTGGTTAAAATTGGCCAATGTTCTTCGGCGATGGGTTCAAGCCGAACCAACGCATTTTCGAGACCTGATGCTAAAAGGTCCATGATGAACTCTCGACGGGTTGAGTGATCAGAGCATGCCAAGACGGCGCTCGCAAGCGTGTGCTCAAAGAATTGAACACGGCTAGAGGCGCATCAGGCTAGCGAGATTGTTTTTCTGCATGTCCGAAGATCCGCCAACAATAGGCATGCCGAGCAAGTCGCGGACATGTCGTTCCATGTCGTATGCATCCGAGAGCGCGTAAGCGCCCATGACTTGCTGACAAGTCGTAGCGATTTCGACGGCGGTATCGGCTACAAACAATTTCGCCATAGAGGTCTCGATGCTGCAGGGCAGTCCGGTCTCAGCCAAGTATGCGCCATGATAGAGCATATGTTTGGCGGCTTGGAGCTTGGTCCGCGCGGTCACCAATTTGTGCCGGATCGCCTGATGCTGTGAGATTGGTTTGCCGAACTGTTCGCGTTCCTGAGCATATTGCCAGGCTTCTTCGACCGCCGCGCGAGCAATCCCATAGGCGACGGCCGTGATCTCAATCTTCTCGACATCGAGCGCCCGGCCCGCCAGCAGTTTCCAGCCTTGGTTCCAATTTTGCTCACCGCCGACAATTGCGGATTTTGGCAAACGGACATTGTCGAAATAGACGTCCATGGATTTGGTATAGCGCAGGTTGGAATGTTCGATCGCCTGCATGTTGACGCCCGGCGCATCGGTCGGGATCAGCAGGAACGTCAGGTTCTTATACCGCTCTTCCGGTGGCCCGGAGCGGGTTAGGCAATAAATATAATCAGACCAATCTGCGCCTGTGCACCAACGCTTGGCGCCATTGATGACGATCTCATCGCCTTCCATCGCGCTGCGGGTTTCGACGCTCGCCAAGTCGCCGCCGACATTCGGCTCTGACAAGCCGTAGCAGAGGAACATCTCGCCGCGCGACAGCTTGGGCAAGAACTCTTGCTTTTGTTCCTCTGAGCCATTCTCCGCGAGGTTCATCCCGCCATAAAAGGCCGCGTGGATGTACGGCCCCGCTAGGAAGGCGCCAGCTTGGCAAAGTTCATCTATGACCGCTGTTGCGCCAATAATGTCCTGGCCCATGCCGCCATACTCTTCTGGAATGGTCAGACCGATCAGGCCCATTTCGGCGATCTGTTTGAATGTGTCGCGCGGCCAGGTGGACTGGCGGTCCCATTCGCGGCGTTTCTCGCGTGGGGCATGCTCATCGACAAAGCGCTGCAGCTGACGCCGGATTTCAGTGACGTGGTCGGGTTCGTTTGCGAAATAACTCATGACGAGCGTCTTAGGGCGGTTGGACGGGGCCGAAAAGCGGTCTCCCTGCGAGAGCGTCTAAATCACATCCGAAACCGGGCGGATCTTCGCAGGCGGCGTGGTCGGTTCGGCGAGGCGTTTTCCCCACCAAGTCGTGTCTCGCCAAGCGCCATCTTTGAACCCAACATTCGGATACGTCCCAACCAATTCAAACCCGAGCGATTTGTGCACGCCAATCGAAGCGTCATTCGGGGTGACGATGCCGGCAAAGGCCATGACATAGTTTTGCGCCGTCAAGATCTCGAACAGACGTGCATAGAGACGTTTGCTGACCCCCTGTCCGCGGGCGTTTTCTGCCGCGTAGATCGCGACATCTACTGAGGTCAAATATGCGGGCCGCGTCCGATGCGGAGAGGCATAGGCATATGCGAGCGGTTGGTCGTCCTCGGCAATTAGCCAGGGATAAAGATTGCCAGCGGCCTCTATCCGCCGCGCAATTTCATCGGCGTTCGGTGCGGTCAGTTCAAACGAGACATAATGCGCATCGACAAAGGGTCGATACGTCTCTGCGATAAACACCGCATCCCCAGGGTTCGCGCGCCGAATGGTGACCATGAGCCCTCTTAAGCGCCAATCTCATCGGTGTCATAGGGCACGGTCTGATACACCTGATTGATCCAGTTGCCGAACAATAGATGCGCGTGTGAGCGCCAGCGGTTTTGTGGCTGCGCGCTGACATCATCGCCGGGGAAATAGCCATGCGGTGGCTTGATCGGTTTTCCCGCAGCCACGTCGCGATCATACTCTTCTTTCAAAGAGGTCGAGTCGTATTCGATATGATTGAAACAATAGAGGCTGCGGGCTTTGGCATCCGAGAGCAGGCATGGCCCGGTAAAGTCGCTATCCATCAAGATCTCAAGATCCGGGGCTTTGGCGATTTCGTTGGCCCGCACTTCGGTCCAGCGCGAAACCGGGATTTGAAAATCGTCGCTGAAGCCAGACAGGTAGGGCGAGGCCGGTGACAGATTGCGGTGGCGATAGACCCCGAACGCTTTGTCCGCCAGCCCATGCTTGGGCACACCATGAAAATGGTAGGCCGCGGCCATTGCCCCCCAGCAAATGAAGAAGCCAGAATGCACATTTGTCCGCGTCCAGTCGAAGATCTGGGTCAGCTCATCCCAGTAGGTGACTTCTTCAAAGGGCAGCGTTTCGATCGGCGCCCCGGTAATGATGAAGCCATCAAATTTGCGATGCTTCACGGCGTCCCAGTTCTGATAGAAGCTGATCAAGTGTTGCTGGCTGGTATTCTTCGGCGTGTGGCCACCGACCATAATCAGCGTCATCTCAATCTGTAGGGGGCTCGCTCCAATGAGGCGTGCGATCTGAGTCTCGGTGCGGATCTTGTTCGGCATCAAGTTCAAGAGGCCGATTTGTAAGGGGCGGATATCTTGGCGGATCGCATCGGAGTCAGACAGGACCGCCACGCCTTCCTTCACCAACGTTTCGCGCGCGGGCAACGTATCTGGGATCTTGATCGGCATCGGCCTCTCCAGTTTGGTCGTGTCGCTGTTCGGAAGGCGGAAAGCGGCAGTCCATCTGCTGAAGTCCGCGCGGCCTTTTAGCGACTTGTTTAACGTGGCTGCAAGCCGACCGGCCAAATCACCACGCCGTTCCTATAGGCAAGGAACAGTAGCAGGTCAATTTGTCGTGGCGTTTCAACTTAGGTGGACGTGGGGGCATGCATCGACAGATCGCGATTCTTTACTAAGTTTTGTATCGTATCTGCGATATCGCCCTCAGAACGGCGGTACGCGACAAAGGGAGCATGAGATGAGCTTGGTCAGCGATGAGATTTTTGTCGACACCGGAGCAAAGACCTCGGTCTACGACCGGGTGTATCCGATGTTGGAAACGGATTTCGAGCTGTGGAACCCCAACTCATGGACCCGCGGTCATCCCTATGATCTCTATAAAAAAATGCGCGAAGACGCGCCTGTCATGTGGTCAAAAATGCCGAAGGGGGCCTCCAATTTTTGGTCCGTTTCGCGCTATGATGACATCAAGTCTGTAGAGCTGCAGCCAGCCGTGTTCTCCTCGCAACGCGGCGGGATCAACCTCGCAGTTCCGCCGCGCGAGAGCTGGAGACCGGAAATCCTAGTTCGCGCTGCGATGGACAATTTGATCAGCATGGATGAGCCGCAGCACATGCAGATGCGGATCCAGCAAAAAGACTTCTTCATTCCAGCCTATGTGAAAGTGCTGCGCGAAAATGTCAGCCGAAAGGTTGAGGACTTGCTCGACGATCTTGAAGCCAATGGTCCGGAAGTCGATTTCGTAAAATACTTTTCCAACCAATTACCGCTCTACACTTTGTGCGAAATGCTGGGCGTCGATGAAGCGGATCGTCAGAAGATCGTGCATTGGATGCACTATCTCGAAATGGCGTCTCAATTCATGGCGAACCCGTTACGAACCTTCATGGGAGAGCCCCTCTTCCCCTTCCGCTTCAAGAAAGTGGTCGAAGAGATGTTCGCTTATGGCGCGGAAGTCATGGCCGATCGCCGCGCTAATCCGCGCGAAGACTTGCTTACGGTGATCGCGCATTCCAAGCTACAGGACACCCAGCTGCCGCAAGAATATCTCGACGGATCCTGGCTGCTGATCATTTTTGCAGGCAATGACACGACACGAAATTCGCTGTCCGGCACAATCAAACTCATGACCGAATGGCAGGATCAACGCGCCATGCTGCTTAATGATATGTCGCTCATTCCGCGCATGTCCGAGGAAGCGCTGCGTATGGTCTCGCCCGTGAAGCATATGCGCCGAACCGCGCTTGAAGATGCCGAAATCAACGGCCAGCGCATCGCAAAGGATGAGAAAGTGGTGATGTGGTACGGTGCCGGAAACCGCGACCCGGACGTGTTCGCCAATCCGGATGTGTTCGATATGACGCGGGACAATGTCGACAAGCACATCGCCTTTGGCCATGGCGTTCATAAGTGTTTGGGCTCACGGGTTGCGCAAATGCAGCTCCGTGTCGCCTATGAGCAAATCTTTGCGCGCTTCCCCAACATCGAGTTCACCGGCCAGATCAAATATGGCCCGAACGCCCTGGTGCATGCGATCTCAAAACTGAAGGTCAATTTGTACGGCAAAGGCAATACGCGCCCGACCAAGATTCAGGTCAAAGCGCTCGAGCCAACCGAGGCTTAAATATCGCCAAAGTCACCGCCGCGTCCTTTGCCCCCTGCAAAGCGCGCCGCGCCGGAACTTGCTCCTGCCCGCAAAGAGTCGCGCCCGATGTCAGCTTCGAATGAGAGTGCCTCTGGCAGGGAGAGCGACCATTGTTTCAGGGCGATTATGCGATCATTGCGCATGCAGGCTTGAGGGAAGGCCGCCATTTGGGTCGCCATTTCGAGCGCAGCTTCAAGCGCCTTGCCATCCGGTACAACCCGGTTCGCGAGCCCGAAGGACAAGGCCTCTGGCGCCTGCACACCGCGCCCCGTCAGGATCATATCCATGGCGCGGGACTGGCCGATCAGTCGTGGCAGCCGGACGGTCCCCCCATCGATCAAAGGGACACCCCAGCGCCGACAATAGACCCCAAAGACGGCGCTTTCGCCGGCGACGCGCAAATCGCAGAGAATGGACAATTCCAACCCGCCGGCCACGGCATGGCCTTCGACAGCAGCGATCGAGGGTTTCTGCAAATCGAGCCAGGTCGGTCCCATCGGCGCTTCGCGTTCAAACCGCTCTTGCTTTGCAACCGCTTTGAGATCAGCACCGGCACAGAAATTTCCGTCTGCGCCCGTCAGGATGTGAACAGCGACAGCATCATCGGCCTCGCCCGCCTCAAAAGCCGCTTTCAGCAAGGCCGCGGTTTCTGGATTGACCGAGTTTCGAGCGGCGGGGCGGTTGATCGTAATGACATTCACCGGCCCGACCCGCTCTGTGAGAACAAGCTCCGACATGACTTACTCGCCCGTCAAGTTGGGTTTGCGCTTCTCCCGGAAGGCATCCACCGCCTCTTTGCGATCATCCATATAGTTTGACACACTTTCCCAGCCGACGCTCGCATCCATCATTTGCGCCGCCAAGGCGCGCAATGGGATATTGGTCACCGTCTTGGTCCAGCGCACCGCCCATTTCGGATTGCCCTGGAGTTTAGTGATGAGTTCACCAACTTTCGCGTCGAGCTCATCGGTCGGCACAGCATAATTGATCAGGCCAAGCTCTTTCGCCTCGCTCGCCGAGAGCAGGTCGCCCGTCATCAACAACTCTTTGGCCTTCGCGAAGCCAATCAGTTGCGGCCAGATCACTGCGCCGCCATCACCTGCGACCAGACCAACTTTCACATGCGGATCACCGATCAGCGCTTTCTCGTCTGCAACAATCATATCGCAAAGCAGTGCGATGGTCGCGCCAAGGCCCGCGGCAGCCCCATTCAGGCGACAGATCATCGGTTTTTCCATATCCAGGATCGACGTCACGATCCGCTTGGCTTCCCAGGCGATGTCTCGAAACTTTCCAGGATCAGAGATCTGCTCATCGAACCAATCGAAATCGCCGCCTGCGCAAAAGGCGCGGCCTTTGCCCGTCAGGATGATGATGTCGCTGTCGCTATCCCGCTGCAGGTCGGTAAATACGCGCCCGAGCTCTTCATGCATGGCCGCGTCGACGCCATTGACCGGATGGTCAGACGTAATCGCCGCGGTCAGAATCCGGCCATCACGCTCGAATGTGAAGCGTGAATAAGGGACGGTGGTGATATCAAATGCATGGGACATGGCAGGGCCTCCTTTGGCCCTACCCATGTTAGAAAACCTTAGGTTTGAACAGCCCTGACCGCGCGGGACTAGCGTACAGGCGGTGTCTCCAAATCCCGTTGGCGGCGTTGCACGGCTGAATTGAGTTCGCCGCATTTCAGCGGGTCAATTTCGCGGCCATGGGCTCCCAGTTCCAATTCAATGTCCTTGAAGACATCGCGAACGTCGGCCTGCATGCCGCCTGTCAGCATATAAGCGGTCGTTTCCAATCCGTTCTTCTGACCCATATCGGCGAGCTTTTTGCTGCTATCGAACAAGGAGCTCCAGGCATTGTAAGCGGCTTGGTTGCGATTGGTGTAGCTGGTCAGAACAACACTCAAATGACGTTGCTCTGAAGAACAGAAGTGCAGCTCAGCTTGCGTCTGGCGGAACTTCCGCATTTCGACGCGGCGGATCTTTTTAAGTTCTGAGGTTTTGTATTTTTTTGCCGGACTTGGCGCAGAACCTTGTTGCTGTGAGGCGCCGACGGCGGCCGTGGTGCTGGTGTTCGAGCTTCGCGGAATCACCATGTAACCGATCACGCCGCCGATCACGAGTACCGCTGCCAGCAGACACAAAAACAGAGTTTGGTTAGGTGGTTCTTCGACCGGCTGGTTTGCCAGTTCCGATCGAATATTCTCAAAATCAGACGCCATTGAACACATCCCCTTATTCAGGGGAATACGTACATGGCAGTCGTTTAGATACCGGGTGTCAGACAGGCCAGATTTCGGCCGGTTCCCGAAAGCTTGTATTAACCATTAAAATGGGGATAGCCCCAGCGAGATGATCGAGATCAACACGCCGAGCGAGGCGAGACTTGTCAGGATCAATCCGAGCGAGGCGCCAATTTGAGCGCGTCCAAACCCACCGCTGGTGACGCCGCGAAAGAGGGCGAACGCCGTCAATCCGAAACCCAGCAAGCAAATCCAGAACGCCCATCCTGCACTTGGTAGAACACCGATTGGCAGCGCCATCGCGTGCTGGGTTGCCGTTGCCAGGATCTGAGAGATGGCCCAGGCCAGTCCGGCGAGGCTTATCAAAGCTCCTACCCAACTGATAGGACGCGCCAGAGCAAGGCTTGCGACGTCTCTTGCCTGGATCTTGCGGGCAATCCAACCCATGGGGAACAGGATCAAGCTGATCAGCAATACGCCGGCGAGCGCAATCATCCTTCTTGGATAAGAGCCCGATTGAAGCGCGCGCGCGAAACGATAGGGAGCTTTGGTCTCTATCAGGCGTGTCAGGAATTTCGGCGCTGCGATATCGTTGACGCAAGACGTGTCGAGCGGTGTATCGGGATCTTCGACAAAGGCGAGCCAAAGATCGCCGCCGCACCCATCAAAATGACTGACGAAGACGCCATGCCCGGTATGGGGGAACTCAACATATTGGCCATTGGCGAGGCCGGGCATGATGGCCTGCCCGTAATTTGGCGGCGTGATGGGGTCTGTGGCGCCAGCGCCTACGAGAACAGGTACATCAGTGACCAAAGGCGTTACCGCTGGGTCCGGATCGATGCGGTAGACGCTTTCACAAATGTCGCCCCATTGCGAGTAAGAAGTAAACCGGCTGAGGATCGGTTCTGCCGCTTCGAGCTCTGCGGTTTGCGCCGCGGTCATTTGGACGGACCCTCGGCAATTGGCGATCAACTGCATGCCATGACCATATGTGTGCGAGATGGATTGAGCCAGAACTGCGGCATAGGCTTTCATCGCGACTTCATCGCGTGTTTCGAGCGCTTTCAATAGCGATGGGAAATCCGGGTAGAGCGAGTTCGGATAAAGCGCCTGAAAAACGGCACCAGATGCCACGGTGCCGTCTAGAATGAGGCGACCCTCGAGGAACGATCCTTCATTCATGCCCTCGAGGACCAATGGCTCTTCTTCATAGGAAACGATGGCGTCAATAAACCGGGCGGTCATATCGCCGACATCGCGGGCACAGTCCGGATCCGCCTGGCAGTCATTGTTGAGCGAGGTCAGCGCGCTTCTAAAGCCATAAGCGATGCCGCCCCAACCGCCGGTTTGAAGCGGCGTGGCTGGAACCACACTGTCGAGGATGGCGGCGCGGACGCCAGCTTCATCAACTTCGAGGACAGCTTGGCCGAGCTCGGTTCCATACGACACGCCGAACAGAGTCCATTGCTGGTAACCGAGCGCGCGGCGAATGTCTTTGACATCAAGCGCGTTTTGCCAGGTTGAATAAGCGTCGACGGCGATCCCTTTGGCGCGAGCGTCCTCAAGGCAATTGTTGAAAGACGCGATATAGGCTTCTCGGCCGGGCGCGGTGGCCGTGCCGTATTGATAAGAAATCGGAATGCCGCGGCAGAAATTCGGTTCCGAGTAACCGATGCCGCGTTGGTCGAAGAAGATGAGATCAGCTGCCTCCCGAAATTTCATATTCTGCGGTGCTTGGTAGGCGAAAATCCGTCCTGCCGAGAGGGATTCTCCGCCCGGTCCGCCCGTAAGCCGTACTACGGCGCGTTGATCTGGATTTTCGGAGGATGACTTTATTTGCAGGACTGAAAGCTGGATCAGACGGCTATTCGGATTGGTCCGATCTTCCGGCACCAGGACATAGCCGCAGCGGAACACTTCCGGGTCATATGCTGGGGCTTGGGCGTTAAATGGACAAACGTAGGGAGTAAACTCTGGCTCAAACGCCTCCCACACAGGGTCAACGCTCTCCACAGGTTCGATAAGGTCTTCGGCGGCTAACGCGTCAACGATCAAGTCTTCACTCTGTGCCGTGGCCATTAATGGCACAATGATGGACACAAGCGCTGCAAGTGCAGGCTTAAATACGTTTCTCATTTCCCACTCCCGTTTTGGGGCAGGCTAGTCTTCCGCGCTCACCTGCACAACACGCCGACCAAAGTTTTCGCCTCGGAAGAGGCCGCAAAACGCTTCCGGCATTTTATCAAGGCCGTCGAACCGCTCTTCTTTCAGCCTGAGATCGCCCTTTCCGATCAAGGTCGCCATCTCATTGAGGGCGACCGGAAACTCGCGTGCAAAATCAAACACCACGAGGCCCTGCATGAGCACGCGGTGCGTTATGAAAGGCTTGGTGTTGACGATGCCGGGCGTTTCTTCTGGCGACAGATTATAGTCTGCGACCTGGCCTGAAATACAAATCCGACCGTTCAGCCGCATGTTCGGTAGAACGCGATTGACCATGGCATTGCCGACATTGTCGAAGAGAAGGTCGACCCCCTTCGGCATGGCCTCACTGATCGCGGCATCAAGGTCTGTCACGGTCTTATAATTGATCGCGTGATCGAACCCGGCCTCTTCGACCAGCCAGGCACACTTGGTGTCACTCCCGGCGATCCCGATCACTTGCTCTGCGCCGCCTGCCTTTGCGAGCTGTCCAGCCGTTGCGCCAACAGGCCCGGCTGCGGATGTTACCAGGACGCGGTCACCCTCCTGAAACTTTGCCACCGATTTCAGACCGAACCAGGCCGTTAATCCGGGCACGCCGAGCACCCCGATCCAGAGCGAAAGAGGAAGTGGCACCGCATCAGGGACAGCGCCGATGAAGCCTTTGCCGTTCTGGATCGTATGCGAACGCCACCCGCCCGCACAAAACACTTTGGTCCCGACCGGGAATTGCTCATGCTCGGAAACATCAACAATACCGACGCTAAACCCGTCTATCGGTTTGCCGAGCGGCAGAGCGGCAGCATAGCTATCGCCTCCTGAGAGCCGCGAGCGTGTGCCAGGATCCACCGAATTCCAAATATGGCGCACTCGAAACTGTCCTGGATTTGGTATCGGAGCGTCTTTTTCAACAAGCTCGAAATCCTCCGGTTTGGGCGCACCTTCGCAATATTGCCTCAAGACAATCTGTTGCATTTGCTCGCTCATTTTTGGGCCCTCCGATCGGTTCAAATGGCACTTGGATCACTTTCAACGCGCAAGCGCCAGACACGACGTTGCGGCATGGGATTTGCTTAAGCGTAGCTAACATCAAACTCCAGTTGTTTTCAGGACGTTAGACACCTATGTGGGGCAAAACAAAACTCGACCAGAATTGGGCTAATCCAGTGACCTCCCTTACTCACCTCGATCGGCTTGAGGCCGAGGCTATTCACATTATTCGAGAAGTCGCGGCAACGGCAGAAAAGCCGGTTATGTTGTACTCAGTCGGCAAAGACAGCGCGGTGATGCTGCACTTGGCCGTGAAAGCATTTTATCCGAGCGTTCCGCCGTTTCCACTGATGCATGTCGACACCACCTGGAAGTTCCGGGAAATGATCGAATTTCGGGATCGCAAAGCCAAAGAGCTGGGCATGGACCTGATCGTGCATTCGAACCAGGAAGGTATTGAGGCGGGTGTCGGTCCCTTTACGCACGGCTCATCACGGCACACGGATATTATGAAGACTCAAGCGCTGAAACAGGCCTTGGATCTGCACAAGTTCGATGTCGCCTTTGGTGGTGCACGCCGCGACGAGGAAAAGTCCCGCGCCAAAGAGCGCGTCTTCTCGTTCCGCACGGCTGAGCATCGCTGGGATCCAAAGAACCAGCGTCCAGAGCTTTGGAACCTCTATAATGCGCGGATCAATAAGGGCGAAAGCATTCGTTGCTTCCCGATCTCGAATTGGACGGAGCTAGATATCTGGCAATATATTCGCCGGGAGAACATTGAGATCGTCCCGCTCTATTTTGCGGACAAACGCCCCGTCATCGAATGGGAAGATAGTTTGATCATGGTCGATGATGATCGGGTTCCGGAAGACCTCGCCAAGACGGCGGTTGAGAAATCTGTCCGCTTCCGCACGCTGGGCTGCTATCCATTGACGGGTGCGGTCGAAAGCACCGCGGCGACGCTCGAAGACATCATTCAGGAAACTCTGCTCACCAATTCCTCCGAGCGCCAGGGTCGCACCATTGACCGCGACCAGGCCGCTTCGATGGAGAAAAAGAAACAAGAGGGGTATTTCTAATGTCCCATATCGACTCTCTGATCGCCGAAGACATTACCGCCTATCTCGAGGCGCATGAGAATAAGTCTCTGCTCCGCTTCATTACGTGTGGCAGTGTGGATGACGGCAAATCGACCTTGATTGGTCGTCTGCTCTACGATTCCAAAATGATCTTTGAAGATCAGTTGGACGCGCTGGAAAGCGACTCCAAGCGCCACGGCACGCAAGGCGAGAATATTGACTTCGCCCTTCTGGTCGACGGGCTGTCGGCGGAGCGCGAGCAAGGCATCACAATCGATGTCGCCTATCGCTTTTTCTCAACTGATAAGCGCAAGTTCATTGTCGCCGACACACCAGGCCATGAGCAGTATACGCGAAACATGGCGACCGGTGCATCGACGGCGGATCTGGCGATTTTGATGATTGATGCCCGCAAAGGCATCCTTACCCAAACACGCCGTCACAGCTTTATCGCAAGCTCGCTTGGCATTCGTAAGATGGTGCTCGCGATCAATAAGATGGACCTCGTCGATTATGATGAGGCGGTCTATAATCGGATCGAACAGGATTTCCTCGAATTCGCAGAAGAACTGTCTGCCGGAATTGAGATCCAAGCCATTCCGATGTCAGCTCTGGCGGGTGACAATATTACTGACAATTCCGACAATACGCCTTGGTATCAGGGCCCGCCTTTGATGGAGTATCTGGAAACCGTTCCGGTCGATGATGACCGTATCAAAGCGCCCTTCCGGATGCCGGTTCAGTGGGTCAATCGCCCGAACCTGGATTTTCGCGGCTTCTCTGGTCAGATCGCATCCGGCACTGTGAAAGCGGGCGATCGTGTCAAAACGCTGCCAAGTGCCAAGGAAACCACGATTGAACGTGTCGTAGTGCATGGTGGTGACCTGAAAGAGGGCATTGCCGGTCAGTCCGTGACGCTCACTTTCGCGGATGAAGTCGATACGTCACGCGGCGATATTATCTGCGCCGCCGGCGAACCGGCCGAGGTGGCAGATCAGTTCCAGGCCCGTGTGTTGTGGATGGCCGACAATGAGATGCTGCCCGGGCGTCGTTATCTTGTGAAGATCGGTGCCAAAACCGTGACGGCAACTGTGCTCGATCTGAAATTCGGGATCGATGTAAACACGCTGCAAGACAAGCCTGCCAAAACGCTTGGCCTGAATGATTTTGGCGTCATCACCATGGCGCTCGACCAGCCCATTGCGTTCGATCCTTATGATCTCAATCGTGAAACGGGCGGCTTTATCTTCATTGACCGGATGACCAATAACACGGTCGGTCTCGGTCTGATCGATTTTGCGCTGCGCCGCGCCGGCAACATTCACTGGCAAGCGCTGGATGTCGACCGCGCCAAACTCGCGGAGCAGAAAGAACAAAGGCCCGCTGTGCTGTGGTTCACCGGTCTGTCTGGCTCCGGGAAATCCACGATTGCGAATGTCCTGCAGCAGAAACTCTTTGCGATGGGCAAGCACACATTCGTGCTCGATGGCGATAATGTCCGACATGGTCTGAACCAGGATCTTGGCTTCACCGATGCGGACCGTGTGGAAAACATCCGCCGGGTCTCAAACGTCGCCAAGCTGATGAGCGATGCCGGCCTGATCACGTTGGTGAGCTTTATCTCGCCGTTCCGGTCTGAACGCCAAATGGCGCGCAATATGATGCAAGAGGGTGAGTTCGTTGAAATCTTCGTCGACACGCCTCTTGCGGTTGCGGAAGAACGGGATGTGAAGGGGCTTTATAAGCGCGCTCGCGCCGGGGAGATCAAAAACTTCACTGGTCTCGATAGCCCGTATGAAGCCCCGCAGAATCCGGAACTGGTGATCAATACGGTCGAACAAAGCGCCGAAGACGCCGCCGACACGATCATCACCTGGATGCGGGAACGCGGCTGGTTTTAAGCAAGGATCGCTCTCGCCCTGATCAATGTCGAAGGGTGAGGGCGGATTTGCACGGGTAGGCTTTTGCCTATCCCGCCAAAGCCTCTTTCTTTTCCTCGATTTCCATCCAGTCGAGCTCGGCCTGTTCCAGTTCGGCGCGGGCGGTTTCGAGGCGCGTATTGATCTGATGAAACGTGTCAGGATCGTCATTGAACAAGTTCGGATCCGAGAGCCGGGTCTCCAAATCACCAATCTCACGCTCAAGCCGCGGCATGGCGTCTTCGACTTCTTTCAGGCGGTGCTGGTCTTTAAAGCTAAGCTTGGTCGCTTTTTTGGGCGCGCTTGATTTCGCTCTATCTGGGTTGCGGCGCTTTTCGGTCTTTGTGGCTTTCCCGGGTTTGCCTTTGATCTGGCTCTGAGCGTCAGTCCAACCGCCCGCGGTCTCTACCCATTGTCCGTCGCCGAGAGGCACAAGGCAGGAAGTCACCGTGGCATCTAGGAAGGACCGGTCGTGGCTGACCAGGATGAGCGTCCCCTCAAAATTGAGCAACATATCTTCGAGCAGATCGAGGGTTTGCATATCCAGATCATTGGTCGGTTCGTCGAGGACCAAAACATCTGTCGATTGTGCCAAGGCGATGGCGAGGGTCAGCCGATTGCGTTCTCCGCCCGAGAGGGCCGCCACCGGTTGGCGTAGCTGATCCGGTTTGAACAGAAAGTCCTTCGCATAAGCCGCGACGTGGCGCTGCTTGCCTTGTACCATAAGGCTGTCACCGCCTTGTGGAGCGAGCGCTTCCCAAAGGGTGTCCTTGGGCCGCAAGGTGTCGCGCGTTTGGTCGAGATAGGTAATGCGCAGCGCGGGGTTCAGCTTTACATTGCCGCTGTCGCGATCAATCTCACCGAGGAGAAGTTTGAGCAGGGTCGTTTTGCCAACACCATTCGGGCCAATAAAGCCAACGCGATCGCCGCGCAGGATCCTAAAATCCAAATTCTCGACAATCTTCAGATCACCGTAGGCCTTGGTGAGTCCAAACGCTTCAATCACTTTACGCGCTTGATGCCCCGCTTCCTCGGCGCTGATCCCGGCTTTGGCTTTTTGCGCGACGATGGCCGCTTTGCGCCGCGCCGCTTCCGCGCGCATGGCTTTGAGCTTATGTAAGCGGCCCATGTTTCGAGCCCGCCGCCCAGTGACGCCGCGCTGGAGCCAATGCTCTTCGGCTTTGAGCTGCGTTTTCAGTTTTTCGAGTTGGCGGATCTCCGCTTCCTCAATTTCCTCGGCCCAACGTTCGAAATCGCCATACCCTTTCGGGCTCTTCAGGACGATCCCATCGCGCAGCCATAGGGTGTTGGTGGTTACGTTTTCCATGAAGCGGCGGTCGTGGCTAACCAGAAGGACGGCACCGTTAAACCCGAGCAAGCGGGTTTCAAGTGTCTCGATCATCGGCACGTCGAGATGGTTGGTCGGTTCGTCGAGCAACAATACGTCTGGGTCAAAGGCAAACGCTTTAGCGAGCGCTGCGCGTCGGATCTGTCCACCAGACAAAATGCGGGGGCTGGCACTGGCATCGACCCCGAAATGCCCGAGCTCCGCTTCTGCGCGCCAGGGTTCTGCGCCGCCTGAAATCGCATAATCGAGGGCGGTCTCAAAGCTTGATAGATCGGGCTCCTGTTCCACCGTCGTTATCACTGTGCCGGGATGTATCCAGAGCTCACCCTCGTCTGGTTCATGTCGCCCCGTGATCAGACGCATGAGCGTCGACTTACCAGCGCCGTTCCGCCCGACCAAGGCGGCGCGCTCGCCTTTGGCCAGATTGAATGAGACGCCTTCGAAGAGCGGCTTGCCGCCAAAGGCGAGCCGGACATCGGTCATGGTGATAATCGGGAGAGCCATGCGACGCTTCTATAGTTTGGCTGCGATCGCGTCGATATGAATGCCGGCACAATCGATGATATCGAACGGCGGCGTATGGGTGTCGAACGCGACATTGAGATCTGTGCCACCTAACAAAATTGCTTGTGCGCCCTGTGCTGTTACCATCTCTTCGCCGGTTCGAAAGAACACGTCACGATGCTGGTCGGTGGGTACGCCGCTGAGGGCCAGGTCGACATAGGTTTCATGTACCAAGTCGAGATCATCGCCCTTTGGCGTGACCATATCGATCCCTTCTAATTTACCATGCATGCCCGTCGCCATCACCGTCTTGGTGCCCAACACCCCGACCCGCCTGAACGCATTGGTGTGTAACCAGTCACGCATCAGGGTCATCAGATTGATCACCGGAAGAGGTGAGATCTCAAGAAACCGATCGATCGGAAAGTGCCCGGAGATTGATGTGATCACCACGCAGTCCGCTCCCGCCAGTTTCAAACGGGTCGTTAAGCGTTCATAGATCTGGCATTGGGCTGCGTGATCGCCGGCCGCCATATTGGCGAGCAGGGTCGGGGAGTCCGCATGCGCTATAGTGAGATCGAGATCGATCCCCCGTTCGGCGGCTTTGCCAGTCAGACCGCGATAATAGAAGTCTGTCGCAGCCGGGCCGATGCCGCCTATCAATCCGATGTGCATGAGTGTCTCCGATTGAGGGTCGCCTGTTGCGCTAGCGTGAGGGTCAGGCTTTGAGTTTATACCCCGACTTAAGCATCCACCAGACGCCAGCGGACGCCAGGAAGGCTGCGGCCCCGCTCACGACCATACCGGTCATCACATTCGAGTTTGCAGCATCGAGGAACCCGTATCGGAACCCATCAATCAAAAAGAAGATTGGATCGAAATAGGCCGCAGTTTTGAACGGCTCAACCAGAACATTGATATCGTAAAAGGTCCCGGACAAGAAGGTCAGCGGAACGATCACAAAGTTTGAGACAGCGGCAAGATGATCGAACTTATCGGCCCAGATGCCCCCCATCGCTCCGATCGCCGCCAGGAAAATGGTCGCCATCAGACCGAACCAGATGACCGGCCAGATATGGGCGACGGATAGGTCTGCCAACCCGCTGAAATGAATGCCAATCGCTGCGATAGCGCCTACCATAATGCCGCGGGTGACGGCACCGAAGATAAACCCAATGGTCAGTTCCAAGGGTGACAAAGGCGGCATCAGGAAATCGACCTGACTGCCTTGCACTTTGGCGATGGTGAGCGAACTCGACGAGTTTTGAAACGCATTTTGTAACATCGCCATGACGATCAATCCTGGGGCGAGGAAGCTATTATAGTCGAGCCCTGCAAAGTCGCCGCTTAACTCCCCGCGATTGCCAAAGGCGAGTTTAAACACTGTCATGAACAAGAGTGTGGAAATCACAGGCGCTAGCAGCGTTTGCATCCACACCTTCATAAAACGGCCTACTTCGCGCTTATACAGCGTCCAAAGCCCCAACCCGTTGATCGCGCCATAATTGCGCGGTTTCGGTGGGGCGAGCGAAGAAGAGGATGTATCAGGCATGACCCGACATTTAAGAGCTGAGTCTGCGTTTGGCGATAGTCAAAAACCTATCCACAACACCCACTATATATTGATTGCCTGTGGACAGCGGAGATCAGCATCTTGTGTTTAATTTCGCCCCTGATACGATATATAGCGTTGGAGCGGGGCTGGAGGCATCGCTCACATCAATATCTAGGGGCTGCCAAGGAGCGGGGTTTTACGCATGGCTTGGACTGAAGATCGAGTAGAAGTATTGAAGAAGCTATGGGCGGAGGGCCACTCGGCCAGCCAGATAGCAAAGGAATTGGGCGGCGTCACACGAAACGCTGTTATCGGGAAGGTGCACCGTCTGGGTCTGTCGGGTCGCGCAACCCCGTCGCGTCCGGTCAAACGGCCACCACGACTGGCACATCCAAAACCGCGTATCCGGCCAGATGGCGCCGTGGTCAGTCCGAAGCCACAACGTGTGGTCTCTGAGACGACGCTGAAACCAAACGAAAAATCAGCCATGCTGGCCGCGTTGCCGCCGCAACCGCTGGCAGACGGAGAAGCCGCAACGATCCTGACTTTGCGCGACAGCATGTGCAAATGGCCGATCGGTGATCCGGCAGATCCAAAATTCGCGTTTTGCGGCCGTAAAGCAACGTGCGGTCCATACTGCGCCGAGCACGCCAAAATCGCCTTCCAACCTGCGAAGAAGCGCGAGAAGAAAAAGGCGGAATACGACTACGTTCGCAAAATCGCTGGCTAGGCCAGCACTGCGCTGTCCCCACGACACAGAAGAGCGGTTCGGTTAAGTCCGAGCCGCTTTTTTGGTTTTAAGGGCGGTGGAGAGAATGTCGCAGCATTTCAAACATCTAACGCCCGTCCTGGGGCGTATGACGAACGTCAACTGACTTCTATTTTATGAGGAAACCCTAATGATGATGTCCGATAAAGACACGGTCTCTGTGATGTTCGCTGCGGATCCAATGAAGGGTGAGAAAGTCCCGCTCTTTTCCATCTGGCTCGATTTGCTGTTCGGCGGTCTGAAATAGACGCCCTGTTTATCCGAACGGATAGTGCTGAGCGCAATGAGACGACACCTGAATATTCTCGGTACAGCCTTTTACGTCATCACTGGCGGGCTTGGCTTTGTCAGCGCGCTTGTGATCTCGTACTTTACAGGTCTCTTGGGCTGAGCAGCGGCAGTCACCGGCTCGCTTGCGAGCAAGGGAATTTTTGAAAAAGAAAAAGCCGCTGCGTTCCAATGGAACAACAGCGGCCAGTCGAACCTGCCCAAGACAGGAGGGCATAGGGCAGGGTGCAGCTCAGAAGAGAGCTTAAAGTGAGCGGCTCACGGACAGAACGACGCGTTCGTCAGCCAATTCATCATCGTCGACGTCTGTGCCCCAGATGCGCAGGTCAAAGTCGACATATTCCGTGCTCAGCGTCGCGCCGAGCGAGAAGTTCGTGTACTCGTCGAACCCGTCGAGATAGGTGCCGACGGTGGCGTCGAAGCCTAATGTATCCGTCGCGCTGAAGCCTGCGGACGCATCGAAGTAAACCGTCTCATTGTCCGGATCGACATAGAGATAGCCGCCGAGAGAGATCGCATCGATCGTGTAACCAAGGCCGCCATAAACCTCGATGAAATCGAGATCGTCAGCGTCTGGATAGACGTAACCGATGACGCCGACATCCCAAGCGAGTCCGGCTTCGGTTTCACCTGCGAAACCACCATAGAGGTCGAGTTCCATATTGGCGCCGCCAAAGTCTACGATCGCGGCCCATGTGCCGGCGTAGAATGCGCCATTAGCGTAGTCGAACCCACCTTGTAGCGATGGATTTTCGCTGTTTTGCGAGAAACCGCGCCAGACATAGTCAGTTGTCAGCGCAACGTTGCCCGAGAATTCACCTTCGGCGATCGCTGCAGGTGCTGTAAACGCGCCGGCAACCATTGCTAATGCGAGACCGCGTGAAATCATTTTCCCCATCAATCCGCTCCTTCCAGATATTGCGATTGGTGGGGCATAAAGACCCGACTGCCCGAGATTTAGCCACTTATTAGGGTGGAAACGGCTGTTATTTCTCCGCATGCGCACGATTTTCGTGCAGAAGCTGAAATTCGCGCCCGTTAAGCCGTCTTTTCACAACAATCGCATGACACAGTGCGCAACGGTCCCCGAGCGTTACCGATTTGCCACCCTTTGAGCTGCGGTCTTGATTACTAAATCGCTTCGAGCAGGATCACCGCAAAGTAGTTGCGATCGTCTTGCCAGACAGTTTCGAGACGCCACCCAGCTTGCTCGAACTGCTTCACCAATTTCGCGAGGTCGAACTTTCGAGAATTCTCTGTGTGGATCGTCTCGCTCGTTTCAAACGCTATAGCGTGGCGATTGATATGGATGGTCTGCGCCTTTTGGCTGACCAGGTGCATTTCGATCCTAGACTCTTTTTCATTCCAGACGGCGCGATGCTTGAACGCACGGCGATCGAAATCTGCGCCAAGCTCCCGATTGATCCGGGTGAGGAGGTTGAGATTGAACGCAGCGGTCACGCCAGCTGCATCATCGTAAGCAGGGATGAGGATCGACGCGGGCTTGCGAAGATCGACACCCAGAACAAAAGTTCCTTCTGAGCCGAGCAGTGCGCGCGCATTGCGCATGAAGAGGCCGATTTCGTCATCTGACAGGTTTCCGAGAGTTGAGCCTGGAAAGAACCCCACGGGTTTCCCGCTCGCTCCGGCGGGCAGATTTAAGGTCGCCATAAAGTTGCCGATCACTGGAACCACAGGCAGCTCAGGATATTCGGCTCGTAAATCATCGGCAGTTTGCAACAGGAACCCTTCTGACACATCAACCGGCACGTAACCAGCGGGATCCGACAAGGCATCCAGCAGGATCCGCGTCTTTGTGGACGCGCCCGCCCCGTACTCCACCAAAAGGACATCCGGGCCGAGCGCCTTCGCGATCTCGTCGGCGTAGGTGTTGAGAATATCGATTTCTGTGCGCGTCGGATAATATTCCGGCAATTCCGTAATCTGTTCGAAAAGGCGCGAGCCCGCCTCATCATAAAGATACTGGCAAGGGAGGGTCTTTTGAGACGCCGAGAGACCTGCGAGAACATCGTTCAGAAATTGACGATCCACTGGCCGGCGAATGGGTTCAAACACATCGTCCATGATTATAGGTCCCGTGCCAACCGGACGCCGGAAAACTGCCAGCGCTTGTCGGGGTGAAAAAAGTTGCGATAGGTTGAGCGGATATGCCCGCTGGGCGTGGCACAGGAGCCTCCGCGCAGCACCATTTGCCCGCTCATGAATTTGCCATTGTACTCGCCGACCGCGCCCTCTGCGGTGCGATAGCCAGGATACGGGGCGAAAGCGCTCGCCGTCCATTCCCAAACGTCGCCGAACATATGATTTCGATCCGCGCGCGTCTGAACTTGCGGTTGGAAATAGCCGCTATCAGCAAACACACCGTCCGCGGGTGCCTGTGTGGCAGCATGTTCCCATTCTTGCTCGGTCGGCAAACGCGCGTCAGCCCATGCGGCGTAGGCGTCGGCTTCATAAAAGCTGATATGCGTCACCGGAGCTTCGAGATTGAGCCGCTGCGGCCCCGAAAGCGTCATTGTGTGCCAAGTCTCGCCAGACTTGGTCCAATAGAGCGGCGCCGTCCACGCCTCTGCCTGCACGGCCGCGAAGCCATCCGACAGCCAGTATCGCGGTGTTTGATAGCCGCCATCCTCGATGAATTCGAGCCATTCCCGATTGGTCACAGCGCGGCTGGCAAGGTTGAATGGGCGAACGATGACCTCATGCCTGGGCGTCTCGCAATCAAACGCGAAGTCAGGTCCGTCATGGCCGACTTTTAAGATGCCGCCCTTAAACGGTTGCCAGCGAAGGGGGGCCGCCTCCAGGTTCGCGGTTTGCAGATTGACGTCGGGCTTGAGCGCAGGGCGTAAAGGGTTCTGGGCAAACAGATGCAGGATGTCCGTTAAGAGCAATTCCTGATGCTGTTCTTCATGCGCAAGCCCCAGGGATAAAAGCTGACAGGACTCCGGCGCTTCTTCGAAAAGTCGTTCCATGTGGGCATCAACATGATGCCGATAGGCCAGCACCTCTTGCAACGAGGGCCGGGTCAATAATCCACGCATCGGGCGCGCATGCCGCGCACCAACCGCGTCATAATAGGAGTTAAACAGAAAACTAAACTGCGGATGGAAGCGGATTTCGTCCCCATAAACGGGTGCGAGCATAAACTCCTCGAAGAACCAGGACGTATGCGCCAAATGCCATTTCGCTGGACTGGCGTCTGGCATCGACTGCGCGGTGGCGTCCGCATCGCTGAGCGTGGCGGCTAAAGCTTCTGATTGTTGGCGAACCGTTCGAAACCGTTCGAACGGCGATTGGGAGGAAACGGGCTGTGCTTTTGGTTGTGCCATGCCGCTTTGTTTCGCGTTTGACGAGTACCGTCAACTCAGCTCCATGACACTTTGCGTCAGTAGCCAGCGCCGAGGGAATAATCCGCTTGCGCGACATACTGGCTTTGCCGCCCATGTCCCGTGAAGCTTTCGTAAAGATGAAACTGATCGACGATGTAGGGTTCAGATTTCAGGATCTGAAAATCCTCGCTCCAGGTGCGTACATCCTCAAGCGGTGTTTGATTGCAATAGGCGAGCGTAATATGCGGCACAAACGGATCCTGGCCGAGCTTGATCCGAAACGTCCGTGCGAGTTTCCTGCATTGTTCAGCTAAGTCTTCAAGCGCGGGGCTTGGGGTCACGCGCGCGTAGAGCGATCTCGGCTCGCGCCGCCCAAACCACCCAACGCCAGAGACTTCCAGGCTAATCGCTGGTGCTTGGACGGATGTCAGTGCGTCGGCCAGTTCATGCGCCATTTCACCTTCAACCGCACCGTAAAAGCATAGAGTCACATGATAGTGATCGCGGCGACGCCAGCGCGCGCCGTGCAAATCAACCGAGAGCGGATCCAGCCGATCAGCGAGCGCGTCGGGGATGGCGAGGGCAGCAAATAATCGGTGCATGTTGCGGTGCTTAATCCAACTTGGTCGTTCCGAAAACAAAACCCCGGCCGCAAGACCGGGGTTTGTACGATTAATTTTGCCCGCGGTTTAGCTTGCGAGGGCATCCAGTTTGCCGAAATGCTCGGCGAGCAGATAGTAGAACGTCACACGCGACTTGTTCCCACCCTCAGCTTTCAGGGCATCGCAAACGGATGCGATGGCCGCATTAAGCTCATCATTAGTATGGGCCAAAGACAGCTTGCCGCGGCACCATTTTTCGCGCACGCGCTGGAGCTCTGAGTCATCAGAACACGACACCAGAGAGCTGTCGCGATTGCGCAAAGCAATGCCGAGATGTCCCACAATTTTTTCGGCCGCGGCTTGGTTGTAGCCCTTGGCGTACTTCTTGACGTTTTCTTCGTATTTGGAGGCGTCAGCCATAAATTATCCCCTTTAGATAGCCTGCAATCTGTAAAGATATCTGCAGTTTGGGGAATTTGCCCTCTGTTTGACGTAAAGTCAAACCCGTGTCCTTGTCCTTAATTTTAAGGACAAGGAGATGGTTGATCGGCGTGTAATTTATTGATCGCTGCCTCGAGCTCCTCGGTCCATTTTAGATCGAACGCATCAATACAAATCTTCAATTGATCCATGGTTGTCGCGCCGATGATGGTCGATCCCATAAAGGGCCGCGTATCGCAGAATTTGAGCGCGAGTTGCGCTGGGTCGATGTCCATTTCATCGGCGAGGATCAAATAAGACTCAATGGCACGCAAGGCTTGCGGGCTTTCATAGCGTTGCAGGCGTTCGAACAGGACTTTGCGAGAACCGGCAGGCATGGCACCGTTCCGGTACTTGCCCGTGAGATAGCCTTGGCCCAAGGGTGAATAGGCCAGCAAGCTGACGCTTTCGCGGACGCAAACTTCTTCAAGCCCACCGTCTTCGAACGTGCGATTGACGAGATTGTAGGCATTTTGGATTGAGGCCATGCGCGGCAGACCTCGCGCTTCACTTTCCGCCACGAACCGCATGACGCCAAATGGAGTTTCGTTCGAGACCCCGATATGCCGGATTCGGCCCGCTTTTACATGCGTTTCGAGGTGGCCCAAAATCTCCTCAAACGGTTCGTACGGGTAGCTATAGGCCTTGTTTTCCATTTTCGCCCCGAACAACGGAGCCGGGCGGTCGGGCCAATGTAATTGATAGAGATCGATATAATCTGTCTGAAGTCGCTCAAGGCTTTTTGAGACGGCTTCATCGACCTGGTCTTTGGTGTGGCGCGTCCAGGTCACGTCGGAATCGCGAGTCCAAAGCATTTTCGACAGCCCCGCAATTTTTGAGGCGAGGATCACATCTTTGCGCTTTCCCGTTTTCTGAAACCAAGTGCCGATAATTCGCTCCGTCGAACCTTGGGTTTCGGCTTTTGGGGGCACGGCATACATTTCAGCGGTGTCCCAGAAGTCGATTCCGCGATCGAGCGCGTAGTCCATCTGGGCGTGGCCTTCAGCTTCGGTGTTCTGCTGTCCCCAAGTCATTGTCCCCAAGCAACATGAGCTCACCATCAAATCGGTGCGCCCTAAACGCCGTCGCTCAATTGTCATAGGTGTTTCCTTTTATCCTGATCTATAAAAACGATAGGTCGCGAAACTTGTCCTGACCAGACTAGTTCTT
This sequence comes from Pseudomonadota bacterium, assembly GCA_038527765.1. GTDB lineage: Bacteria > Pseudomonadota > Alphaproteobacteria > Caulobacterales > Hyphomonadaceae > Henriciella. The sequence continues at coordinate 138,575 of JBCBFK010000003.1, forward strand.
CTTGAAAAGCGATAAAAAAGACCTCATAATACGGGCAATCCGTGCGCTTATGCGCGGGCCTTTTAAACGAGGATGAAATGAACGACTTTAACCCGTCTATTGCCCGTGGCCGGTCGATGGATGCCAGCGTGGATGCCGGCCTTCGAACCTTTATGCTCGGGGTCTATTCCAAGCTGACCATCGGCATTGCCATTGCGGGCGTTCTCGCCGTTGTCGCGGGCACTGTGCCTGTGGTGCGCGATCTCGTCTTTGGAACACCGCTCTACTATGTGGTCATGTTTGCGCCACCTGTCCTGATCATTGGCTCGATGTTCTTCATGAAGAACCCAAGCCCGACCGGATCAGCGATCTTGTACTGGGCGATTGTGGCCACAGTCGGATTAGGCCTTGGCGTCTATTTCGCGCTGGCCCAGTCCAATATGAGCATCACGACCGCGGGCGGTATCAGTCAATCGTTTACGTATATGACGATTGCCAAAGCCTTCTTTATTACTGCCTCCGCGTTCGCGGCGCTGTCGCTTTGGGGCTATACGACCAAACGGGATCTCAGCGCGATCGGGACCTTTGCGATCATGGCCATCTGGGCGCTGTTTGCGGTTGCCATTGTCTATATGATCCTGCCAGCGATCGGCTTGATCGAGCATTCAGGTCCAATGGAGTGGATCATTTCTGGCGGGTTTGCGCTGCTCTCAGCAGTGCTGGTGGCCTGGCAGACCCAAGAGCTGAAAGAAGGCTATTACTCTTTCGCGGGCAACCAGCGCAGCATGGCGGTGATGACCAATTGGGGCGCGCTCAATTTCTTCATCATGTTCGTTAACATGTTCCGATTTGTCCTGATGTTGCTCGCGTCTCGCGAATAGGCATCTATCCACGACTGTTAAGAAGCCCCGGCCGCGTGCCGGGGCTTTTTTATTTGACCTAGGCGCGGGTCTGCGTATTCTGGAACATCTTGGCAACATAGGGTGGGGCAGGATATGGAATTTGAGACGAACATGCCCCGCGCTGCTGAGATCGCTCGCGGTGTTTTGAGACTTCTCCATGATTATGGCTTCGCGGGCGTCACAGAAATGACGCTTGCCAATGGGCGCCGGGCGGACATTGCCGCGATCGGGCCCGGAGGTGAAATCTCGATCGTCGAAATCAAGTCGTCTGTGGCTGATTTTCGAAGCGATCAGAAATGGCCGGAATACCGTCCGTTCTGTGACCGGTTCTATTTTGCCGTCGGTCAGGATTTTCCTCAAACGCTGATCCCCGAAAATGTCGGTCTGATTATCGCCGATGCTTATGGAGGAGCGGTCATTCGTGAACCGGATGAAGAGAAGCTGGCGGGAGCGCGGCGCAAGGCTGTCACCCTTAGATTTGCACGTCTCGCCGCAGCGCGCCTTTGCCAACCGGCCTTGGCTTAAGCGGGGGTCTGAAATGCCTACTGGACTCACCGCCCCGGCCCCCCTAGCTCGTCTCGCATGAGCCACGCCTACCCTCTCGGCAAAACCGCCCGCGATGCATTGAAGAATGCAAAAGTCGCGGCGCGCACCCGCTATGAAGCAGAGGACTTCGCAGAAGACGTGTCCATCGCGGCTTTGGAGACCGAATGGCTCACACCAGCGGCCAAAGAGCTCTCAAAAATTTTGGAGCAGGCCGACGCCAATCCCGGACAGGGATTCGTTCAGCATTACGAAGATGCGGCCGGGAACACGGTTCTGGCTGTGACGTATTGGAAGCTCGCCAAGGCCGCTAAGAAACCCAAACCCAAGCCGAAACCGATCCCTGAGCCAAAGCCTGACGAGGACGATCACACCGACGATCTCTATTTCAAGTCTGGCCGCACGAAGAAAGCGCGTCGCAAACGCTTTGTGGATCCCAATCAGATGGATTTGTTTGGGGAAAAGAAAGCGGAATAAAGCGGCAGTCTTGAAGTTCCAGAACGTGCTCAGTTCGTGCCGTATTGACGGACTTACGATCATTCGCAAACTGACGTCTGAACCATAAAGGAAAGCAAATGCCGGCTAGCAAACTCCTGTCTGATATCAAGATTGCTGATATGAGCACTGTCATATTTGGCCCGTATTGTACCCAAACCCTCGCGGATCTGGGGGCAGAGGTTGTGAAGGTCGAACCCGAAAAAGGAGATGACTTTCGAAATGTGGGCAAGTCTGCAAAAAGTCGGCATATGGGGCCGTGTCATATGACCATGAATCGCGGCAAACGCTCGGTCATCTGGGACTTGAAATCCGAAGCGGGTCAGACGGCGATCAGGCAACTGATTTCGCAAAGCGATGTATTCATACATAATGTGCGCGGCTCCGCGATCGCGCGACTGGGGCTGACTTATGAAGAAGTAAAACAGATCAAGCCCGATATTGTTTACGTGCACTGTGTTGGTTTTGGCTCAGACGGCCCATATGCCGGGCGTCCAGCTTATGACGATCTGATTCAGGGTCTGTCAGGCGCGGCCAGTCTTTTGCCGAGGGTGGACGGAAACCAAAACCCTCGTTTTCTTCCCACGGCTTTTGCCGACAAGGTTTCCGGATTGCATGCCGCTTATGCGACGCTCGCGGCAATCCACCACCGCAATCGAACGGGTGAGCCCGTTCATGTGGAGGTTCCGATGTTTGAGTGCGTCACGCATTTCTTGTTGGAAGAGCACTTTTATGAAGCCGTGTTTGACCCGCCGGTCGGACCGTTCTGCTATCAACGCCAAGTCGATCCAGCGCGACAACCTTTACAGACAAAAGACGGTTTCATTGTTCTTGCGCCGTATGTCGACCAGCGCTGGGTAGACCTGTTCGAGGCGGTCTTAAAGGCGCCGGAAGAGCTTGAAGATGAGCGCATCAACACTCGTCGCGGACGCTACTTCAACATGGCGTACATGTTGGAGCGTGTGCAACACTATCTTTTGGAAAAGACCAGTGCAGACTGGCTGGCCGCCTGCGCAGAAATGGACATTCCCGCCGCGCCGGTAAATGATTTTTCAGACTTACAGCAGGACCCACATCTAAGAGCGGTCAATTTTTTCCGTCGAAGAGAACACCCCAGTGAGGGCGCGTATTGGGAACCTAAACAGCCCGTTCACTTCCATGGAATTGAGCAGTCAGACATACGACATGCCCCCTTGCCAGGCGAAGATACAGAGCTTGTTTTGCAGGAATTGGGGCTGGCCTAATGTCGAGTCGGTTGCCTTGGTTGCGTCGATACCGGCCTACTTAAAACCAAATTTTGGCGGCTGTTTCGCTAGGAAGGCGCGGTAGCCTTCCTGATGGTCTTCGTTAGAAAAACCTTCAACAAAGAGGTCAATCGCCTCATCATCATCATCGCACCAACCGTTTTGCAAGCCTATGATCATTTGTTTTATGGCGCGCGTTGACCATTGCGATACGTCCGAAATCTCTCGCGCAAGCGTTCTCGCCGCGTCGACTGCGCTAGGCTCGGTCACCAATCGATCGATAAGTCGTAAACTCATTGCCTCCTGAGCCTCTATGATACGCCCGGTAAACAGAAGATCTTTTGCAGCGCCTGGTCCAATAGCCGTCAGAAGACGTCTTGTATCGCCTGCGGGGTAAACCAGACCCAGCTTTGCCGGGGTAATCCCAAATTTCGACATTTTGCTTGCCAATCGTATGTCGCATGCCAAAGCAACACTCACGCCGCCACCAACGCATGCGCCGTCGATCGCCGCTAGAGTGGGCTTCGTACAGGTTTCGATTGAGGTCAGCGCTCGTGCAATCAGTAAACCAGCCGATTTCGCGGACTCGGCACTTGCGTAAGCATGATCAAACTCTGCAATGTCTGCCCCCGCAGCAAATACACCCGAAACTCCACCATGAATGGTGACCACTTTAACCTCGGGCGAAGAAACAGCTTGATCGATGAGCTGGGGAATGGCGGCCCACATATCGAGTGAGAGCGCATTGCGTTTTTCGGGTTTGTTAAAGACGATTTCAGCGAGCGGCGCGTCGGTAATGAATTGAATTGAATCGGTCAAAGCACTCGCCTGAAATACAGTCATGGACGGTGGCCTTTATTGGCAACTTGTCGCGTCGATCGCAACAGCAAATATGCCCCGTACGCTGCCTGGATAGAATTGGCCAATGTCCTGCTTCGACGCCGGGAATGGACATTAGTCACCGGCGTAAACTGACCCCACCTAAGCCGGCTTAAACGTCAGGGCGACGCCATTGTTGCAATAGCGCAGGCCCGTCGGGGCTGGGCCATCATTGAAGACGTGGCCATGGTGGCCGCCGCAACGTGCGCAGTGATACTCGGTTCGCGTCATCCAGAGTTTATTGTCTTCTTTGAAGCCGAGCGTGCCCGGTCGATAATCCCAGAAACTGGGCCAGCCGGTGCCGCTATCATATTTGGTCGAGCTGTCGAAAATGGGGAGATCACAGCCCGCACAATGGAACACGCCTTCGCGCTTCTCATTGTTGAGCGGTGATGTGAACGCACGCTCGGTCGCTTCTTTTCGTAAGACCCGATAGGCGAGCGGGTCGAGCCGCGCTTTCCATTCATCGTCGGTCAAATCGCGCCAGTCGCTGTCCGAGAATGAGTCGGTCGCGATATCGGCATAGGCTTGGCCGCTGCCATTGGCGCCAGAGCACGCTGCAATCAAGCCCGCAGGTGCCGCCAAAAGAAAGGTCCGACGTGCGAGGGGAGGAAACGAGTTTTTCATCATGGAGCCTAGATAGGCGCTCGGAGGCGCGCGTCCACTCACAGTCGCTTCAAATTCCTGTCAGAACTCTCATGCTGCAAATGCTTCTCTTTGCCTCTCGCATTGCGGCGGAATAGGGATTAGGGAGCGTGCTGGATATGAAATTTGGCGAGATGAGAGTCCCATGACTGAACCGATGAACGACAATCTTTCTGAAACCGCGCGCGACAAATTGCGTCTGACGGTCGAGCGCATTGAGCGCTTGGAGGAAGAAAAGAAAGAGATCGCGGAACAGATCAAAGAGGTCTATGGCGAAGCCAAAGCGCTTGGCTATGACACCAAAGCGTTGCGCACCGTGGTGCGTCTGCGAAAGCAAGACCGCCAGGAGCGTCAAGAGCAGGAAGCGATCCTCGAGGTCTATCTGGACGCGCTCGGCGAGCTTTAGCGCTAACTTCTTGCCTCAAGCGACTGGATCGCTGTAAACGGAGGCATGCCGCGCGACGTCGACGACCGCAAGAAACGCAAAGCTCTGCGCAAGATCCGCAAAGCCGCCATGCTCGCTGAGCAGGGGCTTGGACCGCCGCTTTCGGACTGGGAAAAACAGTTTCTGGAAGAGGTCGAAGAGCGGATCGAGAAATATGGTTCCGCCTTTCATGACCTCGATAAAGGCGGCGCGGATGAAGCCTTGTCGTCGCTGCAATATGTCAAACTGCGTGAGATCGATAAAAAGGCCCGCGGTAAAGGCAAATCAGGCTTTGGGTCCAAAGGTGGATTTAAACGCAAGACGCCTGCGCGCGTGAGACAAATTGATGAGGATGAGGAACCGCCGATCGCGCCGAAGAAGCCGTCTAAACCGGAATTGGTGCGCGGCAGCGAGCTTACGCCAGCGCAGCGAACGCCCGCACCCATCTCAAAGTCTTCCAAGACGTCTCCCAAATTCCGCGTTATAGAGGGCGGTAAAGATGACTAGATTTGCAAGAGATCTAAATAGCGTATACTTTTCAAGTGCTGCGTCAGTGTAAATATAAACCATGCTGGGGTAGTGATAATGGCGAGTGAGCTTATTAAAGGTCAGAAAACCTTCCGTCTGTCCGAGGGCACAGATCGGTTCTCTTTGACAATGCAAAATGATACCGATCAGGATTTCCATGATCTCATTCTACTGGTGAACGATACATCCTGGGACACGCCTGAATTTACAAAAATTCGTGTTCACAAAATGAAGCCCAGTGGATCTGAGATTGATGTGGAGGATATCTCCGTCGTCGGGGGAGATCTGACGTCGCGCGAACATCCAAAATGGTCGAGGAAAAACCGGATAAAGCCGGGGGAGAAATTCCAGGTCAAGTTTGATCTGAACGATGAGCTTGGCGAAGATGCCTTTGTTACCATCAGTCCGACTGATGTGGGCGGGCGCGTGATTGTCGGAGGGGAAGACAAGCCTCCGAAAATCGACACGGCGCTCGACCGTCTATTGGAGCTGATCAATATCATCTCGAAGATTAAGGGACTTGTGTCCAGTTTGGGTTTGATCAGCTCAAAATCAGACGGACCCGCTGATGAAGCGGCAGAATTCCTCCTGGGTATGATTTTGAAGTCAGATGATATCGAGATGTCGAAGAAGACGCTCTCAGAACTTGCCATGATTGACGTTGAAGTCGCAGCGCTGTCGCGTCGCCTGGCAACCGTCTTGGCAGAGGCCTCGCCGGTGAAGGCGCTGGAAGGGCGCGAGACGTAACCGCGAAGGTCGTAGTTTCTCGCTGATCTTTGACAAGCTGCATTGACGTCTGAACTAAAACCCATTGTGTAGCGTATACGAAATAAGCATTCTGGGAAAAGTTCGATGAAAACCGTCGTCATTACTGGCGCTTCCACTGGAATTGGCCGCACCACGGCCGAGCATCTCGCGAAGAAGGGATGGCAAGTCTTTGCCGGCATTCGCAAGGAGTCAGATGGCGCCGCTCTCAAGGCGGCGGACGACCGGATCATTCCGATCCTTCTCGATGTCACGCAGCCAAAGCAAGTCGATGCCGCGGTTGAAACCGTGCGTGCGGCGCTTAGCGGTCAAAAGCTGGCTGGCCTCGTGAACAATGCCGGGATCGCCAACATGGGCCCTCTGGCCTTGCAGCCATTGGATCAGTTCAAATCACATTTCGACGTCAATGTGTTCGGTCTTCTGCGTGCCAGTCAGGCCTTCGCGCCCTTGCTCGGCATGGATGAGACGCTGAAAGGCAAATCTGGCCGGATTATCAACATTACCAGCGTTGGCGGGCGTCTCGCGTCTCCATTCCTCGGCGCTTACACGGCGACCAAACACGCTGTTGAGAGTATGACCGATAGTTTGCGGCGCGAGCTGGTAATCTTTGGGATCGACGCAATTGCCGTTGGACCCGGCGCAGTTCGCACCCCGATTTGGGACAAAGCCGAAGACGCGAACAAGGCAAACCAATACTCAAACTCGCCTTGGGCCAAGCCGATCGAAAGGTTTAGCGATACGATGCTCGATGGCGGGCGCACAGGTCTGGAACCAGAAATCATCGCCAAAACGATCGAGAAGGCGCTGACGGCCTCGAAACCCAAAGCGCGCTATGCACCTGTGCCAAACAAACTCACCAATTTCACGCTGCCTATGTTGCTGCCAAAGCGGGTTGTCGATGGCTTCTTTTGGAAGCGGTTCGGAATGAATCAGCCAGAAGGCTAGGCTTTGTGATAAGGCGAGCCCGATAAGAGGCTGACCGCGCGATAGAGCTGTTCAGCGATCATGACTTTGACCAGACGATGTGGCCAGGTTTGCGGCCCGAGCGCGATCGTGTCTGAGCACGCGGTCCGCACCGCCGCGCTGTAGCCTTCCGCGCCACCGATCAAAAAGCACAGCTGAGCCGTGCCGGCGTCACGCAGAGACGCGATGCGGTTTGAGAATTTGACGGAGGGAAGCTGCGGCCCATGCTCGTCGAGCCGAAGGACGGTGGCACCCCGTGGGAGGGCTTTTAGGAGCCGATCGCCCTCGACCTCCAGTCCACCCCCACTTGCAACATCCACCAGTTTTAAGGACCGCAGTCCAATCGCTGGGCCAGCTTTGTTGAAGCGCGTAACGTAATCATCGACGAGCTCCTTTTCTGGCCCGTTTTTCAGCTTGCCGACACTGATCAGCTTAATGTGCATACAGGCTCAGCCGTTTTGGGGCTCAGACGTTTGAGGGACGGTGCCCGCTATCGCCGGCCCAGATCTTTTCAAGATTGTAAAAGCTGCGAACCTCTGGACGGAATAGATGAACAATCACATCGCCTAAGTCGATCAGTACCCAGTCTGCGTTTGGAAGTCCTTCCAGTTTCGGCGCTTGGCCGGTCTTCTCTTTGACTTTCTGGGCCAGATGATCGGCGATCGAACTCACATGACGCGCCGACCGGCCCGAAGCGATGATCATGATATCAGCAAGAGAGGATTTTTCCGTCAGGTCGATAACGGTGAGGTCTTCGGCTTTATCATCTTCCAATGAGGCAACGATGATGTCTGAGAACGCGCGAATATCTTCGATGGTCGCCGGGCGGGCCGAATTTGTCTCAGGTTTTGCGGCAGGCAGGGTGCAGCTCCATAAAGTTGATTGTTGTGCCTACTTAACATGCGTTGCGAGCACGGCCTAGGGCGAATCAGCAACACTTTCTGACCCGTTTGCATCTTCCGGCGTGGCCTGAATATTTGGGCGGCAAACGTATCGGCCGTTTTGCTCACAGATTGTGCGCGCTCGGGTGATCCAATCCTGCATCGTCTTGGTGCGCACGTAGACGCTTCGCAACCCGTTTTCGTTCCGATCCTGGGTCACCTGGCTCAGGGTGCCGACGACGAGCGGGCCATCCTCGCGGGTCACATAAAGCGGTGCGCCACTGTCTCCGACGTTCGGTCCGCGGGGCCCGATGCGCTCGCCAATTAAAACAGCTTCCCCTGCCTCAACGATCGTGACCGGACCGCCTTGGAGGTAGCGTGTCGCGCCATTCTTCCCCCATCCGGCAATGTGCGCACGCCGAAAGTCGAACGGAATGAGCTCGTGTTCAGGCGTTTCCAGTCGGGCAATCTCCACCGGTTCAAAAGCCGAGACATCCCGCAAGTAAAACAAGGCGATATCATTCGGATATTGCCTTCGGGATGTTCCATAGGCCGAGTGACAGATTGCACCTGTGAGCGGGACGACCTCCGTCGCTTCGTCTGTGAGGTCTTCGAAAGGCGTGATCGCAATCACATCGATCGTCGGCTGACCCGCCTCATAATTGAGATCGAGAATGCAGTGTGCGGCGGTGAGGAACCAGTGTTCAGACACCCGAACCGCAGCGCAGTGTTCCCGCTCGGTACCGGATTCCGTGCGGATGCCTTCGATTTTGATCAGGCCCGGATAATCAGCGAGGTCCGGCGCGGGTGGAAGTGCGCCACGGTCGAACACACCTGCGGTTTGATGTGACCAGTTTAACCAGGGGCGGTCTTCCTCAGGCGGCAAAGCGCGCTTCGGAAAACAGGACTCAATCCCATAGGCAGCAAGTTCTGCGGCCGATAATCGCGACTCACCATCAGCCAAGCGGAGCGGTAAGTCTTGAGCCGGCGCTGGCTTTGGCGGGCCAATGATTTGCTCGATCAAGGGCGCAGCGTGTTGGGAAATGAGGCCTTTGGTCGGCTCAACGCGATCGGCAATGATGCCACCCGCAAAGCTGATCACCGCGACCAGAATGAAGAATACAAAACCGCGCATAGACTCTCTCTCTGGCGCAAAGTCTATCAGAGCTTATCTCGGGACAAAACGCCCTTCTACACGGTCTTTTCGGACGTGACCGGCCTCGAAAACCTGCCCATTCATTGCGATGTAAACGCCCGATGGCTGGCTGCGCGCTGCGGCGATCGCGAACCCGACATTGAAGATGGCATCTGTCGATCGTAAGCGTGCGGGCTGCATGGCACCCGTTAGAACGATTGTTTTGTCTGCTATCCCAATCAGCCGCTCAGCGGTCTGGGCCATCGTATCTGTCCCATGTGTGACCAGGATACGGCTCGCGGCGCTCGAAGACACGTTTTTATAGATTGCATCGCGGTCCGCATCTGTGAGCTCAAGGCTATCCTTCTTCATCAATGAAGTGAGCTCAAACTCCAGGGTAACATTGGCTTCGCGAAGGATCGCTTCCAATGGCGATTCACCGACCTGAAACTCAGACAAGGCGTCAAAGTAGACTTTGTCGATCGTGCCACCTGTCGTGAAGATGTGGAGGTCACACGCCATCTATAGTGCTCGAAGTTGGGTCGACGAAATCGGGTTCAACGGCGCCGGAAGATAGATCCATGCGGGGGCTGTTTGATCAGGCAGAATACGCCCGGCCTGATCCGGCAAGCGATGACACGCCAGTTGTCTGGCAAAGGGACTCCTGCGCGCGGCCGACTCAAATCCCGGGCGCGCGATAACAGCGATCGGGATCGTCGTTGCCAGGTTCTGCCAATCCTTCCAGAAGTGAAACGTCATCAGGCTATCGCCGCCCATGATCCAAACAAGTTTCGCCCGTGGCGCGCGTCGGCGCAGAAGTCGGACCAAATCATATGTGTATCGAATATTCGCGCGCTGTTCGATGTTGCTGACGCGAAACGCGCGGTTGTGACGGGTCAAGTCCTGCACCGCCTGAAACCGTGCTGAATAATCGCTTGGGGCTTCTTTGAGCGGGTTTCCGGGGGTCGGAAACCACCAAACTGCGTCCAGATTAAGCCGCTTCAGCGCTGTGCTAGCCACATGGACATGGCCCGAATGTGGAGGATCAAAGCTGCCGCCAAACAAACCAATCCGCGCTCGCGTGCCAGACGGTGGAAGGGTCGCGGCGGGCCGGATCATGCTCATGGTCGGCGGTTGATACAGGTGCAGATCAAGGGCGCGTTTGGCCCGTGCCACGCACAACATACTTGAAAATGGTCAGCTGTTCCGCGCCTACTGGACCGCGCGCATGGATGCGACCTGTTGCGATCCCAATCTCCGCGCCCATGCCGAACTCACCGCCATCGGCATATTGGGTGGACGCATTGTGCATCACGATCCCGGAATCAATCTCGTCCAGGAAGATCTGCGCCGTATCAGCATCCTCTGTGATGATACATTCGGTGTGACTGGTGCCATAAGTTTCAATGTGCGCCATCGCGCCCCTCACACCGTCCACAATGCGGACAGAAATGGTCGGCGCGAGATATTCGGTGCGCCAGTCATCTTCCGTAGCGACGTCCATTGCCGCGAAGATTCCCCGCGCCGCGTCATCGCCAATCAGCCTGCATCCCGCATCGACGAGCGCAGCCGCAATCGCGGGCAGAAGCGCATTCGCCACCGCTTGGTCGATCAACAAGGTTTCGGCGGCGCCGCAAATCCCCGTCCGACGCATCTTGGCGTTGACCACAATATCAATCGCTTTTTGCGGATCAGCTGCCGCATCGACATAGATATGGCAAAGTCCTTCAAGGTGTCCGATGACAGGCACGCGGGCATCATTCTGGACACGTTTGTTCAGCCCTTTGCCGCCGCGGGGGACGATCAAATCAATATGCCCATCCAGTCCGGACAGCATGTGACCGACGGCGGCGCGGTCTTTGGTTTGAACCAGTTGGATCGCATCTCCCGGGAGTCCGACCGAGGCGAGACCTGCACGCAAGGCGTCCGCAATCGCCATCGCCGAGTGAAGGCTTTCGCTCCCGGCGCGCAAGATGGTGGCATTGCCAGACCGCACGCACAGCGCCGCGGCATCTGCCGTAACATTCGGGCGGGCTTCATAGATAATGCCAATGACGCCGAGGGGCGTGCGCACGCGGGCAATATCGAGCCCTGATGGAACTGTCCAACGCGCAATCTCGCTACCGACCGGATCTGGCAGTTCGGCGACAGCGCGCAAGGCACTCGCGATCCCCTCGACACGTCCGGGGGTCAGTGCGAGACGATCCATCATCGCGTCGGTAAGGCCCTTGTCTTTTCCGCCCTGGAGGTCCTCGGCATTCGCCGCAAGGATGCCGGTTTCAGCCGCGCTTATCGCGTCCGCCATCGCCAAAATAGCACGCGTCCGACCGTCCGGTCCTGCTTTTGCCAGAGCCGCAGAGGCGCTTCGGGCGCGATGGCCCATATCCAGCATCGTGTCGCGCAAGGCGTCGGTCGGAGTGTGTAACGTATCTGCCATGCCGCGCTTTTGCCGGATTTATTGGCTCGGAGCAATGAGAGAATCTGATCTATCCGCGCCAGAAGCGCTTCGTCATCAGAACGAACACGGCGGTAAACTCGAGGCGGCCAAGCAACATTGCGATCGCACAAATCCACTTTCCACGGTCAGTCAGCCCTTCAAATGTGCTGGCGGGACCAATTTCAGGACCAAGCCCCGGTCCGACATTTGATACGCTCGTCGCCGCGCCAGAAATCGCAGTCAGCGGGTCTTCCCCGGTCAGGCTGAGCAGGATTGCTGCAACGATGAAGGTCGTCAAATACAGGAAGACGAAGACCATGACCGATTGCAGCGTATCATTGTCGATCACCTTGCCGCCATACCGGATCCGCACGACCCGGTTCGGGCTGATCATTTGTTGCGCATGCGCCATGACGGCACGAAAGCTAATCTCAAGCCGGAACATCTTGATCCCGCATGCGGCCGAACCGGCGCATCCGCCAAGGAAGATGGCAATGAGGAATATCATCACGATCGGTTCGCCCCACCCATCATAGGGGACGGTTGCATAGCCCGTACCTGTCATCACCGAGACCACATTGAACATGGTTTCAATGAACCCGTTGATCGGGCTGATAATGACATAATCCTGATCCGCGATGACCCGCAGGGCGAACACGGTCAGCGTGATACCCGCGATCAATCCGAAGAAAAGGCGTGGTTGAGGATCAGAGAACAAAGGTTTGACCCGGCCATGAATGAGGGCGAGGGCCAGCAGGCTGAACGGTAGGCCCGCGATAATCATGAAGAAGATCGCAGCCGGCACCGCAGCGGTTTCGTAAAACGCTCCGAAAGAGGCATCATAGGTTGAGTAACCGCCCGCGGCGACCGTGGTCATCGCATGCGCTATCGCATCGAAGGCGGATATACCGCACAGCATGTAAGTCGCGGCGCAGGCAATTGAGATGAACAGATAGATCATCCCGATCTGTGCCGAGACTTCGCTGATGCGCGGGACAAATTTTCCGGACACGTCCGAACTTTCCAATTGGAACAGCTGCATGCCCCCGACCCGCAGCATGGGCAGGATGGCGATCGCGGTTACGATGATACCAATGCCGCCGAACCATTGCAGGATGGCGCGCCATAGCAGGATACCGCGCGGCTGGTAGTCCAGACCACTCATTACGGTTGAGCCGGTCGTGGTCAGGCCTGAAATGCTCTCAAACATGGCGTCGGTAAAACTCATGCCGATGCCCATGAACGGGATCGCGGCCATAGCCGGCAAGACAACCCAAACGAGGACGGTCAGAAGAAACGCTTCGCGCGCGCCCGTACGTTCCGTTCGCCCGCCCGACAGAACGATTAATCCACCGCCAAACAATAGAAGCATCGCGGCCGAGGCGGCAAACACCGGCCACTCGTCCCGCGCGTCGGCAACGTCGAGGAGCCAGCAAGGGATCATCGCGGCGCCGAGAAGCGCCGTCATGATGCCCAAAGCGAGAATGACGACTCGTAATTGCATGGTTAAAAAATGGGGTAGGGGGTAAATGCTGAGAAGGCGTGTACGTTTATCGTCCGAGTGCTTCAGCGCCCATACATAATCAGGGCCAATTGGGACTTTTTACAGGGATTATGTGAAATTTTTTACGTCCAAAATGAATACGTTAACCATCTGTAAATAAAAGGTTTTGTAAAGGTTAACAGACCGCAATAGGGGCATGTTCCGCTATATTTTTGTTTTGTTCTTGGAAAGTTTCGTCAATGCGACCTTGTGGACATGAAAGAATCCACCTGCTGCCCATATGATTCCAAGTCATCCCATGTTATCCCATTATTGAACACACTGGATCCATCGGAATCCAGCTGGGGCGAGTGATGGGAGTTGCACGTGTTTGTCTCGACGTTTGAGACATCGCTGGACAGTAAGGGTCGGGTGTCTGTGCCCGCGCCGTTTCGTCATGCCTTGGAGGGGGGTGTGCGGATTTTCCTCTATCCGGCTCTGGACGGATCGCCGTGCCTGGAAGGCGGCGGCGATGCCTTGATGCAGCAAAACCAGGCCACTCTGTTGCGCATGAGCCCGACATCAACCGCTCGCAAAGTGTTTCTCAATCGCACCGTTTCGAAAGCGGTTGAGTTGAAGCTCGATGATACGGGGCGGATCAAGATCCCGGAGAACCATCTCGCTATGGCGGGGGTCGGCAAGGATCTGGTATTTGTCGGCGCAATGGATCGTTTCTATATCTGGGAACCTGCGCGCTATGCGGCTTTCGACGCGGAGATGGAAGCCCAGCTCGACGATGTGCAAACTGACTTTGAAGGATCCTTCAACGCCGCGCTCGCGACTGGTGGCATCCGCGGCATTGTCCGGGAGGGTGAGTGATGGGGCATGTGCCTGTTCTCCTTCCTGAAGTCCTGGAGGCGCTCGCGCCAGTCGACGGCGAGGTTTATATCGACGGCACGTTTGGCGGCGGCGGCTATGCTCGCCGGGTTCTCGAGGCGGCAGATTGCCAGCTCTATGGCATTGATCGCGATTTCGAGGCGATTGCCCGCGCCGAGGCGATCAGCGAGTCCCAGCCCAGACTGATCCCCTTGCTTGGACGGTTCGGGGATCTGGATGCGATCTTGCTGAATGCTGGTGTGTCGGAGGTGGATGGCGTGATGCTGGATATTGGCGTCTCGTCCTTTCAGATCGACGAAGGCGAGCGCGGCTTCTCCTTCATGCGCGACGGACCGCTGGATATGCGCATGGGGCAAACGGGCCCCAGCGCACAAGACGTTGTCAATGAAATGAGCGCCGCAGACCTCACCGCGATCATTCGCCAACTCGGAGAAGAGCGTCAGGCCAAGCGCATCGCAAATGCGATTGTTGCTCAGCGGAAAACCTCGCCATTTGAGGGCACGTTGCAACTTGCGGATTGTGTCGAAGACGCCGTCGGTGGACGCCGTGGGAAGAAAACGCATCCGGCCACCCTGACCTTTCAAGCGATCCGAATGTTCGTGAATGACGAGCTTGGAGAATTGGCCCGGGGTCTCGCTGCTGCAGAGCGTATTCTGCGCGCGGGCGGTCGCCTTGTGGTCGTTACCTTCCATTCGCTAGAGGACCGTCTGGTGAAACAGTTCATGCGATTGCGGTCAGGCCTGGTATCTGGCGGTTCTCGCTACATGCCGGAGCGCGCCAAAGGCCCCGACCCCACATTTGAGCTCAAGCAGCGCAGGGCGATCGAGCCAGGTGATGCCGAAGTCAACGCCAATCCACGCGCGCGATCTTCGCGGCTGCGCGTTGCGGTCCGAACAGATTCCGAGCCCTGGGCCGAACCATTCGATACCAGTATGCGTCTGCCGTCGCTCAAAACCCTGGAGGCCGCCTTATGAGCAAGCGAGCCTTTTTGTTTGGTCTGGCGGTCGTCGCGCTGCTGATTTTTTCCCTTTATCGGGCCAAGTATGGCGCGCGCGAAACCGTGGCTGAGATCGAGCAGGTTGAACAACAAATCGAGGTCGCTGAAGCTGCACAAGCGGACCTGTTGGCGGAGTTTGCCCACCGGTCCCGCCAAGAGTGGATAGAGGAGTTCGCGCGTAAGGAGTTGGGCATGGTTCCGGCGCGCGCCGAACAGTTTGTCCGCACGGTCGATCTTGATGGTCGTGTTGGCCCGCCCATGGAGCTGCGCGACGCGGACGAGCCGGTTGATCGGGAGGCGTCTCGTGTCGAATAATCCACGCGCAGAAATTTCGCTCGGCGGCGGCGGTATGCGCACCCGGATCGTTTCAATGAGCTTGCTTGCGGTCTTCGCTGCGATCGCCACGAAGGGGCTCACCGTAGCTTTGAGCGGCCCAGACTCGGTGAACGCAAGGGTTGCGGCCGCTGAAGCACCTGTGCGCCGCGCCGATATCGTCGATCGTAATGGCGACCTGCTAGCGACCTCCGTCACCGCTTATTCTGTGTTCGCGGATCCGCGAGCGATCGGTGATGCAGACCTCATCGCGACTGAAATTGCGACGGTCCTACCAGGCATCAATGTCGAGCGGATTAAAGCGCGGTTATCGAATAAAGAGCGCGCCTTTGCCTGGATCGAGCGTGGGATCACGCCGCGCCAACGCCAGGCTGTGTTCGAACTCGGACTGGAGGGGATTGGCTTTCGGGAAGAAACGCGACGCGCCTATCCACGGCGCACGCTCGCGGGGCATATTCTAGGTTATGCGGGGGCTGATGGACAAGGCCTTGGCGGGATCGAATATGCGATGGATGACCGGCTTAAATCCGACTCATCACCGCTCTATCTGACAATTGACGCCAATGTTCAGTTCAGTCTCGAGGCGGAACTCGCGGCAGCCGTCGGCGAATATGAGGCTGAGGCCGGTACCGGCATCGTTATGGCCGCGCAGTCTGGCGAAGTGCTGGGTATGGCCAGCTGGCCACCGCTGGATCCGCATCAGGCAACGACGCTCAGTCAGGAAGATTCTGCGCGTCTCGATCGCGCCAGCAACGCGGTGTATGAGCTTGGATCCGTGTTTAAGCCGCTGACGGTTGCCGGGGCTTTGGATGCCGGGGCGATTCGGCCTGGTGATCGCTTCGATGTGCGCGAGCCACTGCGCATTCGGGGGCGCCAGATTGAGGACGACCATCCAATCATTGGTCGTCCAACACCATTCGAAATTATTGCTGACAGCTCGAATATCGGCACCGTGAAAATCGCCTGGCAAATGGGATCGCGGCGTCAGCAGGAGTTTTTGTCATCGCTCGGCCTGTTTTCTCGATCGCCAATCGAGCTCGCTGGGAGCGCCCGGCCGCTTCTGCCTGAAACATTTGATGAGCTACACTCGGCCACAGCAAGCTATGGGCATGGCATCGCGGTCTCGCCGATCGCCTTTGCGGGCGCGTTTGCCGCCTTGGCCAATGCTGGCGAGACTGTAACGCCAACACTGCTCATGGCTCCGGAGCGGGTGCGAACACCAAGGCGTGTGATGGCAGCGCCGACAGCGGAGTTGGTGGTGCGCATGTTGCGTCGCGCGGTTGTTGATGGCACGGGCGCCAATGCTGAAGTGGGCGGCTATCGCGTTGCGGGAAAAACCGGAACGGCCGAAAAGCCTATCCCGGGCGGTTACTCGGAAACCGAGAATATTTGCAGCTTTGCCGCCATATTCCCCGCGGATAGCCCAGAATATGTCGTATTGATCGTGCTGGACTCTCCGAAAGCCGGAGAAAATCGCGGCCGGACCGCTGCTTGGAATGCTGCCCCCACTGCGGGGCGGGTCATTGAACGGATCGCTCCTATCTTGGGGGTCGAGCCGAGGTTTGACGAACCTGTTCGGTCCTCACCGCGTGTGCGCTCCGTCTCAGACCGGAGAGGGACCGACCTATGAGATTAAACGACTTATTCCCCGACCATGCGGGGCCAGGTGGCGACGTTGAAGTCACCGGCATTACCGCGGATAGCCGACGTGTTGCGCCCGGCTACGTGTTCGCCGCGATGCAGGGCGTCGCCACAGATGGACGCAATTTCATCGCCAGTGCTTTGGAAGCAGGTGCCGTCGCCGTGCTTGGAGAAGACTTGCCAGAAATTGACAGCGGGGCGCGCATCAATGTTGAGAACGCTCGGCTCGCTTTGGCGCAGGCCTCAGCGCGGTTTTATCCCGTCCAGCCCGAAACCATCGTCGCCATCACTGGTACCAATGGGAAAAGCTCGACAGTGGATTTCTTGCGTCAGATTTGGACGTCTGCCGGCTTGAAATCTGCGAGCATGGGAACACTCGGCGCAATTGGGCCGAGCGGTCATATCGATCTCGGTCACACAACTCCTGATCCCGTAGCTATTCATGAGACCTTGCAAATACTGGTCGAAGACGGGGTGAGCCATGCGGCTATGGAGGCGTCCTCGCACGGCCTGGTGCAATATCGCTTAGATGCCGTGAAGCTATCGGCGGTCGCTTTCACCAACCTGACGCAGGATCACCTCGATTATCACGGTTCGATGGATGAGTACCGGCTGGCAAAATTGCGGCTTTTCAGCGAGCTCGCACCCAGCGGCTGCCCGGCTGTGGTCAATGCCGATAGCGATCAACGCCTGTTCTTTGAAAGCGCGGCCAAGGACGCAGGTCTTGATTTGGTCTCCGTCGGTTGGCGTGGTGCGGATCTCAAGATTGAAGAACTGATGCCAAAGGCAACCGGGCAGCGATTGTTTCTCGATTGGCGCGGCGAAAAAGCGGCGGTGGACCTGCCGCTTGTTGGCGAGTTCCAGGCGCTCAATGCGCTCACTGCAGCAGGTCTGGCGCTCGCAGGCGGGCTCGATCTGCAAACTGTCGCCACCGGGATGTCGGAGCTCAAACCTGTAAAAGGCCGACTGGAATATGTTGGTGAAACGACGGACGGCGCGGGCGTGTTCGTCGATTACGCGCACACACCTGCCGGTTTGGATGTGTTGATCCGTGCGGCGCGTCCTCACACAGCCGGACGACTGATTGTCGTGTTTGGCTGCGGCGGCGACCGCGATAAAGGCAAGCGTCCCCAAATGGGCGAGATCGCGGCCAAGCACGCCGACCTGGTGATCGTGACAGACGACAATCCGCGCAGCGAAGACCCCAGCGCCATTCGGGCGGATGTTCTGGCGGGAGTTCCAGATGGTACCGAAATTGGCGATCGCGGCGCGGCGATCCACACAGCCATTGCAGGGCTTGCGAAGGGTGACACGCTTCTCATCGCTGGCAAAGGCCACGAAACCGGTCAGATTATTGGCGACACTGTCATCCCCTTTAGTGACCAGGACGCGGCACGAGATGCGCTTCGGGAGGTGTCACATGCCGCTGCATCTTAGGGCTGAAAAACACCTGGCATCATCAGGGTGCGACACATGGCTTTTGTCCACAGTTTTTGTGACGAACACTATCCCGCGTGCTGCGGACCCATTGATGCGAATTCGTAACGATTTTTGCGAGTATCGAGAACTTCCTTTCGCGTCAGACCCTTGTCTTGCTTCGCGGGGGGCTCTCCTGCGGATGCAGGCTGTGGATGACGCAGGAGAACGAAAAGAGTCCGGCCCCGAGGTCTTTGAGACAGCGGGAGAACCTAACCGAAAAGAAAGCCAAGAACGCTCATCTGCGGCCTTGTTAAAGACAGCGAATACATCCCGAATGGATCTATTCGAAGAACCGAAGCGACAATGTAGCGCTTGGGCTGGTGAAAAGGTGATGGACCGCGACGCAGAACGTGTCGCAGGGGGTAATGATGCTATATGAATTGTTGGCGTCCGACCAAGGACCCCTGCGACTATTCAACTATCTGACCTTCCGAACAGGATTGGCACTAGTGACAGCGTTTCTGGTCACCGTGATTATTGGCGGCTGGCTGATTGACGTGTTGCGCGCACGCCAAGGCAAAGGGCAACCGATCCGCGATCTCTCGCTGGAAGCCCAAATGGCCAAGCAAGGCACGCCAACAATGGGTGGCCTACTGATCTGGGTCGGGCTGTTGCTTGGAACGCTTTTATTTGCCGACCTGAGCAATCCGTACATCTGGGTCGTCTTGGCGGTATCTCTGTCCTATGCGGTGCTCGGGTTTATGGATGATTATGCCAAGGTGACAAAACAAAGCACCGATGGCGTTTCGGCTCGCTTACGACTCGGGACCGAATTTCTGGTCGCGGCGCTCGCAGGTGCTTTTATTATGGGTCTCCACGGCGCGCATACCCCGCTGGGGCACGCCGATTGGGGCGCGCTGAACCCGCTCGCTGAATGGATCGCAGGATTTGCCCCAGAGACCTCGGTCGAGCGCAATGAAGCTTCGTTTTCCGGTGGCGTCGCCATCCCATTTGTAAATGAGTATTTTTTACCGCTCGGCGGGTTGTTCGTCGTCTTTGCGTGTATCGTGATTGTCGGGTTTGCGAATGCGGTAAACTTTACGGACGGTCTGGATGGCCTCGCCATTGTCCCGATCATGTTCACAGGCGCCGCCTTCGCGCTGATCGCCTATTTGACCGGGAACTTCGTGTTCGCAGGGTATCTCGGCATTCAGTTCACGCCGGGCGCAGGTGAGATGGCGGTGCTCATGGGCGCGATGATGGGCGCGGGCATGGGCTTTCTCTGGTACAATGCCTATCCGGCTAAGGTCTTTATGGGCGATACCGGATCTCTGGGACTTGGCGGATTGATCGGGGTCGTCGCTGTCGCGATTAAGCACGAATTTGCGCTCGCCGTGATTGGCGGACTGTTCGTACTCGAAGTCCTCTCTGTGGTGCTCCAGGTGAGTTGGTTTAAGATCACGCGCAAACTGACGGGGGAAGGCAAACGTATCTTCCTCATGGCGCCACTCCATCATCATTTTCAGAAGAAGAACTGGCCCGAAACCCGGGTCGTGGTTCGCTTTTGGATCCTGTCCCTTTTGTTCGCCCTTGCGGGCCTCGCCACCCTGAAGCTGAGGTAGTCCCGACTCGATGATCCCGATCACCGAATATGCAGGGCGCGATGTCGCCGTCTACGGCCTGGGCCGCACCGGATTATCCGCTGCGAAAGCTCTGGCAGCAGGTGGCGCACGCGTGCATGCTTGGGATGATGGGGACGCTGCGCGCCTGAATGCGGAAGCTGAAGGCGTGAATGTCAGCGACATAAATAAGCGGGACTGGCAGAAATTCGCCGCCCTCGTCCTATCTCCGGGTATCCCCTATCGGTTCCCGCAACCACATCGTCTGGTGCGTATGGCTGAAATGATGAATGTGCCGGTCATCGGCGACATGGAATTGTTTGCCCGCGCCGTTCAGGCATTGCCGGAAAAAGGCCGTCCCAAAATTGTTGGCATCACGGGCACTAACGGAAAATCGACCACGACGGCTCTGATTGGCCATATCTTGAAAGAAGCGGGCCGCGATGTGCGTGTGGGTGGGAATATTGGCAAGGGCGTGCTCGATATGGCCGCTCTGAACGCCAATGCGATCTACGTTCTGGAGTTGTCTTCCTACCAGCTTGATCTCGTCGAAAGTCTGCGGTGCGACGTTGCCGTCATCTTGAATATCTCGCCTGATCATCTGGATCGGCACGGCGGTATGGACGGCTATGTCGCCGCCAAAAAGCGGATTTTCGCCAACCAACGCGCCCGCGATGTTGCGGTCGTGGGGATCGATGATTCCGATACCCAAGCGATCGCTATGGGGCGCAAGCGCCCAGGCGATGCAAGCGTCGTTCAGATCAGCTCAGAGTTTGGATTGGCCCGCGGCGTTAGCGCTGTCGATGGGCATCTCTATGACAGCACAGGCGGGCAAGCGATCCGCGTTGGTAACCTTGCCGAAGCTGCAGCTTTACCGGGGCGACACAATTATCAGAATGCTGCTGCAGCTTATGCGACCTGCCTTGCTCTAGGTGTGGCGCCGGGCCGGATCATGACGGCCATCCGAACGTTTCCGGGTCTTGCTCACCGCATGGAACGGGTAGGCGAGATTGAGGGTGTCAGGTTCGTAAATGACAGCAAGGCCACCAATGCGCAGGCGGCCGAGCAGGCTCTGAAGACCTATTCCAAAGTTCACTGGATTGCGGGCGGCGTGCCGAAGGCCGAAGGGATCGCACCGCTCGAGCCCTGGTTCGACCGGATCGAGCAAGCCTATTTGATCGGTGAAAGCGAAGCGGAGTTTGCTAAAACGCTGAAAGGCAAAGCGAAAACCGTGAGCTGTGGAACCCTGGACGCCGCCGTACAAGCCGCGTTTGATGCGGCCAAGGCCTCCGGTGAAACCAACCCGGTTGTACTTCTGTCGCCAGCCTGTGCAAGTTTCGATCAATTCAAAGACTTCGAAGCTCGCGGGGATGCGTTCCGAGACAGTGTTCAGAGCCTAGCCGCACGAGTCGAACCTCAAAAGGAAGCGGTTTAGGGCGGCGCTATGGTTGAAGTCGCCCTCCGACCAAGGTCCGCCACGGGACGATTCTTGGAGTGGCAGCGCGGCCTGGACTGGACGATCCTGACGGCCGCCCTCGTTTTACTATGCACAGGGCTTTTAATGTCCTTGGCCGCAGGGCCGCCCGCCGCTGAACGTCTCGGCTATGCCGATGATTTTCATTTTGTGAAGCGCCAGAGCATGTTTGTTGGCGTTGCGGTAATTGTGATGGTCGGGGTGAGTTTCCTTGACCGAGCCTGGGCACGGCGCTTAGCAGCTCTGGTCTTTTTCGGGTCCATTGTGCTGCTCGCAGTCATTCTCGTCACAGGATATGAGGCCAAGGGCGCGCGGCGCTGGTTGCGGTTCGGTAGTTTTGGCTTGCAACCCTCGGAATTTGTAAAGCCAGCTCTTGTGGTTTTGACGGGCTGGCTTCTGGCGCAACGGCAAATCTACCCCAAAGGGCCCTGGGCCGCGATCACGCTTGTGTTTTTCTGTGTGACGCTGGGTTTTCTTCTTTTGCAACCGGATGTTGGTCAATCGGCGCTGCTGGCCGCAGCGTTCGTGATTACGTTTTTTGTCGCAGGATTACCCTGGCGCTGGGCCGCGTTGTTTGCAGGCGGCGGTGCGGCGCTCTCAACGCTGCTGTACGCAACTCTCCCGCATGTGCGCTTTCGGGTGAATTCCTTCTTCAACCCCACCGATTATGACACTTATCAGATCGACAAAGCTTCAGAAGCGATTGGCCGCGGCGGACTGTTTGGCGTTGGGCCAGGCGAGGGCACCATCAAAACCTCGCTTCCAGACGCGCACACAGATTTCATCTATGCCGTGATGGGCGAGGAGTTTGGATACATCGCAGCGGTTGGGCTGATCTTCGTATTCGGCTTCATCGTTTGGAAAGGCTTGCGCGCGGCAGCCCGTCTGCATGATCCCTATCCACGCGCTGCGGCGACCGGATTGTTTGCGCTTTTCGGCCTTCAGGCCGCCATAAACATCGCGGTAAATGTCAGCATGATCCCACCAAAGGGGATGACGCTCCCGTTCATCTCATCAGGTGGATCATCGATGATGGGCACAGCGCTCACGCTTGGGCTGGCGCTGGCGCTTATTCGTCGTGGACAGAGAGCGTAAAGGGCGAAGATGAACGAGAAACCCCTCGTGGTGATCGGTGCAGGCGGTACGGGGGGCCACATGTTCCCCGCCGCCGCCTTTGCCGAAGAGATGGCGAGCCGCGGATGGGAGGTTGGCCTGATCAGCGATGATCGCGGCTTACAATATGCGTCATCATTTCCGGCCGATTGGCAAATGGAAGTCAAAGCAGCGAGCCCGAACTTGCGCAAACCCTGGACACTTCCCGGAACGGCTTTGAAATTGCGTGCGGGGGTGAACGCCGCAGTCCGTCGCTTCAAGCAGCAACAGCGTCCCGCCTTGATCGCAGGGTTTGGCGGATATCCGGCTTATCCCGCGTTATCAGCCGGACGCCGGATGCGCATTCCCCTGTTGATTCATGAGCAAAATGCTGTCCTCGGCCGAGTGAACAGGGCGTTTGCGACCAGCGCAAGCCTTGTTGCGTCTGGGTTTGAGCGTCTTGATCGCTTGCCAGCGCGGGCCAATCATCATCCTGTCGGCAATCCCGTGCGCGCGCCCATTGCGGCCATGCGCGATGTGCCGTTCCCGAGCATGGATGGTGACCTAACGGTCTTCATAACCGGCGGCTCACAAGGCGCACGCATCTTGGGAGAAGCCATTCCTCTGGCGATTGCGAATCATATTCCAGCACCGCTTCGGGTTCGCTTGCATGTGGTCCAACAAGTCCGCGAAGAGCAGCTGGACGCGGTGCGGGCCATCTATGACAAGGTGCAAGTCAAAGCGACCCTGCAACCGTTCTTTTCGGACATGCCGGATCGCCTGGCAGCGGCGCATCTCGTGATTGCGCGCTCGGGGGCGGGGACGGTGAGTGAAATCGCGGCGATTGGGCGCCCGTCCATTCTGATCCCGCTCAAAATCGCGATGGACAATCACCAGGAAGCGAATGCTGAAGGCCTCGTGGAGGCAGGCGGCGCCGACATGCTGCTCGAGGACAATCTCTACCCGAACTTGCTCGGAGAGTTGATTGCGCTGCGCCTTGGGGATGCGAACGATCTCGCGGTCCGGGCTGCAGCTGCCAAAGGGCTCGGCAATGTGCGTGCGGCGCAGGATTTGGCGGATCTGGCAGAGGAAATCGCCGCAACCTAGCGTTTCTCAGCTCGCCCCATCCTTCGACATCGCTCTGGATGAGTGAGAGTTTGTCTGCTTCCGATAACTCCCCCTGGGCGAACTCGAAGGATGTGCGCCGAGAACTACGCTGCGTTGCAGCGATGAGTTTCGTACATTTTCGCGTCTTTCAGCCATTCCCATCCGAACGCGTCCGCGCTGTCGCCATGATCTTGCCGATGTTTCAGCTTGGCCAGGGCTTCATCTAAAGTCGGTTCATGGCCTTCCGGCACCCACCACATGACGAAATGCATCTCGCCTAAGACTTCGAACCACTCTTCGCGGCGCTCGTAGAACTTCTTATGGACAGTGCCCCAGACAAACCGTTCCAGGCTCTCAACATCCTCCCAAACGGTGAGGTTGCTGACAAATTGAGGGTCGCCATCAATCTTGGCCTCGGTGTTCCCGGTGCCGGGCTCGCCGGAGCCTTCCATCATCCAGACGAAACCCGGCATCTGCTTGCCGAGTCCATTGATGAAATCGAGATTGTCCATGAAGTCTTTTACGCGAGGATCTTCTGTCGGCGCCACCAGACGTCCGATATTTAGCTCAGCCAAGTGCATTTTCATGATCGTCTCCTTCGCGTGTCATGTACCAGCAATCACAAACCTTCGAACACGGCCAGCGAGAAAACCTTGGGACAGCCTTAATCTTGCCTCGTGCGCGCGGAACAGGCTAAGCGCAAGTAATCGTACAAATGTGGACGTTCCGCCGATGAAACCTTCTCCTACACCGTTCCCGCTCGGCCCTGCTCATCTTGTTGGCATTGGCGGTATCGGGATGTCTGGAATCGCTGAGATCATGATGAATCTCGGCTATCAGATCCAAGGCTCGGACATGAAAGAAAGCGCCAATGTGCAGCGCCTTCGCGAGAAGGGCGCGGTGGTACATATCGGCCATGTTGCTGCGAACGTTGCGGGCACCAGTGCTGTGATCATTTCGAGTGCCATCAAAGACGATAATGTTGAAGTGCAGGCGGCGCGAGCCGCGGGTATTCCGGTGGTTCGGCGCGCCGATATGCTGGCCGAGATCATTCGCTTGAAATGGACCGTCGCCGTGGCGGGGACACATGGCAAAACCACCACCACGACCATGGTGGCGGCTCTGCTTGACGGGGCCGGGATTGACCCGACTGTGATCAATGGCGGGATCATCAATGCTTATGGCTCAAACGCCAAAGCGGGCGATGGGGATTGGATTGTGCTCGAAGCGGACGAGTCCGACGGTACTTTCATGAAGATCCGTCCGACCATTGCGATCGTCACCAATATGGATCCTGAGCATATGGAGCATTACGGCTCTATGGAGGCGCTCAGAGACGCCTTTGATACCTATGTCGGGAACATTCCGTTTTATGGGTTTGGTGTGCTGTGCACCGACCACCCTGAGGTCGCAGCCATGGTTGCCAGGGTTTCCGATCGCCGGATCATCACCTACGGCTACAATCGCCAAGCCGACGTGCGCGCGGTCAATCTAATGCCGGCGGCAGAGGGCGTCGCTTTTGATGTCATGATCCGCGCTCAGTTGAACGCTTCTGAGCGCGTGATCGAACAAGTCTTCTTGCCTATGGCCGGCGAGCACAATGTCTCAAACGCGTTGGCGGCAATTGCGGTTGCGGTCGAACTTGGCGCGACCAATGAACAATTGCGCGATAGCCTAAAGGCCTTTGGCGGTGTCAAACGGCGATTTACCAAGATCGGGGAATGGAACGGCGTCAAAATCATTGATGATTACGCGCACCATCCGGTTGAAATCATGGCCTGTTTGAAGGCCGCCCGAGCGATCCAAGGCCAGGGCCGTGTCATCGCGATTTCGCAACCCCACAGATTCTCCCGCCTGAACGATCTGTTTGAGGACTTTGCTCAGTGTTATCGCGAGGCAGACATTGCCGTGATTACCCCTGTGTTTGCTGCAGGTGAGGCGCCCATGGCGGGGATCGATCACACGGCCCTCGTGAACAGTATGCGGGGCCATGGGCACAAACAGGCGCAGACGCTCGAAGACCTCGACGCGCTTCCATCTTTGGTGCGAGAGATCGCCAAACCCGGCGATATGATTGTTTGCATGGGTGCGGGCAGTATTTCGGCACACGCGAACGGGCTCATTGAAGCACTCGAATCGGTCTGATTGAGGTAAACGCGTTCGGTACAATTCCGCCGGTTCTGCTGAAACTATATCAAACACTCTTTGCGATAGTTTGTTCAGGCCACACGTAGGGACGGCGTTGTGTTGAAGCGAGCACTGTTAGCGACAGTGATACTCTTGGGATCTGCGGCGACAAGTGTCATTGCTGACAGTCGCGATGACGCGGACCCCGTTCTGCGCTTGCGGTTCCAAGATCCACTGCCAGCCCCGACCGTCGCACCCGTTCTGCGCCCGCGGTTTGATGCAGGCGTGACGGTTCAGCCCGCTCCGGTTCCGATGCCGCGCGTCTCTCTGCAAGAGGCCGGACGCGTGGGGAAGTTTGCTTATGTCTCAACTGCGCACCCGAATGTGGTGATTGCGGTGGGGGCCACCGAAGACCGTTCCGAGCTCGGGCGCCAGATTGATCGGGCCATGGTCAACGCGGCGCATTCAGCCCCCTTGTTTGACAATGGGCAGGATACCGCACCGTTCATTGGTTTGGGATTGCGCACGTCGAATTCGCAAACCGGATGGTCTTTTGACGCATCCATTGGAGCCGGGCTGATGCGCCAAGCAGAGCAATCCCGGATCTACGGCAATTCGTTCAATGCAGAGCGCGCGGGATTTGAAGCAGAAGCGCGTGCTAATCTTCGGCTGAAATACAGCTTTTAATCGATAATGCCCGCAATGACAGAGTCTGCGGCGGCGTTCGCGGCTTCGATCGCGGCCTGCACCGCTTGCACCACGGCTTCGGTGGCGTCGGAATGCAAGCAATCTCCTTTGCAAATGGAGTCGATGCGGGCCTGATGCTGACTCAACAGGTCTGGGTCGAAATTGTGTTTGAGAAGGTCGACAGATTTGCTCAAGCCAATGGCGAGGCAAAGGCGTTCCTCAATTGGGTCATTGCCCTCGAACATGGCAGCCGCCATCTCGGCCTTGAGTGTGGATTCGAGCACGGGCGAAGCTTCGGGCCAGACGGTTCGGCTAAACAGACCGAACATGGTCGTTTTTTCTTTCGAGAGCGCGCCAAGATGGCACAATTCATCTGCGATCGTGGCAATGACGTCTCTCTGATTGGCGAGTTCAGAGATCCAGTACGTGATCTCCCGAGCCTTGCTCGCAGCGCCGATCACCCCGTCACACTGATCCAGGAACGCACCCATGGATCGCTTATGGCGCAGGGGCACAAGCGTCCCATCTTCAGCTTGGAACTCGATGGCGCGATGCAGGAGAAGGTCGGCGATGGCGGCGCCCGCCAAGGCCGGCTGGTAGTATCCGTCTTCGGTTTTCCCGGTCTTGTCATTCAGCGACAAAAGCAAGATGGCTTGGGGCAGTGTCGTGTCCATCGCGTGAAATCGCCTCTTTTCTGGGTCGCCGACAAGCGGTAGGCGAGCCTATGTCTTTCGATTTTGACACCTTGCCCGCGATTCGCGGCAAATTGCTGAAGAATACAGCACTTGCACCGTACACATGGTTCCGCGTGGGAGGCGCGGCGGATGCCCTCTTTCTTCCCGCGGATCAAGACGACTTAGCCGTGTTTTTGAAAGCCTTGCCGCAGCATGTCCCTGTCACTGTCCTCGGGGTCGGATCCAACACGATCGTCCGCGATGGTGGGATTGAAGGGGTTGTGATCCGCCTGATGGGGAAAGCCTGGGGAAAGGTCGAAGCGCTGAACGCGACGACTTTGGAGGCCGGCGCGGGCGCGTTGGATCTGTCCATCGCCAAGGCGGCGGCTGACAACGGAACATCAGGGCTATCCTTTTTGTCTGGAATTCCCGGCACCATTGGAGGGGCGCTGCGCACCAATGCAGGGTGTTATGGGAGCGAGCTCCGCAATGTGTTGAACACGCTCGAAGGCGTCACGCGACATGGCGAACCGGTGATCTATCAAGGCGAACTGGTCGATTACGGGTATCCGAAAGTCGGTTTCTCCTATCGGCATTCAGATTTGCCGAGCGATCTGATTGTGACCAAGGTCACGGTTTCCGGGGATGACCTTGCCGAGCCGGAAACCCTTCGCGCCGAAATCGCCGCGCACCAAAGCCAGCGCGCCGAGACCCAGCCCATCAAAGAAAAGACAGGTGGATCAACCTTTGCCAATCCTGATCCGCCGGGCACGCCAGACGCGCGCTCGAGTTGGAAACTGATCGACGCCGCTGGATGCCGCGGTTTGAAAGTCGGCGGGGCGATGGTCAGCGAAAAGCACTGTAATTTCCTGATCAATCATGACGATGGGACCGCGGCTGATATTGAGGCGCTCGGGGAACTGGTGCGCGCGCGGGTCTTGGCGGAAACCGGGGTCGACCTGCGCTGGGAAATCCGCCGGATCGGACGGGTGCAGACCGTTTAGAAACTGCCTTGCAGGCGCAGGGTCAGAATACCGCCAAAGTTCCGGCTGCGATCCTCGATCCGACTGATCACGCCATTGCGATCTGGTTCGTAAACAATCCGCTGAAAATTATCGTCGCTGTCGAGCAAATTGGCGAAGAATACAGATCCGGTCATGCCGAAAATATCTTTGTGCTCGATAAAGCCCCAAGCAAAGCCCTGGGGCTGATGGAAATAGCGCCGCACATTTCGACGGAAGACCGGGGATTGGTCGAAGCGCTCATAATTGATCCCCCAGGCCCAATCCGTGTTCGGAATGTCATGGCGGAAATTTAGCTCGTAATAGTAGATTGTGTTGCCATTAAAGTCCCGAGTCTCTCCGGTCAGCGGATCATCGAGAAAGGTGTCCTGAAGGAAGGTTTCAAAATCGAGCTGCGCGCCTTTCCAGCCTAGATTATCGAATTTGAGCGTGCCTTCAATTTCCAATGCGACCCGTGATGCGTCGTCAATGTTACCAGGCCCTTCGCCAGCGCCGATTGGGATTTGGTCAACAAGATCCTCGATTTGATCGCCGAAGACTTCTGCAGTCACAGCGCCCCAGCTGCCAAAATCGCGTTCAACTTCCATCGCCAGTCGCCACCGCTGATCGGGCACGATGTCAACATTTCCAGTTTGATCATCCCCTTGGTTGAGATCGACATTCGAAACAAAGTCAAAGAAGTTGAGTTGCCCGACCTGACGCGAGATCGACGCGTTGATGGTGGTGTCTTCATCCATCGACCAGGACAGGGAGGCAGAGCCTTTGGGGCGGGTGAACGTGCGGGTCTGGCTGTTCGCGCCCTCGGACATGATTTCAGACTGTTCGGCGCCAAGCGAGACTTGCAGCCGCAAATCCTTGCTCAGCTGGCGGCCATGCGTGACAAAAGCTTCAGCGCGTTTTTCTTCGACGCGAATACCGGAATTGCCCATATCGACCTGGGTGACGGAATCAAACGAGTCACCGCGAAACAGCATGGCTTCGCTTTCTAGTGAATTGAACGCGCCTTCGAGCGAGAATTGCCAGTCTGAATTGTTCGCTCCGCTCAGATTGTACTCGCCACGCAAGATGTTCTCATTTTCATCGACCACGCGATCAAAGATCTGATTGCTGAGATTGCCGCCATCGAGATCGGCGCCGAAGAACTTGGATCGGGTCGGACTATGCTCATTGCGTTGCAGGCCAATGATCTTGAGACGTCCCGGACCGGCGCCGAGCTCATAATCACCGCTGACCTCGCTGTTCCACTCATTCTCCTTGAATTGGAAAACGGTCTGACGAAGCAAAGTGCCGTCGGGGGAAAACACGCTGCTGGTCTCGCGCTCGTCTGGTTCCCAGAGATTGTATTCGGCATTGAGATTGGCAATGTGTCCGTTCGCGGGCTTCCAATTCAGGGTGCCGTTCAGGCCCACAAAATCGGCGATAAAAGTGCCATCTTCTTCACGATACTCGATCAAGTTCCCCTGACCGTCAGTGATGTTCTCGCGGCCAGCCGCCGCGCCGCGGTTGGGTTCGCTGGTCACACCGAGTGTCCAGCCAAGCGTCCCGGATTGCCCATTAACCGAAAGTTCAATCCAATCGAGCGCGGGCGGCAAGTTCTCACGGTATCGGTGGCGATAGGTCCAGGTCCCGGAAATGCCATTTGCGGTGGCGATGACGTTCGCGACCTGGCCGCTAAGCCCGGGAATATCCAAACTTGCCCCTTCGACGATTTCGATCCGCTCAACATTGGTTGCCGGAATGCGCGACAGGGTTTCGCGGGCGCTGGTTGATTTCGAAGAAATGCGCTGGCCATTGATCAGGACATTCTCTTGCGCCTGCCCAAAGCCGCGTTGCCCATTACCACCGGTAATGGTGAACCCCGGAATCTGAGCGATCATGTCAGCGGCCGAACGGGGTGCAAATTGCTCAAAGTCTTCGAGTGTGAAAATCCTGGCATCCTCGCCAGGCTCGGTTGGCGTTTGTGCGTACAGGGGGAGAGAGAGGCCAGCAAAAAGCCCAGCGAGGAAAGTTGTTCTCATAAATGAGACTCCGAAAAAAACGCGTCCTGACGAGGGGTGTGTTACATATGTAACGAACCTTACACAACCCTCATTTGATAATTTTTTTTCGGAAGGATTTTTCGAACGAGCAGCATCCGTTCGACGCCCCTAACAAAGACGTACTCTGTGTCGGAAATGCGGCGGAGCGCCTAAATTTCTAGCCGCTCTTTTTATCGTTAAACGGTAATTTGCAAAGTAAAGCAAGCTGCCCCTGAAAAAACCGCTTCTGATGATCACGGCCTTAAGAGAGTTTTACGACTTTAGTGCAAAATACACCGAGGTTGGATCGCACCGTAAGGTGATAACGGATCCGTTTGGTGGTGATTATTTGGTTGGTCAGAGATAGCTGTCCACGGGCATCAAGCGTTTCCGCTATCGGTTTTCGTTGGGATCCGGAGGTGAGAACAGGCGACGCCGAGAGGATACGCGATGCCACGGGCCAAAGGCAAAAAACCAGCGCCTGAAGCGGAGATCGTACTGGAACGTACGCAGATCTCGTCTGTCATTTTTGGCTTGGTTATGGTTGTGGCCTTAATTGTCGCTGGCGCAGCGATGTTGGGGGGCTCGCTCTCACAAGTCGGTAAACGCTGGGGCAGCGCCATGGACGGTGTTTCGCGCTCTGTCGGGCTGTCTGTGGATACAGTCGAAGTGATCGGCCTTGAGCACGTGCCCGCGGTCGCGCGTCAGGTGAAGACGGCAGCGATGATTGAGCCCGGCGAAAACATGTTTCGCGCAGACCCTCATTCGATCCGGCGCCGCGTTGAAGATACAAAGCTGGTCGCCAAGGTTCGTGTTTACAGATTGTGGCCGGACACCGTCATGATTTACGCAAACGCAGCGGAGCCGACGGCCCTTTGGAATGACGGTGAGAAATGGGCCGTGGTCGATAGTCTCGGTCGTCTCATGCCGCGCGCGCGTCCGAGTGATCATTTGGACTTGTTCAAATCGGTTGGCGCCGGCGGACCGGAAGCCATTCCAGCGCTTGAAAAAGCGTTCCAACTCACCCCTGAATTACGACAGCACACCGATCATGCGCGCCGTGTTGCCGGTCGCCGCTGGGATCTCATCCTCAAGTCCGGCGCCGTGGTCAAACTGCCTTCAGATGAAGGCCTGGTGGCAAGTCTGACGCGGTTTGCCACTCTGGATGCAGGCGCGGAACTCGCGCTTCGACCGCTGAGCATCATCGACCTGCGCGTTTCCGGACGCGTCTTTCTGACCCCCACTGCAACCACCGAAGGAGGGGCTGCCTAATGGCCACGAGTGAGCATCGTTTAAAACCGCGCCACGTCGGGAAGGCTGGCACGGTCATGGCCGCGCTTGATATTGGCTGTTCCAAGATTGCCTGTCTGATTGGCCGCGTTGATCCGGGCAGTCGCGCGGGCTTTGCCTTTATGGGCGGTGGGCGCCAGCAAAGTCGCGGATTTACCGGTGGGGCCATTACCGACATCGAAGCGCTTGAACGGTCTATTCGCTTGGCCGTCGAGGATGCTGAACGAGAAGCCGGGGAGCGGATCGAAAAAGTGGTGCTTGGGATCACAGGACCAAAGGTCGACAGTCAGCTCGCGGAAGCTGAGATCGAACTTGGGCAACGCGAAATCAGCAGCCGAGATGTCCAGAAAGTCTGGGCGCAGGCATTGAGCAAAGTGGTCCCGAAAGAACGTGAACTCTTAGGTGCCTATCCCGTCATGTATGGTGTCGATGATCAGGACGATATTCGTGATCCAGTAGGCATGATCGGCGACCGCCTTCGTGTGCTTCTGAACATAGTCACGGCGCCAAAGTCTCTGGTCAACAACCTCAAAGAATGCGTTCAGCGGGCGCATCTTGGGATCGAACGCATCGTACCCTCGGCGCTTGCCAGCGGCGCCGGAACCCTGATTGACGATGAAGTCGAGAACGGTGCCATCTGTATCGACTTCGGCGGCGGCGTGACGTCGGTCTCTGTTTTCATGAACGGTGCGCCGGCCTGGCTTGATCTTGTCAAAGTCGGCGGCGCCCGGGTCACCGCTGATATTGCTCAGGGCATCGGTACAACTTTCGCGGCAGCTGAACGTTTGAAGACCTTGAACGGCACCGCCGACACGCAAGGCCCAGGCATGGCTGAGCGGATTGAAGCGCCGCGCCTTGGCGATGATGGGCGGCTGAAAGCCAGCCGTATGACGCGCGGCGAACTCGCTCATATGATTGCCCCGCGAATCGAAGAGCTGTTCGAAATGGTACAAGCGCACCTTACGGCGAGCCCTTTGAGACCGATTTTGCCGAGACGAACCGTTCTCACGGGCGGCGCGAGCCAACTGGCCGGTGTGCGAGACCTCGCAGCTTCTGTTTTAAAACAACCCGTTAGAATGGGCCGTCCGATCGACGCTGATGTTTTAGGCGAGAATTATGGAAATCCAGCCTTTTCCACGGCGGCAGGTCTGATAAGTTACGAATTGAAGGGATTTGCCGACGCATCACGGGCTGGGCATGCGGCGGCGTTAGCCGGGGGAAACTCTGGGCGTGGAGTGCTTGCTAAGGTCTTAATCTGGATCCGCGAAAATTTTTGAGCGAGATGACAGTCACTTAAGAGTCTTTTAGGCCAAGCCAGTCATTCTGCCCCGAGACACAACTTTGGCGCGTAGAATACATAGATCAGGACTAAGGCATGACTAAAGAACTCAAACCACGGATAGTCGTCATCGGCGTTGGTGGTGCAGGTGGTAACGCCGTCGACAATATGATCGAGGCGAACCTTCAAGGCGTTGAGTTTTATGTTGCCAATACCGACGCGCAGGCCATGCGTCGCTCGAAGACTGAGAACCGCATTCAACTCGGCTTGGAAACGACCTCCGGTCTTGGTGCCGGCGCGCGCCCCGAAGTTGGTGAGGCCTCTGCTGAAGAGTCGATGCCGGAAATCCTAGAAGCGCTTGAAGACGCTCATATGGTCTTTGTTGCAGCCGGGATGGGCGGCGGCACTGGAACTGGCGCAGCGCCCGTCATCGCCAAGGCCGCACACGATAAGGGTATCCTGACCATTGGAGTCGTCACGAAGCCCTTTGGGTTTGAAGGCGCACACCGTATGAAGACTGCCGAAGGGGGCTTGGCGCGGATGAAGGATGTGGTCGACACGCTGATTGTCGTCCCGAACCAGAACCTGTTCCGGATCGCCAATGAACGCACCACGTTTGCCGAAGCCTTCCGCATGGCCGACGACGTGCTTTATTCCGGCGTTCGCGGCATTACTGATCTGATGATTATGCCCGGACTGATCAATCTCGACTTTGCCGATGTCCGTACGATTATGAAGGGTATGGGCACGGCCATGATGGGGATGGGCGAGGGCGAAGGCGAGGGGCGCGCTCTGGAAGCTGCCCGATCTGCCATTGATAACCCATTGCTCGACGATGTTTCGATGCGCGGCGCCAAAGGGGTTCTGATCAATATCACCGGCGGCTATGACATGACCCTGTTCGAGCTCGATGAAGCCGCGAACGAAATCCGTCGCGAAGTCGACGATGACGCCAATATCATTCTTGGCTCGACATTTGATCCTGCGCTCGAGGGCCGTGTTCGGGTTTCCGTCGTTGCCGCAGGCGTTGCAACGCAAGAGGCAGCGGTCGCGTTCGCGCCAACAGTCTCGGTCTCGGAACAGGCGCCTGTGGAAGCGCCGGTTGTCGTCAGTCAGCCAAAACCCGAAACGCCAGAGGTCGATCAGCGTCCAGATTTCTCCGGACGTTCACTCCCAGCGGCACATGTTGAGGGGCAGCAAGGCACCGATACAGTTTCCGCAGATGCTGCGTTCGCAAAGCCCGTTTCTGAAAGCCCGGCGGGGTTCTCCAATCTGTTTGGTTGGCGCCGTGAAGATGCGGTCGGGGACAATGATTCGGAGCAGGAAGAGACAGCGATTGTGTCCAGCCCGGATGACCATCCCAAACCGGCGGCGTTTGACGATGAAGACCTTGAAATCCCTGCGTTCTTGAGACGCTCAGCCAACACTTAAAGCTTAAATAAATGTCATGCAAAGCCGCTCATCACCGGGCGGCTTTGGCTTTTTTCGCAATTGCAACATTACGCAATAATGCTTGTGTTGAGATTTTGGCCCCGGCGGGTGTTTATGCGAGCGTGTATGGAGAGTCGGCTTGGGACATGTAGAGTATCAAACCACCCTTAAGACCCCGGTGATCTGCGCCGGCATTGGTGTTCACTCCGGTGCGCGCGCGCGTATGGTGATCAAACCCGCCGCGGCGAACACAGGTATTCGCTTCCGTCGAACCGATTTAGGCGTCGATACGGAGATTCTCGCACGCGGCGACCATGTCACTGAAGTCCAGCTCGGCACCACACTGACGAATGAAGACGGGGCAAGCGTCGCAACGGTCGAACATTTCCTCGCGGCGTGTGCGGGCATGGGACTGGACAATGTTCTGGTCGAGATCGATGGCCCGGAAGTCCCGATCATGGATGGCTCTTCAGCTGTGTTCTGCGAGCTTTTCCACAATGCCGGTTTGGCAGAGCAAAATACCCTTCGCAGACGCATTCGAATTCTTGACACAGTCGAAGTGCGCGATGGCGTTAAATGGGCCCGCCTAAGTCCGTCGAAAGACAATGTGTTGACCCTGACAGCCAAGATCGAATTTGAAACAAAGGCGATTGGCACCCAGCAAATGTCGATGCGTTTAATGCCTGGCCTGTTTGCGCGTGATATTGCTTTTGCTCGAACGTTTGGGTTCGCGCGAGATGTCGAGACTTTGAAAGCGATGGGCTTGGCCCGCGGCGGGTCGCTTGACAATGCGGTCGTGATTGATGGCGATGATATCGTCAATCCAGAGGGGCTGCGCAGCGATGATGAGTTCATTCGGCACAAGCTTCTGGACGCTGTCGGTGATTTGATGCTCGCCGGCGCACCGATCGCAGGCTCCTATGAGGCCAATCAGCCAGGCCATGCCATGAACAATAAGCTGGTCAGAGCGCTTCTAGAGCAGTCTGGATCCTGGTGTTGGGAAACCGATATTGAGGCGCTCTCGACGCTGGAGACGCAAACAAGCCTGTCGGCTTAAGCCCAGCTCGGCCGCGCCGTTTTCGTTTCATCAATAACGCCGAGTTCCGGCTGAGGATGACGTTCAAGCAATTTCTCAATAATTTTGTCGGCGACGCGTTCCGCTTCGCGCAAGGGCTGATAATCCCAGATCTCCAAATCGCCTTCGAACCAGCGGGCACAGCCCCGATCGACAAGGCTTTGATGCAATCGATCGAACTTCGGCGCATCGCCTTTTAGTTTCAAAATGTGAACGGGAAGTCCGTGCCAGGCTGCGTCAGAGAGCATATTTGCGCTGTCTTCCGTCACCATCGCCACATCTGAATATAGCAACCACGCAAGATAAGGGTTCGGGCCGTCTTGATCATTGGCCCAGAAATGCGCTCCAATTCGGTCCGCCAGCTGGCGCATCTGCGTTGCGATTTGAAGCGGAGTGCGACGCGAACATGTGATCCGTAATCGCCATCCTTGACCGGCCAGCGTTTCCAGTTGGCCCGCCAACTCATTTGCCGTGTTGCGATCAAATGTGTGCGCCTTTGAATCTCCACCAAGAATGACGACGGCGGATTTACCGTTCTCGTCAGCAAGGTCCGCAAACGCCTGGCCCGTTTCTTCGATTGCATCTCCAGAAAAATGAGTGGGTGACCCTGTTGTGCGGATCACGTTTGGTCCGTCCAGCAAATCGTGCTCCGGGACGATCACAAGGTCGAACTTGTCCGGATCAGACTTAGGGTCGAGAATCTGGACGGTGAAGGTCTTGTGTCCACTCCATCCCCTTACGGCAGCTGTGTAAGGGGCGCTGCGGCGTCCGGCAGCAATCCAGAGCGAGGGCCAAGGACCACTGAGATGCTGCCGCTGGCTTTTGGGCAAAGCCAGTTGCGGTAAAGGCCAGTCGGCGCCGGGTAGCCAGGTCCAAGGCACGCGCGGTGTCAGCGTGATCGGATCGGCGCGATGTCCGTGCCCGTCGATATGCCCAATTTGCAGCCAGCGCTGCGGTTCAGACAGGGCCGCGATGACCGCCCGCACTTGCGCCGCATTCCCGGCGCGGCCATCGCTGACCGCCCAAATCGAGGGACCAAGAGAAGAAGAAGAGGGCGAATTCATCATTATGCCGTGCCAGAATTCGCCTCTGAGTTGAAGAAAAAAGCTGTGCTAGGTGTATTTCACTTCTGCGATCTCATAAACGCGCGCCCCGCCAGGCGCCGCGACTTCGGCTTCGTCGCCCTCGCCTTTACCGATCAATGCGCGTGCCATGGGTGAGGTATTCGAGACTTTGCCCTTGGCGATATCGGCTTCGTCTTCACCCACGATCTGATATGTCGCTTCGTCTTCTGTATCGACATCAATGACCGTAACGGTTGCGCCAAAAACGATTTTGTCGCCCTTGACCTTGGTGAGATCGATCACGTCAGCGCGGGAGAGTTTGTCCTCCAGCTCGACGATACGTCCTTCAATAAACGACTGTTTTTCCTTTGCGGCGTGATATTCTGCGTTTTCTGATAAGTCGCCATGCTCGCGCGCCTCAGCAATTGCCTGGATAATTGCAGGGCGTTCAACGGACTTCAAATTTTTCAATTCTTCATCGAGGGCGGCATAGCCCCCGGCGGTCATAGGTGTGCGTTGCATGAGTTGGTACCGTTCTTAGGGTCTTACGCCATCTTTTATTCAGAAATCAGGGTCTGATCAAACAGCCAGCCGATCAAGTAGTGTATAATGTGCGAATTCGCAAGTTATGCTTTTTGTAAGGCCCGCACTGAAAGAGCTTTTTCGCGTATTGCGCGAATGGCTTTTACGGCGGCCAGCGACGCTGACAGGGTCGTGAAATATGGAATTTTCTGCACCAAAGCAGTGCGCCGGATGGATTTGGAATCCTTGCGGGATTGCGCGCCCTCAGTGGTGTTCAGAACCAAGGCGATTTCATCATTGAGGATCGCATCTTCAATGTTTGGTTTGCCCTCCAGCACTTTTTTCACGGTGCGAGAATCAACGCCCTGATCCGCCAGGAAACTCGCTGTGCCAGACGTCGCGATGATGTCAAATCCCATTTCGATAAGGCTCTTGGCGGCCTCGACGATGCCTGGCTTATCGTCCTCGCGAAGCGAGATGAAAACGGTCCCGTCCGTCGGGAGCGTGACGCCAGCCCCGATTTGCGATTTCAGGAACGCCGTTCCGAAATCATCATCCCAGCCCATCACTTCGCCCGTTGAGCGCATTTCGGGTCCGAGGATGGGATCAACATTCGCGAACCGGGCAAATGGGAACACCGCTTCCTTGACCGCAACCCGATTGGCTTCGGCATGTCGCAAGTCGAATTCTGTAAGGGCTTTTCCGCCCATGATTTTGGCCGCAATGCTCGCAATCGGCGCGCCGACAGCTTTGGCCACGAATGGAACGGTTCGACTGGCCCGCGGATTGGCTTCGAGCACATAAATGTCTTGGCCTTTGACCGCGTACTGGATGTTAATGAGCCCGCATACGTTGAGCGCTTTTGCCAACGCGATGGTTTGTTCGCTGAGGCGGCCAATGGTTGTCGGAGAGAGTGTGTAAGGGGGCAGGGCGCAAGCGCTATCGCCGGAGTGCACGCCGGCTTCCTCAATATGCTCCATAATGCCGGCCACATGGACGTTTTCACCGTCACACAAGGCATCGACATCCACTTCAATCGCATCGGACAGGTATCGATCCAGAAACAGTGATCCATCGCCCGCGACAGAGAGGGCATAACCTGCATATTCACGAACATCTTCGTCTGAATGGCAGATTCGCATGGCTGTTCCGGACAGCACAAAAGAGGGTCGCAGCATGACGGGATATCCCAGCGCCCGCGCTTTCTCGAGCGTTTCTTCGAGCGAGCGCGCGGTGGCCGAGGGGGGCTGCTGAATTCCAAGGTTCGACAGCAGTTTTGCCCATTCACGGCGATCCTCTGCAAGATCAATCGAGTTGGGACTGGTTCCGAGGATGGGCACACCTGCCTGGTTCAGCGGCTGCGCCAATTTCAGCGGCGTCTGACCGCCAAACTGTACGATGACGCCGGCCAGGTCTCCCTGGCTCTGTTCTTTGTGGATGATTTCCGAGACATGCTCTTCAGTGAGTGGTTCAAAATACAATCGGTCGGACGTGTCGTAATCGGTGGAGACCGTCTCTGGGTTGCAGTTCACCATGACGCTTTCAATGCCGATTTCGTCCATCGCAAAGGCGGCATGGCAGCAGCAATAATCGAACTCGATGCCTTGACCGATCCGATTGGGGCCGCCGCCAAGAATGATGGCTTTGCGACGGTCGGAGGGCTCTGCTTCGCACTCGGGGGCGCTCTTCCCAAAGGCAGGATGCTCGTACGTGGAGTAGAGATAAGGCGTTTTCGCTGTGAACTCAGCTGCGCACGTATCGATCCGCTTATAGACGGGTCGAACATCCAAGGCGTGACGGGCCGCGCGAACGTCATGCTCTGAGCTTTCCACGATCTCGCCAATGCGGGCATCTGAAAAGCCCATGCGCTTCAAGTCGGTGAAGTCGCGCGCATTGGTGGGAAGACCACCGCGGCGTAGCGCCTCTTCACGCGATACGATTTGCGCAATTTGACGGAGGAACCAGAGGTCGATGCTCGTCACAGCGTGGACGTCTTCGACCGAGAGCCCAGTTCGGAAAGCCTGCGCAACAATGCGCAAGCGATCTGGGGTTTGCTTAGCAAGTTGGGCCCGTAAGTCTCCCTCGCCGCTGAACTCTATCTCGTTGAAGCCGGTTAGCCCGGTTTCGAGTGAGCAGAGAGCTTTTTGAACGCTCTCCTGAAAGCTCCGCCCGATCGCCATGGCTTCACCAACTGACTTCATGGCTGTGGTCAGAATGGGCTCTGCGCCCTCAAACTTTTCAAACGCAAACCGCGGGATCTTGGTCACGACATAATCAATCGTGGGCTCGAAGGAGGCAGGTGTGACCCCCGTTATGTCATTGTCGAGCTCATCGAGCGTGTAGCCAACGGCAAGTTTGGCCGCGATCTTCGCGATCGGGAACCCGGTCGCTTTTGACGCCAAAGCGGAAGAACGCGACACGCGCGGATTCATCTCAATGATTACCAAGCGCCCATCATCGGGGTTGACCGCAAACTGGACATTCGAGCCGCCGGTTTCGACGCCGATCTCGCGCAAGACAGCCAGCGAGGCATTGCGCATCACTTGATATTCACGATCCGTTAGAGTCAGCGCCGGTGCGACGGTGATCGAGTCGCCTGTGTGCACGCCCATTGGGTCAATATTCTCAATCGCACAGATGATGATGGCATTGTCCGCTTTGTCGCGCACAACTTCCATCTCAAACTCTTTCCAACCGAGCAGACTCTCATCCACGAGGATCTGAGCGACCGGTGAGGCCGCGATGCCGGCGCGGCAAATCTCCTCATACTCAGCTTTATTATAGGCGACCCCACCGCCTGTGCCGCCGAGCGTGAAAGCAGGACGTATAATCGCGGGCAGGCCGACATGATCCAACGCCTCTAGTGCATTTTTGAGACCCGTGATCCGATCATAGGAGCCGTCTTCGTTTTTGGGCGACGAGACGATCTCAGCCTTGGGGTTTTCAAGCCCAATCCGATCCATGGCTTCGCGGAACAGTTTGCGATCTTCAGCTTTCTCGATCGCGTCCGCGCGGGCGCCGATCATTTCCACGCCGTGCTTAGAAAGAACCCCCGCCTGATCAAGGGCGAGGGCACAATTCAAAGCGGTCTGTCCGCCCATGGTTGGAAGCAAAGCATCCGGTTTTTCGATCTCAATAATCTTCTCGACGAAATCCGGTGTGATTGGCTCAATATAGGTCGCGTCGGCAAGGCCTGGATCCGTCATGATCGTCGCCGGGTTCGAATTAACGAGGATGACCCGATAGCCCTCATCCTTGAGCGCCTTGATCGCTTGTACACCCGAATAATCAAACTCACAGGCTTGTCCGATGATGATAGGGCCAGCACCGATGACGAGGATGGAGTGGATATCGGTGCGTTTCGGCATCTCAGCGTCCTTCTTATCCCGCGCGGACTACGAATAGCGCGCAAACGGCTGCCCTATAGCGGGGAGTCGGGGGGGCTCGCAAGCGAAAACAGAGCCGGATATGAAGAAAGCGCTGGAAACTTTGTTCGAGGGGCACGCCCGTTCATCCTGAGCGGCACAAAAGCCCCCGGCTTTGACCCCTGACACTCGCAAGTTCGATCACCTCCCGCCAGCGATCAGGAGGAAAATTATACCTGCTGTGAGCCCGCCCAACAGGCACATTCCGATCAAAAACTGTCGACCAATCTTCTTGAATTTTTCTGCCATTTCTCGTCTCACAAATGCATGTCTGGCGCCGGGTAAATGCGCGTCGCTTCAGGAAATGGTCCAAACCCCGTAAGAGTGTACCGGCAAGATGCCGCAGATGCCAGGCAAGTCGATGTCTCGCCTTCGCAACACCAAACGCAAACAAAAACAAGCCGCCTCGAAAGACGGCTTGTTCGATTAGGCTTTTATTTAAGCGTAGGGCTCGTTTACCAGGTGTAACGCGCTTTCACGTAGTAGGACCCGCCATTGAAGCCGCCGGGTGCAGACTCTGGATAGAGCTGACCGAGCGAAGCTGCGTTCGGGTTCTCATCTGGGAAGTTATCAAAGATGTTATTGGCACCAATGATCAGTTCGATCTGATCATTCAGATAGTATCCAAACTCAGCGTCGATATTGATTTCGGCCCCTTGTTCGCCTGTGCCGTTTCCAGTGTCTTCCCACTCGCCAAAGTAATTGGCGCGTGCCAGGGCCCGCCAACTTCCTTGCGCATGTGAGAGGGTGAGCGATCCCTTCAGCTCAGGCAGCAATTCTTCAAGAGCTGCAACTCTGCCTGCGCTGATCGGGTTGATCGTGCCTCGGTCATCCACTTTCGTGTCGATGTAAGCGAATGAAAGTGCGAGATCCGTTTCGCCGGTCTCGGTGAGTTCGAGCGGCATCGTGCCAACCACTTCAACGCCCTGTGTGGTCGTGTCGAAGCTGTTTGAGAAGTACCGGAACTCATTGAGGTCTTCAAAGCCAACAAATGCGTTGCGATCAATGACACCAGCATTCCCGAGCTGCGTCAGGCCATCACTGACTGACGTGAACGGTCCAAGAGCATTTTGACCACCAAGGAAGTCCAAGGCTGCCAGGAAGTCGACATTCGCAGACAGTGCAATCCGGTCTTCCACCGCGATGTTGAAGTAGTCGACCGTCCAGGTCATCGTTCCAACATCAAACGCAGCACCAAGTGTGAAGTTGTCTGCGGTCTCAGTGCCAAGCTCTGGACGTCCGCCATCCCGCGCTTCAATGAAGTCCGCTGCAAGCTGACCGGCTGCGGAGGACAAAGGCAAGGTGCCCTGATCGACCAAGACACCGCCAACGTTTTGCGTTGTCACGTTCGTGACATTGGCTTGACCCGCTGTTGGTGCGTGGAAGCCAGTGGACACGGTTCCGCGAAGACGGAACGAATCGGTCAGGCGGTACAAGGCGCCGATCTTGAAGTCCGTTGTATCACCAAAGGCGTCATAGTCTTCGTAACGCAAGGCCCCCTGAAGGGTGAATTGATCGGTGATGTCCGCTTCAAGGTCCACGTAAAACGCGTAGCTGTCTTGCGTGCTTGTGCTCGATGATGTGAACCCGCCAAAGCCGTTTGAGCTTGAAGAGAAGCCCTGATCGGCAAGTGGGCCGAGCGCAAATGAAGCTGGATCACCTGCTGTGATCTCAAATTCTTCCTCGCGATACTGCGCCCCAAAAGCGATGTTTAGATCAGACGCAAATCCAGACACTGGAAGGGCATAACTGAAGTCTGCATCATAGATGGTTTCAGTCTGCTTGTAAGCGCCGGGGGTAAAGTCACGCGGCGTGTTTGGACCGAGTGAGGCGTTGATCGTATTGCGGATGAAGAACTCTGTTTCACTCGTGCCGTTCACGACACTGAAATCAAAGTTCAGACCCGTTCCAAGGTCAAACACACCACGAATACCACCCGCAAGCGAGAAGTCGGTATTGTCACCGCCAAAGCGTGGGACAAAGCCACTTGGGATCGTCTCAACAAAGGAGAAACAGTTCGGATCTGCCGTAACCTGAGCCAGAACGGTTGGGTTTGCGATTAAACCACCGCCTTCTGTCAGCGGAATACCAGCCGGGCAAGCGCCGCCGGTTCCAACGCCATCAAGATCACCGACCAGGATCGACGCCACGCCGCTTGGGTCGGCTAGGCCCGTCACAGGGTCGACGGTTGGGCCGCGATAGACGCCGCCCCGATTGGTTGGGTTACGATAGAAGAAGCCACCTTCAGCAGTTCGCTCGGCATAGTTACCGAAGGCGTAGAGCTCGGTGTTTTCGCCGATTTCAAGACCTGAGTTGAAGAACAGCTTGTAATTGTCTTTGACGTCAGGCTGGCCCCAATATTGTGGCACTTCGTCCGTATAGGTGTTGATGGTCCGGAAGTCTGCCACAGCGGTGTTCCCAGCTGCGATCAGCGCTTCAACATCGCCGCGCACGATGGACCGGACGGTCCCATCCGTGTTTGAGACTTCACCGGTGAGGTTGATGAAGCCGCGATCCGTCAGCGGGAGGCCGATATTACCAGCGATCCGATAATTGTCTCCGTCGCCATCATATGTGGAGCCGTACACGGCTTCGACGGTGCCGCCGCTGCTATCTTCACGCAGTTGGAAGTTGATCACGCCAGCAATGGCATCAGATCCGTACTGAGACGATGCGCCATCGCGCAGAATCTCAACGCGGCTTAGCGCGAGGGATGGGATGACGCTGACATCTGCCCCTTGTGCGCCGTCTGCAATACCGCCGCCGAGGAATGAAATTACCGAGCCACGATGCCGTCGCTTGCCGTTCAGCAGAACCAGCGTGTTGTCAGGGGACAGACCCCGGACGTTTGCGGGACGAATGATGGTGGCTGCATCGGAAATGGGTTGCGTGTTGACATTATAGGATGGAACAGCGGTTCGGAGAATGTCCGTGATATCGTTTGTGCCCTGGTTGACGAATTCATCGCCAGGCAAAACGTCGACCGGAGCTGGGGTGTCGAGGGCCGAGCGTGACGGTACGCGTGAGCCGATTGAAACAACCGTATCCA
Source organism: Pseudomonadota bacterium (assembly GCA_038527765.1). Classification (GTDB taxonomy): domain Bacteria; phylum Pseudomonadota; class Alphaproteobacteria; order Caulobacterales; family Hyphomonadaceae; genus Henriciella. The sequence continues at coordinate 182,120 of JBCBFK010000003.1, forward strand.
ATTCCAGATCTTCACTTGCGGTGTCTGAGTCCTGAGCCAATCCTGTTGGTGCATAAGCGACCATAGCCCAAGCGAGAGCCGCACCGCACATCGTGCGACGGCGCGTGTTTCTTTTCATCATTTTTGTATTTCCTCTCATACTTTACGTCTGTCCCACGCCTACGTTTGGTTGAATTTTTATCGGGCAGACGATTGGAAATTCGTTCGTGTGCGGACCTTGTCAATCAAATCAGATGTTATCTCAGCGTCTCACGCTGACTTCCCTGATGACTTGTTGCAAAAATGGAACAGGTAAGATTTGCCGCTTGAGGTCAGAAAGCGGGACAATTTTGCGCGCTGAGTCGGCTCAACTCGCTGAGAAGAAATATTTTTTCAGTCAGAGATTAGGCGCCTAAAGGCCCAAAACGCGCTTCGCGATGATGTTCTTCTGAATTTCGTTGGTCCCGCCATAGACGCTCTGCGCGCGGGCTCCAAAGTAGGTTGAGACCCCTGGCGCCGCATAATCGGTGTGTCCGGTCCAGTCCGGACTGACGCAATCTGCAAACTTTCGTTGTCCCTGCGCCGCGGCGACGTCGAGATACAAGGTGGTTATCTGCTGCGCTGTTTCGGTCGCGAGAATTTTAATGATCGAGGCTTCTTTTCCCGGACTCCCGCCATCTTTCACGGCGGACAGAACACGCAGCACAGTCATTTCAAGACCGTCTACAGCCATGTCGGCATCGGTGAGCTTGCGGGCAAAGGCGTCGTCATCAATCAGCTTGGAATTGCCGCCCGTCGGTTCAGCGGTGGCGAGTGCGCGAATATGGCTCAGCTGCTTTCGCTTGCCCCCAATGCGCGCATAAGAAGTGCGCTCGAAGCCGAGCAAGTATTGGCTATAGGTCCAGCCCTTGCCCTCTTCGCCGATCAGATAGTCGGCCGGCACGCGGACATCTTCAAAGATCACCATGTTCAGCACATGCTTGCCATCAATCGTGATGATGGGCTTCAGCGTCACGCCGGGACGATCCATTTCGCAACAGATAAAGCTGATGCCCATCTGTTTCTTTTCTTCTTTCGAGGTCCGCGCGAGCAAGAAAATCCAATCCGCGTGCTGTGCGGCGCTGGTCCAGATCTTGGTGCCCTTGAGGACATATTCGTCGCCATCTCGCTTGGCTGAGAATTGCAGGGAGGCGAGGTCTGACCCACTGTCTGGTTCGCTGTAACCTTGCGCCCAGCCAAGGGAACCATCCCGTGTTCCGGGCAGCCATTTGTCTTGCTGAGCCTGTGAACCGAACGTGTAGATGATTGGTCCGACATAAATCACGCCCATCGGCGTCACAGTTGGCACGCCGGCGCGTTCTAACTCTTCGTCGAATATATATTGCTCCTCAAGGCTCCAACCGGGGCCGCCATGTTCCGTCGGCCAGGCGCTCGCGAGCCATCCTTTGGCCCCAAGGGCCATTTCAGATCTGCGCACCTCGGCCGTTGTCAGGCTGGCGCCGGTGGCAACTTTGGCACGTACATCTTGCGGGTATTCGTTCTCGAAGAAGTGGCGAACTTCGGTGCGGAATGGCTCAAGGGCGGGGTCAGCAGATAGGTCCATGTCCAGGAGTGTACCGTTCTGGCTTGCTCAGAAAAGGGGTGACGGCGGGGGATGCTTGTTCGGTTCTCTAGAGGAGAATCTGGCGTTCTGGCCCGATAATGGCCTATGCGAATTCAGCGGCTTCCGTAAGGACTTCTTCAAACAAGGTTTCAGGGTTCTGGAACAACCAGTTGCGGCCAGCATGCGGCACTGCGCGGAAGGCAACATTCAGCCGTTCGGCATCTGCCCGCGAGGCTTCTGGTCCGACACCGTGTTGATCGGCGCTGTTGATGACCATGATGTTATCAGCGGCCACAAGCTGCCCCTCGGCATCGGGATTGGGCATGAAGGCGGTCTCGATATCGAGGCGAATATTTGTGCGGTCTGCTTGTGCGAAATAATCAGCTGTCAGCCTGAAAAGGTCCTCATTCGCTTCCAAATAGGCGGCATCCGCATCCTGATTCCGATACAGCATCCGGTAAAATCGCAGCCCACTAAAGGTTCGGATCATGGAGCGCACGCTGCGAATGCCGAGTGTAAAGCTGGCCGTTGAGTTCAATGCCATGCGCAACATCCCGCCAACCCATTTCGGTTGGATCGACTTGAGTTTATCACCGACATTCAAACCATAATTGATCAATGTGGTTTGTCCGACACGTGAGGACCGTTCATTCACCGCGAGCGCCAGCGGTGCGGCTGTCGACAGTCCGATCAAGGAGACATTGGTGAGATGCAGCACTTTCATAAACTCATCGATGGATTGCGCTGCATCGGCGAGCGAGGCGGTCGGCGTTGTGGCGCCAAATCCAGGCCGGATCGGGAACATGAGATTGATGTTGCGCGCGCGCGCTGCCTGAATCATTTGCTCTGATGGCAGATATCCATATTCCAGCGAGTGCAAGACAATGACCGGATGACCGTCGGCGGCCCCATAGCGGCGATACTCCAAGTTCGTTCCGGGAGTCTCTAGCGCAATGTGTCGAACACCGTCTTCTTTCAAATCCTGCGGGCTCGCCTCCAGGGAGGTGGCTGTATTGAGGGCGTTGGCAATTTCCATCGTCGTCGCCACAGCTTCGACCAAGCTGTGACAGTCCAGCTTCTGGATCAATCGGGCCACATGGGTTCGGATCGTGTTCATTTTGTTGCCGCGAATGTCAGCAACTTGCTCCAGGGAATGGCGCTGGAGGGTGAGTTCCAGAATATCGATCTCACTCTTGGTAAGCAGGGCCCGTTGGTGCATGTATTCTCGTACGTTGGGCGCCAGTCGGGTCAGGATCGCGCGCGCCAGGAAGCCCGCGGATGGGGTCTTTTGCGCCATGGGATAAATCTGGATTTGTCTCTTAATCCCGTATCGATCCGGAACTTCAATTAAGCGAGGTGTCGTCTGCGTGTCTGAATCGTGCACCACGGCTTCAATGGGGAGCTTGTGTCCGATCTGCAGCGCAAACCGCGCTGATAAGTCTTGCGAGATGTTCGCCACCGAACCGTCACCCCGCAAGCTGAACACGTCTTGTGCGGCATGCGCGATGGTTTTGCGCGCGGCGGTGGGTGGGGCGCCGGGCTTTGCCGGACCGGAGAGCATGGATAGGACCGACATGAAGTCTGGCAGCGACATTGCGTCATCGGACAGACGTGACCAGTCGAGGCAGGCTTGCATGAACATTTCCGGGTCTTCGCCAGCTTTGGCGAGTGAACGCAGAAGTTGAAGAGCCGCTTCAGCCTGTTGCGCTTGCGTTACGTCAACTGTCCGAGCATGCTCCAAGGCCTTGAATCCCCCATCATTCCGCCTGCGCTTATAGAACGATAAGAACGCCTGATACTCAAGGGATCAGCCGCAAAATCACTGATTTCTACCGAATTTTGATTATTTCAGTTTGCAAAGGTTCTGCATATTTATGGGGCTGACGGTTTCGTCATTCGGTTCTCCTGTTGCACCCCACACTGCGTCAGGAACCGTAGCCCGTCGGCCCATTCCCCCCTTTATGCGCCGACGGGCACTTCACAAAGAACAGAACGAAAAAGGTGATGCGCGCTTAGCGTCCAAGCTCTCTCATAGCACCATCAAGGCCTTCGAGGGTCATTTCGAACATCCGATCAGGGCCAATGAGCTCGCGGATGAGCTGAATGGATCCGGTATACTCCCAGGCCCCGGATTTGACCGGATTGAGCCAGGCGAAGTTTGGATATTGCTCGACAAACCGTTGGATCCAGAGCCCGCCCGGCTCTTCGTTCCAATGCTCCACAGAGCCACCTGCATATGTGATTTCATACGGGCTCATTGTGGCATCACCGACAACGATCACCTTGTATTCGCTCGGATATTTGTGCAGCACGTCCCAGGTCGGGATGACATCATTGCGACGGCGGCGATTATCCTTCCAAAGCCCTTCATAGGGGCAATTGTGGAAATAGTAGTATTCGAGATTCTTGATCTCCGACCGCGCTGCAGAGAACAGCTCTTCCATGACTTTGACGTGTGGGTCCATGGATCCGCCGACATCCATCAACAGCAAAACGGACACCGAGTTGCGGCGCTCCGGGCGCATTTCAATATCGAGATAGCCTTGGCGGGCGGTATTGCGGATCGTCGCGTCGAGATCGAGCTCGTCCGGGCTGCCCGTGCGGGCCCATTTACGTAGCCGTTTCATTGCAACTTTGATGTTCCGCGTGCCAAGCTCGACACTGTCATCATAGTTTTTGAACTCGCGCTTGTCCCAGACCTTGGTGGCGCGGCGGTGGCGCGACTTGTCCTGGCCGATGCGAATGCCTTCCGGGTTGTAGCCATTCGCGCCAAACGGAGAGGTACCACCTGTGCCGATCCATTTGTTACCGCCTTCGTGTCGCTTCTTCTGCTCTTCAAGGCGCTGCTTCAGCGTCTCCATGAGTTTCTCGAAGCCCCCCATGGCTTCGATCTCGGCCATTTCCTCAGACGAGAGAAACTTCTCCGTCATTTTGCGGAGCCATTCTTCAGGCAGGTCTTGAGCCTCGATTGCGTCGCCGAGCGAGTCGAGGCCTTTAAAGACATGACCGAAGACTTTGTCGAACTTGTCGATGTTCCGCTCATCTTTGACCAGCGCGGCACGCGCGAGATAATAGAAATCCTCGACATCTCGGTCGATCACGCCCTTATCCATGGCTTCCATCAGCGCGAGATACTCTTTCAAGGTCACCGGGACCTTGGCAGCGCGAAGTTCGTTGAAGAAGTTGAGGAACATGGGCGTTTCTCCTGACGTTCACGTTAAAGGTAACCCGTGCGTCTCGGATTTCCAAGGGTGTCGCTAGGAGAAGTTGGATTTGCGCCTCAGGACGTCGATGGTGCTTTCTTCAAGCTCGGCGAGCCGCCATAGGTCAGGACCCGCCAAAGCCACTCAACCGGTCCATGCGCGTAACGGCTCAACCAGAACTGACTGAACAGGATCTGCGCGCTGAACACGGCCAGTGAGAACAACACATACTCATACGTTCCGACTTTGCCCGCCAGTGCGAGGCCAGGGCCAATACCTGTCAGGATGAAAACAATGAAGACGCTCTGCATCAGATAATTTGTCAGCGCCATCTGCCCGACGGGTGCGAACGGTTTAACCAGCCATTGCGTCGACTTGTGATTGAACAGCATGACAAGCGTACACACATAGCCAGCTGCGATGAGAGGCGTTGCGACGGCATGTGCCAGTGCCTCAAACACTGGCGCGAAGGCTGATAAACGGGTCTCTGGCCAAGCGCCGATCACTTGCGCGAAGTATTGCAATGTAAACCCAAAAAAGAAGCACGGAATGATCAGGCTACCAAAGTCGGGGAGATAGGCGTGCGAGTATTGCAGCCAGGCGCGCCGCGCGGTCCATGCGCCGAGATAAAAGCGACCGACGACGTACAAAAACCAGGCGCAAAACGTCCCGCTTGCAAACCAATCGAGCCGCACATGTTCGTTCATCGCCGATAGCCAGGCGCCAAGATCTCCGGAATGCGCCGCAACCTGGCGGGTGAGTACGGCCTCTTCGCTATAAGCGATTTCAAGCGGTGGACCGGCAATGCCAAGGAGGTGGCTGATGCCCATGATGCCGGGGCGACCCAGGATCAACAATCCTACGCCTATGATCAGGACCCATCGATCTGGAATGCGATGCAGAAAGAAAAGCGACACAGCCGCGAGGCCGTAAAGATGTAGGATATCCCACGCGAACCAACCCCAGAGGTGCAAGAAGCCAATGGAGGTCAAAAGAGTGATGCGGCGCATGTAGATCAGGTGAAATTTCCCGCCGCGGATCGTAATCCGCTCCATTTGAACCCAGAATCCAAACCCGAACAGGAAGGCAAACAGCGTGTTGGCTTTGTCCATGATCAAAAGATCCACAAACCATTGTGCGACGGCGTCCTGTGATGCGCTCGCCAGCGCGCCTAGTTGGTCCGCTGTGGCGAGAATACCTTCTCCGCCCAATTGATTGAGATTGGCGACCAGGACGCCAAACAAGGCAAATCCTCTGAGCACGTCTAGAATGGGATTACGCTCGGTCGTCGTTACCGGTTGGATTGAAGACGCGGGTTCGTGTGCGTCGGTCATAGCAAGGCCCCCTAGCCTGGCCGCCCGACGCAGCTCCGAGCAGATTTACATAATTTTTCGTCCCAGAGTTGAGTCGCTGATTCCGGGTTAATCAGGAGTAAACCCTTATAGTCTTGGCGTCTCGTTCTTTGCTCTCTTCGAGGATTGTCTCAGAATAATGCCTCAGAGTGGCCAAGTGCGTCGTTCGCGACATCGTGCTCGGCGATCAATGGGTCATAGCGGTCGCAATATGCGCGATCGTCTGATCCGTTTCCTCTGAGAGGATTAAATACCGGTGTGTACCGTTTGAATCAGACGCCCAGGATCCCACACCTCGCGCATCTACCGTCAGACGCCCTGGCGCGCTGAGCGTCCAGAATGTGCTGTCCTCTTCCTTCACAGCAAACATGACTGCGGTCTGATCGAACGAGGAGTTGTCCAGAATCGCCCCTTCATAATCCTGCTTCATCCAAGGCGCGTGCGCGCTGAAATATTTGTATCCGACATAAAGCGGCGTATCTTTCGCAAGTGCATTCAGCTCCGAGCCGTACTTGAGCGCTTCACCGACTTCATAGCCGCTAAAAATCACGGGGCGCTTAAGGGTGTCCAGAACCTCTTGTGTGACCCCCGGCATGTTTCCATCGAAGTTCCATTCCGGGCCGTTCTCGGTGATGCCATCCGGAAACTGTCCGCCCATAATGAGGAAGCGATCAACTTTCGCGTCGACCAGTTCAGCCCCAGATAGGTCCGAGATTTGATCTGGTTTGGAGCGTAGCAGGTTCTGAATATTTGCGATCGGCCCGACCGTGATGATCGTGATCGATTGCGGGGCCGCGTCTGCCAACAATTCCCGATACAAAGTAACCGCTGGTTTTGCATTCGCGACGGCGTTTGGATCATAAGGAAACTGATCCGCGATTGGCTTTGTGTAGTTCCACTCTGTGCGCCACATGTCGGTTTCGCGAACGCCCAATGCCAAGTTCGGTCGGCCATAATACTCATTGACAGCGGCAAGGGCGGGCAGGGCGTATTCTTCATTCGACCAACTGGCGACGGCGAGCAGATTAATCTCTTCGCGGTCGGCATAGTAATGTAGCATCGCCAGGGCGCCGAGATCATCCGCGTCTCCACCAAAGTCGGTGTCAAAGATAATGCTAGGTTTTGCTTCGACCGCACCCTCAAGAGAGGAGTGGTCTGCCGCGATGCAGGCTGTGAGCAGGGACGCTGCGAGAAGTGCGACCGCTGCGATGTGGGTTCGGATCATGATCGGCTCCCCTGATGATCAATGGGACGTTAGCCGAAATCAGCGTCTTTTTGAAACCTTCCGAGGTTTCATGCATCTCCCCCTTTCAGCGTCGTTTACCCAATTTATTGGGTCAGCCGCCCTACATCCCTCGAATAGGGCCGCGAGGCGCCTCTTCGGGTTTGCTTGCGCCTTTGCCATAGCCATACTTTTTCAAGAGCCCGCGAAACTGATGATAGCTGAGGCCTAACGACTTGGCTGCCTTTCCTTGATGCCCTTCATGCGCAGACAGGGCTGTATCGATCAAGCTGGTTTCGAACACGCGGATCTGATCTTCAAACGGGATGTCGAGCACGGGTGGGGGCGGTGGGGTGACGGTGGACGGAGAGACCTCGTTCACTGTGGCAGGGGCGGCGAGACTGGCGGAGGGACGCCAGGGTGACGCAAACGGGTCGATGGCGGCAGGATCAAATTGAACCGGGTCAGACGAATGATCCGAGATCGCGCGATAGGTCAGACGTTGCGCAAAATTTCTCAGTTCCCGAACATTGCCGGGCCAGTCATGGGCCTCCATCGCGGCGATCGCAGACGGAGAGAAACCGGGAAAGTCCTCAGCCATTTCGCGGGCCATGCGTCTCGCAAAAAAGTCTGCCAATAAAGATATGTCGGCCGGCCGCGCCCGCAACGGGGGCAGGGTGACCACATCGAAGGCGAGCCGATCTAACAGATCGGCGCGAAAATCACCTTGCGCCGCCTTACTGGGAAGGTCGACATTGGTTGCGGCCACCACACGGACATTCGTGGTCAGGACTTTCTCTCCGCCGAGGCGTTGGAACTCACCATACTCGACCACTCTGAGCAGCTTTTCCTGAACCTGCATTGAAGCGGTTGCGATCTCATCAAGAAAGAGTGTGCCGCCGTCTGCAAGCTCAAACCGTCCAAGCCGTCGTTCCGTCGCTCCGGTAAAGGCGCCGCGCTCATGACCGAACAATTCACTGTCGAGCAATTGTTCGGACAAGGCAGCGCAATTGACTTTGACAAAGGGCCCATCCCATCGACGCGACAGAAAGTGCATGCGCTCACCGATCAGTTCTTTGCCGGTCCCGCGCTCGCCAATGATCAGACATGGGCGGTCGAGTGGGGCCAGGCGGGAGACATGCTCCTGCGCTTCGAGCCATGCCGGATCTTCACCAATGAGTTGAGGGCTTTGCTGACCAATCATGAGGTTAATATAACTAAAAATACTGGTCTAAACAACTAATATTATCGACTAAATTCACCAAATTATATGAAACGGGTTTCGCCAAAAAGATAAAAAACTGATATGAAACAATGTGCTATCAATTTAATTCAAAACTGGCACGGTCCTTGAAACCAATTTGGCATGGCGGCCATTGGGGCTGCTCACAAGAAGGAAAGAAAAACAATGTCTGAGCGCTCTTACGATAAAGGCTATGGCAGCGAACGTTATGACCAGGCCCGCCGTGAGAGTGGCCGCTTTGGCCGCTACCTCTCCACCCGTTCACCAGAGACCTGGATGTTCTTCGTCGCTGGTGTCTTTCTCGGCGGCTTCTTCTTCTAAGAGCTGAAAACAGCCAAAAGAAAAACCGCGTTTCCTCCCTCCCCCTAACACCCCCAAAAGATACAAGGATAAAATATCATGGGAATGTTCTCTCGCCTCGGCGACATCATCAACTCCAACATCAACGCGATGCTGGACAATGCTGAAAACCCAGAAAAGATCGCTCGTCTTATGATCCAAGAAATGGAAGACACCCTCGTTGAGGTGCGCACCGCAGCAGCCCGTGCGATGGCCGATAAAAAAGAAATGGAGCGTGAAATCACGCACTATACGGACATCCGCAACGACTGGGAGCACAAAGCTGGTCTCGCCATCGATAAAGGTCGTGAAGACCTCGCCCGCGGCGCACTGATCGCGAAGAAGAAAGCCGAGCAGGAAATTGTTCGCCGCCAGGAAGCGATGGATCTTGCCGATGAGGCTTTTCACAAACGTCAAGATGATCTGACGCGTCTGCAAGCGAAGCTTGATGAGGCGAAAGCCAAGCATCGTGCCCTGATGATGCGCCGTGACGCCGCTGAGCAACGTATCCGGGTTCGTGAGCAGACTTACGATACACGGGTTGATGACGCCCTTGCACGCTACTCCGCCGTGGAGCGTAAAGTTGATGAGCTGGAAGCTTATGCTGAAACCATCCAAGGTGCTGAACCGACGCTGGAGCAAGAGTTCGCCGCCCTGGAGCGTAGTGATGCGATCGAAGAAGAGCTGAACGCGCTGAAGAAGAAGCGCGCCAAGTCGACGCCAAAAGCGGTAAAATCTGCTGAAAAGAAGGAGGCCTAATCCATGTTGGTTCCTTTCGCCATTCTCGCCGGTTTTATGACCGCTATCACCGCCCCGGGCTTGATCGCCCTTCACCTGGAAGACCGCCGCAAGGCAAAAATCGACGGATCTGAATAATGGACGGCCCAGAGCTTCTAATCCCGCTGATCGCAGTCATATCGATCTTCATTATTTTGCCCGGGATGATCTTTCACTACATCACCCTGTGGCGAAAACAGAAGACGCTCCTGCCTGATGATGAGCGGATGCTCGAAGACCTCTGGCGCTCTGCGCGCTCTATCGAACGCCGTATCGAAACGATCGAAGAGCTGCTGGACGCACAGGAAGAGGAAGCCCCGAGCCGTCGCCGTCCGCTATCACCCCGTCGATTTGAGGATTAAAAAATGCCCTACAGAAGACGACATCACCGTCCACTCAGAGACGACTATCAATCAAGCACAGAAGAAGACCAAATGTTTCGCTCCCCTAATCCAAAACGCTTTTATCGCTCTCGGTCAGACCGTGTCTGGCTAGGGGTTTGCGGCGGGGTTGCCGAGCGCTTCGGCTGGGAGCCAACACTGGTTAGACTCCTGTTCGTCCTCAGTATTTTCTTCATGGCCGGACCGATCTCCATCTTTGCCTACATCATCGTGGCGATCATCACGCCGAAAGAACCAATGGGGCGTCGTAATTTGGCCCCAGAAGAAGAGCAGTTTTGGCGCAATGTGTCAGACCGTCCACGGGTTACCGCATCAGGACTGAAGTACACATTTATGGACCTTGAAGAGCGGCTTCGGAATATCGAACGCAGTGTCACCAGCGAAGAGTGGCGACTAAAAAAAGCGTTCAAGGATCTAGAACAAAACTAAGGATTGGGTTACAAGTGTAACCAGGGATCAGGTAAGTAAGGATAAGAAGGGGGAATTTCCCATGACTAGCAAGGCCATCAGAAGCGGGATCCAAACCGGACTGCTCGTCGCTGCTGCCCTCACCGTTGCCGCCTTTGCGAGCGTAAATGGAGACGGTGTTCAACTTGAAACAGGCGGCGTTGAGATGACCGTTCAAGCTTCACTCGATCGAGGATTGATGATCAGCTTTATCGCTCCGGAATAGAGCACAAACCAGAAATTTTGATTGGGTTCAAACACTCTCTCTCCCTGAACGCACACCTGAGAGAACCCGGTCAGAACGCCCCGATACAAAGGGGGGAAGTCTCGCACCATGTGGCGGGACTTCCGGCGTAAGCGCACAGCGCACGAAAAATCGCTTAGTCTTGTGCGCGAACAAAAGACGCTAAGAACGCTGCGGCTGCAATCTGAATTCCCGTCGTCAGGGCGGTGAGCGAAACCACAAACCAGCGCAGCCCTGTCGAGGGTGACATCTCTCCAAACCCCGAGCCGATCCAGGTCCAGAGAGCGGAAAAACTCCCGAACAATCCGATCACGACCAGACCGAGACTGAGCTGCAAAAATCGCTCGAGTGTCATGGTTCCAAACAGGCGGTCTATCCAATTGTTTGGCGGCAACAGCCCAGACCGGGCGGCAAACCGCCGCGTGACGATCGCAAATGTTAGCAATTGCACCCCCACCATCACCGCAAAGCAGGCCGCCATGAGCGTGTGCAAGTCGAGCTCGACCGCTCCGATCTCTACAGGTCCGGAGAACAAGACCGCAATTCCAATCATGCCAAAGCAGAGCGCCACCAAGCCAGGGATTGCAAACAACCATCTCGGGCTGTGCAGCAGCATAAACCGGAGATTGCGCCAGCCATCGCGCCAGGTTCGAATGTGTGGTGGGCGACTGCGTCCGTCTTTGGATAGGGTTGTCGGAACTTCGCGGACATCGAGCTTATGAATAGCCGCTTTGATGACCATTTCGCTGGCAAATTCCATTCCAGGCGCCGTGAGATCAAGGCCTAGAAACGCCTCTCGTTTGAAGCCACGCAAACCGCAATTGAAGTCTCCGATGCGAGTATCGAAGATGACCCTGCCGATGAAAGACAGAGCCGGATTTCCGAACCAGCGATGGAGGGGCGGCATAGCATGATCCGCGATACCGCCCTTGAAGCGATTGCCCATGACCAGGTCACCCCCATCCCGCAACGCTTCCACGAAGTTTTCAAGGCGCGAAAAGTCATAGCTATCATCGGAGTCTCCCATGATCACATACGTGCCCCGGGCTGCTGTGAACCCGCCCCGCAAAGCCGCGCCGTATCCGCGCTCCGCGATTGCAATGACGCGCGCGCCATGCCGTTCTGCAAGTGTCTGAGACCCATCCGTAGAGCCATTATCGGCAATCAGGACTTCGCCAGAGATGCTAGAACGCTCAAAAAAATGCTGCGCTTTGATGATACAAGTCGCCAGCGTTTCCGCTTCATTCAGACACGGCATCAAGACCGTAAGTTCGATTTCGGGCGCTCGATCATCATTCGCGGGAAGGTCAGGCGCGGTGAGATTGGAGGTCGATAGGGGCATGATTTCACCGTTTCGAAAACTAGAGTTTTTCGAACAGCTCGTTTGATGGCCTACTCTGACGGCAAGCTTTGAGTCCCCAAGATTGGAATGGACGCATCCTCTCCTTGGCTACTTACTTGATGTGATCTGAAGTGTTTTCAGCAAGGTTGTAGCAATCATTTAGTATCTGAGAGTATACGGACACTTTTTTGCTTTTGATCCTGTCTGTTCGTGAAATCAATACTGCCGTGAACATTTACTAAAAATTCACAAGCGTAAGGGGACGTTCCGGCATGTTGGTCGACATTCTCCTGCGATTGATTAACCAAAAACGCCAATCTCACGCATCTGTGTGGTCGTTTTTTCATTTGTTTTGTGTCACATGGCCCAGAAGTGGCATAAGTATGTGGAATGTCAGACAAGCGTATTCTTCTGATCATTGGTGGCGGCATTGCTGCCTATAAGTCCCTGGAGCTGATCCGCGACCTCTCGAAGCGCGGGATTGGAAGCCGCTGCATCATCACCAAAGGCGGGCAGGAATTTGTCACACCGCTTTCGGTTTCCGCCCTCTCTGGCGAAAAAGTGTTCACAGAGCTTTTCGATCTCGATGATGAGGCGGAGATGGGGCACATACAGCTCTCGCGGTCTGCTGATCTCGTTGTTGTTTGCCCCGCGACGGCAGACCTGATCGCAAAAGCGGCTAACGGGTTGGCGAACGACCTCGCCTCCACCGCTTTGCTGGCGACCGATAAGCCGGTCTTGATGGTGCCGGCTATGAATGTTCGGATGTGGGAGCATGCCGCGACCCAACGCAACGTTGAGACGCTGCGCGCGGATCGAGTCTCGGTGATGGATCCGGACGAAGGCGCGATGGCATGCGGTGAGTTTGGGCCAGGACGTCTGCCAGAACCACTTGAAATTGCCAATCGGATCGAAGCGTTGTTGAGCGATGGCCCAGTGCTTTACGGCCTCCAGGCGAAGCCCTTAGCGGGCCGGCATGCGCTGGTGACGGCTGGACCGACCCGCGAACCCCTCGATCCGGTCCGGTTTCTGTCCAATCACTCCAGTGGTAAGCAAGGCTATGCGATTGCTGGCGCGCTGGCGAAAGCGGGCGCTCGAGTGACTTTGGTGTCAGGCCCAGTTGAGCTTGACGTGCCCACGGGCGTTGATCGTATTCCGGTTGAAACCGCGCGAGAGATGCTGGAGGCTTGCGAAGCAGCGCTTCCAGCTGATGTCTTCGTTTCTGTCGCGGCGGTTGCGGATTGGCGCCCAAGCCGCGCAGCGGCCAAGAAAATGAAACTCAAAGAGGGGGACGGCGATCCACATCCGACGTTGGAGCTCTCTGAAAACCCTGACATTCTCGCAACATTGTCCCGCAAAAAGAAACGTCGGCCGACATTGGTCATCGGATTTGCGGCGGAGACGCACGATGTTGATGACCTCGCCATCGCCAAGCTGAAACGCAAACGGTGCGATTGGATCGTCGCCAATGATGTCAGCGGTGACGTTATGGGCGGGTCGATGAACCAGGTCTCGCTGGTGACGCGGCAAGGAATAGAGGATCGCTGGCCACGCATGAGCAAGCAGGATGTCGCAGACCGTCTTGCCGAGCGCATTGCAGCTGGCCTCGGCGATGCCACAGATCAAATCGCCGCCGAATAGATTTCATAAACAGCGCGTCTTCAATCTGCTAGTCTGGACCCAACTGACTGGGAGGACGAACCATGGCACGCCCGATTCCGACAGATGAGACCCTGCTCGCCACAATCTACGCGCGGTATCTGAAATCCTTCTCCGAGTGGTCTGATGACAACAAAACGCGGGTCGCCAAGATCTGGGTGCCGATCGACATCGATGCTTTAGGAAAGAAATTTCGCTGCGACCCTGATCTTATTTTTGGCCGACTCTACTATCACATGAACGAGAAGTACGGCTCCAAAACGGGCGACGGCCAATAGGTCAATTTCTTTAATATGCGCCTCGCCAACGATCGCCACGTCGTGAATTTTCCATTGCTGACTTCGGTGCTCGCAGACCTTCAGGACAATCGAAAGCGTTTTATTATTTCCACGCGGCTGGCGGCGTTGTCCTTGGTGGTCTCGGCGATATCGATCGGCATCGCAGTGATGACTTAGGCCGCCGGGAGGAGCCGGGGGCGCATGATCGCTCATCCTGAACGACTATTATGGGGCGAGTTTAGCGCGCCCAGTTACTGTCCCCAATAACGTCTATATGGGCCGGGTTGTTACTCCACGGCAGGACGAGCATCGCTGATATGTTCGTGCACAATAACCCATTCGTCGCCCCGTTTTTCCAACACTTGAGTGCTGTGTACGCGACGCTCTTCCGCACCCTCTAAAGCGCCCATTCGGGTGCTACGGGTCACACCATGGAAAATCGCAACATCGTCGCCGATATATCTCAATGAAATGGCAGCGCCGCTTTGTTCTTCGAATTCGGCCATTTCTTCATCCTGGTCTTCAAACAGGTCGCTCAAATAATCGTCGATGGCGTCAGAGCCTCTTCGAATTTGCCCGAACGCATTCATCCATTCGGCATCTTCGCTGTAGAGACTTGCCAGAGCACTCGCGTCCCCTTGCCCCCAGGCCGCACCGCCCTTCATGAGGACTTCTCGGATGGCAGTGAAATCCCCTTCAGACGCCGGCTCCCCTATCGTTTCAAACTCAGGAAGTTCTTCATAAGGCGTAAGTGGTTCTTGAGCTCGGACTTCGCAGATAGATGCCATGGGAATCAATAATACGAAAAGCAAAGCTGATTTAATCATGGATCATTCCTTTTTTTGTGTACGCGCGAGGTGAGCATCACAATAAAACGAAAATGAGACGCCCGGACAACTTATGAAACAAGCGATATCTGATCGGTCAATCTTTTAGTACGATGAGCGACCGCATTGGGGCGACTTAAGTCTTCTAGGCTCCATCAGACTGCGTCACACTTGACTCCAGGCCGCGACTCCGTGGCTTTGCAAGATATGACTGATATCACCGTTGCTGTGCGGCCCTTGCCGCATTTTGAGGGGCTTGATTTGCCCGCGTACGAAACCCTTGGCGCGGCCGGAATGGATGTTCGCGCGGCCGTGTCTGAGGACGACCCACTTGTCTTGAACCCAGGCGACAAGACCATGGTCCCGACGGGGCTGAGCGTCGCAATTCCGCAGGGCTATGAGATCCAGATGCGGCCGCGTTCCGGGCTTGCCGCCAAGCATGGGATCACGTGTTTGAACACACCGGGGACGATCGACAGCGACTATCGGGGAGAGCTCAAAGTGATCCTGATCAATCATGGTCGCGAGGCGTTTACGATCGCGCGGGGGGAACGCATCGGTCAAATGGTGCTCGCGCCGGTCACGCGGATTGTCTGGCAAGAAGTTGAGACGCTTGACGAGACTGATCGCGGCAGCGGCGGATTTGGCTCAACGGGAAGATAATTCCTTGCGATTTCGTCCTGACCTGGTATATATCGAATAACGATAAGTGTCAGGACAGAAAAATGGATATTGATAGCCCCTTCACTATGGTCGTCCTCATCGTGCTCATTGCCGTGGGCGCGGGGGTGATCAAAACCTGGATCGAAACGCGCTCAAACTCGACCGCGGACGAGGAAACGCGCTTGCGGATGGAAGATCTTGAACGTGAAGTTCTACGCCTGCGCGACCGCGTTAAGGTATTGGAAAAAATCACGACCGATGGCGACAAACGCCTGCGGGAAGAGATCTCGCGGCTGGCTTAATCTTCAGCGTTTTCAGCGAAGCCCTTCCCAATAACGTGGGCGGCATAGCCTGAGACCGCGAACCCGACGATCCCCAAACCCGCGGCATAGAGCGTCGCCAGGTGCGTGTTACACTCCGGCCCGCCGGCCGCGCATTCACCGAAATTGAGCGCGTAATACATATAGATCGCCGTGAGCGCTGAAAACAAAGCCAGAGCAAACATGGCGCGGGCCATCCACTTTAGGGCAAGACTCACCATTCTTGGATCTCCTGATCAGACGAGCACGCTGGCACTGGCGTGATCATTGGTCAAACGAAACTGTACTTCGGAAGCTCGCGCGCAAGAATGTCATAGACAATGCGAATACGCTTGCTTGTGTGCAGCTCGCGATGCGTAACCAGCCAGACCGGGATCGGGATCCGCAGCTGATCAGGGAGAAGCGGGCGAACCTTGTCTGAGTAAGATTCAATGTCTTTCCCGAGAATGCTGACGCCCAAGCCCTGCGCCACGAGCTCATACAAGACATGACCGCTCGGCGAGTTGAAACGAAATTGCTCAGGTTTGAGATTGAGCCCAAATTCCTTCATCGCCTCAATCATTTCAGGCGTCCGATCGAGGCCGATAAAGGTAGCAGTTTCCAGGTCCGCCATTTTTTCGATTGGGCCGAAGCGCTGCAGATAGTCTTCTGAAGCATAGAGATGAGCACTGGTCTCGAACAACAGCTTTGCGATCAAGTCCGGTTGCTCAGGACGGGCATGGCGAATGGATATATCGGCTTCGCGGCGCGTCAGATCCTGAACTTCATTCGACGGCAGAATATCGATTTGGATATTCGGCGCGACAGCATTGATGTGTTTGATAATCGGCGGCAATTGCCGCGTCGCGACATTGCCCGTCGCGGTGATGACGACTTTGCCTTCAACGGTTTGCGACTGACCCGACGCGGACAGAGAGATGCGTGTGGCTGCCTCTGCCATATCGCGGACATGTTCAAGCAGGCCGCGCCCCGCTTCGGTGAGAGACATCGCGCGGCCGGCGCGTTCAAACAAGGTGACGCCAAGCTCTTCCTCAAGGGCGGCCACCTGCCGGCTGAGCGTAGGTTGGGTTTGTCCTAACGCACGTGCAGCAGCAGAGAGCGAGCCCTCTTCTGCCGTGGCTAAGAACGCGCGGACCTGGTTCCAATCGAAGGAGATTGCCTGCCAATTCATATATTTTCGTATAGGTCCCTTTGAAGTTTCTGCAATTTCTATCTGATCTTCGAATAGATAGATACAGGCCATGCAATTTGATCATACATGTATCCCGCGCCGCGCGGGACTGAACGAGGAGGCCAGCATGCCTGATAAAGCGAAATTCTGGGACGGGATTGCTGAAAAGTACGCGAAGCAACCGATCCGTCAGCAGAAAGCCTATGAGATTAAACTCGATCTGACCCGGGAGTATTTTACCCCCGAGTCTAATGTCCTTGAATTTGGCTGCGGGACCGGGTCAACCGCGATCCTCCATGCGCCATATGTGCAGCATATTGATGCGATCGACGTTTCGCCCGAAATGATCCGCATCGCCCGCGACAAGCTTGCGCCGGAACAGGTCACGAATGTCCAGTTTGAAGTTGCTGACATGGACAGCTTTCAGACCCAGCCCAGCACGTATGACGCTGCGCTCGGATTGAACATTCTGCACTTGCTGGATAATCGCATGGCCGCGATCGGGCGCGTGTTCGAGGCGCTGAAACCTGGTGGATACTTCGTCTCCAGCACGATGTGTCTGCGCGAGAAACTGTTGTTTCGGCTGATGGAGCCACTGTTTCCGGTGATGCACACGCTTGGCCAGTGGCCGCGGGTTCGACGTTTTTCGGCATCTCGGCTTCAACAAGACATCGAAGACATCGGTTTTAAGACCGTTCACTACTGGCAGCCTGGTAACGGACCGGTCTTGTTTATGGTCGGGCAGAAGCCAGAAATCGCTTGATATGTAGCGACTGCTACAATACAGTCTGGGCGAATGAATGGAGTAAGAAAATGTCCCTGCTCAGACTGTATGCGTTTGTCTTTTTGGCTGTATTGGTTGTTTATACGGGCATCGTGGTGGTCAATCACGGTGCCAATTTGATTCCGATATTCTTCGGCGATATGGCCGCCATGACCTGGCCCGGGCAGTTTAATCTCGATTTTTTCGGCTTTCTGATCCTGTCCGCAATGTGGATTGGCTGGCGTCACAATTATAGTGCGATCGGATGGGCTCTGACTCCCCTGGCATTGTTTGGCGGGATGCTGTTTCTGACGATCTACATTCTGATCCAGAGCTTCCGAATGAAGGGCGAGTTGAAAGCTCTGTTGATCGGTGAGCAAAGGGCTGCCGCTTAAATCAACGCGTCGTCTTCTTTTGCGAACCTGGCGAGCAGATAAGCCTCATTATCCTCGATCGGTTCAAGTTTTCCGAACGCAAACGCATTTCGATCCATCACCATGTCTCGGGGACGCAGCGCGCGCGAAATCTCCAGACCCTCTAGGCTTCGCGCGCGGGAGAAGGCGACATAGGCCTGGCCATGGGCGAACATGCCGCGATCAAGATCAATGTAGACTTTGTCGAGTGTGAGCCCCTGCGCTTTATGGATGGTCACAGCATAAGCGAGCCGGATCGGAACTTGCTTAAAGGTTCCGACCACTTCGCGGGAAACCTTCTTGGTTTCAGGGTCCAGCGAGTATTTGTACTTTTCCCAGGCGGCCGGCTCGATTTCATACTTGTGCCCATCCAGCTCGACCCAGACATTGCGACCAGACCATCCTGCGACCGTGGCGAGCGAGCCATTCACCCAGCGGCCTTCAGGATCGTTTTTAATTAGCATGACCCGCGCACCTTCTTTGATTTCAAGGTCGGCTTCAGTGGGATAGGCTTTCTCTTCAAACGCTCCCTGGACTTTCGCTTCGAAGACCTTTTCAGGGCCTGGAAGCTCGTCGAGGCGGGCTTGGTTGATCCGGAACGCATTGGCATTGTTGGGTGTGAGCACGACATGCGTCTCGCTGGCTTCGACCGCATCGCGATCCGACACCAAGTCTCGCAGCGTCTGATCATCACCAGGGGATAATCGCCCCTGCCGCATCGCGCCCAGCAGGGCGAGGAAGCGTGGATCTTCCTGCCGAAAGACATGTTTGAGGGCGAGCAGCGCGAACTCGGCTTCCTTGAACGCTGGCGCGTTGAAGAAATAGTGGCCGCCATAACGCTCTTTCAGGATTGGGTCTTCATCGCCGCGCACAACCGGGGGCAACTGATGCAAATCGCCGGACAGGATCATACGAACGCCGCCAAAGGGGCGCTTCGATCCGCGATTGAGTTTTAAACTGCGGTCAATGGCATCGAGCATATCCGCGCGCACCATCGAAATCTCATCAATGATAATCGTCTCCGCCGCTTTCATGAGCCGTGCTGTGCGCAAGCGTTTCACGTCTTGAGGCTCGATCAGGCGTGGGGGAAATTTGAAAAAGGAATGTAAAGTCTGACCGCCCGCATTCATCGCGGCGACACCCGTGGGCGCAAGCACAAGCGCGCTCTCGCCGGCATGCGCCATGAATCTTCGGAGCAGCGTGGTTTTTCCGGTCCCGGCTCGTCCGGTCAGGAACAAGTTGCCTTGAGCCCCAGCGCCGGTCGCGACCCACTCTGCGGGCTGCGCATAGATCGTATCTGGCGTGGTTTCGCCAACAGGGACGGGCAAATCGGTCATTCGTGATCCCGCATAGCGAGCTTTGGCAGGCTAGGGAATGTTTTCGCACTGCACGGTGGCTGTCGCGCGGCAAATGCTCTCAATGTCTTCAAGCGACACCTTGGTTTGCGAGGCCAGAATACCGCCACGATCGAAGCACTGCAGATTGGCCTGTGCGCGGACTTGGGTCTCCAGGTCCTCCGGTGCGCTTTCGCACAATGTACCGTCATCCCCATCAAGCGAGACGGAGATCGGGAAAGCGCGGAGTTGGCGTTGCAAGACCGGCACCGCATAGCTTTCTGGCAGGCCTTGATGTTCGATCATGAAGTTGCGCAGCAATTGTGTTGGATCACCCATCTCTCGGTCTGTTGGTGGGACGTAGCACGCGCCCAGTGTTCGATAGGCAAAGACTTCCTCTTGCTCGGCGAGGGCTAAGCTGAAGTCGCGTTCAGCCGCGAGACGTCGCTGATGAAAGTCTTCGGATTGAAGGCCCTGGGTTGCGGCGAGATCTTGCCTGAGCCAATGCTGCCAATGCGCACTCGCTGTCCCTTCGCTAAAATCAGGATGCTGGGCTTTGAGAAGCTCGGGTGTTTCGATGACGCGGCCCGCGAGATAAGACCAAGCTGTCATGCAGAGCATCGGTGTTGTGACGATTTCGATTGGAACCGTCACGGCATTGTCCCCATTCTCGCTCGCTTGATCATAGGTAGCGATGGGTAATGTCACATCGCGCAGATTTTGTTCGTAAACGGCTCCCGCATCGTTAAATGACATAGTTGAGACATCGCGCCCGTCCTGGGCAAACGCGTGGGGGGACATTGCGATGCATGCGAGCGCCAAAGGACGCAGTTGGGCTCTGAGCATGGGGACCTTTATTGTGAAACTCTACACTCCCGCTTAAGTCGTAAGCAGGATCGAAACAGGGCTCAAGAGCCAAGCAGTGTTACCGGAGATTAACTCTTTTGCAGACTGACATTTATGCTGACGTAGATGCCTATCTTGAGCAAAAATTGCTCAAAAACGACCCAATTCTTGAAAAAATTGCCCAGCGAAGCGAATCAGCTGGTTTGGTGCCACACGCCGTGACCCCGCTTCAGGCGCAATTTCTGGCACTCCTGATCAAGACGAGTGGGGCGAAATCGGTTTTGGAGATCGGTTGTCTCGGCGGGTATTCGGCCGTCGCAATGGCCCGCGCCCTGCCCCAGGACGGGCAGGTTTTGACGACTGAAATTGATACGCGAACCGCAGAGGTTGCGCAGGCCAATATTGATGCGTCCGGGTTCGGCGATCGTATTCGTCTCAAAATAGGTCCGGCCATGCAGGTGCTTGACCAAGCGATTGCAGAAGGCCGGATCTTCGATTTCGTCTTCATCGATGCCGATAAGGTCAATCACAAAAACTACCTCGAACGCGCGCTCAAGCTCACACCACCGGGGGCGATCATCGTTGCCGACAACATTGTGCGCGGCGGTGGGGTCGTCGACGCGGACTCTCAAGAAAACAGTGTCCAAGGGGTCCGAGAGATGTTTGATTTCGCCAGCACGCTTACAAATGTCGAGATGACGGCCCTGCAAACAGTCGGAGCCAAAGGCTATGACGGGATGGCGATATTCAGGGTGACAAGCTGAACCGCTCTAGAGGTCGCGCCAGGTGACAGATACGCCGAGTTCACGAAACACATCGTCCCAATAGTCCTTCAACGCGCCGCGCTGCATATCAACATAGCGTTGGCGTGGGATGAGCCGCACCTCCAAGGCAACATCCTCAAGGCTGTCGCCAAACCGACGCATCGTTGCATCCGCCACACTCAGGGCATCCGGCATGTTCTCTGGTATCGCGCCGCCGCCACCATACGCGGTGAAGACGTCAGAGTTTTGCAGCATATCTGAGATGATCACGATACGTCGGCGCGGCGCACGATCTGAGAACGCTTCGGTCTGCCCCAGCCGCGCCAAGGCTTCCAGGACCGGGCTGTTTGGCGCTTCTTTGGGCACCACAAGGTCTTCAAGAATGCGCTCCATGGGTTGATCGAACTTCTCATTGAAGCGCTTTTCGATTTGTTGCGGATTACGGAACAGGGCATTGACCTGATCGCCCCGCCCGGGATTGCAGAGCGAAAACTCGCCGCGGGGATCGAACTGACCAAACTGATCGAGCTCGAACAAAGTCAGGCGCTCGCCAATCTCCAGGCGATCGCGCGTCCGTCTGACAATCGCGGCAATTAGATCTGCCTGTTGTTCGCTATACTCATCCGTCTTGTCGATGATCACGGCTGTATGTGGGGGAAGCTCGTCTGAAATCTCACACAGGGTGACCTCATCATATGGCTCAGGCTGCAGCGCGTAAAATGAGAAGGCGATGATCGCCACGGCGAGCCCGGCCAGGACGAAGTTCAGGATCGCCTGACGCGATTGACGTTTTGCGCGTTTGCTTCGTCTCCGCGCCATCAGGCTGCTCCAGACTTATCCACTTTCAGGAGATCGATGATTTCTTTCTCCAGCCCAAACTCGTCCGACAAAATCTTGTCGCTGGTGCGGAGCAGATTCTGATACGGCAGGATCATCTCCGTCATCGTGTTCATCACGATCATTTTTTCACCTGGCGTCAAATCCGCCCCTTTGATCTCTTTGACGAGTTCGAAAATGTCCTCATAGCTTTGCTCGAAATCGTCAAGCGCATCCTCCAGATCGACCCGGGCGCTCTCAAGCTGGCGGGCCGCGTCGCTAAAGCCTGGAAACGGCGAGTCGAGACGGCGGCCCTCAAAGGCGGCAATCGCCGCAATCGCAAGGCCGAGCGCCAATAACACCATGGCATCGAGGGAATGCAGTGCAAATGGCCGACACATGGCATTGGTGGCGGCGCTGCCAATCGTATTGCCGAGATCAGAGGTCAGGATGGCTTCGCAGACATCCGGGCTGACCATGAAGTGTGGGAAGAATTTTGTCCCGATGCCTTCCGGTAACTCTAAACCGAGAGCCTGAATGTCGAGAATGTTTCGATAGTGCGCAGCTGAAAGATTGACCAGAAGCACAAGGATTGAGCCGACTACGATCGCGAAAAAACCGTTTAGAATGTAGAGATTGCGGCGTCCGAAAATCGTCTCACGATCTATCGGCATGGATATGTGCCGCAGACCCCAATAACCGATGATGAAGAAGCTCACCGCAACATTGGCGAGCGAGACGGCTGCAGCCTGAAACACACCACCTGCGAGACCAAACTCGCTTTGTTTCGCAAAGAAATAGGCGTTGGCGGCGCTTTCGAACAAGATCATCAGGGCGATGATCGACATTTGTAGAAGTGGGACTTTTGGGTGGCTCGACACATAGTGAACACCGCGTCCCGTAGCCTCGCCAAGTCGCAGCTTCCGATTGCGCTCTGGTTCTGGACCGGTATCGGCGCTTTCGGCGCTCGCGCTACCATCGGCTAGCTCAGCGTCCTTTTTCTTGTCGGCGCGGCGTTTTTTGTGAGCTTCATACTTTTCGTTCTTCACACGATAGTCGCCGCCCAGTTGGCGAAACCGGTAGAAGCTCAAGGAGGCCCGGGTAGTATAGTCGGCTTGCAAGATGACTTCATTGAACGCGTCGCTGGGGCGACGGGTCAGGTCGATAATGTCTTGTTTGCTCAGCCCGCCCGATGGACGTGTTGTCTCTTCACTCATCAGCCATTCTCCCAAAAGGGACCCTAGTACGTTGTTAACCTTTTAGTAAGAATTTGTGGCAGGCCTTTGATGAATTACGACTGAGATATGACGAATTCGGTCGAATGGCATTCAGGGTCGCCACAATTGCAGAGACGGCTTAGAACAGGGGTATGGCTTTTTCGGCAAACCACCTTGAACGACACAAGCGGCATATTTTGCTAAAAGAAATTGGTGGCCCGGGCGTTCAGAAGCTCAGCGAGGCGCGCGTTTCGATCATTGGCGCAGGCGCTCTGGGAGGGCCTTGCGCGCTTTATCTCGCCGCAGCTGGCGTAGGCGAAATCGAGATTTGGGATGATGATCTGGTCGATCGGTCAAACCTGCAACGCCAGGTGCAATTTTCTGAAGCCGATTTAGGGCAACCCAAAGTCGAGGTTTTGGGCACCCGACTTCGGGCGTTAAATCCGGATATTTCAGTTCAGGCGCACCAAAAGCGATTTTTGGCCGACGATGGACCGATGGGTTCTATTCTCATCGATGCGTCGGATAATTTTGAGACCCGGTTTTTACTGAATGACGTAGCGCATCGGTCCCAGCGATATCTCGTCTCCGGCGCAGCCAGTGGGTGGAGCGGCCAAGTGAGCGTCTACGCCTCTGCGGTTGAGGCCGGAACGCCCTGCTACAAATGCTTCGTTCCCGATACCCCACCAGATGCCCATGCGTGCGATGAGGTCGGAGTTGTTGGCGCTCTGACCGGAATGGTTGGCACGCGCATGGCGCTCGAGGCCATTAAATTGATCAGCGGAGCTGGTGACCCTTTGATTGGACGGCTGCTGGTACTGGATGGGCTGACAGGTGAAAGTCGTATTCTCAAACTTCGTCCGAACCCGGACTGTTCCGTCTGCGGACGCTGACTCTTTCCTTTGACAGGGTTAATTTTTGACGGTTTTACGACATGGGGCTTTAGTGGAGTGTCTTGATTATGCGCAGAACGCTTGCTGTCGGACTCACCATCGTTGCGGTTCTCGCCGCCGGTTGGTTGGCATTGCGACGCGCCGATATTCCTTACGATACGCTCGAGACCATTTACTCCGTTCAAGACACGCAATTCATGACGCTCGAGGATGGCTTGAAAGTCCATTTCACCGATACCGGACCGCAAGACCGGGCCGCCATTGTGCTCGTGCATGGGTTTTCCGCCTCCTTGCACACCTGGGAAGCTTGGAAAACCGATCTGGAGATGGATTATCGCGTGATTACGATCGATCTTCCGGGCCATGGCCTGTCGCGATCGGAGCCACCGAGTGACGCGAAAATCGAACGTTTTGCCGAGGTGGTTTACGAGGTGACGCAAGACCTCAATGTCGAGCGGTTTACACTGGCCGGCAATTCCATGGGCGGTAACACGGCTTGGTCCTACGCCCTCGCTTATCCTGAAACGCTTGATGGATTGATTTTGGTAGCCGCTTCAGGCTGGCCGGAAGAAGACGGCGAAGGGGATGATTCCCCGTTTATCTTCACACTGCTCTCAAATCCGATCGCCCGTGCGGTGATGAAAGACCTCGATATGACGTCCTTCGTCCGGTCAGGATTGGAAGGTTCATACACCGATCAGGCCTTTGTGACGGACGAGCTGGTTGATCGCTATGTCGCCTTGTCACGGGCCCCGGGTCATCGTGAGACTCTGCTTGCGATCATGGCCGGAGACCGCGTCGAAGCAACCGCGGATGCCTTGTCAGCGATTAGCGTTCCAACGCTGGTGATGTGGGGACGCGACGATAATCTGGTCCCCGTCTCGGGTGCGCAGAAATTCGCAAGCGCGATCGAGAATTCAGACCTCATCATCTATGAGAATGTCGGACACTTACCGCAAGAAGAGCATGCTGCTCAATCCATCCAAGACGTTCGGGATTTCATGATAGAAGTTGAGTGGAGCACGGTCGAAGACGAGATCATCGTGCCGGCCGGCGACCCTCGAATGACCGAGGATCGGGCTGAACTGCAGGATCGAAACTAGGCCTTACTCGCTGGCCCGCGAAAGGTCCGTAAAGATCAGGCGTGTGAAACGCGCTTCATCAATGAAGCCCCATGCCCAATCTTCGACCCAAGGGGTCAATGGTGCCGCATCCAGTACGGTTTCAATGTCCTTGCCGGTATCAATTTCGCTCTGAACGGCAGCCATCGTACCTTCCAGCATGTCCACGATCAGAACGATATCTTCCTCGGTGGAAAGTGGGCCATGTCCGGGGATGATGCGCGTGTTTTCCGTCGCCAGATCGGCCATTGCCTGAGAGGCAGCGACAAAGCCTGAAAAGGACCCCCCCGAGGTGATGTCGACGAACGGGAACATGCCGCTGAACATGAGATCGCCCGTGTGAAGCACGTCTGCTTCTTCAAAATAGATGAACGTATCGCCATCAGTATGTGCGGCCGGCGTGTGGATCAGGCGCACGGTTTGACCATTGAGATACAAGGTCATCTCGTCATTAAACGTAATGACTGGCCAGGCCTGAGAGGGCAGCGCCGGTGTGGTCGCCTCTTGTCCGAAAAAATCACGTGTGACGTCGGCGGTCACGCGGTCCCGCACGCCTTGGTGCGCAATGATGGTTGCCCCTGTTTCGCCGATAATCGCGTTACCGCCTGTATGGTCGCCATGCCAATGGGTGTTGACGAG
Source organism: Pseudomonadota bacterium (assembly GCA_038527765.1). Lineage (GTDB taxonomy): Bacteria > Pseudomonadota > Alphaproteobacteria > Caulobacterales > Hyphomonadaceae > Henriciella. Next base: position 207,996 of record JBCBFK010000003.1, read on the forward strand.
GTAGCGTGGTTTGTCGCCCGCAATCTCATCAATCGCGTTGAGAATGCCGGGCGCCATGTCAGCGTATTGGCTATCAATGACGAAGACCCCGTCTTCGCCCACCAAAACGCCAATATTGCCGCCCCGTCCTTGCAGCATATAAAGACCATCGCCGAGGTCGGTGGTGCTGATGGTGACGGGTTGAGCCTGTTGGCTTAAGGGTATGTGCGCGCCATGTGCTGACGCAATAGGGGCCGCAAGAAGCCCAAAAGCCAAAAGGCCAAAAATCGATTTCATTGTAATAATCTCCCAAGTGGGGGAGATATAAGCGACTTCGCCGAAGCGACCAATCACGAAGCAGTTATGCGAGGCTCACTTCTATCGCTTGCGGACACAGCAGCGCCATAAGCTCTTCCTGGTTCGCGGCGGCGCGTAAGCCATCCCTTAGGTCCGCATTTCGAAAAGCCCGACTGACTTGTGCCAGAGCCCGCAGATGGTCTGCGCCAGCTGCATTGGGCGCCAGGAGCATGAAAATCAGATCGCAGGCACGGCCATCAATCGCATCAAAGTCGACGCCTTCATGCAGTCGAATAAAACCGCCAACGGGTGCCTTCAAATCAGGGATGCGTGCATGTGGGATCGCAACGCCTTCCCCGACACTGGTCGAGCCAAGATTTTCACGTTCGATGACCGCATCGAAAATGTCTCGGCCATCAATGCCGTGCTTTTCGCCGAGTGCGTCCGCCAGCGTTCCGAGAACCTGTTTTCGGCTCTCGTTCGATTGCGGACCAAGGATGACACCCTCCACCAGGAGGCTTGAAAGATCATTTGCCATTTTACTCTGACCTACAGGTTCAGTCGGCGGCCGAATGCCCAGCTGGATCAACCCAGCCAATGTTCCCGTCCGCCCGACGATACACCATATTGAGACCGCTGTGTTTCACATTTCGAAACAAAACGGCAGGGGTATCTGACAGTTCCAACTGCATTACGGCTTCGGACACGGACATCGTTTTCACATGCGATGCCGACTCTGCCACAATTAAAGGTGCGTCGCCCTTTTCTTCAAGGGAGTCGTCATCCACCCCTTTGATAATAAACGCATTTGCTGGCTCACTGGGCAGTGGTGCGCGCTTGTGATGGTCTTTCAAGCGACGATGGTAGCGGCGAACCCGCTTTTCCATTTTCTCGAGGGATTCTTCGAGGGAAGCGTAAGGATCGCTTGCCGCACCTGAAGACTGTAAGACGATACCGGATGGCAGATGGACATTGCAGTCGGTCAGGATCTGATGACCACGCTTCTCAACAGTCACATTGGCGTCAAAACTTCGATCAAAATACTTTGTAACAGCAGCTTCGAGGCCATCGGAAATTCGCTCTTTCAGCGCATCTCCAACATCTAAATGTCGTCCAGCGATTTGTATTGTCACGGAATACTCCGGTAGTTAGAAGCTCAGTATAACGACGAATTTCGACAAGGCGACCCCCTTGCCAAAAATTCAGTTATCTCCGCCTGATTTGCAAACAACGCCCCACACCGGCCAGAGTGGTGCGGTATCAATCCCGCAGCAGTTCGTTGATCCCGGTCTTGGAGCGTGTGCGCTCATCGACCGTTTTGATGATGATCGCCGCGGCGAGCGATGGCCCGCCATTGGGACCGGGCAAGCTGCCGGGAACCACGACCGAATAGGGCGGGACTTCACCGTACCGGATGTCGCCGGATTGACGATCCACGATTTTCGTCGACTGCGATAGGAATACACCCATCGCCAACACAGATCCCTCGCGGACGATAACGCCTTCGGCAACCTCGGCGCGGGCGCCAATGAAGCAATTATCTTCAATGATAACCGGGCTGGCTTGTAAGGGCTCCAAGACCCCGCCAATGCCTGCACCGCCAGAAATGTGCACGTTTTTTCCGATTTGCGCGCAGGATCCGACCGTCGCCCAAGTATCAACCATGGTGCCGCTATCGACATAAGCTCCAATGTTTACGAACGATGGCATCAGAACTGCGCCGGGGGCAATGTAAGATCCGCGACGCACCGTTGCCGGCGGCACCGCTCGGAAGCCGGCGGCTTCAAAATCGGACGCCCCCCACCCTTCAAACTTGCTTGGAACCTTGTCCCACCAAGTGCCGCGATGACCTGGACCGCCATCCATGATCTTGTTCGCGTTCAGACGGAACGAGAGCAGCACAGCTTTTTTGAGCCATTCGTTGACCTGCCAGCCGCCTTGACCGTCTGATTCAGCGACACGGACTTCACCGCTGTCCAGCAAGGACAAGGATGCATCAACCGCTTCGCGGATCTCGCCTTGGGTGTCAGTGGTTAGCTGGGAACGATCTTCCCAGGCAGCATTAATCAAAGCGGCTAAGCGATCAGGCATTTTTCGACTCGTCTTTCTGGACCTTATTGTGTGATCGAACGCACAAACTGCGTCAGGTCGCGCGTCACATAGTCGATATGTGGGGGAAGGTCATCCCAAATTCCAGCGGGACGCGCAGACTCTGGCTCATGGCTCCAGTCTTTATCGGATTGAACGAGGACGGTCGCGAACCCCATATCTTTGGCCGGGGCCAAATTCCGAGCGAGATCCTCAAAAAAGACAGCTTGCGCCGGGTCGACGCCGAACTGGCTCAAAAAAGCATCATAAGAGGCCTGGTTCGGTTTTGGGATGAACTGACTGTCTTCAATCGCAAACTGACCGTCAAAGACCTCGCCCAATCCCATATAATTGGTGACGCGCTCAGCATGCCCGCGCGATCCGTTTGTGTAGACGTATTTCTCACCGGGGAGCGCCTTGATGGCGGACGCAAGATCAGGCGTCTTCGGTAAGGGCGATAAGTCGATTTCGTGGACATGGGCGAGGAACTCATCGGGTGCCATGCCGTGCATCGACATCAGACCATTCAGAGTTGTGCCATGTTCGGCATAGTACTTTTTTTGTGTCGCCCGGGCTTCGTCTCGCGGCAACCGTAAGAACCGTGCGACAAAATCGGTCATGCGTTGGTCGATCTCGGCAAACAAGTCGCATTCAGCAGGGTATAGCGTGTTGTCCAGGTCAAAGACCCATACCCTGCGTTCTTGTAGATTTTGAACCGCTCGCTCTGAATCAGCTGGCATCAATCGGGTCTCCGAAATCACGCTCGAAAAACTCGAAGACAAGACGTCGATTTACGGGAGCCGGAGTCGCAACGAATAGTCCGGATCGATAGGCGGCTTCTTCGCAAGCCTCGCGACCCGTGATGGCAAACTTTGCTTTTGAAACACAAAAAGAATCGCTACCGCGAGTCAGGGTTCGAATGTCGCCATTGCCGGCTTCCATTTCCGCATAGGCAAAAAGCCCAGCTTGCAAAAGCGGTTCATCAATAACGCGCGCGCACCCGCCCGCTTCAAGGAGCCACCAGCCGCGGCTCTCCCAGCCTTCGCCGCGCCGCCGCGCCATGGCACTCCATATGCGTTTATCTGTTCGGTTACAAAAGGTCAGACCCACGTTACGGGCGCGCTCGATCGCGGTCTGTTCCAGAATATCCATAAGGTCGGCGTCTGTGGTGTCGGCATTCAGACCTTTGGAGGTGAGGAAGTCTCCAATCGCCGCGCGGGTTTTTCGACCAAGGAAACCATCGATTCGACCAGAATAAACTCCAGCATTGTCGAGCAGTCTCTGAACGCCCGCCGCGCTTGATTGCTCGAGATTGCGTTTTTCGGTTTCGGTGAAGCTGGTACGCCAGCGCTCATTATCTTCGATTAATACTGGCCGAAACTCGCGCTCTTCGAGGCCCATGACTGAGCAGTCTGGGATGTTCTCCACCGCGAAACTGCCGGTTGGATCGATGCACAGCTTGCTGGAGCCGCCCCAAAGTTTGCGTCCGCCGCGATGTGCCGTTGAAGATCGACCGAACAGGTAATGGATGCCGGGCCGTAAATCACCCTCGATCACGCGCTCACATGCGCCGGGCCGCAGCCGTGTCCATCCTTCAACGACGACCCCTTGGCCCTCGTATTTTCCTGTCGCGGCTTCGATAATGTAGCTGGTTTCGTTGCAGACTTCCCAACCATTCTGAGCCGCAGCTTTTCCGGGCAAAGCTATGGTGAACGCGATCGCGAAAAATCCGAGGACGATCTTAATAGACAATGGTACCTGCGCCATGTTCTGTGAAGAGCTCCATGAGTAGGGCGTGGCGTTCACGCCCGTCCAGAATAACTGCCCCGCCAACTCCCATGTTGACCGCATTTGCGGCGGTTTCAAGCTTTGGAATCATTCCGCCCGTGATCGTCCCATCTTGCATCAAGCCGTCAACGCGGTCCCGGCGGATCTCGCGCATCAGGTCACCATCTTTGTCGAGCACACCTGCCACATCCGTCAATAGCAGAAGGCGTTTGGCCTGAAGGGCCGCAGCGATCGCGCCAGCAGCCGTATCGGCGTTTACATTGTAACGCCGATCATCGTCGCCAACTCCGACGGGCGCGATAACAGGAATAATTGCTTTTTCGCTCTGCATGAGGGCGTTCAGAACCGAGATGTCAATTTTGTCAGGTTCGCCGACATAGCCAAGATCGACAACTTTTTCGATTTCGCTTGTCTCATCGCGTGCTGTTCGTGTCGCTTTGGTCACGCGCATCAGATCGCCATCTGAGCCTGAAAGACCCACCGCTTTTCCGCCTGCCGCGTTGATGGCGCGAACAATCGATTTGTTGATCGGGCCAGACAGCACCATCTCTACAGCTTCCATGGTGGCATCATCGGTGACGCGCAGACCTTCGCGAAACTCGGACTGTATCCCCAGGCGATCAAGGAGCTTTGCGATCTGGGGGCCGCCACCGTGGACAATCACGGGATTGGCGCCCAGGTGTTTCAGCAAGACGACATCCCGCGCGAAAGCTGCTGATAGCGTTTCATCGACCATCGCGTGGCCGCCATACTTGATGACGATTGTTCGTCCGGCATAGCGCTGAATGTATGGCAGTGCCTCAGATAAGGTGGCAGCCGTCAATTGAGCTGGGGGCAGCGATGCATCAGTCATGGCGCTGGCTCATAGACGCATTTGGGGCGCGAAGGAATGGGGTTTAGAACGTACGGGTCATGAAGACGCTATTGGGGTCTTCGACATAATCGGCGAACGGCGCGCAGATTTCGAACCCGCAACTCAGATAGAGCGACCGAGACGGTTTGAATCCGTCCATGCTGCCGGTTTCCAAGCTCAACCGTTTATAGCCACGCCTGCGCGCCTCCTCCATGACATGATCAAGCATTTTGCGGCCGAGCCCGGCTCCGCGCTTGGCGGCCAGCGTATGCATGGACTTGATCTCGCCATGAGTCGCAGACAGTTCCTTCAGGCCTCCACAGCCGATCAGCTCTTCGCCATCACGCATTTCCCACACCGTGACGGCCGGATCGCGCAGGCCTTCCATCGGCAAAAAGTGGCAGCTGCCTGGGGGAGAAAGGCTGAGCATAAGCTCGGCATGGGTCTCAATCAGAGCCACAAATTCAGGCGTATCGAGATTTGCGCCTTGAATTGTTACCGCCATTCAAACCTCCACGAGCTGGCCGACCTCTGCGCGCAATTCGGGGATTCCATACCCTTTTTCCGAGCTCGTCACACGCGGAACCGGGTGGGCTGCAGGGTTTTTCTTCAGGGCTGCTTCAATTTTCGCCGTGGTGTCGGCAAGCGCAGATGCTTTCATTTTGTCGGACTTGGTCAGCACGATCTGATAATTCACCGCTGCCGTGTTGAGCATATCCATGGTTTCAAGATCGGTATCCATAAGCCCGCGCCGACTGTCGACGAGTAGGAAGACCCGCCGCAAATTGGCCCGCCCGCGCAAATAGCGCTTGGTCAATTGGACCCATTTGGCTTGTTGCTCACGAGAAACTTTCGCATAACCGAAGCCAGGAAGGTCAACGAGCCAGAGCTTCCCTTCGCCGACATCAAAATAGTTCAGTTCGCGCGTCTTTCCCGGTTCTGCAGACGAGCGGGCGAGGTTCTTGCGATTGAGCAAAGCATTGATCAACGAGGATTTGCCGACATTGGAGCGGCCCGCAAAGGCGATCTCTGGTCGGTTTCCTTCAGGCAATTGGCTCAAGCTGGCAGCGCCGAGCACAAACTCAACCGAGCCCATGCAGAGCTTCCGACCTTTTTCCAGCGCTTCGTCGGAGAAGGCGGGCTGATGGCTCACTTATTCTGCCGGGGTTGATGAGCCCCGCCCAAGTAATCGTTTTATCAGCTTATCAAGCTCGGTCTCGACGCCGTTGCGCCTCATAATGAAGTATTGTTGGCCGAGCGACAGAATGTTGGACCAGACCCAATACAGCACCAGCCCGGCTGCAAAGCCGCCAAATACGAACATGAAGACGAACGGTAGCGCCATCATAATCGTTCGCTGGGTTGGATCTGGCGGCGGCGGCGACAGCGCTTGAATGCCCGCCATCGTCACACCGTAAAGGATTGGCAGGATCCCGATACCGATCACAAACCCAAGGAGTGGGATGGCTTTCACATCTGCTGCTGCCCAAGGCAGTAAGCCGAACAGGTTCCCGATCGCCGTGGGGTCTGGAGCAGAAAGGTCATTGATAAACCAAAACTCGGTATGGCGCATCTCGATGGTGACATAGAGCGTCTTATAAAGCGCAACGAAGATCGGAATGGTCAGCAGGATCGGCACACAACCAGCGAGCGGGTTAGCCTTCTCGCGCTGATAGAGTTTCATGATCTCTTGCTGGCGGCGTTGCGGGTCGCCCTTGAAACGCTCGGTCAACTCTTTCATTGGTTCGGCCAGTTTTTTCATCTTGGCCATCGACTTGTAGCTCTGATTGTAGAGCGGTACGAGCGGCAGCTTGACCAGAACTACGAGCGCCAAAATAGCGTACCCGAACGAGCCCACGATGCCCTGGAGCCAGTTCAGCACCCAAAAGAGCGGCTTGGTCAGATAGTACAGAATGTTACCCCAATCGATCGCGTCACCGAAGCGTGGAATGCCCGCTTCCTGGTAGGCGTTGACGACATCATATTCTTTAGCCCCTGCGAAAATCTGATTCGCCATGGTCTTGGTTTCGCCCGGAGCGAGAGCCATGGGCGCTGCTTGGACGAGGACTTCCAAATGGTTTTCAAGGTTGCGCACGCGGGCGCGGAAGCCTTCGCCTTGTTCTGGGACCAGGGCCGCCATCCAGTACATATCCGTGAGACCCAGCCAGCCGTTCGTTTCAGCCACGCGGATGCCGTCTTCGGACTTTTTGATGCCGCGGCCTTTGAACAGGTTGTTGTAATTGCGCCAGGTCAGAGCGCTGTCAAAGCTGCCCATCAAGCCCTGGTGGGCAAAGCCGGTTTTACGCGATGAGCCCGGATCTGTGACATCCAGGAACTCTTTCCAAGCGCCATAGCGACGCACGGTGCCGATCGGGATCAGGGTGCGTTCTTCGGTCCCTAGGTTCGTGACCGAGTCGGTGAAGGTGAACATGTAGTTCTCATCAACCGCAATGGTCCGCTCGAACAAGAGACCGTCTTTTTCAAGACGCAGCGTGGTTGCATTATCATCGCCGAAGCGCTCTTCGATGGCCGACCATTGATCGCGATACCCTGCGATCGCGTCGCGGCCTTCAAACCAGTTCCAGCCGACGGTGTAGCCACTTGGCGCATTGGCCGGGCGTAACAGGCGAAGCTCTTCGGTCTTTTCAACCGTCCGGTAGTGGTCCTTCAGATTGAGATCATCAATGACCGCGCCGGTAAGATTGATGGACCCATCGAGGCGAGACGCATCAAAGGTCACGCGAGTGGTCTCTGTCAGCGCTTCGTCGACGGTTTTAATCACCTCTTCCAGAGGTTCCGGTGTTTCAACGGGCGTTTCAATTCCGGCTTCGGCAATCGCGGCTTCGCGCGCTTCATTCGCCCGTTCGGCTTGTGGCTCCAGAATGAAGAACTGATATCCGAAGACAAATACAATCATCAGCGCCATGGCGATGATAAAATTGCGCTGATCCTGCGGATCCATACCGTTTTGTTGATTAGGCAACATAGGCGAAGAGCATCCTAATATAAAAAGAGGGGTCAGGCCGGGCCTGTCCCCGCTGAGATTCGCTGTGCGTGGCTTATCAGTGCGCTTTCCATATCGTCAAGCAGGCGCTGCCAGCCAATAGTCGCAGTGTCCATACGGGCGATGAATACATAGTCAGTGCCAGCCCGTCCGTGAAGGGGCAGCAGACGCCTCGCAGCTTCTCGTAAACGCCGCTTGGCCCGGTTCCGCGTCACCGCGTTTCCAACTTTTTTTGTCGCTGTGAACCCTGCGCCCATAACGATCGAAGCGCCCCGCTCGCGGGCCTGCACCACTAAGGTCTTGCGCCGTTCGGAGTGTCCGCCCCGAACAAAAAGAAACTGGGGCCGTGTCTTTAAACGAACGACCCCAGTCTCAGATGTGTCTTGTTGTGCCATGGGACGTCCCTGGCAGGACCTGTCTTAAGCAGACAGTTCCTTGCGGCCTTTCGCGCGGCGGCGGGCCAAAACTTTGCGGCCATTCTTGGTCGCCATACGAGCACGGAATCCGTGCGTACGGGCGCGCTTCAGGCGGCTTGGCTGGAATGTGCGTTTCATCGGCGTCTCGCCTCAAATACCTGTGTTAATCTCGAAAGCGCGGCTATTACGTGTGTGAGCCCACGAGGTCAAGGGAATTCCCGCAGGATTTGCACCTCAAGCCGCGCTCACGGATCGGTGATAGATCGGGACCGGACTGTGACGTGCAATCGCCGAGGCTGCAACGTATATCGACCGCGACGAAAGTTTGTAAAAGGAACGCCAATTCTATGTTACGCAACGTGCTAACTGCTGGAGCTTTTGCCATGACGCTTGCGACCGGAAACGCCGCAGCTGATGATACAGACCTACACGCGCCTTGGGACGAAATCCTCGGCACGTACGTGGTTGAGAGTGCGGATGGGGTAAATCGGTTCGACTATGGAGCGCTCAAAGCTAACGCGACGGACTCTGCTAAACTCGACGCCTATCTTGCGGGGTTTGCAGATTTTGATGTCGAGGCTCTCGAAGACAATGAACAGTTTGCCGCCTACTCCAACATCTATAATGCGCTGACCGTGCAGTACATCGTAGGCCGCTATCCGACGAAATCGATCCGTGCGGGCTATATTGTCGGCCCTTGGAAGCGCGTCTTCACAGAGATCAATGGTGAAGAAGTCAGCCTCGATCATATTGAACACCAGATTCTTCGCGTCGATTGGGATGATCCGCGCGTTCATTACGCTGTGAATTGCGCCGCATATAGTTGCCCAAACTTGCAAACCGATGCCTGGTTCGGCGAGACGCTGGACGAAGATCTCGATAAAGCGGCTCGAGCCTATGTGAACGATCCTCGGGGCGTTACCATTCGCAACAATGGGACCTTGCAAATCTCGACCATTTACAAGTGGTTCCGCGAAGACTTTGGTGGCTCCAATGACGGCGTTATTGATCATTTGCTGGAATTCGCTGAGCCAGAGCTTGCAACAAAAATTCAAGCCAAACGTAGAATTACAAAACATGAGTATGACTGGGACTTAAACGACGTCGAATAGGCGCGCCCAAGCAAGAAGGATGAAGGCCATGACAGAGACGGTCGAAAAGAAACAAAGCCCGATTTGGATCAAGCTGTGGCCCGTTTACATAATTGCTGCGGGCTTGGCGCTGGCAGTCTCGCAGGGGTGGCATCAGTATTTGACGTTGGAAAGCCTGTCTGAAAATGCGGTCTGGCTGGACGAGCTGGTCAAAAACAATCTGCTTCTGGTCTTTGGGGTCTACATCCTGGTCTACGCTGCGGCGACCACATTTATTATACCTGGCGGTGTGTTGACGATTGCGGGCGGGTTCCTGTTTGGCCTCTATTTCGGGACGCCGGCTACATTGATCGGCGCGACGCTTGGGGCGTCCATCCTATTCTTCGCGGCCAAAACGTCTCTCGGAAGCGTGCTTCGTCAAATCGCTGGACCCTTCCTTGAGAAAATGGAGAAGGGCTTCAACGAGAACGCCTTGTCTTACATGTTCGCCTTGCGTTTGATCCCGCTCTTTCCCTTTGCGGTGGTCAATATCGCTCCCGGCCTCCTTGGTGCGAAGTATCGCGACTATCTGATCACGACTTTTGTCGGAATCATTCCCGGCACACTGGCCTACACATGGATCGGCGCCGCAATCAAAGGTACGCTGCTCGAAGGGGGTGAAGTCGATATTGGCAGCCTCGCGGCGAATTTCCTCCCGGCTTTTGTTGCCCTCGGTCTCGTATCGCTGATCCCTGTCGCTTACAAAAAAATCACAGGCCGTAAGGCCGAGCCTGCGGAGGCGTAAATGTCAGAGACTTTATCCCCAACCGCACGCCTCGCAGAAACAGAACCTCTGGAGACTAAAACAATGACAACAGCTCCATCGGAAACGGGCGAAAAACGCAAACTCAAAGCTGATCTGATTGTGATCGGTGGCGGGTCAGGCGGACTGTCTGCGGCGGCGGGAGCAGCGATGCTCGGGCTCAACGTGATCCTCTACGAGCGCGCCGAGATGGGCGGTGACTGTCTCAATTATGGCTGCGTACCGTCCAAAGCCCTTCTGACCACGGCGAAATACGCCCAGTCCGCGCGCGAGGGCGCAAAGTACGGTGTCACCACGAACGCGCCGGTCGTCGATTGGGAAAAGGTCAAAGCGCATGTGCGCCTGGCGATTGATACGATCGCGCCAGTCGACAGCCAGGAGCGCTTTGAAGGGCTTGGCGTCACCGTCATTCGCGAGCATGCTTCGTTCAAGGATCCCAAGACGGTGGAGTCCGCGACCACGGAAGCGACCGCGCGCCGGATCATCGTTTCAACGGGATCGGTCGCGTTTATTCCTCCGATCCCAGGCCTGAATGAGACGCCTTACATCACCAATGAGACGGTATTCTCTCTGCCAGATCAGCCTCAGCACCTTGTGATTCTGGGCGGTGGGCCGATTGGCATGGAAATGGCGCAAGCCTTTAAGCGTCTCGGTTCCGACGTCACCGTAATCGAAATGGGAAATGCGCTGGGGCGCTCTGACCCCGATCACGCCAAAATTGCCATCGATGCGATCCGGGAAGAGGGCGTGACCATTCTCGAAGGCCATAAGGCGGTCAAGATTTCCGGCACGCCAGGAGACATCTCGGTCGACACTGAAAGTGATGACGGGACCAAAACCATTTCCGGCTCGCACTTACTAGTCGCCGTCGGCCGCCGGGCGGTCCTGGATGGTCTCAACCTGGAGGCAGGCAATGTCGATCATGATGGCCGCGGGATCCAAGCAAGCGATAAGCTGCGCTCGGTTTCAAACTCAAAGGTTTGGGCGCTCGGCGATGTAGCAGGCCAAGGCCAGTTCACACACTTAGCCGGTTGGCATGCGAGCGTTTTCACCCGCCGAGCTCTCTTCAAGCAAGGCAGCAAAGCGAGCGATCTGCCGCTCCCAGCGGTCACCTATGTGGCGCCCGAGGTGGCACAAGTCGGTCTCACTGAAGCGGAAGCGCGTGAGCAATATGGTGACAGCGTGACCACCTCCTCCTTCCCGTTCCACGAGAATGACCGCGCAATCGCTGAGGGCAAAACGCTGGGCGAAGCCAAGCTGGTGATCCGCAAAGGCAAGATTCTCGGCGCATCTGTCGTTGGCGAGGGTGCGGGCGATATCATCCAGATCGTCGGTTATGGCATGTCGAATAAACTCGGCGTGCAATCTTTGACGAATTTCATCTCGCCTTATCCAACGCGAGCCGAAGTCGTAAAACGCGCGGCCAGTGCGCACTTCACACCAACGGTCTTTGGCAAAGCGTCTCGGACGCTCGTTGGGTTGCTGCAACGCATCCCATAAGCTAACTGCCAGAGGGTGAGTGAGACATCTGAATCACGAGCGCCCAAGCGCGCTTTAAGGTGGCGGGACAGTCTGTCGTTCAGACTGTTCCTCATCGCCATTGCCAGTGTGCTGCTTGTCGAAGCGATGATCTTCGTGCCCAGTGCCACGGATGAGCGCAATGATTGGATTGAGGAACAAATCAATGCCGGTCGCTTAGCGGCTCTCGCTTTGGACGCCGCGCCATCTCGCATGGTGTCATCCGAGCTTGAACAAGAATTGCTCGACAGTGCGATGGTGCTGGCCGTCGCTGAGCTTTACAATGAGCAGCGCGACATGATCCTCAATCCTGGGAAGGACATTTGCTGTACCCGAAAGATCATTCTCTTCGACGAGACCCCTGACTTCTCTGAGGTTGGGGATACGCTCGCAACGTTTTTTGCGCCTCGCGATCGGTTTCTGATTATCCGTGCCGCAGGCTCTCGGCCGGGGCGGGTCATAGAAGTGGTCGTGGATGAAACGGAGCTGCGGGGCGTTCTGGAAGCGTATGCGCTCAACATTCTTGGTCTATCGCTGATCATTTCAATTTCGACCGGGGGGCTCATCTACTTGATGCTGCTGCTAACCGTCGTACGCCCGATCCAGCGCGTCACACAATCTGTCGAGCAAATCGGAGAGGACCCTGGCAGCTGGAAACGTCGCCTTTCACCTACTCCACGCGGCGATGAGATTGGACGGGCTCAAAACGCATTATCCGATATGGAAGAAGCGGTGTCGGGGGCATTCCGCCAGCGCGAGCGCCTCGCGCAGCTTGGGGAAGCGGTGGCGAAGATCAATCACGATTTGCGCAATTCTCTCGCCACGGCGCAATTGGTGTCAGACACCCTGTCGAGGTCAGAAGATCCGCGGGTGGCCAAAAGTTTGCCACGGCTGGAGCGCGCTTTGGAACGCGCCATCGGATTGGCGAGCGATACGTTGAAGTACGGCCGGTCCTCAACACCTGAATCAAAGCTCCAATCGGTACGGCTATTTGATATTGTCACTGAGGCTTCAGATGAGGCGCTTGCCGGGCATCCAGGGGTCACCTTCTCGAACGAAGTGGTCTTGGATGCTGCCGCAAAAGCCGACCCGGATCATTTGCACCGTATCTGTGCCAATCTCATTCGTAATGCCGCCGAAGCGATGGAAGGGCAGGGTGAGATTTCAGTCGGCTTCGACGGCGCTGCTCTGAGCGTGGTCGACACCGGCCCTGGTCTCCCCGAGCAAGCGAGAGACAATTTGTTCAAGCCTTTTGCGGGATCGACCCGCCGAGATGGAACAGGCCTTGGCCTCGCGTTGTCTAGAGATCTCGCGCGGGCGATGGGCGGCGATCTTGAGCTTGGCGATACCGGGCAAGGCGGGACGCGGTTCGTCCTGTTTCTGCCAAATGCCGATCAGCCAGAGTAAACGATCGCAACGACTGCCGCGATCAAGGCAAGGATCATCCCAAACCAACCCCACCACGGCGCAAACCGCTCTCTGGGCAATGGCTCCGGTGCGGGTGCGTGAAGCTGGGCTTCAAACTCATCCATGACTTGCGGCAGGCGCTTGAGCCGATCCGCCACATCTTTGACGTTTTGCGCGACCAGTTTAGCAGCGCCCGCGGGTCCAAGATTCTGAGCAATCCAGTCTTTTACGATCGGCTCAGCGGCAGACCAGATATCATGGTTCGGATCGATCGCCCGCGCGACACCTTCAACCTGAACCATTGTCTTTTGAAGCAAAACCAATTCAGGGCGTAAATGCATGCCGAACGTGTGCGTGAAATCCAGTAATTGCAGTAAGAGCCGTCCCATGGACACATCACTGGCGGACTTGCCATGGATCGGTTCGCCAACGCTTCGCAATGCTTGCGCGAAGTCCCCGACCGACTTGTCTGGGGGCACATAGCCCGCCTCAAAATGCACTTCGGCAATCCTATGATAGTCGCGGCGGAGGAACCCCCAAAGGATCTCAGCCAGGAAACGTCGCTCGTTCAGTCCGATCCGACCGATAATCCCAAAATCCACCAATGTCAGGCGCCCGTCCGGCGTCACGATCATGTTGCCTTCATGCATGTCCGCGTGAAACACACCATGATTGATGGCGTGATCCAGGAATCCTCGGGTGACCATATTGGCGAGAGTGGCGCGATCCACACTGGCAGTGTCGGCCGCGCTTGGATCTGTGAGCGGCTTGCCATCAATCCACTCTGTAGTGAGCACCCGTTTGCCCGATCGCTCCCAGTCGACTTCCGGGATATGGTAGTATCCTGCCTTATAGGACAGCTCGCGCATTTCATCCGCACCGCCAGCTTCGAGGCGCAGATCGAGCTCTTTTTCCATCGACATGGCAACGGTTTCAGTGAAGGCGACCGGTTCGAGGCGACGGCTCTCGACATTCACGCGCTCAACCGTACGCGCGGCCCGCTTCATCGCGCGCAGCTCTTTTCCGATCATATTCTCGACGCCGGGCCGCAAAATTTTGACCGCTTTAGCGCCGTCGTCTGTTTGTAGGCGGTGGACTTGCGCGAGCGACGCCGCCGCAATCGGTTCAGACAGATCCGGAAAGAGGTGTTTCGCAGTGTCGGAGCCAAACTCTTCCGCAAGGGCCTTTTCAGCTGACCGCATCTCGAAGGGGAGGAGCTTGTCTTTCAGACGCGACAGGTCATTGGTTGTCTCAACGCCGAACACGTCTGGCCGTGTCGCGAGAAATTGGCCAAGCTTTATGTAAGCTGGGCCGAGCTTTTCGAGCGCTGTCGCGAGGCGCTCTCCTGGCCGCCCCTTTGCGCCGCCCCCAAACAGGCGAAGCGCCTTTCCAGCAATCTTTGCTGGAACCGGCAGTCTGTCATGATACTCGCCGGGTAGAATAACGTCATGCCGCGCCAGCGCGGTGCCTGCGCGCAAAAGCCGACCGTAATCTGCAAGCGCCTTGAACATGGTTTAGATCGCCCACCCAAAGTGGAGCGCGGCGATACCGCCTGAGAAATTCGTCACTGAGACGTTCGAAAAGCCCGCCGATTCAACTTCAGCCTTGAACGCCGCTTGATCCGGGAACTGGCGAATGCTCTCCACCAGGTATTGATAGCTGTCGCGATCTCCCGTTACGAGCTTGCCGACTTCGGGAATGACATTGAAACTGTAAGTGTCATAGGCCTTTTGAAGCATGGGCGCCGTCATCTGGCTAAACTCAAGCACTGCGACGCGGCCACCGGG
Organism: Pseudomonadota bacterium; assembly: GCA_038527765.1. Lineage (GTDB taxonomy): Bacteria > Pseudomonadota > Alphaproteobacteria > Caulobacterales > Hyphomonadaceae > Henriciella. The sequence goes on from JBCBFK010000003.1 coordinate 223,026, forward strand.
TTTCAAAACGCGGCGAAACTCTTTCAAGCCGGCGACCCGATCGGCAAAATTGCGGATACCAAAGCTGATCGTGACGGCATCAAAGCTTCGATCCGGGTAGGGAAGGGCGGTGCCATCGGCGCAGACCCAGTTCAAACGATCGCCCCATTCGGCATTGTCAGCGCGCGCTTTGCCCGCTTCGAGCATCGCATCATTGATATCGCAGACAATGGCGGTCGCCTCGCGCGCATCGCCGCGCCGCTTTCCGGCAGCATCTGCGAGCGTGAGAAAGGCCCGTGCCAGCTCGCCCGTGCCGCCAGCGACATCGAGATGGCGCTCGCCAGGTTGGGGGTTCACACGGTTCATCGTGTCATGCTTCCACAACCGATGGATGCCGACCGACATGAAATCGTTCATCACATCATATTTGGACGCTACCGAGCGGAAGACGCCTTTCACCCGATCGACTTTCTCGTCGGGGCTAACCTCTTCAAATCCAAAAGAAACTGTGTCTTGCTCACTCATAAGGCCCATCTAAGCCGATAAGTCTTAAAGGGCTATGGGCGTGTGTGTCGCGGAAGCAGTCGATGGGTAAACGCAATCCCCGTCCACTTTTCATTACTCAACTTTTAATGCGCCCTATTTCGCCCGCATTTGGTGTGTTCTATTGCTCGTCATGGGAGTGAGGACGCAGTTGACAAAGCTGTTCGCAGCGATCCACCAGGATGCCCGGCATTGGCAAATCCTGGCACTGAGCGGCTTGTTCGCCATTTCTCTCACCACAAGTGATTTTGGGGCCGGTCCAAAAGCCTTACTCGCAGCGATTGTGGGCGCGATGTTCGCACAGGCAGCGGGTACGGTTTGGCTGAATGCGCGGCGGGCCCGGCGTGATCCAGAATCCGGCAGCCATTGGCGAGCCTCGAAACTGGAGGCCGGGCTGATTGGTTGGTTTGCAGGGTTTCAATGGAAGTCTGCTTTGGTAACCTCGCTGTCGCTGTCCATCCTTTTGCGAGCCAATTCCTTATGGTTCTGGCTCGCCGCTGGCCTGATCGCGATTACTGCGAAATTCTTGATCCGCTATCGCGGCAAACATCTGTTCAATCCTGCCTGTATTGGCATTGTGACCGTAAGCCTGATCGGCGGCAGCGCGGCTTGGGTTTCACCTGGCCAGTGGGGTCAGGCCCCCCTGTTCGGTGCCTTCGCGATCGGCTTTGCAGCCTTGGTGCTCTCAAGCGCCAAACGGCTCGACATCGCGCTCGGGTTTCTGATCGGCTTTGCGGCCATGTTGTTTGGTCGCGCGCTTTATCTCGGCGATCCCATGGCTATCCCGATTCACCAGTTACAATCTGGCGCCTTGTTGGTGTTTGCGTTTTTCATGATCACCGACCCGCGGTCGACCCCGGACTCCCGGATCGCGCGCCTGATTTTTGCCTTCGCCGTTGCTGCGCTCGCCGCCTGGTTAAGCTGGGAATACCACATTCGCGGCGCCATGCTTTTCGCCCTGGCGGGGCTCGCCATCCTCACCCCAATCCTCGATCGGTTGCTGCCTGCGCACCGGTTTCAATGGACAGATCCGAAAGGCCTCAGAAATGACCCTGAAAAACCTCGTGACGGCGTGCGCCCTCGGCCTCAGCTCGTTCGTTCTTAGCGCCCCGGCAGCATCGGCCTTTTGTGGGTTCTATGTCGCCAAAGCTGATACGGACCTGTTCAATGATGCGTCAAAGGTCGTGCTGGTGCGCGATGATGAGCGCACGGTGATCACCATGGCCTCGGACTATCGCGGTGATGCGAGCGAGTTCGCCATGGTGATCCCGGTTGTCGACATACCCGAACGCGAGCAGATCAATGTCGCCAATCCAGGCCTGGTTGACCATCTCGACGAGTACACCGCGCCGCGCCTGGTCGAGTATTACGATGATAATCCGTGTGAGCGACGTTTAGAAACGATGGCCATGTCAGCGTCCCCGGATTCTTTATCTGACATTCTTGAACGCGTGCAGCAAGACAGCAACGAGTTGGCTGTGACCATCGAGGCCGAGTACGAAGTTGGTGAATACGATATTCTGATCTTATCGGCGGAAGAAAGCGGAGACTTGATTGCTTGGCTAAACATCAATGAGTATCGCATTCCGGAGGGCGCGGAAGAGGTGGTCGGCGCATATCTCAAGCGCGGGATGAAGTTCTTTGTCGCTAAAGTGAACCTCGAACGACATGACGGCTCAGCCATGCTGCGGCCGATCCAGGTCGCTTATGAAGACGAGAATTTCATGCTCCCCATCCGCCTCGGCATCGTCAATGCCGAAGGCAAACAAGAGCTGTTCGTCTTTGCCATCACTCGAGACGGGCGGGTCGAGACCACGAATTACAAAACCGTGAAACTCCCATCCGATATGGATGTTCCAATCTTTGTAAAAGACGAGTTTGGCGACTTCTACAAAGCCATGTTCGAGCATCAGACGGAGAAAGAGAACGGCAAAGCGGTGTTCATGGAATATGCCTGGGACATGTCCTGGTGCGATCCGTGCGCGGCCAACCCTCTCTCCCGCTCAGAGCTCAGAGAGTTGGGAGTCATGTGGCTCGATGAAGAACCTGGAGGCAGAATCGAACCTCTGCCCCGGCCTGGGTTTGGCGGGCCACAACCGGTCGATGCTTTTGTGACTCGCTTGCACGTTCGCTATGACGGGCAGACATTCCCGGAAGATTTGAACTTTCAGGTCACGGGCGATCGCGAGAATTACCAGGGACGCTATGTCCTGCGTCATCCTTGGCGTGGCGATTATGGCCAATGTGAAGCCGCGGGCGAATACGCCGAAACGCTGGTCGAGCGCTGGGATGAAGAAGCTGAAAGCCTCGCAAAACTGACCGGCTGGGAGCTCGATGAGATCAAGCAGAAAATGGCGGAGGGTGGTTTTTCAGCCAGCGCTGTCGGGGTCACTGATCTCAAACCGCGCCGCAAGTGGTGGCAGCGGCTCTGGGGAAATTGACGCTGGCATTTGCGCGTCTTGGCTCATCCTGAGCGAAGTCGAAGGATACGGTGCTTGCGAGACCCGCCCTCGTCCTTCGACGTCGCTCAGGATGAGGGCTGACGCTAAGCGCGCTTTAGCGCTGGCAAACGCTACAGAAAAACGTGGAACGTCCGGATTGGACGATCCTTTGAACGGTGGCACCACACGTATTGCAAGCCTCCCCTTCGCGGTCATAGACATCGAACTGTTTCTGAAAATAGCCAAGTTCGCCGCTGGCACTGGCGAAGTCGGAGATGGATGAACCGCCCGCCGCGATGGCTTCCGCAATCACTTCATTGATCGCAGGTGCAAGCCGTTCCGCGCGTTTGCCAACGACGCTCGAAGCTTTTCGGCGCGGGCTGATCCCAGCGCGGAACAAGGCCTCACAGACATAGATATTGCCGAGCCCCGCAATCACTGCCTGATCGAGTAAGGCCGCTTTGATCGGCGCAGCCTTGCCCTGCAAAACGTCATTCAAATACGCCGCATTAAAGTGGTTTGAGAGCGGTTCGGGTCCGAGATGCTTGATCCGGGGATAAGCATCAAGATCCTCGATTGGCCAAAGCTCCATAAAGCCAAACCGGCGCGGGTCATTGTAGGTCACCGTCGCGCCATTCGACATATGAAAGACCACATGATCATGGGTTGGATTGGTGCCGGGATCATGATGAAAGTCTGCCGTCGCCTCACCGCTCACGGTAAACCGGCCTGACATGCCGAGATGCATGATCAGCGCTTCGCCATTCGAAAGCTCAGTTACCAAAAATTTCGCGCGACGTCCCATACGTGTGATTTTGGCGCGCTCGACACGGTCTCGAAACTGGTCCGGAAACGGAAACCGCAAATCGGCACGATTGACGTCCAGCCGCTCAATCGTTTCGCCCTCCATGGCAGGGGAGAGGCCGCGTCTAACGGTTTCAACTTCGGGCAGTTCAGGCATGGCGACGACGTAAGCGGCTTTATGGGCCGCGGCAAGCAAAGGTGCTGACAGTGTCTGTCAGTTTGTCTTGAGGCTAAACCGTTACGACGACTTTTCCGAGGGCTTTGCGGTCGATCAGATATTGGATCGCTTCGCCGCCGCGTTCGAGCGGGAAAGTCTCAGAGACGTGCGGTTTGATTTTGCCATCTTGGTACATCGCGAACATTTCGGCCAGATTCTGCTGATTGGCTGCCGGATCGCGCGCCACCGCCGCGCCCCAGAAGACGCCGCGAATGTCGCAAGATTTCAGCAGGGTCAGGTTGAGCGGGATTTTCGGAATACCGGCTGGGAATCCGATGACGAGGAACCGGCCTTCCCAATTCATCGCCCGCACGGCAGGCTCGGCATAATTGCCGCCGACGCCGTCATAGATGATGTCAACGCCGCCGCCGCTCACCTCTTTGATCTGGTTTGAAAAGGCTTTTTGCTGGGCCCGGTCGAGCTCCCCGGTCTCATAGACGAGGCCCTTATCAGCGCCTTTTGAGAGGCAGAAATCGACCTTTTCCTGCGTCGAACAGGCCGCGATCACTTCCAGTCCCATCGCTTTGCCAAGCTCAACAGCCGCAATGCCAACACCGCCCGCAGCGCCGAGCACGAGGAGTTTTTCGCCAGGCTTTGGATCCGCGCGATCTTTCAGCGCATAGTAGGAGGTACCGTAGGTCATGACGAAAGCTGCGGCTTCGTCAAAAGGGACTGTGTCTGGGATCGGGATGCAGCGCCCGGCGTCCAGCGCCATTTCTTCGCGCATACCGCCCCAACCGCAAGATCCTATGACGCGCTGGCCGACCTGCAGATTTGCGACGCCTTCGCCGACCGCTTTGACCACGCCAGAGATTTCTCCACCGGGACTGAAAGGGCGCTCAGGTTTGAATTGATACATGTCCTGAATGATCAGTGTGTCTGGGAAGTTTACACCAATCGCTTTGACGTCGATCACCACTTCGCCCTTGCCAGGGGTTGGGCTTTCAATCTCTTCCAGAACCAATGTGTCTGTGCCGCCTGGGGCTTTGGAGAGCAGGGCTTTCATACCGGATTCCTCATCTCATTCGTTGACGTCAGCTTCGTAGCCATGGCAACCGGCGCTGTGAAGGTCTGACGTAGCGGAGATGCGCTTGGATAAAACACTACTTTTCTGGATGGTCGTCGGGGTGGTCGGCTTTGCGTTTGCGCTGGCGGTTCAGATGCGGATCGTCACGGCTCTGGTTTTGCGGCGGGCGCTCGGGGCTTGGCGAACAGAGCTGACGGATCGCGTGAAAGCGAACACGGCTGTGGTCTGGGCGGCCGCGGCCCGTCCGATGCCGGACGAGGCAAAACCCTGGCTCACCGACGCTGTTGGACACTTACGCGAGACGTATCCAAACCCGCTCCGGCATTTGCGAACCGCCCGGCGCTACAGCATCGTCTTGCCGGTTGTCCTTTTCGGCGTTCTGGTTCTGGGACGCACGGTATTGGGAGTGATCTGATGAAGGGTTATTTCGCGATTGGCGCCGAGGGCATCTCCAAACCGATGAATCTCGGGGCGTTGATGCGCACCGCGAACGCGTTCGGAGCGAGTTTCGTTTTTTCGGTTCAAGCGGCAGATCGAACCAAGATTGCCAATCTTTCCGATACATCCCGCACATTTAAGACCGTGCCCTACTATGCCTGGGACTCCATGGAAGAAATGGTCTTCCCGAAAGGCTGTCAGCTGGTCGGGATTGAGTTGACCGAAGATGCGGTGGAGTTGCCAGAGTTTAAGCATCCCCGCATGGCTGCCTATGTGCTTGGACCCGAGCGCGGCAACCTCTCGGATGCGATGGTCGAGCGCTGCGACCACATTGTAAAAATTCCGACTAAGTTCTGCATCAATGTCAGCCTGGCGGGGGCGCTTGTCATGTATGACCGTGTGCGCAGCATGGGCGCTTGGCGTGATCGACCGATTATGCCGGGAGGGCCGAAGGCTTAGTCGTTAATGACGAACGTCGCGACAAACAGGCCAAGTGCGATGAATGCGACGAACACCAAAACCAAGCTTAAAATGGCCGCGACGATTGCCGCCCAGATGGGGTTCCCGAAACTATGTCTGGAAAAATTGAAAATCTGCCAGGGAACAAGCGTACCAACAGAGATAAAGAAGATGGCGATCACCGTGCCGCCAACCCCGCCTTCGATGCCATAACGCTCCGACGCCATGCCTATCGGAATGATCAGCGTCATCAAGGTCGACAAGCCATACAGACCGATCCCGAAAGCTTGCCGCAAATCTGTTTTCTGACGAATGATCAAGTGCGAGGCCTGAACGATCAGCCCGAGTGTGAGCGCGACAAAATACAGAGGCAGTGACAGAATAATCGACCGCCAAAGGTTGCCTTCTGCGATGGCTGCGCGGATCCCTCCAGCACCGACGCCATCATCTGCGGCGAGGTCAGCGGCGGCTGGGTCTCTCAGCACCATGCCGATGATCAATAGCAACAAGACAGCGAGAATAAACGTGATGCCAGGGCCAAGCTTCAGCCCTTCACGCCCTTCGGCCTTTTCTCCCCGAAGCAATGGAACCATGGCTTTCGGCCGGAAGACGAGAAACAGAAGCGTCGGGAAAATAGCGAAGCAGACAAGCCCGAAATTCACAACGGCGCGGTCAAGATTTCCGATAAAGTTCTTTTCGTCGGGTTCGAGTTCCAGATCGTCCATGTATGTCCTCCCTGCACGTGCTTCCTGTCGCACCGGAGGACTTATTTCAAGCCAGAGGCTGGGAAAGCTTAGCCGGCGTATAGAGACGTGCTCGGGGCAAAGGCGATGAGGAATAGAGCGGCGGCAGTTGCACCGGTAAACAGAACTGTCAGGCTGCGGGAAAGGATATGGTTGTTGCTCATCGTCTTGCTTTCGTCATTCTGGCGATCTCGCCGTTGTCTTTCGATAACGGCCAGATGGGGACGGACGTCCTTGATGAACACTGTGTATCTGGAATAGGGGCTATGCGTGTTTCGAATATGGCAATTTGAAGGTTAACGGATCAGACCCGCGTCCTTGGCTTTGGGTCTAAAGCTCCGAGAGACGGGCACCTCTGTGCCAGACGGCAGAACCAAGAGGCTGCGCCCATCGACTCGTTTTTCATCGGTGACGCCAGATTTCGCAACCCACCAAGAGCGATGGACTTGCAGGCCATCGGCGCTGGCCAATTCCCGCACGGCATCAGCGAGACGCATCAAAATCAATTCCTCGCCGAGATTGGTGTGCACGCGCAGATAATGATCCTCAGATGAAATCGCGTGCAGTTCGGCAGTGCGATACTTGACGGGCAGACGCTCGAGGAAGGTCGCAATCGGGTTGGACTCGGCGGCTGGGGTCGTCGCGCGCTGCTCCAACGTATCTTTTACGAAGGCTGCCGTGGTGACGATCAATGAGATCACCAGCACGTAAGTGTATTGAATGAGGAAATCGGTCGGGCCCCAAGGGTCAATCGTGAAGAACAACATCAACACGAAGGTCACCGGGATAGAGATGATCGCCGCGGCGACGCCGATTTTGAAGATTGCGGCAATATGTTCGAATCGGGGGCCCCAAATGATGGGGGCCAGAAAGACCGAAGCGCCCGCGCCAACCGCCATGGTTGACGTCCAGAAGATGAAACTCTGATAAAACGGCAGGCGTCCGGTATTGTAGACGCCGAGCCAAGCGAAAATCAGCCCAAGCCCAATAACGATAACGCAAAAGCGGATGATGTCATTCGCGATACGCAAACTGCCAGACCCCTTTTATTGGCGTTTCGCGAATGACATGGGCGTCATTTCGCGAAGGATTGGTGTCCCCAGACGTAGAACGCCATGCGAGCGATTCCAATCCCTGTCATGTCTCCTCTCACAGCAGGCGCATCGCGCTTTCAGTCAAAAGCTAAGGAGACAGAACTCATGACCCGTATGTTTACACTATCAAGCTTGATCGCAGTCGGCCTGATCATGGCCCCAAGCGCCCTCGCATCAGACTTAACCGTGAATGTTGAAGGTATCGAAAAAGCAAAAGGCACGATCATGCTCGGCCTGTTCGATCAGGCGACGTATGAAGACTCTGGATCCATCCACGGTGCTAACCTCAAAGTTGAGGATGACCGCGTGAGCGTCACTTTCGAGGGGCTGGCCCCCGGTGAGTATGCCGTGAAGCTGTTTCATGACGTCAATGATGATGGCGAGATGAATACCAACCCGTTTGGCATGCCGACTGAACCATTCGCATTCTCAAATGATGCGCGTGGACGGTTTGGTCCGGCCAAATGGGAGGCTGCCAAATTCACCGTCAGTGCAGATGGCACCACCCACACGATCACAATGAACTAATCCGAAACCAAACGAACGAGGAGCCAATCATGGATTTATCACGTCGTCATTTTTTGGAAGTCGGAGCAAGCGTCGGACTGATTGGCGCGCTTGCGGGTGCCGGTCCAGCTTTAGCATCTGAGCAGACTAAAATGCCCAAATGGCATCTTGGGTATCAGAATGCGCCTCGCAATGGTTTCTCGCCCGCGTCCATGCAGCTGGTCTATGGGAAAGCTCCCAAAGATCTGACCGGTAGCTTCTATCGGAATGGGCCAGCTCAGTTTCAATATGGCGATCAGTTTGCCAGCCACTGGTTCGATGGTGACGGCCTGGTTCATCGGATCGCCATTGAAGACGGGCAGGCAACCCATATGGCGCGCTTTGTCGAGACCAAGAAGCGCCGGGAAGAGCTTGCAGAAAGCGCCTTTCTTGCGCCGGGGTTCGGGACGCTTGGCGACGAGCGCTTCTCGGTTGAAGGGCCTGACGATGTGAACGCGGCGAACACATCCGTTCTGATGATCAATGGCGAGCTGCACGCACTCTGGGAAGCCGGATCCGCCTTTGCGATGGATGCCGAGACGCTTGAAACCAAAGGTCCGAAGACCTGGCGCGATGACTTAAAGGGCATGCCCTTCCTTGCGCACCCCAAAGTCGAGCCGGACGGCCGCGTTTGGAACGTTGCTGTGGGCGGGTCTCGCGTTGGGATCTATCGCATTTCTCCGGCGGGTCAGCTTGAGGATTTTGGCCTCGTCGACATTGGCCGCGCTGCGTACATCCACGATTGGACCATGACAGAGCGTCATCTGATCATTCTAGTGCAACCCTGGATCAATGAAAACCTCCGCCCGCCTGTTGTGGCCGGGTTTGAGTGGCAGCCCCAGCATGGGTTGCAAATGCTCATCATCGACAAAGATGATTTGAGTGCGCAAAGATGGGCCCAGGCGCCTGCGCGGATGTTCTTCCATACAGGCTCGGCTTGGGAAGAACGTGACGGGACGATCAAGTTTGATGTCGTCCTTTACAAAAAACCGGTTCTTGGAGTTGGTGGCGGTGCCGCTGAAATTCGCGGCGAATGGTCTGCGAACAATGAGAGTGACCACGGCGTTCTGACTCAAGTCATTATTCCGCCGCACGGGGATGCCCAGCTTGTCGAAACAGACATTCTCGGCGAGTTTCCACAAGTTGATCCGCGATTCCGTGGGCGCCAGCGCAGCTTGACGGCACTCGTTAGCAACCCTTCATCCTCAGGTCCTGGAAGCACTGGACTGAGCGTTCAGGACTGGCGATCCGGCGCGAGCGCAACATTCGATTTTGGAACGAACCGTATGGTCGAAGAGTTCCTGTTTGTTCCGAAAGCGAATGGCAACTCTGATCGGGATTGCTGGCTCATCGGCACAGTATTGAATTTGAAAGCCGGTAAGAGCGAGGTTTGCGTGTTTGACGCGGCCCAGGTCAGCGATGGCCCGGTTTGCATCTGGCAAGCGGATTATTCCTGGCCGCTCGGCTTTCACGGCACTTGGGCGTGAGGAGAGGACAAATGACAACAAAAACAGCGTTTCCTCCGACACTCTCTCCTCACGTCCTCGTCCGCCGCATTCCAGCGTGGGGTTGGCAACTCCTGATCGCGGGGCTCATCTATGCCATTGTTAGTTACTTTATCCTGCAAGCCTATGAGAACCCGGAGGTGCGCTTCCGAATCGATTTGGCACCTTACTTTGCTGAGCCAATGGCGGTGCAAATTCATGTGATCGCGGCGATAAGCGCCTTTTTTATTGGTCTGATCCTCTTACTCGCTCCAAAGGGCTTTCGATTGCACAAAACCCTCGGATGGAGTTGGGTGCTGGCCATGGCGGTGACGGCTGTTTCCTCCTTTTTTATCACCGGTATCATGGGGACGTTTTACAGTCCGATCCACGCGATCTCGGCTTGGACCCTTCTGGGGCTACCGTTTGGTGTCGCCGCGGCGCGTCGTCGAGACATCAAAAAGCACCGCCAATCCATGACGGGAATGTTTCTCGGTGCGATGGTGATCGCCGGTCTGTTCACCTTTTTGCCGGGTCGATTGATGTGGCAGATTTTCTTTACCGTCTAATCTGATCGAATCTTATTTCAAAACGCCGCGCTTCCTGCATAAGAGTTCACGATCCTTTTTTCAGAGCGCGGGAGATTTGTATGAAGCAGGGAGTTTTGGTCGGGGCGTTGCTTGTGGCCTTGGGCGGATGTGCGACAGAGACCGGAAGCGGGATTTCCTTGTTCACACCAAAACCGGAGTCAGCTGAATCCGCGCTGGCACTGTACTACGACACCATCCCCAACAGCGCGTTGCCACAGGCTCCGGTCGGCAAACCTCTCCCAGCGTCTGATGCCGTGCTGACCAAGGTTATTTTGGGCTCATGCTTGGATGAAGAGCGCGGACCATCTGCGGCGATGATGAGTATCGCGGACGAAAACGCGGATTTGTTCTTAATGGTTGGAGACAATGTCTATGGCGATCGTGATGGTCGTGCTTATACCAACAATGATCCGGATCTTGGCGAGCTGAAGGAATCCTTCGCCGATCTTGCTCAACGCGAAGACTTCCAGCGCGTGCGCGAATCCACCCCCATGATGGTCGCGTGGGATGATCATGACTATGGCGCAAATGATGCCGGAAACGAGTTTCCGTTTCGGGCGTTTGCGGAGCGCATTCACGAAGTCTTCTGGGGGCTTGATGATGAGGATGTCGGTCAATGGCCAGGCACCTATTATGCTCGAATCTTCGGCCCGGCGGGACAACGCACCCAGGTCATCATGCTCGACACGCGCTTTTTCAGAACCGCGCTAACACCGACCGATGAGTGGGGTGCCAAGGGGAAAGAGCGATATTTGCCAGCGTCTGCGGGGTCGATGCAGGACATGCTGGGCGCGGCGCAATGGACCTGGCTGGAAAACCAGCTTCAGCAACCCGCAGATATTCGGTTGATCGCGTCTTCCATCCAAATCATGCCGACAGCGCATGGCTGGGAAGCCTGGTCGACCATGCCGGATGAACGCCAGCGCCTGTTTGATTTGATCAAGAAAACCCAAGCAACGGGTGTCGTTTTTCTTTCAGGCGATCGCCACACAGCATTCGTTTACGGCGAAGAGGACGTGCTGCCTTATAGCGCCAATGAGCTCACGTCATCGTCTCTCAATGTCAGCTTCAGTGATGAATCTAACGAGGTCGATGCGCGCCAAATCGGAGCAGGGTTTGCCCCCGAAAACTATGGCGCGGTCGAGATTGACTGGGAGGCGCGTCGCATCGTCTTGCAGGTGAAAGACAATGCCGGAATTCCCGTTCGGGAGAGTGTATTTTCCTTTGCTGATATCGGGATTGGTTAATTCAAGTCGCGCGATTGGCCGAGGATCTGTCAATGCCTCAATCTATTAGGCGAACTCAGGTCATCCAATTTCCAGTTGTTCCCTGTTGTCACGGGAAATGGCAGTGCTATAAGGCGCGCGACTTTTGGGGATGCAGTCGTGCAGCCTCAGCTGCTGAAAAAGGCTAAAATCCTCATGAACATTCACGAATACCAAGCCAAAGCCGTGCTCAAAGAATTTGGGGCACCGGTGGCTGCTGGCGTCCCGATTCTTACGCTCGACGATGTGCAAACTGCAATCGACACCCTGCCGGGACCGCTCTGGGTCGTGAAAAGCCAAATCCATGCAGGCGGCCGCGGTAAAGGCAAGTTTGTCGAAGCGGCGGCTGGTGAAAAAGGCGGTGTTCGACTGGCTTTTTCGAAAGAAGAGGTCATGGATCATGCGAAGGCCATGCTCGGCAATCACTTGGTCACGGCGCAAACCACGGCGGACGGCAAGCAGGTGAACCGCCTTTACGTCGAAGATGGTGCGGATATCGCCACTGAGCTTTACCTGTCTCTCCTCGTTGATCGTGAAACGGGACGCCCGGCCTTTGTCGCGTCGACAGAAGGCGGCATGAATATTGAGGAAGTCGCGCACGACACGCCTGAAAAAATCCTCACACTCCCGATCGATCCGGCGCAAGGCGTCACTTCGCAAGCTGCGGCGCAGCTTTGTGATGCGCTGGCGCTCGAAGGCGCCGCCCGCGAAGATGGCATGAACCTTTTCCCGATCCTCTACAAAGCCTTCACCGAGAAGGACATGTCGATGCTCGAGATCAACCCGCTCATCGTCATGGAAAATGGTCACCTTCGGGTCCTCGACGCGAAAGTCAGCTTTGATGGCAACGCCCTGTTCCGTCATCCAGACATTATGGAGCTACGGGACACGACCGAAGAAGACGAAAAAGAAATTGAAGCGTCCGAGTGGGATCTCGCTTACATCGCGCTCGACGGCACGATTGGGTGCATGGTCAATGGCGCGGGCCTCGCGATGGCGACGATGGACATCATCAAGCTATATGGCGAAGAGCCAGCAAACTTCTGTGATGTCGGCGGTGGCGCCAATGCAGAGAAAGTCGCTGCGGCGTTCAAAATCATCATGAAAGACCCGGCCGTAAAGGGTATTCTGGTCAATATCTTTGGCGGCATCATGAAGTGTGATGTGATCGCAGAAGGCGTTATTCAAGCGGTGAAAGAGACCTCCTTGGCCGTCCCGTTGGTGGTGCGCCTGGAAGGTACCAATGTGGATCAAGGCAAGGAAATCCTGGCGCAAAGCGGCATGAACATTATTCCTGCCGATGATCTCGACGACGCCGCCCAGAAAATTGTTGCAGCCGTGAAAGGCGCGTAGAACCCATGTCCATTCTTATCGATTCAAACACTAAAGTTATCGTCCAAGGACTGACAGGCAAAACCGGGTCTTTCCACACCAATCAAGCGCTTGAGTATTATGGCACTCAAATGGTTGCAGGCACACATCCACGCAAAGCGGGTGAGAGCTGGACCGCCGACAATGGCGCCGCGCTGCCGATTTATGCCAATGCCGCTGACGCCAAAAATGCAACGGGTGCGAACGCAACTGTGATCTACGTCCCGCCTGCCGGAGCCGCTGCGGCGATCGAAGAGGCGATTGACGCGGAAATTCCACTGATCGTTTGCATAACGGAAGGCGTCCCTGTCCTGGACATGGTGCGCGTCAAAGCCAAGCTGGAAAAGTCTAATTCCCGATTGATCGGGCCAAACTGCCCAGGCTTGCTGACCCCTGAAGCTTGCAAGATCGGCATCATGCCTGGGAAGATCTTCAAGAAGGGCTCTGTCGGTGTGGTCTCTCGTTCCGGCACGCTCACTTACGAAGCGGTCTATCAAACCTCCGTTGAGGGCCTTGGTCAGACGTCTGCTGTCGGGATTGGTGGTGATCCGGTCAAAGGCACAGAATTTATCGATGTGTTGGAAATGTTCCTTGCAGATGACGAGACAGAAAGCATCGTCATGATTGGTGAAATTGGGGGGTCTGCTGAAGAAGAAGCCGCTCAATTCCTGATCGATGAGGCCAAGAAAGGTCGCAAGAAGCCGATGGTGGGCTTTATCGCGGGCCGTACGGCGCCCAAAGGCCGAACGATGGGGCATGCAGGTGCCATTGTTTCGGGCGGAAAGGGCGACGCAGAGTCCAAAATCGCAGCTATGGAGGCCGCTGGAATCAAAGTATCTCCAAGTCCTGCCCGGTTGGGCACGACCATGGTAGAGGTTTTGAAAGGCTAGCGCCTCACTATATTTAGGCAAAGGGCGGCCAGACGAGGCCAAATTTGACCCCGCCGGGCCGTCAACAAAAAGGACGGTAACATATGGCAGACGACGGATCCCCAGTCGACGGTGGCCGCAGCGCTCAAAATGCTGCGATGTTGGACACTTTGTTCCTTTATGGGGGGAGTGCGGTCTGGATCGAACAGATGCAGGCCAAGTATGCCGAAAACCCGCATTCGGTGCCTGAGAGCTGGCGTGCGTTTTTTGAAGAGGTTGGCGATGGCAGCGCGGACGCGACGCGCAATGCTGATGGCGCCAGCTGGAAGCGCACCCATTGGCCTAAACCCGCTTCGCCAGAAGAAGTTGCGGCGTTTGATGGCAATTGGACCCTGCTCGAGCCGAAGCTTGAAAAGAAAATCAAATCGTCCACACCGGCAGCGTCAGAGGATGACATCGCGCAAGCGGTCAAAGACTCAATCAAAGCCCTGATGATGATCCGCGCTTATCGCATGCGGGGTCACTTGCAGGCGCAACTCGATCCACTCGGTCTAGAGAAACCCGACTATCAGCCAGAGCTTGATCCAAAAAGCTATGGTTTCGAAGAAGGCGATCTCGATCGCGACATCTTCATTGACGGCGTCCTTGGTCTTGAGCGCGCGAGCGTCAACCAGATCCTTGATATTGTTCGCAGAACCTATTGCTCAACCATGGGCATTGAGTTCCAGCACATTTCAGATCCGGAAGAAAAAAGCTGGCTGCAGGAACGTATTGAAGGGCCAGACAAAGGCGTCGCGTTTACGCCTGAGGGGAAGAAAGCGATCCTCTCCAAGCTGATTGAAGCGGAGACCTTCGAGCGATTCCTGCACAAACGTTATCCTGGCACGAAGCGCTTTGGCCTGGATGGGGGCGAGGCCGCGGTGCCCGCTCTGGAGCAGATCATTAAACGTGGAGGTGCGCTTGGCGTTGATGAAATCATCGTTGGAATGCCGCACCGTGGACGCCTCAACATGCTCGCCGCGGTTATGGGCAAGGATTATGAAAAGATCTTCCACGAATTCATGGGTGGCTCGACCCAGGGCGCTGGTGAGTTTGGCTCGGGCGATGTGAAGTATCACTTGGGGGCGTCATCAGACCGCGTGTTCGATGGCAACCAGGTACACCTGACCATGAACGCCAACCCGTCCCACCTTGAGGCGGTTGACCCGGTTGTACTCGGTCGCGCGCGGGCGAAGCAGTTCATGCAATATGAAGACTCCGGAACGCTCGATCGGACGAAGAAGCTGCCATTGCTCTTGCACGGCGACGCGGCCTTTGCCGGACAGGGCGTCGTAGCGGAGTGTTTTGCGCTGTCAGGCCTGCAGGGGTATCGCACCGGCGGTACGATCCACTTCATCATCAACAATCAGATCGGCTTCACCACGAGCCCGATGTATTCACGCTCGTCGCCCTATCCGTCGGATGTTGCCTTGATGGTGCAGGCGCCGATTTTCCATGTGAACGGTGATGATCCCGAAGCCGTGGTATATGCGGCGAAGGTTGCGACGGAGTATCGTCAGAAGTTCGGCAAAGATGTTGTGATCGACATGTTCTGCTATCGCCGGTTCGGCCACAATGAGGGCGACGAGCCCATGTTTACCCAACCGGTCATGTACACCACGATTAAATCGCATCGCTCAACACGTGAGCTGTATGGTGAGCGCCTCGTTGCAGAGGGGCTGATGACGGCGGAAGAGGTTGCTGGCGAAGTCAAAGCGTTCGAAGACTTCCTCGATAAGGCGTTCGAAGCCGGCAAGACGGTTGAAACCAACAAAGCTGATTGGCTTGAAGGGGAATGGGAAGGCCTTGGCCTGCCGGAAGACGATGACCGCCGCGGCAAAACCGGGGTTTCGAAGTCCAAACTCAAAGAGCTGGGCGAACGTATCACGACGGTCCCAGACAATGTCAGCGTCCACCGCACTCTGGCGCGTGTGATCAAAGGCCGAGCAGATGCAATCAGCTCCGGCAAAGGCCTAGATTGGGCGACGGCCGAGCATCTCGCTTTCGCAACGCTTCTCGATGAAGGCTTCCATGTCCGCCTGTCTGGCCAAGACTGTGGTCGCGGGACCTTCTCGCAACGCCATAGCCATATGGTCGATCAAAATACTGGCGATCGCTATACGGCCTTGAACCATCTGCGCGAGGGCCAAGCTGAATATGAAGTGATCGACTCGCTTCTGTCTGAAGAAGCGGTGCTTGGCTATGAGTATGGCTATACGCTTGCCAATCCGAACGCGCTTGTCATGTGGGAGGCTCAGTTCGGAGACTTCTCGAACGGGGCGCAGGTCTTCTTTGACCAGTTCATCTCATCGGCCGAACGCAAATGGCTGCGCATGTCGGGTCTGACCATGCTTCTGCCGCACGGCTATGAAGGCCAGGGACCAGAGCATTCTTCAGCGCGTTTGGAGCGCTTCCTGCAAATGTGCGCGGAAGACAATTGGCAAGTCTGTAATCTGACAACGCCAGCCAACTATTTCCACGCGCTGCGCCGTCAGATCCACCGGGATTTCCGAAAACCGCTGGTGATTATGACACCAAAGTCTCTTTTGCGGCACAAGCTCGCAACCAGCAGCTTTGATGACATGAACACGAAGTCGTCTTTCCACCGCGTCCTTTGGGACGATGCGGAGACGCCCGGTCGTCAAGGCAAAGTGAAGCTCGTCGATGATGAGAAGATCCGGCGTGTGGTCGCCTGCTCTGGCAAAGTCTACTACGACCTATTTGAAGCCCGTGAAGAAAGTGGTGCAGACGATATTTATTTGCTCCGCGTGGAACAATTCTACCCGGTTCCGCGTAAAGCTCTTATGGACGAGTTAAAACGCTTCCCAAAAGCCGAGCTGGTTTGGTGTCAGGAAGAACCGCGCAATATGGGTGGTTGGACCTTTATCCGGGACGAGCTTGAGTGGGCAGCGAATCGTGTCGGCATTCAGAACCCGCGTCCAAAATATACAGGTCGGCCTCCCGCTGCAGCGACAGCCACCGGCTTGCTCTCTACCCATAATCGCGAGAAGGATGAGTTCCTTTCCGCCGCCCTCGGCGACAAGCCTGTAGAAGACAGCTTGGTCACCTAAAATAGAACAGAAAAAGACGAAGACAGAGACCAAATATGACCGATATCGTAGTCCCAACTTTGGGTGAAAGCGTTACCGAGGCAACGGTTGGCAAATGGTTGAAAGCCGCCGGGGACGCGGTCGCAAAAGATGACGTCCTGGTAGAGCTCGAGACTGACAAAGTTGCGGTTGAGGTGTCGGCTGAAGAAGCTGGCACATTGAGTGAAATTGTTGCGGGTGAAGGGGATACCGTAGAGATCGGCGCTTTGCTCGGTCGACTTGGTGGCGCCAATGGTGCCGCTGCAGCACCCGCAGCACCGGCCAAAACTGAAGCAGCCCCAGCGCCCGCGCCAGCTGCAAGTTCTGGGGGTGCGTCCGTCGACGTGACTGTCCCGAGTATGGGCGAGAGCGTTGCAGAAGGCACGATCGGAAGCTTCCTTAAGCAAGTCGGCGATAGCGTTTCCAAAGATGAGACCATTGCCGAGATCGAAACGGATAAGGTTGCGCTTGAAGTACCGGCATCGGCCGACGGCGTGATCTCTGAATGGTTGGTCGCTGAAGGCGATGGCGTCACTCCGGGGTCTGTAATCGCGCGCATCGCAGCAGGCTCCGGCGCGAACGCAGCACCAACGCCCGCGGCGGCGCCCTCGGCACCTGCTGCCGCTCCCGCAGCGACGGGCGAACGTCCTGTCGCGCCATCCGTTCGACGGATCTCGGCCGAAGCGGGCGTAAACCCTGCGGAAATTCCGGGCACCGGACGCGACGGGCGCGCCACGAAAGCGGACGCTCTGGCCTTTGTGAACACCCCGAAAGCGGCAAGTGCACCAGCAGAATCCAAAGCGCCGCGGGAACTTGGTCCACGCGAAGAACGGGTCCGTATGACCCGTCTTCGGCAGACCATCGCGCGGCGCCTGAAAGAGGCCCAGGACACGGCGGCCATGCTGACCACATTCAATGATGTGGACATGAGTGCCGTGATGGGGCTGCGCAAAGCCTATAAAGACGCCTTCTTTGAGAAGCATGGTGTGAAGCTCGGCTTCATGGGCTTCTTCACGAAAGCAGTTGTTTCGGCGCTGAAAGAGATTCCAGCTGTGAATGCTGAGATCGATGGCACCGACATCATTTACAAAAATCACTATGACGTCGGCATGGCGGTTGGGACCGAGCGCGGCTTGGTTGTTCCCGTGATCCGCGATTGTGATCAACTCTCGCTGGCTGGCATTGAGGCGGAGCTTGGCAACGTTGCGAAGAAAGCCCGCGATGGGACGCTGTCGATTGCGGATATGCAAGGCGGCACATTCACAATCACCAATGGCGGGGTCTACGGATCACTGATGTCGACACCGATCCTCAATCCGCCTCAATCAGGTGTGCTTGGGATGCACCGAATTGAGCAGCGCCCGGTTGCGGTAGATGGCCAAGTGGTCATCCGTCCGATGATGTATCTGGCCCTGTCCTATGACCACCGGATCGTTGACGGCAAAGAAGCTGTAACCTTCCTGGTGCGCGTTAAAGAAGCTCTTGAGGATCCGGAGCGCATGTTGCTCGACGTTTAACCGTGCCCTTATCAGATCTTGAACGACACCCCGCCATTGCGCGGGGTGTTATCATTTCTGAGCCCTTAAGACGTGTGCCGGAATTGCCGAGACCGGTTCAATAGTTCGCTTTCGATTTGCGCGTACACTCTTCCTCTAAACGAGTGGGACACGTGGGACATGATAGCGATAAGTGAATTGACGCGCGGCGGCGCGTCCACTGGCTCTGTGAAGACAGATCTGCACCGCGCACGCGAGATCGCGTTCGTGTCTTTGATCGCGCCTGTTCTTTTCATGGCCGCCCTGGTCAGTGCTGCGGTGCTGATGATGAGCGATTTTGGCAGCGGATTATTTGACTACTGGCTGACGGCACAAGTTCTCATTTGCGGGGCGCTTTTTCTGCTCAGCACGCGCGAGAAAGCGGAGTTGTTTGAAGGCGAGCGCCAAGCGGAGACTCTGATCAAGAGTTTTCCGTTTGTTATCTTATCGGTCGCGTGGGGCGTAGTCCCTGGCATTCTGGCGCTGCTTGAGCCTTATCAGATGCACTTTGTGTTCGGCGCCATTCTCTCTGGCGCCATGCTGACCGCGGCGGTTCTCCTGCAATACATGCCGCAGCTTGGGCGGATCGTTCTGGCGGCAACGGTGGGGGGATTTCTCGCCAATACGCTGATGCAGCCTGAACTGGTTTCAGCGCTGATCTCAATGATTATCCTCGCCTATTTTAGTGGCTTGGCCATTTGTACGCGGTGGTACTTCTCTCAGTATAATAAGCGCCTCACGGAAGTGGAGACAGCCGCCGAGCGGACGCGTGAGATCAATAGTGTCTTGCGCGATGTTGGTTTTGCAACGGACACGTTTTTTTGGTCGACCCGCGCCGATGGCGAAATCATAGAAATCAACAATGACGAACTCGTCAGCGCCCCATTGCGCGAAGCTGTCGCGGGACGGGATTGGTTGTCTCTGTTTCGTGCGTCTCCGGAACGCGATCTCTTGCGCGCCAGAATCTCGCGTGGATCCGAGGTGGTCGCGCTGGAATTGGAATTGTCAGAAGATGTCGAAGCAAGTTCGCGCTATTGGAAACTGTCCGCGAGGCCCGTTTTCGAGAACGGCAAGTTTGCCGGGTATCGTGGATCCGCGACGGATATCACGCAGCTGCGTTTGAGTGAAAGCCGTGCCGCTTTTCTCACCGAATATGATTCCCTTACCGGTCTGTTGAACCGTAACTCGTTCAAAGAAGCGCTCACGTCGCATCTTGATAGCGAAGTTCGCGCCACGTCGGAAAGCGCGCTGATCTGGATCGACTTGGACAATTTCAAGTGGATCAATGACACGTTCGGGCACGGGGGCGGTGATGAGATCCTGAAACTGGTGGCGAAGCGTCTCGAAATGCTCTGCGAGCCTATGGACCTTTTGTGCCGTTATGGAGGGGATGAATTCGCCCTGCTGATCAGCCGGTCTCAGATGAGTGGGCGGTTGTTAAAATTCGTCGATGACCTCACCCACGCTCTGAAACAGCCGCTGAGCTACAATAAGACAGACGTTCAGTGCGGGGCCAGTATTGGCGTCCGACGGATTGAGTCCAGCGCAACGGATGTCTCCGCCCTCATGAAAGAAGCGGATCTTGCGCTACTCTCTGCAAAATCGGGTGGTGGCGGCGTTTGGAAAGAGTATTCTGAGGGCTTCAAAGCGCGCATTCGCGGTCAAAGAGAGCTCGCACAGGATCTTGCAAAGGCAATTGAGACCAACGCTCTCAAACTTCAATATCAACCGATTGTGGATGCGAAAACGGGTGCGGTGACCGGGGTGGAAGCGCTATCGCGATGGTATCATCCGGTACGCGGAACTGTGTCGCCGTCTGAGTTCATTCCGATCGCCGAAGACAATGGGATCATCATTGAGCTGGGCGACCGCGTGATCGAAAATGTGATCGAGTCCGCAGTTGAGATGCCAGCCAACACGAAGATCGGGATCAATATCTCTCCGCTACAGCTTCACAGCAGTCGAATCCTCTCGGTCATTCAGCAAAAGCTCAATGAGACCGGGTTTGATCCATGTCGCGTTGAGCTTGAGATTACGGAAAGCGTCTTTCTGTCGGACAATGCGTTCATCCTCGACCGCCTGCGCAAACTGAAAGATATCGGGGTGCGCATTGCGATGGATGACTTCGGGACCGGGTTCTCGTCGTTGGCCTATCTGCAGCGATTCCCGTTTGACAAGTTGAAGCTCGATCAAGCCTTTGTGCGCGGCATCGAGACCAGCGATCAGAGCCGGGCGATCGCGCGCGCTACAATCTCCATGGCGCATGCGCTGAATCTAACGGTGACGGCTGAAGGCGTGGAAAACGACATGCAGGCACGGTTCTTAAGAGAGCAGGGGTGTGATGAGTTGCAAGGCTTCCTGTTTAGTCGTCCGCAGGATCAAGCAGCCCTGATCCCTTATCTGCGCAGCATGGAAATGGTCCATGAAGCTAAGTCTTCAAAAGGCGACAATGTTGTCGAGATGAAACGCACTTAAGGGCGTTGTCCGAGTCTGGCTCGGATCAGCTGTTCCAATTGCGATGGGAACGCTGCGTTCAGCGCTTCGTAACCCCGGTTTCCGAAGATACCGGTCAATGTCGGCTCAGAAATTCCAAAATAGTTGATCGCCCCGAGCAATTGGTACACCAGCGCTAATGCTTCCGCATCGCTCGCATCGGTCCAATTGGGGACTGCTTTGACCATGGCAATCAGGCGTTCCAGAAATGTCTTCAGGTACCAAGTTCCCGCGGTATCAGCGCGTCGCTTATTATCCAGCAGTTCGCGCATTAAAATCCTCGTCGCGTTCGTGCTGGTGGTATTTTGCATGTGAAGCGCGAGCAGAAATGCCGTGAGCTGTTGCGTGGAATCCGCGTCAGCGGGGGCTGGGTCGATGGTCTCAAACCGTGTTGAAATCCGCTTCAAGACTTCGCCATAGAGTTTTTCTTTGCTGCCAAAGTGATGCAGCAAGGCTTGCTTGGTCAGCCCCAATTCGTTCGCGATGGCGGCAATGCTGACGCCATAAAACCCTCGTTCCGCGAACAGCGGTTCGGCTTGGTCGAGCAATCGCTCACGTGTGTCCTGGGCCATATGACTCTCTCTGCGCTTGACAACCTACCATATGGTAAGTACGTCTACTTACCAACCGGTAAGTTTTAAAAATCGCAGTGTACCGAAGGAGGCCCGCAATGGATCGAAACATAGAATTGCAGCTGATCGATGAGCTTTTATCGATCAAAGCCGATAAGACTTTTTATTTGGATGAGGCGGTCGCGAGAAGCCCGGTCGAATACTATACCAGCCAAGACCGGTTTGACCTGGAGCGTGAACGGATCTTTCGCCGCTTGCCGATGATCGCCGCCCATACGAGCGAGATGTCAGAGCCAGGCGCCTTTGTGCGCCGCGAGATTGCCGGTGTTCCCATCCTGCTGACGCGCGACAAGTCCGGCACCGTCAATGCGTTCGTGAACGCGTGCCGGCATCGCGGCACGCGGCTGGTCGATGATGAGGCCGGGTGCAAACACCGTTTCACCTGCCCCTATCATGCCTGGACTTATGCCAACACGGGCGCCCTCCTAGCGGCCCCACATTTTGATCAGGGCTTTACCGGCCTGGACAAGAGCGAGCTCGGCCTGACCAAGCTGCATTGCCAAGAGCGGTTTGGCTTCATCTGGATCACGGTCGATGCCGATGGCGAAACCGATCTCGACGCCTTCATTGGCGATCTGGCTTCCGAGTTGGACGCGCTGCACATTGAAGACCTCTATGTCGCGCACCAGGATCTGCCCGAGCATGAGGCCAATTGGAAAATCTTGGTCGAAGGCGGGATTGAGGCCTATCACTTTAAAGTCGCGCACCGCACCACGATTGGCCCGCACTTTGAGGACAATCTCTCTTCCTACCGGATGTTTGGCGCGAATATGCGCTCGATCTTGATGCGCACCAGTATGGCAAAGCTCGCCCCAGAGACCCGCGACACCTGGCGCCTGCGAGATCACGCGCAAGTGCTCTACACGCTGTTCCCGGGCTCTTCGCTTCTGGTCCAGTCGGATCACATTTCCTGGATCCAGTCGGAGCCGATCGGTCCTGGCAAAACACGCCTGCGCCTCTCGACGCTCGCGCCCAAAGCCGAGGCCGAAAAAGCCGACCATTGGAAGCGCAATCATGAAATTACGCGGACCACGCTGGATGAGGATTTTGTCATTGGCGAAAGCATGCAAAGCACACTTTCATCTGGGGCCAATGAAAACATGTTGTTCGGTCGGTTCGAAGGCGCGCTGGATGCCTTTAACAAGGTCGTCGATGGGTATGTGACTCCCCCATCTCCGCAGAGTGTGGCAGCAGCTTAAGGATGACAGCACAAGCCATCGCCGCGCAAGCGGATCTGCATCACCAATACTTTCTCGGCCTCAAGCTCATGGTCGCGGTCGAGGAAGGCAAATCCACCGTCTATGACTGGATGTTCCGCCTGTTCCGAGCCCAGCATGAAGCGAAATTCCTATCCAGCTTTGAGAAACTCGGCCTCGCCGGACAGCCGCATGCCGTGGCTTGCGCCAAGTATCATGTTCTCTCGAATGGGATGGGCGGCGTTGCGGTGGAATATATGGAAGAGTCCGACACCAAAGCCTGGGTGCGGTTTCGCTATCCGCGCTGGATGTATGCGGGCCCGGCGATTTGCGGCATTCCGGTCGAAGCCAGCCGCGGCTTCTTACACGGTTGGTACGCGCAGAACGGCGTCAGCCTCGGCAATCCGCGATTGGGCTATGTTTGCGTCTCAGAAGATGTGACCGGTCAGTTCGGGCTGTGCGGCTATTTCAAAGAATATGAGCATGACTTAGCGGATGAGGAACGCTTGCAATTTGCCCCGGACGAGCGCCCACCGGCCTTCGATCCAGCCGCCCAGCCAGCGCCGCCCGCTTCCGAATGGTCAGAGGAGCGCCTCGCCAAAGCCAATCGCAATTATGCGATGGAATATATCCGTAATGGCTTACGGGCCTTGATCGACGTTGTTGGACGCGAGCGCGCCCTCGCGCTTGCGCGGCGCGCGGCCCGCCTAACGGGTCTGCAAAACTATGCGGAATTGGCGGCGCGCGTGAGTGCAGACGATGCGGGTGCAGACGCCGCAGCAGAGTTTCTAGCGGAGATGCTCGAAGGAATGGGGGATCAATGCGATATGGATACACGCGCTGACGGCAGCGTCTCGGTGCAACAATCGGGGTTACGAGTGGTACGGGGCCTGGAGCCGGCATTGGCTGCGGATTTGCTAACCTGTTGGAATGAGCTCTGGCGCGGCGCGATCAATGCGCAACGGGAATTCCTGGACGTGAGCTGGGAAACCCAGCCAGACGGGCAGATCTGGACAATCCGCCCCGTCTAGTCCGATTGCTTTGGTGCTGGCGTCAGTTCGTAAGCGACGTAACGCTTTCAGGCGGCCGAAAATCCTTGCGACCAAACTGATTGCGGCTGCATGGCTTCCATCGGCTCATCCAGAAAGTCGATGATTTCGGCAACCGTCTCTTCGGCCTGTGTCACGAGGAACAGGTGTCCGCCGTCCTCGACGACGTGAAGGCGCGAGTTTGGCAGTGCGAAGTTCAGGATGTGCCCATTGGCCAGTGGAACGATTGCGTCGCGATCGCCCGCCATGACGAGCGTCGGCATCCGGAGGAACCGAATGAAGGGCAGCGAGGACCAACCCAGGAAGGCGAGCAACTGGTAGACATAGCCCATAGGAGCTGGCGGGCGCAGGTTCTCGATATGCTGTCCAGCGCCTTCCTCGGCTGCTTCACCGTACAGTCTCTGGAAATTCTCGCGCATATAGTCGGGGTCAGTGTAGCGGCGCGCGTCTGCCATTTTGGAAATCGCGCTGACTTTTCCAGGCACCATCGTCATGCCGGCGGTCGTGGCACATAGAATGAGTTTGCCGACCGAGTTGCGATACTGAAATGCATATTGTTGGGCCATGGCGCCGCCCCACGAAACGCCCATCACGTCGACGTCTCCCATGCCGAACTGATCACAGAGCTTGCGTGCAAGCCGGGCCATCATCCATGGGCGATAGGGGAATTTCGCGGCCGGGCTTTCGCCCACGCCGGGCATATCGAAGGTGATGATTTCACGGTCGCGGATCCACTCACCCAATCCAAAGGCGAGTTCCATATTCGCGCCGATACCATTGAAAAAGAGCAGCGGGCGTTTGTTTGAAGCACGCTCTGCCTGCCAATATCCCACACGCACGGTGTGGGCGCCAATGGTTTCCATACTGATTTCAGGCAGGCGTGGTGACGCTTTGCCGGCATTCCTTTTGGTGGCCATCCTGGCCTCCTTCTCCTGTCAGTGCCGCGCGAAGGTCTTCTTGCCTCTAGTCGAACACATATTTCCCCGGAGAATCGTAGAGCGGTGGAAACTGCTCTGATCCCCCTTCTTTTGGCGCTGGCTTTCGCTCGCCAGACCGTTCGTGAAGCCACTCTGCCCAACGAGTCCACCAAGAGCCAGCAACTTCTTCAGCTCCGGCAGCCCATTCATCAGCCGTCGGTTCAATACTCGTATTACGAAAGTACTTTGCTTTTGGATTAACGGGTGGGTTGAGTAGCGATTGGATATGCCCGGAATTTGAGAGAATGAACTCCTTATTCTTCGAGCCAAGCAGGTGGACCGTTCGGTAGGCCGCTTTCCATGGCGTAATGTGGTCTGTGACACCGGCAACGATGAATGAGTCGACGTCGACCTTGGTGAGATCCGCCATATGTCCGGCGATTTCAACTTCTCCCGGGTTTGTAAAAGGCTTCTGCAGGCCGAAATCGAGATAGTCGGAATGCAACTGCGCAGGCAGGTTCGTCGTATCATCGTTCCAGAACAAAACATTATACGGGGGTGGATCTTCGCCCATCAGGTAATTGTTGACGACATAATTCCAAACCAGGTCGTTGGGGCGCATCCAAGCAAACATACGGGCAAGATCATCGCCTTTGAGGATACCCTTGCGGCGTGAGTATCGACGCGCAATCTCGAGGCTTCGCTCCGACACCATCGATCCAAGTTCACTATCGTCTTGCTCTGGATCGAGGACGCAGACCTGGAAGGTCAGAGAATTGATCCGGTCATCGCCCGCGGCAGCCAGCAGGCTGGCAAAGGTCGCGGTCGTGATCCCGCCGGAACAAGCGCCCGAGACATTCACTTTGTCTGACCCAGTAATCTGCTTCATCACTTCGGTGCACTGGATCAGGCTGTCAACATAATCAGAAAGCCCCCAATCCTTGTGCTCTTTGGTGGGATTGCGCCAGGAGATGATAAAGGTCTGGAAGCCTTCTTTGAGCAGGAACTGAACGATACTGGTGATCGGATCCAGGTCGCTGGCGTAGAATTTATTGATCTGTGGCGGAATGTTCAGGAACGGAATTTCGTGCACGTCTTCTGTGATCGGTGTGTACTGAATGAGTTCCATCATCTCATTTTTCCACACGACCTTGCCGGGTGTGATGGCGACATTTTCCCCCACAACGAACGGGGTTTTGTCGACGCGGCTCGGCATGCCGCCATTCTTGGTCATGTCTTCATAGGCGTTTTGCAGGCCTTTGATGAGGGATAGGCCCCCGCTATCGATCGCGCGTTTCTTGGCGGCGGGGTTGGTCGCGAAGGCATTTGTTGGTGCGATCGCGTCGGTGATCATGTTCATCACGAACGTGGCGCGGGCGTGCTCCATCTCTCCAAGCTTAAGGTCACCGACCCAGTCTTCGAGGTGCTCTTGCATAGCAAGATAGGTCTGCATGCCGCGCTTATAGAACGGGTTATTCGCCCAGGCGGGGTCTTTGAAGCGTTTATCCTTGCGGTCTGGCGCACGCTGTGACTTGCCCATCGCAATGTCGTAGCCTTCTTTCGCCATTTTACCTGCGAATTTCGCGTTTGCCATTGGCGAGATACTGGTCCGGCGCAGCATCATCGCGACCGAGCCCAAAAGCTCTTGTCGATTCAAGCCGCCGAGAAGGGGGTTCAACGCATTGGTCGAGTCCGCCGCGGATTGGCCAATATAGTCTGCCGTTTTGCTCATCAAAGCCTCCGATTTCCTCCGAGGACGAGGCGCCCCTCGCCCGGCACAAGGCTTGCTCTTATGGTTAAGAGTCTAAATTAGGATAACCTTGGCCGATCAAATTCGTTCCATATTGACCTTTTACTGTCAAATAGAGTGTTGAAACAGCCAATTCAGCCGAGACGCGAACCGCAACCGATGAAAACACGTGATCGTATTCTGGATGTCAGCCTGGAGCTGTTCAACGCGGAAGGCGAAGCCAAGCAAACTGCGGTTGATATTGCCAATGCGCTCGATATGTCGCCCGGTAATCTCTACTATCACTTTAAGGGCAAAGAGCCGATTATTGAGGCGCTCTTTGATCGCTTTGAAGAAGAAATGCAGATCATCTTGGGCGGTTCTCACGGCGCTGTGACATCGATCGAAGACAATTGGGTCTTCGTCTATATTGTCCTCGAAGAAATTTACGATTTCCGCTTCTTCTACCGCAATGTCGGAGACATGATGGAACGCTATCCGGGGCTTGCCTCGCGCTTCCGCAAGATCCTCGCGACGAAGCGCCAAGCGATCGAGAATGTGCTCGGGCAGCTGGAGAAATCAGGCTTTGTGCAGATCGATCGACGGCTGCGAGCACCGTTGACGCAGCAAATGCTCTCCACGCTGACCTTTTGGCTGAGTCATGATTTGATCGAGGGCGGCGATCGAAATGGGCCGACTCTGATTCACGATACCGTGCTGCAATTCATGCTGCTGGTTGTGCCTTACATGGGTGATGCAGGCGCCGAGGCTTTGGATGGCATGCTCGAACGTCGCCGCGACTTGATGAAGGCTTAGGCCTTATTCCGGCAAGTCGCTGACCGGCATTCCGGTTTCCTTGCGGGTGCTAAATCGTTCTTCGAAGGCGACGATTAAACACGCCGCGATAATGATCACCGCTCCGACCCAGGTCTGCCAGCCGGGATACTCCTGAAAGAAGATCGATCCGAACAAGCCGCTCCAGATGAGCGCAGTATATTCGAGGGGCGCAAGACGCTGCGCGGGCGCCCGGGCATAAGCGAGGGTCATCAAGTACCAGGTCGTGTAGCCGAGCACGCCAAACATTAAAAAGAGCGGAATATCACTCCAGTCGGGGGTCCCAAATACTCCAAACGTGATCGGCAACAGCGCAATGGCAGGCACAACATTGGTAAACATGGCAATCGTTGTGGCATCTTCATGGGTTGCCCGCATCCGCAAGAGGACAAGCCCGAAGGCATAAAGAAACGCAGACACAAAGCAGCTGGCAACGCCCCACGCCCACAGCTCGCTGGCCGTTCCGGTTTCTGGCCGTCCCATGACCGCCAAGACCGCCCCTGCAAATCCGATCACGGTCGCAATCAGAGCCAAGCTGGTGACACGTTCACCGAGCAGCGCCCGCGCGACGAAGGGCACCATCAAAGCTGCTGTAAAGCCAATTATCGTTGCGACGGCCAGTGGGATCGTGATCAGCGCAAAGAAGAATGTGAACGCGCAAGCCAACTGGATCAGGCCACGCATCGTATGAAAGCGGATCGCCTCGCCTGTCGGCATAGGGCGGTTCTGAGCGCGAAACACGGCTAGAGCAATTAAGCCCCCAAACAGGAACCGCCAGGCCAGCAGGTGGTGGAGCCCGGCGTCCGGCGCTATGGCCTTAATCATAGCATCAATCCCTGAGCCCATCGAGATTGCGAGGACTGCGATCAAGATCGCTGGAGGACCGAATTTCAACGCCATCGCCGCGCTGTAATGCGTCTCGATTCACAAAGCTAGTTCAGAAACATAATATCGGGCGAAATGCGATACGCGCAAACGACGTCAGGGTTCAGAGCGGGCCGCGCGCTTCGTAGTGGCTTCGTCGACCTTTTCGGTCGCGCTCCGTGTCATCTCGAAGGGCCCGGTCCATTCGTGTGGCCAGCCAAAATACCATTGACCCACAACGCGTCGTCCGTCCTCGGAAAATTCACCTTCAAAATAGACGGGTTCATGCTCAAACGCGCGATAGGATTTGATAAATTCAATGTCCTTGCCAGTCACATGGCCGCGTATCGTCGCATCAAGTTGTTCATCGTGGATCAGAGCAAAGCGATTTGGTTCGAGCGTGGATCCCTGCAGTCGACCATCTTTGATAGAGAACCAAACAGAAAATGGGACCCCTTCGCGATTGCGGTCCTTAAGCCAATACCGGCCTACCCAGACACCGTCCAGGTCCGTAGAGTCACATCTCATCCCCATGCCGCTACTATATGCCAATAGTTCACCCCGATCCGCAATAGGTATTATTATGCAAATTGGCTTTCCGATAAAAAATAATGTAAAACTGTTCAAGACGAGTTGCACAGAGAGTGAGTTCTATCTTTGCAAGATGCAACATTATACTCATGTAATACAATACGATTGAGTGGAGGGACAAAATGCCAGTACCCATTGTTTTCTTTGATATTTCAGGTCCAAACGTCGAAGAACTTCAGAGGTTTTATGCACAGGTTTTTGAGTGGCCTTGCGAAACTGGAGGGACATTTGTGCCGGGGAATGCGGCAAATTTAGATGGTTTCCTTCGCGAAGATCCGGCTGACAAAGTGATCTATTTGGGCGTGCCGGATGTAACCACAACGCTTGCTGCAGTTGAGCAGGCGGGGGGAACTATTGAAGTGCCGCGCTTCGAAACGCCAGGGGTCGCCGTCATTGGATTGTTTCTGGATCCTGCAGGAAACCGTATGGGCCTTGTTGAGATGAACGGGGATACGCCCGTCATCCCGTGACGCGATCAGACATCGACTTCTGCTTCTAGCGCATTGTCTTGAATGAACTGGCGGCGTGGTTCGACCACATCGCCCATCAAGCGCGAGAACATGTCGCCGGCTTCCATGGCATCATCGACTTGCACTTGCAGCAAGGTCCGCGC
The DNA here is from genome assembly GCA_038527765.1 of Pseudomonadota bacterium. Taxonomy (GTDB): domain Bacteria; phylum Pseudomonadota; class Alphaproteobacteria; order Caulobacterales; family Hyphomonadaceae; genus Henriciella. Next base: position 252,477 of record JBCBFK010000003.1, read on the forward strand.
ATTGGCATCCAATGTGGTTTCCCATAGCTGGTCGGCATTCATCTCGCCGAGCCCCTTATAACGCTGGATCTTCAGGCCTTTTCGGCCAGAGGCTAAGACCGCCTCAAGGAGGCTCACGGGACCGGTGACATCAACCTCTCCGGCTTTTTCGTTGCGGAGAATAGACGCTTCGACGTAAATCGGTCGGATGGATTGAGCGATTGCATTCAAGCGCGCAGCATCCGCGCTCGCGAGCAATTGTGCGTCCAATACGGCTTTCTCTTCCACGCCGCGGACTTCGCGAGACAGGATCAGATGGCCGTCTTCGAAGCGACCCGCCCACGTGTCTTCGCCTTCTTCGGCAATAATGTTCAGACGGCTTGCGGCACGCTTGGCTTCTTCATCCGAGGCGCCAGGCGCGAGCGCCCCCGCAATCGCAGCTTGCTCGACGATCTCACCCGGGGCGCGCAGGCTCAAGCGCCAAAGGGCTTGCTTGAATTGGGACGCCATACGGACGCGTTCGCGAAGATCTTCGCCCGCAATTTGCGTGCTATCGGCCAGGATCAGGACTTCGCCGTCTGTGCCCGCTTCGATGAGGTATGTGTTCAGTTCGTCATCGTCTTTCAGATAGCGCTCAGATTTGCCGCGTGAGACTTTGTAAAGCGGCGGCTGAGCAATGTAGAGGTAACCCTTCTCAATCACTTCCGGCATCTGACGATAGAAGAAGGTTAGCAGCAGGGTTCGGATATGCGCGCCATCGACGTCGGCGTCGGTCATGATCACAATCTTATGGTAGCGCAGTTTTTCAATGTCGAACTCATCTCGCCCGATCCCTGCGCCGAGCGCCATAATAAGTGTGCCGACTTGGTCGGAGGACAGCATTTTATCAAACCGTGCGCGCTCGACATTCAAGATCTTACCGCGCAGAGGCAGAATCGCTTGGTTCGAGCGGTCGCGGCCCTGTTTGGCTGAGCCGCCCGCGGAATCACCCTCCACGATGAAGATCTCAGACTTCGCCGGGTCTTTCTCCTGACAGTCAGCAAGTTTGCCGGGCAGGGACGTGATATCGAGTGCGGTTTTGCGACGCGTCAGTTCTCTCGCTTTACGTGCCGCCTCGCGCGCAGCGGCCGCTTCGACAATCTTGGTCATCACCGCGACGGCTTCTTTGGGATGCTCTTCGAACCATTCTGCGAGCTTTTCGTGGATCAAGCTTTCCACCACAGGTCGGACCTCAGAGGACACCAGCTTGTCTTTGGTTTGTGAGCTAAACTTCGGATCAGGCACTTTCACTGACAAGACGCAGGTCAGGCCTTCCCGCGCATCATCGCCAGAAATATCGACCTTTTCTTTTTTGGCGATCCCGGTCTCAGCGGCATACTTGTTGACGATCCGAGTGAGCGCGCCGCGAAAGCCGGCCAAGTGTGTGCCGCCATCGCGCTGCGGAATATTGTTGGTGAAACAGAGGACGTTCTCGTGATACGCGTCTGTCCATTCAAGCGCGGCCTCGACCGTGATGCCGTCTTTCTCGCCGGTGACAAAAATCGTCTCAGGAATGAGCGCGTTCTTGGTGGTGTTCAGATGCTGAACGAACGCTGCCACCCCGCCTGCATATTCGAGCACGATTTCATAAGGCTCGGCTTCGCGCAGATCTTTAAACACAATCCGCACCCCGGAGTTCAGGAAGGCGAGTTCGCGCAGGCGATGCTCGAGCGTCTTACGGTTGTAGACCGTCATCGTGAACGTTTCCGGGCTCGCCAAGAAGCGCACGGCTGTCCCGGTATATGGAGACCCATCCGCGGTTGTGGGGCTGGTGCCAACGACTTTCAGCGGCGCTTCTGTGCGACCGCCATCAACGAATCGAACATGGTGCTCTGAGCCATCGCGATGGATGGTTAGATCGAGCCAGACCGACAGTGCGTTGACCACCGAAACGCCAACGCCGTGGAGACCGCCCGAAACTTTGTAGGAATTGCTGTCGAACTTTCCGCCAGCGTGCAGCTCGGTCATGATCACTTCGGCCGCAGACCGACCTTCAGTGGCATGCTGCCCAACCGGGATCCCGCGCCCATTGTCGGTGATTTCAGCTGAGCCATCCGGATGCAAGGTCACGGTGACTTCATCCGCGTGACCTGCCAAGGCTTCATCGATCGCGTTGTCGACAACCTCATAAATCATGTGGTGCAGACCGGAGCCATCATCGGTATCACCGATATACATACCGGGACGTTTCCGCACAGCCTCAAGGCCCTTCAGCACCTTGATGGAGTCGGCGCTGTATTCTGGGTTGTTTTCGGCCGCGTCGGTCATGGGAGACATCCCTGCAAGTGATTCGTATAACTCCTAATTTTATAGGGGATTTCGAGCCAAAAGGGAAACTTGTGGCTGGTATTTTATTGCTTATAAATTACATATAAAACAGATGCTTAATGGGTTTTCACGGGGCACTTGAATCTATATTCGGCCTGCCCCTGCGAAAACACGCTAAAACAGGTCGAATTCGGGTTGATTTTGGAGGCAGAGATGAAGTGGGGATTACGGCTAATTAGTCTCATCGTCATGGTATTGCTCGGTGTGTATTTGCTCGCGGACTTGCGCCTGAAGCCGCTTGATGACGAGGCCCGCGCTGGGGCGCCAGGCGCCTTCGCGACGTTGAGTGATGGCCAATTACACTATGTCTGGGACGGTCCAGAGGATGGGCCGGTCATCCTTCTGGTCCATGGATTTTCAACCCCGCATTTCATCTACCAGCAAAACGTCGAGGCCCTCACCGCGGCCGGGTTTCGGACTTTACGATTTGACCATTTTGGCCGTGGGTGGTCGGACCGCCCGCGCACACGCTACGACATCGAATTTTACGATCGCGCCATCAATGAACTTCTAGCTGAGGTTGGCGTTACGGAACCGTTCGGATTGGTCGGGCTCTCTATGGGCGGTCCAATCGTTGCCGAGTACGCGGCGCGCTACCCGGAGCGCGTGGACCGCCTCGTGCTGCTAGTTCCAGCGGGCCTCGACACGGCAGGCGGCGAGGGCGCCTCTGCGGTGCTTTTGAACACGCCGCTCATAGGAGACTGGATCTGGCGCATGTTTGGCAAGTCGATCTTGCTCGGGGACCGTCAATATGACGAAAGCAATCGCGCGCCCGAAGACCGCCTCCAAGGCGATGTCCAAGAGCAGTTTGAGTATCGCGGTTATCTGCAAGCGCTCTTGTCGACCTATCGCCATATGCCGATGACTGGACGCGAAGAAACGTTTCTTAGGCTGGCAGAGACGCAAGTTCCTACGCTCGCGATTTATGGCGATGCGGATGAGACGGTCTTGGTTTCGAGCGCAGAGACGCTGCAAACCCTGATGCCCAACGCCGACGTTCGGGTCGTCCCAGGCGGAGAGCATGGATTGAATTACCAAATGCATGATCTGGTTGATCCGTGGCTTGTGGGGTGGTTCTCAGACGCTCAATAGGTTTTCGCAATCGCGACGAGCGCGGCATCCATTTCGGGTGTTGCTGAGCGCGTGGTCGCGGGCCGGTCATTGGCGATGATTGAGAATAGCAGGCGTTTCCCACGTTCTGATATTAGCACGCCTGACAGCGCATTGGCGCCATTGAGTGTGCCGGTCTTGGCGAAGACCTTTCCTTCCAAGGACGTTCCAACGAAGCGGCGCTCGAGCGACCCGTCGACGCCGCCAATCGGTTGGTCGGCGAGCCATTGATCGAACCAGGGTTGGCGGGCTGCAAAGGTGAGGAGCTGAACCATGCTGCGCGGGCTGATGCGATTGTAGATCGACATGCCTGACCCTCCATGGAGCGCGTATCCGGTTTCCGGGATCCCCGCCTCGGTCATGAAAGCCTCTAATTGAGCCACGCCAAAAGCTCTCGACCCCGTGCCCTCGAGCAGGCCAAGGCGGCGAAGGACCAAATCTGCATGCAGGTTCTCGCTATCTTTCGAAATGCGCCGAAGGCTCTCGGTCAGTGCAGAGGATGCAAGTGTAGCGACGATTGGTGTTGAAGAGGCCACAGCAGGTTCGCTCTCTAGGCTGGCCGGGAGCGTCTCCACCGCGTCACTCGGATCGTCTGGAATGTCCGCAAGTGACAATCCTCGATGACGTGTTTCAACACCACCAACACTTACGCCGCGCGCCGCCAAGAGGCGTTTCAAGCGCAGCGCAGCGAATTCTGCCGGGTTTTCAATCGCAAGGGGGAAACTAATCGGGTCATTGTCGATCGCGAGACGGCCATAAATGCGAACATTGGAGGTGCCGGGATAGCGCTCGACGCCGAAATCTGTCTCTGCCTCTGCATCGGCGGTATAAAGCTCGTTCTGCAGTTGGAGATATTCATCGCCGACGCGCCAGCGCACCTTTGCGAGGTCTCCTGGAGCCGCACCGGGCAAAATTTCGACCCAGACCAAATTATCATTCACGCTCAATGCTGAGATTGCAGTGCCATAGTAGAATTGGAGATCCTCAACGCTCCATCCGACGCCCCAGCGTTCATAGGGCAGCCAGGTATCATCCCCGATTAAGAGGTTGAACGCATCGATCCCAAGATCAGCAATCTGATCTGCAAGGTCAGCGAGGCAGTGCATTTCGCAATCGGGGGAGTCGCTCAGCATCGCGTCGCCGCCACCTTTGAGTATGAGGTTGGGTGGAATTCTGGGCGGGGTCCGCTCCAAGAGAACCTGAGTGCCTGGCGCATGCTCATATCCTTCGAGCTTGGCGAGATGATGGTATGCCGCCATTGTCGTGATGACTTTGGTATTTGAAGCCGGCGTGAACCGATCATCGGCACGAATGGCAATCAGCTCTGTCCCATCCATCTCGGCGACAACCAACCCCCAACGAATGCCGGTTTGCTCCGGGTTAAAGAGGGTCGCTTCAACATCGCTCACTTGTACGCTGGATTGGCACGCGGCAGCGATGAAAACACAAAATCCAGCGAGCATCATTTTTATGCGGGTCATCAATGACATCCTCCAATCCTCAAGAACCGTAGGACCGGTGAGGGTATGTGTCACGATCCATTTGGTCCCCGCTTGAGATCAGCCAGCAATCGCTTGGATTTCGACCCTTTGCGCGCGGTCTTCAAACGCTTGGAACAGAAATTCTTCCGTTCCAGTCAGCCAGGCCTGGCCGCCGATTTCGATCAATTCATCAAATAAAGCCGCGCGGCGATCGCGATCAAGGTGGGCGGCGGCTTCGTCCAGCAGAATGAGCGGGCTTGGTCCATCACCCTCTTCGCAAAGCGCGCGGGCGCTGGCGAGGATCAATCCGATTAAGAGAGCTTTTTGCTGACCTGTCGATGCATCTCCAGCAGGTGCGCCAGTAGGGCGATGGATCACTTTTAAGTCGCTCCGGTGGGGCCCTGAGAGTGTGCGGCCCGCTGCTTGATCACGGTAGCGGCCTGATGCCAGCTGCTCGGCGATTTGGTCTTGGATATCGAAGAGGCTTGCGCCTTCCGCTACTAAGGTTTCCGCATCGCCCTCCAATGTCAGATCCCCTTTCGGGAAAAAGCCATCCGGTCGGGAATCGATCGCTTGCTGCAGAGCCGTAAGGATGCGTGCGCGATTGAGCACAATCAGGGCGCCTGCTTCTGCCATCCGCCCTTCGATCGCGTCGGCCCATGCCGGGTCCACGCGGCCGCGTTCAAGCAATGCGTTGCGCTCGCGCATGGCTTTTTCATAGCGGCTCGAAACGCTCCCATGGCTCGGAATATGGGCCATGACTTGTCGGTCGAAAAACCGTCGACGTTCGCTCGCGCCACCTCGAAACACACTATCCATGGCGGGTGTCAGCCAAACGATCCGGACGAGATCAGCAAGATCCGTGGCCATGGCCGGTGCACCATCGAGGCGGATAGATCGCTTGTAACCGGTCCCGCTTGGCTCTAGTCCCACGCCGAGCTTTTGCTCATTGTCCAATGTGGCAGACACCGCCCAACCCGTCTCAGAGCCATGCCTGGTCATCTCGGGCAGGGCAGCAGCTCTGAGCCCCCGGCCCGGTCCAAGCTGACTAATCGCTTCTAGCGCATTGGTTTTACCCGCCCCGTTTGCGCCCCAAAGGCAAACAGGTCGCGTGTCGAGTTTCAAGTCGAGGCTCGCATGGCTGCGGAAATTCGTAAGGCGAAGGCGGGTGAGAGCGGTCACTAGACCCGAAGCGGCATCAACACATATTGCGCGCTCTCATCGCCGGGATCGAGCACAAGCGCCGGAGAGGCAGGATCATTAAACAGGAAGCGCGCGTCTCCCGCCTCAATCTGAGCGGTCACATCGAGCAGATATTTTGCATTAAAGCCAATGTCCATTTCATCGGCCTGGTAATCGCATTCGACTTCTTCATGACCCTGTCCGGTCTCGGCACTATTAACTGCAAGCGTCAAACGCCCTTCAGCCAAAGAGAGTTTCACCGAGCGAGAGCGTTCGGCAGAAACGGTCGCGACGCGATCCACCGCCGCTTCGAACAGCTTATTGTCGATGATCATAGCTTTCGCGTTTCCTTTCGGAATCACGCGCGCATAATCTGGGAAGGAGCCATCTATCAGCTTTGAGGTCAGCTGAGCGCGACCAGATTTGAAGACAACTTTTGTGTCCGACACTGACACCGAGACGTCGCCGTCTTCATTGTCGATCAAGCGCCGCACTTCTCCGACAGCTTTACGGGGCACAATAACGCCCTCAAGAGTCTCTGCGCCAGCAGGGGCGTTAACTTCCGACAAGGCGAGCCGATGTCCGTCAGTTGCGACTGTGCGCAGCTTTTTGCCGTCATCGGTATCGGCGGTGTGGAGATAGACGCCGTTCAAATAGTAGCGTGTCTCTTCGGTCGAAATCGCAAAGCGGGTTTTGTCGATCAGGCGACGCAAATCGGCCGCGTCAATTTCAAACTCGGTCGCGTCTTCGTCTGGCACCATGGTCTGGAAGTCGCCAGCAGGCAGCGTGGGCAAAGAGAATTTGGACCGCCCCGATCGGATCGCCAATTGCCGGTTTTCTGAGTTGAGCTCAAGTTCGATATCTGCCCCAGCAGGGAGCTTCCGAACGACGTCAAACAAGGTGCCAGCTGGCGCTGTCACCGCGCCGTCTGCATCAATCTTGGCGTCGGCATGGTCAACCGCTTCAATATCGAGATCCGTCGCTGTGAAGCGCACGGCACCGTCTTGCGCATCGATCAGAATGTTGGACAGAATAGGGATCGTGTTGCGACGTTCCACGACATTTTGGACATGTCCCAGCGCATTCAGCAGCGCGCCACGTTCAATCGTCAGTTTCATCTCATCATCCCTTTGCCGGTTATCCGGACTTGCCCACAATTATCGCTCGTCTTTGACGAATCGGCCCGCCCCTTTTCGGGAGCGGGCCGCTAACGTCACGAATTCGCAGTGAATTGCAAGTCTTGCAGCAGATCTGCCTGTGGATCAGGCTTGGCTGTGGCCTGCCAATCGATCGAAGACAGCGTTCTTCACGCGCTCAATTTCTTCACTCATATCACGATCGCCTTTGTCCAAGGCTTTCTTGATTTTGCGATAGGCGTGGAGCACCGTGGTATGGTCTTTTTTCTTATAAGCCGTCGCAATTTGCGGAAACGACTTATCCGTCATGACGCGGGATAGATACATGGCGACCTGGCGCGGATGGCAGATGGTCCGTACTTTACTGGCACTTTCAATGTCAGACTTCGAAATTCGATACAGGTCCATGCATGTCCGCTTGATGTCGTCGAGCGTCGGCGTGCGGGGTTCACCCGCGATGCGACGAATGACGGTTTCCAGCATTTCGGGGGTCGGCGCGAGTTCACCATATCCTGTTTCCAGCTGTAGACTCCACAGGACCCCGCAAAGTTCGCGGCCTGCGCCACGCACGGTCGCAACGATCCGGTCGACCATGGCTTCGCTGACAATGAAATTCGGCGTGTCCTTGGCAATCAAGTCCGCATGCCGGCGGACAATGGCCTTGCGCATTTCATTATCAGGGGCCGCCACTTCGACAGATGCGGCGCCCTTTATTTCGCCCGCGAGTTCTTTGGACAGTCCAACCATGTCACCCGGTGCAGCATCTGCAGTGATGATCACATGTCCGCCCATGGAGGTCACAGCGCGCAGCGCCCCGAAGAAGGCTTTGTCCGTTTTCGCTTTACCGGCAATCCAGTGCAGATCGTCGATCATGAGCAAGTCGTTTTGCTTCACATAAGCTTGCAGCGCACTGGTATCACCCGCCCGTGAATCATTGACGAAGCGTGTCATGAACTCTTCGGCCGAAATATAGGCCAGGCGACGCGTATCTCCCAGCAGAGCTGCTTCGGCCTCAATGGCTTTGAGAATGTGCGTTTTGCCTGTGCCGGGTTGGCCATAAATCACGATCACGCCTGCAGGAATCGGGGCGCCATTCGCCACACGCTTCCCAAGGCCCACGGCCCGCGCGTTAGACGGTCCAGAGACCAATGTCGCAAAGGTCATGCTGTGGTCGAGGTTCAACTCCGAATAATCGGGTTGATCATCCTCAGACACGTTTACGCCTTCGTCGCTCTCGGCGAGCCATGGGTCGCCCACCATTTCTCGAACATCTTCTGGGACACGGTCCCAGCGTTCGAATTTCAGGCGTCGCTGTTTCTTGTCAATCTTGAGCCAAGCCTGTTGCAAAGGCCGCGCAAAATCTGTCGTCACGCGGTCCAGGGTCAGCTGGTCCGGTGCTGCGATGACAATCGATTTATTGACTTCGGCGACAAACCGGATGGCTGTCAGCCATTGTTGGGAATTATCTGGTTTTGCTTCGGACTCTACCGATTTCAAGGATTGTGACCAAAGTGCCTTGGCGCCCAATTGATCCCCTTGTTGAACTGTCTCGGTTGAAGCTTTCTGCCCCTCAACCCCATACGTCAGCCCCATCAGATGTTCCTTTCTTTGTTCTTTCTTTAGTTCATCCTGGCGACCGAACGGAAAGGACACACGACCTCTGTTCAGACTGCAATAGCCTGACCCCAAATACGCTGTACACAGAGGACATTCCGTCGATGGATTTAGTTAACCAGAGACGGTTTTGGGTTGCAACTGAAGAAAGTTCGCACTGTTCCGAAAAGCGCAGGTTGACTCGGGCAAAACCCTTGAAGATTCACATAAAAAAAAAGAAAAATATCTGCACTTGACAGATTTCAATCCCTCAGTGGTTTCAGGTATTCGATCTTTGTTCTGTCAACGCCTAAAACCCTGTTTCGTTGTGGATTTTTCGACTTAAAGACACTGAGATAATTTTGCTATAATCAATATAAAAAAGCCCGCTAGTCCAGACCAGCGAGCTTTACATTTCTATCCGTGTAAGGACAGGATTTCTGCGCTTAACCCATCGCCTTTACGCGCGCCGAGAGACGCGAAACTTTGCGGGCAGAAGTGTTCTTATGGATCACGCCTTTTCCAGCTGCGCGCATGATCTCTGGCTGTGCCGCTTTGAGGGCCTCTGCAGCAGCAGATTTGTCACCAGCTTCGATCGCTTCTTCTACTTTACGAACGAAAGTCCGCATGCGTGAGCGGCGGGCCTTATTCACTTCGGTGCGCGTCGCGATCTTGCGCACCATCTTTTTGGCTGATTTCGTGTTCGCCATCAAAAACTCCTTTGGTCGCCCTATCTGGCGAAGAGGCGGTAACTACAGAATGCACCTGCTGGCGTCAACCACTGTAACGACGCAGATATGCAGAATCTGCAGGCCTCCACGCTAAGTCTCTGGCGAGCCGATCTTTATTGGTTTTTGAAGTGGGCCTGACGCTTCTCGACAAAGGCCGCCATGCCTTCTTTTTGATCTTCAGTTGCGAAGAGTGAATGAAACAGGCGGCGTTCGAACATGATGCCTTGGCTGAGCGGTGTTTCATAAGCAGCGTTGACCATCTCTTTGGTCAGCATCGCCGCCGCGCGCGGCATCGAGGCGATCTTTTTGGCCACGGCTTTCGCCTCCTCCACGAGATCGTCCACCGGGACAATGCGTGAAACCAGGCCACAGCGTTCAGCTTCTTCAGCATCCATCATCCGACCTGTGAGACACATTTCCATGGCCTTGGACTTTCCTGCGAACCGCGTCAGGCGTTGCGTCCCGCCGGCACCGGGGGAGACCCCGATGGTGATTTCAGGCTGCCCAAACTTTGCTTTCTCTCCAGCGAGAATAAAGTCGCACATCATGGCCAACTCGCACCCACCGCCGAGCGCGTAGCCATTCACAGCCGCAATAAGTGGCTTTCTGGTGCGCGCCGCGCGTTCCCAGTTGCGAGTGATGAAGTCTTTATAATAGGCTTCCATATAGGATAGCTCGCGCATTTCCTTGATATCGGCGCCTGCCGCAAAGGCTTTCTTGGAGCCTGTGATCACGATGCAGCCTATTTCAGGATCCTCATCGAAACGGTCCAGCGCGGCCGTCAACTCATCCATAAGCTGGTTATTGAATGCGTTCAGCGCATCCGGACGATTTAGCGTGATCACGGCAATTTCGCCGTCAACCTCAGTTAAGAGTGTCTCATAAGCCATGGAAATCCCAGCTTTCCTTATCTTACCCAATCGAGCCGTCTTACGCGGCTGCCCATCGAGAATCTGTAGATTATATTATGGGACGCGTCGATAGCGGGCCTCAGGTCTCGCCTTTGAGCCGGTAAATCAAGTCGAGCGCTTCGCGCGGTGTGAGGCTGTCTGGTTCAATTGTATCGAGCAAGTCTAGGGCAGGATGAGGTGTGTCCGAAGTGACGATCTCGTCATCATCGGTTGCAGCGGCAAAGAGAGGCAGCGTTTCGACGGCATCTGGCGCCGCCTCCAGTTTTTTCAAAACCTGTTCGGCGCGCCGGACGGCCTTGTTGGGCAGCCCGGCAAGTTTTGCGACCTGGACCCCATAAGAGCGATCGGCTGGACCGGACTGCACGTCATGGAGAAAGACCAGTTCATCTTTCCATTCCTTCGCGCGCAGCGAAAGATTGGTTGCCGCCGAGAGGTCATCGGCAAGACCGGTCAGCTCATGATAGTGTGTCGCGAACAAAGCGCGGCACTTATTAGTATTGTGTAGGTGCTCCACCGCGGCCCAGGCGATGGCCAAGCCGTCATAGGTTGACGTGCCTCGTCCGACTTCGTCCAAGATGACGAATGAATTCTGCGTGGCCTGTGTGAGGATGGCCGCCGTTTCCACCATTTCCACCATGAAAGTTGAACGTCCGCGGGAGAGATCGTCACTGGCGCCAACGCGAGAAAAGACGCGGTCGGCGAGCCCCATAGTAAAGGTCCGAGCTGGTACGAAAACGCCAGCTTGCGCCAGGATTACCGCCAAGCAGGCTTGCCTTAGATAAGTCGACTTACCCGCCATATTGGGCCCGGTTACCAATGCCAGGCGCGGGGCTTGTTCGCCGCTGGCGTCGAGTCTCGTGTCATTGGCCGTAAACCCATCTCCTTGCTTGCGCAAAGACGATTCCACAACCGGATGACGCAAGCCTTCCGCGACAAATATCGGGTCTTTGGTCAGCTGAGGGCGGATCGCCTCCGTCTCGCTAGCCCATTCTGCATTTGCGCTCGCCACATCCAGCTCCGCAAGAGCCGCAGCAGCTTGGCTGAGCGGCGTGGACAAGGATTCAATACGTTGGCTGAACGTATCGAAGATGGCGAGTTCTCGTCCTTTGGCAATATCATCCGCTCGCGAGATCTTGCCCGCCAGTTCGGAAAGCTCCGGCGTCGAAAACCGCACATTTGAGGCGAGTGTTTGGCGATGAATGAACGTTTCCGCCAGCGGCGCTTGCATCATGGGATCAGCGTGCCGGGCCGGGACATCAATAAAATAGCCAAGCACACTGTTGAACTTGATCTTGAGCGCTCCGATACCGGTTTGCTCGGCATAGCGCGCCTGTAAGTCTGCGATGATACGCCGGCTGTCGGATTTCAGGTTTCGCGCTTCATCCAAGGCGGCATCCCAGCCGGCGGCGATGAAACCGCCATCGCGAGCGAGCGTTGGCAAGTCTTCGCTGAGCGCTCGCCCCAGATCGGCTGTGAGACTCGAGAGGTCCGGCTCATTCGTCAAAGTCAAAGCCTGGAAGGCTCGCTCGATCAGATCAGGTGGGTTGGTTTGTGCGCGCGCCGCCTCCGCGACGGCCTGTTCGCCTGCCTTCAAAGCGCTGCCGATCGCCGCCAAGTCCCGCGGACCGCCGCGCCCGAGCCGAATGCGCGAGCGAGCCCGTTCGAGATCGGGTGCGCGCTTCAGCTGGCCACGCATCGCTTCGCGCAAATGCGCATTGGCGAGGAAGTAAGCGATCGCATCATAGCGGTCAGTAATAGTGTCATGATCGGTTTCGGGGCGCCCCAGCCGATCTGCGAGCAAACGCGCACCCGGAGACGTAACCGTCCGATCGATTGTCGCGAGAAGTGTGCCTTGGCGCGTGCCGTTTAAGGCCACATCAATTTCCAGACTGGCGCGCGTGGCGGGATCGATGCTGAGCGCCGTCGTACGAGCAGTTCGCCGCGGGGGATCTAACCTGATCTCAGCGCCGGCTTGGGTCAGCGAGAGATAATCCAGCAACAGCCCGCACGCTGCGAGTTCGACTTTCGAGAACACCCCAAACGCATCGACAGCAGCAATGCGAAACGCCTCTTTCAATAGGCGCTCGCCAGACTTTGGGCTGGCCGCGCTATTGGGGCGGAAGGTCTTCGGCAAATCTAAGGCCTCATGTGCGCGCTCGAAAAGAGGGCGCTCAGCGTCGCGTTCCGTCACCAGACATTCTTTGATTGGCAGCGCCGCCAGTGTTTCGGCGAGAGACTCCGGCGCAAAGCCGCGGATTTCGAAGTATCCGGTCGAGATATCGCACGCGGCAAACGCCGCGTCGGCGCCACCGCTGCCAAAGGCAATGGCCACCAAGGCTTGACCTTGGCGCGCAGGCAAAAGGCTTTCTTCAGTAATCGTGCCGGGTGTCACAATCCGCACGATCTCTCGGTTCACGATCGCTTTTGAGCCACGTTTCTTCGCTTCAGCCGGACTCTCCGTTTGTTCGCAAACAGCAACACGCTCGCCCGCTTTGATCAGCCGCGCCAAGTAGCCTTCCGCTGCATGATACGGAACTCCCGCCATTGGGATTGGAGCGCCGTCATGCTCGCCTCTCGAGGTCAGGGTAATATCGAGGATTTCGGCCGCCCGGACAGCGTCTTCAAAGAACAGCTCATAAAAGTCGCCCATTCGAAAAAACAGAAGGGCGTCTTCATGCCGTTTTTTGATGGCAAGATATTGCGCCATGAAAGGGGTTGGCGCTTTGGTTTTTTTCATCGGTCCGGCGGTGTCAGGCAAAGTCTTGCGAATCCTCGAGCAGCTCATTTGAATAAAGCATTCACAACAGCTTGTCCCCCCTTGCGGACAAGCTTATGAGGCGTCAGAAATTTTGAAAAGCCGTGAAAGGCGACTCGTTTATGACCATCAAGCGCCCCAGCTTCACTGACCAAGAAGCGCTCGATTTCCACGCTAAACCCACGCCTGGCAAAATCTCCATGATGCCGACCAAGCCGATGCAGACGCAGCGCGATCTGTCTCTGGCCTACAGTCCCGGCGTGGCGGTGCCCGTTGAAGCCATCGGGAAAGATGAGGACCTCGCCTACGACTACACGGCCAAAGGCAATACGGTCGCGGTCATTTCCAACGGAACCGCGATCCTCGGCCTTGGCGACCTTGGCGCAATGGCGTCCAAGCCTGTTATGGAAGGCAAGTCCGTCCTGTTTAAACGCTTCGCTGACATTGATAGCTTTGATGTCGAGGTTCAAACCAAAGACGTTGATGAGTTCTGCACTGTGGTCCGCAATATTGGCGCAACCTGGGGCGGTATCAATCTGGAAGATATCGCTTCCCCGGAAGCGTTCATCATTGAGCAGCGCCTTCGGGATGAGCTCGATATTCCGGTCTTTCATGACGACCAGCATGGCACGGCGATCATCGCAGCGGCTGGCATCATCAATGCGTGCGCGATTACAGGCCGTCGTTTGGAGGATCTCACGGTCGCCGTTTCCGGTGCGGGTGCGGCAGGGTTATCGGTTGCGGGTCTGATCCGGCACCTTGGCGTCAAGGCTGAGAACATCTTCATGTGTGACAGCCGCGGTGTCCTGTTCGAAGGCCGCACCGAAAAAATGGATCAGTTCAAGTCTGCCTTCACGGTCAATACGAGCAAACGCACGCTTGCAGAAGCCATGGACGGTGCAGATTGTTTCCTCGGTCTGTCTGTCAAAGGTGCGGTGACGCAGGACATGGTCAAATCCATGGCGGCGAATCCGATCATTTTTGCCATGGCCAATCCCGATCCAGAGATTACGCCGGAAGAGATTAAAGCTGTACGCGGCGACGCGATTATCGCGACCGGTCGGTCCGACTATCCCAATCAGGTCAATAACGTTCTCGGATTTCCGTATATTTTCCGTGGCGCGCTGGATGTCCGAGCGCGGTCAATCAATGAAGAAATGAAAGTTGCCGCTGCGCGCGCGCTCGCGGAATTGGCGCGCGAAGACGTTCCAGACGAAGTCGCAGCCGCGTATCACGGCGCTCGACCGAAATTTGGGCCGGATTATATTATTCCGACGCCGTTCGATCCGCGCTTGATCAGCTTTATCCCGCCATTTGTAGCGCAAGCTGCGATGGATACGGGCGTCGCGCGTAAGCCGATTGAAGATATGGAAGAGTACCGGCATTCGCTGGCACGCCGTCTCGACCCAACCGCATCCTTCTTGCAAGGCATCCAGTCGTCGGTGCGACGACGTCAAAAGCGAATTGTCTTTGCCGAGGGCGAGGAGCCTCAAGTGGTGCGCGCGGCATGGACCTTTAAACAGCAAGGTTTGGGACATCCGGTGCTGATCGGTCGTCAGGCACAGGTCGAGCGAACGATGCAGCAAATGGGCGTTCCAGAGGGTGCCTTGGAAATTGTCAACGCACGCCTTTCTGATCGCAACGCCGACTATACCGACTATCTGTACGAGCGTCTGCGTCGTCGCGGGTATCTGAAGCGCGACGCCCAACGCCTGGTCAATCAGGACCGAAATATTTTCGGCTGCTGTATGCTCGCGCATGATGACGCGGATGGCATGGTCACAGGTGTGACCCGCAACTATGATGTCTGTCTCACCGATGTCCGGTTATCGCTTGACCCGTTGCCGGATGCGGACGTGATCGGCATGTCCATGGTGATCAATCGCGGGAAGACGATTTTCATTTCGGACACCAGTGTCAATGAGTTACCGGATGGCGAGCAACTGGCCGAAATCGCCAAGGAAACTGCAACTGCCGTGAAGCGTCTCGGGTTCATACCCCGCGTCGCCTTCTTGTCTTACTCTACGTTCGGAAACCCCATGGGCGAACGGGCGGAAAAAGTTCGCGACGCGGTCGCGATCTTGGATGAGTGTGGCGATTGCGACTTCGAATATGAAGGCGATATCGCCGCCGATGTCGCCTTGAACCCGTTGCACAAGGTCATGTATCCATTTTCGCGCCTGTCAGGAGAAGCCAATGTCCTGGTCATGCCCGCGATTCACTCGGCGTCGATCTCGACCAAACTGTTGGAGGGTATGTCCCGCGCGACCGTGATCGGCCCGGTTCTGCTCGGCATGTCGAAATCGGTCCAGATCGCCTCGCTTGGCGCAACCGTGAACGATATTGTGAACCTGGCGACGGTCGCCGCGTTTGATATTGACCGGGTGGGATCTTAGTCTGTCTTTGCAGCGATCTGCTCGTTTAAGATTAGACTTTCACCTTCTGTCCCTTTGCGGGATTGGCGGATCCATTCCAGGACGCAAAGCACAACAGCTACTCCACCAAGCCAGAAGGTCAGGACGAAGACGTAGTAGAAGCCTTCTGTTTCCATCAGCTCGCCTAACCAGGCGCGTCCGAGTGTGCCAAGCAACATGGTCAGCGACACGAGCAATGCGTATTGCATTGTGGCAAACCTCGGATTCACGACACTGGTTAAGTAAGCCGTGATGGCAACGAGGGCCAAACCACCGGCAATGTTCTCTGCAAAAATTGTCAGCATCAGACGCGCCATGCGCTGGCCTTGATCGGGTGGAATGGCGACTTGCTCAGGCTGCAACACGGCGGCCCACTCCGCAAAGGCGATTAGGGGGATGTCGAGCCGGGTGAGCGCTAAAAACGCATCCACGTTTGCGCCGCCGACAGCCAAGTCAGCGTAAAGCAGGTTCGTCACCGCGGCGACGATGGCTCCGATAAAGAGAATTGGCATGCGTCCCAAGAGCGTGATCAGTGCCGCGCCGAGGAAGGCGCCAAAAATTGTCGCTATGACCCCAGAGAATTTTGAAGCAATGGCGACGTCATCAAGCGAGTGACCGAGTGCCCCATAATTTTCGCCGAGGTAAAACGCATAGGCCAGCGACCCCCACACTGCATCCGTGAAGCGGTACATGAGCGCCAAACCCAGGACCAAAACAATGCCCCATCGTAAACGAACAAGAAGGTCCATGAGCGGATCAAAAATGGCTCGGAACAAAACGCCTTGCAGAGCGGTGGCTTTATTTGGAACTTGTGCGCCAACGCGTATCGAGGTCGGCTTTCCATTCTGTGTGAACAACAGCCAAGCGGAGGTCAGGGTTGGAACAATCACCGTGAGTGAAACAATCAGCCAACCCTGATTTCGCACAAAAAGACGTGCGCTTGAGCCTTCCGGATCGCTGACAAAGGAAATCAAAAAATTTCCTATGAGGGCGAACGCGATTAGCCAACTGAGGGCAACAACAGTGACGCCGAAATTGACTTTGTTTTGTGGCAAGCTCGGCTGGAAACTGATATGATCATAGCTGCCATCTTCGGCCGTTTTTGTCGCTTTCGGCTCGGGCGCAAGCATACTGCCCAGAACGCAGAGCGCCATAAACACCGCGATGATAAGGTAGACGTTCACCCAACCGATCCGGGCTGCAAGGATGAGCGCCAAAAAACCGCTTACGAATCCGCCTGCCTTATACCCAAATTGGTAAAGCGCGGACATGAGGTCCTTATCCTCTTCGGATTCAGCGACTTCGATCCGCCATGCGTCGAGAATCAAATCATGCGTCGGCGATAGAATTGTGATGACGAAGGCAATCACGGTCACCAGGCCAATGTTCTGTGCCGGGCTCGAGAAGGCCAGAACCATAAGTGCAATCGAAATGGCCGCCTGAAGGAAAAGCAGCCAAGATCTGCGCCCGCCAATCCGTAAAAACGGCAGCTGTTTTGCCCGCTGAAACCCCGGTGCCCAAAGATACTTGAACGCATATCCCATTGTGCCAAGGCCGATTGCGCCAATCACCGCGGGACCCACGCCTTCCTCGGTCAGCCAAGCTGTGAGCACGCCGAGGACGGCGCCATAAGGGAGGCTCGCAGCGAAGGACAAAATGACCATCGCGGCCATTTTTCGATCGTTCAGGGATTTAAAGGCACGCAGCAGCCGAGACTCGGAGGACGACGCTTCTAGGGCGGTCTCGCTCACGCAGCACCTGCTTTTGATGTCAGACCAACCCACTTGAAAGCGAGTTGGCGGAGCGCTTCGGCTTCGAGGGGTTTGGCCGCGACGCCGTCAGCGCCGGCCAAGCGAGCGCGTTTTTCGATTTCAGGGTTGATTTCCGCGGACACGGCAATGACAGGCGTTTTCCGGCCTTGGGCCCGCATATGTCGAATTGCTTCAAATCCATCCATGATCGGCATTCTCAAATCCATTAGCACCAAGTCTGGACTGATTTGTTCCATGGCGTCGAGGGCTTCGCGTCCAGTCGAGGCGACCGTGACGACAAATCCTGACGATTCCAAGGCACGCCGGGCGATGAGTGTATTGATGGGATTGTCATCCGCGATCAGGATCCGGCCCTTGCCTGCGCTTGGGCGGTCCTCGCTGCGCGCATCACCGCCTGCGATGGCCAGACCGACGCGCTCGACAACGGACGCAGCGCGGAGCGGTCGAACAAGCCATCCGGCGGCACCCATGGCGCGGAACCGTGGCATTTCAGCCCGGTCTTCCTGGCGCAGCACAATCAGTACAGGTGCTGACCGACGCAGGCGCTTGAGCGTCGTTTTCGGGAGGTCCGCGCTGGCAAGGAACAAGTCAGCATTCAATTCGAGCGCAGCTTCCGGGGGGCTTACATTCAGAACACTGGCTCCAGCCTGCAGCAGCGTTTGTGAAACTGATAGCGCGGTGGCAGAGGGCAGCCCGACCAAGGCGACTTCGCCTTCAATCGGGTCATTGGCCGGCAGAGGATCTGTGCTCGGGGCTTTTGGGAACGGCAAGGAGACTGAGAACAGGGTCCCAACACCTAACGTGCTCGAAACCGAGATGTTGCCGCCCATGGCCTCGCAAATACGGCTGACAATCGCAAGACCGAGGCCGACACCGCCATCTTTTTGAGCGTCTTCATTGTGAACCTGTTGGAACGCTCGGAACAAGCCGGTTTGCCCGTCCTCAGAAATCCCCGGCCCGGTATCGAAAACGTCAATCATTAAGCGGTCGCTCTCATAGCGTAAGTCGATCAAGATCGACCCTTCATCGGTGAATTTCAGCGCATTGCCGATCAAGTTGAAGAGGATCTGGCGGGTTTTGCCGGAATCTCCGGCAACGGTGAGCATACGATCGCATTGACAGCGTAATGCTATGTCGAGCCCACGGGCATGCGCGCGCGGAGAGAGGAGTTCGATAACTTCGCGGGCCAGTGCATGGGGGCGGAACACGTCCTTTGACAGTTCAATCGCGCCCGCATCAAGGCGCGCGAAATCGAGAACATTGTTCAACAAATCGAGCAGTCGCTCGCCGGAATTGCGGATCGCGTCCGCGTATTCACGCTGCGATGGGTTAAGTTCAGTCTCGAGCAGCAAGGAGACCGTACCGAGGATTCCGTTCAAAGGCGTGCGAATCTCATGGGTCGCAGTTGCCAGGAAAGTCTGTTCAGGGCTCAGTTTTGTGGTCTTGTCGCTCATGCAATCGCGATATCACAGTGCCCTGAGCAATTGCTTAATGACGATGCCTTATTGCGCGAGCGCACCTGCCTTCGCGGTGTTAGACTCCTGTGAGGTCCGCCGTCGATAAGACAATGCCTCCGCGATGTGGATGCGGCGGACGCTCTGTTCCCCCTCGAGATCCGCGATGGTACGGGCGACTTTCAAGACCCGATGATAGGCGCGCGCCGAAAGTGAGAGTTTCACGGCGGCTTCTGCAATGAGTGCCTGTCCCGCCTTATCAGGCGTGGCGTGTCGTGCCAGCTGATCGCCATCCGCGTCGACATTAAGAGGGCGCTGCACGATATGAGAAGTATCGGTCGCATAGCGCTCTGCTTGCATCGCCCGGGCAGCGGCCACCCGTTCGGCCACCTCCTTTGATCCTTCGACGGCGGGCGGCAAGGTCAAGTCGATCGCGGTGACGGCGGGCGTATCGAAAAATAAGTCCATGCGATCCAAGAATGGACCAGAGAGCCGCGCCTGATAGCTTTCGGCGCATCGAGGACCTTTGCGGCAGGTCCCATCGCCTTGACCCCCACCGCACCGGCAGGGGTTCATCGCCGCCACGAGTTGAAATCGAGCGGGGTACTTCACGCGCCGGTTCGCGCGCGAAATTGTGACATCACCATCCTCGAGCGGTTGGCGCAAACTGTCCAACACCTGGGCTGAGAATTCAGGCAACTCGTCGAGAAACAATACGCCATGATGGGCCAGCGAGATTTCGCCGGGCCGCGCGCGAATGCCGCCACCCACCAAAGCGGCCATTGAGGCGGAGTGATGCGGCGCGCGAAACGGTCTTTCCCGAGAGAGTTGCCCTCGTTCAAGCAAACCGGCGACCGACTGGATCTGTGAGACTTCGAGCAGCTCTGTCGCGGAGAGTGGCGGCAAAAGTCCGGGCAGGCGCTTCGCGAGCATAGACTTGCCAGACCCCGGTGGCCCGCAGAACAAGAGATTGTGACCACCCGCGGCGGCGATTTCGAGCACACGTTTTGCGCCATCCTGACCTCTCACATCGCGCAAGTCTGCAAGATTTGGTAGACTTGCGAGTTCGCCGGGCGGAGGACAAGATAGCGGGGCGCGCCCAACGAAATGATTGATCAAGCTGATCAAGTTTGGCGCGGCGAGGTTTCCCTCCCCAGCCCATGCAGCTTCAGACCCGCAAACTTCTGGGCAAATCAACCGCAAATCGAGCTCCAGTGCTTTCATTGCCGCTGGCAACACGCCCAGACTGGGTCCCAATTGCCCATCGAGAGACAATTCGCCCAGTGCGGCATGGCCGTCCAGCATATCGGGTGGAAAAATGCCCATCACAGCCATCACCCCAAGAGCAATCGCCAGATCATAATGACTGCCTTCCTTTGGAAGGTCCGCGGGCGCAAGATTGACGGTGATGCGTTTCGGCGGCAGCGCGAGGCCAATGGCGCTGAACGCGGCGCGTACGCGTTCTCGACTCTCTGCAACCGCTTTGTCCGGCAGACCCACAATCATGAAGGCGGGTTGATTGCCGCCAGCCATATGGACTTGGACATCGACGGGCTTTGCTTCGATGCCCTCAAAAGAAAAGGTTGTAATGCGTGCGACTATATTTGTTTCCACCTTCTGAATACTGTGTATCAGAAGTTTTGGAACAAATAAAGAACGAATCTAAACTTTATTCGAGGCGAATAATCGGTTCTTCTTCTGGTTCGTCTTCTTCCGGCGCTTCCAGTTCCAGCGCGTCGGGATCCTCAGCGATGTTTGCGGCAATCTCTGGCAAGTCTGCCAGACCGGAAGATGCGGCGACATCGGTCCCCAAATTGAACCCGTCCGTATTGGTCATCTCGGTCCCCGGCAGGGCGAGATTGAATCCGTCATTCGCAACGGTTGTCGCGCTCTCGAGATCCTCAGGCAATTCGAGATTAAAGCTTCCACCGGTATCGGTGCTCACTTCAGTGGATTCTTCAGCAACGGGTTTAGGGTCTTCGGCTTCGGCATCGACCGTCTGAGAGCACGCCGTTCCGGCGACGCTCAGGGCGAAAAGGGAAGCAATGGAAAGAGCTTTCATGGTCATAGCTCCAAGTGTGACTAGCGGCTCATGCGTTGGCAAGTTTGTTCTGCACAACGTCCCAAAACATCGCTGCTGGATCGCGTCCTGTAAAGTCCCGAACCTGTTGAACCCCTGTAGGTGAGGTATTGTTCACCTCTGTTAGCTTGCCGCCAATGACATCAATTCCAACCAGGACCTGGCCACGCGCCTTTAAATCCGGCCCTATGGCGGCGCAGATGGCAAGATCAGCCTCGCTGAGTTCGCTGGGTTCTGCGGTGCCCCCAACGGCGAGATTGGACCGTGCATGTCCCTTGATAGGCACCCGATTAAAACCGCCAATCACCTCGCCATCGATCAGAATGATTCGTTTATCGCCGTCCGCGACCGCAGGGAGGAACGCCTGTACGATTAACGGCTCGCGCGTACGGCCGAGGAACAATTCGATCAGCGGTCCGAAATTGCTATCCTCCGGTTTGACTCGGAACACATCGCCGCCGCCAAAGCCATAAAGCGGTTTCACGATCACATCTTTATGATCGTCTCGGAACGCCTGAATCTCGGATCTGTCGCGCGAGATCAGAGTCGGCGGCATGAATTCAGGCAAAAGAAGCGGATAGAGTTTCTCTGGACCTGAGCGCACATGCTCCGGGTCGTTCAGCACCAGCGTGTCTGGTTTGAGCAGTTCGAGCAGATGGCAGGCGGTGATGTAGGCCATATCAAAAGGCGGATCCTGGCGCATCAAAACAACGTCGACATCATTACGCATGTCCAGCGTTACGCGATCTTCGAACACCGCAGGTGTGCCTTCGACCCGTTGCACCGTCATGGGTCTCGCAAAGGCGGTGATCTGCCCTTCGCGATAAGACAAGTCTTCGGGCTGATACTCAAAAAGCTCAGCCCCTATCCGCTGTGCAGCTTCGGCGAGTGCAAATGTCGTGTTCGATTCAACTTTTGCTGTTTCCAGGGGATCGGTCTGGATGGCAACACGCAGGCTCATATCAGCTCCTCACTAAAGGCGACGCCTATATGAGGGTGATCTTCCTGATTGCAAAGAACTTATAAGCGAAGGGTTCAGCTGCCGGGGCCGCCCATCAACTCATCATTGTTGGTTTGGACTGGCGCTGCTGGTGCGTATGGCACGATTTCGCCGCGCTCATTGCGAAGACGGACATAGGAAACGACTTGATTCACGCCGCCAACCTTGCTCGCTTCTTCAGCCGCTTTTTCGAGTTCCTTTGCGGACCGGGCAATGCCGAGCAGGTAGACGGTGCCGCCATAGGTTTCGACATTGAAATTATTGGCTTGTACCGTCGAGGAGCCCAACAGTCGCGCGCGCACACGGGTGGAGATCAGCTCATCCGAAGCGTTCGCAAAAAAGCCGCCTGGAGACTCAATTCGGATTTCGTTGGCAACATCTGAAGCGCGGCGCACGGACCAGGCGAGGCTCTCGGCTTTTAACCGCAATTCCGGAGTTTGGACGCGTCCGGACAGCAGGACAAGGCCAGCTGCAACTTCGACATCAACTTCGCCCATGCTGCCATTGGCGAGCAATTTCGTCTTAATCTCATTTGATACCGCGGCGTCGTCCAGGGCTTCGCCAAATGACCGTTCCTGGGTCGCTGTCACGGCCGTGGCGCCAGCGGCGCCTACGATGGCAGTGGCACAGCCGCTGACGGTCGGGAGCAGAGCAAGCAGGCTTAAACTGGCAAAAATGCGGGACATAGGTAGGCTCCTTCGACAAGAGGTCTGCAGAATCACTTTGCGGATTTAAAAGAGGGATTGGGCGAGATTGCGGCGTGAATCAAGGGCGCCAATAATCACGAAAATGCCGTGGTCTCGATAGCGGCGTAATGGCGACAAGATCAAACCGCCAATCGAGTTGCGACGCATATGGCTGTGAACTCGCCCAAACTTCTGCGGCGCGAGAAATGCGGTCCCAAGCGCGCGGTGTGACCGCTTGTAGGGCATCATGGAGATGGGCGCGTTGTTTCACTTCTACGAAGGCGAGCACAGTTCTTCGGCGTGCAATCAAGTCGATCTCACCGACCGGCAGCCTGACCCGGCTTGCCAACACATGATAGCCTTTCAGGGTGAGCCAGGCAGCCGCGAGGGTTTCTGCGTGACGTCCTCTTCGTTCTGCTCCCCGGCGATCCCGGTCAGTCATCCTTCAAGCTGAGCGCGCGCTGATACATATCGCGTTTGGGAAGATCGAAACGGGCAGCAATATCAGCTGCAGCTTGTTTGACTGATTGCGCTTTGAGCGCCTCCGATAAAGCGGCGTCAATTTCCCCATCGCTGATGATGTTTTTTTCAGGCGCTCCGACGAGGAGAACGATTTCGCCTTTGGGTGGGCCATGTTCTTGATAGTGTGAGGCGAGTTCGTGCAGGGTTCCACGGCGCGTTTCTTCAAACAGCTTCGTGAGTTCGCGGCTCACAGCCGCTTGTCGCGTTTCGCCCAGCACATTGGCCAGATCACTCAAACTGTCGGCAAGCCTTGGCCCCGTTTCATAGAAGACCAGTGTCCCGGGTACCGCTGCGAATGTGTTCGCTGCTTTTTTCCGGGCGCCCGATTTGGACGGCAAGAAGCCGCAAAACATGAAGCGATCACTGGGCATGCCGCTGGCGACGAGCCCTGCGAGTAGCGCGGACGCCCCAGGCACCGGGAAAACCTTATGGCCCGCATCCAAAGCCTCCCGTGAGAGTTTCCAGCCCGGATCAGAAATCATTGGCGTGCCAGCATCGCTGATCAGTGCGATCGCAGCGCCGTCGGAGAGTTTGTTCAAGATCTCCGGACGACGCTTCGCCCCATTATGGTCATGATAGGGGCTGAGTTTGGCGCGTACATTGTGAGCCTCCAGAAGCCGCCGGGCGACCCGCGTATCTTCGGCCAGGACCTCGTCAGCCGCTTGCAGCGTGTCTAGCGCGCGCAGCGTAATATCGCGCAGATTCCCAATCGGAGTCGCGACGATGTAAAGACCCGCATCGAGCGCTTGCGCCGGGCTGGTTGCAGACGTAGGTTCGCCTGAAATGCGATTCTCCTCGCGGCCTTCAGGTGGACTTAAAGAAGGGTTTCTTGATGACATTGTCAGCAACATCGCGCGTCCGTTCGTCCCTGCCAATCCTATTTTTTGCGGGATTTCTGGCTCTTGCAGGCTGTGCGACGCAATCGCCTGGCCCGGTGGGACCGATTTCGACGGGAAACCCACGCGTGGATCCTGTTCCGGGCGGCGAGGGGGCAGAGGTTGGCGATGTCGATAGCGAAAGCATGGACGATCTTACAGTGGTGGAGCCATCCGGCCCTTACACGCCGCCACACATGGAAGGCCGAGAGTTGATCCGTGCAGGCGTGATGCTGCCTTTTTCGCATCCGAACGAACGGGTTCGCCAACAGGCGGAAGGCATGCTGGCTGGGATAGAATTGGCGCTCTTCGACTTCGCGAATGAAAACATTGTCCTGATCCCAACAGATACAGGCGGTTCGCAGAGCCAGGCGGCAATGGCCGCAGAGGGCTTGCGCGATCAGGCCGTCGATGTCGTGCTTGGGCCGCTCTTTGGGGCAAATGTGCAATCGGTTCGATCGGCCCTCGCGCCTGAACCGGAGGACACCTTCTTCGGAATGATCAATGAACCGGTTGAAGAGGGCGCGCCGGTAATCGCATTCTCCAACGATCGATCCGTCGCAAGCTATGGAGCCTGGCTCGCGTCAATCGCGCCTGAAGAAGAAGTCAACGCGATTATCGAATATGCCGCATTGCGAGGGTATGACCAGTTCGCCTTTTTCGGTCCGCAGAGTGGGCTCGGGGTTAGTGTCGAAGCGGCGATGCGTGAAGCAGTGATGCTGAACGGTGGCTTTATGCTCACATCAGCCTTCTATCCTGCCTCGTCAACAAATCCGAACACCGAGGCTGAGTATTTCGCGCAAACGATTGCAACTGCGGTGGAAAATGGGGCCCGGATCGCTGTTTTGGTCCCCGAACGCGGCAACCGTCTTCGCCGGATCGCGCCATTGCTTGCTTATTACGGCGTCGATACGCGTGAGGTAAAAATGCTCGGGACGGGCGGCTGGAATGATCCGAACGTCTGGCGCGAGCCAAGCTTGCGCGGCGCTTGGTTCCCGACTGCACCCTCATTGGATATTGCCGACTTCGAAGCACGCTTCACACGAATGTATGGGGCAGCGCCATCTTCACTTGCCGCCGTTTCCTACGATGCCGCAGCCTTGGTTGCCGCGCTGTCTGAGGATGGAGAACTCACGCCAGGCGAATTGATCAACCGCGATGGGTTTATGGGTGTGAACGGGCTGTTCCGCTTCCGCACAGACGGCACGGCGGAGCGTTCGCTGGCGATTATGGAAATCGATCCGACGGTCGACGATGGCAGCGGCGTCAAAGAGATCCTTCCGGTCTCTCCAAACTTTGACGAGACAATCGGCTAGGCCGCCGGACGCTCAGGCAAGCGAAGTAAACGGCGCGCAGCATCCCGGTGATGGTCCTGAATATGCGCCCCGACAATGCCCAAGGCTGTTGCTAGCACCGTGGCGTCGTCCGTGAACCCAAGGCCTGTGACAAGGTCTGGAATGGCATCCACGGGCAGTACAAAATAGCTCAACGCCGCGAACAGGATGAGTTTCACTTTGATAGGCGTGTCTGCGTCAATGGCGCAATAATATGCCGAGGCGAGATCATCCGCGAAAGGAATCCGTCCTGCGACCCGTAGCAGTTTCGGGATCAATTTGCGCTTCGTCCGCCGTTGCTGCTTTTCCGTTGGAATTGGAAGCTGCGTCGGCACGGTTTCGCCATTCTCGATTATGATTTGAGTCGGGTCCGTCATCTGCTTTCAATGTAATGTGAAATCGCTCTGAACAAAAGTGTGCTGCGCAATTGCGGCGATTTTTCGCCGCCTGGGGCAGCATGTGCCGCTGTTGAGGATGAAACACGAAAAATCTCCGACCATTGCCCTTGGGTGACACATTGGCCTTCCGCTGACTTCCTTCTACATCGCCTCCAAGACAAAGATTGGAGGACTTCCTATGGAATTAAATTCTAACACTTCGGCGGTGATCACAGGTGGGGCGTCCGGCCTCGGTGCAGCGACTGCGCGCCTGCTTGCCAGCCACGGGGTCAAATGTGCATTGTTTGATCTGAACGAAGAAAAAGGCGAAGCCGTTGCCAGCGAAATCGGCGGGGTGTTCTGCAACGTCAACGTGACCTCGGATGAAAGCGTCGATGCCGGCTTTGAAAAGTCGCGCGCCGCCATCGGCCAAGAACGTATCCTGATCAATTGTGCAGGCACCGGCAACGCGATCAAAACCGCCAGCCGAAACAAAGAAACCGGAGAGATTACGCATTTCCCGCTCGATAAGTTTGACCTGATCATTCAGATCAACCTGGTCGGTACGTTTCGTTGTATCGCGAAATCTGCGGCGGGCATGATGACCCTTGATCCCATTGAAGGCGAACGCGGTGCCATTGTGAATACGGCCTCTGTTGCCGCTGAAGACGGTCAGATCGGGCAAGCCTCCTACTCGGCCTCAAAAGGAGGTGTAGTCGGCATGACCCTGCCAATTGCGCGGGACCTCTCTCGCGAACTGATCCGCGTTAACACGATCTTGCCGGGCATCTTTAACACGCCGCTGCTGGCCGCAGCGCCAGAGAATGTGAAGCAGGCCCTCGGCGCTCAAGTGCCGAACCCGGCCCGTCTTGGAAACCCAGACGAGTATGCGTCGCTTGCGGTTGAAATGTGCAAAAACGGCTACTTCAATGGCGAAGACGTTCGTCTTGATGGGGCGATCCGCATGGCGCCACGCTAAGCGCGAGGTGCCAGCCCTTAAACGGCCAAAGCCCGCCAGATTGGCGGGCTTTTTCCACTCTACAATACTCTACAAAGTCTACGCGACCGGGTTTACACGTCAGGACGTATAATGCTCCCGGACAAGTTCATAAGAACCTCATCGGCGTTAAAAAAGGATGGATCATCGGGCTTTTCTCCGCGGCCCATGACGATTTCTGAAGTTGCTTCATAGCGCACGATTTCGCGATAATCCCAAGGTTGTCCCCAGAAGGGGTCGTGATAGGCAAAACGGCTGTTGAAGCCGCGGAAGCCAGCGCGACGCGCATACCAACTGCGGGGGTACCCATACAGCCGCCCGTGGCGTCCATAGAACCGGTAATTGCAATAGAAGCCCGAATAAAACGGGTCGAACGCGCCCGCGCCGGTCGCCACAATGCGACGATCTTCATCCGTGTCACGCTGGATAACCCGGAAATAATCATAGCCCTCGAGGCTCGTCAGCTCAGCTGCGCGATAGAGCAAATATGTTTCGACAGTTTGTCGTTCGGTCAGGCTGTTTCCAGCAAAGCTAATCTGCCAACGATTATTCTCAATCTGTTGATTTTCATAGCCTTTTTGACCGTTTAAGGCGGCTTGATACGGAGTTGCCGTGGCGCACGCGCCCATTACGACAAGTGCTGCAAGTGCAGACAAAAAACGCGATTTAGTCATGTCTATCGACCTCCTGAGCTCACCATTCATATCTGATTAACATATGCAAGCTGAACGCCAGTTTAATCGCGAAAGTGTGACCTGCATCACATGCGTAGTTTGGATTTTTCGCTTTAAAACCAATGGGGGAACGTACGCGGAGGTGGATATCCTCCATACCTACGCGACGTCCGAAGCCGGGAGACAAGCAGCTCTGTCTCCCGGTTTT
Source organism: Pseudomonadota bacterium (assembly GCA_038527765.1). Taxonomy (GTDB): domain Bacteria; phylum Pseudomonadota; class Alphaproteobacteria; order Caulobacterales; family Hyphomonadaceae; genus Henriciella. The sequence goes on from JBCBFK010000003.1 coordinate 280,115, forward strand.
TTTTAATCGTCCCCTTTGAACAAGATCACTTTTTGATGTGGGAACGGAATTTCAATCTCCGCCTCATCCAGTGCTTTTTTAACCAGTTCGGGCACGGTGAAGCGGACATCGAACCAATGTTCGCCTTTCACAAAAGGACGTGTTGCGAAGTCAACGGAGCTATCATTCAGGGTTGAGACCACGATGACCGGCTCCGGATCATCGAGGATCAAGGGGTGGTCAGCGAAGACTTTTCGGATGACGTCCCGTGTCTTGTCGATGTCGGAATCGTAAGAGACCCCAAAGGTCAGCTCCACACCACGCACTTCATGGTGGCTGTGATTGACGATTTGCTCGCCCCAGATCTTGCCGTTTGGAATGATGATCTGTTGATGATCAAACGTGCGCAGGACCGTGGTGAACAGTGTGATATCCTCAACATTCCCAAACTGGCCGGCCGCATCAATGAAATCGCCGACTTTGTAGGGCCGGAAGATCATCAACATGACCCCCGCTGCGAGGTTCGACATCGCCCCTTGAAGCGCCAGACCGACGGCGAGACCCGCAGCACCTAGCAGGGCGACGATCGACGTGGTTTCCACGCCAAAACGGTTCAGAACCGCGATGACCACGAAAGCCAGGATGATGTATCGCGCCAAACTGCCCAGGAAATTGAAGAGCGTGTCGTCGAGATTCTTGTGCTGCTTGCCGATGCCGCGGACAAAGGCGCCCACGCGTCCAGCGATCCAGAAGCCGACAATCAGGATAATCAAGGCGAGCAGGACGTTCGTTGCCCCCGCCAGGATCGTATCGGCTTGGTCTTCCATGCCAAACGGCGCCAGTAATTGTTCTAAAAAGTCCATATTGAACGAAACCCCCTTTGTTTGTTCAAGATTGAGCAATCGTAATCCGCAATGCTCACCTCTTGTGTAAGTTGAGCGAAATGATGAATGCAAGGGGAAGTCGCATGAACATGTGCAAGACGTTAGCGGTCTGCGGGGTTGCAATTGCACTCGCGGGGTGCGGTGGCGGCGGGTCCGATTCAGCGATTACGGTCCCGTTGAATACAGGGCCTGCGTTCACATCCAGCGCGGCCGTGAGTGTCCAGGAAAACAGTGTTGGGGTCTTCTACACCGCAGCGGCGACCGACCCAGACGGCGACGCGGTAACCGTCTCGATTTCTGGGGGAGAGGATGCGGCGCTTATTCGTCTCGATGCCACCACAGGCGGTGTCTCTTTCAGTGTCGATCTGGATTTCGAGAATCCAAGCGACAGCAATCAGGACAATGTTTATGAAGTTACGCTGCAAGCCCGTGACTCAAGCGGCGCCACGGCAACGCTCAACCTCGATATTACGGTCACGGATCAGACCGTTCAGATTACCAGCCGGCGGGTTGGCACCGGGTTATCACAACCGCTCGGCCTGCTTGCCTCGCCTGATGGATCCGGACGCGTCCTTGTGGTCCAGAAAGGCGGGCGTATCCGCCTGCTCAGTCCGGACACGGGCGCCCTTGATAGCGTCGATTTTCTGGATGTTTCGGCCGACGTTTCGACGGATGGAGAGCGTGGCCTGTTGGGACTGGCCATGTCTCCAGACTTTGCCAATGATCGCGGCGTTTACGTTCACATGACGAACGTGTCTGGAGACTCAGAGATACGCCGTTATGAGGTCTTTGCCAGCACCCCTGATCAGGTGGATCCCTCGACCGAAACGCTGATTTTACGCTATCCTCAACCGCTGAGCAATCACAATGCGGGATGGATTGGCTTCAATGCAGATGGCTTATTGATCATTCCGACCGGTGACGGCGGCGGCAGTGGTGATCCGAACAATTTGGCTCAGAACCCACAATCGCTGCTCGGCAAAGTCCTGCGCTTGGATGTTTCCCGCGATGATTTTCCGAGCGACCCGCTTAGGAACTATGCAATTCCGACCGGAAACACATTTAACGACCCCGCAAATGGGCGTCCGGAGATCTACGCGATGGGGCTCAGAAATCCGTTTCAGTCGAGTTTTGACCCAATTTCTGGAGACGTGTTGCTCGCGGATGTCGGGCAGGATGCGATCGAGGAAGTCAGTCGCCTGCCCATGGATGATAGCACGCTAAACTTTGGCTGGGCTGTGCGCGAAGGAACGGCGTTTTTCAAAGGTGCAGACCAGGCCGAGTTTACGCCGCCTGTGCTGGAGTATGGCCATGGCGACGGGCCGCGTCAGGGGCGCTCGATTACCGGGGGGCTTGTGTATCAGGGGCCGGTTGAAGCCTTGCAAAATCACTATGTCTTTGCCGATTTCATTTCGGACAATATCTGGGCGGTTCCAGTCTCTATAATGCAATCCGGGCAGACGGTTTCAGCAAGCGCGTTTTCGATTGAGACAGACAATCTGGTACCGGATGTCGGCACGCTGACACGGATCACTGCCTTCGGCACGGATGAGGCCGGCAACCTCTACATCGTGACCATTGGCGGCGACATTTTCCAGATGGTGCAAGCCCCGTAACAAAAAAAGGGCGAGCCAGCGGCCCGCCCTGATCGTTCAGAGTATGATCGCATTTAGGCTGCAGCGGCGCCCATAACGGCTTTCACTTCGAGGAACTCCTCAAAGCCGTGTTCGCCCCATTCGCGGCCATTGCCGGACTGTTTATAGCCGCCGAAGGGCGCACTGAAGTCTGGGCCCTGGCCGTTGACCTGGATCTGACCTGCGCGGATGCGGTTGGCAATTTGGGCGGCTTCACCGGGCTCGCCCTGAACATAACCTGCGAGGCCGTACTCCGTGTCATTCGCCATTTCGACCGCTTCATCGACGCTGTCATAGGGGATCATAACGAGGACCGGTCCGAAGATCTCTTCGCGGGCAATCGTCATCTCATTCGTGACGTCTGCAAAGACGGTTGGTCGAGCGAAGTAGCCTCGATTGAGCCCCTCTGGGCGACCAGTGCCGCCAGCGACCAGCGTTGCGCCCTCGTCGATCCCCTTTTGAATGAGGTCCTGAACCTTGGCATACTGATTGCCATTTGAGATCGGTCCAATCGCACCTTTGTCAGCTTCACGCGGCATCTGGACCTTTACAGCTTCTGCCGCAGCTTTCGCGATCGCTTTGGCTTCTTCATTCGCCTCGCGCGGAACAAACATCCGGCTCGGGGCGTTACAAGACTGACCAGAGTTGGTCATCATTTGCATCACACCGCCCCCGACGGCTTTTTGGAGATCTGCGCTTGGCAGAACGATGTTCGGTGATTTGCCGCCAAGCTCTTGTGCAACGCGTTTTACAGTTGGCGCCGCAGCCTGGGCCACTAGGATCCCAGCACGGGTCGAGCCGGTAAAGCTCATCATGTCGACATCTGGGTGTCCTGAAAGATGCGCTCCGACGCTTGGGCCATCGCCATTTACGAGGTTGAAGACGCCTGCAGGCACGCCTGCTTCATGCATGATTTCTGTGAAGATCATGGCATTGAGCGGTGAGATTTCAGAAGGCTTCAGCACCATGGTGCAACCGGCTGCGATGGCAGGGGCGACTTTACAGGTGATCTGATTCAGCGGCCAGTTCCACGGGGTGATAAATCCGCATACGCCAATTGGTTCCTTACGCAGAAGCGTTGTGCCGCGTTGTTCTTCAAACTCATAATTGCGCAGGATTTGGCTCATCGTGGCGACATGGCCCATGCCCGCAGGCACCTGAGCTGCATTGGCCAGCCACATGGGTGCGCCCATTTCGTCAGAAATCGCCTCAGCCATATCGCCCATACGCGCTTGCAGACCGGCCATGATCTTGTCGAGCAGGTCAGCGCGATACTCCACACTGGTCTGCGAGAAGGTTGGAAACGCGGCTTTCGCCGCCGCTACGGCTTTGTCGACATCCGCGGATGAACCGAGAGAAATCGTCGCGAAGGGTTCTTCTGTCGCTGGGTTTTCAACCTCCAGCGTGCGCGGTTCGACAGGGTCGACCCACTCGCCATTGATGTAGAATTGCAGATACTCTTTCATGGCTTGCGCCTCCCGTTTCCTGTCTCGAATGTCCCGCACCAGAGCGTGACGCGGGCGTCAGAGTTCATTTAAGCACAGCCATGCCACGAGGGAAGCCTACACGCAGCGGAAACGCTGATGGGAAGACGATTATTCTGACGCCCGCCTATGAGCGTCGCTAAGCCAGGTCCCGTCGAAAGTCGGTCCAATAGTCTTCACCAATCTCATCCACCAGCCGAGAAATGACCTGGTCGACGCGCGTCCGTAAAGGCGTAAGTCGGCTGAGCAACTCATCACGGGAGAAGGCGATATTGGTGGTGCGAAGACTTTGATCCACGCCGGATTCCTTGAAATGCAATCGATCACCCATTCGCGCGATCAGCAATTCCCATCCATCGCTGATTTCTTGCATAGCCAATCTGTCTTCTGCTTGCTCAAGCCAGGCAAATAGCGTCCGCATTTGGCGCCATGTATCATAGCCCGCAAAATCGACTTCTGCATCTTCAGAGCGCAACCGCAGCCGCAGCCAGAAATGGTAGAAATAGTTCGAGTAGGTGAGTCGATGCCGGTCGGTGAGATCAAGAAGTGTTTTATAGTGCGTGATCAGGTCCTCAACATTGTCGAGGGCTTCAACTGACGTGTATTCGCCGCTTTTTCGGTCGGCGCTCGGCAGCATGGGCAAGGCGATCGAGTTTGCGGCTGTCAGGTTGTCCGGATCTGGAAAGAAGCTCGGTGAGAGCTGAAAGATGACTTCGATATAGGTGAGGTTTGAGGCCGTGGAGTTGGCCGTCCAAGATAGATTTTGGGGAGTCGTCACTTGCGCTATCCTTCAGTAGCGCCCCTGTGACGAAGGAGTAAGATTTCGAATAATTCACATTATTCAAATTAAAATAGTAAAATTTAAAATAATACTTAAAATAGAAAAATTATTATGGTCAAATACATGATTTTATTGTGATTGTTTATTTGAAGAGGTCGCAAATATGCGTCCAAAGGAGGAGTCGCTTCAGCTCAGCAGATGGCCTATTCTTTGATCTTATTGGCCTGTTCGACCACATCTTCGAGACCCAAACTCCGTAAGAGCACGCTGCCTTCAACATGCACCAAGAGTCTTGCCGTATCATACGTGCGCTCCGCTTCTCTCTCGACGGCTAGATGTTGTGCGCCCCAGGCGACAAAGCCTCGACCAATCTTCTCGCCGCACGTGCGATACAAAGGATCACCGCCTGCCGACAGCGCAGCGACCTCGAGCCATAAGCGCAAATAGGGCCAGAACAGCTCAGACTTCATATTCTCTACGAGCATTGGAGCGAACACAGAATAGGGCAGGGGTTCCGGCGGCGCTGATTGCTCTAGGATCAGGGTGATGCGCGCGGCGATATGATCCAAGACAGCCTCCATCAGGTCATCTTTGTCGCTGAAGTAATAGAGCAGCATGCGGTCGCTGGTGCCGACCGCTTTTGCCAGCGGGCGCAGGCTCGCATTCAACAAGCCGTCTGCAAGAATATGATCAGCAAGCTTCGCGATCAGCTCTGATCGTTTATCGCCTGCATCGGCCACGAATGCGTCTCCTACCGTCGTCGTCCGCCGAGGATACCGCGCAATACATAATCCGTCACGCGTCGGGCAATCGTTCGCGTGGCCGTGTTCACGGCGCGCTCGGTCGGTGTCATGCGCGTGCTGCGCCGACGTGTTCCGGTGCGCTTTTTCTCGCGGGCTTTCTTTTCTTCGAGTTCACGCTGAGCGCGCTCTTCTTCTTTGGCGAGACGCTCAGCGGCGGCGGCGGCCTCTTCTTCGCGCTTGAGCAGAATTTCATAAGCCGACTCTCGGTCTATGGCCTCATCATAGAGGCCGAGCACAGGGCTATTCTTCATCTCGGCTTCGCGTTCGGCTTCCGTCGCTGGCCCGAGTCGAGAGCTTGGGGGCCGGATCAGTGTGCGCTGGACGATCCCCGGCGCACCCTTTTCATCCAGCATCGAGACCAAGGCCTCGCCAACACCGAGATCGGTGATGACATCTTCTGCATCGAAAGCCGGGTTCTCCCGGAATGATTGTGCAGCGGCTCTGACGCCTTTACGTTCCGCTGGCGTGTAAGCGCGTAAGGCGTGCTGGATACGATTGCCGAGCTGCGCCAGGACGCTGTCGGGGAGATCGCGCGGGTTTTGCGTTACAAAGAAAACGCCAATCCCCTTTGAGCGGATCAATCGCACGACTTGTTCAATCTTCTCAAGCAAGGCACGCGGCGCATCGTTGAAGAGCAAGTGCGCTTCATCAAAGAAGAACACCATTTTCGGTTTCTCAGGGTCACCGACTTCCGGCAGGTCTTCAAACAGCTGAGACAAGAGCCAAAGCAAAAAAGTTGAGTAGAGACGCGGGCTGTTGATCAGCGTCGTCGAGTCGAGCACGTTGACGATCCCCCGACCGTCGCGTGTGGTACGCATAAAGTCTTTAAGGTCGAGCGCGGGCTCGCCAAAGAAGGCCTCGGCGCCCTCGCGTTCCAGCACCAGCAAGCGTCGCTGAATCGCCCCAAGACTGGCCGTCGCGACATTACCATACTCTCGGCTAATCTCGGTTCGAACTTCTTTTTCCGACATATGGTTCAGGAGCTTGCGCAGATCTTTCAGATCCAAAAGCAGCATGCCTTCATCATCGGCATATTCAAATGCAACCGTGAGCACGCCTTCCTGAGTCTCGGAAAGATCCATCAACCGTGACAGAAGCAAAGGGCCCATATCTGAGATCGTCGTGCGAACCGGATGGCCTTTCTCGCCAAAGACGTCCCAAAACACAGTTGGGGTCGCGTCATAGCCATAGTCTTCAAAGCCGATCTTTTCGGCTCGTGAAATCAGTTTTGGGTGCAGCTTATGCTCGGGGCTGCCTGAAACGCAAATCCCGGACAGGTCACCTTTTACGTCAGCGCAAAAGACCGGCACACCTTCATTCGAAAAGCCTTCGGCGAGGATTTGCAGGGTGACGGTTTTGCCTGTGCCTGTCGCGCCGGCGACAATGCCGTGACGGTTCGCGCGGTTGAGTAGAAGCGTCTGGGCATCATTCGGTGTGCCTTCCCCATCCATATCTGCGCCGCCGATAAAGATCCTGTCGCCCATGCCAGACTCCCTTTGTAACGGCGGCAACCTACTGTGTTTGCAACGTGGAGCAAGAGATGAGGTGAAGCGAAGCGCTGACTAGCGCGGCCAGCGCGCGTCGATGGCATATCGCCCCGGGACCACTTGCTGCGTCGTGACCTCGAGACCCGCTTCGCGGCAGATGACTTCCGAGCCGGCAATGTCCCAAAGGCCACAGCCATGCTCCACATAGCCGCCAAGTCGGCCAAGGGCTGACATGGCGAGGGAAAAGACGGCGCAGCGATAGCGAACAACGGAGTAACCTTCAGAACGCAATCGTTCGGCGCGGGCGTCTGTCTCGGCGCCCGTTTCATAGTCGTTCTCGCCGAGCGATATGGTCCGCATCAGATTGGGGGAAGCGGGCGATTGATAGGCGGTACCATTCAAACGCAGCCCGCAACCATCTTGTGCAGAAATTATCAATCCAAGATCAGGGATGGCGACCCCGCCGAGAACCGACCGTCCCTGATCCAGATAGCCAAAAGATATTGCCCAGATTGGCAACCCGAGAATGAAGTTCGACGTTCCGTCAATCGGGTCGATGGCCCAGCCAGACTGTTCTGCAGACAGAGCTCCACCATACTCTTCGCCAATGATCGCCTCGCCGGGAAAGGTCTCGCCCAGTTTAGCGCGGACCAGTTGCTCGATTTCGAGATCTGCGTTGGACGCGAACTGTCCGAGCGATTTTTCATCAATCGACAGCTCAGCGCGGCGTGTACTCCAGCTGAGGCCGACCTCGACCGCATCGTTGAGGATCGATTCAATTTGGATCAGGGCGGACGACTGTTGGGTCATTCTTTATATATTGAGAGGCTCGCACCGAGGCTGACAAGGATTAATCGCGCTTTGTGAAGCCGTCTCGCATTTCTTTGCTCCATAGGGGCTCCTGGCCGTTTCGAATGCGCCGCGCATTGTAAGCGCCCGGATACATAGGATCGGTGAAGAGATCTTCGTCTGGCCAGTGAAACCTGTTTGAAGCTTCTTCTTCGAAAATCTTATCACTGACGGTTTTGCCGACATATCTTGGGTCGGCGAAGAGGCGTTCTGGTGGGATCGCGCGTTTTGCACTTGCGATCGCAACGGCAAATGGATCCGGCTCAGGGCAGGCGCCCTCTTCATGGCGTTTGAGCTTCAAGCAATCAGCCTGCTGCAAGACATTGGCAATTTGAGCGGGTGTGACCATGCCGTCGCCTTCACCTGCCTTTATCCCAATTTCATTATCGGCGTCACTGGTGAGAGAGCTCTCCTCGCTTTGCTGCAGTTGGGTCAGGACGTTCTGTGTGTCCGTTTCTGGGGCTGCTTTATCCGGCGGTGACGGATCCGGCACGGCTGGCGCGACAGTGACGGGTGCGATGGGGAGCGGCTCCGTCGGTTCAGGCGCAGGGTCTGGAAGGGGGGCAATCGTGACCTCAGGCTCTGGCTCGGCAGGCGGAAGCTCGATCTCAGCGAGTTCAACCTCAAGATAGTTTCGATCAGGTGTCAGCCCTGGCTGAAACACATGGCTGACAATCGCAGCGAGCCCGGCAACGTGGACTGCCGTCACACCTGCAACGATACCTGCGCGCCGATGGTGCGCCAAGCTCCCATTCCACCAAGCCATATTTTGTCCATAGACCCGAACAACGAAGAGGCGCGCTTAATTCGCTGTAATCTGAAGAAATCATTGGTCTTTCAAGGAAACGTGTATTCAACCCAAACAAGAACGCTCTAAGTCGTCTCTATGGCGGTCTCGATTATTATTCCGACATTGAATGAAGAAGCCGCATTGCCGCGGACCCTCGCGAACGCTTCAGCACTCTCGCCAGCGCCGCTTGAGATCATCGTCGCTGATGCTGGCAGCGACGATCAAACAGTTGACCTCGCCACTCAGTTTGGCGCGCGCGTGCTTAAGCGTTTACCGCGCGGACGCGCGGCGCAGATGAATGCCGGTGCCCGTGCCGCCAGGGGGGACATTCTTTGCTTTCTGCATGCGGATACAGTGGTTCCAACGGACTTTATCGGCTGTTGCGAAGACGTCTTAAGCGACCCGAAGACGGCGCTCGCGGGATTCATCTCAGTTATGCGAGGCGAGCAAGGGCCGCGGCGTGTGACGACCGCGCACAATTTCATCAAAACCTGGTACGCGCCGCTTTTCTTTCGTCCGTTCTCGTATGCCAGAGGCGCGCGGCTCTTGTTCGGAGATCAGGTCATGATCTGTCGCCGTTCGGATTTTGAAGCCATTGGCGGCTGGGACCCAGATCAGGCGATTATGGAGGAAGCGGATTTGTGCTTGCGCATGGTCCGTTCCGGGCGCGGGCGGGTCAGACAGGTGCCCCGTAAAGTCTGGTCGTCGGATCGGCGCATTGCAGAATGGGGGTTCTGGCGGTCCAATCTGACATTTATTTATGTTGGGCTTATGTGGGGGTTTGGCGCTGAACCGACACGTTTGGCCGAGCATTATGAAGACGTGCGATAGAAGAAATAACGGGCAGCGACGCTCTTGAACTCAACCGCGCTGCCCTTGCGATCTCTAAAAAGGATTGGAGAGTTTCGGATCGGTGTAAATGCTGATCCCCGTTAGCGTCAGTAGAAAGGCCTCCAGCTGATCTTTCTCGATCTCGGTGAGGTTCAAACGCTGCGGATTGCCACCTGGAAAAAGCCGGTTGTCGATCGTCGCGCGCCATTCAGACAAAGGTGGTTCGCTCGTTGGTTCCTGGATGGCGTCATAGTGATCAATGACGGCGCGCAGTGTGGCGAGAGACCCATCATGCATGAACGGACCGTTCGAGGTGCCGCCTGGGCCAACCATATCGCGCAAGCTCGGAGATCGCGTGTTGGTGAGATCGAACTCGGTGGTCGAGCCGGCCACTGCGAAGACGCCATTATGGTTCGACCCTGGGCGTATATCGAATTCAGGCGCGCGATGACACACATTGCACCCAGCACCGCCATCGCCGGGGGCGCGCATGAATAGCTGTTTCCCAGCATTCTCATCTGCGGTGAAATTTGGGAAATTCGCGCCATTATTGTTCACTTGTGCGCGACCTTCATCATAGCGCGAGTCGAAAGACTGAATGGACTTGGTGAATTGCGCCAGCGCCTCTTGGATGCGCGTTTCGGTGATGTTTGGATCGAGATAAACGAACCGGAACAGCTCTTCATAGTATTCGGTGGCTTCCATTTGCGCGATGAGCGTCTCGAGGTCTGGACGTCCGTTCTGTCCGCTAAACCCCATTTCGTTGTGATCCTGGATCGGCTGGCTTTCTTGCGCTTCATGGCTCGGGGCGCGCTCATCCCAAAAGAAGTTTTCCTCATCGGCGAACATTGTGTTGATTAAGCGCATAGAGTGACGCCCGGTTTGTCCACCGTCGACACCCGTACTGACGATACCCGCATCGCTGAAGCCGAGTGATTGAAGATGACACGTCGCGCATGAAACTGCGCCGTCTGTCGACAGTGAGGTGTCGTAGAATAAGACCCGTCCCAGGGTTGCGCCAGGATTTGTAATCGGATTGCCGCCATCATTGATTTTAGTGATGTAGGCGGGGACGGTCTGCCCAGCATAATCGTCCAAATTCTCAAGATCGATGGCATTGCCAAACGTTGCGAGGATCGCGGATTGATCGACCCCGACCTCAATCTCGAATGTGTCCGTCGCGGTCGCACCATCTGGGTCGGTCGCGGTACAGGTCACGGTGATTGTGCCGGTCGAATTCGGTACACCGGAAATCGTCGTTCCGGACAGGCTGAGCCCTTTGGCATCCGCGCCAAAATCAGCGGTTACGGTCAACGCATCATTATCGGCGTCTGAGAAAGTTCCCGCTAAGTTCAGGCTGAAGTCAAATCCGACACTGGCGGACTGGTTTGCCACGGCTGAAGCGACCGTTGGTGCGGAATTGGTCGCGGTGGTCGCCACACTGGTGGTTGGAGTTGTCGACGATCCTCCGCTTCCACCGCCGCACGCGGCCAGTAGAAGAGCGCCAAACAGGCTCAGTTTCTTGTGCATTAAATTCAGTCTCCCTCAGACGCCGAAAAGGCGACGCCTGAAGGGTAGAACGCATCTGTGAAAATAATCCGTCGCTGTTTTTACATGACTTTTTCGTAAGTGCGCGACGGAGTCTAAATTTCTTGATTGTAAGCGCCGATTTCCGGGTACTTCGCGAGGCGTGGCTTCACTTCCTCGCGGAACAGCGCGATCATGTCCTCTTCGGAACGCATGCTTTCGACGACGACCGCAAATTCCGGCTTGTTGGAGCTGGCGCGGGCCAGGACCCAAGATCCGTCCTCGAGCGTCACGCGCGCGCCGTTGACCGTGTTCACATCAACCACCTTGCGACCGAGGATTTCAGTACCGAGCAGACCTTTGTATTCTTCTACTATCCGCTCGATGACCTCGTACTTCACTTCGTCCGCGCAGTGTGGGGACATGGTCAGCGACGTGAATGCGACCCCGAGCTCACCCTTCAAGTCCGCCATCGTCTTGTCCGGGTTGCGATCGAGCATTTCGAGGATTGCTTTGGCCGCAATCAAGCCATCATCATAACCAAGTCCAATCGGAGGTCGGAAGAAGAAGTGCCCCGATTTCTCGAACCCCGCGAGGGCATCCAAGTCGGTCGTGCGACGCTTAATATAGGAGTGTCCAGTCTTATAGTAATCGACCGTCGAGCCGTTCTCTTCGAGCACCGGGTCTGTCTTGTAGAGACCCGTTGATTTCACATCGACGACGAATTTTGCGCCCGGGTACTCTTTTGAGAGATCGCGGGCGAGCATCAGGCCAATCTTGTCGGCGAAGATTTCGTCGCCGGTATTGTCGATCACCCCGCAGCGGTCGCCGTCGCCGTCAAAGCCGAGGGCGATATCGGCGCCATACTCTTTTACCGCAGCGGCCATGGCATGCAGCATAGCGGCGTCTTCCGGGTTGGGATTGTATTTCGGGAACGTGTTATCGAGATCGCAGTCCATCTCGATCACGTCGACGCCCATTTTCCGCAAAGCATCGGGTGCGAAGGCGCCGGCGGTACCGTTCCCGCATGCCGCGATCACTTTCAAGGGGCGCTGGATAGAAACGCCCTCGGCAACGGCATCAATGTACTTTTCGCGCATATCGTCGACGCGAAAATGACCGCCATCAGCGCGCGGCTGAAAATCACCATTGAGGACGATTTCTTTCAGACGACCCATTTCATCGGGGCCAAAGGTCAATGGGCGATTGGCGCCCATTTTGACGCCGGTCCAGCCATTCTCATTGTGAGACGCGGTGACCATGGCGCAGCAGGCGCAGTCCAGTTCAAACTGGCTCCAATAGACCATGGGTGACAAAGCAAGCCCGACGTCCAGGACCTCGCAACCGCCTTGTACCATGCCGAGGATCAGCGCGTTCTTGATCGGCTGGCTGATCGAGCGGAAATCGTGTCCGGTGACGACTTTCGGCTCAACACCGAGTTCATGAAACAGGGTCGCCATTCCGAGGCCAAGCGCCTGAACGCCCGTGAGGTTTAGCTCCGGCGTTTTCTCGTGTCCGATGCCATTGAACCACCATCGCGCATCATACTCTCGAAAGCCCGTCGGCTTCACCAAAGGTAGAATTTCAAAGTCCAGCGTATTGGGTGCGATGTCCGCGCGCGGTTTTGGCAGCATAGTAACGTCCTGAGTCAGTGTTTCCCCGTGAAGGGGGTTGTGCAGACTGCGATACAAATTTCAAGCCAAAAGAAAATTTAATATTGCCTATCGTATAAAGAATACTAATTAGCGTCCGGACGGGGGGAAGCAGCCTTCCGTATTATGCAAGGAGTTGAGTATGAAACTCATGAAATCTGTCGCTGCAATTGCAGCAGGACTGGTGATTGTGGGCGCTGCGTCCGCTCAGGAATACTATGTCGGTGGTTCTATTGGGTTCACCCAGCAGAATGACAGCGACAATTCTGGCTCGACCGGAGCGTTTACGACCGGCAATCTTGGTGATGGCAGCACGCTCGATGTTGCCGCTGGCACAGCCTATGGCTGGTCGACTGAGTTTGACGGCGGAACCGCGTTTTCGGGTGAGTTTGGTGCGCGTTATGGCAATGGCTTCCGGGCAGGCGTGGAAATCGTCTACTCTCAAGCCGATGTTGATACGCACACCGGCGTAACGCTCGGCGGTGGCAGCATTGACGGCCTCGACGCGGCGTCGATTGCAAGCTCACCAGATCCATTGGGTGTAACCGTCGCCCAAGTGGTCGCCGACGGCCGGGGTGATATCACCAATACGGGCATCTTCTTCAACGGCTACTATGACTTCAACCAGGGCGGAGCGTTCCAACCCTATGTGGGCGCAGGCATCGGTTATGCTGACGTTGAAGTTTCCTATCAGCCATCTGGCATCACCGTCATTGACGATAGTGAAGGCAAGCTCGGCTATCAGGTCAAAGCAGGCGCAACTTACATGCTGCAAAACAATTGGGAACTTTTCGGTGAATACGCCTACCGCGCGACCGAAGACATTGAGCTGACCAACCAGCTATTCCCAGGCACGCTGGAAATTGAAAACACGCAAAACGTCTTTTCGGTTGGCGCGCGCTTCAAGTTTGGCGGCTAAGTCTGATTGGACTTAATCCCGACTTTGGGATCAAAGCCCGCCTCCTTTTTGGGGGCGGGCTTTTCAGTTCTGGCTCGAATTTGTTTCAGGTCGATAAATTTGCTGCGACAAAAAGCACAAGGCAAGCACGGTGATCGATGTCGCCAGCGCCAGGACAGCATTCCCGCTCCAGCCCCAGGTGTCATAGGCGGCAGTCCCAGCCCAGCTGGCGACCCCGCCGCCGACGAACATGAAGACAATATAGATGGTCATCAGCCGCGTCCTTACCGCTGGCGGTTGATTCAAAAAGGTCATGCGGCCGGTGACATCGACGACCGGGCCAAACACATTGGTGATGAAGATCGGGATCATAAGCAGCCAAAGATTGTTCCCGAAGAACAGAAAGAGTGAAACGCCGACAAGCTGAAACACCGCTACGATGAGTCTCGCTTTGCGGGCGCCCACCCGGTCCGCCCAAGCTCCAAGCCGCGGTGTGGTTACCAGATTTACGATGGCGAACAGCGCCAGATATCCAACCACATCAACGCCATAGCCCATCTCTGGACTCGTCAGATGCAAGCCGAGCCCCAACCAAACCGAAATGAAAATGCCAAAATTCAAGGCCTGGATGATCCCGGACAGCAAGACTTCGGGATAGCGTCCGACCATCGGCAACATCGAGAAGATCAGTCGTGGATAGGAGGTCTGGTCTGACGTCTCAGACATGGTTTCCCGCCGATCCATAGTGAAGGGGAGGGTGACCGAAACCACCAACATCAAAGCGGTGGCAATGTAGTAGACGGTGCGCCAACCAAAGTATTCCGCAATGACGCCCGCTCCTGCGCGAGCTGTGAGAATGCCGGCGATAATGCCTGTGGTCAGGACGGCCGTGACTTTGCCAAGTTCGCTTGGATCCACCCGCTTTGATGCATAGGCCGGAAGCAAATACGGAGCGATGGTCATAAATCCGAGGACCGTTGACCCGATCAAGAACAGTCGGAAATCCAAGGCCCAGGCCATCGCCGCGATGGCGAGAAACTGGCCCGCGACAAAGATCGCGGTCAGGGTGCGATTGCTATAGCGATCGCCGAGCGGCAGCAGCAAAAAGATCCCGAGCGCGAGGGCCAGTTGATTAAAAGCGGGTACAAGACCAATCGTGGATGAACTGACCGAAAAGTCTTCTGCCACCCGCGCGATAATTGGATGAATGTAGTAAGCGTTCGCTGTGACTACTGCTGAGGCAATCGTCAGAACCCAGACCTGACGATCCGTCAAACGCTTCGGGGGTGGCTGAGTGGGCTCCGACACTGGTTCAGCTTAGAGCGCGCTCCCATCCGCTGAAAAGCGTGACGCGACGCTAAGACGAGCTTTCTGATAAAAACTGCGCCATCCAGCGTCCCACCAGATCATTGTCGATCGGCTCGGACAGACTGGCCTCGGCTGCATCTACCATCTCGTCTGGGAAAACCGTCCCCCGGCGGACATTGTAGAGTGCGCAGGAAAATCCTGGGCTAAATTCTGGGTGACCTTGGAAGCTGATCGCTTTTGCCCCTGGATAGGCGAGTGCAGCGAATTCACAGAAATCGTTTCGTGCGATCACGGTTGCGCCGGGGGGAAGGCTGAGCACTTGATCCTGGTGACTGACACCAAGGCTGAACGTCGTCGGCACATCCGCGCCCATCCAGCTTTGAGGTGAGACGAGATCATAGCTGTGACGGCCAATCCCCCAGCCTTTATCTGACTTGGCCACGTTCGCTCCGAGCGCGTCAGCGACGGCCTGATGACCAAAACAAATCCCGATCTGCGGGGTTTGGGCATGGGCCGCGCCTTGTATGAAGCCCATCAGCGGCGCCATCCAGGGTTCGTCGTCATAAACGCCCGCGGCGGATCCCGTGATCAGGATCGCGTCTAATATGCTGGGGTCTGGCAGGGGCGCGCCCTCTGACAGCTCCACAGTGTCATAGATCCAATTGGGCAGATGTGGCGCTAAAAGGGTTTCAAACATCGCCGGATAAAGCGGCCAGTCGCCTTCGATTTTCGCTGGTGGGCGACCCGTTTCGATGATGGTGAGCGTCTTCATGGCGCTTTATTTAGAGGCGTTGTGGGGCAAGAGTAGGCATGCTGCGTACGGAAACCGTCACGGCATCTCTTGCGATCGTTCACTTTGCCAGTCCGCGATCCAGCGATCAATTCGAGCTTCGAGCGCATCAAGCGGCATTGCGCCTGCTCCGAGCACCACATCGTGAAAAACGCGGATATCAAAGTCTTCGCCCATCGCTTCTCTCGCGCGGGAGCGAAGCTCGAGGATTTTCAGCTCACCAACCTTATAGGCGGTCGCTTGTCCGGGCCAGCCGATATAACGCGTCACCTCCGTTTGAATGTTGAGCGGCGCGAGAGCTGTGTTTTCGATGAAGCAGGTTTCAGCCTCCGCGCGGCTCCAACCATAATGATGCAGACCCGTGTCGGCGATCAGGCGGCAGGCGCGCCACATTTCATAAGAGAGCTGTCCAAATCGTTCGTATGGCGTTCGATAAAAACCAGCTTCTCCGGCGAGTTTTTCCGCGTAGAGTCCCCAGCCTTCGCCATAAGCTGTGGCATAGTAGGATTTACGAAACTCCGGTACGTTTTTGAGCTCCTGCGCCAGGGCGATTTGCAAATGGTGTCCTGGGACGGCCTCATGCGCCGACAAGGCGGGCAGTTCATAGAGGGGGCGTTGATCGAGCGCATAAGTGTTGACCAGATAGGTGCCTGCGATGCCTTTCTCTGCATCTCCGCCCGAATACCGTCCTGTTGTGTAGCCGGGCGCTATCGCGGCGGGTACCGGGGCAACCCCATAGGGCAAACGCGGAAGCGTTTTGAAGTAACGCGGTAGCAATGCATCCAGCCGTTTGCTCATCTCAGAGGCTTTTTCGAGTAATTCGTCAGGGGTTTCGGCATAGAATTGTGGGTCTGTGCGCAGAAACTCGATGAATTCAGCGAACGTTCCTTCAAACTCGACCTCCGCAATGATGGTCTCCATTTCTGCGCGGATCCTCGCAACCTCGGTGAGCCCGAGCTGGTGGATTTGGACCGGGCTGTACCCCGCGCCAGCGGTATGAAACCCGACTGCAACCGCATAGGCTTGCTGGCCGCCCTGTAGCGCAGCGATGCCCGCCTCCGTTCGCGCTGTTGGACGGTATTCGTCTTCCATGAAGGCAAGCAGATCCGCATACGCTGAAATGGCCGTCGCGACCGCCGCTTCCCCTCTCACTTTCAGAGCCTCAATCTCGTCTGGATCAAGCTCGGAGCTCTCGAGCGAGGTGAAGGGGAGGAACAAGGTGCTGTCTCTTGGTGAGTCTTGAAGTTGGGCTTGGATTTGGGAGATCGATGTTGCGAGTGGATCAGCGTGCGCGGTCCAGCCTGTGGACATTCCGCGCCGCATATTCGCGGTATGCTGGTCGAAATAGCGTGGCAGATCTTCCAAGCGGGCGATCCATGCCTCGGCTCGAGCGGCCGTATTCGCTCGAGTGCGCATAGCCGTGAACGGTGCCTCGGCAAAGAAGCCCCAATCCCCAACGAATGGAATTCGAGCACTGTCATAGGCGTGGGCGTCAATTTGGGCTTGCAAGAGATGACGGAGAATGGCGGTCTCGGGCCCCGGCCCAGGGTCGTCTAATGCGTTCAGCATAGCTAACATACGTCTTGCTTCGTGTGCTCGGCTTTCGAGATACTCTGGCGTCACATCCCCCCATTGCGTGGCCTCGATCCCACGTGCTTTGGCCGTTTCTTCAGGGTCCCCGACCGTATTGAAGGCTTCATATTCTGCAATCAGCTCACTCAGCGATTGTGCGCCTGCAGGCGCTGAGCACACATAAAGTGCGAGCGCAGCCAGGATCGAGCGGGTGAATGCATGAAACATGGCGGGGTCCATATCGATTTGTTCTCAACGCTAAAATCTCGAAAGGCGCGTGAAAAGGTCCTCTCTGACTGTGATTCTGTTCGCGCGACCGCACACCCCTTTGTGACCCGTGTCTGACGTCTGGTCGCGTTGACAGGGGTTTCGACGCGCTTAAGAGATGCCGCGTCGAAACAGCTTTTTGTATTGGAGGAGCATATGGCTGGACAGGGACGGGCAGAATCGCGCCCCCTATCGCCGCACCTGCAGATCTGGAAATGGCATTGGACCATGGCCGGGTCGATTTTCCATCGCGTCTCCGGCGTCGGGCTCTATGGTGGAGCTTTCTTGATCGGCGCCTGGCTGATCGCTCTCGCCACCGGCCCTGAAGCTTATGCATTTGTGGAAATGATTGCGTTCAGCCTGCCAGGCCAGATCCTTTTATTCCTCTGGTCCATGGCTGTGTTGTACCATTTCGCAAACGGTCTGCGTCACTTGATTTGGGATGGCCCAATGGTTGGGTTCAATCCCAACGTAGCGAGCCTGTGGTCTATGTTTAACTTCGCATTTGCGATCGTTGGAGCGGCGGTGATCTGGTCGCTCGCGTCCTTCTATTAGGGAGATCAAGGCATGACGACGAGTGCAAAAACGGTTCGTGGGCTTGGATCTGCCGGGACCGGAACACAGCATCATATTCGCCAGCGGGTCACTGCACTGGCGCTTATTTTTCTTGTGCCATGGTTCGTTTATTCGATCATCGTTGCCTGCAAGGCAGGCTATGAGGGTGCGCTGACTTGGGCAGCGCAACCGGTGAATGCAATTTTGCTTATTTTGACACTTTCTGCGGCGCTTTATCACATGCGCTTAGGCATTCAGGTGGTAATTGAAGATTACATTGCCAAAAGCGGAACACGCCAAGCGCTGCTCATCTTGAACACGTTTGCCGTCTTCGGCCTGGCGGTAGCGACGATCCTGTCGGTGCTGAAAATCTGGTTCACGGCAGGCGCTTGAGGCGTAGGCGCGGAAGAGGAAAAAGATGAGCGATTATAAATTCATCGATCACACTTATGATGTTGTCGTTGTGGGTGCAGGTGGATCAGGTTTGCGCGCAGCCCTTGGGGCGGCTCAAGCGGGCCTCAAAACAGCCTGTATCACAAAGGTTTTCCCAACTCGCTCGCATACCGTTGCTGCCCAAGGCGGGATCGCGGCGTCGCTCGGAAATATGGGCCCAGATGATTGGCGCTGGCATATGTACGATACGGTCAAAGGCTCTGACTGGCTCGGCGACCAGGACGCGATTGAATATCTCGCCCGCGAGGCGCCTGCCGCCGTCTATGAGCTGGAACACTGGGGCATGCCCTTCAGCCGGAACGAAAACGGCAAAATCTACCAACGCCCATTCGGTGGCCACACGACGGAAATGGGCGAAGGCCCTCCGGTCCAGCGCACCTGCGCGGCGGCTGATCGGACCGGTCATGCCATGTTGCACACGCTCTATGGTCAGTGCGTGAAGGAAGATACTGAGTTTTTCATCGAGTATTTCGCGCTCGATCTCATCATGGATGACGAAGATGTTTGCCGCGGTGTGACCGCGTGGAAACTGGATGACGGCACGCTGCACCGCTTCCGCGCGCAGAAAGTTATTTTGGCGACCGGCGGCTATGGCCGGGCCTTCTTCAGCTGTACCTCAGCCCATACGTGTACCGGCGATGGCAATGCGATGGTGCTGCGCGCCGGCCTGCCCTTACAGGACATGGAGTTCATCCAGTTTCACCCAACCGGCATTTACGGCGCGGGCTGCCTGATTACCGAAGGTGCACGCGGAGAAGGTGGCTATCTCACCAACTCTGAAGGCGAGCGCTTCATGGAGCGCTACGCCCCGAGTGTGAAAGACCTCGCCCCGCGCGATATGGTTTCGCGCTCAATGACGATTGAAATCCGTGAAGGCCGCGGTGTTGGCCCGAACAAGGACCATATCTTCCTGCACTTGGAACACTTGCCAGCCGAAACACTGGCAGCGCGTCTACCGGGAATTTCAGAGACCGCGAAAGTCTTTGCCGGCGTCGATGTGACCCGAGAGCCGATCCCCGTTCTGCCGACCGTACATTACAATATGGGCGGTATTCCAACCAACTTCCATGGCGAAGTCCTTACCAAGAAAGACGGCGATCCAGATTCAGTCGTTCAAGGCTTGATGGCTGTTGGGGAAGCCGCTTGTGTGTCTGTGCACGGGGCGAACCGTTTAGGCTCAAACTCGCTGATTGACTTGGTTGTGTTCGGCCGGGCCGCCGGTCTGCGCTGTGGTGCGACGCTTGATGCTGGCGCGAGCCAGCCGAGCATCCAAGAGTCGCAAACCGAGAGCCACTTGGCGCGGTTCGATCGCATTCGGAACGCAGATGGGGACCATTCTGTCGCCGATCTGCGGCTGGAAATGCAAAAAGCGATGCAAGACAATTGCGCCGTGTTCCGCACCGGCGAGGTTTTGGATGAAGGTGTCGAGAAGATCGACGAGATCAACAAGAAAGTTCCGGGCATGCGCATCGATGATCGCAGCTTGATCTGGAACACTGACCTTCTCGAAGCGCTCGAGTTTGACAATCTGATCGGCCAAGCGACCGTGACGGTGAACTCTGCGGCCAACCGTAAAGAAAGCCGCGGCGCGCATGCGCGAGAAGACTATGATAAGCGCGACGATGAAAACTGGATGATGCACACGCTGGCCTGGTCGAGCGACAATGCCGAGGTGAGCATCGATTATCGTCCGGTCCACAATTATACGATGTCAAACGAGATTGAGTATATCAAACCCAAAGAGCGGGTTTACTAGGAGCGCTATTTGTCCACGTATCGAACTCTCTTTATCGAAGCAAAACCTGTGCACAAGGAACGCGATAAGTTTCTCGGTGAGGGCACTGTTCGTGAAAAGGATTCGTATCGCACAGATGCAGAAGCGCTCGCGCTGGAGATTGAAACGGCTTGTAACGCCGCCGATGAAGATGGCTATGAGATCATCTCAATCTTGCCCATAGATCGGGGCGGCGAGCATATGCAAAGTCTCGCTTTTAGTATTACGCACGGCGTCATTTTAACGGCGCGAAGGAAACAGTAGCGATATGGTACAACTGACACTCCCCAAGGGCTCAGCACCTAAGAAAGGCAAGACTTGGCCAAAGCCAGAGGGCGGAAAAAAGGTCAAGAAATTCAAGGTCTATCGGTATAGCCCGGAAGAGGGCGGTAATCCAAGCTGGGACACATATTTCGTGGATATGGACCAATGTGGTCCGATGATCCTGGATGTCCTGATCTACATTAAGAACAATATCGATTCCACCTTGGCGTTCCGTCGTTCCTGTCGCGAAGGAGTTTGTGGCTCGTGTGCGATGAACATTGGCGGACAGAACACGATTGCCTGTACACGCGGCTGGGATGAGATCGCAGGACCGCACATTACAATCGCGCCCTTGCCGCATCAGCCTGTCGTCAAAGACCTGATCCCGGACCTGACAAATTTCTATGCGCAACACGCGTATGTGCAGCCTTTCTTGAAAACGGACACGCCCGAGCCCGAGAAAGAGTGGACTCAGACCGAAGAAGACCGTGAGCAACTGGATGGCCTATATGAGTGCATTCTCTGCGCCTCATGCTCGACATCTTGCCCATCATATTGGTGGAATGGGGATAAGTATCTCGGTCCTGCCGCGCTGCTGCAGGCCTATCGCTGGTTGATTGATAGTCGCGACGAAGCTACGGGCGAGCGGCTCGACGATCTAGAGGATCCGTTCAAGCTGTATCGTTGCCATACGATTATGAATTGCGCTCAAGTCTGCCCAAAGGGACTCAATCCCGCCAAGGCGATTGCAAAGATCAAGCATATGATGGTGGAGCGGGTCGCTTAGCCGCCCCCTTCTGACAGTCTCAACAAAAAAGGGCGGCGACCGAGGTCACCGCCCTTTTTTGTTGGGTTTGAGAGTCTACTGGGCAGGTGTTGCGCTTCCGGTTTCGACGCTTGCGAACACAGAGGCCGCGACCGTGCCTTCTTGAAGAGATACGCGGCGGATTTCATCAACCGCCTGTTCGACCAGATCCGTGCTGCAGGTTCTGTCATGCTTTAAAGTTCCGATAATTGGTGAAGCATATGTGCAAGCTTCAATCGCTTGGCGCTCTAGAGATTCCAAAACCAGTTCCGCGCCTGATTCAGTTTGAAGCAAAGCCGGGTCATAGGTGAGACCGACCGTGATCGTTTGATCACCAGCGTGGGCCAATGGAGCTGCGATCGCAGCAACAGAAAGGAGAGTAGCAAGAGTCTTACGCATGGGACTATTCCATATTTGTAACGACGACCTGTGGGTCGACCGGGAGGATTTCGTGTTACACAGACTGGGTGTGGGCCGGTTTTTTGTGCTCTAGGATCTCTCGAGCACGGCCTTCTGAATCTGTGTCACAGGTGCTCTTTATCAAAACACTGAACAATAAGCAAATCATTTAGTATATATTTTTTGATTTTTTTCGAGTGGCTCAGTGAACGCGCAAAATCAAAAAGGGCGGTGAGGTGACACCGCCCTTCTAAATCCGTGTTGTTTAGCCGCTTACTGCGCGCTGGCAGCGATCTCTGAGTCGAGCGCGGCGAACACATATGTCGCGGCCTGACCTTCTTCGAGTGCGGCGAGACGAATTTCACCGATAGCTTTGTCGACGAGATCGTCGCGACAGTCGCGATCGAAGGTCGGCGTGCCGGTTACGGGCGTTGCGTAGGAGCAAGCTTCGGCGGCCTGAACCTTAAGAGAGTCCAGCACCGATTTGGCACCTGCCTCGGTGGCCAGCAGGGTGGCGTCATACGTCATTTCTACTGTGATTGGAGTGCCCTCAGCGTGGGCAAAAGGAGCTGCAACAGCGGCAGCGGCGATCAGAGTTACAAAGGTCTTACGCATGTAATTCTTCCTTAAAGAGTTAGCGACGACCCGAAGGCCGACCAGAAACTCCTCCCGCAACATGTTGTTTGTCTCTTAGTCTTTTTTCTGCCCGGCCAGATCACGGGCTCGACTATTTCGCGTCATGCTGCAATGCAACAATTCGCTCGCGCTGAATAATAATCAATTGATTTACGGGCTATCTGATATGCAAAAATGCGTTACCCAGCGCTGACAGGGCATCTGGCGGTGATACAATATCATTCCATTCAAAGATTGTGCTGCAATGCACAATAATTAAGCGCGCCAAGTGCCTGAAAGGGCCATGCGTTCATACTTACGAGCGTATTTTGCTGGGACATTGAGGAATCGATTCTGACCTTCAACGCGATGTCCCCAGGCGGTGAATTCCGTCGCGAACTGTTGAGCGGGCGACAAGGCCAGCGCACCCGAACGAACGGGCATCATCCAACTCGCCATGTGTCGCTTATATCGGCTATCCCCGAGGCCGAGATGCAGCTCACTTATCCCTTCCTCTGCAGCCCAATGCACCAATGAGAATAAGAGCGCGAGCCCGGGCTTTTGCTTGGCGAAGGTCGCTTCATAGGCCGGAAACCAATAGTGCAGCACGGATTGAGAGCGCATGCAGAAACACATCGCTGCAACCGCTCCCTCAATACTCAGTGTCGAAAGCACACCGCGTGCCCCCTCGTCCTCGGACTTTAGCAGCGCGAAGAGCAAATCCCGCGGCCAGTCGAGTTCGAAAATATCAAAGTGACCGGACCGCTGATATGCGTCTTTCTTCAGCGCGATCAGGCGCTCGAAGCTCTTCATATCTATGACATCGTGGCGCACAATTGTGGTAGGTGAGGCGAGGAGTTTCGCGCATTTGCGGGACTCGCGGCGGAAATTAGAGCTCTCTAGGCTTCGGGCGGCATGCCAGGCCTCAGCCCCGGCGCTCAGATCCATCACCTGATTTCCCGCGCCGGCTTGGCCTGTCAGACCGTGGCGCCGCTGTTGGTAGGGAAGGGCTGAGAACGCATACCCTCCGACCTGACGTCGCACATCAGGTTGCTGGAGATCGATCTGGGAGGCTGGATCAGCAATGATCCCATGCAGGTCATCCATCGGGCCTGCAACGGGACGCGCGGTACCGAAAGCGCCTTTCCGGAACGGCCAGTACGCCACAGGACGTCCGTTGTCGCTGAAGCGGAGCACTTTGATGCCCGGGCGGACTGTGTTCACAGCGCGGTAGTATGCCGGTGAGAAATAGGGGCTCGCAAGACTGGCATCTGCCGCTTGAAAGCGCAGCCAGTGTTGCAGATCACGATCGGTTAAATCGTCAAAGTCGAGATGGTCTGCACTGGAACGCATTTTGCAGAATTGCTCTTTATTGTGTGTCACCCTGAAGCGTTTTTATGGCCGATTTAGGTTACTTTTCTCAGAAGATCGGAAGCGCAATTGATCGCGTATTGTGCGAGCGCTTCGAACGACGTGAGCGCGAACTGCCTCAGGGGCGGTTCGTCAGCTTGTGTTTTGATGATTTTCCAAAATCCGCTGTTGAGACCGCTGCACCGATGATTGAAGCGCAAGGTTGGCGGGCAACCTGGTATGTCGCTGGGGGTTACTTGGCGGCCACTGAGCCCAAATATGGCGCCATGTTTGACGCGACCGACTTGGCGCGATTGCAGCAAACAAACCATGATTTTGGCTGCCATACATACGATCATGTGGATTGCAGGGCAGCGAGCGCTGATGAGATTGACGCGCAGTGTCGTCGCAACCTCGCATTCCTGCGCGAACATGGCGTCACAGATGTGAAATCCTTCGCCTATCCGTTCGGAGCCGCGAACCTGAGCTCCAAAAAGAATCTTTCGACCTCAGAAATGGCGCTGCGTGGTGTCAAACCGGGCCTTAACCGCGGCGAAGTCGATCTCAACATGCTCAAAGCGTGTGGATTGCAGAAGAATAATGGCGGCATTGACCGGGCCATGGCGGATCTTCAGACTCTGACTGAAAGCGCGGGCTGGCTGATACTCTTTACCCATGATGTGCGCGACGCGCCATCGCCTTGGGGCGTTACGCCGGAGGACTATCGAACCCTTCTCGGAGCGATCGCAGATAGCGGCGCGGACGTGGTGACCGTGGGTGAAATGATGACGCGACTTGAACGACCTCTCGAACACGTCCCGTCTGTCGCCGCTTAAGGGCGCTGCATCTCAATGCTGATCGGCGCGTGGTCTGACGGTTTCCAACCGCCCCGCCAAGCCAGGTGAACCCGATAGCTGTCAAGGTCGGTCAGCGCAGTCGCTGCCTCCGTGGTCCAGATATGATCCAGCCGACGACCCTTATTTGAAGCGGCCCAATCGCGCGCCCGATAACTCCACCAGGAATAAAGCCGTTGATCCTCGTCATGCACATGCCGGGCAATGTCGGTGAACCCGCCTTTCTTGCGCGCCTTTTCCAGCCCTTCTGTCTCAACCGGCGTGTGAGAGACGATTTTGAGAAGCTGCTTGTGCGACCACACATCATTTGGGTGGGGTGCGATATTGAGGTCGCCGACCAGGACCCGAGGCACGCCGTCTTTGGCATGCTTGCCATAGTGACGACCGAGCCGTTTCACAAAGTCGAGTTTATGGGCAAATTTGTCATTCTCATCCGGGTTCGGCACATCGCCGCCCGCAGGCAGGTAAATATTATGCAGCTCTATATCGCCAACGCGCACGGCATTTACGCGCGCATGACCTTCGCGGCACAATTTCGGCGTCTCCAGAATGTCGAGGGGTTCGCGGCTGGCAATGGCAACGCCGTGATGACCCCCGCGCTGGCCGTTAATCGCCAAATGCGGCAGCCCCATTTGCTTGAACGCTTTTTCCGGGAACTCCGCGTTCTGGCACTTAATCTCTTGAAAACAAACGATGTCAGGCTGCTCTTGCTCAACAAAGGATGCCACATTGGGCAAGCGCAGGCGAATTGAGTTGATGTTCCAACTCACGATTTTTAGGGGCGATCGTGTCATGCGCTTCGGATAGGCAGGCGTGAGGTCTTCGTCAACGCGCCCGGATGTTTGGGGACATCCGGGCGCTCACACTTCTGGGTATGTGCGTAGTGGAGCGAGCCAACCAAGGGGAGGAACACTCGCTCGGGTTGTATATTAGCTCCGAGGCGCAACTAGACAAGTTTTTTCTTTAATTTTCAAGCGGCGTGAATTTCAACTTGGCCGCTTGCAGCGTGACGGTCCCGATATCCTCGGTCTCGGCTTCGATGCGAACCGGGACGTGCGCTCCGTTCCCAAGTGGTGCGAGCCACATACGTAGTGGGCCATCAATTCCGGACAAATTGTCCTTGTCAGACTCCCCCGCTTTATAGCCTGCAACTTTGTCCATTCGGATATGACACTCATACGCTTCGCCCGACCAGGCCTCGGATTTCACATTGGTCATTCCATGATTGGTCAGGTGCAAATGCGTGAGCTGCCGTCCATCAAAGATTTTAAGCGGACCGCCACACGGGTCTTCGCCTGCCGCGCGAGGTTCCAGCGCGAAAGAAATCAAGGCTGTGACCGGATCTTTCGCATCGAGCGCTTGCTCAACCGTCGCAGGGGGTTCGCCCAAATTGCCGAAGCGCGGCGTCGCCGTCATCTCGAAATCATCTTTCAAGTATTTCAAATCGACGCGCCGGTTTTTCTTACCGTCGCGGTTTTGAGAGACGAAAGCATACGTATGCAAACCATCCGTCCGTGTGTAACCGGAGGCCGCGATCTCAAGATCGTAATTAACGAGAATGTCAGCCAGGCCGGTCGTCTTCACCTTGCTCTTAATCGCATAGGTGTTTTCGTTCATGGTGACGCGAAAATTCGCCTTCCCCGTGATCGGTAAGATCAACACCCAGGCATTTGCCTTGATGTTGTATTCCATTTCCACTGGTTGCCCGGACTTGATCATTTCCAGGATGTGCGGCTCAACGATCGCTGTATCTGCGCCCGAAACTGCGGAAACAGTCAGCGATGCAAGCGCAGCCGATGCGAGAACTTTTTTCATCATGACGAGGAGCCTCATAGATGGATCAGGGTCACTTGATATATATGTGTGTGGCAAAAGATAGGCTGAACAAGTGCGTCACTGTTTCGCCGCGATTAAATCCCTTTTTTGCGCCGATTTTGGTGCCCAAAGCTTCAACTCATCTCAGTGCTTGACGGCGCCAGACGAGACGCGTAATAGCCGCGCTTCGGTTTTTAATCTAGACAAATAAGCGAGCGACCCATGTCCCGCGTATGCGAACTTACTGGCACAGGCCCGATGGTTGGACACAATGTCAGCCACTCGAATATCAAAACTAAGCGCCGGTTCATGCCAAACCTGGTCAATGTGACCTTGCACTCTGAAGCGCTGGACCAGAAATTCTCTATGCGCATCGCGGCCAAAGCCCTGCGCACCGTTGACAAACTCGGTGGTCTGGACGCGTATCTGGCGAAAGCAAAAGACGACGTACTGTCGACCAAAGCGCTCAAAATCAAAAAGAACATCGCGAAGAAGGCTGAAGAGACCGCTTAACGCACTGGTTCTTTTGAAAGAAAATAAAAACGCGTTCTGCCAAGCAGGGCGCGTTTTTTCATGTCCGCGGGCTCATCCGACTTGCTCGCGGTCAAAACCGGCTTAGACCATCCAGACGAAGAGCTTTGGGAGATAGCTTATGCGTTGGATGATGGCGGCTGCTGCGAGCTGCATGATCGTCGGGTGTACACCGACGGAACAAGTCACAGAAACCGAAGATGTTGTGGTTCCTCACATGGTTTTCACCGGGGGTACGATTTATACCGGCAACGACACCGAGACCGTCGATGCGGTAATGATCGACGCGGACGGTCGGATCATCGCGACCGGTCCGTTACCGTCGCAGAACTGGGATGAGGACGCGGTCACCGTTGTGGATCTTGATGGCGCGGTCATGTTCCCGGGTTTTGTTGATGGGCATGCACATCTGCTCGGCATCGGTGAACGCGAGCTCACACTCAATCTCGAGGGCACCGCCTCCATCGGAGAGCTTGTCACGCGGATCGAGAGCGAAGTGCAGGGACTTCCAGCTGGCCAAGTTGTCTATGGCCGGGGGTGGATCGAGACGGGCTGGCCGGAAGGTCGGATGCCGCTCGCTTCGGATCTCGACGCTATCAGCCCGGACAACCCTGTCATCCTGACGCGCGCCGACGGCCACGCCTTAGTGGCGAATTCGGCCGCGTTCGCAGCTGCTGGGATTACGGATGACACGCCAGACGTGGATGGCGGCAAGATTGAACGTGATGGGCAAGGCAAAGCAACCGGAATATTGATCGATAATTCAATGAGCCAAGCGCTGACTTTGGTCTCTGCGCCAACACCGCAGGAAATTACACGGGCTTACATTGTTGGATCCGCGGCCTATTCCGCGCGCGGCTGGACCGGGGTTCACAATATGAGCGTCAATCCGCGCGATGCGGCGATTTTGGAACGCCTGGATCTGGAAGGCCGGCTGCCGCTGCGCCTTCACAATGCTTACGATCGCGAAGGGTTCGACATCGCCGAATCCCGCGCGCACGAAACCGATACGATCACCAATCGATCGGTCAAACTCTATATGGATGGGGCGCTAGGCTCACGCGGCGCTCTTCTGATCGAACCTTATTCTGATCGTCCAAATACGAGCGGGCTGTCGCTGATGGAGCCAGACCTGCTGGATGAATTGATGCTGCGGGCCTCTGAGGGCGAGGTTCAGCTGGCCATTCATGCGATCGGCGATTTGGCCAATCGTCGCATTTTAGACACTTACAATTCGGGCGGATACCCCTCCGGTCTGCGTTGGCGCATCGAACACACGCAGATCCTACATCCAGATGACATCGAGCGGGTCGCCTCGCTTGGCTTGATTGCCTCGATGCAGCCAAGCCATGCGATTGGCGATCTCAAATTTGCGCCGGACCGCCTGGGGCCAAACCGCTTATACGGCGCGTATGCCTGGCAGACTTTGCTTAATACGGGCGCGGTTGTGCTCGGCGGTTCCGATGCGCCCGTCGAAGTCGGGACTCCGCAAATTGAGTTCTATGCGGCGGTGGCGCGCAAAGATCTCGAAGGCTTCAGCACCGATCAGTGGTCTGCAGAGGAAGCGCTCAGCCGCACGCAAGCGCTTACCTTATTCACCAAGGCACCTGCCTACGGGGCTTTTATGGAAGATGAGTTGGGCACCATAGAAGTTGGCAAACTCGCCGATTTTACCGTGTTCGATCGTGATTTACTGGTCATTCCTGAAGCGGAAATTCTCGAGGCTAGAACCCTCATGACCGTTGTGCACGGTGAAATCGTCTACTCCGCAGCGGTTGAGTAGACCTTCGTCGCTGCAAAGTGATCCAGCATGAGTTGCGTCACTTTCGAGAGGAAGCGCGGCGGGACGTCATGGCCCATGCCTTCCATGATCTCAAATCGTGCGCCGCGGACCAGCTTTGCGATGTCGCGCCCGCCTTCAATCGGAACGAGCGGATCCTGGTCGCCATGGATGACAAGGGTCGGAGCTTTAATGCTTCGCGTAAATTTTCGAAAATCCCCTGACGCCACAATGGCCGACATTTGCCGAAGGACGCCAGCAGGATTGAAGCTGCGATCGAAAGAACGAGTGATGCGATCGCGCATGCCGTTGGTGTTCTGATCCTCACCGGGTGTCCCGATTGCGCCAAAGGTCGCGACCGATTGGTCAATGATCTCGTCGCGGGTTGTCGGTTGAGGCCCGCGGCGGATCATAGCCTGCATGACAGGCGCGGACGGGCGCGGAAGTTTCGGGTTTCCGGTGGTCGTCATAATCGCTGTGAGGCTCGTCACGCGATCCGGTGCCATCGCCGCGACGTGCTGGCCGATCATACCGCCCATGGAGATGCCCACCAAATGCGCTTGATCGAGTTTGAGCGCGTCCATCAATCCAATCGTGTCTTTCGCCATATCGCGCAAGTCATAGGGCGTTTTCGAACGGATCCCGATCCGTCTCAGGAGGATCTGACGGAGAATCTTTGGTGGTTTCTCGCCTGTATGATGATGCGACAGGCCGATATCGCGATTGTCGAAGGTAACAACGCGATAACCACCTGCGACCAGGTCTTCGACCAATTTGTCAGGCCACATTGTGAGCTGGCCGCCAAGACCCATGATTAAAAGGGCGACGGGTGCTTCGCTTGGGCCTTGGCTCTGATAAACGATTTTAACGCCGTTTGCGGTAACTTCGGGCATAGAGAAGACTCCTTGATGTCGCCCTCGACTTAAGGTGCAGCGCTCAGATCAGCAAACTGAATCTACTTATTCGCGGATCAGGGATCGCTCGGATATGCCGTTGGATCGCACGTGCAACATCCGTATGCAGATCGCAAATCGCAGCTGCAAACCCCGTCTTACCCAATGTCACACTTGGCGCGGGGCGCGGTTGTGATAGGTGACCCATGAGACGATATGATGAAAGACCTTAGTCATGACCGTGATGAGCGATAGCGACGCCCTGCAAGGCATGGAGCCAACGGAAAAAATCGATGTCCGTAAGGTGTTTGGCCTTGAGACCGAAATGGTCGTGCACGGCTTTAAAGAGCGCACCGAATATGTACCTGCGATCGACGAATCTTACCGCTTCGACCCGCAGACCACGATGGCGCTCTTGGCTGGCTTCGAGCACAATCGCCGCGTTATGGTGCAAGGCTATCACGGCACCGGCAAATCGACTCATATTGAACAGATCGCGGCGCGCCTGAACTGGCCGATGATCCGGGTCAACTTGGACAGCCACGTCTCACGGATCGACATGGTTGGCAAAGATGCGATCGTCTTGAAAGACGGGGCACAGGTCACAGAATTTCGCGAGGGCATTTTGCCATGGGCGCTGCAGCGTCCGGTGGCCATCACGTTCGATGAATATGATGCGGGTCGCCCGGACGTCATGTTCGTGATCCAGCGTGTTCTGGAAGCGAGCGGTAAACTGACTTTGCTCGACCAGAACCGAGTGATTGAACCGAACCCATTCTTCCGCCTTTTTGCGACCACCAATACGGTCGGTCTCGGCGACACGACCGGGCTCTATCACGGCACTCAGCAGCTGAACCAGGGTCAGATGGACCGCTGGAGCATTGTCACCACGCTGAACTATCTGGAACACGATGCAGAAGTTGAGATCGTCGCCACGAAGGCCGGCGATGTCGACACCGAAACCCTGAGCCGCATGGTGACCCTCGCGGACCTCACCCGTAACGCTTTCATGAACGGCGACTTGTCGACCGTGATGAGCCCGCGGACGGTCATCACCTGGGCGGAGAACTTTGCGATCTTCGGCGATCTTGGGCATGCCTTCCGGATGACCTTCCTGAACAAGTGTGACGAGTTGGAACGGCCGCTCGTGGCAGAGATGTATCAACGCTGCTTCGCAGAAGAGCTGCCGGAAAGCGCGCTCATGGTCCGGGTGGCTTAAGCGAAACCAGCGTTTTCACCAAAAGTTATCGGGTTTTCGATACTCGCGAGGGGATCGAATAAGGATAGCTCATGTCAGCGACAGATCGCCTATTCACGCCAAGGCTCGCTTTTCTCGCCGTGCTCGCCATCGCTGCGTCGCAATACCTCGTCTTTGTGATGGCGCTTTTTGGCGTGAGCCCTGAATTCACGTTTGGCGGTGATTTCGTCGCGTTCTGGGCTGCCGCGAAAGAAACGCTCAACGGCGATATGACTGCACTTTACGCGCCTCTAGGGCTCGAGCAGGCGATCCAAACACATTCTCCCCATGACGCGCTTGAAGGTTTGACCTGGCAATATCCACCGCATGCCGGTCTGGTTTTCAGTCCGCTTGGCTTATTGCCGTTTCCGATCGCCTACGCGGTGTGGTGCGGTCTCGGTTTGAGCGTTTATGCCATGGCCTTGCACGCGGTCGGATTGAAGGATCGGTTTTTGTTCGTCGCCTTGGCCTCGGTTCCCGTCTTGTTAGCCTTAAAGACAGGTCAAAACGCTCTGTTCATGGGGGCGCTTTTGATTGTCGCGGTCTTCTACGCCCGCTCCAAACCCTTAGTGGCCGGACTCGCGGCCGCGGTGCTGACCCTAAAGCCCCAACTTGGGTTTTTGTTGCCGGTCTTGTTTCTGGCCGGGGGACATTGGCGTGCGTTTGCCTATGCCAGCATTGGCAGTCTCGGACTGTTTGGGCTTTCGATGGGTGTCTTCGGTATCAGTGCCTGGATGACGTTCCTCGACAGCGTACTCGCGGTGTCCGGCTCAGTAGCGACCGGCGAGATGCCGATCTTCAAAATGGTCAATCTCTATGCCGCGGTGCAGCTTGCAGGGGTGCCCGATGCGGCTGCGATGACGCTCGCAGGTCTCGCCATTCTGATGGCGATGGTGGCCATGTTCTGGGTGGCGCGTGTGACGGAAGACCCGGTCTGGCGCTATGCGGCTTTGGCCAGTTTGACGCTCATTGCCGCCCCATACTCTTATTATTATGAACTCGCCCTGATCGTCCCGGCGCTCTTGTTCATCGTGAAGCGAGGGTATGAGGCGGGATGGTTACGCTTTGAACGCGAGATGGTCGCGTCTGCACTGCTCCTGAGCCTCGCGGTTCCCGGGCTTCCAATCCGGTCCGGTCTGTCTATTAGTTTCGTCCTGATGGCCGTTATCGCGGTCATCATCGCGAGGCGTTTACGGGCCGAGCTTGCGCCTAAACCGAGCGCATCCCTGCGGCTCGCCTGAGCTTTCCCCGACGCGATTCTGCTTTGCGTGTTTGTCACGCTTCGCAAAACGGTTCAGGCGCGCTAGATCACGCGCATGAGCAAAATCGACGAAGCCCCTTACGAGCTGTTTAAACAAGCGCTCGCGACCACCGCGAAGGCCATGAGCCAGACGCGGGATGTCGAGGTGGCCTTCTCTGGCGATGGCCCACGCGCCGAACCAGAGCGTTTGATTTTACCGCCGCCCCCACGAGACTTGTCGCCAGAATTAGCAGCCCGTGCACGCGGTGAGGCCGATGCCACCGCGCTGCGGCTGGCCCATCACGACCCGGATGCGCATGCGCGTCTGCAGCCAAAAAACGATGTCGGGCGTCAGGTCTATGAGGCCGCCGAGCGCGCGCGTATTGAGAGCATAGGTGCGCGCGCGATGGACGGCACAGCCGTGAACTTGGATGCTGCCCTTGCCGCCCGCTGTGATCGGGCAGGGTATTCCCGTATGGAAGACCGCCAGGAAGCCCCCTTGGCACCGGCGGTTGAGTTTTTGTTGCGTGAGCGCCTCACCGGTCGTGCACTGCCTGCGGAAGCCGAAGGCATTGCCGCGCTTTGGCGCGAGGAAGTGAATGCGCGCGGAACGGATACGCTCGATAAGCTGATCGATCAGCTGCACGACCAGGAAGCATTTGCGAAAACCATTCAGGACCTCATTCGAGATCTCACCCGCGGCGATGAGGTCAATGATGACCAGGGCGAGCAGGACGAAGAGTCCGATGAAGAAGCCGAACAGAACAATCCTGAAAACTCTTCCGAAGACGGCGAGTCGGGCGAAGAAACGCAAGGCGCCACGATGGAAGAGATCGAGGCGGGCGACACAGACGACATGGACGGTGAAGAGACCAATGTCTCGGTCGACGCAGATGTCGACATGGATGCCGATGATAGTCCCGAGGATACGGATGACGGCACCAAGCCCTTGCGCCCGAATTTTCGCGATGGCGATGATGCACAACGCTTCCAGTATAAAGCCTTTACCACTGCGAATGACGAGGTCGCCCAAGCGGTCGACCTTTGCGATCCTGAGGAATTAGGTCGCCTGCGCGCTTATCTTGATCACCAGCTTGAAAGCCTTCAGGGCGCGGTCTCCAAGCTCGCCAATAAGCTGCAACGCCGCCTGATGGCGCAACAGAACCGATCCTGGTCGTTCGATCTGGAAGAAGGCGTGCTCGATACGGCGCGTCTCACGCGGGTGATTACGGATCCCACCGCGCCACTGAGCTTCAAGCAAGAAGATGACAGTAATTTCCGTGATACGGTCGTCACCCTTCTGCTCGACAATTCCGGTTCGATGCGCGGACGCCCGATCATGGTCGCGGCTCTATGTGCGGACATTCTCGCGCGGACTCTCGAGCGGTGCGGTGTAAAAGTTGAAATCCTCGGCTTTACGACCAAGGCTTGGAAGGGCGGGCTTAGCCGCGAAGACTGGGTCAAGGCGGGCAAGCCAGCGGGTCCCGGTCGGTTGAATGATTTGCGCCACATTGTGTACAAGTCTGCCGATGCACCGTGGCGACGGGCCCGACGCAATCTCGGCCTGATGATGCGTGAGGGCCTCCTCAAAGAGAATATTGATGGGGAAGCGCTGATGTGGGCGCACGATCGCTTGCTGGGCAGGGCTGAGCAGCGCAAGATCCTGATGGTGATTTCCGATGGCGCGCCCGTGGATGACTCGACATTATCGGTAAATGTCGGGAACTATCTCGAACGCCATTTGCGTCAGGTTATCGAAGAGCTCGAAACACGCAGTCCGGTCGAACTAATTGCGATTGGCATCGGTCATGACGTGACGCGCTATTACAAACGTGCCGTGACCATCGTCGACGCAGAACAACTCGGCGGCGCGATGACCGAGCAATTGGCGAGCCTGTTCGATGAGAATGGAGACGCGCCGAAGCCGGAAGCCATGGCCGTCCCTCCCCTGACCCGAGAAACAGCTCGACCGGGCGCATCCGCGACCTCTGGTGCAGGGGCGGGCGCGCCGCGTTATGGCGGGCCGAAGATTGGGTCCGGGCGCGATGTTCGCCGCACCAGGATGTAATTCCTTCATGTTCTTGCCCTAAACGGGGTTCAAAGCTGCCTCAGAAGAGGTCCTCCTTGATGCGTTACTCAGCTCTTTTTGCAGCACTTTTACTCGGCGCGTGTACCGCGGCAGATCGTACAATCGGAGAGTCTTCGCCGAGCGCAGACGTCTGGATGTTTGGGGAACATGTCGAAGACTTGCGCGCACAGTCTTGTCCTCAAGGCACCACCTTCCAACGCGCGAGTGATTTACCGATAAGTGTGATCGATACGGAGCGCGGTACAAACAGTGCGCTAAAAATGAACCTGACCGGTCTGACGCTTGCTGGGGCTTGGCAATTAGAGGCGGAGAATGACGAGTTTGGCGGCCTGTCCGGCATGGACGTGTTGAGATCGGGCTCGCTTTTGACGGTCAGCGACGATGGCAAGTTTGTCTGGATTGGAGTGGATCCAGTGACCGGCGCACCGGATGGAATCGGCTCGATCGCCTATATGCGGAACACCGAGGGGAAGATTTTTCCGACCAAACGCGCGGCAGATGCTGAGGACCTCGCGTTCAGAGATGGGTTGGCGTTCGTCAGTTTCGAACAGACTCATCGGATCGAAGCCTATGACCTGGAAACCTGTGGAACTGCCGCGCACGCCGCCCGTGTTGTTACGCTCGACAAAGTCGTCGCTGGTGACGTTTTGCGCAACAATCGCGGGCCGGAAGGATTGGCGCTGGTCGGCGAAACCCTGGAAGTCGGCTTTGAGGCAAATGCGTCAGGTGGATCACCATACGGAACCGCTCGGATCGACGGCACGCTTGAAAACCTGCAACGCACCCGCCAGCCGCTCTTATACATGCTCACTGGACTTGATCATGAAGACGGGCTCAGCACCAAAGTGTTTCGAGCCTACGATCCGGCGCGCGGTGCACGTGCCATTCTGCAAGTATATGCCAACGGTGAGCAGATCGCCGAGGCGCGGCTAAAACCACCCTTGCCAGTCGATAATTTTGAGGCTGTTGCATTGGGGACCGCTCCCGATGGTGCACGTCGCATTTGGTTGCTCTCTGACGATAATTTCAGCTCTGATCAGCGTACGCTTTTATTGGCGCTTGATCTCGACGTAGCGCTATAGCCGTCACTCTATGAGCCATGATCCTCTCTTTTGGGTAATCGCCGTCATCTCCGTATTGATAACGGGCGTGTCCAAGGGTGGGTTTGGGGGATTGGCGCTGCTCGCTGTGCCGATGATGGCCTTGGTCATCTCGCCAGTACAAGCGGCGGGGATCATGCTGCCAATCTTGATTATCATGGACTGGGTCGGGGTCTGGACCTATCGCAAGTATTGGGATCGCGCCTTGCTTTTGCTGACCTTGCCCGGGGCGGTTCTGGGGATTGTCGCGGGTGGTTTTCTGGCTGGCTATGTCGATGACCAAGTCGTGCGGATCGTTGTCGGCTTGATTGCGGTCTTGTTCCCGATCTATGCCATCACAAAGCCGTCGGGCGGCGATGCGTTCATCAAAAAGAACCGACCTCTGGGTTTGATTTCGGGTACAGTGGCGGGCTTTACCAGCTTTATCGCGCATGCCGGCGGGCCACCCTATCAGGCTTATGCGATTCCCCAAGGCCTGGAGAAACGCATCTATGCGGGCACCGCCGTGATGTTTTTCTTTGTCGTCAATTTCGTCAAAGTCGTGCCGTATGCCATGCTCGGGCAGTTCGACCAAAGCAATTTGACGACCTCTCTGATTCTCATTCCGTTGGCGCCGATTGGGGTCCTGTTTGGGGCCTGGTTGGTCAAACACATTGACCAGGCCCTGTTCTATCGCATTCTTTACGGAATCATCTTCGCGGTGGGACTAAAACTGCTGTGGGATGGACTGCTTTAGTCTTCTCGAATGGCGTCAATTAGCGCAACGGCCTGGTAGTTCGCCCAATCGGCTTCGCCCTCGAGTTTTGCAACCTTCAAGCCCTGCTTGTCATACAGAATCGTCGTCGGAAACCCGCCGCCCGCGCCCATATCATAAACGGCGTTCCAGCCCTCGGGGCCCTCGGACAGCGTGTAAAAAGTTAGCACATTGCCCGATAGTTCCCGCAAACGTCGCACCGCATAGTCTTTATCGGCGGGGTCGTCGACGCTGATCGCAATGACTTTGAAATCCTCACCACCGCGCGCAGTTTCAAGTGCCGCTAAAGATGGCATTTCGCGCTCACAAGGACCACACCAGGTCGCCCAGAAATTCACCAGCACCACCTGGCCTGGAAAGTCTTGTAACGTAACCAGATTTCCGTCCGCATCTACGAACGGCGCGGTCGCCGCGGGTGAGCCGCGATCGGTAAGATCAAGCTTGGCAAGCTCCCCA
This sequence comes from Pseudomonadota bacterium, assembly GCA_038527765.1. Taxonomy (GTDB): domain Bacteria; phylum Pseudomonadota; class Alphaproteobacteria; order Caulobacterales; family Hyphomonadaceae; genus Henriciella. The sequence goes on from JBCBFK010000003.1 coordinate 316,615, forward strand.
ACCGCCAGCCGTTCCACTGGGTCGCGGTTACTTCCCTTTGAACTGGCGCTAAAGACGGCGTAAAGCAGCGCGAGAGCGATTCCGACGAACATGCTCGGGATGGCAATGCGCAAGAAACGATCCATGGGGCTTTAGGCCTCGACGACTAAAACAGACGAGATAGCGATATGGCGAATGAGAGTTCAAAAGGCCAGAAGATGTGGGGGGGACGCTTCGCCGCACAACCCAGCGATATTATGCAATCCATCAACGCGTCGATTGATGTTGATAAGCGTATGGTCCGGGAGGACATAGCCGGGTCGCGTGCTCATGCCGATATGCTGGCCGAGCAAGAGATCATCTCCGAGGCGGACAATGAAGCGATTCAGGGCGGGCTCGATCAAATTGTCGAAGAAGTTGAAACAGGCACGTTCCCATATCGCGTCGAGCTCGAAGACATTCACATGAATGTCGAGGCCCGGCTTAAAGAGCTGATTGGTGAACCAGCCGGACGTCTGCACACGGCGCGCTCTCGGAATGACCAGGTTGTTACGGATTTTCGCCTCTGGACCCGTGGCGCTCTCACGGAAGCCCGCCGCAGTTTGAAGGCTTTGCAACGCGCCATGGTCAAGCGCGCCGGTGAGAACACCGATACAGTCATGCCGGGGTTCACCCACTTACAAACAGCCCAGCCGGTCACGCTGGGTCATCATCTATTGGCTTATGTTGAGATGATGGAGCGGGATCGTTCGCGTATGGACGATTGCGCGCGCCGCCTCAATGAAAGCCCGCTTGGCTCAGCCGCACTGGCCGGGACGGGGTTCACGATCGACCGAGACGCGACGGCTGAAGCGCTTGGGTTCTATCGACCTATGGCAAATTCGCTCGATGCAGTTTCCGCGCGCGACTTTGCGCTGGAAGCCCTCTCCTCGCTGTCGATCGCGGCGACGCATCTGTCCCGCCTCGCTGAAGAAATCGTCCTCTGGACCAGCGCCCAGTTTGCATTTGCGAAACTGTCAGACGCCTGGTCGACGGGGTCCTCCATCATGCCGCAAAAACGCAATCCGGATGCGGCTGAGCTGATCCGTGCCAAAGCGAGCCTGATCACGGGCCAGTTCGCAGCGCTGCAAGGGGCGGTGAAAGCGCTCCCGCTCGCCTATGCGAAAGATCTGCAAGACGACAAGCAGCTGACCTTTGCGGCATTTGATACGTTCAGTCTCTGCGCCGCGTCTATGGCGGGTATGATGGAGACGATCACCTTCAGTCGCGAGAACATGCGTGCCGCCGCCGCCAAAGGGTTTTCCACGGCGACGGATCTCGCCGATTGGCTGGTGCGTGAATTGAAAATGCCGTTCCGGGACGCCCATCATGTCACCGGTTCCCTGGTCGCCAAGGCTGAGGAAAAAGGATGCGATCTGCCGGAGCTTAGCCTCGAAGATATGCAGGCCGTCGAACCAAGACTAACAAATGACGTATTTTCAGTGCTGACTGTTGAAGCCTCTGCGATGAGCAGGCAAAGCTATGGTGGGACATCACCGGTCCGCGTCGCGGAACAAGTTGAACAATGGACGCAGCGCCTTGGTTAGGCGCGACATAGGAGCGAGCCAGATGAAGAATATGATCAAGACCGCACTCGGTGTGTCGACGATGGCCCTGCTGGCAAGCTGCGGGCTGCGTGGAGATTTGCAGACGCCTCCGCCGATTTTTTCTGATCCGCCATCCGAAGAGGCCCAGCAACCGGTTGATACGGCGGTTCAGTTCGCGGGCGGTGAGATCGAAGATGATCTGGTTTACTACAATTCGCTTGGCGGCGAGATCCCAAAACCCGCGCCTGACGTGGACGTGGAAGAGGAAAGCATGGGGGAGGTCAGCCCCGGCTGATAGGCGCCGTTGCACCACTTTAACTATGAACATGGCCGTCTTCATTGCGAAGGCGTCGATCTGAACGGGATCGCTGATGCCGTCGGCACCCCGGTCTATGTCTATTCGACAGCTACGTTGCGCCGCCATGCGCGCGTGATCGCCGCAGCCTTCGAGGGCATGGACTGCTTGATTGCGTACTCGGTCAAAGCCAATGGGAATCTCGCCGTCCTAAAGACGCTGGCGAGCGAAGGGTGCGGGGCCGATGTCGTCAGCGGTGGGGAGCTTCGCCGCGCGCTTGCAGCAGGCATCCCAGCCAACCGTATTGTTTTCTCAGGGGTCGGCAAAACCCGCGAAGAGATGGCACTTGGGCTGGAGCATGGTATCCATCAGTTCAACGTTGAGAGCGGTGCCGAGCTGATCGCCCTCTCAGAAGTCGCGATGAGCCTGAACACGGTCGCGCCGATCGCGCTTCGGGTAAACCCGGATGTCGCGGCGGGTGGGCATCCAAACATCTCAACCGGAAAAGCCGGGGACAAATTCGGCGTGCCATGGGCCGAAGCCCCCGAACTCTATCATCAGATTAAAGCCCTCCCGGGCGTCGAAGCGGTGGGGGTAGACGTGCACATCGGCTCGCAGATCGGTGAGCTTGCTCCGATGCGTGCTGCGTTTGAGAAGACCATTGGTCTCGTCAAATTCCTGCGTGAAGCGGGACATGACTTGAAGCGCGTCGATCTCGGGGGCGGGCTCGGCATTCCATACCGCGACACGGATACACCCGCGCCGCCTTCGGATTATGCTCAGATGATCCGGGAGGTCACCGAAGGGCTGGGCTTGCAAGTCGTACTGGAACCGGGCCGGGTCATTGCTGGGAATGCTGGCGTTATGGTCAGTGAGGTGCTCTATCACAAGCCTGCGCCAGACCGCACATTCCTCATTATCGATGCCGGGATGAATGATCTTATGCGTCCCGCGCTCTATCAGGCGCACCACGATGTATTACCGCTGGTGGAGCCGAATGGCAGCGCCGAGGCGGCTGAATATGACATTGTCGGCCCGATCTGCGAGTCGACAGACAAGTTTGCTGCCAAGCGAAGCATGCCAAGTGTTGGACCCGGTGAGCGCATTGCTTTTATGTCATCTGGGGCCTATGGCGCTGTGCTCTCCAGTCAGTACAATGCAAGACCGCTCGTAGCGGAAGTTTTGGTAGATGGCGACCAATTTGCAGTGGTCCGTCAGCGCCCTAGCTTCGAACAAATGATAGAATTGGAGCAGTTTCCAGATTGGCTGACTTAAACCGCATTCCCGGCACCAAGCGCCTGATCGACCTCACCTATGGTCGGCTGCGGCGCATAGAGCTGTGGCGCGCCTGGTGGCCTTTCCTTGCATTGGTGGCTGTGTTTGTCGGAGCGGCCGCATTAGGGGCGTTTGAGCGCGCACCCGCGGGGCTTGCGGCGTTCGCGACGCTCATCTTCCTGGTTGGGCTCGCGGTCGCTTTTATCCGTGGCTGGCGACGGTATCAGAGCCCGCAGCGACAGCTTGCGATTGAGTCGCTGGATCAACAGTCTGATCTGCGCCCGCTCTCATCCTTAGCCGATCGACCGGCAAGGCCTGAAATTGAAGGGGTTCAACTCTGGCGCGCGCATGAAGAGCGCTTGACCGATGCGGTCCGGCGTTTGCGGGTCCCTGAATTCGGTGAGGCGTGGTCGACGAACGATCCTCTGCGACTTCGATTTGTCCTACCGGTTTTATTGGCAGCGGTTCTGGCGTTCAATTGGGATAGCGCCGAATCGCGCCTGAGTTCGGCGCTCGATCCGGACTATGGGGCTTTGTTCGGGGCTGAGAATGTTCGCATTGAGGCTTGGATTGCACCTCCAGAACATACTGGGCGTGCGCCAATTTTCCTCAAACCGGAGCAACGCGAAGTCCGGGTGCCTGCCGGATCTGTGATGACGCTGCGGGCGCAAGCTCCCTCCGCGCCCAAGCTTCGTGTATCGAACGCGGACGGACGGGAAAACTTGACCTTTGAAGCAACCCCGGACGGTGCTTTTGAGATCACCACGACGATCGCTGGCGATAGCACGGTGGCTGTGCGCTGGTGGGGCGAGCGAAAAGCCTGGTCTGTCCTTGCTTCGCCAGACGATGTGCCATCCGTCGAATTTGTTGATCTGCCTGTGCTGGGTGATGGCGATCGGACTGAGTTTAGCTGGAAAGTCAGCGATGATTACGGCGTTTCCAAGCTTCAGCTAGCCATCAAACCAGAAGATGAAGACCGTGAGCCTGACTATGTCGCGGTGGAATTGGGCGGCATCAGCCCTCGCGAAGCGGAAGAAGAGTCTAAGATCGATCTGACCCGCAACCGCTGGGCGGGTGCACGCGTGGAAGTCTGGCTGGTGGCGACCGACGGTGCAGGACAGCAAGGCCGGAGCGAACCATACACGTTCAAACTGCCGGAGAAATTGCTTTTGCAACCGCTCGCAAAGGCGATCCAGGATGTCCGCGTGACCGTTTTGCGCGAAGACGATGCATATGGTGACGCCCAACCCGCCATAGATTCAACCCAGGCCGGGGCCTATTATGTGTCCGCCACTCAACGTTTGGAACAGGCGCCGACAGGGGTCCAGCGCGGAGCGATTATGCTGGAAGCCGTGACGTATCGGGCGCCGCGCTATTTCAGAGATGTTTTGGTCTATTCAGGCCTCGAAACCGCCCGCTATGCGCTCGAAGCGTCTGTGTCGATTGACGAAGCAAAATCGACCGAACCTTTGCTCTGGTCTCTTGCCCTGCGTGCGGAGTATGGCTCCGCCGCCGATGCTTACGCGGCATTGATGGCCGCGAAGAAAGCGCTTGAAGATGCTTTGCGGGACGGCGCCAGTGAAGAAGAGATCAAGCGCCTCATGGAAGCGTTCAAAGACGCCGCGCAGCGCTATGTTGCGGCCAAAATGGCGGAGGCCCTCGCCAATGGGCTTGAGGCCGCGCCTGATAATCGCGATGGCGCCGAAGGACCTGCTGGATCAGGCCTGGGTGGACAAGGGTTCTCTGATATGCTCGACGCGCTCGAGGACCTGACCGAGACGGGCGCTACGGATCAAGCCCGCCAATTGCTCGCAGATATCACCAATATGCTCGAAAACCTGGAGTTCCAGCAGGGCTCAGGCTCTGGGGAAGGCTTCCCGGGGATGCCGGGAGAAGCCGGTGAGGGCGAGGAAAGCGAAGATCTGCCTGAAGAAGAACGCGAGATGAGCGAAACCATGCGCGAACTTTCCGATCTCTTGAGAGAGCAGCGCGAGCTCAATGACGAAACGCTTGCTCAGCAACGCGGCGAGCGCGGCGAGCAAGGGGATCAGCAGTTCGGTGAAAACCAGACCGGTCCTGATGGGCAACCCCAAACCGGCGATGGCATGGGGGACCTCCCGGACTGGATGGAAGGTGAAGATGGACGGTCGCTGGCCGAGCGTCAGCGCGAACTCGCCGATCGTTTGGAAGAACTTGCGGAAATGCAGCTCGGCAATGGCGAAGAGGGCGAAGGCGAGGGCGCGGGCGGATTGCTCGATGAGGATACGGTTGAGGCAATCGAGCGCTCGCAACGCCGGGCCGGAAATGCGCTTGAAGACGGCAATGAAAACCGCGCTATTCGCAATCAGGAGCAGGCGACACGCCAATTGCGCGAGCTCGCAGAAGGACTGGCAGAGGCGCTGGACGAAGCACAGGCCGATCGCATTGGTGAACCGCAAGGCAATCGTAATGGATCAGCCGACCCCTTCGGCCGCTCACCGATGGGCGGCGTGGATGACAGCAACAGTGTAGACATCCCCGATGAAGCGGAGCGGCAGCGCGCCAAGGATATCCTTGAAGAACTACGCCGCCGCTATGATGAAGCCGTCGATGAAGACGAGCGCGAGTATCTCGAACGTCTACTCGACCGGTTCTAGAGGCTTCACGAATTTCAGGGTCATTCGGTCAGACTCACCGATCAATGCGTAGGCGGCTGCGTCGAAACCTTCTGGCGCGTTGCCCTCACGGTCTGTTGTTCGGCTCACTGGTGGCAGGGTCCAAACGCCGAATGGGTGGTCTGCGGTATCGGCTGGATTAGCGTTGATTTCGCTGCCCTCGACGAATTCAAGACCTGCCGCCGCGGCCATCGCCTTGACGAAGTCTTCGTGCACGTATCCTGAGGCCGCACGCGGATCTTGCTCCGTACTGGAAGGGAGGCGGTGTTCGACCACGCCGACGATGCCACCAGGTTTCAGCGCCTCATATGCGTCCGTGAAGAATTTCGCCGTATAGTCATTCCCCATCCAGTTGTGCACATTGCGGAAGGTTAGGACGGCGTCCGCTGTTCCCGCCTCTGCGAGTGCGCCAGATTCTGCCGAAAAGGCGCTGTACTCAATCGTGCCGAACAGATCGGCATCGGCTTCATAGACGGCTTTGAAATCAGCAATGCGCTGCTCGATACGCTCGAGACGTTCGCCTTCAAACACATTGACGTCCCAAACGGCAGCAACGAGCTGACCGTCGCCAGAGGCAAGGTAAGGGGCGAGGACATTGGTGTACCACCCACCGCCAGGCCAGATTTCGACTACGGTATCGCTTGGCTCAATTTCGAAGAATTCAAGCGTCTCGGCTGGATTGCGCCAACCGTCCCGTGCTTTTTCATTATCGCTGCGCCAATCGCCAGCGACCGCCTCCGCCAGCGATAATGGTCCTGCCTCAATCAGTTCCGCCGGTGGCGGGGTTTCGGCTTCGACAGTTTCGGCAGGGGCTTCTGTGCCACCCGAACACGCTGCCAAAAGTACGGCGCTCGCACTCAGCATCCAAATCGATTTCATCTCATTGCTCCATAAAAGGGGTTGAATCACTCGTTTCGCGTTTCCACATAGCCTGTGTTGCGGCGCTGCCAAGCGGGTCGTGGCCGGAAATTCTGCCAGTGCCGATGGTCGGGCTGGGCAAACAGAAGCTTTCGAACCTCAAATCTCCCGGCTTTGATGATCGCCGGAGACCACAGTTGCTAGTGAAAGGACTGTCATAATGAGCACGATAGATCTCACCCCCCTTTATCGCACCATGGTTGGCTTTGACCGGATGGCCAATATGATAGATAGCGCTGCTCGCCTTGATGGCGCGCAAGGCTATCCACCCTATAACATCGAACGCGTTGCAGATGATGAGTTCGCGATTGAAATCGCTGTTGCCGGCTTTGGTGAAGAAGACCTCGACATTGAGACCAAGGATGGCCTCCTGACCGTGGCAGGCCGGAAGACCCCGGCTGAGGACGCACAAGAGCGCGAGTTTCTGCATCGCGGAATCGCTGAACGCGGCTTCCTGCGGCGGTTCCAACTCGCTGATCATGTCATCGTGACCGGTGCTGTGCTGAAAAACGGCCTCTTGCGGGTTGAGCTGGTCCGCGAGCTCCCGGAAGCAAAAAAGCCCCGTAAGATCGAAATCGGTGCGCCTTCCAAAGGGGCCAAGCCAAAGCTGATCGAAGGCAAAGCTGACGCTGCATAAACGGTCGTATCGACCGTGGAGGGAACCCCGGAGCCGTGGAGACTCCGGGGTTTTTTCATGCGCAGACGACGCTTTTCGCGTCGCACGCTTCTGTATATGGATCAGGCATGCCCAGTCTTTTAATTGTCTACCATTCTCGCACAGGCGGGACACGCCAAATGGCCGAGGCTGCGGCACAGGCGGCCGAGCAAGAACTTGAGACGGTTCTCAAACCGGCGCCGGACGCCACCGCACACGACCTCTTAGCGGCAGATGGCTATATCTTCGCAGCACCGGAAAACCTGGCCTCTATGTCAGGCGAGATGAAAGAGTTTTTCGACCAGGCTTATTACAGCGTGTTGGGACAGATTGAGGGTCGCCCCTATGCTCAGATGATTTGCGCAGGATCGGACGGCGAAAACGCTGCCCGGCAGATCGCGCGGATTGCGACGGGCTGGCGTTTGAAAATGGTTCAACCGCCCATCATCGTCTGCACACATGCGCAGACCGAAGCGCAGATTCTCGCTGAAAAGGTGATATCCCCTGATGATCTCGAGACGTGTCGTGATTTGGGGCGTGCGCTGGCGGCCGGCATAGCGCTCGGGGTTTTCTGAGCCCTATTTCTTGCCCCCGGGAGGCATCGCGCTGACAAAATCGAAGCCTTCATTCAGGAGGTCGGTGACCAAAGCGGCGTCGATCAGCATCTCAGGTGTCAGACAGACATAGTCGCGCATCGTTGCCCCATAAGACTTGAACGGGCCCGCACCAAATCTTTCCGATAGGTCCTGCTGCCGTGCTTTGGGCAGACGAATGCCGAGCTGATCCTCCTTGTTAATCTGCGAAAACATGTGACCGTTTGCCGACGTGTAGGGGTTGGCTTTGCCTTTGCGCTCGAACCGCCCTGAGGCTTTTATGGCGCCTTCAAATAGATTGATCACGTCTTCTCGGGTCATAGAGTTCAGCCTTTTGTAAGCTTATTTGACCCTAGCAGATCCTCGATCGGGAATAAATTCCACGCCCGCGTCATAAGTCGATTGCCACACCACCCGGGCATAGCGGTTGAGACCGATCCGGGACGCCTTGACCTTCACAATGGTGGGCATCGTGCCTCGACTCCGGAACCGAAGGCGCGCGCCTGTTTTTGAAACATCCAAGATAATACCCTCGCGCACTTCGCCGCCTTCGAAATAGACTGAACAGACGCACCAGATTCCTTTGCGAGGCCCGCGGCGTTTGTTGGTGGGAGTAGGGCGCAAAACAGGGATCGGCGCCGAAGAGCTGGAACTCTTGGCCCGTTCGAGATCGATTTTGACTTTGCTTTTCGATTTCGACGAAAACATTGCGCAAATCTCAAGTTATGCGGAAGTCTAAGTCCAATCACGTTAAGGTTGAATTACCCACAAAAAAGCCCTGCATTTGAAGCAGGGCTTTGGAAAATATGGATAATTTTTGAAGTCTATCCGGATTTCAGTTCATCGAACGGGATATCTTTGTCGACCCGAACGTCCTGAGGCAGTCCAAGAACGCGCTCAGCGATGATGTTTTTCAAGATTTCGTCGGTTCCGCCGGCAATCCGCAGGCCGGGGGCCCACATGAAGCTTTGTTGGAACAGGCCATCGGCGGGCATATCATCGCCCGTCATCAGGCCGTAATGGTCCTGCATCTCAATCGCTGAGTTACAGATATCTTGCAGCTGATTGGCAGTGATGATCTTACCAATGGAGTTTTCCGGGCCGGGTGTTTGGCCTTTCGACAAGGCCGTTTGGGTCCGAAGCTTGGTAAGCTTGTAGCCTTGGGCCGCGACATACCAATCGGCGAGATTATCGCGGAAGGCCGCATCGCTGATCGTACCTGCGTCTTTGGCGTAATTCATGATCTCAGCCCAGTCTGGACCGGGCGATCCACCGACGGCGAGACGCTCATTCATCAGCGTCACAATCGCGACTTTCCACCCCTGACCAACCTCGCCGAGGCGGTCGCTGTCCGGAATGCGAACATCGGTGAAATAGACCTCGTTAAACTCGCGGCCACCAGACGCCTGGTGGATTGGGCGGGCTTCAACGCCTTGCTGCTTCATGTCCACAATGAACATGGTCAGGCCCTTATGCTTGGCCGCTTTCGGATCGGTCCGCACCAGCAGGATGCCATAATCAGAATAGTGCGCGCCGGAGGTCCAGACTTTCTGGCCGTTGATGACCCACTCATCGCCATCTTTTACCGCGCGGGTTTTAAGGCCCGCCACGTCTGAGCCCGCAGACGGTTCAGAGAAGAGTTGGCACCAGATCTCCTCGCCCATCAGCGCCTTTTGGACATAGCGTTGTTTGTGCTCATCAGAGCCAAACGCGATGACGGTGGGGATACACATGCCAAGACCAATCGTGAACGGTCCGGTTGGCGCATCAAACTGGCCTTCTTCCTGGCCCCAAATGACTTGCTGCATTGGCGTGCCGCCGCGCCCGCCCATTTCTTTTGGCCAGGTGATTTTCGCGTAGCCCTCTTTGGCTTTGGTGGCCTGCCAAGATTTGGCATTTGCCATGAACTCTTCACCAGACAGGCGCTGCCGCATGGGCTTGGCGCCTTTGGGCTCGAGGTGCTTTGAGAGGAAGGCCCGCGCTTCAGAGCGGAATTCGGCTTCTTCTGGGGTATCGTTGAAATCCATTTGTCTTTCTCCGTTCCTTAGGCCGCGTTCTTCAATTCGAGCGCGCGGACCAATTTCTCTTTCCAAACTTTAGGGGCTCCGGCTTGTACCGCGAGCAATTTGGCTCTGCGATAAAACAAGTGGCAATCGACTTCCCAAGTAAAGCCCATACCACCATGGGTTTGGATATTCTCTTTTGACGCGTACCAGTAGGCTTCACTTGCCGCTAAACGAGCGGCCGCCGCCGCCTCGGGCAGCTCTGTCGCATCCGTTGAAAGCGCCCAAGCGCCATAATAGCAGTTTGAGCGGGCGACTTCGTTTTTCACATACATGTCAGCGAGCTTGTGCTTGATCGCCTGATTGCCGCCAATCGGACGGCCAAACGCGTAGCGCTCTTTGGCATAATCAGTCGCCATTTCGAGGCAGCGTGTGGCCCCGCCCAGCTGTTCAAAGGCGAGCAAAACCGCGGCCCGGTTCATAATCGCATCATGCAGATCGCCGCCTTCACCGGCGGCCCCGAGGCGCTCACCCGCGGCACCGTCAAAGGTGATCTCTGCATGGCTACGAGTCGGCTCGAGCGTTTTGACCGACGTGCGGGTCACGCCAGCGCCGTTCAGATCAACCAGGACCAAGCTCGCGCCGCTGCCCTCTTTGGCGAGCACAATCGCGTGCGTGGCAATATCGCCATCGGTGACCGGGACTTTGGTGCCAGAGACTTTGCTGCCATCAAAACTGACCGAGAGCTTGGCCGGGTCCGGATTGCCGGGCCCTTCGCTGGCGGCGTAGCAGCCAATGACATCGCCGCTGGCAACGCCCGGTAGCACCGCACCTTTTTGCGCGTCACTGCCGGCAATCATCAGGCCTTCAGCGAAGAAATAGACGGTGCTCGCAAACGGAACAGGCGCGAGCGCGCGGCCCATTTCTTCGGCCAGCACGCAAAGCTCCAGTGACCCGAGGCCAAGCCCGCCATGTTCTTCCGGAATGGCGGTGCCGAGCCAGCCCATCTCTTTGACTTTCTCCCACACACCCTCGTGGTGAGATTTGTCATCATCATTCAGAACCTCGCGCACGTGCTGCGTCGTACATTCCCCGTCTAGGAACTTTCGCGCTTCGTTGCCGAGGAATTTTTGATCGTCTGAAAAATCAAAATTCATGGCCCTATTGGCCTCCCTGTCATTTCTTATGGCAGAGACAATAGCGTGGTTGACGTGCGCGGAAACCCGTGACGCCACGGTAGGCTCCACCTGCGAAAACTGCACGTGACAAGATCGTGTTATTGCAAGCCGGTTCAGGTTGGCTAAATGGAAAGGATCAATGCCAGAAAGGTCCCGCCATGCGCACCGAAACGCCGGTTCAAATCAAGCTCGCAGACTATAAGCCTTATCCGTTTGCGATCGATCAGGTCGAAATGGAGTTCGACCTTGAACCAGATGCCACAAAAGTGCGGACGACAATGCAGGTGCAACGCCTCAGCGCTGGCGATCTCGTGCTGGATGGCGTCGAGGTGAAGCTTGAGCAAATCGCCGTCAACGGGACGATCCTCGATATCGAATCTTTCGATCACAATGATGAAAGCCTGACCGTCAAAAACGTGCCCGACAGGTTCACCCTGGAAACGATCGTCACTATTGATCCGTCCGCAAACACCGCGCTCTCCGGTCTCTATATTTCAGGTGGCCGGTTTTGTTCACAATGTGAAAGCGTCGGGTTCCGCCGCATCACCTATTGGCCAGATCGACCAGACGTGATGAGCCGGTTCAAGGTCCGGATTGAAGCGGACAAAGAGGCTTACCCGATTTTGCTTTCAAACGGTACGCTCGGCAAGATCGGCGATCTCGACGGCGGTCGCCATTTTGCCGAATGGGACGACCCGCACCCGAAACCGTCTTATCTCTTCGCGCTCTGCGCCGGTGATTATGATGTCTACAAAGACACCTATACCACCATGAATGGCGCCGAGGTGGATCTCGCCGTGCATGTCGATAAGGGCGATGGCGAACGTGCCGCCTGGGCGATGGAAAGCCTCAAAGCCTCAATGAAATGGGATGAGGATGTGTTCGCCCGCGAATATGATCTCGGCGTGTTCAACATTGTTGCGGTGCGCGATTTCAATTTTGGCGCGATGGAGAATAAAGGCCTCAACATCTTCAACTCGGCCTATGTGCTCGCCGATGAAGCGACCGCTACGGATGCCGATTTCGAAGCGATTGAAAGCATTGTCGGCCACGAATATTTCCACAATTGGACCGGCAATCGCATCACTTGCCGCGACTGGTTCCAGCTTTGCCTGAAAGAAGGCCTCACCGTCTTCCGCGACCAAGAGTTTAGCGCTGACATGCGCTCGCGCCCGGTGCAACGCATCAAGGATGTTATCCGTTTGCGCGCCCGGCAATTTGCGGAGGATGCCGGGCCGCTCGCCCACCAGGTGCGCCCGGACAGCTATGCCAGCATCGACAATCTCTACACGGCGACGGTCTATGAAAAAGGCGCGGAGCTGATCCGCATGCTGAAGACATTGATCGGCGACGAGACCTTTGCCAACGGCATGCAGATCTATTTCGACCGTCACGACGGCGAAGCGACCACGATTGAACACTTTTACAAGTGTTTTGAAGATGCGAGAGGCCAGGATCTTTCAAATTTCCGGCGTTGGTACAGCCAGCCCGGCACGCCTACTCTCACAGCGACCGAGATTTGGGATGAGGATTCCAACACGCTGACGGTCATGTTGGCCCAAAGCAATCCAAGAACGCCTGGAAATGATGCCCCTGGGCCCTTGCCGATGCCGCTCAAAGTCGCAGCGTTTTCAGAGCGCGGGGATGTCTTGGAAGAGATCACGCTTCTTATCGAAAGCGAAGAAACGGTATGGTCGATCCACAGCGAGCATGGACGACCTCTCGTTTCGATCAATCGCGAGTTTTCGGCGCCGGTTCGCCTGGATCATCAAATCTCGAACGACCATCGTCTGGCCGTGGCAAAAGTCGACAATGATCCGTTCAACCAGTGGGACGCGCTGCAATCTCTCGTAAAGCAAGATATTTTGGCCTTGGCTTACGACCAAAAAAAGGCGCCCGACAATGCCACTGTTGAGGCGATTGCAAATGCAGTTCGAGCCAACCTTGAAGATCCCGCCTTCGCAGCTTTGCTCACCCGCTTACCAGATGTCGGTGAGTTGTTCCTGGAGCGCATTCCCGCCAATCCGGGGGCGCTTGCGGACGCACGGCGTTCGGTTCAGCAGGCCTTAGCAATCGCCCTTGCGGAGGTTGGGGCGGAGGTTCTCGCCACAGCGTCTCCCCAGCCTTTCAAATCAGATGCCGAGCAATCTGGTATCCGTGCCCTGCGGAGCGCGTTCATTATGCTTAAAGGCGCCCTCGGCACCGCATCAGATGCCGACCTGAAATCGATTTTCGACCAAGCCGAGAACATGACGGAAAGCCTCGCGAGCCTTCGGGCCATCTGCGTGGCGGACGGACCGTCTAAGCCGTTGGCGCTTTCTGCGTTCGAAAGCAAGTGGTCGGACAATGATCTCGTTATGGACAAGTGGTTCGCCGTTCAAGCGGCGACTGGTTCTGCCGATGACGTCGCCGAGCTGCTTCAACATAGGCAGTTTGATATGAGCAATCCAAACCGCGTCCGCTCTGTCATCGCCGTGTTCGCAATGCAGAACCTTGCGGCGTTCCATGCCTCTGATGGGGCAGGGTACGCCCAAACAGCTGATGTTATAGAACAGGCAGATAAGAAGAATCCGGCGCTCGCTGCGCGTTTGCTCACGGCCTTCGAGCAATGGAAGTTATTGGAGACTCAAGCTCGCTCAGCGGCCGAAGCGACTTTGAAGAAACTGCAAACGCGGGATCTCTCTAAAAACGCGTCAGACATAATCAGTCGGACCCTCAGCTAGCCTGATACGCCTATTCAGAATCGTGCCATTGGTTAACCAATCCTGAACTTTCAAGATTGAAAGCTACAAGGTGAGGAATAGCGCCGAACAATGGCGCAACCAGAGAGGTGCGGGCTGTGGCGCGTGGAAAAGCCAAAGCTGGACAGTCCCGGAAGACGGGGCGGGCGTGGTCGCGTCCGAGCTTGAGCCTGACCAAAGCGCTGGGCCTGATCATCCTGATTGAAGGCATCGCTCTCGGCCTGAAAGCCTATGATGACCGCCAGCGCATGCTGGATGCGAAGCTGGTTGAAACCCATCGCGAGGCGCTCGCGCTCTCGGAGCGAGTGGGCGGACAGGCCGCGACCGTTGCGCAGACCCTACGCATTGGCTTTCAGGCGGGTTGGACGCCGTCACAGGTCGAACGCTCATTGCCGGAGATCGATCTTTCTGCAACGCTCGCGGATGCGTTAACGGCGGCGGACGGATCTCGCTTGCGTGCGGCAGGAGAACGCGCTTCGGAACTTCTGGCCGGCGGCTATACGCTCGGGGCAACGGACCGAGGTGATCTGGTGATCGCGCACAATCCAGACTCCGGAAGTTCGCGGCTTGCTTTGATGGACAGCACGCGATGGCTGCCTGAAACGCTCGGGGATCGACAGTTCTCGGTCAGACCTGGGCAACTCGATCAAGGCCAAGTCCTGACTGCGAGTGAGGTCGCCGCGTGCTCCCCCGTCGCGCGCGCGGATCTGTCCGTCTGTGTGCAAACGCAATTTCCATTGATGAGCCGCGCCACAATCATCGATCTGGTGATCTACGCGCTCCTGCTGCTCGGGCCTGCGCTCGCCATTCTGGGCCTTTTCCGACTGTTCGAACAAAGGCGCGCTGAGTCTGAGGCGTTTGAAGGTGAAGCCACGCGGGCTGGCCGGATCCTGAAAACGGTTCTGCATCAGACCCGCGCCGGGTTCTGGTCGTGGGATGCGGCCACTGAGACTTTCTTGTTCAGCCCTGAAGCTGCGGACTTAATCGGCATGAAAGGGGAGGTTCAGATCTCCAAGAGTGAGTTTTTGAGCCTTGTCCATCCAGATCAGTTTGACGCCGTCGAGCAGTCTCTGGAAACACTCCAGGAGCGCGGGTTTCTGCGGCAAGTGTTCGCCAATCGCGACAAGACGGTCTGGATCGATATGCGGGCGGAACCGGATGAAGACGGTGGCGCGCTGAACGGCGTTCTGCGAGATGTGACCGAAACCAAGGTCGCGATCGCACGCACCAGGCAAGCCGAGAACCGTTTGCGCAGCGCGCTGGAAGGCTTCTCTGGACCATTCGCGCTATGGGACCGGCGGAAACGCTTGATTTACTGGAACCGGGCATTCGTGCGGGTCTTTGGCCTTGAGCCCACGGTTCGTGCAGGCATGGGGTATGACACCGTGATGCTGTCGCAAGCCGCCAACATCCTGGAACGCCGGCAAAACGATCGCGACGACAAAGCCGAGATTATCAGAATCCGCGATGGCGAATGGTACAAGATTATTGAACGCACGACGCAGTCTGGCGGCATGATCACAATGGGGATGGATGTCTCGAGCGACGTTCGCAATGAGGTTGAACTGACTCGCCAGCAGGCCCGGTTGCGCAAGCTGGTGGCGGAGCTGGAACGGTCTGAGACCAAAACGGCAGAACTGACGCGGAACCTACAAAAAGAAAAGCAGAATGCGGAACGCTCCGCCAACTCCAAAAGCGCGTTCCTCGCAAACATGAGCCACGAGTTGCGCACCCCGTTGAACGCGATCAATGGTTTCTCCGAAATCCTCGTAGATGAGATGTACGGGCCACTCGGTGATGAGCGCTACACGGAGTATGCGAAAGACATCCTGGATTCTGGCAAGCATCTGCTCGACATGATCACAGATATTCTCGACATGGCGAAAATCGAAGCTGGCAAGATGACCGTCGATTTACAACCGATTGATATTGTCGACCCCGTCGATGCCGCAGTTCGCATGATCCGCCGCAAGGCCGAAGACAAAGGCATTCAGCTCAAACTGGTGGCCAATCCCGGGCTACCGCTCGTAGAAGCAGATCACCGTGCGATTCGGCAAAT
This sequence comes from Pseudomonadota bacterium, assembly GCA_038527765.1. Classification (GTDB taxonomy): domain Bacteria; phylum Pseudomonadota; class Alphaproteobacteria; order Caulobacterales; family Hyphomonadaceae; genus Henriciella. The sequence continues at coordinate 332,551 of JBCBFK010000003.1, forward strand.
GATCCTGAACCTTGTGTCCAATGCGATAAAGTTTACCGACGAAGGCGGAGAGGTCCGGGTCACCGTGGACCGCAAAGACAGCGAGCTTAGAGTTGCGGTGCGCGATAATGGGATCGGGATCCCGGCAGATGCATTACCACGCCTTGGCCAGCCTTTCGAGCAAGTCAGCGACACGCGTGATCGAAACTATGATGGCACAGGGCTGGGTCTGGCACTCACGAAGTCATTTGCGGAGATGCATGGCGGGCGGCTGATCATCGCCAGTGAAGCCGGGCGCGGAACACAGGTGAGCTTCTTCTTGCCCGTGCCAAAATCTCAGGCGCATTCCAAAACGTCCGTGGCTTAAGACGTAGGCGGCAGGGCCTCAACCGCGAATTGGCTGGCTTGGGCCGCACAATTGGAGGCCGCGTCCCGCAAAGCCGCCGCGCGATCAGCAGCATCACGGGATGACGCGCGGTCTTCGGCAGTCACAGTGGTTCGCGCAACCAGCGAGCGATCCTGCGTTGCGATCAAGCTCACCCTCATCTTGCACGTCGCGGTCTCGCCGTTCAGGCGCAGCAGAGACAATTCGCTCGCAAGCTCATACTCCGTGAGGACGCCGAGCTCTGGCAGCAAGGCATTGCCGCGCGCGCTGGTCTTGAAACTATCGATCATTGCGAGTTGGATTTGCCGGGTTGCAGGCCCTGACCATTCCACCCCTCGCACCACGCGCAAGCCGCCATCAGCGCCTTCGCTGATCATTCCTTGTCCGCCAATCAGACGCGGCGACTCTGGCTCTCGGACAATCAAGTTATGCGTGAGACCATCAATCTGGGTTTGGGCTTCGATTCGATACAAGGCGTCAGGCACTGTCGGTTCCGGCAGAACCGAAACGCAAGCGCCAAGCAGGCCGGTGGTGACACTGAGAGCAGCAATTTTCCAAGTCATTAGCGTCCATCCTCATATGGCAGCGGTTTTCCAACCACCAAGCCTTGCGGGTTTTGTTCGAGGTCGCGGGTCAGCCGGTCCAAGCGCGCGATCAGCACGCGTATTTCTTGCGCAGCCAGACTGGTTTGCTGGACGGTATCAGAGGCGCCGCCTTCAACCAGAACAGTTGCCGCCTCAATCGCCCTTCGGCTCTCGGTCAGCATTTCGCTGGCATTGCCAGTGGCGCCATTCAGCTCGTCGACCAGACCCTTCAGCTCTGCGTTCAGGCTGACCAGTTCGCGATCAAGAGACGCGGCGACGGAAGTGATGTCAGTTGAGGCTTCGCTGAGATTAACCCCAGCTCGCTCCAGCGAAGCGAGCGTGTCAATGGTTTGCGCGAGCAGCGCGGCATCTTCTGCCGACACCGCTGCCGTAATGTCGCGTACATTGGCCAGAGTCTCAGACATCGCTGTGATGTTTTCGTCCGTGAGCAGATCGCTCAATTGTTCGATCGTCACGCCAGCTTGACCGACGATTTCTGCACCGCCATCAAAGAGGGCTGCGAGGGGGGTTTCCCCGGCCTGAATAACAGGAATATCCTGATAGGGTTGTGGCAGAAGCGGACCGGCAGCATCGCTTCCGGCATTGATCTGCACAAAGGTCACACCCGTGATCCCAGCAAAGTCGATAATGGCTGTAGAGTCTGATTTTACGGGCGTTGTTCGATCAACGCGCAGTCTGGCGCGCACCATAGATGCGTCGCGTCGATCAATCCGAACGGTTTCAACTTCGCCCACCTTGATCCCGATGTACCGAACCGAAGACCCTTCTTCCAAGCTGACCGGCCCGGGGAAGACGACGTCGTAGATCGCATAGTCGCGATTGAACTGCGAAGAGCCGAGCCAGAGCGCGAACCCAACGACGGCTGCCACAGCCATCAGCACGAAAGCGCCAATCAGGGCGTAATTTGCGCGTGTTTCCATCATCCGGCTCCCATAATTGCGCCGCGGCCTCTCGGGCCCCCGAAATAGTCTAGAATCCAGGGGTGAGGTTCTCGTCTCAATTCATCCATCGTGCCAATTGCGAGCACGCGCTTCTCCCCGAGCACGGCGATCCGATCGCATGTCACTGCGAGCGTATCGACATCATGCGTGACCAAAAACACAGTTAGCCCAAGGGATTTTTGCAAGTCTCGGATCAATTGGTCAAATCCAGCGGCCGTGATCGGGTCGAGGCCGGCGGTCGGTTCATCCAGAAAAAGCAGGGGAGGATCCAGGGCCAGCGCCCGGGCCAGAGCCGCGCGTTTGCGCATGCCTCCCGATAGATCCGAGGGAAACTTGCGTCCTGCCCAAGTCTCCAAACCAGACATTCGGATCTTCTGATCGGCGAGTTCTTTCATCAATGGCAGATGCAGGTCTGTGTGCTCTTTCATCGGCACCATGACGTTCTCACGCACGGTCAGGTTGGAGAAAAGTGCCCCGTCCTGAAACATAATGCCCCATAGTCGCTGGAGCGCCGTGACATCTTCGGTTTGCAGATGGATCACATCCTGCCCGAACACGTCGATATCACCTGCGCTTGGCTGTTTGAGGCCCGTTATGGCGCGCAGCAAAACCGATTTACCGCAGCCAGATGGCCCGATAACGCCGATCACCTCTCCCGTCATGACATCAAGGTCGAGGTTCTCATGCACCACATGAGTGTCATAGGCTGTTTTCAGACCCCGTACTTTGATCGCAATATCGCGGGTCATAGCCCAAGCTCCTGATAGAGCAGGGCAAAGAAGGCATCGATGACTATGATTGAAAACAGAGCCTGGACCACAGATTTTGTGGTGTGATGGCCGAGCGATTGCACGCTCCCACCCACTTCCAAACCCTGTCGGCATCCGATGAGCGCAATCGCCAGGCCAAAAACAGGGGCTTTCGACATCCCGATCCAGAATTGATCGATCGGCACATTCTCCTGCAAGCGATTGAAGAAAACGGTCGGGTTGATATCGAGGATGAGCCAACCGACAGACATCCCGCCAGCAATAGCGGTGAGCATGCCGATAAACGTGAGCACCGGTACCATGATCATCATGGCTAGGACCCGGGGGGCGACAATCACATGCATTGGGTCGAGCCCAAGCGTTTGCATCGCATCGATCTCCTGACGCATTTTCATCGCCCCGATCTGGGCCGTAAACGCGGAATTGGTCCGCCCCGCAATAATGATCGCGACAAGGACACCGCCGAGTTCGCGCAAAACGCCAAAACCGACCAGTTCGACCACAAAAATGGTTGCTCCAAACTGGGCCAGCGTTGTCGCGCCAATGAAGGCGACAACCATGCCGACGAAAAAGCTAAGGAACGCGATGATTGGGACAGCATCGAGTCCGGCATCTTCCATCACCGATACCAGAGCCGTCCACCGCATCTTGGTTGGGCGCCAAACGACGGTGGATATAGCGATCAGAGTTGCGCCCAGAAACGATAGGGTCTCCAGCGTTTCCTTCCACATGTGGTGGGCGTTTCGGCCTGTGCGTTCGAGAAGATCGATGAAACCGTGGCCGTCTTCGTGCACCGGCGGAGCATGTTCTTCCTGGGTCGCCAGCTGACGGGCTTGCTCTAACAGGGAGCGCGCTTCGGGGCGCGCGCCGATAAACTCTGTGTCGCTCGACTGGAAACCACGGACGGCGCGATCGATCAAATAGGCTCCGGCGGTATCAAGCCGTTCGAGGCCTGAGAGATCGAGGTGCTCCAAGCGATCCTGGGCGTTTGTTTCGGCGAGTTTGCGAAACGCCTCGTCGAGGCCAGAAAGTGTTGCAACGACCCAATCGCCACGCAAAACCAATCGCGCGTTACGCCCCTCAAAATACTCGAATGAGGGCGCTGAGAGAATTTCACCAGATTTCAACACTATTTACCTTAACCCAACAGGCTTTAAGACGTCCCCCAAAGCGTCATTCAAATTTTACCAATCCGGCAAAGACTTCATCCATGCGCAAGATGACCATTACCCCTGTGTCTTCGCCGCTTAAGGCTGCTTTTGCAATCTCTCGCGGCGCAAAAACGACTGCAGAAACAGTGGTCGTAGAGATTGCAGAGGGTGATTTTGTGGGCCGCGGAGAGTGCGTGCCGTATGCACGATACAAGGAGAGCCGTGTCTCGGTTGTGGCGCAACTGTCCGGCATCGAAACGGCGATCGAAGAGGGGTTAACGCGGCAGGACTTGCAGCGACGGCTCCCCGCAGGCGCAGCGCGGTGCGCGGTCGATTGTGCCTTATGGGACTTGGAGGCCAAATTGTCCGATATGCCAGTGTGGAAGCTGGCAGGCTTGCCGGAGCCGAAACCCCTTCCGACCACGATGACGCTCAGTCTGGACGATTCGGACGCAATGGCGAGCGCAGCTAAGGCGACGCCTGCCAAGATCTTGAAACTCAAACTGGGCGGACCTGCGGATATGGACCGCGTTCAGGCTGTGCGCCGCGCCCGACCGGATGCGAAGCTCGTGCTGGATGGCAATGAAGGGCTCGACCCGCAGGATTTTCCGAGCTTGTCCGCGCGAGCGGCAGATCTTGGCGTTGTGCTGATCGAGCAACCGTTCGCGGTTGACCAAGATGCAGCCTTGCTTAAGCGCCCTGGGCACGTTGCGGTTTGCGCAGATGAAAGCGTGCATACGCGCAATGATATCCAAGGGCTCGCGCGAAAGTATGATGCGATCAATATCAAGCTCGACAAAGCGGGGGGACTGACCCATGCGCTGGCCATGGTGGAAGAAGCCAAGCGCGTCGGCATGGGGACGATGGTGGGCTGCATGGTCGCTGGATCGCTGTCTATGGCTCCGGCGCTTATTTTGGGTCAAGTGGCCGATTTAATCGATCTCGATGGTCCGCTTTGGCTCGCGGATGACGTCCCGCACCGTCTCCGCTACGCAGATGGGACCGTGTCGCCGCCATCGCGAGAGCTATGGGGTTAATTCGGTCCCGCCGATCCCAGCAAGACGCAATAAGTGGTTTTCGAGCTTCAAGCTTTGCTTTTGAAGATTGAAGTCTTCGAGCGCGAGCGCGCGACCTGCTGCCCCCATCCGCGCTGTTTCGTCGGGATTGGACAACATTTGTCGAAGATTTTCGGCAAGCGCGTCAGCATCGCCTTCGTCGCAAAGATAGCCCGTTTCGCCGTGGCGGACGCATTCGACAATGCCTGAATGTTTGGTCGCTGCAAGCGCACAGCCCGATAGCATCGCTTCAATGCACACCAGAGGCAGTCCTTCGGCGTCTCCTGACGGCGTCCGCTTGGATGGTACGCAAGCGATTTTGGCCGCCGCCCAGTGCTTTGGCATATCGTCCGCAGGCACCCAGCCTGCGAGCTCGACATTGAGGCCTGAGGCTGAAAGCTTGTCATGCAGGCTCTGTTCAAACGGGTCGCGCTGACCTTCGGGCTTGTTCCCGCAAAGCCGAATGGTCCAACCGTCGAGCTCTGGTCCAAGCTGTGTCAGCGCGTCGATGAGCGTATCGATCCCTTTTTTCGGGGACCAGCGCCCGGCGAAGACCAGTAAATTTTCCTTTTCTCCAGGCTGAAATTTGTCGGGATCCGCCGTGTTGTGATGTACGATCATTTTCGCGTCCGGAGCGCCCTCTGAGAGCAGCTCACACCGAATAAAATCGGAGCATGGCAGGATCAGATCGGCGGTCTCCCAAAGGTCCTGCCGACGCCTGTTATAGACGCGGAACACAGAGTTTTTGGTATTTGATTTCTTGGTTGCATCGCCGCCATAGTAGGTTACGGCCAAGGGCAAGTTTAACGCGCGGGCGAGCGGCAAAGCATAGGCACCCGACTTGCCGAAACTGGCATGGATGGCGACGGGTTTGACGTCTTCGAGGCGTTCGCGCAGGGCTCCGGAAACCCAACCAAACTGCTTGAATCCTTGGGTGCCTCTGGCGCCATGCAGCTTAGATAAATCAATCGCTTCAGCACCATCTGGAATTGGCCCATTTATCGTGTGGCCGATATAAATTGGTCGAAGCTGATTGAACGCTGAATATCCGCGCGGAATGAAGCTCTCCGAGGGCGTGAACATCTTGTCGCAATAGGCGAGAATATTGCGCGGCTCAGCCATATCGCAGCTCGTTTTGAAACCAGAACCACGCTGTTTTCAGAATGGTTTCGAGATCGGAATGCTGAGGCTGCCAACCGAGAACATTGCGCGCTTTGTCGGCGCTAGCGACGAGGCGGGGCGGGTCTCCGGGACGGCGCTCCGCGATGATCTGAGGCACTTCGCGACCGGCTACCTTGGAAACTGCGTTAGCGAGCTCTTTGACGCTGTAGCCGCGCCCTGTTCCGAGATTGAAAACGTCTGTCTCTCCCCCGTCTGAGAGATAGTTCAGCGCGCGCGCGTGCGCATCGGCAAGATCCGTCACATGCACATAATCACGCACGCAGGTGCCGTCGGGGGTGTCATAGTCGCCGCCAAAGATATTGAAGGTGAACGTGCCATCGATTGCTCCGCGAAGGGCGCGAGGGATGACGTGCGTTTCAGGATCATGGCGCTCACCGGTTTCACCTTCCGCGTCGCAGCCTGCAGCGTTGAAATAACGTAGCATGACCGATCGTATGTCGTACGCGTCGCCATAATCACGGATCATTTTTTCGCAAATGAGCTTGGTTTCCCCATAAGGGTTGATCGGGCGCTGCGGCGTCGTCTCGGTGATCAAATCATTGCTGATCCCATAGGTCGCGCAGGAAGATGAAAACACCAATTGTCCGACACCGGCGCCACGCATCGAATCCAGTAAGTGCATCGTCCCAAGCACATTGTTTCGATAATACAAGTCTGGCGAGTCCATGGATTCACCGACATAGGCCAGGGCCGCGAAATGGGCGACGGCGTCGGGCTGAGTGTTCGCCAACGCCTCATCCAACGCGGTTCGGTCGAGGAGATCGCCTTCAATCAACGGCCCCCATTTGACGAACTCTCGATGGCCCCGAGAGAGATTGTCGAAGGTGACGACGCGCCAACCGGCCTGCGCAAAGGCTTTGGCGCAATGACTGCCGACATAGCCAGCCCCCCCTGTGACCAAAACCGTTTTGGACATTTACTGCGTTCTCACATCTAATATCGGCTAGCGGGGTACTGGTGGGACCGGATGGCGTCAAACCCTTTGCTGCGCTCTCCTGCATCGAAAGCGACGTCCGTCGCTTGTTAAGTCAATACAAGTTGGGTTTGGGTTACCAGGCAGACTTTTTTGCCAGCAGGGTCTGTCACCTCCGTCTGCCAGACGGACAAACGTCGTCCGATGCGCACCGGCGTTGATATGCCTGTGACCAGCGTTCCTTCCGGTGGCCCGCTCAGGAAGGCTGTATTGCTGTCAATCGTTGTCGTGCCCTTCGCGCCTTCCGGGATTGCGAGCCAGGCTCCGGTTGCGCCAAGTATATCGCAAAAGCTCATCATGCAGCCGCCATGCATTGTGCCGCCGGCTGTGCAGAGCTCTTTGCGGATAAGTAGCTCCCCGACGACGCGCTCCTGGCTGGCTTCGAGCAATTTCACGCCGAGCAGGCGGGAATAAGGTTGCGCCTCGGCGATCTGGGCAAGCGGGTCCATCAACATCCTCCGTTTCGGGCAAGCTAGCGTGCCCAAAAGGCGCTGAGAACCCGCGACGCAAGGGGAAGTATGATCCTGCTGACACTTCTGTGAACATAATCGTGTGTTTGCATTGTCGATACCGCGCGACAGGCGAATTTTTCTGCGTTAAGAGGGTGTTAACCATAGCAAGAAGGGAGACGAGGGTGATGAAACCTATCTCGAAAACGAAGTACTCACTGGCCGGCGCGAGCGTTGCGTTGGCCATGGTTCTGGGCGGCTGCGTCGCCATTGATGGAACGGAAACCGCTGAGGTTGAAACTGCAGAAGAAACCGTCGCTGCTGCAGAAGAAACGGTAGATGAGGTAGTCGAAGAGGTTGTTGAAGAAGCTCAAGCCATGGCGGATGACATGGCTCAAGAGGTCAAAGAGGTCGACTCAAAAGCAAAGCTCGCCGCGGTGCTCGCCGCGCAGCCGGAAGAGGTACAAGCTAGATTCGGTGCGCGCAATCCTGCTGAGACCATGGCGTTCTTCGGCATTGAGCCGGGCATGACGGTCGCCGAAGCGCTGCCGGGCGGCGGCTGGTATTCCAAGATCCTGATGGCCTATCTCGGCGAAGAGGGCACGCTGATTGGCGCGCATTATCCGGATGACCTCTGGCCACAATTTGGGTTTGGCGATGAATGGGTCGCGACCCGGATCGAAGCGACGGCCAATTGGCCGAATCAAGCTGCGGAATGGAACGTTGCAGGGGCTGGTGCGATCGGGTCGACCTTGCTGACGGCGATGCCTGAGGAGGCCTCGGGTCAAGTCGATGCGGTGCTGTTTATCCGCGCGCTCCACAATTTGAACCGCTTCACCTCAGAAGAAAATGACTATATGGGCGACACGCTGGCGGAGACCTTCCGGGTCCTCAAACCTGGTGGTGTGGTCGGTGTTGTTCAGCACTCTGGGCCCGAAGCGAACAACGACGAGTGGGCCGATGGCAGCAATGGCTACCTCAAGGAGTCTGCCGTGATTGCCGCCTTTGAAGCCGCCGGATTTGAACTCGCAGGGTCATCCGACATCAATGCAAATTCAGCCGATGTCCCGACCAATGAGGAGTTCGTCTGGCGTTTGCCACCGTCGACGGCGAGCACTGAAGAAGGCACGCCTGAGCGCGAGGCCATGGATGCGATTGGCGAGTCCAACCGCATGACCCTCAAATTCGTGAAGCCAGCTTAAAGCGAGCTCCCAGACCCGGTGACGCGGCCGGCAAGGTCGCGTCACCGCTTTATTCGACTTGGCAGCCGACAACGCATGTCTTAAATCACGCGGCTTAGTCGCAAAGAGATAGACATGACCAATTACCGTTTGTTCGGGGCCGAAACTTCACCTTACTCTCTGAAAGTCCGGTCCTTCTTACGCTACAAAGGCGTAGACTTTGATTGGATCGTGCGCAGCAAAGCGACCGATGAAGAGTTTTCCGCCCTCGCGCGTGTTCCCACCGTGCCGCTGCTTTTGTCGCCGAACCGGCCTGCAAATCAGGACTCCACCAGCATCCTCGCCACGGTCGAGGCCGATCACGCAGAACCGTCTGCTGTGCCGGAGGATCCTGCCTGCGCGGCCCTGGCTCTGATCCTCGAAGACTATGCCGACGAGTGGCTGAACAAGCTAATGTTCTTTCACCGCTGGGGTCAAAAGCCAGATCGTGAGATCGCGGGTGAGCGGACCATGGAGCAATTGCTGAATGGCGAGTTGCCGCGCGCGAAAAAGAAAACACGCGATCAGATCATCAAGCGGATGCGCGATCGCCTTCCCTTGGTTGGAATTGAAAAGAAGAATGAGAAAACGCTGAAGCCGAGCTTTGAGCGATTTTTCACGCTCCTGAACGCGCATCTCGAGAAAAGCCTGTTTTTGTTCGGAGGTCGTCCCTCCGCCGCTGACTTCGCGATTGCAGGCCACGTCGCGCAGTTGCTCATGGATCCGACTCCTGAAGCCTGGCTCCGGGCGCAAGCCCCATTTGTTGTCGCTTGGAGTGAGTTCATGGAAGCTCCAAAAGCAGGGGGGCCGTTTAAATCGCTCAGTGAGCTCGAAGAAACGCTATTGCCGCTGTTCCGTGATGAAGTTGCCGCGACCTATCTGCCATGGGCAAAAGCCAACCTGGACGCGGCCGAGGCCAAAGAAGAGCGGGCAGCGTTGAAGCTTGATGGCAAAGCCTATGACCAGATCACCCAACATTATGCAGCTCGCGCCTTCAAAGCTGTTCTGACCGCGATCGGAAACGCCAAAGAGGCGGACGGCTTGGCTGCGTTTCTGGGGCAGGCCAATGCCGCGTGGGTGCTGGAGTCGGCGTAAATGCTGCTGCGGCGGGTCACAGAACACGTGAATGACCAGAACTGGTTCGCCGTTGCTCTAGACTTTGTGATTGTCGTGGCGGGTGTCTTCATCGGTCTTCAGGTCTCGCAGTGGAATGAAGATGCGCAGACCCAGCGGGCCTTTGAGCAAGCCAAGAACAGGCTTGAAGCAGAACGCTTGTCCAATCTTGAATTGACCGAGACCTTTTTAACGGACGTCGCGGCGCGCCTTGAACGGGCAGCAGGCGCGATCGAAGTCTTGCGCACCTGTGAGGCCGACGAGGCTTCCATGCGGATCTTGAACGATGGCTTGAATCAAATCCGCGGCACAGCAACGCTCAAACTACGGATGACGGCGCTTTCAGCGATCACGCAAAACAGCGCGTTCTTATCCCTAATGGATGAGCCAGAGCGCGAGCAGGTCAAAGAACTCGAGCGGGCACTGACACAGGCGCAAAATACGCTGGATTTCCTCGAACTGTACCCCTTCACGATCCACATCGAAGACTCACCTGCGGTGACGAGCGGTCCGCTTCAGACTATCTCAGCCACAATCGACCTTCAGATTCGTCAGATCTATCTGGACACCTCAATCGATGAAGCCTGCGTCGACGACACGATCCTGAAACCGTTCTATCGATGGGAACGCACGGCGACTTTCCAGCTGTTGCGAGGCCGCGGTGTTCAAGCGAACCTGAACGCGATGGGCGTCCTGGACTGATCAGTCTTTTGGTTTGCTTTCATCTGCCCAGGTTTCAAAATCCGCGATCACGATGCGCCCGAGCGCAAGGTCAACGACCGGGACCTCATCCAGAGTAAATGGAACCAGGACCGGTTTGGGGCGATCATCGCCCTGCACCTCAACCAGATCGCCCGCCCCATAGTTGAGCACGGCTTTGACTCGCCCAATTTTCGTATCGCCACCGGCAAATACGTCGAGACCGATCAGGTCTTCAATGTAAAATTCATCGTCTTCGGGCTCGGGTAGAATGTCGCGCGGGGCATATAGTTTTGTGCCCTTGAGACGGTCCCATTCTTCTTTTTGCTTAGGCGCGGTGGGCGAAACGATGAAATGCTCTTTGGCCGGGCGGGCTTTGATCGGATCGATCAGCGATGCGCCTCGCTCATCGAAAAACGGGGCATACTCAAAGATGGCCTCTGGCTCGGCTGTAAAGCTTTTGACCCGCACATCCCCTCGCACGCCATGCGCGCCAAGGATTACACCAATCACGACCAAATCTGCATTTGCTTTGCTCATCGCGGCTCTCGTAAACCTCAGCTTTACAGATTGAAAGCTTCCATTTTCACAGTTCGCGCACTAGGAGTGCGCGCTGACGAAATGAAGACGACAACCATGACCAAGAAATTGCCAATCTCAATTGATGATGTGCGCGCTGCGGCGAAGGTCCTTGACGGCCAGATCGAGCGCACACCGATGCGTCACTCGAAAACGCTGTCTGAGATCACTGGGGCTGAGGTCTGGGTAAAGTTCGAGAATCTTCAGTTTACGGCTGCGTTTAAGGAACGCGGCGCGCTGAACAAGCTCGCACGTCTCACGGATGCTCAGAAAGAAGCGGGTGTTGTCGCGGCTTCAGCGGGCAATCACGCCCAAGGGGTCGCTTATCATGGTCGACGTCTCGATATTCCGGTGACAATCGTGATGCCGGAAACAACGCCGTTTAACAAAGTTGAACACACGCGTGCGTTCGGGGCCCGAGTTTTGCTCGAAGGGCACACATTCGATGAAGCCAAAGCGCATGCCTTGAGCCTGCAGCAGGAGGAAGGGCTGACCTGGATCCACCCGTTTGATGACGCCGAAATCATGGCGGGGCAGGGCACCGTGGCGCTCGAAATGCTCGAAGACAAGCCAGACCTCGACACGTTGATCATTCCGATTGGGGGTGGCGGCTTGATCTCTGGTATGGCGACTGCGGCCAAGGAGCATAACCGTTTCATGCGGGTGATTGGCGTCGAAGCCTCCATGTACGCTGGTATGCGCGCGCGCCTTGAAGGGCGTGAGCCCAGAACCGGCGGGGCTTCGATCGCTGAGGGCATTGCGGTCAAAGATGTCGGCATTCTCACCGAACAAGTCGTGCGTGAACTCGTTGATGATGTTGTTCTGGTTGAAGAAGAGCATATCGAACGCGCGATCACGCTCTTTGCAGACGTTGAGAAGACCGTAGCGGAAGGCGCTGGTGCAGCTGGATTGGCCGCAATGTTGGCGCATCCGGCGAAGTTTGCGGGGCGGCGGGTCGGCCTAGTACTGTGTGGTGGAAACATCGACTCGCGCTTGCTGGCCTCGGTGCTCACCCGGGCTTTGGTGCGCGACAATCGCCTGGTCAATATCCGGATCATTGGCGATGATCGCCCAGGCCTTCTGGCCCTGGTCTCGAAAGTCATCGGAGATGCCGGCGCGAATATTGTCGAAGTCACCCATAACCGGATTGCACTCGATGTGCCGGCCAAAGGCGCTGAGTTCGATATCTTAATGGAGACCCGGGATTCTCAGCACACTCAAGAAGTCATAGATGCCCTGGGGCTCGCAGGATACCCGCCTCGGACAAACTGATCGTTCACCTCAAACAGGGTAAATATTTTTACCCAATCGGTTAAGATCTTAAAGTTTAGTTAGACATTACTTGCTCAAGTTAAGCCTTCGATGTGGACTAACTTTCAGGGCTGAAAATGCGATATTTGCTAGTGGTGCTCGGGATTGCGGTGACAATCTCTGGAGCATGGGCGCAGGGGATCAAACAAACCAAGGGTGATTTTGAAGACAAGTTCAGGCAGTTGGACGAAGTCCTTCCCAGCCCGAACGTGTACCGAAACGCGGCAGGTGAACCCGGGCACCAATACTGGCAACAAAAGGCTGATTATTCGATCAAGGTCAGTTTGGACGAACCCGCACGCCGCCTCACAGCGTCTTCTTCGATCACTTACACAAACAATTCGCCCGACACGCTCCGCTATCTTTGGCTGCAGCTAGACCAGAACCGGTATCGTGAAGACTCGATTGCGGAAATGACACGGACATTTGCTGCAAAGCCGCAAGGGTCGCTCAATCTTCGCAATACGGTGAAGCCTCAGATCCGCATTCGGTCCTTGCATCGCATGCAGTCGCAAGCCGACATGGAGTATGGCTATGACATTACTCGCGTTGAGGACACGCGAGGAAATCCACTCGACCACACGATTGTCGGGACGTTGTTGCGCATCGACTTGCCGCGTCCTCTCGCACCGGGGCGCTCAACGGGGTTCGAGATCGATTGGGCTTACAATCTCATTGATCAGGACGCCATAGGTGGCCGGGCTGGGTTTGAGCATTTTCCAGATGATCCGCGCGAGGGCGGCAACGATATTTTCCTCGTCGCGCAATGGTTCCCGCGCATGGTGGTCTATTCTGACTATGAGGGCTGGCACAATAAAGAGTTTCTCGGCAGCGGCGAATTCGCGCTGGAGTTTGGGGATTATGATGTCGAGATCACAGTGCCGGACGACCATATCGTGTCCTCTGCCGGCGTATTGCAAAACCCGCGTGACGTCCTCACCGCCACGCAACGATCGCGTCTCGCAGATGCTGAAGAAGCGACCCGGCCGGTGTTCGTGGTCACACCGGAAGAGGCCGAAGCTAATGAAAGCTCCAATCCGACCGGGATGAAGACCTGGAAATTCGAGGCCAAGAATGTCCGTGACTTTGCGTGGGCGACATCTCGGAAATTCGCTTGGGATGCACAAGGCTTCAAACAGCCAGGCGCCGACTTCGAGACCGTCATGGCGATGTCCTTCTATCCCAAAGAAGGCGGCGATCTCTGGCAGAAATATTCGACCACCGCCGTCATTCACACGATGGAAGTCTACAATCGGTTCGCTTTTGATTACCCATATCCCACCTCGCAATCGGTCAATGGACCGGTCGGCGGGATGGAATATCCGATGATCACGTTTAATGGCCCGCGTACGACCCTGCAGGACGATGGCACGCGAACCTATACGATGGCGGAAAAGCGCTTCCTGATCGGCGTCGTGATCCACGAGATTGGCCACATCTACTTCCCGATGGTCGTCAATTCCGATGAACGTCAATGGACCTGGATGGATGAGGGCCTCAACAGCTTCCTCGACAGTGTCGCCGGGTATGAGTGGGATCCGGAAATCCCTTGGACACGTTCGCTGCCGCGCGATCTCGTAGACTATATGGTGTCCGAGCAACAAGTGCCGATCATGACCCAATCTGACAGCGTCTTGCAGCTTGGACCCAATGCCTATGGCAAGCCATCCGCAGCCTTGCACATTCTGCGCGAAACGATCCTTGGACGCGAGAAGTTTGATTTTGCGTTCCGTGAGTATTCGCGCCGTTGGAAGTTCAAACGCCCGACGCCGAGCGATTTCTTCCGGACTATGGAAGAAGCGTCAGGCGTAGACCTCGATTGGTTCTGGCGCGGCTGGTTTTACTCAACCGACCATGTCGACATTTCGCTCGACCGGGTCTTCCAAATGCGCATGGACACTGAAGATCCGGACATTGATCTTGCCCGCGCACGTGCAGATATGCAGGCCGAACCCGAAAAGATTGGCGTGACCGCAAACGAAGCGGAGGGCCTGGAGACCTGGATCCAGCGGTTCCCTGACATTCGCGACTTCTATGATGACAATGACATTTACACGGTCACCAACAAGGAGCGCAATGAATACAAGATGTTCCTCGAGGACCTCGACCCATGGGAACGTCGCGTTTTCGATCGCGCGGTTGCGGAAGATGGCGAGTATTATGTGCTTGAGTTCTCAAATGTCGGAGGATTGGTGATGCCGATCATCCTTGGCTTTGAATTTACCGATGGCACAACGGAGAAAGTCTATATTCCAGCGGAAATCTGGCGCCGCAATCCGCATCGCGTTTCCAAGCTTTTCGTCTTCGAGAGGGGCCAGGAATTGTCGCAAATCATCGTCGACCCCGATTGGGAGACCGCGGACGCGGATCTGGAAAACAACTATTATCCCCGCCGCATTACGCCGTCGCGTGTTGAAGCCTTCAAATTCCGCAACCCATATTCGTTTGATCGCCGCGACATCATGCAAGATATCAAAACCGAGCTGTTGACGGACGAAGAACTTACCGAGGATGATGACGAAAAGGCAGGAGAGTAGGGCGTGCCCAAGCTCCTCCGCGGCCTTTTACTTTGCTTGGGTCTCGCAAGCGTTGTGGGGATCGGTGCGAGCGCGCACGAACAGGCCATTGGCTTCTCCGAAGTCAATATCGTCCAACCTGAAGGCTCAGACTGCAGCGCGGGTGACTGCCGAATCGAAGTGGCGCATCGACTGGTCATTCATGACGCGGAAAGCACTTTGATGGCGGTTCTTGGCGCGCGGGCTGATCTTGTCGGTGATCCTGACGCAAAAGCGAAGTTCGAAGCTTATGTCGCACACAAGTTCGTGCTCCGACCGGATCAGGGCGAAGAGGCGGTCGACCTGCAGTTGCTTGGCGGCGAAGTTGAGCGCGGATACTACTGGGTCTACCAGGAGGCAGTTCTCAACGCCCCTCTGACCAGCATCTCGATTGAACACGGTGTATTGATGGACGCCATTCCGCAGCAAGCCAACCGGGTGAATATTAAACATGCGGGCGATTTGAAGACCCTCGTCTTTCGCGCCGACCCGGGACCGCAATCCATCCGCTTTGATTAGGTGACAGGCTGCGGAAACCATCATACAGAGCGAGCAGTATAGCCTTCTGGAGTAACGACTTTGCGCAAACTCATTCTTGCCCTTGGCGGCTTAATTCTCGCAGCATGTAGTGGTGGAGAGCAACCCATGGACCCGAACGATCCCCTCGCAACTTATATCCCCTGGGATGCAGACCGCGACGAAGTGCAAACCACTGAAAGCGGCCTGCAATATGTGGTCGTTCGAGAAGGCGAAGAGGGCGGTGTATCGCCCGGCCCGCGCGACCGTGTCAGTGTGATGTATGATGGTCGCCTGATTGATGGGACGGTTTTTGATAGCTCTTACGAACGTGGCTCGACCGCGACCTTCGGCGTCAATCAAGTGATCTCCGGTTGGACCGAAGGATTGCAGCTTATGTCCGTTGGCGATGAGTTTGTGTTCTATATTCCGACCGAGCTCGGTTATGGTGACAATCCGCGTCCGGGCGGCAAGATCAAACCTGGCGATGATCTGATCTTTCGAGTCGAGCTGAAGCAGGTTGTTAAAGCGCCGGAACCTCGCGCCACAGATGATGAAGCCTGGGCCAAGTATACACCCTGGAATTCAGAGCTTCCCGAAATCGTCAAAACCGGATCAGGCCTCGAATATGTTGTCCTCGCCAGCGGTGATGAAACAGGCACCAGCCCGCAAGGGTCTGACCGTGTGGTTGTGTTCTATGAAGGCCGCCTCGACGCCAGCGGTGAGATGTTTGACAGCGCCTTTGAGCGCGGAGAAGCGGCGATGTTCCCCGCCAATCGGGTTATCCCAGGGTGGATCGAGGCTTTGCAGCTGATGAAACCCGGTGATCGCTGGCTCGTGCACGTGCCAGGAAATCTTGCTTATGGACCGACCGGAAATGGCCCGATTCCGCCCAATGCAGCCTTGAACTTCGAGGTCGAACTCATGGACATCGTGCCCGTGGAATAAGGCTGCTCTGAGCGATGATGACAGGCAAAGGGGGGAGCCAAAAATGATAAAAGTGATACGACGCGTTGGACTTGCTTGCGTCGGCCTCATGCTCACAGGGTGCGCATCTTTGCCAGATGTCTCGATGCCGAACGTGCCAACGCTCTTCTCTGGCTCTGGATTGCCCTCTTGTCCCGGTTTGGAGACCGGTCCAGCGTCCTACGCACCGCCCTTTCCGGCTGAGTGTCGGACGATGAACAAGACCGCATCAGGGGTCCGCTACATCCCGATCACAAATGGCGATATCAATGCAGGTTCGCCAAAACGCGATGCCACAATCGTGGTGAACTATGAGGCCTATCTCGCAGAGACTGGAGCGTTGATCGACAGTTCATATACGCGCGGAGAATCGAGCGTGTACGATATGTCAGATTTGATTGATGGCTGGGCGGAAGCGCTTCAGCTGATGAATCCCGGAGATGAGTGGCTGGTTTTCGTGCCCGCCGAAGAGGCTTTTGGGAGTGAGCCATTGGGAGACCTCATCCCAGCGAATTCGGATCTCGTGTACCGGGTAGAGCTTGAGGGCTTCCTTTCGAAATCAGATCTGCAAGAGGCAGCTGCAGCCGCGCCAGCGCCTCCCGTCGCACAGATGTCCGGACCCGATATGGCGGCATGGCAGGCCTATCTGCCGTGGGATCCTGAAAAGTCTGGCGTGACGACTTTGCCGAGCGGGGTCTCCCTTGTCGCGTTGTCACGGGGGGCGACCGAAGGCCCAACGCCCGGGCTCGATGACGTGGTCCGGATCCATTATGAAGGGCGCCTTGCCGAGACGAGCGATTTTTTCGATAGCTCCTGGTCCGGGGGTGGGCCGGTTGAGTTTCGTGTGGGCTCGCTGATTGCCGGTTTGAGTGAGGCACTGACCTACATGCGTCCGGGCGACCGCGCTCTGGTGTACATTCCAGCGGATCTTGCTTATGGCGACCAAGGCTCAGGGAGCAATGTCCCGCCAAATGCGGATCTGATGTTCCAAATCATCATCCTCGACATCGTCGCCGCCGAATAGGCGCTAGAATCCAGCCCCAGGTTGCGCCAGGAATGCGGTTTCTTCCGGCGTATTAGCACGGCCCAGAATAGCATTTCGATGAGGAAAGCGACCAAACTTGCGAACAATATCGCGGTGTTGATGCGCGTAATCCAAGGACCCGGCGCATAAGGGCCGAAAGGACGGCCGCGCTGTTTCGACCAGCGACTCAAAACACGCCACACATTGATCCTGAAGCGAGAGATCCTCGGCGTGTTCGAGCGGGAGGAAGAAAAATGACTGTTCGACTTCGGTCAGCGCAGAGTGCGCGTTTATCGCCAGCCCGTCGCGCGCAAGGCTCAAGGCTAGAGCGTCAAATGCAAAGGCTTGGGGCGCACCGCGATAAATATTCCGGCTGAACTGATCGAGCACGATAATCGCGGCAAGACGCTGGCGCGGTCCAGCATTCGCCCATTCGTGCGCTAGACCTTCTGATAAAGCGAGCAGCGTTTCAGCAAAATTCTGCTGAATAAAGGCATCCGTTTCCGCGGATTTGATAAACCACCTTTTGTGCAGCCGATTGGCCGCCAGGTGATCGTGCGTCGCGGGACCAATCCAGTAGTCGAGGATCGCGCCAGGTGTGGGAAGCTCAGGCATCGCTTAGAGTTTAGGCCGATGCGAAACCATCATATAATTGACCTTGGTGTCGCCCGAAAGCCGCCACTGATCCGAGATAGGATTGAAACTCACGCCTTGCGGTGGATCGACTTCTAAGCCGGCAGACGTCAAAGGCGTTTCTATCTCGCCCGGGCGCAAAAACTTCTCGAATTCATGTGTGCCTTTTGGCAGCCAGCCGAGAACGTATTCCGCGCCGACGATCGCGAGCGCGAACGCCTTTGCGGTGCGGTTCAGCGTGGCGACAATCATCAGCCCTCCGGGTTTCACAAGGCTTGCGCAGTCTTTCAGGAATTGTGCGGGATCAGCGACATGCTCGACCACTTCGAGGTTCAGGACCACGTCAAAGGCAGGTTCTCCCGCCTCAATCAATTCCTCGACCGTACCCGCTCGAAAATCAATCGACAGACCACTCTGCTCGGCATGTGTCATCGCGGTTTTGATGTTCGCTTCGCTCGCATCCACGGCGGTGACTGAGGCGCCTAGGCGTGTCATTGGCTCGCTGACGAGGCCGCCGCCGCATCCAATATCGAGGAAACGCAAGCCATCAAACGGGTGCTTGGCGGTCGGATCGAGGTCGAAATGGGCTTCGACCACGTCACGAATGAACCCAAGCCGGACCGGATTGAATTTGTGGAGCGGCTTGAACTTGCCTTTCGGGTCCCACCATTCCGCCGCCATGGCGGTGAATTTCGCGACCTCACTTGGGTCAATACTGGGGCGATTGGGGGCAGTTTGTTCGGTCGTAGCAGCAGCTGTCATGAGTTTAGCAATCCTAATTGCGAAGTCGCGCGCGGCCCTTTAAGGAAGCGCCTGCTTAGTTCATCGCAGATGGGTTGTTTTGACGAGGCGGCAATGGCGCGCACTGTATTGAAATTTGGCGGAACCTCCGTCGCAGATCTCGACCGCATTTCACATGTCGCGGATATTGTCGCGCACCGTGCGGCGCAGGGCGAGAAGCTCGCGGTTATTGTCTCGGCCATGTCTGGCGAAACCAATAAGCTCGTCTCATTGGCCAAAGGCGCTGCGGGCGAGACCGTTATTGGTGACGCGTTTGATGACGAGTACGACGTCGTCGTGGCCTCGGGAGAGCAAGTGACGAGCGGCCTCCTGGCGCTGTCTTTGCGAAAGCGCGGTTTGAAAGCGCGAAGCTGGCTCGGATGGCAGATGCGAATGAAAACACGCGAAGGTCACGGCGCGGCGCGTATCGACGGGTTCGATGAAGATAGCGGCCTCGGCGCGGCGATCGATTCGGGTGAGGTGGCTGTGATCGCTGGCTTTCAGGGGGTCACCGAGGAGGGGCGTGTTTCGACCCTCGGGCGCGGCGGGTCCGATACGACTGCCGTGGCCGTGGCAGCGGCTCTGGGATCGGTGCCCTGTGATATCTATACGGACGTCGACGGGGTCTACACGACTGATCCGCGGATTGTACCGCAAGCGCGGCGCTTGCCGCGGGTATCGTACGAAGAAATGCTCGAAATGGCCTCGCTTGGCGCGAAAGTGCTTCAAACCCGCTCGGTTGAGCTCGCTATGAACCATCAAGTGCCGCTTCGAGTGCTATCAAGTTTTGCTGAGCCTGAGGATGACAATCCCGGGACTTGGATCTGTAATGAGGATGAGATCGTGGAAAAACAGGTTGTGAACGGCGTTACATATTCGCGGGATGAAGCCAAAATCACGCTCTATGGCATGGAAGACAAACCGGGCACGTCCGCCAGCCTGTTCGCTCTGCTGGCGCGGGAAGGCGTCAATGTCGACATGATTGTCCAGGCCAATGCCCGCGGCGAAGGCCGGGCCAACATGGTCTTCACCTGTACCAGCGGGGACAGCGAGAAGGCGCAACGCGTGCTCGATGCCAATCGGGAGATGGTCAAATTTGACGGCATGGATGTAAGCCGAGACGTAGCCAAGGTCTCTGTGGTTGGGGTCGGGATGAAGTCTCATACAGGCGTGGCCGAGACCATGTTTGACGCATTGGCCTCAAAGAACATCAATATTGACGTCATCTCGACTTCAGAAATCAAGATTTCTGTATTGATTGATACAGATTACACAGAACTCGCGGTTCGCGCGCTTCACACCGCGTTTGACCTTGACGCGAGCTAGTTGAACCCCCCATCTGGGCCCAGGCATGCCTGATAGCTTTTCCATCCCCCGGCTTCTGATGAACCGATTACGGTCGGTAATGGCCGCCGAAGCTGACACTGAGGCGCGCTTGATGAATGTCGTGCGTCTGATTGCCGGGACTATGGTCGCAGATGTGTGCTCCATCTATCGCCGCACAGAGGATGATCGGATGGAGCTGATCGCCACGGAAGGCCTGCGACAAGATGCGATCAATCGAACGTTTCTGGCGATCGATGAGGGCCTGGTTGGACAAATTGCCCAAACCGCACAGCCGCTTTCCATCCAGGATGCGCCGCGCCATCCTAATTTTTCTTATCGCCCAGAGACTGGCGAGGATCCATACCATGCGTTTCTCGGCGTGCCGATCCTGAAAGGGGGACGCGTCGAGGGTGTTCTGACCGTGCAGAATCGGGCGGCTCGGATTTATCAGGACGATGAGATCGACAGTCTGCAGACCATCGCCATGGTGCTGGCGGAGATCGTTCCGGCCTCGACAGGTGGCGGGGGACAGACCGATGCTGCGCGCGATGGGCGTCCGGTCAATTTGCAAGGCCGAAGCTTATGCGGCGGGCTTGGCATGGGGCGCGTTCGCCTGCACGATCCTGTTATTCCCGCTGCGCGTTTCTTCGCAGAAGATCCGGAAGTCGAGGAACACCGGTTGGAAAATGCGCTTGAAGAGCTTCATCTGTCGATTGATCGCCTGCTGGCGGCTGAGATTGGTGGTCTGTGGGGCGAGCCCAGGGAAGTGATCGAAGCCTATAAACTGCTGGCGTCCGACCCGACCTGGGCCGAGAAATTGCACGAAGGCGTGCGCGGTGGCCTCTCCGCTGAGGCCTCCATCGATCGATTGCGGCGCGAACACCGCGCGCGGTTTGAGAAAGTCAAAGACCCTTACTTGCGGGAACGTCTGCATGACCTGGAAGACTTGGATAACCGTCTTTTGCGGATGTTGTCAGGAAATGATGCTCTGAATGGAGACAACAAGCCAACAGGTGACGACCCTCAGATTTTGATTGCGCGTCGGCTAGGGCCGGCTGAATTGCTGGACTATGGCAAGTCCGGTTTTGCGGCGATTGTCTTAGAAGAGGTTGCCACATCGAGTCATGCCGCGATTGTCGCCCGCGGGCTTGGGATCCCCACGGTGGGCGGCATTGACGGGCTCCTGACGCATGTGTCGCGCGGCGATCCGATCATCGTCGATGGCGAGGATGGGCGGATTCACCTGCGTCCGGATGATGATCTCTTAAAAGCATACCGGAACCGACAAGCCGTTCTAAGCGAACGTCAGGCCGTGTTTGCTGCTTTGCGCGATGAGCCGACCGAGTCCAAAGACGGCGAACCTGTGCGCCTGATGATCAATGCAGGCCTCGGCCTGGATACCGAGCATGTGGACAGCACCGGGGCGGAAGGCATTGGTCTGTTCCGCACAGAGTTTCAATTCCTGATGTCTGAGAAATTGCCGAGTGTTACCGATCAGATCGAGCTCTATAAACATGTCTTGGACGCTGCGAACGGGCGGCCGGTTTACTTCCGGACTCTCGATCTGGGCGGCGATAAATTGCTGCCCAATTTGAACGACGCACGCGAAGAGAACCCAGCGCTTGGCTGGCGCTCGATCCGATTTGCGCTGGATCGACCGGGTTTGTTCAGACGCCAGATGCGGGCGCTATTGCGGGCCTCTGAGGGGTCGCCCTTGTCTGTGATGTTCCCCATGGTGACCAGCGCGCACGAGTTTCGACGCGCCAAGTCGATGCTGATCGAAGAAGTCAGTTGGGGCCAACGCCGCGGGTTCCAGGGGCCAAGTGAGCTCAAGATTGGCGCAATGCTGGAGACTCCAGCCTTTGCATATGCCCTTGAAGATATTGCCGATGAGGTCGATTTCGTTTCGATTGGAACGAATGACATGCTGCAATTCTTCCATGCAGCTGATCGGATGACGCCACTTGTCTCAGAACGGTACCCGTTTGTCAGTCGTCCGGTCATGCGGTTCCTCGCACAAGTTTTCCAGACGTGTCAGCGATTGAATGTGCCCGTCTCGATTTGCGGAGAAGGGGCAGGGCGCCCGCTCGAGGCCTTATGCCTGATTGGCCTTGGCTATCGAAGCCTGTCGATGCCCGGCGGCGGTATTGGCCCGGTAAAAAGAATGCTGCGATCCATGGATCTTTCGATATTCGGCCCGGCTTTTGCAGACCTCCTCCAAAAACGAGACCCTGCCTTGCGAGATGGTGTGTTAGACCTTGCGCGTTCGCAGGGTATAGTCCTGAACGATGTGTAAAGATTTTTGCGGTAGGATTTAAGACGTGACAGAGTCTGTATCTATCGAAGAGGCCCCCGAGATGCCTGAAGTGAGCGTTGGCGAACGGCTGCGTACGGCGCGCGAGGGCAAGTCCCTCGAGCTGCGCGACGTCGCGCGTGAAACCCGTCAGTCGCAGGATACATTGGCGGCGCTTGAATCGGAAGATACCGATCATATCCCGGACAGCATTTTACGCCTGCAGGCCCGCAATTATGCTCGTTTCCTCGGACTGCCCGAAGAAGAGATTGCCTCGGCCTATGCGGAAGCGCGCGTTTCGATGAATGCGGCCGCAATGCCAGCGGAAACCGCACGTGCTACGATCCCGCCAAAAGCGATTTTAGTCGGCGCTGGTGCAGCTCTTACCGCGATTGCCATGATCGGGGGCGCGGTGATGTGGCTGAGTACGCCGGCACCGGAATCGACAGATCAACTTGCCATTTCGGCACGGCTCGCGCCGGCGTTTGACCGTCAGGCTGAGATTGTATCTCTTGTCGCTGAGACGGATGAAGAATTTTTTATCCGCGCCAAATCCTCTGCCTGGATCGAAGTGCGCGGATCGGACGGTACCGTCTTCCGCAATCGCGAGATGCAAGCAGGTGAAACCTACTATCCTCGCATGGGCGCCGGCTGGACGATTACTGTGCGCGATGCAGGGGCTTTTGAGTGGTATCTGGGAGATAGCTCTGCGGGCCAGATCGGGGACGCAGAGCAGGCGCTCTATTCCGTGAGTGTAGATACGGCCATGCGAAGCGCGCAAGTGGCGCGAACGGCAGCGCTCGCCGAAGCCAACGACGCCGCGCAACGTCCACGCTAGTCATTATAGTTTCAGCACAAAAAAACCGGCCCCATGGTGGAGGCCGGTTTTCTTTGTTTCGTTCGAATGTCTAGTCGTCGCTGTTCAGCTCTTTTTGCATAAGCAGCTGTTCGCCAACATTTTCATAATGCTCACTATCGTCGCCCGCAGATAAGGTCGGTCGACACGCCGGCGCGCAATCATATGTGAAGTTCGAGCCTGCGCGTTTGATGCTGACCCATGTGGCTGTGTTCGCGGTGACAACAACGTCAGACGAATGGATCGTGTTGCCCTTGGCATCGAAGATCATCAGATTGGTTGTTCCGAACGATTTGCCGGTGACGAATAGCAGCTTGTCATCGTGGACAGCGACATCCGCAATATTAGGATTGCCAATGATCACGCTCTCAGCGTTCGTGGTCAGCTTGATCGCTTTTGCTTTGCCAGCTTCGACAGTGATATGACCCGCATGGGCCATACCGCTTACTAGGATCGCGGCGCAGACCGAAATCACGGTTTTGGTGACGGACTTCATTCGAACACTCCAGACTGTTGCGCCCATACATGCCTGAAAGAGGTTATCCGAATCCTAAAGCGGCCTTGCGACCGCGCGTTGAAAAAAGTGGCCGGTTGAGTCAAATTTGCTTGATTGGGTTTACTGTGTCTTCAGCTCGATCGTGTAGACACTGTTTTATTCGAAATGGTTCGAAAAATGCTAGGGGATGACAAACCGACTTGGCGGGAGTCTCCTATGCGAGCTTTTTTTAAAAATGAATCTGGTGCGACAGCGATCGAGTATGGTCTGATTGCAGCATTGATCGCGGTTGCGATTATTGGTGCGGTGACCACGCTTGGCAACGAGACATCATCTGCATTCAAAGATGTGTCTGATGCGATGAAGGGTCCACCGGCGTCCTAAGGACTTTTTTGGGAGCGGCTAAAAAGCTCTTTGGGTTTTTTGGCCGCTTTCACTTTCCTTCGATTAGGCTCTAATCGTCTACATCCATTTATGGAATTCCTATTACGTGTCGTCTTACGGACGGGGCACGGCAGCCCCTGTGTGCCGGGTTAACAAGTCCTTGTTGTTTCTTCAGGATTTTTTTGTACCGATTTACGAGATTTTCAGAGCGGTGCAGTACAACCAGCCTCGTTCCGGGGACAACCCGAATAATCTCGGGACGTAGATAACCTGCATAGTGGGAGTTTCCAATGCGTAAGTTTTTTAACAATGAGTCTGGTGCAACTGCAATCGAGTACGGCCTGATCGCCGCTCTTATCGCTGTTGCTATCATCGGTGCTGTTACCACACTCGGTGGTGAGACATCGTCTACCTTCAAAGAAGTTTCTGACGCAATGGCTGCGTAAGCAACTTAACCGTAAGGTTAGTTTGAAGATTGAGAAGCCGTTGGGTTCGCCCAGCGGCTTCTTTCTTTTTATGCGCGGGACCCCTGAATAAACCCTGGCCCCGTCAAACACTCTTTAAAACCTTTCGCGTACACCGATTGGATCTTCCCCAGTTTTGGAGTTTGGATCTCATGATCTTATCCCTCTTCGTGATCAGCTTTTTTGCCCTTTGCTTGTTAGCGGCGCTCATCGACCTTGAGACTTTGACGATCCCGAACTGGTTGAACGGATGGCTCGCCTTTCTTGCAATACCGGCTCTGATCCTGGCCGCGCCCGGTTGGGATGTCGCTGGCGTTCACCTGCTCGTTGGGGCGATCGCCTTTATTGTAACGGTAGGCTTGTTCTTTCTTGGAGCTTTTGGGGGCGGAGACGCGAAGTTCATCCCAGCTGTTATACTTTGGATTGGGCCAGCCGGAGCGATGCCATTCTTGTTCGCGACGGCAATTGCAGGTGGAATTTTGACGATCCTGGTCGTGCTGGCGCGCTATGCCGTGCCGTATTATTTTACGCCTGGATTTGGAGTTGCCACCTTCACGGAACAGCGCGGAATTCCGTATGGAGTCGCCATCGCAGCGGGCGCTTTTTACGCCGCTCCCACGTCTCCACTGCTTACCGATTTCTTAAGTCAAATCCAGCAACTCAGTTAACTATGCTTTAGCTTCGTTATGGGATGACGGACAAGAATACTCTCGGCTCTCGGGAGTTGGATAATAGAAGAAAGCGTCCTCATGTCCCCTATGAGACTTATTATTCTGGCTGTCGCGCTCGTCGCCGCCGTGGCTGCAGCCTTCCTCGTTCGTAACCTTGCTCAACCCACTGTTGTAAACGGTCCAACTCAAACAGTTGAGCGGGTCGTTGAGGTGGAAGTCTCGCAGCGCAAGGTCCTCGTCGCGAAAACCGACTTGCGGGTCGGGACGCTTCTGACCCCAGATGAATTCAAATGGGCGAACTGGCCAGAGAGCACACTCAATCCGGCTTACTACACCCAAGAGATTGCCCCAGACGCGATGGAGTCTCTGACCGGCAGCGTCGTACGCACAGCGATCTATGCTGACGAACCAATCATGCCGCAGAAGATCGTTCAAAAAGGCGAGACCGGTTTCATGGCGGCGCTGCTCAGTCCTGGCATGCGCGCAATGACCGTCGAGATTTCTCCTGAGTCCGCCTCTGCAGGATTCATCCTGCCTGACGATCGCGTCGACATCATCCTTACGCAGTTGATCGAGTTTTCTGGCGACGAAGATTTACCGCCCGTCATGGTCACGAAGACCATCCTCGAAAACGCTCGGGTCTTGGCGATCGACCAAACCTTTGGAGATGTCGACGGTATCCCGACGCTGACCGGTTCAACCGCAACGATGGAATTGGTGCCGAGCCAGGCCGAACTGCTGGCCCGTGCCGCGCGGATTGGGACGGTTTCGTTGACGCTGCGCAGTGCGGCCGATGCAGGGTTCAATGAAGGTCAGGCACTCGCCAATGAAACAGCTCTAGATGAGGTCGATTCAGGTGGGCGCAAAGTCATGATTTATCGCAGCAACAAAGTTGAGGCGGGAGGCAGTTAAATGATGCCACTGAAGCGTATGATGAGAGGCTCTGCCGCTGCGCTGGTTTTCGGACTGGCGCCTTTCGGTGCGTTTGCTCAACACGATTACTCCGAGAACCCCTTGGGGGTCAGCTCCATGGATCCTGGTGAAACCGGCGTCACGCGGACTGTAAAACTCGGAGTCAACAAGTCGATTATTATTGATCTAGATCGCTCAGCGTCAGACGTGATTATCACCAACCCGGAAATCGCCGACGCCACCGTGCAAACGGCGCGTCGCATCATATTCCGTGGCGTCGCAGTGGGTCAGACAAACGCCTTCGTTTTTGACGTCAATGGTCGTCCGCTTCTGAACCTCGAAATCGCAGTCGATATTGATACCGCGGTGATCAATGAGATGATCGAACGCTACGTTCCTGGCGCCCGTGTGACGGTCGAAAGTGCGAACAGCAATCTCGTGGTCTCCGGCGTCGTTGATAATCTGGTTCAGTCCGATCAGATCACGCGCCTGGTATCAGCCTATTTGCCGAATGACGGGATTTCGCAGGTCGTCAATATGATGAATGTGCGCGCCAAGGATCAGGTCATGCTTGAGGTGCGCATCGTCGAGATGCAGCGCACATTGATCAAACAGCTCGGCATCAATCTGAGTGGCACTACGAATTTCGGCGACTTTGCTAATTTGGTTGAGCAACAGCTCTTCCTCGATGATGGGTTTGGAAATTTTGTTGATGCAGAAACCACGGTCTTGGTGCCCGGTTTGCCGTTTACAAATCGCTTTGAACTGACTTCATCCAATACTTTCCCTGTGCAGGGCAACTCATTGGGCGGATTGAACTCCGAATTTGGGTATGTGAACTACGTTGGGGATGAGCTTCAGTCTTCAGCAGGATCTGCGATCGATGCGCTCGAACGCGTCGGAATTGTGCGTACGCTGGCGGAGCCAAACATCATGGCAGTGTCGGGTGAAAGCGCAAAATTCCTCGCAGGGGGTGAATTCCCGGTTCCAGTCGGTCAGGAAGACGATCAGATCACGATCGAATTCAAGCCATTCGGGGTTGGGCTCGCCTTTACGCCGACGGTCCTGTCCGAGGGTCGGATTTCCCTGAAAGTCTCGACGGAGATTTCCGAGATCTCAAATCAAGGTGCATTCCAAGGCAGCTCGAATGCTGGCGTCAACGCCAATGGACAAATTGTTCAGGTGACAGGGATCACGATCCCATCTTTGGTCGTGCGTCGCGCGGAAAGTGTTGTCGAGCTACCGTCGGGTGGATCGACCATGCTGGCTGGCTTGATCCAGTCACGCACTCGGCAAACGCTCGACCAGCTCCCCGGGATCAGAAAAATACCGGTCCTCGGCGCTCTCTTCCAGTCCCGAGATTTCGAAAATCAGGAAACCGAAATGGTTGTCATCATTACACCTTACTTGGTTGATCCTGCGAAAAAAGATGAGCTCAAGACGCCAGCAGATGGATTCGTGAACGCTTCGGATCCTAAAACGATCTTCTTCGGAAAACTAAATGCTCAGTATGCGGAGCCTGGTAAGGGCTTGTCGAAAGAAAACTACTCGGCACCGGTCGGGTTTATAGAGGAATAGGTGCTCGAATGATTAAGCAACGTACGCGTCTCGCCAGCGCCATGGTTGGCACATTACTCTTCGCAGCGGCCTGTCAATCCGGCGGAGCGCCCACTCATGTGCCAGTAGAGTATTTTAGTGGCACAGCTCTGGATCGTCATGAAATCGGTGTTACTCAGCATACGGAATATCTAGAAGTCAATCTTGATGCCCGTGACACTCAGCTTCGGCTCGAGGAAGTCGCTAAAGTGCGCTCTTTCCTCGATCAGTATGCAGATGTTGGGCATGGCCCTCTTGTTGTGTCCATGCCCAAGCATGCTGAAAACCCCCAACTCGCCGTTGGCGCTGTCTCTGAGATCAGAGAGTTGGCATGGGAAGCCGGGATTAGCTATGAGGCGATGCTCGGGGCCGCCTATGACGCGTCCACGCGCTCGCAAACGCCAATTGTCATGGCGTTCAAAACCTACAAAGCAGTCGCCCCCAATTGTGGATCACTCGCAGAAATCGATATTGCCGATGCAACGTCCAATAACGACCTGCCAACGCTTGGATGCGCCATTCGCACGAATATGGCGGCCATGATCGCTGAACCCGCCGACTTGCTTGGTGGTCGTGAATTAAGCGAGGGCGATAAGGTTCGCCGTGGCGCTCAGCTCGTCCTTTGGCAGCAAGGTCAAACAACAGCAGCATCACGCACCGACGGCGAGTCCGCCGTCGTTTCAACAGCAGTTCAGTAGGTCTCTCAGGAACGGGAGTGAGGTAGAATGTCGAACGATAACGCACTTTTCGAAGACGATTTCGATATGGAGTTCGAAGATGATTTCGACTCGGCGCTTGCATCTGTTCTGGAAGAACCAAATGAAACCGGAATTGTCGATCTAGACGCACCTATGAAGGATGTCGTCGATTTCGATCCGACCGAAGCAGAAGACGACAATCCACCGATCACCGTTGGCGATCTTGATGATGGCGGCTATCGGGCGATCCCGGCGATTGCGGCCATGGCGTTCTGTGAATCGGGGCGCACGGCTGCGTTGATGGAGGCGGTGGCAAGTGACCGCCGGATGTCACAAGCCACGCTCGAAACGCAAGGCGGAGGGCTCGAAGCCGCGATCGCCTATCTACAGGAAAACCAGACCCCGAACCTACTTATCCTGGAATCATCTGCCCCGAACGCGACCATGATCGCTCAGATCGACGAACTTGCCTCCTATTGCGACGAGGGCGTGCAGGTCATGGTCATCGGGAACACCAATGATATCGGTTTGTACCGCCAGCTCATGGCGCGCGGGGTAAGCGAGTATCTGGTGCCACCTGTGGCCCCGGTTCAAATCGTACGCTCAATCAGTCAGCTGTTCGCAGACCCTGACGCGCCTTTCGTCGGCAAATCGATTTCAGTGCTCGGCGCCAAAGGGGGCGTTGGTGCATCGACCATCGCGCACAATCTCGCTTGGGCCTTATCGGAAAGCGCGCATGTCAACACCGCCTTGATCGATCTTGACCTGTCGTTCGGCACCACAGCGCTCGATTTCAATCACGAGAACCAGCAAACCGTCGCGGACGCTTTGCTGGCGCCAGAACGCGTCGATGACGCCGTTGTCTCAAAACTGTTGGCCAAAGTGACGGACCGTTTGTCCCTGTTCACAGCGCCAGCGACCGTGTCTCAGATCATGGACATCCCAACGCATTCGTATTCGTCAATTATCGACACGGTGCGCCGGGTTATGCCCTACGTTGTCTTGGATATGCCGCATACCTGGACCGAGTGGACCTATCAGACGCTGCTCGCTTCTGACGAAGTCATTCTCATCTGTCAGCCCGATCTCGCTTCATTGAGAAATGGTAAGAACATTATCGATGAGTTGAAATCGCAACGCCCGAACGATGCGCCCCCTAAGCTCGTTGTGAATATGATGGGCGTTCCAAAACGTCCTGAAATCCCGGCAAAGGACTTTGCGGCGGCGATTGATGTTGAGCCATCCATCGTGCTGCCTTTTGATCCGCAATTGTTCGGTACGGCCTCTAATAATGGCCAGATGATCTCTGAAACCGACGCTGCGGCGGCCGCATCTGTCGCGATAGATCAATTGGCAGGCATGCTCACCGGTCGTGAAATCGTTGCGCAACAGAAGTCACTGCTAAGCAAGCTGCTCGGTAAGTAAGCGGGCGCGGAGAGGGCTAGATATGGCATTTGGGAAACGTTCAGCAGGACCAGCTCCAACCAAGCCGGTTGCGAAAGCGCCTGTGCCCACTGCACCAAAGCCGCCTGTCGCGAAGCCTGCCGAAAAAGCGCCTCCGCAGCCGAAGGAAAAAGCGAAGCCTGCGGCTTTGAAGCCTCCGCCAGCGACCGAGCATAAAGAAGAGATCACCAAGGTTACGGATCGATCTGAAGAGTATTACGCCACCAAGACGACGATCTTTAACGCGCTGATCGATACGATCGATCTCGGTCAGCTTGCACAGCTCGACCAGGAGAGTGCACGCGAAGAGATCCGCGATATTGTGGTCGAAATCATCGCCATTAAGAACGTTGTGATGTCGATTTCTGAGCAGGAACACTTGCTCGACGATATCTGTAATGACGTGCTCGGCTACGGCCCGCTAGAGCCTCTGCTGGCCCGTGATGATATTGCCGATATCATGGTGAACGGCGCTGACACCTGTTACATTGAAGTCAACGGTAAGATCGAGCGCACCAATATTCGTTTCCGCGATAATGCGCAGCTGATGAACATCTGCCAGCGCATCGTGAGCCAGGTTGGCCGCCGCGTCGATGATGCAAGCCCGATCTGTGACGCGCGTCTGCTCGATGGCTCTCGTGTCAACGTCATTGCACCACCGCTTTCGATTGACGGGCCTGCCCTGACCATTCGTAAGTTTAAAAAGGACAAGCTGAAGCTTCAGGACTTGGTGAACTTCAAGTCGATCTCTGAGTCCGGGGCGGAGATCCTGCGGATCATTGGTCACGCGCGTTGTAACGTTCTGATCTCTGGCGGTACGGGCTCCGGTAAGACGACGCTGCTCAACTGTTTGACCGGTTTTATTGAGCCAAGCGAGCGCGTCATCACCTGCGAAGACTCAGCCGAACTTCAGCTGCAGCAGCCTCACGTGGTGCGTCTTGAAACGCGCCCACCCAACATTGAAGGGTCGGGTGAGATTACCATGCGGGACCTTGTGAAAAACTGTCTGCGGATGCGCCCGGAACGCATCATTGTGGGCGAGGTTCGCGGCCCAGAGGCGTTTGACTTGCTGCAGGCGATGAACACGGGTCACGACGGCTCAATGGGCACACTGCACGCCAACAGCCCGCGCGAAGCCCTGTCTCGTGTGGAATCGATGATTACGATGGGCGGGTTTAGCCTGCCTGCGAAAACCATTCGTGAGATGATCGTCGGATCGGTCGATGTTGTGGTTCAGGCTTCCCGTCTGCGCGATGGCTCGCGCCGGATCATGTGCGTAACCGAAGTTATGGGCCTGGAAGGCGACACCATCGTTTTGCAGGACATTCTCAAATATGAAATCGAAGGCGAAGACGATGATGGCAAGATCATCGGACGCCATCGCGGAACAGGTATTGGTCGTCCTAAATTCTGGGAACGTGCGCAATACTATAATCTTGAACGCGATCTCGCCACGGCTCTGGACGAACTGGACTAAGCCATGGATCTGAGCGGTGATATCGTATTCTACCTTATTGGCGGCCTCGCTTTCCTGTGTATTGCCGGAGTCGGCCTTGCCTTTACTGGGGATGCGGGTGCGGAAAAGGCGTCCAAGCGTGCCAAGCAAATTGCTTCGGATGAACCCGTTGGCCGACGCGGCGGGCGCAGTGACCCGAATGCGGCGCGTAAGAAACAAACCCAGCAAATGCTCAAAAAACTGCGCGAGCAAGATGAAACACGGCGCAAATCGCTGGTCGCAAACGATATTCAATCCAAGATCAATCAGGCCGGACTTGAGATGAACGCGCAAGTGTTCTGGATCATTTCGATTATTCTCGCCGGCATGGCCGCGGTCGGCACCTGGTATTCCGGCGCAGACGGCCCACCCATGATCCTCGGCTATGAGTTCAAGTCACGCCCGTTGACGATCCTCGGCGCCACTCTGGCGGCGGGGATTGGCCTACCGCGCTGGGTGCTCGGCTTCCTGACGGCGGGTCGAAACAAAAAGCTGATGAACCAGTTTGCCGACGGCATCGATATCATTGTCCGGGGTGTGAAATCTGGCCTGCCGCTGACGGAGTGTTTGCGGATTATCGCCAAAGAAAGCCCGGCGCCGCTCGGACCTGAGTTCAAGTTGCTGACCGATAATTTGCAGATGGGTATGACCACAGAACGGGCCCTGCAACAGTTCTATAAGCGCGTGCCACTGCCGGAAGTGAACTTCTTCGTGATCGTTCTGTCGATCCAGGCCAAGGCGGGGGGGAACCTCTCCGAAGCGCTCGGCAACCTCTCTATCGTTATTCGGTCACGCAAAATGATGCGTGAGAAGATCAAAGCCTTGTCAGCAGAAGCCAAAGCCTCTGCGGGTATCATTGGCATCCTGCCATTCGCGGTGGGCTTCATGGTCTATTTGACAACGCCAACTTACATCATGGAGCTGTTCACCAGTTCGGGCGGACATACCGTTCTGTTCTGCGGCTTCTGCCTGTATGCCATCGGCATCACAGTGATGCGTAAAATGATCAACTTCGATTTCTAGGAGCGCGTGGTGGGAGAGTTTGCACGATCTTTAAGTGACCCGGCCTCGCTGCTTTCCATGGCTGTAGCGGTTGCAATGTTCATGACCGTTGTGGGGGTGATGTTGCCATCGCTGAAAGGCGACAAGCTCGAGACACGTCTCAAGCAGGTTTCTTCTCAGCGCGAAAAACTTCGTCGTGCCAACCGTGCGGATCTCGAACAGCGCGGAATTAAACGCGAATCCAAAGGCACGATCAGCGATATTACCAAGAAGCTCGATCTGCAGAAAATGCTCGAGGACCCCGGTATCGCAGAAAAGCTCGAGCAAGCAGGTTTACGTGGTCCACGTCCGCTTACCGTGTTCTATTTCTGTCGTTTCTTCCTGCCTTTTGTCGGCGCGGTTACGGCATTCCTCTACATTTTCTTCGTCAATGATCACGGCCTGTCCACGGCAATGAAATACGGCTCGATCATCTTTGGCGCCGCAATCGGTTTCTATGCGCCGAACCTGTATGTCGGCAACATGGCTCAAAAGCGCCAGCAGTCGATTATGCGCGCCTTCCCAGACGCACTCGACATGATGCTGATTTGTGTCGAATCAGGAATGTCGATCGAGATGGCCTTCGCGAAAGTCGGCGCTGAAGTGGGCACCGCGTCTGCCGAGCTTGCCGAAGAGCTGCAGTTGACCACCGCCGAACTGTCTTATCTCCAAGAGCGCCGCATGGCCTATGAGAACCTTGCGCGGCGGACCGGACATGAAGGCGTTAAGGCCGTGACCATGGCGCTGACACAAGCGGAGCGCTACGGGACGCCCCTCGGTGATGCTTTGCGCGTGATGTCCAAAGAGAACCGCGAAATGCGGATGCAAGCTGCTGAAAAGAAAGCCGCCGCGCTTCCGGCTCAGCTTACCGTGCCGATGATCCTGTTCTTCCTGCCCGTGCTTTTCCTCGTCGTGCTGGGACCAGCGGTGATCAAAGTCATGCGCCAGCAGGCCGAAAACTAAACAGCGCTCGCGCCCAAAGGCGTCGTCTTCAAATCAGTTCAGTACCTGGGTTGGCGCTTAGCGACCTTGGGAACCACGCAACTTCGGGCGCAGTTGTGTCGGGCTGGGTTGCGTCCTGTCTCCGGCAAGATCAGGCTCTACAGCGGGCTCGTCCATCGCTTCAGCGCTGACCTGTGCCTCCCGAACTTCCGGCATAGCCTGCGGCGCGGCTGGGGTCCGGTTCACCTCATCGATCACCTGATCCAGGCTTTTGAGGCTAGAGAAATCCGACGAGATTCCCATCATATTGCGCAAGGTGCGCTGATTGGCTTCAACGCTTCGAGCTGGAGCGTTCGGATCGACAGCGACCATGTCGTCGAATCGACCTTGCAGACCTAGGATAAGTGCGAGATTCTGGCGAATGCGAGGGTCTGAAGCGTTTATCTCGAGAGCTTTTTGCAGTGCGTCTTCGGCCTGTAAGAGCTGTCCCGTCAGGGCAAGCGACAGGCCGTAATTTGACAGGGTTGAGGCCCTATCGGGTTCGCGCTGGAGGGCGAGCTGATAGGCCTCCTGCGCCTGAACATGGTTTTCCAGACGGTCAAATGCCACGCCAAGCGCTGCGAGCGGTGTGGCGTCGGTCTCGGGCGAAAAGTCTGCGCTTCGGACGAAGGCCTGCGCCGCTTCTTGCGGGCGGTTCAGCGAGAGATAGGACCGACCGACCTCAAGGTATAGCTCATAGCCCTGAGGATGGATCGGAATCGCCGTGGAGGCCACTTCAATCACTTTTTCATGACTGCCAATTCCGCGAAGCGCCCGCATGAAATTGACCGCAACGTCCAGAGAACCAGCATCCTTTTGATACTCTGTGGCCCAGAAATTGGCGCGCGTGATTGGATCAGACCGCTCTGCGCGCGCGATTTCTTCGGCAGTTGCCGGTTGCAAGGCTTCTTCAATCGCCGCCTTATAGGCTTGTTCTTCCGGCGATAGCTGTGGGGCCGCTTCTGTGGTCGCACAGGCGGCACTCGCCACCAAAGCGACCAAAGGCAGGACATATTTTACAGGTTTGGCTCTGGACATTTACCAAGCTCCGAGGCTGTTACTCGCGCAAACATGCCAGCAACCTGGTCAAGACTAGGTTAACAAAACTGGCTTTCACATTAACCCGCTGAGGCCCGCTATGCCCGAACACACCGCTCTAATTCCGACCTCAAAGACTGCGGTGCCGCTTTACCTGCATTCAACCACCAGCTGGGCGGATACCACGGACCTCCCGGAAGCGCTTTCTGCTTTGGCAAAGGCGCAAGGATTTAGCGCGGGCCTGGGGCAAATGGTGATCGCAGCGAATGCGGACGGCGATGTTTCAGGCGTACTGTTTGGGGTCGGCGATGGGCGGGACGCACTTGCGGTCGCTGCGCTGTCAGCCAAAGCTCCTGCGCTCGACTATGCCCTCGTATTTGATGCCGGCTATCCTATGGCACACATCGCAGCAGGCTGGGCCGATGGAGCCTATCGGTTCGATCGCTATCTCAGCGAAAAAGCGACCCCGCCACGCTTGGTTGTCGGCGCGGACGCGGCTGGTGAGGCCATGATCCGCGAGGCGATCGCGGTAGATCGGCTGCGCGATTTGGTGAACACGCCGGCAGAGGATATGGGGCCGCCAGAAATTCAGGGTACGATCTCGGATCTGGCAGAGCGCTATGGCGCAACTCTGGACACAGTGATCGGCGATGCCTTGCTTGATCAGAACTATCCCATGGTCCACGCGGTGGGGCGCGCAGGACCAGAAGCGCCGCGGATTATGGAACTGACCTGGGGCAATCCGAACCATCCACAATTGGCCGTGGTCGGCAAAGGCGTTGCTTTCGATACGGGCGGGCTGAATCTCAAGACCGGCAATTACATGCGTCTGATGAAGAAGGATATGGGCGGATCCGCGCATGCGATCGCGCTTGCGGAACTGATTATGGGGGGCGACCTCCCGGTCCATCTGAAGCTATATGTACCGGCCGTCGAGAACGCGATTTCAGGCGAAGCTTTCCGTCCGGGTGACGTTCTGTCCAGCCGCAAAGGCTTGAGTGTCGAAATCGACAATACCGATGCTGAAGGCCGGCTAATCCTGGGAGACGCGCTGACACGCGCCAGCGAAGAAAACCCGGACCTCATCATTGACTTTGCGACTCTCACCGGAGCCGCGCGCGTCGCCTTGGGGCCGGATCTTGCGCCTTACTATACGGATGATGAAACGCTCGCGGAGCAAATTTTACAAGGGGCAGAGGTCAGCGGCGATCCCGCCTGGCGAATGCCCCTCTGGGCCCCATACAAGTCCATGCTGAAAAGCCCAATCGCTGATTTGGTCAACAGCGCCGCTGGCGGCATGGCGGGCTCGATCACAGCGGCAATTTTTCTAAAGCAATTTGTCGACGCGAAATCCTGGGTCCATCTCGATGTCTGGGCGTGGCGGGAAGGCAAGTATGGTCGACCTGCAGGTGGTGCTGCATGCGGCTTGCGCGCGATCTGGGCAGCGGTTCAGGCGCGGTACGGCGGCTGATCTGACGTTAGCGCTCGTCGCTCAACACATAGCGCGGTCCGACACCAAGTCGATAGGCGCGATCGTCGGGATTGTAGAGCTTGCAGGCTTTCAGAGAGAGGCAGCCGCACCCGATACACCCGTCCAGATTCTCGCGTAAACGTTCCATCATGGCGATCCGTTCATCCAGCGTCTTTTGAAAGCTCCGACTGATCTTACTCCAATCGGACTTGGTCGGTGTTCGTCCATCCGGAAGGGACGTCATCAGGTCTTTGATTTGCTCTATTGTCAGCCCCATTTGCTGGGCGATCAGAATAAAGGACAGACGCCGTATATCTGAGCCTTCATAACGCCTTTGATTTCCGGCATTTCGATCGGGTCTGATCAGACCTTTCTTCTCGTAGAAGCGTATGGCTGAGACGGAAAGACCCGTCCGCACGGCTAAATCACCAATCGAGAGCCCGCGTTTCATCATTTCAAATTTCTTTCAATCAAGACCTTGACCTAAACTTAGGTTGAGGTTTTATACGAACATCTCCGATCAACTTAATGAAGGAGATAATCATGTCAAAAGCGATGCTTGAACACGTCAATATGACGGTCACAGATCCTGACAAAACAGCAGAAATGCTCAGCGAATTGTTCGGATGGAAAATCCGCTGGAGTGGCGACTCTTTGAACAATGGAAGAACCGTCCATGTCGGCAATGAGGCGGACTATGTCGCTCTCTATTCGGTCGGGCACCCGCGTGCGATCGGGGCGCATGAAAACTATCGGCTCGCCGGTGCCGTGAATCATCTCGGCATTCTGGTCGATGATCTTGCGGACGCTGAAAAACGCATCCGCGAATACGGGATCAAGACACATAGCCATCAAACCTACGAACCTGGTAGCCGCTTCTATTTCCACGATCATGATGGCATTGAGTATGAGGTGGTTAGCTATGCTTGAAGGGCTGTTTCGGATTCATCTCGACGCCTTTCGATATGGCGCCATCCCTCATGACGTCGCCAAGACAAGCCATCGTGACTCGCCAAGCCCGCAAACTGCTCTAAGCTCATCCCCAAGCAAACAGGGCGAGAGAGAGAATGCGACACAAATGGATTGCGGGAAGTCTGCTGGTGATCGGGTTATCGGCGTGTATCAGCGTCGATGTTGAAACCGTCGAAGCACCGTCCATCAAGCCGGACCTGGAAACAGAAACGCTTCAAGCTGAGGCGATCGCAGTCGAAGTGCCAGAGCCGGTGATCGGGCCCGGAGATCGTATGCCATCGGGACGCGATCTTGGCACCCGGTCAGCAGTAGTGGCCCCGACCGCCGCCGCAGCAACGGCGCATCCGCTCGCCACGCAGACGGCGCTCGACATCATGAAGAAGGGGGGCACAGCGATGGACGCTGCGATTGCAGCAAACGCCATGCTTGGCCTGGTCGAGCCAACCGGCAACGGGATTGGTGGCGATCTCTATGCGATCGTCTGGGACCCCAAGACCAAAGAGCTCTATGGCTATAATGGGTCTGGCAAATCCCCAATGGGCGCGACGCTCGAGGACATGCAGGCCAAGGCTGACGCGTTCATGGACGGCGAAGAGATCCCGCCCTTTGGCGCTGCGCCAGTCTCAGTCCCGGGTACAATTGATGGCTGGTTCGCGCTGCACGAACGTTTTGGCACGCTTTCAATGGAAGACAATCTCACGCCGACGATTGAGTATGCCCGCAATGGCGCTCCGATCCCGGAAGTCATCGCCTTCTACTGGCAGTTTGGGCCGCGGCGATTTGGCGAGGCTTATGAGAGCGGCATGCTCGAAGAGTATGAAAACGCCAAAGAGACCTTCTTCTCACCAACCCCGGTGGAAGGGTCTCTGTTTCGCAATCCAGATCTCGCCGACACGCTGACCACCGTCGCACTAAACGGCCGCGATGCCTTCTATAAGGGCTCGATTGCCCAAACGATGGGGGACTATTTCGAACGCATTGGCGGGTATTTGCGCTATGAGGATTTCGCTGCGCATGAAGGCACCTGGGTCGAGCCACTCTGTGTCGAATATCGCGATCTCGTTAAACTCTGCGAGCTCGGGCCAAACACACAAGGTGTCGCCGCGCTGCAAATGTTGGAAATGCTGGAGCGCTTTGACCTGCGCGAGATGGGCTTCGGCACGCCTGACAGCTTGATGGCGCAAATTGAAGCCAAACGTCTGGCATTCGCTGACCGCGCCGCGGGCTATGCCGATCCGGCCTTTAGCGGCATCGATCCCAAAACCTTCATCCGTCCCGGCTACAATGCGGCGCGCGGTGAGTTGATCGATATCACCCAGGCCATGGCACCGCCTGCGCCCGCCTATGCCGAGGCGGACCAAAAGCTCGAAGATGGCGATACGACATATCTCACAGTGACCGACAAAGACGGTATGATGGTCTCTTTGATTCAGTCCAATTATCGCGGGATGGGCTCTGGCCTCGTTGCTGATGGTCTTGGCTTCATGTTCCAGGACCGTGGCCAGTTGTTCAGCCTGGACCCAGAGCATCCCAATGTGTTTGAACCCGGAAAACTGCCCTTCCACACCATCATTCCCGCCTTTGCTTTCAAGAAAGATATGCCGGGCTGTCAAACGGCGGCGGTGGCACCAGAAGCGGCTTGCCCCTACGAGCCCTGGTTGAGCTTTGGGCTCATGGGCGGCGGGATGCAGCCACAAGGGCACGTCCAGGTTATCCTTAATCTCATCGATTATGATATGGGCCTTCAGGAAGCGGGCGATGCGGCGCGCTGGGAGCATCGCGGCGGCTGTGAACCGACCGATGGCTTGAACGGCGACGATTGTTCAGAAGATATGGGAACGGTTCACCTCGAAAGCGGTATTCCAGTCGAAACCCGCGCGGAACTGGAACGTCGCGGTCACGAGGTTGAATGCTGCCGCGCCAATGGCGGGGGCTATCAGGCGATCATGCGTGACTTTGAGAGCGGCGCCTGGATTGCGGCCACAGAAATGCGCAAGGATGGGAATGCTGACGGATACTAGGGCGTGAAAGCGGCCAGTCCACCTACAGTCTTTGGTCTCGTTAAGGTTCCTATACGTGGCTTTGAAAGCCTGCGCGGACTGGCTATTCCCGCTTCCAATATGCGGGAATTTAGCACACACTTGACCTTAGGGCAATTTGTCATCGATGAAGGTATGCGGAGCGCCATCAAGCCTCATTCTGAGCGAAGTCGAAGGATGTGGTGCAACTTCACCCGCGTCATCCTTCGACTTCGCTCAGGATGAGGGCGTGTTATCGACTCGACCGAAGCCTTGGAACACTCCATATCTGCGCGCATGGAAGCCTTCGCCAATCTTCTTGAACGCTTATTGTTGACCCCATCACGCAATGGGAAACTGGCGCTGATGGCGAACTATTTTGCCACGGTGCCAGACCCGGAGCGCGGGTGGGCTCTGGCCGCGCTGACCAATGAGATTGAATTGCCGGGTGTCAAAGCTGGATTGGTCCGGCGCTTGGTGGAAAGCAAAGTCGATCATGAACTTTTCCGGCTCTCCTATGACTATGTTGGCGACCTTGCTGACACCGTCTCCCTGATCTGGCCGGCGGCACATGGTGCCAATTATGTCCCGACCTTGAGCGAGGTCGTCGCGGAGCTGTCCGAGGCGACGAAAGCACAAGGGGAGCGTCTGATCGAGGGCTGGCTTAACGCACTCGATGCGCGGGGGCGCTGGGCGCTGCTCAAACTGGTGACGGGCGGGTTGCGGATCGGCGTCTCAGCGCGGCTCGCCAAGGTTTCGGCTGCGCAGTTTGGCAATATCGAACCCAGAGAGGTTGAAGAGATATGGCATGGCCTGGAGCCGCCTTATCTCAGCTTGTTTGCCTGGCTTGAGGGAAAAGCTGATAAGCCTGACCCCGACGTCGACGCACCGTTTCGCCCCGTCATGCTTGCCCACCCACTGGTGCCCAAAAAGGATCGCAACACTCCCGATGCCGTCGATCCGGACTTGATCACGGCTGACGCCTTCGCGGCAGAGTGGAAGTATGATGGCATTCGTGTGCAGGCCGTCGCTGAGAATGGCGTACGCCGAATCTATACGCGCACGGGCGACGATATCAGCCATACGTTTCCGGACGTGCTCGCGGCGATGGAGTTTGACGCTGCGCTCGACGGGGAGCTTCTGGTCCGCGCGCCAGATGGAGGTGTCGCCCCGTTCAATGAGCTGCAACAGCGGCTCAACAGAAAGACGGTTTCCAAGAAACAAATGGATGCGCGTCCAGCCTTTATCCGGGCCTATGACCTTCTCGTCCAAGGCGAGGAGGACTTACGAGCGCTAACGTTCAAAGATCGCCGTGTCCGTTTGGAGGGATTTGTCCAAGGCTTGGAGACCGACCGGATAGACTTGTCGCCTTTGGTGCCGGTCGAAGGGGTCGAGGCGCTCGAACAGGCGCGCAATAATCCGCCCGCGCCTGAGATTGAAGGGCTTATGCTGAAGCGCTGGGATAGCGTCTATGAGGCAGGGCGACCAAAAGGACCCTGGTTCAAGTGGAAACGAGATCCGTTTTTGATCGATGCCGTCATGCTTTATGCACAGCGCGGACATGGAAAACGATCCAGTTTCTATTCGGATTTCACCTTTGGAGTCTGGCGCGAGCTGGATGGTGAAGATCGACTAACGCCGGTGGGTAAGGCCTATTTCGGCTTCACGGATGAGGAGCTCAAATTGCTCGATAAATTCGTCCGCGATAACACGATCGAGCGGTTTGGCCCCGTCCGATCGGTCACAGCAACAAAAGAGCACGGCCTCGTGCTTGAAGTGGCTTTTGAAGGTTTGCAGCGCAGCCCGAGGCATAAGTCCGGCATCGCCATGCGCTTTCCCCGGATCAATCGAATTCGCTGGGACAAGCCGAGTGCTGAAGCTGATCGGCTGGAAACGCTGGAATCTCTTCTCCCCGAGAATGCATGATGGACTTGTTTGCGAACGCTGTTAGGGCACGGCGATGAATTTTCGCGACTTTCTATTGCTCTCAGCGGTCTGTTTTGTCTGGGGATTGAACCTGGTCGTAACCCGATGGGTGGTCGCGGATGCGGGCGTTCCTCCGATTTTCTTCGCCGCTATGCGCTTTGCTGGAATTGCACTGGTCTTGTTCTGGTTTCTGCGCCCGATCCCGAAAAACCTGGGAACGCTTTTTCTGATCGCGATGGGTATGGGCGCGTTTCATTTCGCCTTTCTGTTCACCGGTCTGGCCCACGCTGAAGCGAGCGCGGTCTCGGTGGTGGGCCAATTGGGGGTTCCATTCTCGACTCTCATGAGCATGGCGTTTCTCGGCGAAGTCGTTGGGTGGCGGCGCGGGCTTGGGATCATGCTTGCCTTTGCCGGTGCGATCCTGATCGCGGTTGATCCGAATACGTTCCAGCTCAGCTTTGGCTTGATCTATGTCGTGGTCGCCGCCCTCGTGGCCTCAGGCGCCGGGATTTTGATGAAACGAATGCCATCGATCAGCGCGCTGCAAATGCAGGCCTGGATCGGCCTGTTCAGTTTCGCGCCCCTGTTTGCCGTATCCGGACTTCTTGAGAGCGATCAAAACGGATGGGGCGCCTTTATCGACGGCGGCTGGTGGGTCTGGATCGCTACAGTCTACGCTGTGATCGGGGTTAGTGTATTTGGTCATGGAGGCTTCTACAGCTTGATCAAGAAGTACGATATATCGCTCCTGTCGCCATTGACCCTAATGACTCCAGTTTGGGGCGTCGTGCTAAGCGTTGTGATGCTCGGAGAAGTCCTCAGCCTGCAATTGGTCGTGGGTGCAGCGATTTCGCTCGGGGGCGTGTTTGTTATTCTCGTTCGGCCAAATCGCGCTATGCCAGAGGCTGCACTGGGCGATAAAGTAAGAGGCAAGACCGAATGAAAGTCGAGGCGCATCCAAGCCCGAATTTCAATGACCGCAAGCATCCCGTAGATATGCTGGTATTCCACTATACGGGTATGGAAACGGGGCAGCAGGCGCTGGATCGCATGTGCGATCCATCCGCCGAAGTCTCGGCCCATTATATGATCTGGGAAGATGGCCGCGTCGTGCAGCTTGTGGGCGAAGACAAACGCGCCTGGCATGCAGGGGTGTCGAGCTGGAAGGGCGATGAGGATCTCAACTCCCGCGCCATTGGCATTGAGATCGTCAATGGCGGACATGACTGGCCGTTGCCCGGTGATGTGTTGCCGCCTTATCCTCAAGTGCAGATTGATGCGTTGATCCGACTGACCCAAGGCATCTTGGAGCGTTGGGATATTCCCCAAAAGCGCATTGTCGGCCATTCGGACATTGCGCCTGCTCGCAAAGATGATCCCGGCGAGCATTTTCCGTGGGCGCAGCTATCGCGTTATGGAATCGGCATTTGGCCGCTTTCGCTAATCGACAAATCATCTGCACCGGGCACAGACCGGGCGCGCGCCACCGGGCCGCACCTCATCGGGCGTGGTCTTGGACCTGGCGACGATAAAAAAGCTGTCGCGCGGCTGCAGACCATGCTGTCCGGCATTGGCTACACCATCGAGGTTACGGGGACGTATGATGCCGGCACAGAAGCGGTTGTGAGGGCGTTTCAACGTCGCTGGCTTCAAGATCAGGTTACAGGACATGCAGATTTGCGAACGCTCAGAATGATTGGGCTTGTACATCCCATGTATACGTCTTAAACGGCGCATCCCCTCGTATTGCCGCGGCTGCTGACCCCGCAATCAATATGAGGATAATACGATGACCCCACGCACGCGCGCCTGGCGGCGAGCGCAACGTCGCAAGCATGGTGGATTTCCGAACAAAGCGGAGCTCCGGGCATGCTGGCAGGAGAAATCATGGCGGCTACTTTACTTTCGTTCGGCGAAGCTGAAACGCGCGCAGACGCTCGGCCGCTTTTGGCCATATCGAGAATGGGAGCGTGAATTGAGCGAATCCGAGCCGATCAAAGTGCTGTTTGTCTGTTCCAAAAACCAATGGCGCAGCCCAACCGGGGAAGCCGTGTTTCGCAAGGATTCTGGCCTTTCGGTTCGATCGGCTGGGACGTCGCGCAGCGCTCGGCATACGATTTCGGTTGCCGATATTCGCTGGGCGGACGTCATTCTCGTGATGGAAGATAAACACCGTGCGCGACTGCGGGCGCAGTTCAGAGATGAGGTGCGCTATAAAAAACTGCATACACTCGATATTCCGGACCTCTATCGATTCATGGATCCGGAACTCGTCGACATCATCCGCGAGAAAGCTGAGCCATTGATCTGGGGCGACTGAAGTCGCCCCAATTCTTTAGGCCTTGGTGCTCGGACGTTCACTGCAGCGATCAAACCAAGCGCTGAGATTTTTGAAGTCTCGATTGAGCGGTTGGCCGACTTGTTCGCCAAACGCCACGAAAGAGAAGAGCAGGATGTCAGCTAAGGTGAAGCGGTCGCCGGCGATAAAGTCTCGCCCTGCCATCTGACCGTCGAGCCATGCGAGCTTGTCTTGTGCGCTCGCCTTTAAACCATCCGCGGCTTCAGGCAGGCAGCGCATGCGGTCTTGGAACATCGGCAAGCCTTCTGCCCCGCGAAATGCTACGACCATTGGCTCATTTACATTGAGATCGACCCAACGCGCCCAGCGCCGCACCTGCGCGCGGGCTTCGGGCGTGGGCCCCATTAGTGGTTCGCCAGGTTGCGTCTCATCAAGATACTCGCAGATCACTGTAATCTCTGTGAGGAGGCTGCCATCGTCGAGTTCC
This sequence comes from Pseudomonadota bacterium, assembly GCA_038527765.1. Taxonomy (GTDB): domain Bacteria; phylum Pseudomonadota; class Alphaproteobacteria; order Caulobacterales; family Hyphomonadaceae; genus Henriciella. Next base: position 376,304 of record JBCBFK010000003.1, read on the forward strand.
AACGCGGGCAATTGGCCAGCAGGATTGATGGCGAGATAGTCCGACTGACGGTTTACGCCGGTCATGATGTCGACGTCTTCTGTCGGCAACTCGATACCGCGCTCGGCCATGAAAGTGCGAACCACCTGCGGGTTGGGTCCGATTGAATTGTAGAGTTTCATACTCGTTCCTTTCTACGCAGTGTCTAAAAGTTCACACGATTGGAAATCGTGCCGTCTACGATGAGGTTTGAGCCCGTCGTATAGGAGGACCGCGGGCTGGCGAGGAACACGGCGGCATTGGCAATGTCTTGAGGTGTCGCGCACCGTCCGGTGGGATTGCGCGCCAATGATTGTTCAAAGAATTCAGGCATGTTTTGCTCCACCATGTGCCAGATGCCGCCCTCAAAATAGACCATGCCGGGTGAAACCACATTGGTGCGGATGCCACGCTTCGCATGCTGACGCGCCAGACCTTTGGCCATGTGGATCAATGCAGCTTTAACCGGACCATACGATCCGGCGCTGTCGGCGACAGCCGCCGAAATCGAAGCGATGATGACAAAAGCGGCGTCGCCATTTGCATCGGCAGCTTTGCCCAAGAAAGGTTCCGCGGCCTCAAAAGCATTGACCGCACCAAGAACGTCGAGATTGAAGTTTTGCTTCCAGGAGTTTTCGTCATTGCCCTGCGCCATAGCGCCCGCATTTGAAACGAGGATATCGATCCCACCGAGCTCCTCGCCCGCAGATTTGATCCAAGCTTTGAGCGCCTCGCCATCCGTCACATCGACAGAGCCACCTGTCGCCTGAACACCTTTCACTTTCAAATCAGCCACCGCGGCCTCAATTTGATCCTGATTTCGGGCACAGATCGCAATGTTCGCACCTTCATCTGCGAGCGTATCCGCGATCGCGCGACCGATGCCCCGGGTGCCGCCCAGTATGACCGCAGTCTTACCCTTCAGATGTAGGTCCATGTCTTGCCGCTCCTTGTGTAATATTTACAGGCAAACGAGCACAGAAACTCATTCGCAACAATCCGCGTCGTCGCGGGAGGGGCTGGTGATTTCGAATGCTTTAGACTATATCGCCCGCTCCAGACGGCTGGGCAGTCGCTGTCTCCGACTTGATCGGGGATGGAGGAAAGTCCGGGCTCCACGGAGACATGGCGGTGGATAACGTCCACCCGGCGCAAGCCGAGGGAAAGTGCCACAGAAAGCAAACCGCCCCGAACGTGTTTCGAGGTAAGGGTGAAAGGGTGGGGTAAGAGCCCACCGGGGCTTCGGCGACGCGGCCCGCATGGTAAACCCCGCCAGGAGCAAGACCGAATAGGGGGTGCGCATGGGCCGTCTTCAGCCTGCGCCCCGGGTGTGTCGCATCAGGCGTGTCGCAAGGCGCGTCGCAGAGGAATGACTGCTGAACCCGAAAGGGGGAACAGAACCCGGCTTACAGGCCGTCTGGGCTTCAACTTTACTCGTCGGAGGCCTCATCGCAGTCTCCATACGCCTCCGCGTAGGATCGCCCAAAACAGGCTTGGAGTGTTTCAACGACATTGAGATTGCTGGGCCAGACGATCTTCTGTCCATACTCGGCTTCGAATTTTTCAGCTGTTGCGGCCCAAAAGTCCGGTTCAGGTACCGCTTTTAGTCCGGCATGAGCCGCATCAAGCGCCTCGCGGTCTTGCTCAAGAAATGCGATTGTCGCATCCACATAGTAATTCCAGGCTAGGTCCGTGTCGTGGGTGATCTCTTTGTAAGACCGGCGAAAAAGCGCCAAGGCTTGATCCGTTTGACCTGCGCCTGCGCGAACCTGCCCTTCATGCCAGATCAGGGTTGAAAGGCTATGGAAGTTCTCGTCACTTTCATACTGGATGCGATAATCCGCGAGCAGATCCGCCGCCGCAATTTGGCACGCGTCCCGGTCTGCAATAACGCGCCAACCGCCGTCCAGGTCTTGATCGAAATCCTCGAAACTCATGGCAAGAAGCGCATCCCGATTATCTATGCAAGGCGCTGAAATCTCATCGGACACAGTGTTTTCGTACGGCGTCGCGGGCGAACTCACACATGCCGCCAAAAGTACGAGGGTGGAACACAGAGTAATCTGTTGAGTAAAGCGCATATGTTTTTCTTTCCAAAGATGCGCCTATCCTTAGATTGAAAAATCAAGGCGATGAAGGCATAGAGCATTGCGCTTTGGTTCACGACCCATCCGCTGACCTCACAATATTTACGCGGTCGATGTTGGCATCATAGATTACATCACGCACTTTAATCATCGTTCCGGTCTTTGCGGACGGGGCTGCTTGAACGATCACCGAAGCCGATGGGGACTCAGCGCGTCGTCGTTCGATTGTTGATCTGAGGCGGCTAAGATCCGTCAGCTCGTTTCCGACGCGGATATGGCTTTGCTCGTTAATGTAGATCCGGATTGCGAGCGATTTTTCCTGATCGCATCCGACACATTTGGGCGGTGGCGGTTCAAGTGCAATCGCTTGTTCTTGAATGAAAGTGGATGTGACGATGAAAAAGATCAACAGAATGAAGACCACATCCAGCATTGGGGTTAGATCAACGCGCGCATCGCGCTCCGACTCAAGGCGTCTTTCCATGACAACTCCCTCCCAACTCAGGTATATGTCATAATGTAACTATTGTAAATGTATTACATAAATACGGAGTCGTTCGACTTGCGACGAAAGTCTGATTGGATAGGGTGAAGGTCTCCGGTAGATAAAACCAGCATGGCGAGGAGTTTGTCATGAAACATCACATTATGATTGCGCTTGGCATTCTGATGGCGGTGATTTTCTCGTTCCGAATGGCGAATGCGATCGTCGCCCCAGGTCTTGGTATCTCTGAGCTTTATCTTCTTGGCGGGATTGTACTAGCCGTATGGCTGATTTTTGCCGGTTTGAAAGAGCGCCGCTATGCGCGCGGACAGGGGCAAAATCACGACCCTTAGACCAGAGTCTGTCTCCACAAATAACGTTTCATGATTCACCGTGATCCTGCGGTGAAACCGACGTCCAAAAAAGAATCAGGGAGGACCCAATCGTGTCCGATAAGAACCAAACAGATGCAAAGGGATATTGGGCAGCCACGATCCGCCTGACCCTCAGCCTGCTCGCGATCTGGTTTGTCGTCTCTTATGGCGCCGGCATTCTATTTCGAGATTTCCTGGATCAGTTTTCGATTGGCGGAGCGCCTTTGGGCTTCTGGTTTGCGCAGCAAGGCGCGATCTATGTCTTTGTCGGCCTGATCTTCTATTACTGCTGGGCCATGGCGCGGCTCGAACGCAAGTTCGGCGTGGAAGGCTGAGACAATGAATTGGACGATCTTCTTCGTTGCGACTACGTTTGCGCTCTATATCGGCATCGCGATATGGGCCCGCGCTGGATCGACTGACGATTTCTATGTTGCTGGTCATGATGTTCACCCAACCGTCAATGGCATGGCGACGGCCGCGGACTGGATGTCGGCAGCCTCTTTCCTGTCCATGGCAGGATTGATTGCTTTCCTGGGCTATGGCGGCTCCGTCTATCTGATGGGCTGGACGGGCGGCTACGTATTGCTGGCGGTTTTGCTCGCGCCGTTCTTGCGGGAGTTTGGCAAGTTCACGGTGCCAGATTTTGTTGGCGACCGGTATTACTCTGATTTCGCTCGGATCATCGCCGTTTTGTGCGCTCTGTTTGTTTCGTTCACTTATATTGCGGGACAAATGAAAGGGGTCGGTGTGGCCTTTTCCGGCTTCCTTGGCGTCGACTTCAATGTCGGGATCTTCATCGGCATGATCATTGTCTTCTTCTACGCTGTGCTCGGCGGTATGAAGGGTGTGACTTACACGCAGGTCGCGCAGTACTGCGTGCTGATCTTTGCTTACACGGTTCCAGCGATCTTCATGTCGCTTATCATCACAGGCAATCCCATCCCGCAGCTTGGCTTCATCAGTAACGCGGTTGGCGAAGACGTCGCCATGCTCGACAAGCTCAACAAGACCGTCACCGATCTGGGGTTCCTGGAGTATACGCAGACCGACAAATCCATGTTTGACGTGTTTGCGATCACCGGGGCGTTGATGTTCGGGACCGCAGGTCTGCCGCACGTGATCATTCGCTTTTTCACGGTGAGCTCTGCAAAGAATGCCCGCGTCTCAGCCGGTTGGGCATTGGTCTTCATCGCGGCGCTCTATACCACCGCTCCTGCGGTTGGCGCGTTTGCTCGCATCAACTTCATCGATACGGTGAATGAGAGCACTTACATCGCTGCCGACGAAGACTATGACGCTCGTGCCGCAGAGATCGAAGCGGCAGGTGGCACGCCGATTCCGGAATGGTATGGAGACTGGGAGGTCACTAGCCTCATCGGGTTTGAAGACCAGAATGGCGATGGGATCGTACAATTCCGCGGGCCAGAACCTCCCGACGGCGTCGAGAATGAAGTCGTACCGTTCAGTGCAGATATTCACGTGCTCGCGAATCCGCAGATCGCGAGCCTGCCAGGTTGGGTCATCGGTCTCGTGGTCGCCGGTGGCCTTGCCGCCGCGCTTTCAACGGCGGCAGGTCTCCTCTTGGTGATCTCATCCGCAGTCAGTCACGATATTTGTCGCCGGACCTTGTTCAAGGACATGGATGACAAGACCGAATTGCGGGTCGCCCGCGTGGCTGCTGCTGTTGCGGTTCTGGCCGCTGGTCTGCTGGGCGTATTCGCGTCGCAGCTTGGCTTCGTGGCGCAAGTGGTGGCCTTCGCCTTTGGTCTGGCTGCGGCTTCACTCTTCCCGATCATCTTCCTCGGGATCTTCTGGAAGCGTATGAACCGCGAAGGCGCAATCGTCTCTATGATCTTCGGCATGGTCTCCACTGCTGCCTACATTGTGTACTTCAAGTTCATGGGCGGTACGGCTGACCAATACTGGTTCGGCGTCTCGCCCGAAGGCATTGGCTTTGTCTTCATGTGGGTCTCTGGTGCCCTTGGCATAGCAACCGCATTGGTCACCGCCCCGCCACCAAACGATATCCAGGATCTGGTTGAAGATATCCGGGTACCAGGCGCCCGCGCTTGATCCGAACGGTGAGCTCGATGCCATCTTGAGCTTTGGCGGTCTGATTGCCTGGCGTCATCTATTCGGCGAAACCGCGCGCCTCAATGTTGGGGTCTCTGGCCTGTTTATCGACAAGCGGGAGGATCTCGGTGGCGGGCTGACGTCCTCGTTTCAGTCCGTATACCGAGCGGCGCCGACGGGGACATCACGCGCTTTACCTTCTCCACGAAATACGCATTCTATAAAAAGAAACTTACGCCGTGGCCTATGGAGCATTCGAAATGACAGAGACCTCAGTTTATCCCGTCCCTGCGGACTTCGCGGCCAAGGCGAACCTTACGCCGGAAAAGTACAAGGAAATGTACGCGGCCTCTGTGGTAGACCCTGAAGCCTTCTGGCGCGAACAAGGCAAGCGCCTCGATTGGTCCAAACCTTACACCACGGTCAAAGATGTCAGCTGGGATAAATCAGACCTGCATGTCCGCTGGTACAGCGATGGCGAGCTGAACGTCTCTTACAATTGCATCGACCGGCACCTGGCGACGCGCGGTGACAAGGTTGCGTTGATCTGGGAAGGCGACAGTCCGGATGATGATGCAAAGGTCACATATAAGCAGCTGCACGGTGCGGTGAGCCGTTTTGCCAATGTGCTCAAAGACATGGGCGTCAAGAAAGGCGACCGGGTCACGATCTACATGCCGATGATCCTGGAAGCGGCATACGCCATGCTCGCCTGTGCGCGGATCGGGGCTGTGCACTCCATCGTGTTTGGCGGCTTTAGCCCTGAAGCCTTGGCGGGGCGGATCACCGATTGCGATAGCAAATTCATGATCACCGCCGATGAGGGCGTGCGCGGCGGTCGGATCGTGCCGTTAAAGGTCAATGTGGATAAGGCGTGCGATCTTGCCGGCGGCATGGTCGAGAAGGTGCTCGTCGTGCGCCGCACCGGGAATGCCGTGAATATGCAAGACGGTCGTGACATCTGGTTGCACGAAGCGGCGGAAAACGTCAGCGCAGACTGCCCGCCGGAGCCGATGAACGCCGAAGACCCGCTCTTCATTCTCTACACATCCGGCTCCACCGGCAAGCCAAAGGGCGTTCTGCATACGACTGGCGGTTATCTCGTCTGGGCGTCAATGACGCATGAATATGTCTTCGATCTCAAAGAAGACGACGTCTATTGGTGCACGGCCGATGTCGGCTGGGTCACCGGGCACAGCTATATTGTCTATGGTCCGCTCGCCAATGGCGCCACTTCGATGATGTTTGAAGGTGTGCCGACCTATCCTGATGCCAGCCGATTCTGGCAGGCGTGTGACAAGCATGGCGTTACGATTTTCTACACCGCGCCGACGGCAATTCGGGCCCTGATGCGCGAAGGCGAAGGCCCGGTCAAATCGACCAATCGTTCAACCATCCGCCTGTTGGGCTCTGTCGGCGAGCCGATCAATCCGGAAGCCTGGGAATGGTATTATCACACGGTCGGTGAGGGCCGTTGCCCCATCGTCGATACGTATTGGCAAACCGAAACCGGGGCCTGCATGATGGTGCCGCTGCCCGGCGCGACCGATCAAAAGCCCGGGGCAGCCTCGCACCCCTTCTTTGGCATTGAGCCGAAACTGGTCGACGCAGAAGGGGGAGCGCTCACCGGGGCCACGGAAGGCAATCTGATCATCACGCAGAGCTGGCCGGGCCAGATGCGCACGGTCTATGGCGACCATCAGCGCTTTATCGATACCTATTTCTCGACCTATGCCGGCAATTACTTCACCGGTGATGGCTGCCGGCGCGATGAGGATGGCTTCTATTGGATCACTGGCCGCGTTGACGATGTGATCAACGTCTCAGGTCACCGCATGGGCACGGCAGAAGTCGAGAGTTCGCTGGTCGCGCATGACGCGGTCGCTGAGGCGGCTGTCGTGGGGTATCCGCATGAGATTAAGGGTCAGGGCATCTATGCTTACGTAACCCCCGTGGCGGGCACGGAGCCGAGCGAAGAGCTGAAAATGAGCCTCGTCCAACATGTCCGCACAGAGATTGGCCCGATCGCCAGTCCGGACCTGATTCAGTTTGCGACCGGCCTTCCAAAGACGCGCTCTGGCAAGATTATGCGCCGTATTCTACGCAAGATTGCCGAGAACAGTTTTGACAATCTCGGGGACACGTCAACGTTGGCGGAACCTGAAGTGGTCGATGATTTGATCGAGAACCGTCAGAACCGCTAGCACGGTCAAGCATCGCAATTCTGCGTTTCGGCCATGATGCCGACCCGCTCGACGAGTCCTGTGGCGTTCTCGACATGGAAGTAGATATCGCCATAATCATAGACGGTCGCGTCGGTTTTCGAGACAACGCACTCCGGCACACCAAAGGCCGCGCGGGCACTGATTTGCTCGGAACCCGTTGAGATACCGCCAGCTGTGCGGAAGCGATTGTCCTGGACGATAATCCAGTAAACCTCATCATGCGCGCCGACCGTAAACCCATCGAAGACATAAGTTGTTGCCGACGTGCCGCGTATTGGAATGGTTCGCTCGGGCACCCCTTTGAGTGCCAGAAGCTGATCAAGCGGCATGCCGATTTCGACATCGCCGACGCGCTCGCCGGGGACAATTTGATTATCATTCAAAGTTAAAGGGGCGCTGGCACAGGCGGCCGCAAGCCCGTAACAAGTGGCCATTGCGAGGTATTTTACTAGAGACATAGGCTACGTCTTTCACTGCTCGCCCCCGCAGCATTGACCTGCCTAAACTGCCTAGATCATTGATATTGTCGAGGCTTTTCAGTGTGAACTCTCTGTCAGGTTTCAGCGCTCGCGACCGGAACCGTAACATCGCCCCAGACGATGAAATGAGGGTTGTCATAGCCACGCTCGCGTTTGCCGTAGACCAGCGGCGTGCCATCTGTTTGTGTGACCCGTGCGCCGGCGGCCTCTGCCACGGCTTGCCCCGCCGCAGTATCCCATTCCATGGTGCGTCCGTGTCTTGGGTAAAGGTCGGCTTCGCCCGCCGCGATCAGGCAGAATTTCAGTGATGACCCCGCAGAAATAATATCCCCAATCGACTGGGTTTCCAGAAACGCGTTGGTTTCATCGCTGCGATGCGATTTCGAGGCAATTGCCGTGAGACCCTCTGCGGGTGCGCGGCGGATCCGCAGCGATGTTCGAGCCGATGGATCCGGAACGGCCGCGCCGGGAGACGCTTCAGCCTGCCAGGCCGAAAAGCGGCTGTCGGCGACGAACAAGCGGCTCAACGCCGGGGCATAGACAACCCCCATGACCGGCACGCCGTTTTCGATGATCCCGATATTGACCGTGAATTCGCCGCGCTTGTTAATGAACTCCTTGGTGCCGTCGAGTGGGTCGACCAGCGCGAAACGATTGCCATGTTCCGGCAGGTTTCCCGCTGCCACGGACTCCTCGGCAATCACAGGAAGGTCCGGGTCGGCCTCCGCTAATGCTGCAAGGATCAGCGCCTCAGCCTTTTCGTCCGCTTCCGTGACCGGCGAGCTGTCATCTTTGCGATCGACATTGAAATCAGTGGCATAGACCTGCATGATCAAATGACCGGCATCGAGGGCGATGCGAGCCAGAATATCCCCCGTTAAACTCATGAAACATGCCTTTCCTGAAGCGGTGCGTAGACTGGGTCAGCCGCCAGAATACGTTGAATAGTGTTAAGCGTGTCAAATGCGTCTTGAGACGTTCCTGCCGGCGCAGTTGACGGTGTCTTGATACGATCCAGAAAGCTTTGCAAGCTGACCAGAGTTCCGTTCGAGTCCGGGAACCTTTCGACGGTCTCGTGCTGCGCGCCATCGCCGCCGGAGCGGGCATAAATCAGCGCTTCCTGTCCGAAATAGTTTTGGTCAACGTTTAAGCCTTCAAGCCACAAATAGCCGCGGTCAAATCCAAGCTCGAGCCGGAACGTGGGGCGCCATTGCGTTGCGGAGGCGTGCAGATTGGCGATCACCCCGGAATGGGTTCGAAGCGTCGCAAACACATTCGTTTCAGAGCCCGCCGCGTCGGAGCGATCAAGATCTGCAAAGCCGGTAATGTCTTGAAAAGGACCGGCAAAGGCCTGCATCACATCCAGCATCTGTGCGCCATAATCGAACAAAACCGCGCTCTGTGGATCGGCGACGCCGCAAACGGCCCGCATAGATAAGAGCGGCCCATATTCTCCGGAGTTCGCTTTGCTCAGCGCCGCGGTGACCGATTCATGGTGGCGGGCGGTGAAGCCAAACTGGAGGCAAGCTTGCGCCGCGGATTGCTCCGCGCGGCGAATGTCGATCATTTCTTCAACGCGGCTGGGCACCGGGTGAGTGCTGTAGACCGGCCAACCCGCCTGCAGTGCGAATGTGAGCCAATGCGGTAGGTCGGACCATTCTCCAGCGACTATGATCGCGTCGAGCTGATCTTGCTGCATCGCCCCCTGCAATTGATCATAGCCCTCTGGGGTCGGTGCTGCATCGAATGCAAATGCAGAGATGCGCCCTCCCTCAGACAAGGTGTTCAGCGCCAAATGATGATCGGGATCGAGTTGGTCAGCCCCAATCACAGCCATGCGGATTTGCGACATACTCTACCAGCTCCCAGCCTACGCCTCAGCGTTAGCGCCTAGGTTTCGCGGCGACAAGAACAGGCTGCAGGCTGTGCACAAGAATACCCTTAAGGTGCCAGCGATTTGAGCAGAGCAGACGCTTGCGTCCGGGAAAAGCTCTCCGGCAAAGGGGCGCGCATAATCATGACCCGGGCCCAGATTTGACCGGTCAGGAAGTCAACCGCCTGATCGAGATCAAAGTCGCGGCGGATCACCTTTTTTGCGGCAATTTCAGCGAGGATCATCCGCAACGGTGCGCGAATGTGTTCTTTGAGCCAATTGCGCCAGGTTTCGCCGGCATCCTTGTCATCGCTCGCAGCAATCATGGCCGCGCGCAGCACAGCGTGCCCTGAGCCATGCCGCGTGGCCTCTTCCAAGGGTTGAATCAGGGCAGAGATGCGCTCCACCGGATCGCGCCCAAGCTTGGAGGCAACCGGAACGAGCTCAAGTGCTGCTTCGATACACATGTTACCGATCGCCGGCCACCAACGATAAATCGTCTGCTTCGACGCTTTGGCCTTGCGGGAGACTTTGTCGACGCTGAATTTCCGCCAGCCATGCTCAGCCATTTCCTCGCGTGTGGCTTGAAGAATGGCGGCGCGCGACTGCTCACTGCTGCGTTGCCCTTTTTTTGATTTCGACTTGGTTTCTGGCATAGGTCTCGTGTCACTGATTTTGATACAAGATCTGTTAACACGGAACGATCCGTTTGTCTCAGTTTCAATTACAGCCAATTTCCCAACCTGTAATGATTGCTGCGATTTGCGGCACAGCTGGCGTAAATCGAGGGTCAAGCCGGGAAAAAGAAGTAGGCACACAAGGGTGGTGCGTTATATGGGGCCGTATCACGCTTTTACTTAACTCGGGGGGCCGTTTTGGACGTCGCTATTTCGACCCTGCTTTCGCCAATAATTTTATTTTTTGCGCTCGGAATGGTGGCCGCGCTCCTGCGATCGCAAATGAGCGTCCCGGAAGCCATCGCCAAAGGCCTCGCCATCTATCTGATGATGGCGATTGGTCTCAAAGGCGGGGTGGAAATGTCGAAGAACCCGCTCACAACGGAGATCTTATTGGTGCTTTTGGCGGGCATCGTCCTGTCCTTTGTCATCCCGGCCCTCTCATTTGTCCTTTTGCGCCTGACCACAAAGCTCGATCGCGTCGATGCTGCGGCGACGGCAGCGCACTATGGTTCAATCTCGATTGTCACCTTCGTCGCGGCGACCGAAGCGGTCCGTCTGTCAGGCTTTGACAGCGGTGGGCACCTCGTCGCTGTGGCAGCGCTCATGGAAACCCCGGCTATTATTACGGCCTTGTTCCTCGCGTCACGCGGTGCGGTGCAGCGAGAAAAACCGGTGGCGGGCTCAGAGCGGGGCGAATTGGTTCGCGAGGTGTTCCTGAATGCGTCGATTGTCGTCCTGGTCGGTGCGCTGGCCATCGGCTGGATCGCAGGCGAAGATGGCACAAAACCGGTCGAGCCGTTTTTCGTTGATCTGTTTCAAGGCGTCCTTTGCCTGTTTCTTCTGGACATGGGCCTCTCAGCCGGGCGGGGCCTACGCCAAGGATGGCGCCAGCTCAGCCTTTCGACCGTTGGATTTGGCATTTACATGCCGCTGATTTCTGCGGGGATCGCAACCGCTATTGCGTTTGCGCTTGAGATGCCCGTGGGTGACGCAGCTTTGCTGATTACGCTCTCTGCGTCCGCGTCTTACATCGCCGTTCCAGCTGCGATGCGTCTTGCTTTGCCGGAAGCCAAACCGTCAATCTATCTGACGCTGTCGCTTGGCGTGACCTTCCCGTTCAATGTCACCCTTGGCATTCCAATCTACATCTATTTAGCATTGCTCGCGACAGGACAGGGGTAGGCGATGACCAAATATCTTCGGATCGAGCTGATCATTGAGCGGATGGCGCACAAACGCGCTGGGCGCGTGCTGGAAGCTGCCGGTATGACAGGTTACACCGTGCTGCCCGCTATGGCCGGATTTGGCGGCTCGAAACGCTGGAACCGTGACACGGATCTTTCAGCCAGCGGGGATATGGTGGTGATGATCTCGATCGGGGATGAAGCCAAAGTGCGCACCGTTATGAAAGAGCTCGGGGAACTGCTTGGCGCGCATATTGGCATCGTGACGGCGACCGAGACCGAAGTGCTTCGGCCTGGCCGGTTCTAACGGTCTTCGTCGTCAGAGCCCACGCGCTCAACCGCTTCTGAGATCAGCTCACGGGCTTTCTCAACGCTCGCCCAGCTCTCGACGCGGCTCCATTTGCCGATCTCAAGATCTTTGTAGTGTGTGAAGAAGTGGGTGATTTTCTCGACCAGAATGTCGGGCAGGTCGTGATAGGTTGCGACCTTATCGTAATAGGCGGTCAATTTCGGATGCGGCACCGCGAGGATCTTCTCGTCCGGGCCTTTGTCATCCGTCATCATCAGGACGCCGACAGGACGCGCGCGCACCACGCTGCCAGGAACCAACGGACGATTGCCCACCACCATCACATCAATTGGGTCGCCGTCGAGGCTCAGCGTATGTGGGACAAAACCATAGTTACAGGGATAGCGCATCTCAGTGTACAGATAGCGATCGACAAACATAGCGCCTGAGGCTTTGTCGATTTCGTATTTGATCGGATCACCGCCCAAAGGCACTTCAACGATCACATTGAGATCGTCTGGCGGGTTCTGTCCGGAGCTGATTTTGCTGATGTCCATGGGAGGAAGCCTCTTTTACGCAAAGGTTTTGCGAGCCCGTGCAGGATCAGAGCCAACACGTCAAGCGGTCATAAAGTCTTGGCCTTACCCGCCCGCGGTGCTTTAGTCGGTTTAAACAAAAGTAGTGTGAGACCGAAAAATGAGAATGCGTGGAACTTGTCTTGGACTAATTGCGGTCGTCGGATTGGGGACGTCACCTGCACTTGCGCAAGATATGCGATCAGCCTCTGAAAAGGTCGTGGCATGTCAGCAAGTCGCAGATCCCGCAGAGCGGCTGATCTGTTTTGAGACCGCCGCGGCTGAGCTGTCTGCCTTGCTAACTGTTCCTGTCGCACAAGCCCCGGCGGCATCTCCGGCCCCTGTTGCGCCAACAGCGCCCCTTGAGGCGCCCAGTTCGTCCGAAACAGAGCTGATTCAGCAGGCCGCTGCCGTGCCTGCGCCTGCGCCCGGCGCAGGCGATGCCCCTATTCAACAAGCTGCGGTTGATGCCCCAGCGACGCCGGAAGAGCCCCGCTCGCGTCTGCCGGCCTGGATCCCACGAGTCTCGTTCGCAGAGCGCCGAGATGTTGAGCGCGAGCCGGATCAGTTTGAAACGACATTGACGCGCATTCAGCGGAACAATCTGGGGCGGCACTTTTTCACGACGGCTGAAGGTCATGTCTGGAAGCAAAAAGGCCTCGATAAAATCAAGGCACCTTCAACGCTGCCAACGGATGTCGTGCTCGACAAGAACATTATGGGCGGGATCACGATCAAGATTCTCGAGACCAAGGAAAACTATCCAGTCACCCGCGTGGAATAGGCCTCAAGTGTCACTGAGGGCGTAATTGAAGCTGATCGATATGCGCGGCTCCTCGGTTTGGCTGGCCATGACTTCGTGTCGGAGCCAGCTTTCCCACATCAGGATCTGACCTGCTTTTGGAGCGACGTAGCTGAAGCGCTTCGAGGTGTCTGGTGCATCTGCTTTAATCGGCGGCGCCGCCATCATCATTGGCAAGCGCGGGTCCTCGAACTTAATCCTGCCCGCCCCATCCGGCACGGCTAAGTAGCACGTCCCGGACAGGACGCTATTCGGGTGAATGTGTCCCGAATGGTGCCCACCATCGCCAAGAATATTGATCCAGAGGCTGTCGCAGCTCAGCCTTGCGGTTCCTAAGTCCCAATGCTGAGTGCGCGCGCAGGCGGCTGCGTGCTGGTCCAACGTCGTAACCAATGCCTCAAATGCGGGCGCCCGTTGAGGGAGATCATCGAGCGAGGCATAAGACGTGTAGCCTGGATAGCCTTCTTTTTCGCACCAGGCGTGACCGGCCTCATCGCCCTCTTCAATCATCCAAACGGCGTCCAGCAGATCGTCAAGGAGACCACCGCTTGGCAGGTCGGCGCGATGTATCAGCGTCGAGAAGAGAGGTGAGTGGTTCATGCCTTCCTCTTATCGCCGCATCGTCCGAAGGCAATGGGCGTGCGCTGCTGTAAGGAGACCGACGGTTGGCGCTCTGGCATCACGCAAAAATTTTTCGCTTTGCGCGCGGAGGCAAGTCATGTACTGAATGGTTTACAGATCATTCAGTGGTAAGGAGGCGACCATGGCTGAAGTAAGATTTAAAGTGAATGGAGCGGAAACGGTCGTCGATACAGATCCAAACACACCCTTGCTCTGGATTTTGCGCGAACAGCTCAAACTCACCGGTACAAAATTTGGGTGTGGAATCGCGGCCTGTGGGGCTTGTACCGTCCATCTGGATGGGACGCCGATCCGGTCTTGCTCGACCCCTGCCTTTGTTGCCGAAGGGACCGACGTCACCACAATTGAAGGGGTCTCCGCAGAAGATGGCACCCAGCACAAAGTGCAAGCGGCCTGGATCGAGCATCAAGTGCCACAATGCGGATACTGCCAATCTGGACAGATCATGTCGGCGGTCGCGCTTCTGCGCGATAATCCAAACCCGACCGATGCAGACATCGACGCCGCGATGCGTGGAAACATCTGCCGCTGCGGGGCCTATGGCCGGATCCGCGCCGCAATCAAAACAGCCGCAAGCGCTTAGGGGACACGATCATGGGAAAATGGACCCGTAGAGGATTTATCGCAGCTGGCCTTTTGGGCGGCGGCGTACTCGCAGTCGGAGTTGGTATTCGTGAAGGCCACCGGGCGCCGAAACTGGCGGCGATGATGACTGATGAGACCGAGACGCTCGTCAATGTCTGGGTCAAGTTAGACCAGGACAATACGATTACGGCCATCGTCCCCCACAGTGAAATGGGGCAGGGCGTGTTCACCTCCATGGCACAGATGCTAGCGGACGAAATGGACGCGGATTGGGAGAAAGTTGAATTTGAACAAGCGCCAGCGCACGAGGCCTATGCCAATTACCCTCTAGGGCGCGAATTCATCATGGGCGGTGCTAAGGTTCCGGGCTTTGTTCAGGACTCGCTGAATGGGGGCTTCCTGAAAATCGCTCAGTCCATGGGGCTGCAGATTACCGGGGGCAGCACGGCCGTGCGGTTTACAGGCATGGGCGGTATGCGCATTGCCGGGGCTGCGGCGCGTGAAATGATCGTCAAAGCGGCAGCAAAGACCTGGAACGTTTCAGCGAGCGAACTTCGGACCGCGAACAGTTATGTCTATGCCGATTCCCTAGGGCTATCGGCCCCCTATTCGGACTTTGCACTTGAGGCGGCCAAATATTCGCCGCCGACGCAACCCAAACTAAAATCGGTGGCAGACTACACGCTCATGGGGAAATCCCTGCCGCGCTTTGATATTCCGGCCAAAACCGATGGTACCGCTGAGTTCGGGATCGATGTGGATTTGCCGGGGATGAAATATGCCGCGGTTATGGGGCCGCCTGTCTTAGGTGCTGAGACCCAAAGCATCGACGATACGTCTGCGCGCAGCATGCCGGGCGTGATCAAGATTGTTGATAAAGGCACCTTCGTTGCGGTTGTGGCTGATGGCTATTGGCAGGCCGAGAATGCAATCCGCCAATTGAATGTGACCTGGTCTCAAACCGGGGCTGAAACGCTCAACCAATCCGATATCTTTTCCAAAATGCGAACCGCGATTGAAGAAGCGGATGGTAAAGGTAAAGAGGATGTCGCGGTCGGCAATGTGACGCGCGCGGAGAACGCCGCAGCACGCGTCTATGAAGCAGAGTATACCGTGCCGTTCCTGGCCCACGCCGCGATGGAACCGCTCAACGCCACCGCCTGGGTGCGCGAAGGTCAAATTGATCTCTGGTCTGGACTTCAGAACCCGCTCGCGGTTCGAAATGAGATTGCTGAGACGTTTGACGTAAAGGCCAAAAACGTCACCGTGCATAATGTCTTGCTCGGTGGCGGATTCGGACGTCGTGCGATGCCAGATTATCCGCTTATGGCCGTTCAGATCGCGCAAGAGTTTGATCATCCGATCAAAATGATCTGGTCGCGCGAAGAGGATACGCGGCAGGATTGGTATCGCCCGGCTTCGGTGAGCCGGTTCAAAGCGGCCCTCGACGAGCAAGGGATGCCGCTCTCCTGGGACAATTTGTTCACCGAAAAGCATGATCCGCCAGAAGCGTCGCACATCCCATACAAAATCGACAATCAGCTGATCCATTACGCAAACGCGGAACACCATATTCGGTTTGGGCCCTGGCGGTCGGTGGACCACACTCAGCATGGTTTCTTCATTGAGAGTTTCGTCGACGAGCTCGCCGATCAGGCGGGCATGGATGGCTATGCATACCGTCGCAAGCTGCTTGAGCATTCTCCGCGCTATACCGCTGTGCTCGACGCCGCCGCTAAGGCTGCGAACTGGGGGCGCGATGTGCCGGAAGGCCGCGGTCTCGGCATCGCGCTCGTCGACTCGTTTGGCACAGTCGTGGCGCAAGTGGTTGAGGTAGATGTCACAGGACCAGAGCCAAAAGTCGTGCACGTCTGGTGCGCCGCGGATCCGGGCTATGCCATGAACCCTGATGGCTTTGTCGCCCAGATCGAGTCCGGGATCATCTATGGTCTGACGGCTGCGCTCTATGGCGATATCACGATTGATAATGGCGCCGTGGTGCAGTCAAACTTCCATGATTATCCGATGTTGCGCATCGATCAGGCGCCGGAAATCTCGGTGGAGATCATCAATAGTGGTGCCCAGATCGGCGGCGGCGGTGAACCGGGAACGCCCCCAATTGCGCCAGCACTCGCGAATGCCGTGTTCGCAGCAACGGGCGTTCGCGTCCGGTCACAGCCGATTGCCAACGTGCTGGAAGGGTTGAGCTAAGGTCTCTTAAAGCCGGCCGTTGGCACCTTCGACATTGACGCTATGTTCAATGAAAACTGGAGGAAGCGATGACGGTGAATAAGTCTTGGTACTTGCGCAAACGGCCCGTTGGTGACGTCAAAGACGGGGATTTGGAACTCGTCACGGAGACCCTGTCCACGCTGGCGCCCGGCATGGTGCGGGTCCGGACAATCTACCTCTCGCTTGATCCGACCAATCGGATCTGGATGAGCGATATGGATGCCTATTTGCCGCCGGTTGAGCTGAACACGCCGATGCGCGGCGGCTCGATTGGCGTCGTCGAGGAGAGCCAGGCAGACGCCGTCCCGGTAGGAAGCATCGTCAATACCGGGCTTGCCACCTGGGCGCTTTACAATGACTTGCCGGGAGACATGGTGAACGTCCTGCCAGTCATTCCAGGCGTGCCGCTCACAGCCTTTATGGGACCGCTCGGAGCCACAGGGATGACGGCTTATTTCGGCCTCATGGACATCGGCGATCCGAAACCCGGAGAGACTTTGGTGGTCTCGGCTGCGGCGGGCGCTGTCGGATCCATGGTCGGGCAGATTGGCAAGATTAAAGGCTGCCGGGTGGTCGGCATTGCAGGCTCTGACGAAAAGTGCCGCTGGCTGACCGAGACGGCCGGTTTTGATGCGGCGATCAATTACAAGACTGAAAATGTCGGGGCAGCGCTCGATCAGCATTGCACGGACGGCATCGATATCAATTTCGAGAACGTCGGCGGCACGATTATGGAAGAGGTGATCGCGCGCCTCAACGATTTCTCCCGCATGCCGCTATGCGGCTTGATCTCCACCTACAATGCTGACCCGAATGCCAGCACAGGCCCGAAGAATTTTGAGAATCTGCTCATGCGGCGCACGAAAGTCCAAGGCTTTATCGTGATCGATTTTCTCGACCGATTCATGGAAGGCGCAGCCGCGATGGGCCAGTGGCTGATGGAAGGTAAATTGCGGTACGAGACTGATGTGGTCGACGGCTTGGAGAATGCCCCGACCGCGATGGCCCGGCTCTTTACTGGAGCCAATCTCGGCAAACTCGTACTGAAAGTCAGCGACGAGCCGTCATAAGCGAAGAGCGCTCAGCGCTGCCAGAGGCCGTGTTGGATGCCGCCCAGGAAATAGATTGCAAACGTCCCTTGCTCAGGGATTTCGGTCGCGTACATCGCAAACTGGGCTCCGGCGGCTTCTGCCGTCGCGATCGCTTGTTCGATATCATCTACGAGTAGATAAGGGCGCACCACAGGCGTTTCCTGATCACCGATCGGCGCACGGACAGAAATCCGCCCGCCGCCCGCCAATGACGCCACGCGTCCAAACCCGAGTTCTGCGATGGGCTCACTGAAGGCCACACCATGATGCTCGGAAAGGGTTGCGATGGTCTTGTCGACCTCCGTGGTCACGATCTCAAGATATTCGACATGTGGTGCTGGATCCAGCGTCAGGGATGGATCTTGCGCCTGTGAGGGCGTTGCCAAAAGCGCAAACGCCAGAGCGACGCTTAATCCAGCGAATGTCCGTTTCATGATAATCCCCTTCCGAGTGTTCGCGTGGGTCACATAATCACGGGCTGTGCAGGGATGGAAGTCTCTGTGCCGGCTTAACGCGAGGCGATCTCGCGGATTCGATCGAGCGACATGGCGGTCGAAGAACCGGCACGTGCCAACTCCAGCGTGGTGCTGTCGGCAAGGCTCGGATGACCGGTTCCGAAGGGCGGAGCCGGATTGTATTCAAGGATAAGCTCGATGACGCGCGCTATATCTTCGCCGGCCAGTTGTCCAGCAATGGTCAGTCCAATATCAACCCCCGCTGTAACCCCGCCGCCCGTGCAGCGATTGCGATCTATGACCACGCGCTCATGAACGGGCGTGGCGCCAAAGATGCCAAGCTCATCAATCACCGCCCAGTGGCTGGCGGCCTTATAGCCTTTCAAGAGCCCAGCTTTGCCGAGCAGCAGAGATCCAGTGCAAACCGCAACAATCCACCCCGCCGTCTCGCCTTGCTTGGCGAGAAACTCTGTGGTCGCGGCGTCTTCCATGACATCGATTGTGGGCTTGCCGCCCCCGGGCACCAGTAACACGTCCGGAGACGCAGAGGCCGTTTCAAACGTCGCATCGGGCATCAATGTTGCGCCCGAGTCGGTTGGATTGGCATCGGCCGTTCGGGCCACGATTTCGGTCTTTGTCCCTGGAATTTGTGACAGGGGCTGTAAGGCGCCGATCAAGTCCAGCGTTGTGAAACCCGGGTAAATAAGGGACTGAATCAGCATTTGCGCCTCCAAACTTGTAATTACGTACCGTTTCGTACATTTATAAAGGCTCGTCAAGAATTAAATGCGAAATGGTACATAATGTCTGATCTCAAGCCAAAACGAGGACGGCCTGCCTCGATCGATGCGGACGCGGCCATGGACATCATGGTCGAATTGTTTCGGAACAAAGGATTCGCGGCGGTCTCGCTGGACGACTTGTCGTCAGCAACGGGGCTGAGCCGTCCCAGCCTGTATCGGGCCTTTGGCAACAAGGTTCAGATGTATGTCGGAGCCATGGATGCGTTCGGCGTTCAGGTCGCCAAAGAAGCCGCACCGAAGCTGTTCGAAACAGATGATGTCCAAGTTTCACTGACACGGTTCTTTGACGCCATGTTGGAGATCTATTTTCGCGACAGCGAGGTCACACCCGGCTGCTTGGTGTTTGGCACGGCGCCATCGGCTGCCGAAGAGGCTGCCGTCCAGGAACGTCTTCAATTTGGGATTGAGCAGACCGATAATCTGATGCGCTCTCGCTTTAAGCAGAGCGCACCCAATTCTGATGCGGGTCAAATCCAGATTGCCGTCGAGCTGGCTTCAAACACGCTGATCGCTTTCTCAGCGCGTGCGAAGGGCGGCGCCTCGAGAGCAGAACTCTCCGAAATCGGTGCGAATGGTGCGCGCGCGATTGCTACGGTTTTGGCTCAACTCTGACCCGTTTACGGGCCAACGAGGCTACATCTGCATGGTCCACCCTTCGACGCCCATAGCCGCCTGACGGACAGCTTCAGACATGGTCGGGTGGGCATGGCAGGTCCGCGCGACATCCTCAGACGACGCGCCGAATTCCATCGCAATTGCAATCTCGTGAATCATTTCGCCGACGCCGACGCCAATCATATGGGCGCCGAGAATCTTATCCGTGCCTTTTTCAGCAAGAATTTTCACGAAGCCTGTCGTCTCGTGATTGGTTCGCGCGCGCGAATTGGCCATGAAGGGGAACTTACCCTTCTTATACTTGATGCCCGCTTCTTTGAGCTGCTCCTCAGTCAGCCCGATGGTCGCGATCTCTGGGTTGGTGTAAACCACGCCCGGCACCAGATTATAGTCAACGTGACCGGCTTTACCTGCAATGAGCTCCGCAACTGCGGCGCCATCGTCTTCAGCTTTGTGCGCCAGCATTGGGCCGGCGATACAGTCACCAATGGCCCAGACCCCGGGTGCAACTCTGAAGTGCTCTGTCGTCTCGATCACGCCGCGTTTGTCGGTCTTGCCGCCAACATTTTCGAGCCCCAGCCCGTCTGTATAGGGACGGCGGCCCACAGCAACGATAACAATATCTGCGTCCATGGACTGAGCTTCACCGCCAGCGGCCGGTTCCATGGTCAGCTTCAGTTTCGTCTTCAGTTTCTCAACACTGGTCACTTTGGTGCCGAGCTTGAAATCGAGGCCCTGTTTCTTGAAGGTCCGCTGTGCCTCTTTGGCGACCTCATTGTCTGTGCCCGGCAGGATGCGATCGAGATACTCAATTACCGTCACGTCTGACCCAAGCCTGGCCCAAACGCAGCCCATTTCCAGACCAATCACACCCGCGCCGATCAGAACCAGCTTTTTCGGAATGGCTTTCAGGCTAAGCGCGCCTGTGTTTGAGACGATGCGTTCCTCGTCAATCTCGATGCCCGGCAGCGTGGACGGTTCTGAGCCGGTCGCGATGACGATGTTCTTTGCCGATAGGACTTGCTTCGATCCATCCGGCGCGGTGACTTCAACTTGGCCCGGCCCCTTAATCTGGCCCTTACCGTGGATGTGATCGACTTTGTTTTTCTTGAGCAAGAAGGCGACGCCTTTGGTAAGACCGTCAACGGCGTCTGCCTTTTGCGCCATCATTTGAGGCAGATCGACTTCGAGCTTGCCTGTCTTGATGCCCATTCCAGCGAAGTCATTCTTTGCTGCAGCATAGAATTCGGAGGCATGGAGCAGCGCTTTTGATGGGATACAGCCGACATTCAGGCACGTCCCGCCAAGTTTGTGGTGTTTTTCGATGCAGGCCGTTTTCAGCCCCAATTGTCCCGCCCGGATCGCGCAATTGTAGCCACCGGGGCCTCCGCCGATGATAACGACGTCGTAAGTCTCTGCCATGGATTAATTTGCCTGTTTCAGCTCGCCATTAGAATGTGGCGGCAACCTAGTGGCGTCGTCGGCAAATGCAATGCGAGAAACGTCTTATGCGCGACGTAATGTCAGAATGAGAACCGACAGCGCAATGGCCGCAAGCCCAAAGATAACTTCATCCATCCAAAGGCCTGAATCGGCGCCGGATATGGCCATCAGCCCGCCCAGAATGGCGAAGAAAATCGATCCGACCGTGGCAACGAGGCCGCCCATGCGAGTCGTCAGTAATACAAGGACGCCGCCAATTGTCATGAGGCTTGTGCTGATCACCCGAATGATTCCCGTTGGGGGCTCAAACAGCGCACTCGCGACAGACCCGCCACGTGATGTGAATGCGAGGATCGCTTCAAGTGCACCCCAACCGAGCCACAGTCCAAGTCCCAGCATCACTAAGCCAGCCACTCTTCTCAGCATTTGAGCTCCTCCGCAGATTTGTGTTGTGACGGATTTGTCAGCTATTTGCAAACGAAGCAAAAACCTCAGGCGACGATTTAGGGGCAGCTTTGTGGCGGTTTATTGACCGCGGCGGCGCGCCATCATTTTGCGCCCTTCGGCGGCAAAGTGAGCGCGCTGACGTGCAATGGCGGCAGGCACCGGACGTCGATACTTATGTTTGGCGACAGGTTTCGCTGTGGCGGCGGGGTCTGGTGCCTGGACATAGACGACTTGCTGATGGTCCGGGTCAACCTCTTTGGTCGCGGCGGGTTGCTTTGGTTTGCGGCACAGCTCCCAAACCGCGATGCCGAGCAGGAGCGCACCGCCGGCTGCGCCTGCGACCGCGCCCTCGCCAGCACTCGGATCTTGCCACCAGCCAGGCTCAAAATCGACGAGGAAGACACACGGAAAGCCAGCCGCTACGCCCATAAGGTACCAGAGCAGGGCGGACCGGTGTTTGTTTCCAAGACTTAAGGCGGCTGCATACAGACATAGGGCAGACAAAAAGTAAGGCGCGCCATAAGCGATCCCGAGCTCTCGCCAATCGATGCCTGACAGGCCAGCCATGGCGTCATCTTCGAGCATGAAGCCTGCCACCATCATCAGACTCGGCCAACGGATTGCTGCCATCGCCCCAAAGGCGAAAGCAATTGCGTATAACGCGATCAAAAGAGCAATCACTCGACGTGGCATATTTTCTTAATAGGGCGGTAAAATTGATATGCGATGAACATGGTCGAAGGGATTTGAGCTATGTTCCGACAAAGTCCACCACAGGTGCCAATGGCCCTGATGTTTACGGGAGTCATTCCGTTTGCTGCTTCAGCGGGTATTATGTTCGTCTGGCGCGAAGATCTTGCCTTAATGAATCTCGCAGCTTTATGGCTTCTGGTCTATGCAGCGGTGATCTTGAGTTTTCTCGGCGGCGTGCGCTGGGGCGCTGAGATTGCCAAGCGCGAACGCCCGCGATTTGCCGAGCTTGGACCATCTGTACTCGGCGCGCTGGCGGGATGGGGCCTGGTCATGGCCGGGTTTCAGCATGGCATGCAGACTTGGTTGTTTGCCGGCATGTCTGCGGCGTTGATTCTTCATTACCTGTATGACGCGATCTCGCCCGAGCTGCCGATCTGGTATCGCCGCATGCGTCTATGGCCAACGCTGGGCGCCGTCCTGTCTTTGGGATTGGCATTTTTTCTACTCGGCGGGACTTAGCATCCGGGTCCGCGGCAGGCTGATGCCGGCGGCGCGAAAGCTGATCGCGGATAGAACCAGAGAGATCACACCGTTCCAGCCGGCCATCGACAAGCCATAGCGGCCACTCCAAGGGTCGTCGGTGCAAGACGGAACCCCTTGCGCTTGGTTTAAGGTCGAGGGATCGAAGGCGTTCATGTCAAATGCGCCGGTGGCAAGACACCCGCTCGGCGCCGGCCAGAACTTGTATTCAACTCCGGCATGATAGGCGGCGACAACCACGCCGGTCAGAAACACCAGGCCCAACATGATATTGAAGGCGAGAATAAAGCGTGGATTCTGCCGGATCTGCCACAGCACCAGTGCCGTCACGGTCATCGCGACGACCGCCCAATAAACTTCTCGCTGACGCAGGCACAGCGGGCAGGGCAGCAGCAAGGCAAAATTCTCGAACGCATGTGCCGCGCCAAGCATGACCAGAGAAACGGTCAAGGCGAGCGCTGGCCAGCGCCATGTCTTCAAAAAGGGATCAATCCGCTCCAACATTCCCCCTAAATCGTTCGCAAGGCCCTAAGAGTCCATGCGGCAACCAAGCACGGGGGGTTATGATTCTGTCACGTGAGCGCTTATCCGCGACCGAGCAGCGTTCTGATCAAATCTGTTGCAGCGTCGAAGCCGAACGCTGCCGCGGTCACCAGGAGCGAGACCCAAGCCATGCCGATCAACATACCGAGAATAACCAAGCGGCCGTCGCGCGACATCAGACCAAAGGCGGTAATCGCAACGCCAATCCCGGGGATCGTATTTGTACTGGGCAGCGGCACCAGGATAGAGGCGCAAAACACCGTCAGAAACAGGGCGATCACGCGTTCGCTCTTCTTGCCGGTCAACCATGTGAGGCTCGGCTTGGAGATCCGTTCCAGCCAGCCGAACCATTTGCGGCCAAAGCTTGCCATCCGTGTCAGGCCCGCTTTGTCGATTTTTCGGCTGCCAAACTTCTCCGGCAGCCAAGGCTCATTGCGGCCTGCCAGCATTTGCAGCGTCAGCGCCATCATCGGCAGCGATACAATTTGCGGCACCAAATACAAAAAAGGAATAGCGCAGGGCAAAGCGAGCAGGAAAAGCGCCGCGCCAAAGGCCCGCTCGTCCAAGCGATCGAGGATATAGTGCAGGCTATAGCCGTCGTCTTCAGCCTCGCGCGCCATAGCTTCAAGGGATTGCAAAAACGTTCGTTGGGAGAGTGCCGTCTCAGTCATGACCGCCTGCCTAGCGAGGTTCATGCCAACCGCAAAGTGGAGATTGACCTTATCGGCCCGCTGCGGCAGTTAGGCGACCTGCTGATCAAAGAGCCTCCCTGGCGGAATTGGTAGACGCGACGGATTCAAAATCCGTTTCTGGCAACAGAGTGCCGGTTCGAGTCCGGCGGGAGGTACCATTGGACTGTCCGTAGACGTCCACCGAAGTCCAAAAAATTCATTAAAAACAATGCAAAGAGCTGAATTGACGTCCAGGGTCGTCCACGGGCATTTGTGGCAATCTGAGCCGATTGTTGGTATTTTGTTGGTATAATCCTTGCGTTCGATACCAACACGGAAAAAAATACCAACAAATGAAGCTAAATGATAGAAAAATCAGGAACTTAAAGCCAGAGAGTAGACCTGTTCGGCACAGTGACGGATACGGCTTGTTTCTCGAGGTTACGCCCAAAGGCTCGAAGCTTTGGAAAATGGCGTATCGCTTTGGCGGTAAGCAGAAGTTGCTTTCTTTTGGTGCATATCCGATTGTGACGCTCTCGCGGGCTCGCGAAAAATGTATCGACGCAAAGCGTCAGCTTTCGGAAGGCATAGACCCTCGCGCGCAGGCTGCGGAAGTCAAAGCACGGCAAATCGCGAAAACCGAACATACGTTTGAGAAGATCGCAGCTGAATATGTGGAGAAGCGCAGAAAAGAAGGTTTGTCTAAGACTACGATCCAGAAGAAGGAGTGGTTCATTCAGTTGGCGTGCGCGGACCTCGGCAAAATTCCAATCAAAGAAATCACCGCGCCCATCATTTTGATTCCGCTTCGAAAGCAGGAAGATCGAGGAAACTACGAAACCGCTCGGCGGCTAAGGTCCACTATTGGGCAAGTGTTTCGCTATGCGGTGGCGACTGCGCGCGCCGATACCGATCCAACCTTTGCGCTTCGCGACGCGCTCATCACTCCGCGTGTTCAACATAGAGCGGCAATGACGAAGCGGGATGACTTCAAAAATCTCGTCCAAACGATTTGGACGTTTAAGGGTAGCTCGGAGAGTATCATTACTGCGCTCAAATTGATGACCTTCCTTTATACTCGTCCGGGAGAGCTCAGACTGTCATACTGGGATGAGTTTGACCTAAAAAATGGCGTTTGGACCATCCCGGCAGAACGTATGAAAATGCGCCGTGAGCACACCAAGCCACTTTCTCAACCTGTCATCGATTTGCTCAAACAACATCGCTCAGTTTCAGAAGGGCATAGCCGAGTCTTCCCATCGCTCACAGGACGAGACCGGCCGATCAGCGAGAATACGATGAACCAAGCGCTTCGAAGAATGAGTTTTTCACCGGAGGAAATGACATCTCATGGTTTCAGAGCGTCAGCTTCAAGTTTGATAAACGAGAGCGGTCTCTGGAATCAGGACGCCATTGAAGCCGAACTTTCGCATGCCGATCCAAATCAAGTCCGTAGGATCTATCACCGCGCTTTGTATTGGGAAGAGCGGGTTAAGATGGCGGCTTGGTGGGCAGACGAAGTGTTGAAGATGGTGGCGGACAATTAGCGGTTCCAATTCGATTCCACCTGACTCTGAGTCAAAAACCAGGAAACGATCACAGAAAAATAAGCAATAAAAAAATGTTTTGTTGTTCTTTGCGATCACAGAGTGTCACGCAAAACCGCAAAAATCGTGGTTTGCGTTACACTTGCGTTACAGTTTGCACACGCACGATAAACAATCGTGAGTGTGGAAGACTACGGCATTTGAACGGTTTTTGACACCTCACATTTTTCGCTCAATCGGTGGGAACGAGACCGCGCGCTAATTGCGCTTCATATGAGAATGCACGTCCATTCGTGACGATGATGCGCTCAAAACCTAAAATTGCGGCCATACTATAAACATCCAATTCTTGGCTAACACCCATCTCGGATATTGCAGGAGAGAATCGTAGGACTGAGGTCATGCGGGCGAGCATGGCGCGCGCGATGTAAGGGGTCATGCCGTCGTCCACTTCGAGCGCTACAAACAGCAGTGTTTTACGACCATCGCCTACCGTTTGAACTACAATAGGTATGATCCTATCCCCACTTGTCGCCGCTAAATTGATTTGATCGGCAAAGAACATTCTTTCAGGTGGTCCGATGTTTCTTAGCGCACCAAATTTGATTTCACGCACTTCGCGATAAGTGATCACAGGGAAATATCGAGTTTCCCCTGTCGCCTGAGCCGCAGTCGCATCAATTTGACTGATGTCTGGCTGGGAGGGCATATCTTGGGGCGTGGTTTGGCACGCCGCGCACAACCCTAACACGGCGAGCGCGCTCAACGATTTTTTGGTTTTACACTGCATCAAATTTCCTTTCTGGCTTAAAGCGGTTGCGTGGTGCGCGAAGGGAGAGCCGGTTGGATTCAGACCGTTGGACTTTCATGCGCCATGCCGTGTTGAGTGGTTGGAGACGCTCGTCCTCCCAGAGCCAAGCAAGCCGGTACGAGCAGCAAGATGACAATGCTCGCAAATGCGAGGCCGAAGGCGATGCTCAACGCCATCGGAATCAAAAATTGTGCTTGAATGCTGGTCTCGGAGATCATCGGGAGCAGTCCTATAAATGTTGTAAGTGTTGTGATCATAATCGGCCTGAAGCGGCGTTGGACGGCGTCGATGATGTTATCCGTCTTGTCGCCACCTTCCCTCTGCCGCTTATTAAAATAATCGATCAGTACGATGCTATCATTGATGATGACGCCAGATAGCGCGACGACGCCGAACAAAGACAAAAAGGACAAGTCGAATCCCAAGAGCATGTGTCCGAAGATCGCGCCAACAAGACCAAACGGAATGATCGCCATGATCACGAGCGGCTGGAAGTACGATTTGAGAACGCTGGCAATTAAGGCATAGATCGCCAAGATGGCGATCAGGAAATTCCTTACCAAAGTTGCCATTTCCTCGGCTTGGCTTCGCGCTTGGCCTTCCGAAGATATGATCAACCGCGGATGCTCCACCACTAAAGCGGGTAGGATTTCAGACTGGATAAATGCGGTGACCGCGTTCGGAGTGGTCAGTGTTTCATCGACGTCTGCATCGATAGAAATAACGCGCAACCCATCCACACGGTCAATGGTGACGAAGCTTCTCGTTTCTTCAAAACTTGCAACCGTGCTGAGCGCAACTTCTTCGCCATTCGACAAAGGTATTCTTAGGCGAGCCAGATCCGCGAGACTTCGGCGTTCGGCTTCCGGGAAGCGAATATAAACTTCTATTTCTTCTCCGTCTCTTTGGAATCGCTGCACTTCTTCCCCGAAATAGGATCGACGGATATTGCGGGACAGATCGTCTACGGTCAGCCCTGCCGCGATGCCCGCCGAGGTGAGAGAGAACTCAATTTGGCGTTTGCCAGGTTGCGTCGTTGACTCGATTTCGCTCACGCCCGCAATTGTTTGCATCTGTTGGATGAGGGATTCCGCTGCTCGAAGGAGTTGGTCTTCTCTGGGATGCGATAGGTTGAAGCTTACATCTGCGCCGCCTGAGAGCCCGGAGGACTCAAAGGTCAATGACTTTATGCCTGAAACGGAACCGACGGCTTGACGCCAGCGGCGCTCGATTTCAGCGGAGCTTAATCCGCGGGTGTCTGCCGGTGCGAGCTCGAGTGTCGCCACCGCGATCTCTGAGCGTAGTTCAGTGCCACTCGCCCCAAATCCAGAAGAAAGCTCTCCGCCAATCGTGACGGATATCGATCGATAAAGATCTCCAGGTTCATCCGAGAGGCTTTCCTCTAAGCCATCGAGGACGCGTTGCATCGCGGCTTCAGTTTGTTGAAACGGCGTCCCAGCCGGCATTTCCAGTGAAACGGTAATTTCATCTCCTTCGACCGTTGGAAAGAATATGAACCGGATATGCCCACCGGAAAGCAACCCCGAGGTCGCAATCAGAACAGCCAAACAGCTCGCAATAACAACGTAGGGATAGGTCACACTAAGACGCGCGAGCGGTACAAATACCGAGTCTCGGACGCGGTTCAATCCAGATTGAACCGCTTCCTTGAGCTGTCGCATTGCGCCGACACTCCAATCACGGCCGTGCGCCAGGTGGGCGGGCAGGATCAAAAACGCTTCCACCAGAGAAACGAAGAGAACACTCAGTACAACGATCGGGACGGGGCGCATCATTTGCCCAATTAGCCCGGTCGATTGCAGGAGCGTCGCAAAAGCGAACATTGAGGTGGTTACCCCAACTAGGACAGGAATAAACACGCCTTGCGCTCCAAGGATCGCTGAGCGTTCGCCATGACCCTGCCGCTCTTGTTGTTCATGAATGTTTTCGCCGACGACCACGGCATCGTCGACGACAATACCCAATACGACTATGAGGCCGAGCAAGGAGGTCATATTTATCGTGGTGAATTGGCCGAACAGAATGAAGCCACCGATAAAGGCGGCGGGAATGCCAATGCTCGTCCAGACCGCTAGACGCAGATCCAGCGTGAGCGCCAGAAAGACAAATACGAGCGCGAGCCCCATGATCGCATTTCGCGCGAGAAGATTGACTCGATCCCCAATAATCTCTGTGGAGTCTGCAACGCCTGTGACCTCAATACCTGAGGGCGGCGTGCAGGTCTCAAAGAAGCGCGCAACCGCCTCGCGAACATCAAAAGCGTCCTCGTCTGTGGCCCGATCAATCTGCAGGAACACAGCAGGTTTGCCATTATAGGTATTCACCAACGGGACTTCGACAAACCCATCACGAATGGTCGAGATATCACCCAACCGAACACGCTGGCCTCCAGTGTCGCTCAAGACGATGACATTGGCCAAAGCTTCAGCGTCGCGTGCCTCATTGTCCGTCCGAAGTAAAATATCACCGCCGGAGGTGCGAATGGTGCCGAGAGAGAGGCTGACCGAGGACGCGCGTACGGCGTTTGCCACCTGGTCGATCCTCAGTCCATATGCGCTAAGATCGTCCTCTGAGACCTCAATGGAAATTTCGTAGTCGCGAACGCCTTGCAGCGTCACCATGCTGATACCATCGCTAGAAATTAGATCGCGGCGCAGAGTCTCGGCTGCTTGCTTCAATCGCTTTTCGCTGACATCGCCAATCACAACGAGCCGCATCACAGACGAGACGGCCGACGCCACCGAAATCCGTGGTTCGTTTGCATCTTGTGGTGGAAAGTCTGATAATCCATCAACTGCGGATTGTGCTTCTTCTTTGACGGACTGTGCATCGGCAAAGTCGCTCAGTTCAAGGTTCACCGTCCCAAAGCCTTCCGAGGCGGTAGAGCTCACGCGATCAACACCTTCGAGGCCGAGAACGGCATCTTCGAGACGCTGTGTTATGGCGTCCTCCACTTCTGCAGGCGTCGCTCCTGGATATTCCACCGCGATGGAGACCATGCGAGGGTCGATTTCCGGCAAGACTTCGGCCTTGGTTTGTCCCATCACGATCAGGCCACCAATCAGAAGTACGAACATTAGCAGGTTTGCGGCGACTGCATTTCGCGTGAAAAGCGCAATCAGTCCTCGCGGCTCAGATCCACCGTCGCTCATGGTCGCGCCTCAGTGGTTCCGTATTGTTCGGCAATAGCGACGAGGTCACCTTCCTGAGGATTGTTCAGCGTTGTAATGATTATTCCATCAGCAACATCGAAGGGTAGCGTGACAATGTTGCCGGCTTCAGCAGAGACGAATTGCGGACGGCGAGGCGCGAGTGCGCCTGATTCAATGACCCATACCGTTCTATTCTCTTGAACCGCGCCTTCGGGGAACACGTGGGCGTTCGGGATCACCGGACCCGCAATTTCGACGTCTACAAAGTCTCCCGGTCGAAGGGAGACCGCTTCAGTGAATTCAAGGATCAACCCGGCAAGCCGGGTTTGGGCATCAAGTTCGGCTTCCTCACGCGTCACGCGCGCCGCATATGAGGGGCTTTCTTGTTGGAGCGCGAGTTGTCGAGTGCGCACAATCGCATCCCGTCCCGCGACCGGTGAAAGCCCGTCCAGGACGGCGGAGTTGACCGGTACGGACACTTCCACACTAGAGGGGTCATAGGCGCGACCATAGGACTGACCCGCAGACAGATTTTGTCCGACTTCAATCGTCGTGGACAGAATGCGGCCTTCAAATGGAAGTGAAAACGTTACGCGTGAGAGATCCAGTCGTGCGTCGGCGAGCGCGGCTTCAGCCGAGCGAACCGCAGCTACCGCGCGAGCCAGTTGAGGCTCACGGGCAACATTTGCGGGGATGGGTTCATCGGGGCGGACCAGAGCCCATTCACGTCGAGCAATCTCGCCTTCCGCACGCTCGACTTGCAAGTCTGCTTGGCGCGCCGCCAAGTCAGCATTCGCGCGTTCGATGTTCGCGCGGTAGTCGGCATCATCTAGTCGAAACAGCACTTCGCCAGCGCTGAATCGTCCTCCGGATGCCAGGGCAGGATTGACGGATATCACCCGACCTGAGACCTGCGGGCTTAAATCAATGGAGTTTCGGACCTGCACTGTGCCTGTCTCATTCAACCGGATTTGCGTATCTCTGATGATGGGTTGGATGATGTCGACTATCGCAACCGATGACCCAGACGCTTGAATTTGAGGGGCGGTAGAGTTGTTTGACAGCACCTGATTCACAATTAGTCCGGCCGCTAAAACCCCAAAGACAAGGCCGAATTGGATCAAGCCATTAAGGCGCTCTTTCATTGTGGATGGAGCAGTGTTTGCGTCTGCCGGTCTGTCGTCTTCATGCGTCATAAGGATTTCCTACGTCACGTCCCGGTCCGGTCCGTCTGACCCACGGCGCGTCGACCTGACCAATCTCCGCCGAGACTTAAAAACAGATCGATCCGAGCGTTTAGAATGGCTTGTTCTGTGAGGATCAGGTTTTGTTCCGCCGCATTCAGACTGCGCTGTGTCTCTAGTACAGAAAGCAAAGACGTGAGCCCTTGCTGATAGCGTCCTTGAGCAAGTTCGTTCGAAAGGCGCGCCGTTTTAAGAGCCTCATTGAGCTGATCGCGTTGCGTCTCCAATCCGGTCAAATCTGACAAAGCCAGCTCTACATCTATGACCGCAGCGAGCATCGTGCGCGCAAACGCATTGGCAAGTTCATCGGCGCGCGCTTCTTCGACTTGGATCTGCGCCCGAATGCGCCCGCCTTGAAACACAGGCGCCGTTAATGAGCTTGCGAGACTCGAGATATATTGATCCCAATCAAAGACTTCATCCGGCGTGTCGCCTTGAAAGGTCAGTGAAGCGCTGAGCGCCATCGTCGGGTAAAGATTGGCTCTTGCTGCACCGATATCTTCTAAAGCTGCGAGGTATCTCAGCTCTGCTGCAGCCACATCAGGTCGACGGGCAAGCAGACTTGCAGGTCTCCCCGGAGAGATCGAAAAGTGCGAGTAAGGTATCGCTGAGCCCTTATAACTCGACTGTGTTTCGCCGGGCGAGCGCGCCAATTGCTCGTCTATGATCAGAAACTGCTTCGCCAAATCCGTTTCAATTTGGGGAATATCAACGAGGGCCGTTTCGAGATTTTGCAATGCGATTTGAACATCGCTCGCCGACACGGCTTCGGAGCCTCCTGCATATCGCTGGTTGGTCAGGTCGTAAGTCGCTCGGAAACTCTCCGCTGTTCGGTTTGCAAGTGCAAGGCGACGCTCCAAGGCGGACGCCGAAACATAGTTTTTTGCAAGTGCCGCAATTTCACGTTGCTCCGTGGCGCTGATAACAAGTTGGCTCGCGATCGCATTTAATTGTGCCGCACGCTGTGTAGCTCTCAATCGTCCAAAAATATCGGTATCAAAATCAAGTAACAAGCCTGCCGAATAGGCCTCTGACCAGGAAAAGTCGCCGGTAAAATCTGGCGCTCGACTGGTCGAGATATCAGAAAAAGCCAAGACGGAAGGTAGTCTCTGTCCACCTGCAATCTTGGCCGACAATAGCGCTTGTTCGGCCTGCAAACGGGCTTCTTTTAGAGTGAGGGAGTCGCGGCGAAGCGTTTCCACCATTGCATCCAAATTCGCGCCGCCGACTTGGATCCACCATTCAGAGGTTTGAACGGATTCTACGGCGCTAGAGCGATCCGAAAAGTATCGCTCCAGGCCCATGGTTTCATCAATCGTCGGCAAAGACTCTGGCGACGGGGTCAGCATGCAGCCCGGCAGTGTGACCGAGAGGAGGGCGGCCCCTAACCAATTGGTGTTTTTAAGACTGACCAAGTACCTTGCCTCCGAAGACGCGCGCCCGCAAGCTGCCTAGAAATGTCGGAATGGCGAGCCCATGAGATTTGGGCCGCCATCCCCAAGTCTGTTGTTCTAGATTGAGCCATCAGCGTGAGCAGAAAGCTCGTCTGGCGAGAGGGTGCCGTCTTCGTTCGTATCGGCACTTTCGAACATCGGCGCAGGGGCTTCCATCATTTCGGTTTTAGATATTTGACCGTCATTATTGGTATCAGCAGTTGCCGATAGGTCATTGAAAGCTGCCTGAAAGCGGCTTTTGCCAGGGCCAAAATTTGGGCGATCTTTGGAATCAATGACGCCGTCACTGTTTCGATCCATACGGCCAAACATCGTGCTTCGCATATCGAGCACTTCTTGCCATTCAATGCTGCCATCACCATTGGCGTCTGCGCGTGAAAGGCGGTCTGATGCCGACTGGGCTTGGGCGTTGCTCGCACCCGCTAAAGCTATCATACCCGCCACGGTTGCAAGTCTGATGTTGCGACCTGAAAACCAAGTTGTCATAAAAAACACTCCTATGTGTGTTATTCAAAAATCAAGGCCCCTGCGCCCACAAATTAATGCAATACATTAAATCTTAGCGCGCGCAATATGTTTTCTGCTCAAGATGTGAGTTAGAGGCTCAAAACTGTCGCAAACCACTCAGCTGATAAATGTGTCGACTACTCTGCTGTGTCCTCATCCTTCCATTCGTGTATGGCCGTAACGACACAGCGTCCGCCGCCATATCGTGGGCGCCCGGTGAATACATCGTCGCCCCGCTCGAGACATGAAGAGGCACCAGAGCTGCGCGTGGTGATTGCCGAAAACGCGCTGTCAGGGTCGCAGCTGCCGACGAGTTCAAGGTAGTACCACTGCCCTTGGGCCTCGATCAGCATTCGCTTTCCGTCGAGCGCGCGCCAGCCATCGCTCGACCGAGGACAGATGCGAGGCACCGTTTCACCCTTACTCGATGCGATGTCTTTTTCCTGTTGTTCTGCCGCTTCTGCGTCCGCGGCAACGTCTTCAGGAGAGGTTGTGCAACCCACCAAAACCGCGCTCAGAAGAGTGATTCCGGCGACCTTGCATAGAGTTTTGAATCGGACTTGTGGCATGTGAGAGTTTCCCTTAGGCGTCAGTGAGTTCATTTCGCAAATTCCTTTATGTCGACCACATGCAGAGCCGCGCGATTTCTCTGGGAAGCCGGTCAGACAAGCAATGAGGGTTTGACAATTAATATAAAGCATTAATATGCTGGCGGTTCAAGCGAAGCGTAAAAAACGCATCAAGGCGAATGATTAAGCGCCGGACGACGCGAGAAGGGAGCGCGCAAACATGATTTGGATCGCAAGGGTCACCGGGACACTGGTTTTTCTTTTTTCTTTATTGTTGGGCGCTTCTGCGCTGATTAATCCAGAGCGGGCAGGCGAAGCTTTGGGCTTCGTTCCGCTGACGGATATGGGACGCAATTCTATACGAGCAGACATCGTTGCGTTTGCTTGGGGAAGTGCATTGTTGAGCGCGGGTGGGCTCTTCACAGGTCGAGGACGTTGGTTCTTGGGCGCCGCAACGCTCTTCGGCATTGCTGTCTCTGGCCGTATTCTGGATGTGATTGTCGCTGGGCCACCGGAGGGCGTTGCGCCGGCCATTGTCGTTGAGTTAATCGTCGTCGCCTTTGCACTTATCGCCGCAAAATGGCTGCCCAATAGGGCGGCCTAAGACGGGGATCATGTCTACGTGAATAAGCCTCGGATTAAAAATCGCCACACCCCCCAAATCATTGCGATAAACAGACCTAGAATGGTGAGGCCCACAGCGACAATCCACGGCCAGTAATGCAACCATACTTTTTGTGCGATGTTCGCGCCAATTTGTTCGATTACATCATATCCCTCGGGCAAAGGCAGCACGCCGACCCGGTCTGCGTAGGCCTCGTAATCCAACATCATAGCGGCTTTGAGGTCCGGTAGCTGATCGCTCAAATCCGAAGTCTCGCCTGGATCTTCCACCAAGTCGAACAATCGCCAAACACTATCGCCATGCGGCGGGACATTTCGTGCGAGTTTATAGCGCCCGCGATAAAGCGCGATTTGGCCAGAGGTTGTGAAGCCGACAGGCTCGTCAGGCCCATAAACATAGTCGACATCGCCCTCAATCAGCGGCGAAAGAGATTTTCCAGTCATGGGTTTGGTATCGCCCGGCAAAGTCTCAGAGATACCCGCGAGTTCGAGAATGGTCGGCGCAATATCGGCCATTGTTGTGAATGCCGTCATGGTCTGACTTTGCGGAAGACTGGGCCCCGAAACAATTAAGGGTACGCGCAACCCGCCATCGCCTGCATGAAATTTAAACAAGTGGTTCGGCCCTGCCGCCGCGGCGGCGCCGCCTGGCCCAATCGCGACCCAACTTCGTCTTTCACCTAATGTGTCATACTCACGCTCATAGCCGTGAAGGTCGAACCAAACTTGACCCGCTGTGCCCCATGCATCTCCAGCTTCAGGTCCATTATCGGACGTCACAATGAATACAGTATTGTCATAATCGCCTGAGGATTTGAGGGCCTCGATGAGGTGTCCGAGCTCCGCATCCATAGCTTCGAGCGCGCCGGCATTGACTGCGAGACTTTTGGCAGCAAGCCTTTGTTCATCTTCGCTTAGCGATCCCCAATCGGAGATGGTCTCGCTAAGATCGGCGAGCGGCGCCCCTTCACGCACAAGCCCGAGATCTTGCGCACGTTGCCAGCGCTTTTCCCGGATTGCGTCCCACCCCTCAGCATACGTATCGATATATTTCTCAGTATATTCTCGTGGGGCCTGAACAGGGATGTGCACCGCCAGAAACGCGACATACGCGAAGAAGGGTTCGGAGCGATCCGCGTCTTGTCGCAAATAGTCTTCCATTTTTCCGGCGATAAAAGTGGAAGAATAAAAATCCTCGGGCAGACGCGCGCGTTCACCATCTTCAAACCAGAGCGCTTCTTTATAGTAAGGCAAATAGGGTTTTTCTTCCCAATGGTCAGCTCCGGACGCATCCAGCACAAAAGAGCGGTCGAACCCGTGATCATTTGGCAAGTCGCCGTCGCCATGACCGAGATGCCATTTACCCGTCATATAGGTGCGGTAGCCCGCGCGTTTGAGCTTCGTCGCAATCGTCTCAACCCCAGGTTCAAGCGCCATCATGTAGCCTGGTTGGTTCCGATGTTCGGGCGGTAAGACCTCCTCAATCGATCCAAATCCGGCGAGGTGATTGTCCATGCCGGTTAGCAGCATTGCCCGAGACGGTGAGCAAGAGGGTGTGGTCCTGTGTTGCTTGAAGATCATGCCCCGCGCAGCAAGTGCATCGATGTTTGGCGTCTGAGCCTCGCCACCGTAAACCCCAAAATCCATAAGCGCCGCGTCATCAACGAGCACCAGCACGAAGTTCGGCCGGTCGACCTGGGCCATTGCTGAAGCAGCCTGAAAAATCGAGAAGATTATTAGACCAAAAACGTATCGTATCATGATTGAGCCTTCATTCGGATGGAGGTCTAGAGAACTTACTGGCGATGCGGCGCAAGGCGATCGCATCTTGCACAGCTTCGGGTCAGTCGGTCCCAGCCTGATTGAAGACGGGCTTCCGCTTTTCAATGAACGCCATCATACCTTCTTTAGCATCGGCTGTGCGTGCATTGGCGTGCACTGCTCTGCGTTCATCAGACAAAGACTCTTGAAGGCTTTTCGCTTCATACCCGATCACAGCATCCAAGACGGATTTCACCGCCAAACGGGGCATTGAGGCGAGCTCTTCTGCGAGCGAGATTGCCCTTTGTTTTAACTCTGACATTGGCCAGACCTCGTTGACCAAACCGATCCTGAGGGCCTCGGGTCCGGACACTTTCTTGCCCCTGAGGATCATATCAAGCGCGTGATCGCGCCCGACGCAGCGTGGAAGTCTTGCCAATCCGCCCCAAGCTGGGACTGTGCCGAGATCCATCTCGGGCAATCCGATTTGTGCGCCCTCTTCAGCGGCGAGCCGAAAGTGGCAGGCAAGGGGGAGCTCCAAGCCGCCACCAAGACAGTACCCAAAGAGGGTGACGACAGAGGGTTTTCCCATGCGTTCGATTTTTTCGAGGACTCGCCAACGCTGGTCAAAGACCCCATCAATGCTGCCTTTCGCAGCAATCCCGTCACGCATTTGTTTCAGGTTCATTCCGACCGAGAAGTTGTCGTCCCCTTCCGAAGTGAAAACCACTGTACGCACCGTATCATCGATTGCAAGCGCATCCACAGTGGCTTCTAACTTATCCATGAATTCGAGCGTCATTCGATTAAACGGCGCGTCATTGATCGAAACGATCGCGACCGCTTCGCGGCGCTCCAACAACAAGGGTTCGGTCATTTTGTACTCCCGGATTTATTTTTTGATC
>JBCBFK010000004.1:0-372215 GCA_038527765.1 Pseudomonadota bacterium
GTGAAGATGAGCGTTGAGCTGATCCAGCCGATCGCCATGGACCAGGGTCTTCGCTTCGCGATCCGCGAAGGTGGCCGGACCGTCGGCGCCGGTGTTGTGGCGGCGGTTAAGGCTTAAGCCGCACCGCACACATACTTGAAAGAAACCCCGCGGCGAACGCTGCGGGGTTTTTTTATCGGATCATATCCGCATCCATATTTAGGCCCGCCGCGCCGCCATCTTCTATATCCACACCGAACGTCTCCAAATAGCGCGAGACCATCATATAATAGCCAGTGATCAGGGTCAGCTCTTGCAGCGCCTCCACACCGAAATGCGCCAATGCTGGTTGAAACGTGGCATCGCCCGCCCTGACATTCGCGATCAGATCGTCGACAAAAGCCAGGGTGACCCGTTGTTCCTGGGTGAGTCCGTCTGCGTTCGGCCCTATTTTGACCGCCTCTATCAATGCGTCCGACATGCCGACATCGCGGCCGATTTTTTCGTGTTGAGCGGTTTCATAGCTCGCCTTTGACACATACCCGACGCGTAGGATCGCACATTCGCGGGTGACGGGATCGAGTTTGCCGTCGAACAAGAAGGCGCCGCCCAAATCGATAAACGGTCGCAACAGACCCGGTGCGTGGGCCATCATTCGAAAGATATTGAGCGGGGCGAGTTGCCCGATCAGGTGCCGTGTCTTGTCGTCAAACTGGCTGGGGTCAGCATAATCAATGCGGGCCATGATACTCCTCCTGTGATGTCCGTCAGATAATCATGCTTGGCGCCCCGCCGCAAAACCTTCCTTTGAGACCGCGCGTTTACACCTCCCGCCGACGCGCGCGGCAAAAGATTATTGCCCGTTTATAGTCCCGGTTTTCGGTTTCGATTCTCCTCGTGTCTCGATATTTGAAGGTCGATTGAATCGCCATTTCTGAGTTAAGATTCGAGCGAGTTTCTCGGTCAAATTCTCGTCCTGCAAGCCGCAGGAGCGCGACATGAAACTGAGACAAACCCTAGAGCAAATGTGCGTGCCCATGCTGGTTGGCAGCACCTGCCTCGCGATGAGCATCATCACATCCTGTCAAATGTCGACACAGGCGACGGCGACGTCGATGAGTGCCAATATGCCCCCGGCTTTTGCGATGCGGGTCGCGGGGGACCATAGCCTGTTTGACTTGCCTCCAGAAGAGACGCGCACAACCTCAAGGGAAGACTTGTTCCGGTTGGTCGACGTGCTCGACCAGGCGTATGCCCAGCTCGACTTTGCCCCGCCATATCCGCGGATCCGGATCGTTGATACGGATCATTCGCGCCTGAAGGGACGCGCGGTTGGCGTTGCCGCGGTGACCGACACAGGCGAGTCGCGCATTTATCTTAACCGCCAGTACCTTCGCTCGCGCGCCGACCTCTTACCTTTGGTGCTGCATGAATTGGCGCATCTCAAAGCCTGGCGCGTGCACGGTTTCAAGATCGAGACGCACGGGCCAGAGTTTATGAAAATCTGCCGCGCGGTCACGGCGCGTCGGAACTGTACCGCGAAAGAAGGCTGAATTTCCTGTGCTCGGCCATTGCATCTGAAGCAGGCTTGAGGCATTTAGGCGCCTCACTGGACGGGTGTAGCTCAGTTGGTAGAGCATCGGTCTCCAAAACCGAGGGTCCCGGGTTCGAGTCCTGGCGCCCGTGCCAGTTTTTCAAGTCTTTAAAGCGCGTTTCCGATAGGCCGAGAACAGGTCCGCGTCCGTCGCGGCGACGACAGGTTTCAGCGTCTTATGATGCCAGTGATCTGGGCGTCTCGTGTTTTGATACGGATTTGAGATTGGATTGACGATCATCGAAAACACCGTGCGTTTCGCGGCCGGTCCATTTCTCGGCGCATAGTGAAGCGTGCTGTTGAAGAAAATGACGACAGTTCCTCGACCGCCCGTGGCCGCCACGACACCTTGCCGCGCATGTCCGCGCTTGGCCCGCTGAATGCTACGTTCGAACGCGTTTACGGTGACCGGGAAATTCGTCGTGTGTGCGGTGAGATCAACATTCATGGAGACCGGGTGATCCTGCAAATGACCCGTGTCTGAAATATGCGAACCGGGAATGAAGCTCATCGGGCCATTAAACGGCGTCACATCATCCAGGAAGACGTGAATGTTCAGCGCCAACGGTTGCGGCACGCCGTCCTTGATGCGGTGATTGGCAAAAGCATGGTGCCAATAGCCGCCCTCTTCGGTCGCGACCGCCTTATTGTTCACTTTGGTTTGCTGGATGTAGAACGGCTCGCGCAGGATTTGCTGCGCTGGCGCGACCAGGCGCGGATCAATGGCGAGCCGGGCGAACAGATCATCCCGTTTGTGCAGCGCCAGCGCCATTCTCACATCGCCGGAGCCTTCTTCGCGGATATTGGCTTCGACCGCCTCATCCCACAAATGCGGGAGCCGCCGGTTCAGCGCGTCAATTTCATCTGGTTTGAAACGATCGCGCAGGATGACGAAGCCGTCTTCCCCGAGCGCGCGCACCTGTTGCGTTACCAATCGCATGTCATCCACCCAAGTCTATCAGGACTTTGATCTGTCTTGAGCGTCGTTAAAATGACCTGTCCGTGTTCTATGAAATTTGATCGATCTGCTCGGAACGCGCCGCAAATCCTGAAGATCGAGACGCTCAGACTATGAGACGCCAGACCTCCCGGTGCGACGAAACAGCGGTCCGGTCATCTGCGGCGGTTTGAACCGCGTAGACTTTGCATGACCCAACACTTTCTCGATGTCATCGAAAACGCCCCAGCTCAGGGCTTTGAACCATCCCGTGCCG
Organism: Pseudomonadota bacterium; assembly: GCA_038527765.1. Lineage (GTDB taxonomy): Bacteria > Pseudomonadota > Alphaproteobacteria > Caulobacterales > Hyphomonadaceae > Henriciella. The sequence goes on from JBCBFK010000004.1 coordinate 2,788, forward strand.
TGGCCCTCGATCGGTTGAACGGATTTGTCGCCAAGGCGGGCAGCCTTTATGCACGGCAACGCAATTTCGATTTTGGACCCGGCAAGCACAGCAAGGTCTCGGGACTCTCACCCTGGATCCGGCATCGTGTCTTACTGGAGGAGGACGTGATCAGCGCGGTGTTCGCCGATCATGACTTGCAAGCAGCGGAGAAATTCATCCAGGAAGTGTTTTGGCGCGGCTATTTTAAAGGCTGGCTGGAACACCGCCCGGAGGTTTGGCGATACTATAAGCAAGATGTCGTGACCTTGTTTGATGAACTTGAAAAACATGCCGGGCGCGCCAAAGCCTATGAAGACGCTGTGTCCGGGCGCACGGGCATTGAGGGCTTTGATGCCTGGGCTCGGGAACTGATTGAAACCGGCTATCTGCACAATCACGCGCGGATGTGGTTTGCGAGCATTTGGATCTTCACGCTGAAGCTCCCCTGGCAGCTGGGAGCAGACTTTTTCTATCGACACTTATTGGACGGCGATCCGGCGTCGAATACCTGCTCTTGGCGTTGGGTGGGCGGATTGCACACAGTCGGAAAGACCTATCTCGCGCGGGCATCTAATATCGAAAAGTTCACCGCGGGTCGGTTCAATCCCACAGGGCAGCTCGCCGCAGAGGCGCCCGCGCTCGGAGATCCACGCCCGATAACGATGACCGCGCCGAGATTTCCGGATCCAGACCTTGCGGGCCGCCGGATTGGACTGATCGTCACAGAAGAAGACTGTCACCCCGAAAGCTTGGACATTCCATCCCCGGCCGCCGTGGTCGCGCTGAGGGACGCCACGCTGCGGTCCGTCCGCCCGCTTGGCGCGATTGCCGGTGCGTTCGCGCCAGCGGCTGTCCAAGATGCCGGCGCGCGGGCCGAGCACCTCTTTGATGCGCCGGTGACGGTTCAGTCTGAGCCGGATTGGGCCGCGCTCCTAAAAGACTGGGCTGGTGTGCACGGATTGGACGCCGTGGTCACCGCCCGTCTTCCCCTCGGCCCGGTTCAGAAGCGTTTGCGCCAAGCCTGCCGAAGCGCGGATCTGGAATTGATAGAGGTCACGCGGCCCTATGACCAGGCGGTTTGGCAGAATGCCAAGAAAGGCTTCTTTGGGCTCAAAAAGAAAATTCCTGCCATCTTACGGACGCTTGGACACTGATGCGAGACGCTCAAGCTGATTTTGAGGCGGCGCACCAGCTAATGCAGCAATCGAGCGGTGGCGCTCGACTATCGGACGCCGCGGACCTGATGAAAGCGGCGGCGGATCGCGGGCATGCGGGCGCGGCCAATAATTATGGCGCAATGCTGCAGCATGGTCGCGGGGTCGCTTTGGATCTGAGTGAAGCGCGAGCCTATTATGCACGGGCTGCTGACGCGGGGCTGGCGGCCGGCGTGTTCAATTATGGCTTCATGCTTCTGCATGGGCATGGCGGCGAGAGGGATTTGGCGGGTGCGCGGGCTCTATTTGAACGCGCGGCGGATGGCGATGATACAGATGCACTGACCCATCTTGGCCGAATGGCCATGATCGGCGAGGGCGGGGCACAAGACTTCGCTGCTGCGCGTGCCTATTGGCGAAAAGGTGCGCAGCTCGGCGATGGACGATGTGCGTTCAATCTGGGAGTCGCCAATGCCGGCGGACACGGTGCGCCCCCCGACTTTGTCGAAGCCTATGCGTGGTTCAAGGCGGCAGATGGGATGGGCAATCCTGCGGCCCGGGCAGAATTACACAAGCTGCACTCCGTCATGAGCGCGCCGGAACTTGAGCGCGCGCAGGCTGTGCGCATCCTCTAACTGCCGGCCAGGGCCCGCTCGATATCGGCGACGAGTTCTGTGTCCGCGGGCCGAATGCTCGATGGATATGCCTGGATGAAGCCACCATCGCGCCCAACCAGGACTTTGTGAAAGTTCCACTTCGGTTGCGCTTTGTCTCCGAGGCTTTGCTTCGCGAGCTTGTAGAACTCATGCTGATCTTCGCCGACAACGACCGTCTTGCGTGTGAGCGGAAACTCGACGCCGTAATTGGTTTCGCAGAACTCAACGATTTGCGCTTCAGTGCCAGGCTCCTGGGCGCCGAAATCATTGGATGGAACACCAAGCACGTTGAAACCTTGATCCTTAAATGTAGCGTGAAGCTCCTGCAGGCCGGCATACTGACCGGTATAGCCGCAGCGCGAGGCGGTGTTCACGACCAAGGTCACTTGGCCTTCAAACTCGGAAAACGGCATAGGCTGACCAGTGATTGTGGTGAAGTCGACGGCATAAAGGTCAGGGGAGGGGGAGGTCATTGGCGTCTCATTGGCGGCTTGATCGAGGACACTGTCAGTCGGCGATGCGGGCGCGGGCGCTTCCGTTTGGGGCGCGCAGGTCGCAGCAAAACCGAGCAACAAAAAGGGTGCAAATTGTTTCATGATGGATCCTCATTCACAGTGCGGCTTTGACGGTGGAACAGACCCTGGAGATATGGCCGGACCGGGAGGAATGTATTGTAAGCGAGGTTTATTCCCCACCGCAAAGGCGGCGCACTGAATGCCAGGCCGAGCCAGCGGTAAGCGGGCAGTTCTTTCCAAAGGGCTGCGAATGCCGCGCCGCCATTGATCAATAAGCCGGATCGATCTCTCACATGAAAGCGGGCCATGGCGTGCTCGCAGCTGAGCCCAATTGGAGCATTTCTGGGGTTGGAGACATCCACCCAATCGATCGCGTCGGCGCCGCGGCGCTTTTGGTAAAATCCAATCTCGGCCCGGCACATAGGGCAAGACGCATCATAATAGACGGTGAAGGCTGCAGTCGTCATGATGAGATCGGCTCTCCTCTTTTCTAATCTCGATCTAATTTGTTTACGGTCGCGAGGCCGCTTTGGATGAGCATGTAGAAGAGTCGGCTGTGTCATGGGCGCGTCATCGCCGCCCCACCATTGGTGTTTGTTGTGCGGTGCAATCGTCCCATGATGTTGCCGCCCGGCAGACAGATTTGAACTCGGGTCCGTGCGGTGCGATGTCGAGGCCGTACTGACGCCAGGTGGCGAGATGCGCAACCTCATGCCGGACGGTGGAAGCAATCGGATAACCGTCGTTCAAATGGCGTTGATTGAAATAGATCCTTTCTTCGCCTCGATTGGTCACGGCAGCGATGGCAATCGCGCGACCGGTAAAGACATGGTGTTTGGCGTCGACGATGCGGATCGTTGGATGCGGTGGGCTAAGGTCAAAGCGCTCATAGGCGTCGTTCAGTTCGCGCATGAGCCTAAACGGAACCGCATGTTTGGCTTTCGATGATTTATCGCCCGTGTTGGATGTGCGATCGCTGACGCTGTGCCAGGACGCATAGGTCGCCGCCTGATCGACGCGAGGGTCCAGCACGCAACCACAGATCAATGTTAACCCGAGGCAGATATGCATAATATGCGTCGCCCAAGTGCTGAGGTGTCTCTTCATGTCTTGGCTCAAGGCTCATTCCCTCCATGGTTTGGGGGGGATGAGGCGTGGGTTGAATGGCGCTGGCCTTAATCCGCGAAGGTGATTTTGATCGATTTCCTCAAAAGGAGATGCTGGGAGAATTCGCGTCAGACACAGCGATCACAGTCCCGTTCTTTTCGCGATTTGGGGTTCGGTTTATCCCGGCGTCTGAGCGCGCTCAGCACGGGTCAAATCGCGTGTCACAGAATCTGCACATGCGGCTGTTGACGGGGGGCTCTGATTCCCGTATTGGCCACGCTTCGCAAGTCAGGCTGTGCCGGAAATCGGCAAACGCTGGCAACCGAAACGAACAACTGGATTTCCTCGTACCTCGGCGCTCAGAGAGCTGTGCTGCCTAGGTGTGTGGTTTTTACGTGAACGGACATCGCAGGATGGAAAAACAGAATATCAGGATCCGGCTGAAAGCCTTCGATCACCGCGCGCTCGATTTGTCGGCCCGCGAAATCGTTTCGACTGCCAAGCGCACCGGCGCAGAAGTACGTGGGCCAATCCCACTGCCGACCCGCAAGGAGCGCTTCACAGTCAACCGGTCCCCACACGTCAACAAAAAGTCTCGTGAGCAATTCGAGATCCGGACGCACAAGCGTATCCTCGACATTGTTGACCCGACCCCACAAACCGTAGACGCGCTGATGAAGCTCGACCTGTCTGCGGGCGTTGGCATCGAGATCAAACTCGAGGGAGCTCGCTAATGGCGCTTCCAGCTCAACGTTCTGGCGTGCTCGCCCGTAAATTGGGTATGACACGCGTGTTTAGCGAGGCAGGCCGCCACGTGCCGGTCACTGTGCTCGCGCTTGATGGCTGTCAGGTTGTCGGTCTGCGCACGGAAGACGAGCGCGACGTGACCACCAAAAAGGGCGGTCAGGTCAAACGCACCGACGGCTATACGGCTGTGGTGATGGGCGCTGGCGATAAGAAAGCCAAGCGCACCGCGAAAGCCCAGCGCGAGCAGTTCGCCAAGGCCGGCGTCGCTCCAAAAGCAAGAGTTTCAGAGTTCCGTGTCAAAGCTGACATCGCTCTGCCAGAGGTCGGCGCTGAAGTTCAGGCCGACCATTTTGTTCCAGGCCAAAAAGTCGACGTGGCTGGCGTTTCCATCGGTAAAGGTTTCGCCGGTGCGATGAAGCGCTGGAACTTTGGTGGTCTTCGCGCCTCTCACGGTGTGTCCATTTCACACCGTTCGCATGGTTCGACCGGCCAGTGCCAGGATCCAGGCCGGGTCTTTAAAGGCAAGAAGATGGCCGGACACTACGGCGTCGAGCGCCGTACGGTTCAAAACCTTGAAATCGTGCGCACCGACGTTGAGCGTGGCCTCGTGCTGATTAAAGGCGCGATCCCAGGTGCCGCTGGTTCATATGTAGAAATCCGCGATGCGGTAAAGAAAGCCCTCCATGCTGATGCTCCAGCGGAGGGTTCTTTTAAATCGCCTGCTAAATCTGACGCGCCAGCTGGCGACGTTCAAATCGAAGGCACCGCCGCTGACAATATCGTTCTCGTCGACGGCATCGGTCCGAAGACAGAGGAAGCTCTGAAAGAGAAGGGCGCTGGTACGCTCTCTGGATTCGTTGCGATGGCCGATGATGAGCGCACCGCTCTGCTCGAAGAGCTGGGTGTTGCGGAAGATGCGGCAAACGAAGACTGGGTTGGTCAGGCCAAAGACATTCTCGCGGGCGGTCAGCCACGCGCGAAGACGGACCAGGACCTCCTCAAGAAACTGTTGAAAGAGGGGGCTGAATAATGGAACTCTCCGTCAAAACTCTTGAAGGCAAAGCTGCTGGAAAAGCCACCGTTGATGATGCGGTGTTTGGGATCGAAGAGATCCGCGGCGACGTCATTCAGCGCATGGTTCGTTACCAGCTCGCCAAGCGCCAGGCTGGGACTCACAAGACCCAGGAGCGCGGCGACGTCTCTGTCACCACCAAGAAGTACATTCGTCAAAAGGGCTCCGGCGGCGCGCGCCACGGGTCTAAGAATGCGAACATCTTTGTTGGCGGTGCGGTTGCGCACGGACCTCGTGTCCGCAGCCACGCGCATGCGCTGCCCAAGAAAGTCCGTAAAATGGCGCTGGCTCATGCTCTGTCGTCCAAGGTCAAGGACGATGCTGTCCTGGTCCTCGACAAGGCGGAGCTGAAAGAGGCCAAAACCAAGGATCTGTCTGCGAAGCTCACCAAGCTGGGTCTTTCTAATGCTCTGATCATTGGCGGCGCTGAGGTGGATGCGAATTTCGCGAAAGCCGCACAGAACATTCCAAACGTGGATGTCCTGCCAGCTGCGGGCCTGAACGTTTATGATGTGATCCGCCGCAAGACTTTGGTCCTGACCAAAGACGCTCTGGAAAGCATCGACGCACGCTTTAATGGCGCGGCTCCAGCTGAAGCTGAGAAGCCTGCCCCGAAAAAGGCGGCTCCGAAAAAAGCGGCTCCGAAAAAAGCTGTGCCAAAAGCAAAGAAAGAGGAGGCTTAATCCATGGCTGACATCAAGCCTCACAATTATGACATGCTTCTGTCTCCGATCATTACGGAGAAGTCGACGCTGGTTGCCGAAGAGAACAAGATCATCTTTCGCGTTCCTCTGACCGCCACCAAGCCTGATATCAAAGAAGCCGTTGAGAACCTGTTCAAAGTCGACGTCACCAAGGTCAACACGATCCTGGTGAAAGGTAAGACCAAGCGTTTCCGCGGAAAGCCTGGCCGTCGCTCTGACTTCAAAAAGGCGATCGTGACCCTAAAAGACGGCCAGTCCGTCGATATCACGACGGGCCTCTAGGAGACTGACATGGCATTGAAGACATACAAACCTACCTCGCCAGGTCGTCGTCAGCTGGTCCTCGTGGACCGCTCAGAGCTGCACAAAGGCCGTCCGGTAAAAATGCTCACCGAAGGTCTGACCAAGACCGGCGGTCGCAACAATAAAGGTCGCATGACCGCTCGCCACAAAGGCGGAGCTGCCAAGCGTCTATACCGGAAAATCGATTTCAAGCGGAACAAGTGGGACGTGCCAGCGACGGTTGAGCGTCTCGAGTATGACCCGAACCGCACCGCATTTATTGCGCTGATCAAGTATGAAGATGGTGAGCTGTCTTACATTCTGGCGCCGCAACGCATTGCTGTTGGTGATACGGTCATCTCGTCCACCACCGCTGACATTAAGCCAGGCAACGTTCTTCCGCTGAAGAACATTCCTGTCGGTACGATTATCCACAATATTGAGATGAAGCCCCTCAAAGGCGCGCAAATGGTGCGCTCTGCGGGCTGCTACGCTCAGCTGGTTGGTCGCGATTCCGGTTACGCACAGATCAAGCTCACCTCTGGCGAGCTGCGCATGGTTCCAGATCAGTGCGTTGCAACCATCGGTGCGGTGTCAAACCCTGACAATATGAACCAGGTCATGGGTAAGGCCGGTCGTAACCGCCACAAAGGCAAGCGTCCGCACGTTCGCGGCGTAGTTATGAACCCGGTCGATCACCCGCACGGTGGTGGTGAAGGTAAGTCCTCCGGTGGACGTCACCCAGTGACGCCATGGGGTAAGAAAACACGCGGGCCAAAAACCCGCCGGAAACAGGCTTCGGATCGTTTGATCATCCGTCGCCGTAACGCGAAACGCTAAGGAGACGTAGAGAATGCCACGTTCCGTCTGGAAAGGCCCGTTTGTCGACGGCTACCTCCTGAAGAAGGCCGAGAAGGCGCAAGCGTCTGAACGTCGTGAGGTCATCAAGACCTGGTCACGTCGCTCGACCATCCTGCCGCAATTCGTCGGTCTGAACTTTCAGGTTCACAACGGCAACAAGTTCGTCCCGGTCCTCGTCACTGAGGAAATGGTCGGTCACAAGCTTGGTGAGTTTGCGCCAACCCGGACCTATTACGGTCACGGCGCGGACAAGAAAGCGAAGCGGAGATAGTCATGGGTCAAGCCAAGAATCCTCCAAAGCAGGCGTCTAACGAAGCACGCGCAGTCCTGCGCATGTATCGGTCGAGCCCGCAAAAGCTGAATCTGCTGGCACAGCAGATCCGCGGTCTGCCTGTGCAGAAAGCGATCGATGAGATGCAATTCTCTCGTAAGCGCGCTGCCTCAGATGTCCGCAAGCTTTTGAAGAGTGCGGTCGCCAATGCTGAAAACAATCACGACTTGGACATTGATAGCCTGGTCGTGGCTGAAGCCCACGTCGGCAAGAACCTCGTCATGAAGCGCATTCGCGCCCGAGCACGTGGTCGCGCTGCACGTATCATGAAGCCCTTTTCGCAGCTGACGATTGTCCTGCGTGACACGTCTCAAGAAGCGGAGGCCGCATAATGGGTCAGAAAGTAAATCCAATCGGTCTACGTCTCGGGATCAACCGGACCGCTGACAGCCGCTGGTATGCTGATAGCGCGGATTTCGGGCGTCTTCTGCACGAAGATCTCGCCATTCAGAAGCATATCAAGAAGCGCCTCGGTCAGGCCGGTATCTCGCGGATCATCATCGAGCGTCCGCACAAGAAGTGCCTCGTCACCATTCATACTGCCCGTCCAGGTCTGGTCATCGGTAAGAAGGGTGCGGACATTGAAGGCCTTCGCCGTCAACTGTCCAAAATGACGGAAGACGAAGTTCGTGTGAACCTTGTTGAAATTCGCAAGCCTGAGCTGGATGCCACGCTGGTGGCTGAAGACATTGCGCGCCAGCTTGAGCGTCGCGGGTCTTTCCGCCGGGCGATGAAGCGTTCGATCCAGAACACGATGCGTCTCGGCGCTGAAGGTGTGAAGATCATGGTCGCTGGCCGTCTCGGCGGGGCTGAGATTGCGCGGACTGAGCAGTATTCTGAAGGATCTGTGCCGCTGCACACGCTGCGCGCTGATATCGATTATGGCACAGCCGAAGCGCTGACCACTTACGGCATCATCGGCATCAAGATCTGGATCTATAAGGGCGAGATCATGGAGCATGACCCAATGGCTCGTGATCGCCGCGCAGAGACTTCTGGTGAGTCTCGCGCCCGCTCTGGTAACCAGCGTGGTCCGGCTTCGGGCCCACAGGCAGGAGCATAAGAGATGCGTCAGCCGAAACGTACAAAATACCGTAAGGCGTTCAAAGGCCGGATCAAAGGCACCGCAAAGGGTGGCTATTCCATCGCTTTTGGCTCGTTTGGTCTCAAAGCTCTTGAGCCTGAGCGCGTTACCGCACGCCAGATCGAAGCCACTCGTCGGGCCGTGACCCGCGAGATGAAGCGCCAAGGTAAGGTTTGGATCCGTGTCTTCCCTGACACGCCGGTCACAGCCAAGCCGATCGAAGTTCGGATGGGTAAAGGTAAGGGCTCTGTCGACCGTTGGGTCGCCCGGGTTCAGCCTGGTCGCATCTTGTTTGAAATTGACGGTGTTCCGGATGAGGTCGCGCTCGAAGCGCTCCGCCTTGGCGCAGCAAAGCTGCCAATCCGCACGAAGATCGTCCGCCGGATTGAAGGAATTTAAGCATGGCTAAAGCTTCTGATTTCCGTTCAAAGAGCCCCGATCAGCTGAAGGAAGACCTTCTGCAGCTGAAAAAGGAACAGTTTAACCTCCGCTTCCAGCAGGCCACCGGCCAGTTGGAAAAGACCGCCCGCATCAAGGTCGTTCGCCGCGATATCGCACGCGTCCAGACCCTGCTTCGCGAGCAGGCCCGCGCGGACGCTGAGGCGTAGGAGTAAGATATGCCTAGACGTGTTATGGAAGGCGTGGTGGTCTCGACCAAGCAGGATAAGACCGCGATTGTGCGCGTGGAGCGTCGTTTCCTTCACCCGCTGCTGAAGAAAACCGTGCGTCGCTCTAAGCGCTATCACGCACATGACGAAGACAATGCTGCTGTCGAAGGTCAGACGATCACGATCCGTGAGTGTCCGCCGCGTTCGAAGCTGAAGCGTTGGGAAGTCATCTCGAGTGATGGAGGCGACGCATGATCCAGATGCAGTCCAACCTACGGGTCGCGGACAATTCTGGCGCCCGCCGCGTTCAGTGCATCAAAGTGCTGGGCGGTGCCGGACGTCGTTACGCTTCTGTGGGTGACGTGATTGTGGTTTCAGTTAAGGAAGCAATTCCAACTGGCCGCGTGAAGAAGGGTGACGTGCGTCGTGCCGTCGTCGTTCGTGTCGCGAAGGACATTAACCGCCCGGACGGATCGACCATCCGTTTCGACACCAATGCGGCTGTCCTGATCAACAATAACAACGAGCCGATCGGCACTCGGATCTTTGGCCCTGTTCCTCGTGAGCTGCGCGCCAAGAACCACATGAAGATCGTCTCGCTGGCGCCGGAGGTGCTGTAGCTATGGCTGCGAAAGTGAAAAAGGGTGACCGCGTGATCGTTCTCACTGGCCGTAATAAAGGCGCAGAGGGCGAAGTGTTGAAAGTCATTCCAGCTGAGAACCGTGTGGTTGTGCGCGGTGTGAACGTTGTGAAGCGTCACATCAAGCCAAGCCAGGCGAACCCTCAGGGCGGCATCAACTCGTTTGAAGCACCTATTGATGCGTCAAACGTCGCGATGATCGATCCACGGGACGGCAAGCCAACACGGGTTGGATTCAAGATTGATGAGCATGGTCGGAAATTCCGCTATGCCAAGCGTTCAGGAGAGGCTCTAGATGTCTAAAGACTACACTCCTCGCCTCAAAAAGAAGTACGACGAGCAGATTCGTAGCCAGCTCAAGGAAGAGTTTGGCTATACGAATGATATGCAGATCCCCAAGATCGACAAAGTCGTGATCAATATGGGCGTTGGCGAAGCTGTTGCAGATTCGAAAAAAATCAAAACAGCGCTTGCCGAGATGGAAAAGATCGCAGGTCAAAAGCCTGTTGCCACAAAAGCGCGCAAATCTATCGCTGGCTTTAAGCTGCGCGAAGAGATGCTGATTGGGTGTAAGGTCACCCTGCGCCGGGATCGTATGTACGAATTCCTGGACCGTCTGACCAACATCGCTCTGCCGCGCGTGAAAGACTTCCGTGGTCTGAACGGCAAGAGCTTTGATGGACGCGGCAATTTCGCCATGGGTCTCAAGGAACAGCTCGTATTCCCAGAGATCAACTATGACGATGTCGACGATATTCGCGGTATGGACATTATTGTTTGTACCACCGCCAACTCGAACGAAGAAGCCAAGAGCCTGCTGACGCAGTGCGGCTTCCCGTTCCGGAACTAGCACTGAAGGACAACTGATATGGCTAAAAAGAGTGCTGTTGAGCGGAATGATAAGCGTAAGCGCCTGGTCGAGAAATATGCGGCCAAGCGTGACGAGCTTAAAGCGATCGCGATGAACGAAGATCTGCCTTTGGAAGAGCGTTTTAAAGCGCGTCTGAAGCTTGCTGAGCTTCCTCGCAACTCTGCGCCCAATCGTGTGCGCAATCGTTGCGAAGTGTCCGGTCGTCCGCGCGGTTACTACCGCAAACTAAAAATGTCTCGGATTGCCCTTCGTGAGCTTGGCTCGCTCGGGAAAATCCCAGGCCTCGTCAAGTCTAGCTGGTAAGGAGGGATATTATGGCGATTTCTGACCCCCTCGGTGATATGCTGACCCGTATCCGTAATGCGCAAATGCGCGGCATGGACAAGGTCGTAACACCCGCCTCCAAGCTTCGTGCCCGTGTGCTCGAAGTGCTGCAAGGCGAGGGATATATTCGCGGATATGCTGAGATCGAAAAAGACGGTCACAAGCATCTCGAGATTGAACTGAAATATTTCGATGGCACGCCGGTGATCGCTGAGATCCGTCGCGTCTCGAAGCCAGGGCGTCGTGTTTACTCGTCTAAGAGTGACATTCCTCTGGTTCGCAACGGGCTTGGGATTTCGATCCTGTCGACCTCGAAGGGCGTGATGTCTGACAACACTGCGCGCAACGAGAATGTCGGCGGTGAGATCCTCTGCCGCGTCTTCTAAGGGAAGGGTGAACTGATATGTCTCGTATTGGCAAACTTCCAATTTCTGTCCCGTCAGGCACGACGGTCACGATTGAAGGCCAATTGCTGAAAGCAAAAGGCCCGAAAGGCGAGCTCGCGCTTGAGCTGCCAGAAGTGATCTCGGCTGAGCTGGAAGGCGCAGAGCTGCGCATCAATCCGCGTGATGATATCGTCAACGCCGCGAACGAAAAAATTCGTGTCAATGACGAGAAGGGCCGCAAGAAGATGACTTTCGCGCAGGCGCTTGATCCGTCTGCTCGCACACTTTGGGGCACGTCACGCTCAAACGCTGCGAACCTGGTTCAGGGTGCTGCTGAAGGCTTTAGCAAGAAGCTGGAGCTGGTTGGCGTTGGCTACCGTGCGCAGATGCAAGGGTCTGACTTGAAACTGGCGCTCGGTTTCAGCCATGACGTCATCTACAAGGCGCCAGACGGCATCACCATCAAGTGTGCGAAGCCGACTGAAATCGAAATCACAGGTGCGGATAAGCAAGTGGTCGGTCAGGTCGCTGCCGAGATCCGCAACTATCGCCGCCCAGAGCCTTATAAAGGCAAGGGTGTCCGTTATGAGGGCGAATACGTCCGCCGCAAGGAAGGCAAGAAGAAGTAATCATGTTGTCCTCACGCGAAAAATTTATTCGGCGCCAACAGCGCAACCGCGCCAAGCTCCGCAAAACAGCAGAAGGCAAAGTCCGTCTGTCTGTGGCCCGGTCTGGCAAAAACATCTCTGCTCAAATCATTGATGATGAGCAGGGTGTGACCCTGGCGTCTGCTTCCACTCTGGAAGCGGATGTGCGCAAGGGTCTGAAATCAACCAGCACCGTCGAAGCGGCGGCCAAGGTTGGTGCAGCGGTAGCCGAGCGCGCTAAAAAAGCTGGGATTGAAGACGTTGTCTTTGATCGCGGCGGTTTTGTGTTCCATGGCCGGGTTAAAGCCCTGGCAGACGCCGCCCGTGAGGGCGGTCTGAAGTTCTAGGAGGCCCACCATGGCAGAAGAAAGAGGCAGAGGCCGCGGACGCCGCCGGGATCGCGACGAAGAGCAGCAAAGCGAATTCGTCGACAAACTGGTCGGTATCAACCGCGTCGCCAAAACCGTTAAAGGTGGTAAGAATTTTGGCTTCGCCGCGCTCGTCGTGGTCGGAGATCAAAAGGGCCGCGCAGGCTTCGGTAAGGGCAAAGCCCGCGAAGTTCCGGAAGCGATCCGTAAAGCCACTGAAGAAGCAAAGCGCAACATGGTTCGCGTGCCGCTTCGCGAGGGCCGCACCTTGCACCATGATGGCCGTGGCCGTTGGGGTGCGGGTAAAGTGGTTCTGCGTGCAGCGCCTCCCGGAACCGGCGTGATTGCGGGTGGTCCAATGCGTGCCGTCATGGAAGTGCTGGGCATTCAGGATGTTGTTGGCAAATCCATCGGCTCGTCTAACCCGTACAACATGGTTCGCGCGACCTTTAACGCCCTCGTCAATCAGGCGAGCCCGCGTTCCGTTGCGTCGAAGCGCGGTCTGAAAGTTCAGGACATTGTTGGTCGTCGGACCGATGGTGCGTCTGAAGCTGGCATGGCCGAAGCGGCTGACGCTTAAGAGAAGAGGATCTGACCAATGGCAAAATCAAAAGCCACCGTCACAGTGCGCCAGACCGGTAGCCCGATCCGTCGCGCGCCAGATCAGCGTCAAACACTGGTCGGCCTTGGTCTGAATAAGATCGGCCGCACCCGGACGCTGGAAGATACACCCGCCGTTCGCGGCATGATCAATAAGGTGTCTCACCTTATTGAAGTCGTCGAGGGATAGACCATGAAACTCAACGAACTCTCTCCTGCAGCAGGGTCGACCAAAGCGCGCCAACGGATTGGCCGCGGGGTCGGCTCAGGTAAAGGCAAGACCGGTGGCCGCGGGGTCAAAGGTCAAAAGTCTCGCTCAGGTGTTGCCATTAATGGCTTCGAAGGCGGCCAGATGCCGATCTATATGCGTCTGCCGAAGCGTGGCTTTACAGCTCGCAACTCGAAGAACCATGCCTGGCTGAACCTCGGGATCCTGTCCAAGGCCATCGAAGCGGGTAAGCTGGACACCAAAAAAGAGATCACGGAAGCTGACCTGGTCGCGACCGGTGTTGTACGCCGCGTGAAGGATGGTGTCCGTCTTTTGGCCAAGGGCGACGCGCCCAAAAAGGTCAAAATCACTGTCACAGGCGCCTCTAAGGCGGCGATTGAAGCGATCGAGAAGGCTGGCGGAAAGGTCACTGTGACCGGATCTGTCCCGACAGAAAAAGCAGAATAACCCTCTAGCTTTTTCCACTAAACGTCTTCACAAACACGCTTTCGCCGCCAATCTTGGCGGCGAACGCATTTCCGGGAGAAGGAGTCCCCCTTGGCTACTGCTGCTGAACAACTCGCGCGGAATATGAATTTCGGGACCTTTGCAAAGGCGAAGGACCTTCAAAGCCGCATCCTGTTCACTCTGTTTGTGTTATTCCTTTACCGGCTCGGCACATACATTCCGCTGCCAGGGATTGACCCAGATCAGTTCGCTCAGCTGTTTGCCAGCCAGCAAGGCGGTATGCTTGGCAATATGAACATGTTTGCCGGCGGTGCGATTGAACGGATGAGCATCTTCGCGCTCAACGTGATGCCTTACATTACAGCCTCGATCATCATCCAGATGATGACGTCTTCGGTGCCGTCCCTTGAGAAGCTCAAGAAGGAAGGCGAATCCGGGCGCAAGCAGATCAACCAGTATACCCGCTATCTGACGCTGGCTTTTGCGATCGTGCAGAGCTTCGGGATTTCCATGGGCCTGTCTGGCGCCGCTTATGATGGCTTGCCGCAATGGTTCTTTGTTCTGACGGCCGTGACGACCTTCACCGGCGGGACCATGTTCCTGATGTGGATGGGTGAGCAGATCACAGCCCGCGGTGTGGGCAACGGGATCTCGCTGATCATCTTTGCTGGCATTATTGCTGAGATGCCGCGCGCGATCTTCAACTTGTTCAGCGGGTCGCGCGAGCAGGGGATCAATGTGGTCTTTGTGGTTGGCGTCGCGGCGCTGGTCATTGCGCTGACGGTCTTCATCGTCTTCATCGAACGCTCGCAGCGCCGGGTTCTGATCCAGTATCCAAAGCGCCAGCAGGCCGCGAACCAGGCCGCGCAAGGCCAGAGCTCGTTCATGCCGCTGAAGCTGAACACGTCAGGCGTTATCCCACCCATCTTCGCGATTGCAATTCTGATGCTGCCGCTGACCGCCGTTGGTATTCTCGGCGGCAATACGGCGGTGGCTGCCGACGCAGCTGCTGATGGCGGGTTTGTTGCGTGGATGGCGACAGCGTTCTCACCCGGCAGTTGGACTTACATTATCACGTACGGTGTGCTCGTGGCGTTCTTCACGTTCTTCTACACCTCGATCATGTTCAATCCGGAAGAGACGGCTGACAATCTGCGTAAATATGGTGGCTTCGTACCGGGCATCCGTCCGGGCAAGAACACTGCGGCCTATTTCGACTATGTGCTAACCCGACTCACCACGATTGGTGCGATCTACCTCGTCTTTGTCTGCTTGATGCCAGAAGTCTTGCGGCGCTACGTTCCAGGTATTCCCTTTTACATTGGGGGAACTAGCTTGCTGATTGTGGTTTCCGTGACAATGGACACGGTGACACAAATACAATCGCACTTGATTGCCCACCAATATGAAGGGCTGATCAAGAAATCGCGGCTTGGAGGGAAGCGCAAAAAATGAACTTGATCCTGTTTGGACCGCCAGCGGCCGGCAAAGGTACGCAAGCAAAGAAACTTGTCGCAGAACGCGGCTATATCCAATTGTCGACGGGCGACATGCTCCGTGCGGCGGTCGCTTCAGGATCAGAGCTCGGGAACAAGGTCAAATCGATCCTGGAATCCGGCGCCCTGGTGTCCGATGAAATCGTCATCGCGCTGATCGATGAGCAGCTCGAAACCAATAAGGGCGCGGCAGGCTTCATCTATGACGGGTTTCCCCGCACGGTCGGTCAGGCGGAAGCCCTCGACAAGCTCCTCGAAAGCCGCGGTGAAAAAGTCGATAGCGTGATCCGTCTGGTGGTTGATGAAGCAGCCCTTCTGGCACGTGTGACCAAGCGGTTTGAAGAACAGGGCCGCAAAGACGACAATCCCGAAACCTTCTCGGTTCGCCTCGAAAAATACAATGCAGATACGGCGCCTCTGGTGCCGATTTATGCCGAGCGCGGGATCTTGAGAGAGGTTGACGGCATGGCCTCAATCGACGACGTTAGTGGCGGAATCGACGCGGCCTTGAAGGAGGCTGTTTGAAGCTGCGTGAACCGCTGATTCAGTGGTTGACGTACCAATTGTTGCGTCTATAACGACGCACTTCGTTAAGGGATGAGTCTGCAAGCGTGCAGCGGTGTTTGTGCTGTGCGAACTGCGGCTTTCTTTTTGAACTATTAGGAGACTGGCTTTGGCCCGTATTGCAGGCGTCAATATACCGACGAATAAGCGCGTTCCAATCGCGCTGCGTTACATTCATGGCATTGGCCCAGCCAAAGCCGACGAGATTTGCGAAAAGATTGGCATCACAGCAGAGCGCCGTGTGGCTGATCTGTCTGATGCCGAAGTCATCAAAATCCGTGAGACAATCGACAGCGACTATATGGTCGAAGGTGACCTTCGCCGTGAAGTCTCGATGAACATCAAACGGCTTATGGACCTTGGCTGCTATCGTGGTCTCCGTCATCGTAAGCGCCTGCCGGTTCGCGGTCAGCGCACACATACTAACGCTCGGACCCGCAAGGGCCCAGCTAAGCCGATTGCCGGCAAGAAGAAATAGGATCTTCGACAGATGGCCCGTCAGACCACCCGCGTTGCACGCCGCGCTCGCAAGAATATCTCTTCCGGCGTCGTGCATGTAAACTCAAGCTTCAACAATACGATGATCACCATCTCAGACGCGCAAGGGAACGCCATTTCATGGTCTTCTGCTGGCGCGGTGGGCTTTAAAGGATCTCGTAAGTCGACCCCTTATGCGGCTCAGGTAGCTGCTGAGGATGCCGCCAAGAAAGCCATGGAGCATGGCCTTCAGACGGTTGAGGTCAATGTGCGCGGACCCGGCTCTGGCCGCGAGAGCGCGCTGCGTGCCCTGCAAGCTGCCGGTCTGACCGTCACAGCGATCCGTGACACCACACCGATCCCGCACAATGGCTGCCGCCCGCCAAAGCGCCGCCGCGTATAGTCCCTTTTTGACCTGAATTTACAGAAAGGCTGAGCATGACCGAAGCCGAAGACATCATTGTAAACGACCGTAATTGGAAAGCGTTGATCCGCCCGAACCGCCCGATTGTTGAGGGCGGTCGTGATGCGACCCGCGTTGCGAAGCTGGTTGTCGAGCCGCTCGAGCGCGGTTTTGGAACAACGCTGGGCAATGCGCTGCGCCGTATCCTGCTATCCTCTCTGCAAGGCGCTGCGATCACCGGCGTTCAGATTGATGGCGTCGTACATGAGTTTTCCTCGATCCAGGGCGTGCGTGAAGACGTCACCACGATCATCCTGAACCTGAAGCAAGTTGCCGTCGACATGGTCTCTGATGCGCCAAAGCGCATGATCCTGAAAGCGTCTGGCAAGGGCGAAGTCAAAGCGGGCCAAATCGAAACGCCAGGCGATGTGAAAATCCTCAACCCGGATCATGTCATCTGTACGCTGGACGATGGCGCCAACCTGCACATGGAATTCACCGTGGCGACGGGCAAAGGCTATGTCCCAGCGACGGAGAACCGCCCAGAAGATGCACCGATCGGCTTCATCCCCGTGGATGCGATCTACTCACCGGTACGCCGCGTTGGATACCAGGTAGAAGACACCCGTGAGGGCACCGTCCTCGACTATGACAAGCTGACCCTGACGGTTGAGACCGATGGCTCGATCTCTCCGGAAGATGCCGTTGCGTATGCCGCTCGCATCATGCAGGACCAGCTGCAGCTCTTCATCACCTTCGATGAGCCTGAGACGGAAAGCTCTGGTCAGACTGAAGAGAGCGATCTCGGGTTCAATCCGGTTCTGCTCAAGAAAGTCGATGAGCTTGAACTGTCTGTTCGCTCTGCCAACTGCTTGAAGAACGACAATATTGTTTACATTGGCGACCTCATTCAGAAGTCCGAAGCCGAAATGCTTCGCACCCCGAATTTCGGCCGCAAATCGCTGAACGAAATCAAAGAAGTCTTGGCCGGTATGGGCCTTCACCTCGGTATGGATGTGCCAGATTGGCCGCCAGAAGACATCGAGGCGCTCGCCAAGAAATACGACGACCACCTATAGGAGTGTATGCCCGAGAGGGCACGCAAGGAGACCAAAATGCGCCACGGCATCGCACATCGTAAGCTGAACCTCACAGCCTCACACCGCAAGGCGATGTTTGCCAATATGGCGGCATCTCTGATCGAGCATGAGCAGATCGTCACGACTCTGCCCAAAGCCAAGGAGATGAAGCCATTCATGGACAAGCTGATCACACTGGCAAAGCGCGGCGACTTGCACGCTCGCCGTCAAGCGATCTCCAAGGTTCGTGACGAGGCGGCTGTTCGCAAGCTCTTCGACGTCTTCGGTGAGCGTTACAAAGACCGCAATGGCGGCTATACCCGCGTTCTGAAAGCGGGCTTCCGTCATGGTGACAACGCGCCTCGCGCGGTCATCGAACTGGTCGATCGCGACGAAGAGGCCCGCGGCGCCGCAGACCGTGCGCGCCACGAAGCTGAACTTGAGCTGATGGACGAATAAGTTCCTCTAAAACCCTGATTTTACGAAGCCCGCGCAGACTTGTGCGGGCTTTGTTTTATCCAGAATCGTAAGAATCGGGTGGAACTGGCTGCACTGCGCGATTAGGTCAAAGCCATGCAGATCATGTGTCTGAACGCTTGGGGCGGAACCTTGCACGCGGCCTTGCTGCCCTATCTGGCGGCGAGCCCCGCGGACGTGATTTGCTTGCAAGAGATTGTGCACACGCCGGCAACCTCCAAACCTTGGCTGACCTATAAGGATGGGGACCACGTTCTGCCGCAACGCGCCAATTTGTTTGCGGAAGTCGCGCAGGCGCTGCCCGACCATACCGCCATTTTTTGCCCGGCAGCACGCGGCAGCCTGTGGGACGCGGAAACCGAGCTTCCATCGTTCTGGGGGCTCGCGACCTTTGTCAGAACGTCCTTGCCCATCATCGCCCAGCATCAGAGCTTTGTACACAAGACCTATTCGCCGGATGGCTACGGCCAGCACCCGCGATCGCGCTCGGCCCATGCGATCCGCGTGTATGATCATAGACGTGATCGCGCGTTTGGGATCGCGCACATGCACGGGCTGCGCGACCTTCAAGGCAAAGGCGACACGCCGGAGCGTTTGGCCCAGGCGCACAAGCTCCTGGGGATCGCTAGAAGTGTGTTTGAGCCGGAGGATGTGCAAGTGATCTGTGGCGACTTCAATGTTTTGCCGGAAAGCGAAACACTCGAGGTTTTCGCGCAGGCGGGCTTCACAGAGCTTGTCACTGCGAACGGTCATCCAGGGACACGTACATCGCATTATCAAAAGCCTGGGCGCTTTGCGGATTACGTCTTCGTCAACCCGGTCTCGGCCATCAAATCCTTTGACGTCGTTCGCGCTCCAGAAGTCTCAGATCATTGTCCGCTCGTCGTTGAGCTTTAGAGCCCGGATACGCCTTGCCGCGGGGTCTGCGTTGGCAATCCCGCGGCGAGCCCATAGGCTGCTGGATGAAGAGTCTGGGGACAGCCAGAACGGGAGGAAGGCATATGAAAGACTTTAGCGGAAAACTCGCCGTGATTACTGGGGGTGGGACTGGGATTGGACGCGCCTTGACGCAGCAGCTCGCGTCTGAGGGCTGTAGTGTCGCCATGTGCGATATCTCTCAGGCCGATATGGATGAAAGCTGCGCCTTGGCGCTCGATGGCGCGCCACAAGGAGTACGGGTCACAGGTTTCCTGGCGGATGTGGCGATGGAAGATCAAATCAATGCCTTCCGCGATGATACGCTCGCGCAGCATGACACCGATCACATCCATCTCTTGTTCAACAATGCCGGCATTGGCGGTGGAGGGAGTTTCGTCACCACATCACGCGATGTTTGGGAGCGCACCTTTGGGGTGTGCTGGTATGGCGTCTATTACAGCGCCCGCGCCTTTTTGCCGGCGCTCAAACGCGCTGATGAAGGCCACATGATCAATGTCAGCTCGGTCAATGGCTTCTGGGCGAGCCTTGGTCCTGAGACGTCGCACACGGCCTATTCTGCCGCGAAGTTTGCGGTGAAGGGATTCACCGAAGCCTTGGTCAACGACTTTCGCAACAATGCGCCTCACCTTAAAGCCAGCGTTGTGATGCCGGGGCATATCGGGACGAACATTGCGCTGAACACAATGCGAGAGTTCGGCGATCTTCTGACGGATGATATCCCCAATGGAAATCCTGAGATCGCTGAGGACCCGCAAGCGCGAGGCGAGGCGTTTCGAGACAATGGTCTCGATCCCGCCGATGCAGCGCGCATTATCTTGCAAGGCGTCCGCGATGAACAATGGCGCATCCTGGTTGGACCCGATGCCCAGGCCTTGGATCAAGCGGTTCGGAACGCTCCGGAAGACGCCTATGAGCGCGCCTTTATGGAGGAGCAGGTCGTGCCGATCCTGCCTCAATTGGCACCGCAATAGATTTTGGGTTGTGAAAAAAGGAGGCGTCGGCAGATCTATGGGGTGGGACTAGCAACGCTCCACCGACGCCTCAGGGGCCTTGAGCGATGAGCTTGTGGCAAGCGCTCTCGGCTGTGCGGGAAACACTGCAAAATCGGCATCTTTTTGAAAGTGGTTTGAAAACAGAGGGTTGGCTTTGCGCACCGTTTCTCGCCTTGCAGAGTGCAGAGCTTGAAATTGCAGATTGCCGGTCGCGCGTTGCAGTCTGCGATTCTTGTTGTGGCGTGCCAATATGTTAGGGCGGGCGCATGAAATCCTTTTTTTCTGAGCATCAGTCCAAACATGCCCCCGCTCTTGAGCTCCAAAACGGCGAGCTCGTGCCACACGCGGAGTCGCAAGCGCGGGTTGATGCCATTCGAGCGGCACTCACGGAGGTCGTCGCGCCGGTAGATCACGGGCTCGACCCCATTCTTGCAGTGCACGATGCGGACTATGTTGCGTTTATAAAGCGCGCCCACCGCGATTGGATCGAGGCGGGGCGGCCCGGCGATGCCTTTCCGTATGTGTTCCCGGTTCGAGGACGACGCCCGCTCGAACTGAAGCGCATTGATGCTGAGCTTGGGCGCTACGCCTATGATTGCGGAACCCCCGTCGCGGCCGGGACCTGGGAGACGGTCTATTGGAGCGCGCAGGCCGCGCTGTCCGGGCTTGATCATGTACTGGGCGGCGCGCGCTCGGCTTTTGCGTTCTGTCGTCCGCCCGGGCACCATGCCGGGCGCGATTATATGGGCGGCTATTCCTACCTCAACAATGTCGCGATCTGTGCCGAGCGGGCGCTGGCAAGCGGCGCGGGCCGGGTCGCGATTCTTGATGTCGATTATCATCACGGCAATGGCACGCAGGACATTTTCTATGAGCGGGCCGAGGTGCTCACCCTCTCGCTGCATGCCGATCCTTCGACGGACTATCCGTTCTATTGGGGACATGCTGATGAGACAGGGACAGGCCCGGGGGCGGGGGCGGCGCTGAACTTGCCGATGCCGCGTGGGACGGGTTGGGCGGACTATCGCGCGACGCTCACGGAGGCGATCGAACGGGTTCAAGCTTTCGCACCGGATCTCCTCATCGTGCCATTTGGAGCCGACACCTATGCCGGCGATCCGATCAGCTTCTTTGAGATCGAGACGGCAGAATACGCAGAGATGGCGGCGATGATCGCAGCGCTCGATCTACCGACCCTGATCTGTATGGAAGGCGGCTATGCGATTGGAGCGCTCGGGGACAATGTTGCGGCGTTTCTGGCCGGGTTTTAGCCGTATAAGTCTGCGGTTTTTCAGAAGCCCTCATCCTGAGCGAAGTCGAAGGATAAAGGGCCGAGACTTTGGGAAGCCCAGGCCTCGTCCTTCGACTTCGCTCAGGATGAGGCTTTTATGAAGTTCAGTCCCAATGCCGCTTGAGCGCCTCGGCGAGCACATCAGCCCGTTCTATGATTGACCAGTGCCCGGTCTTCTCCTGCTTGAGCAGATCCGCGCCGGTTTCCGCACATAACCTGTCTGCGATGTCGACCGGCACGTAAGGATCGTCGACCCCCCAGAATACGAGACCGCGCTCTGGTAAGTTTTTCACCTCCGGCCACCACTCCTCACCAGCCGTCTTTGCAGAACGATACAGGCGCAGGATCGATGTCTTCATGTGCGGGGACCAGTGACTGGCCTCTTTTGAAGCGAGATCCGCCGGTATCCCTTGCGCGTGCAGCGCTTTGCAGAGCTGCTCCTTGCGGGTGATGGCGGTCATGATCTCGCCGACAATCGGCGTTTGCCACATGCGCGCCATGGAATGCCACTTATAGTCTGGATGC
This sequence comes from Pseudomonadota bacterium, assembly GCA_038527765.1. GTDB lineage: Bacteria > Pseudomonadota > Alphaproteobacteria > Caulobacterales > Hyphomonadaceae > Henriciella. The sequence goes on from JBCBFK010000004.1 coordinate 24,685, forward strand.
GGCAAGGCATTGGCGACGCACCAGGTCCGGATGAGCTCTGGCTTCAGGCTCGCAGCACGGATTGTGATCATGGCGCCCCAATCATGTCCGACCAAGTCGACCGGACCCGCCTCGGCATGCGCTTGTTCAATCTCAGACAGGTACCAGTCGACATAGGCTTCCTTGGTGGAGTTGAAGCCTTTAGGGGCTGGATCGACAAATCCAGGCATCGCCGGCGCCAGGTAGGTGCCGGGTGCGAGACCCAACTCGCTGATCAACGGGTCCCACATGCTCGGCGTGTCCGGAACACCATGCAGGAACAGTTTTTTGGGCATCTCGCTTCCCCTAAGTCAGACTTGTTTCAGACCAGTTTGGGGGACATTGTGAGCAAGAACAAGGAGGATACACGCATGAAAACCGCCATCACCGAAATGTTTGGCATTGAGCACCCGATCATTCAGGGTGGCATGCACTATGTGGGCTTTGCGGAAATGGCTGCGGCTGTTTCAAATGCAGGGGGGCTCGGCATCATTACCGGTCTGACCCAGAAGACCCCCGAAGATCTTGCCAATGAAATCGCCAAGTGTCGCGATATGACCGACAAGCCGTTCGGCGTGAACATTACGTTCCTGCCGACGCTGAATCCGCCAGATTACCCGGCCATCGTCAAAGCGATCATAGAGGGCGGTGTCAAAGTGGTTGAAACGGCTGGACGAAATCCAGCGCAGGTCTTGCCGCACCTCAAGGATGCCGGGATCAAGGTTATCCACAAATGCACCTCGGTTCGCCACTCTCTGAAAGCTCAGGACATTGGCTGCGATGCGGTCTCTGTGGACGGCTTCGAGTGCGGCGGTCACCCGGGCGAAGACGATATTCCGAACATGATCCTGCTGCCGCGCGCGGCCGACGAGTTGGAAATTCCGTTCGTCTCTTCCGGTGGCATGGCCGACGGCCGGTCTTTGGTCGCTTCGCTCGCCATGGGCGCCCAGGGCATGAATATGGGCACCCGCTTTATCGCGACCAAAGAAGCGCCCGTGCATGAAAACGTGAAGCAGGCGATTGTCGCGGCCTCGGAACTTGATACGCGTCTCGTTATGCGCCCGCTGCGCAACACCGAACGTGTCCTGACCAATGACGCGGTTGAGCGGCTTCTCGAGAAAGAAAAGGCCCTCGGCGCGGATCTCAAGTTTGAAGACATTATCGACGAAGTGGCCGGGGTCTATCCGCGGATCATGATGGAAGGCGATATGGATGCTGGCGCTTGGTCGTGCGGCATGGTGGCCGGTCTGATCTATGATATCCCGACCTGTAAGGAGCTTATTGATCGGATCATGTCGGAAGCCGATCAGATCATCAATGAGCGCCTCGCGGGCTTCATGAAAGGCACCGTCGACGCCTAATCGGTCGCGTTAGAGAATACGAAAACGGCCTGCGGGGCGAACCTGGCAGGCCGTTTGATTTAGGAGAAAGAGCATGAGTGAAATCGCTGGACGTGTGGCCTTTGTGACGGGCGGGGCGAGCGGATTGGGGCTCGCTATGGCAAGGTCGTTTCTGGATCGCGGTGCGCGGGTCATGCTCGCAGATCGCGACGAAGAAGGGCTCAATCGCGCGGTTGCAGAACTCTCTAAGGAGAGCAATGAGATCGCCTCTGTGGTCTGCGATGTCGCCGATGTCGAGCAGGTCAAAGCGGCCGCACAAGCGACCATTGATCATTTTGGCAAAGTGCACATCGTCGCCAATAATGCCGGGGTCGGCAAAGGCGGTCAGCCGGGCGAAATCCCGATCGAAGACTGGCGCTGGATTGTCGATATCAATCTGCTCGGCGTGGTCTATGGCGTTGAAGTGTTCACGCCGCTGATTCAGTCACATGGCGAAGGCGGGCATTTCATCAATACAGCCTCTATGGCGGGCCACGTCGCGCCCGGCGGGATGGGGCCTTACAATGCCACCAAATATGCCGTGGTGGGCTATTCAGAAGGCCTGAAAGCCGAGCTGATGCCACATAAGATCGGGGTCAGCGTTTTGTGTCCGGGTTGGGTGAATACCAATATCCACACCACTGGTTTCGGCGCACCGTCGAGTGAAATCACAGCGGAAGATGCCAAAGACGATCCGCAATTCCAGATGATGAATGAAGTCATCCGCGGCGGTCTTGATCCAAACAAGGTCGCCGATTGGGTCTCTGAATGTGTTGAATCAGACCGACTCTACATCTTCACGCACAAGACGATGAAGATCGGCATCGACATGAAGTATGCACAGATCCAAGCCGACTATGACGCGATCATCGAAGATGGGCGGTTCGGGGAGGCTTGAGGGTGTTCAATCCATCATCCACCAGACGGGCGGTTGAGCGCTGTTTGCCATTGAAAATGTTTGCCGTGCTTGCGGTAGCATCGGTAGCGGCGTGCGCGCATTCAGCACCGCCGCCGGTCCTAGATGAGTATCTGAGGGTTTTCGAAGAAAAATCGACCGATCATCTCGTGCTGACGGACGATGCCTCTTTTTTTGGGGCGTTGCTCTCCGATCCGATTGTTGGAGATCAGGAGATTATTGCTTTTTTGAATCGGGTATTGCCATCGCTCGAACTGGTTGAGGTTAAACAAGCGCATCAAGGTCTGAACGGCGCATGTGCCGAGCTTGTCTTCCAATTTGGTGACCAGGATCTCGAAGAGGCACATTGTATTACGTTCGAGCAAGGCGCCATTTCTTCAATCAGGTTGTACTTCGATCCTCGCCCTTTATTGCCAGAATAAACTGTTGGCACCGTGCCAGACTTTTGGGATGGGCCGCCGTGGCGGGCGAGAGTAGACTCCGAGTACATTGAGATTAGGTTTGACGAATGGCGCAAGCGATGGATCATTTCGTTTGGGGCGTGCCTGATTTTGATCAGGGATGCGCCGAGATTGAGAGTCTGTTTGGCGTTGCGCCAGAGCCGGGCGGATCTCATCCTGCGCACGGGACCTGCAACGCGCTGCTGAGCTTAGGGACCGGGCTTTATCTGGAGATTATGGCGCCGGACAAGCCGCAACCAGGGTCAACAGGTGCGCGCCTTGCTGAGCTCGATGCGCCGGGCCTGGTCACCTGGGTGCTTCGTCGCAATGATCTAAGTGCGCTGAGTGAGTCCGTTGCGCGCCAGACACTCGGCGTCACGGCCTTAGGGCCGATCGAGACGGAGCGCCTCACCCTGGAGGGCGACCGCCTGGTTTGGGAACTTCTATTCCTTGTCGCGCACGAGTTCGGCGGATTGGTCCCTTTCTTCATCGATTGGCGGGAGACAACTCATCCTGCGATCACGAGCCTAAATGCGGGGACGTTCAAGAGCCTGGAGCTTCAGTCGCCGCGGGCGGCGCAGTTAAATGCTCTTCTGACGGGGGTCGGAGCCGACGTCCTTGCGGGTGAAGCGCAGCAGGATCAACTGACGGCGCGATTTGAAGGGAAATCGGGTGAAGTGGTGCTGCGAAGCACGCCTGAAAGCCTCACGATTATAACAGGTTGAGGTCGAGCGCGGTCCCGGCACCGGACGGCATCAACCCGTAAGCGCTTCGCTAAAATCCTGATCGATATATTCGGCAACCGGTTTTGAAATCTTGCAAGCCTTCGCCGCTTTATAGCTTGCGCGTGCGAGCTCGATGTCGCCTTTGAGCTGACCGAGTTTGGCGCAGGCGAGGTGGTAAGGCGGATAGGTCTCTGTCCCGGGGAGCGCTTTGGCATCGTCGAGTTTCGCTTGCGCCTGCTCCACATCTCCCAGCATGATGAAACTCACCGCCCAATTGATCAGCACCGCGAGCGACGGCGCGTGCTGGTGGAGCAGTTCATACATCTGCGCGATCGCTTGCCAATTGGTCTTTTCCCAAGTCGGCGCTTCAGCATGGATGGAGGCGATCGCGGCTTCGATATGATAGCGGGTGAGTGTATCACTTTCCTTCGCCGCCCCCAATTGCTGGACACCGTCAAAGATCATTTCGCTGTCCCATAGCGAGCGATCTTGCGCATCTAGCGTCACGAGTTCACCGTCCGCATTGATACGGGCGGGGAGGCGGGACATTTGAAAAAGAAGCAGGGCATGCAGCGCGTGATGGCCTTCGGCCTGACCATCGGTTTGAGCGAGCAAGCCCTCGGATAGGCGGACCGCCTCACGACAAATGTTTTCGCGAAACAGCTGATCGCCGCGCCGTGGCAAGTAGCCCCAGGCGAACATCAAATAGATCACTTTCAAGAGTTGCGGCAATCGGGCTTTCAGCGCGAACCGGGTCGGAAAGCGCGCAAGGTCTCCGGATTGGGATTTCAGCTTCCGCTTGGCGCGCGATAGGCGCTGGGACAGCGCGTCTTCTTGCATGAAGAACAGGGCGGCGGTTTCAACCGCGGTGAACCCGCAAACGGTTTTCAGCGCGAGGAAAAGCTGGTCTCTCGGTTCCAGGGCTGGGTCACAGCAAAGCACCATCAAGTCGAGTTCTGGGTCACTTAATGATGGCGTGATGACATCATCCTCGACACTGCCAAAATCCCAATCTTCGTCGACGCCAAGTTCGCGTGCGTTTCGGCGGACGCGGTCAATCGCTGCATTGCCGGCGACGCGGCGAAGCCAGGCGCGTGGATTGTCGGGAATGCCCTTAAAGGGCCAGGTTGCCAGCGCTTTGACGATGGCGTCTTGCGCGACGTCTTCGGCCAGATCGACTTTGCCGGGGCCGAACTTGGAGACGAGGCTGGAAATCAACCAGCCTCGCTCCCGCCGGATGGTTTCATCCAGCAATTTGTGCGTTTGACTCGGCAAGCTCATCAGTCTGCAGACGCGTCTGTCTGACGAATGATGATGGTCTCATTATGCTTCATATGAGGATGCGAACGCGCAATCTCGACCGCCTCATCATAATCCTCGGCATTGATGACCATGTAACCGCCAAGAATTTCTGCTGCCTCGGCAAAAGGGCCGTCATGGACTTCGATATTGCCCGATGTGTTGGTAATGATCTTACCGCCTTCATCGAGCAGCTTCTCGCCGCCTTCAAACTTTCCTTTTGCGCTCATGTCCTCGACCCAGCCGATATAGTCTTTCATCAGCTCCATAAACTCAGCTTCACCAAGCTTGGTGTAGCGGTCTGGGGCGTGGGGCAGCATCAAAACAAATTTAGCCATAAGTGTATCCTCCCTTCAGAGGTCTTGTGTTCAAGATCCTGCGTCAGTGCAGCATCTGTCAACAAGACGAATGGAAAGAGGATTTCCTGACAAAGGAACGAAAAAAAATTAAGACATTTCGCTTGCAGCGGTGATCGCCGCTGTAATCGCAGCCTCATCCATGGATTTGTCGATCGTTGAAATCACGTCGCCCGTGTCCAGGTTCACCAGATAGAGACGCCCGGTTTTGATTTTGTCCGGGAAGGTCGCGCGCATGGTCTCTGCAACGCCGAGAGTTTCGGCATCTGCAAAGAAGGCATCGGCATCGCGGCTTGTATAATCGATGAGGGCAAACTCTACGCCCTCGAACGCTGTGGCGGCTTGCACCGCTTTGACTTTGGGATCGAGCGCTTTGCAGCTGCCGCACCAGTCGGCATAGCTCATCACAGCGAGGACTTTCGTATCCGTGGCTGGAGCCGTTACCGCAGCGCGTTCTGAAGCCGGGACGGCCGCTTGACCACACGCAGCTAGAAAAGCAGCCGCCGACGCGGCGATCAAAAGTTTCATGGGGAGGATCTCCTAAGGTCTGAGATCGTTTTCTATCATGCCGCGCCGCGCGGCGAGCTCACAATCGTGTTATGCCTTGCGGGCGCGTTATGCCTCGCGGGCCTCTTCTGCGCCCAAGCGCGCCAGCTCATCAGCCTTTTCATTGCCTTCATCGCCGGCATGACCTTTGACCCAGACCCATTTGATCTCGTGGCGCGCGCAGGCGGTTTCCAAGGCTTGCCAAAGGTCCTTGTTCTTCACCGGTTTCTTGGCGGCGGTTTTCCAGCCATTGCGCTTCCAGCCATGAATCCACTTGGTCAGGCCGTCTTTGACATAGGTGCTGTCTGTGTGAAGCGTCACGAGGCTCGGCTTCTTCAGCGCATTGAGCGCCTCGATCGCGGCCATCAGTTCCATCCGATTATTGGTCGTATCGGGGTCGCCGCCATGCAGCTCTTTGCGTTTGCGACCTGCAACGAGCAGAGCGCCCCAGCCGCCAGGGCCAGGATTTCCGCTGCATGCGCCATCGGTCCAGATTTGTATTTCGGGCTTCGCCATGCGCGATCAGGTGGTTGGATTTTGAACACCCGTCAAGATCGGCTGCCGTTTTAGAATACATCCACCTGGATACGTTTGACTTGCTCGGCTGGGCGAACGATGCCTCTGAAAATCGCCCCGCAGATGAAGCCTGCGACCGCTCCGATCGACGCGCCCGCGACAAGGCCACCGAGACCAGATGCAAAATTCATCGACGCCATGAGATAGGAAGCGATCGCGGTGGTGCCGCCGACCAGGATGGCGCCCCAAGCCGCGCCCCATCGATAATAGGGCAGAGGACGCACGATTCCGCGTCGCGGAAATCGACCGAGCGAGAGTGAAATGGCGACCCACGCCGCCGGAATTGTAAAATAGCCGAGATACCAGTTCATAGCTGACATTAAAGTTGCCAGTCCCATGCCCTGTAAGAAGCCATCATCTGAAAACATGATACCGGCATCGCGTCCGAAAATGGCCGCAAACTGAAAGCTTAAAAAGAGCAGGGTGACTCCGATCAGGGCGACCAGAATGCAAGCGGCCATGCCGCACAAAAAACTCGCCAGGCGGATTCGTTTGAACGACGCGGTCACCGGAACGGTGTAATCGAGCGGCGCGGCGGCAGCAGGGGGTGTGCTCGTTAGCACTGTTCCATTTGGGCCGAACTCAGTCATGCATTGCTCCTAATGCCAAGCGTGACACATCGTTAAGACATCGAAAAGTCGATATTCTGGCGCAGGAAAGGCTGGAATGAGATCTTGAAAATGGCTTGGCTTCCTTCGCGCCAATAGGCTAGGTCAGCGCAATGACGACGTCCCCCACCGCCGCGATCTGTCTGATCGGAGATGAGCTTCTCTCTGGCCGCACGCGCGATATCAATACCCAGACCATCGCGCAATTTCTCGCGCCTTATGGCATTCCCGTCCAAGAAGTGCGGATCGTTCCGGATGAGCAGGGCCGGATTGTCGAGGCCGTGAACACACTGCGCGCGACATATACCTATGTGTTTACAACAGGGGGCATCGGGCCGACCCACGATGACATTACCGCGGATGCGATCGCGGCCGCGTTTGGGGTCTCAATTGATGAGCATCCAGACGTGTTGAAATCGCTCGCAGAGCGGTACGCGGTGATGAAGACCGAGTTCACCCCGGCTCGTCGCCGCATGGCCCGCATTCCGGACGGGGCGAGCTTGATTGATAACCCGGTGTCCGGTGCGCCAGGGTTTCAGACCGGAAACGTCTTTACCTTGGCCGGGGTTCCAAAAATCGTTGAAGGTATGCTGGGCGACATTGGTCACCGTCTCAAAACTGGATCGGTGGTGAAAAGCCTGACCGTGCGAGGAGCTGGACTGCGCGAGGGGGATGTCGCCGAAGCGCTCGGCGCCCTGGCGACAGAATACGAAGCCCTCAGCCTTGGATCTTATCCCTGGTTCCGTTCGCTCAACGATAGCGGCGTGGCTTTGATCGCGCGCGGTACAGACGAGGCGCTGCTGTCTGAAGCGAGCGAAAAACTCGCGGCATTGGTCCGCGCCCAGGGGATAGAGCCGGAAATCCTGACCGGGGAAGCCTGAACCACGCCATCTGGCACACAGAACGAAATCGCCTTGAGGAGCAAAACATGTCTGATCCAATTGTCCTGCTAGAACGCGACGGTCCCGTCGCCGTTGTCACGCTTAATCGCCCGGATGCGCTGAATGCCCTCAGTCGCGCCTTACGTGCGCAACTTGTCAGGACGTTTGCCGACCTCGCATCAGATGACACGGTCCGGGTCGCCGTTCTGACCGGCGCCGGACGCGCATTTACCGCGGGCGTGGATCTGAAGGAAGCTGGGCAAACGGGCTTCGCGCTCGGCGCAGATGGCGGCGAGATCGACCTTGCAAAAGGGCTCGCAAGTTTCCCGTGGCCGATCATCGGAGCGATCAATGGATTTGCGATTACGGGCGGATTTGAGCTGGCTTTGATGTGTGATGTCTTGCTTGCGTCCGAAGAGGCCAAGTTCGCCGACACGCACGCACGGGTGGGGATCATGCCGGGCTGGGGGCTCAGCCAAAAACTGTCCCGCCTGATCGGGATCAGCCGCGCCAAGGAATTATCCTTTTCAGGCAACTTCCTCGATGCCGAAACGGCTGAACGCTGGGGACTTGTGAACCGAGTGTACGCGCCAGAAGACCTGGTTCCAGCGGCGGTGAAACTTGCCCACGAAATGGCCAGCTGCGACCCGACCCTTCTGCGAAACTATAAGCGAATCATCGACGATGGATTCGCCACGAGCTTCGGTGAGGGGCAGCGGTTGGAAGTCACCCGTTCGGCGGAACATGCGGCGAACGTCACGGCTCAAAGCGTCGAAGAGGCTCGAAAAGCCGTGACAGCGCGTGGCAGAACTTTGAACGAATAATGGCAAAAAATTCATATTCTTAGCCGTTTCACGCAGATTGAGACACACCGAGAACATGATTGCTTTTCGCGTGTTGCAAATACGCCGCGCCCGGTTAAAAAAAGGGTACGGAACCTGCATTCGAGTGAAAGCTTGTCTCGCGCTTGTTACCAAAAGCGCTTAGGGACAGAGTTCTACGGAATGGTCCGTAAGTTCCTGCGGTCGTGAAACAATGGTGTTCTCACGGCAGACACAAGGGGAAGAGTATGAAAAAAACTCTCATGTGCGCAACCGCCGCGGCCGCATTTGCCGGTACCGGCTTTGTCGCCCAGGCTGACGACGGCTGGTACGGCCGTGCCGATGTAGGTGTGATCACCGACGCAAACACCTTCGACCACGATGCTGAAGCGGGAATTCCATTCACGCTCGGCGGTGACTCCGAAGTTGAAGACGGTTACCTCGGCAGCCTCGGATTTGGTTATGCTTTCGATAATGGCTTCCGTCTGGAAGCTGCACTCACAGGTCGCGATGGCCAGTTGGATCCAAAAGACGGCACGAACGGTGTTGGTCTTCCAGCTGACATTATCGGCGTAAATGAGCAAATCATTTACAGCCGCCACAAAGCTGGCAATTTCAGCTCAATCGACCTCATGGTGAACGCACTTTACGATTTCAATCGTGAAGGTCGTTTCCAGCCGTACCTCGGTGCGGGTATCGGTGTGGCTCAAGTTGATGCGCGCGCGCGCAACATTGCCGCAACCTTCGCAAATGGCGCGGGTATCCCAACTAGAAGCGTTGGGGCGAACGGGTTCGATGATTCAGAGACCTCACTTGCTGTTCAGGCACTGGCTGGTTTTGGCTATGGCCTGACCGATCAACTGAGCCTCGACCTCGGCCTGCGCGCCTTCAGCGTTCAGGACATGGAGCTTGAAGGCGTCAATGAAATTGGCAATTCAATCAGCTATGATGCAACTTACAATGATCTGAGCGTCACGGCCGGTCTGCGCTATGCGTTTGGGGTAACACCTCCGCCGCCACCGCCGCCGCCTCCGCCACCACCACCGCCACCACCTCCACCGCCGCCACCTCCGCCGCCGCCACCGCCTCCACCGCCACCAACCGCGGTCGAGGAAGCTCCGGTCGCAGCGTGCTCAACGGTCAATCAGGCATTCGTCGTCTACTTCGAGTGGGACCGTGCTGAACTGACGAGCCAAGCGTCTGCGGTGATCGATCAGGCGATCGCGAACATCCGTGATCGTGAAGATTGTTCGACAGGTGGCGTAACGATTGTTGGTCACACCGACACCTCTGGTGCCTCGGCGTACAACCAGCGTCTCTCCGCTCGCCGCGCAGCCATCGTCTCTGACGCGCTGCAGGAACGCGGCATTGATGCAGAAAGCATCGGGACCGATGGACGCGGTGAAAACGATCTGGCGAAAGCTACTCGCGATGGTGTTCGCGAGCCGCTGAACCGCCGTTCGGAAGTCACGATCATCGTTCAGTAAACGATCATATCGATCCATACAAAGAAGGCCCGACCGGAACTGGTCGGGCCTTTTTTTGTTAATTGCAGCACCTGTCTAGAGGGTGCACGTGGTGACGGATCGCTTAGCTGAGGTCTCCCCACTTTGTGAGGGCTGCGCGGGCAATCGGCGCGCCCCATTCCTGTACAAAATGGCCCCCGTCTTCGATCATCATTGCGGGCGGGCAATTGGCGATCGTGGCGCGTAAGCTCTCCATTTGCGACGGACCAAGCACCGGGTCCTGCGCGCCAACGGCCATGAAGCTCTCGCCGGTCCAGTCTGAGCGCCACCAGGCTGCCGCGCGTTTTGAGGTTTCAACGCCCTCCATGTCTGGATCCGTCATCACCAATTCCGGAAAGCGGCGGACACCGGCTTTATGGGTCACATCCGGGAAAGGCGCGCCGTAAGCAGCAGCCTCAGCATCGTTCAAGACTGGGGTGCTTCTTTGCATCAAAGCCTGAACATCCATATCGGGTTGCGTCCGATTGTAAGCACGCCAGGCGTCAAACCCTTCGCCTGGGCTTTGTCCGACTGGAATTGCCGTGTTCATCACAAGCAGTCGTTTGAACCGGTCCGGCATTTCCATCGGAACGGTAAGCCCGAGGATGCCTCCCCAGTCCTGACAGACGAGTGTGATGTTCTGAAGATCCAACGCTTCTACAAATGCAAGCAACATGTTGCGGTGGAAGTGGAATGTGTAGATTTCATCGTCGACCGGTTTGTCAGAGCGCCCAAACCCAAGCCAGTCCGGGCAGACGACACGCGCTCCACTTTCCAAGAAAACCGGGATCATCTTGCGGTACAGAAATGACCATGTTGGCTGTCCGTGTAGACAGAGGAAGACGCGGTCAGCGTCCTTTGGCCCTTCATCAAGATAGTGAACACGTAAGCCTTCATAGCCCTCTAGCGTGTCGATATAGTTCGGTGAGAAGCCAAAGTCTGGTAAATCTGCAAACCGATCATCTGGGGTGCGCTTGGCCTCGATCATCTGAAAGTCCTCCCGGGGATTATTTATCGCTGCACAAGAGCGTATCTCCGGAGGGACCGAAAGTCTATTTTTCGAGAATGACGCTTGCGTCAGAAATTTAAGTGCTCTGCACAAAAAAAGAGGGCCATTTCGTACGAAACGGCCCTTTGAGGAGGAGTGAGGTAAATAATTCGGTTACGATTTTGCAGACTCGTTGCAACGCGCGAGGTCGGCTTCAGACAGGGTTTCATTCTCATTTGAGAACTCTGCCAGCTTGCCGATTTCGCGGGCAACGCGCTTACAGGTGCTGACGCGAACCGTTTTGCGGTCCAGCGTGGCGCGGCACGTATCGTCTGTGCAGTTCCAGAGCGCCTTCGCAGCAACGATTTTCTCGGCTTTCGGCATCGGAGTTTCAAGCTTTGCCGTAAAGGCGGTGCCAGCAAAAGCTGTTCCGGCAAAGGCAAGGGCGGCGGCGGTCGCTGTAAGCGTACGGATCATGGGAGGAAACCTTTCAATTGGGTTGGCAATCAGCCAGCGTTGATGTCTTCATCTAACGAGGATGAAAATATAATCATTGAACATTTTGTCAATCGTTCAGCGCACAGAAAGTGTGCTGCAGGTGCGAAATCAGCTGACACTTTCCGTCAAGAGTCGACATTGGCCTTGTCAGGATTGACGCGACGAACCCGATTGCCGCCATGCCCCGGGCTTTTATCCTTCTGATCAAAGACAGGAGGCTGCCCATGGATTTCGATATTCCTCAGGAGATTGCGGACTATCTCATCGTTTTGGATGAGTTCGTCGAGGCCGAAATCAAGCCGCTCGAACAGCAGGATGACAATATCCGCTTCTTCGATCATCGCCGGGAATGGGCGCGGACGGACTTTGAAAATGGCGGATTGCCTCGGCCGGAATGGGAAGAACTTCTCCGCGAAGCCAAACGACGCGCGGACAAAGCAGGGCATTTCCGGTTCGCGTTGCCATCAGAGTATGGCGGACAAGACGGGTCCAATCTGGCCATGGCCATCATCCGTGAACATCTCGCGCGCAAAGGTCTTGGCTTGCACAATGATTTGCAGAACGAGCACTCGATTGTCGCCAATTATCCGCAAATCCTGATGCTGCGCGACTTTGCCAGACCGGAACAAAAGCACCTGATCCAGGACGCGCTGGATGGGAAGTTCATCGCAACGTTCGGGCTGACGGAACCCGAACACGGCTCCGATGCCACACATATGGATACAGTGGCCAAGCGCGAAACCCGCGACGGTGTCGATGGCTGGCGCATCAATGGCGAGAAAATGTGGACCACCGGCATGCATGTTGCGACCCACATGATGTGTTTCGCCCGGACCAGCGGGGAAGACGGAGATGCTCGTGGTATCAGCTGCCTGCTGGTGCCTGCTGACGCGCCCGGCGTGAAGATTGAAGAGTATCTCTGGACATTCAACATGCCGACCGATCACCCGCGGGTGTCACTCACGGATGTCTGGGTACCGGAAAGCGCCTTGTTTGGTCCCCCGGATGGCGGCCTCGCTCTGGCGCAGCATTTCGTGCATGAAAACCGGATCCGCCAAGCGGCGAGCTCTGTAGGGGCGGCGCTCTTTTGCGTTGATGAGAGTGTCGAATATGCGCGGGCGCGCAAGCCTTTTGGCAAAGCGCTCGCGGTCAATCAGGCGATTCAGTTTCCGCTGGTCGAACTGGCGACGGAAGCGGAAATGCTGCGGCTCCTGATTTTCAAAACCGCCTGGGAAATGGATCAGATGACCAAGCCAGAAGTTGCCCAGAAGCTCTCCGACAAAGTCTCGATGTGTAATTACCGGGCCAATCGGTTGTGCTGCAACGCGGCCGACCGCGCGATGCAAGTACATGGCGGGATTGGTTATTCGCGGCACAAGCCGTTCGAGCATATCTATCGTCACCATCGCCGCTATCGAATCACAGAAGGCAGTGAAGAGATCCAAATGCGAAAGGTCGCAGGACATCTGTTCGGCTTCATGGGGCCGAAAAAGCGCACTTAAGAAGACGCACACTTAGAAAGATCAAATTTCAACGAATTGGCTATGAGTTTGTTCAATCTCATAGCCTAGGCAGACCGCTCACGTACTAGGGGCGCAGTGCGACTTCGAATGAAGCGCATGAGGGAGCCGGTACGTGACACTATCCCAATTCTGGACGCGCTTACGCCATGATGGCGGGCAATTTTCTGTGCTTTTAGGTCTGACCATTTTGCCGTTACTGGCAGTGGTCGGGTTTGCAATTGATGTCTCAAGGCAGGTCAATCTTGGACGCCACGTTCTGATCTCTGCCGATTTTGCAAGCTTGGCGGGTTCCCGCGCGTTTGATGATGCCCGGAATAGCGATGAAGAGATTAGCGCGATTGCCGCGAGCGCCTATTTTGCACAGTTGAACACGGCATTTAATGACGCCTCGTGTGATGCGCCCACTGTGACCGTCAACCGTGCCGAGTACGAAGTTTCGGTATCGGGTATTTGCCAAATTCCAACCCTGTTTGGCGCGCGCGTCTCGAGTCTGGATGCCGTCTCTGTCCAGAGACGAGCCCTTGCGAAGGCCGAAATGACCAGCCTCGAAGTGGCCTTAATGCTTGATGTTTCCAGTTCGATGAACGGGGCGCGCTTGGAGTCGTTGAAAACCGCGACGACCAATTTCGTTGAGTCCATGGTCCACAATAGCGCCGGACAGCGCGTGAAAGTCTCTCTCATTCCCTATGGAACTGTCGTCAATGCAGGCGTGTACGGGAATCGCGCCATGGGGCGGTTCGATCTTGATGACCGACAAGGCGATGGCGTCGACAAGGTTTGCGTGCGTGAGCGTGTCGGGATGGATCAATACACAGACGCAACACCAGATGTTGGGAGTTGGGTCGAAGAAATGATTCCTTGGAACCATCAAATCACGTGTCCGGCGAGTGGCGTGGTACACCCCCTCAGTTCCAATCGCTCCGAACTGATCAATGCGATCGAAAACCTGGACATCACAGAAGAACAGTGGACGGGCGGTCACATCGCGATTGCCTGGTCGTGGTACACGCTATCGCCGAATTGGCAGAGCATCTGGCGAGCGACCGCCTCTCCGGCCGACTATGATGATGCCGACACACGAAAGGTCGTTGTGATCATGACGGACGGCGAGTTCAATGAACAATATGAGGAGCATATGCCAATAGGATTTTCGATTGGCGAGGCGCCTCATATTTGCCGAGCGATGCAAGAGGCCGGGATCGATATGTACTCTGTGGGGTTCGATATTGAAGAACCTGAATTCATGGATCATCCACAATATTTCAGGACGTCACACTACGTCATGAGCGAGTGTGCGAGCCATAAAGAGAATGCGTATTTTCCGAAGACGGGCGAAGACCTGATCGGGGTGTTTGACGAGCTCAGCATTCGTCTGAAAGGGACGCGGCTCTCGGGCTAAGCGTGCGAAGACACCCATCCAAACGAGGTACCTGTTTAGGCGAATTGGCATGTAACTTGCTCGCCTGTGACGAGAATTTCGGCGCGTGTGCCGAATTAGGTCGCAGGAGCTTTCAGGGTGGTTGTAAAAGCTTGTCAGTCATGGGTGCAGGACACGCGCGGCAATATTGCTATGCTGTTCGGCGTCATCGTGGTGCCCGTCTTATTGGTCGTGGCGTTCGCAATTGATAGTTCACGAGAATTAAGTACCGCAAAACACTTACAGGCTGCGATCGATGCGGCCTCGCTCGCGGGGGCGCGGGCCCTGGAAGACGCGACACAATCGGACGAAGAAGTCCGGCAAATCGCGCTGACCTCTTTGTCAGCGAACCTGGAGTCGAGCCATAGCGATATGGCGTGCGCCCAGGCCAATGTGACTGTGAATCGCGAGCTTGGTACGGTGAATGTTCAGTCGCAATGCCAAATCAATGCCTTGTTTGGCGGGACGTTGACCCCGGAAGACATGAGCGTTGCCAGCGCCGCGACGGCGAAAGCCAACGTGACCAAACTCGACCTTGCATTAATGTTGGACGTCTCAGGTTCGATGGGCGGTGACAGGATTGCTGATCTCAGAACCGCGGCGATCACCACGGCGCAGACTTTGCTCACGCCAGCCGCAGGCGACCGGGTGCGGATCTCATTTGTCAGTTATGCCACCTCTGTAAATGCTGGCGCGTATGGCAATACGGTCCTCGGACGCCCGGCAAATGACGACTCAGATGGTGATGGACTAGACAGGGTGTGTGTTTCCGAGCGCACCGGTACGGCCGCCTGGAATGATGATGAACCAGAGCTCGGCAAGTGGGTGGGGGATCTCGCGGCCGATTGCCCGACATCAAGCCTGTTGCCGCTAACCAATAATCTGTCGCTGTTCGAGAGCGAGATTAACAGCCTCGTCGCGGATGGTTGGACCGCAGGCCATCTTGGCGTGGCGTGGTCATGGTACCTGATTTCGCCCGATTGGAGCGACATCTGGCCGAGTGCTTCTGAGCCGCTGGCATATAATGAGCCAAACACCGTGAAAGCCGTCATCTTGATGACCGATGGCATGTTCAACCGCGAATATGTCCTGGCTCAAGGCGACAGCGAGGATCAGGCGACCCGCATGTGCGATGAAATGCGCGATCAGCAGGTTCTGGTTTACTCCGTGGCCTTCCAGGCACCGCCGGACGCCATTGCGATTCTCCGGGACTGTGCAGGTGATGATAGCCGGTTTTTCGATGCCTCTAACGGCGAAGAACTGCTCGATGCTTATGCAGCGATTGCCAGCCAATTGTCCGCACTGACTTTGGTCGACTGATCTGCGACATTTGAGCGGCCAATAAACTTGCCGGTCCCCCGGATTCGGACTAGCTAAATCACATCAGGCTCGTCCCGGGAGAGAATCGAACTTCCGATCGCCGAAGGCGCAACCGCCCCGGAAACGCTCAGGCAAAAGGACCGGAACGAGTTCAACACGCTGGAAAGAGGCGCACATTGCGTGGCAGCCTCGCCGAAGGAGCAAGTTCCGGACAAATCCCGGAACGGAATCTCTCAGGCGCCAAGACAGCGGGGGCAGCATAGGTCCGCTTCGGCGCGATCTGTCCTGCTTTGGAAGGCGCCATTTATTGGCTGATCAATCCACAGAGGCCTTGCGGCGCACGCCGCTCTACGACGTGCATGTCGCGCATGGTGGCAAGATGGTGCCATTTGCAGGCTATGAAATGCCGGTCCAATTCGAAGGCGTAAAGCCTGAACATCTCTGGACCCGTGAACAGGCAGGCCTGTTCGATGTCTCACATATGGGACCGTGTTTCCTGTTTCTCAAAGATGGGATGGGCGAGCCGGGCGGCCATGAAAAAATCGCCGCTGCCATCGAACGAATCGTTCCGAGCAATATCGCCATTCTGAAGCCGGGGCAGGGCCGTTTATCGGTTCTGTTGAGCGAAGAGGGCGGTATTCTCGACGATCTCATCATCACGCGGATGCCAGGCATCGATGGCATGCTCTACATTGTCGTGAATGGTGCAGTGAAGGCGCAAGACTGGGCGCTGATGGAAGACAAGCTCAGCGATGTGGCGCAGCTTCAAAAAGCCGACGATCGGATTCTGATGGCGCTGCAGGGGCCAAAAGCTGAGGCTGTCCTGGTCGAGCATTTCCCGGAAGCGGCGGACCTCACGTTCATGCGCTGCGCTTATCTGCAAAAGGGCGATGAGAAAATTATGCTCTCGCGTTCGGGATATACAGGCGAAGACGGCTATGAGTTGCTGCTTCCAAATAATGAATATGGTCTCGGTCTGATCGATCAATTGCTGAGCGATGAGCGGGTGAAGCCGATCGGGCTTGGCGCCCGCGACAGCTTGCGTCTTGAGGCCGGGCTTTGCCTTTATGGTCACGATATGGATGCCACCCGCGACCCGATTGAAGCCGATCTGGGATGGGTCATCCAGAAAACGCGACGTGAGCGCGCCGATTTTCCAGGCGCAGCGCGGATTCTGAACGCCTTTGAAAACGGACCTGCTGAAAAGCGCGTCGGCATTCAGCCGCTCGAACGCGCCCCGGCGCGTGAGGGCACAGAGATCCATATGAATGGTGCGCACGTTGGTATCGTGACGTCCGGCGGCTTTGGCCCGAGCGTCGATCGGCCGATCGCCATGGGCTATGTCCGCGGCGACCTCACAGAGCCCGGCACGAAAGTCGACTTGATGGTGCGCGGCAAAGCCCGCCCCGCCGAAGTCTGCGCGCTGCCCTTCGTCCAACCAAATTACAAACGCTAACGGGGTGAGAAACCGATGAGTACTTATTTTACTGAAGACCACGAATGGATCTCCGTTGACGGAGATACAGGCACGGTTGGCATCACCAAATATGCGGCCGAACAGCTGGGTGACGTTGTTTTTGTCGAAGTGCCGGAAGCCGGCACCAGCTTTGGCAAAGGTGATGATATGGCCGTGGTCGAGAGCGTGAAAGCTGCTTCAGATGTCTACGCGCCGGTGGCCGGTGAAGTGACCGAAGGCAATGGTGATCTCGCTGATGCCCCTGAGACGGTCAATGAAGACCCCGAGGGCAAAGGCTGGTTCTGCAAGATCAAATTGTCTGATGCAGGCGAGCTCGAAGGCCTGATGGATGGCGCCGCCTACAAGACTTATTGCGAGGGATTATAGACCATGCGTTATTTGCCCCTGACCCCAGAAGATCGCACAGCGATGCTGAACACGATCGGCGCCGCGTCGGTCGATGATTTCTATGAAGACGTGCCGCAGAGTGCCCGGCTTGACGGCAAGATCCATGATCTGCCGGACCATCAAGGTGAGCTTGCCGTCGAACGTCACATGGCGCGTCTTGCAGCTAAGAATACGACGGCCAGTGATGGGCCGTTCTTCGTCGGGGCAGGGGCGTACAAGCATCATGTTCCCGCCAGCGTGGACATGATCATCCAGCGCTCGGAATTCCTGACAACCTACACACCCTACCAGCCAGAGATTGCCCAAGGCACGCTGCAAACCCTGTTTGAGTTCCAGACGCAAGTCGCGGAAATGACCGCCATGGATGTCGCCAATGCGAGCATGTATGATGGCTCGACCTCCTGCGCGGAAGCTGCCGTCATGGCCTGCCGCGTGACGCGTCGTAAAAAAGTCGTTCTGTCCGGCGGGCTGCACCCCCACTATGCCGCGGCGACCCGCCTTTTGTGTGAGGCCCAGGGCATTGAAGTCGTTCAACTGGACCCCGCGATTGATGGCGAACTTGAACTCGCCCATCATGTTGACGACGAGACGGCCTGTGTGATCGGGCAATCCCCGAACGTGTTCGGGACCGTGACGGACCTGTCGCCCGTCGCCGACGCCGCGCATGAAAAGAAAGCGCTGCTGGTCAGCGTTTTCACAGAAGCGGTTTCACTCGGGCTCGTCACACCTCCTGGTGAAATGGGCGCCGACATCGCGGTCGGCGAAGGTCAGTCGATCGGCAACCCGCTGACCTTTGGTGGCCCCTATGTCGGCCTGTTTGCCTGTACCCAAAAGCTGGTGCGGCAAATGCCGGGGCGCCTTTGCGGCGAGACCGTGGATGCGGACGGTGAACGCGGTTTCGTGCTGACCCTTTCGACCCGCGAGCAACACATTCGCCGGGACAAAGCGACTTCAAATATCTGTACAAATTCCGGACTTTGCGCCTTGGCGTTCACCGCCCACATGACCTTGCTCGGCGGGACGGGCTTCAAGCAACTCGCAGAGCTGAATCATGAAGCCGCCTGCGACTTGGCAGACGCGCTGGAAGCGATCCCCGGCGTCAATATTCTGACCCCGCGCTTCTTCAACGAGTTCGCTTTTGAAACGCCGGTCGATGCAGAAGCCGTTCTCGCCATGCTCGATGAGCGCGGCGTGATTGGCGGCGTCCGCGCCAGCCGCCTGCTGCCGGATGGTCATATGGGCAATGTGATCATTGCCGCAGCGACCGAATGCACCACACAGGAAGACATCGCAGCCTATGCCGCTGCCCTGAAGGAGGTAATCTAATGGGAATGCAATCGATAGGACGACCGACCGCACCCGTGGCGGCAAATGCTTCGCTGAGCCATACGGTTTCTGGCTCAAAAGGTCTGCAACAACGCGAAGATCTGATTTTTGAAGTCGGCTCCTGGTCGAAGACCGGCGTTGATTTGCCGTCGCCAAAGGGCACAAAATCTCGCCTGGGCGGTGTGACCCGCAATGCGGATACGAGCTTGCCGGGTCTGTCTGAGCCCGAAGCCGTACGCCACTATATGCGGCTCAGCCAGAAGAACTATGCCATCGATCTTGGCCTGTTTCCGTTGGGCTCATGCACGATGAAGCACAATCCGCGGCTGAATGAGAAAGCCGCGCGGATGCCGGGCTTTGCCGACATTCACCCAATGCAGCCGCAGCGCACCATCCAAGGCGCGCTGGAATTGATTGATGAGCTCGCAACCTGGCTGAAAACGCTGACCGGGATGCCCGCCGTTGCGATGAGTCCGAAAGCCGGCGCGCATGGCGAGCTGTGTGGCATGCTGGCGATCCGACAGGCGCTCATCGCGCGCGGCGAGAGCGACACGCGCAAGCGCGTTCTGGTCCCTGCCTCCGCACATGGCACCAACCCCGCGACGGCGATCCAGTGTGGGTTCATCGTTGATGAAATCAAAGCCGATGCCCGTGGCCGGGTCGATATGGACGACCTTCGCGGCAAGCTCGCAACCAGCGACGATATTGCTGGCATCATGCTGACCAATCCGAACACGTGCGGTCTGTTCGAGACAGACATCAAGGAGATTGCCGATCTCATCCACGCGGCAGGCGGATACTTCTACTGTGATGGCGCCAATTTCAACGCGATTGTTGGCCGGGTTCGCCCGGGTGACCTTGGCGTCGATGCGATGCACATCAACTTGCACAAGACCTTCTCAACCCCGCATGGCGGCGGTGGGCCGGGCTCTGGACCGACGGTGCTCTCGGACGCGCTCGCGCCTTTTGCGCCTGTGCCTTATGTGATCAAAAACGAAGACGGCTTCCACTTGATCGAGGATATTGAAGGCGAGGCGTCGGAAGCCTTTGGCCGTATGGTCGCCTTCCACGGTCAGATGGGCATGTTCGTGCGCGCCCTGACCTATATGCTCAGCCATGGCGCAGATGGTCTCAAACAGGTGGCTGAAGACGCCGTGCTCAATGCCAATTATGTGCAGGCGCGCCTGAAAGGCGTTATGACCCCGGCCTTTGAAGGCTACTGCATGCACGAGGCGCTCTTTTCTGATGAGTTCGCCGCCGACAGTATTGAGACCATAGATATCGCCAAAGCGCTAATCGATGAGGGGTATCACCCAATGACCATGTACTTCCCTCTGGTTGTGCATGGGGCGATGCTGATCGAGCCAACAGAGACCGAGAGCAAGCAGGAGCTCGATCGGTTCTGTGATGCGCTGGCGAGCGTGGCAACCAAGGCAGCGGCGGGTGACGAGTCGCTGAAAGGTGCGCCCTACTATGCGCCTAAGAAACGCCTCGATGAAACCCGAGCGGCGCGCAAGCCCGTTCTGAAGTGGACCCCGCCAGAGCCAGAGGCGATTGCGGCGGAGTGATCTGCTAATTCAGATTCGATGAAACGGACGCCCGCGCTGACCCGAAGCGTGGGCGTTTGTCTTTGAGATAACGGATCATTGGGGCCTCGAAGAAGCGGTACGTTAGCGCCGCGCAGAGCAAAGTCGCGATGGCCGCGTTGAAGCAAAAAAGAGCATTGACCCAGGCTTGTTCACTATCAAGCAGTTGGTAGGTCAGACGTCCGGCCACTGAAATGGTCAGAACGTGACAGAGGTAAAACGCGTAGCTCCAATTTCCAAGTTCAACGAGCGCCTTCGGAAAACACGCTTTTGCTTTGCCTTGAAGCTCCAGGGCGACTAGACCGTAGATTAAAACAGCGGACGGAATGCCGAACATCAAAGTTCGAGGCCATGGCTGAGGTAAGACTTGCCCTAACGCAGCGACCCAATCTGATCCGTGGCTGAAGAACATCGCTACCAGGCCGCAAGCCCCGACAATGGCGCACCCGTGAGCAAAACGTCTGACCCCTGCTTTGATCGCATAAGCAACAAATCCACCGGCGATGAATTGTAAGGTCATCGGATAGAAGATGAGCTCGATCGCGTTACGACCGAAGGCGCTGGAGAGCCCCAGAACGGCGCCCGCGACGACCAAGGCGCCCCAAGCCAAAAGACCGTATATACGATCCCGTTGCGGCAGGACCCAGACCAGGGCTGCAAAGCCAATATAAAAGTACATTTCATGGACGAGCGTCCATCCGACGCCGAGCGTCGGATGATCGGGTTGCGGCAATAAAAAAAATGAACGGAACACATGCGTCGGGCCGTCGAGCCCAATCTGATCCAGTCTTAAAGGATCCCACGGCGCACCGCGGAAAATCATCAAAGCGAGCATCATCAAGCCGAGAAACAGCCACCAGGTTGGATAAATCCTCGACACCCTCGCGTACAGGAATTGGCTCGCAGAGATCCGCCCCACCGGACGGTCAGCGGCCACCCAAACGATGACAAATCCAGAGATCACGAAGAACAGGTCCACGCCATAAGCCCCTGCCACCCAGACTGGAGCCAAATGGGTGTCACGGTCTGCTTGTCCGGCCTCGATGGCAAATAGGTGACAGAGGAAAACGGCAGTCGCTGCGATCGCACGCAAGACCTGTATGGATTTCAGTTGTGCCATGAAGCGCCTTCATTGAATAAAGGCACCTATCGAGATGTATTTTAGGAGTTCAACGCCACCTTATAAAATAGAGACGCCCAGACTACAAAGACTGTTTTGAGTATAAATCTACGCGAGTGGTGGCACAGGCTGATAGATATTTGAGCGTAATTTTCGCGTCGCTTTCGCGAGGGGGCGCTCAAACGTATAATACACGAGCGCCGCGAGAGCGATTGCGATGCTGGAACTCAGAATCAAAAAGGCAGCATTATCGATGAGGCCCGGACCTCCAAACATCGGAAAGAACAAACGTGCGACGCCGCTCAGGACCAAGAGGTGCCCGAGATACAAGGAATAGCTCCAATCTCCCAATCGCACCAAAGGCGTGGGAACAAAGCTCTTAAGTCGGGTGCGCGCTTCCAGCACAACCACCGCGTAAACGATCAGCGCGAAGGCCGGCCCGAATGCGAGAGTCCTGCGCAAGGGGAGCGAGGAATCGGTGGACTGAAACGAGACCCATTGTGCGCCCAGGACCAACCAAACAAGTCCGACCCCCAAAGCGATCAAGGCAAACCGAGAGGCGCCGTTCTTAATCAGGACGCCGACGCCCACGCCCATCAAGAATTCGAGCGTCAATGGCGACAGGGCCAAGGCGGCGAGGGAGTCGGCATAGAACCCCGTAAAGCTCACAGATGCTGCCGCAACAATGATTAGAGCCCAGACGATTGCGGCTGGAACGCGCGCCTGATTAGGCAAGAA
This sequence comes from Pseudomonadota bacterium, assembly GCA_038527765.1. Taxonomy (GTDB): domain Bacteria; phylum Pseudomonadota; class Alphaproteobacteria; order Caulobacterales; family Hyphomonadaceae; genus Henriciella. The sequence goes on from JBCBFK010000004.1 coordinate 47,135, forward strand.
TAGCAGGATGGCGAAGACGAGATAGAAATACACTTCGTGCATCAGCGTCCAACCGATTTGCAAGATCGGAAACGCCTCATGCGGGATCAGCAGGAAGGATTTGATCAAATGCTCCGGCCCGCTCAAATCAAACCGTTGCAGCGTTTCTGGATCCCATGGCACGCCATAGGCCAGAGCGAAATAAGCGGTCATCAATCCGGCAAACAACCACCAAACAGGATAGATTCTCATGACACGCGCGAGAACAAAATCGACTGAAGCGCGAACGCCGGGCGCTGTCTCATGTGTGACCCAAACCATAATAAAGCCTGAAATCACAAAGAAGAGGTCCACTCCGCTGACCCCCAATAGCCAGGCCGAGGACAGAATCTGCTCTGGCTCCGAATAACGGGTTTCGATGCCGTACAGATGAGAGAGCATCACAAGAATCGCCGCCAGGCCGCGTAACGCTTGGATCGATTGGAGTTGCAACTCTCGTCCCTCGAGTGTGATTTACATGAAACTACGATATGAAATTCACGTCATTTCAACGGAATGTGTGTAGGCAAAGTGCCTCACTCTTGCCAGAGTCATTATTCAGTAAAGTTCCCTTGGAACGCGAACGCAAAGGACCATATTAGAAGCCATGGCAGACGGATCATCTCCATTTGGCAAGGAACGGCTAAAGCAGAACGCAGCCACCGCGCCCCTCGGGGTCGTGGGGTCAAGTGTGCGGACTTTAGTGCGTCAGGCTTTTGCTTTGCTTGGACTGGTTCTGATCGCGATCGCTATTCCGATTGCGTTCGTGACGCCTTTGTTGCCGATTGGTCTCCCGATTGCCATTTTGGGCGTGGCTCTGCTGGGGCGTAATTCGCTTTGGGGACGTCGCTGGATGGAGGGCGTGCTTGAACGCCACCCGAGGATTGAACGCTTTGCGCCGAATTGGTTGATGAAAGCGGTCTTTGCACGCGAGAAGCGAAAACCCACAAAATAAAAAAGCCCAGTCCTGGAAGAGACTGAGCCTTTTCGAAACTTTAGGGTGTGATGGGTTTAGTTCAGGCGCTTATCGATTTCGCCGAGCGCATTGTCGAACAAGTCTTTGGCTTCACTAGATCCGGAAAGAATAGAGCGCGCGGCCTCTGTTGCGGCATCCGCAGCGACGCGCCGGACTTCCGCTGCAGCGTCAGCCTCAGCGCGCGCAATACGCGCTTCAGCCTGCGCCTCGCGACGGGCGACTTTGGCTTTCAGGTCTTCTTTGGCCTGTTTCATCATCGCGTCAGCGTCCGCCTTGGCACGCTTGATGATGTCTTCTGCGGCGGCGTCCGCTTCCTTAGCTTTTTTCTTGGCGTCCGCCATCAGCTTCGAAGCTTCTTCGCGCAGGGCACGCGCTTCGTCGATCTGACTTTGGATACCGGTCGCCCGTTCATCGAGTTTACTGAACACAAAGCGGAACCCGCCAACAAACGCGACCAGCAATAGAAAGATGACCAGAGCGGCCATTGCCGTCGCAGTGGTCGGATCGGCATACCATGCGACTTTCTCATCGGCAGCATATGCGGCCGGTGCGACAAGCAGGAGCGGGGTGAGGAGTGCAAATCTCATGGCCCTTATCCTTCTCCAAGCGCGGTTTTCACCGCGGTGGTCACGTCCGCTTTTCCGGCCTTGCTGCCAAACTTGCCGACCAGGCTCTCTGCAGCATCGCTTGCAATGCTCTCGACGTTTTTCATCGCGTCGGTCCGCAGCGCAGAAATCCGGGTCTCGGCTTCGGCCAGCTTCTTGTCGACCTCAGCGTCGACTTTAGACGTTTCCGCCGCAATCTCTTTATCGATCTTGGCGCGGGCCTTGTCAGCGGTTTCTCTCGCTTTGGCGTGTGCTTTGGCGATAGAGACTTCGACGGCCTTTTGAGCGTCGAGGGCTTCGTCGTTCAGGCGCGCTGCTTCGTCCAGGTCACTCGCAATCGTGCTTTCCCGGCGCTCCAAAGTGCTGCCAATGCTTGGCAGAATGAAGCGGGAGAGCACGATGTAGAGTGTGCCGAACAAGACCACCAACCAGAAAATCTGGGAGGGGAAATGCCAAGGGTCAAACGGTGGGAACACCGCGCCTTTAGCGTCTGATGCAGCATCTGCAGCGAGAATGATCGCGAGCATGGCCTAAACGGTCCTTTTCAGTCTCGAAATGACGTGTTCGTGGATTAGACCACGAACAGGATCAGAATCGCGACCAGGAAGGACAGAATGCCCAGCGCTTCTGACAGCGCCATACCGATGAAGAGGTTACCGGTTTGCTGGGGAGCAGCCGATGGGTTGCGCATCGCAGCATCAAGGAATGAGCCGAAGATGTTACCCACACCAATCGCCGCACCGATCATGCCGAGTGTAGCCAAGCCAGCGCCGACATATTTAAGACCGAGAGTGATATCGCCTTCCATGAGAATCTCCTTTGGGAAGTCTTTCGTTCGATTTGCGCCCCGTGAAGCCTGTTCGCAGGGGCACGTCAAGTTGAAACAACACGGCTAAATAGCCGCAGTGATAGGGCTCCTTAGTGCGACGGGTGCAATGCGTCGTTCAGGTAGACACAGGTCAGGATGGCAAACACATAGGCTTGCAGACCTGCGACGAGGAATTCGAGGGCGTTGAGGGCGATGCCCATGCCAAACGCGAGCGGCGCCACTACGAGGCCAATACCGCCTGCGGTGATGCCGGTAACGGCAAACCCAGCAAACAGTTTCAGCAGAATGTGGCCGGCCAGCATATTCGCGAACAAGCGCAATGACAGCGTCAATGGACGCGCCACGAACGAAATGATCTCAATCGGGATCAGAATCGCGTAGACGACAGCCTTGCCGACAATGTGCATATCGCCAAGCGATGGCGCAAACAGGCCGAAAAACTTCAGCCCGTTCTTCCACAGGCCGAATATGACAACGATGCCGATCACCAGAAGCGAGAGAAGGCCCGTCACGATGATGTGGCTGGTGGTGGTAAAAGCGTAAGGCACCATGCCAATCAGATTGGCAAACAGAATGAAGAAGAAGAGCGTAAACACGAACGGAAAGAAGCGTAGGCCTTCTTCACCTGCAGTGCCGCGGATCATGTCCGCCACAAACCCGTAGCCGATCTCGCCCATGGATTGCAGGCGGTTTGGCACGATTTTACCGCGCGATGCCGCATATCCAAAAAATGCGATGCACATGACAACGCCGAGCAACATAAACCCAGCCGCATTGGTGAAGGAGATGTCGTATCCAAAGACCGGCGGGAGTTCGAACCATTTCTGGACCTCGAACTGCTTCATTGGGTCGGCTACGCCGTGGAAAAAGAGGTTCATCGTCACGTCTATTCGTCAGGGTTGGTGCCTGTTTTGTCGGCGCTCATGACCGGATTAGCGGCATCCGTCAACTCCTTGTAAGCGCGAATAACACCTAGAATTCCCGCAGCAATTCCAAAGCACATCATGATCAGCAATCCCCAGGGCTCAGTCCCGAAGAAATGATCGATGCCGAGACCCATCATAATCCCAACAAATACGGACGCTCCGAACTCTGCACCATACCGCAAAGCGAGGGCACCCGCAGACGCTCCAGCGGCCGCTTCTTCCTGTCTTTGCCGCTTTTCGGTTTGTTCCTGCGCGCTTTTGGCGCGGGCAATTCGGGTCGAAAGATCATCTTTTTCGGGGCTGCTCATCGTGAGTCGCTCAGATTCTACTCGGCAGCGACGAGCTCTTCGGCGGTGTCGAGATCTACGGAAACCAGCTTAGATACGCCTTTTTCGCGCATTGTGACACCATACAAACGGTCCATTCGGCTCATTGTCACCGCATTGTGGGTGATGACAATGAAGCGCGTATTGGTGCGCTGACGCATTTCGTCGAGCAGTCTGCAATAGCGATCGACATTTGCGTCATCCAACGGCGCGTCGACCTCGTCGAGCACACAGATCGGAGACGGACGCGACAGGAAGACCGCAAAAATCAACGCAGTCGCGGTCAATGCCTGCTCGCCCCCAGACATCAGTGACAGAGTGCCAAGGCGCTTGCCCGGGGGTTGCGCAAAGATCTCCAGACCTGCGGCGAGGGGATCGTCCGCGTCAACAAGACGCAGCTCTGCCTCACCGCCGCGGAACAGCGTGGTAAACAGGGTTTTAAAGTGTTCATTGACCTGATCGAACGCGCCGAGGAGCCGATTTCGACCTTCATCATTGAGCGCGTCGACCCCTTCGCGGAGTTTTGCGATCGCCGCGGTCAGGTCGGCCTTCTCTTCGGCTTGTAAGCCCAAGCGCGAAGAGATTTCCTCCACTTCCGCTTCGGCTTCCATATTGACCCCACCAAGATTCTCTCGGTCCCGTCTCAGGAATTCAAGTTGACGTTCGGCTTCTTTCACATCGATCGACGCCATTTCGTCTTCGTCCATGCCGGCCTGCGCGATGGTGAGCAGACCTTCGGGGACGCGCTGAAACTGTGATTGAGCAATCTCTGACACTTCGGCCAGGCGCTCGGTCGCATTTTCGAGCTTGGCGTTTGCAATGGCCAGCGTTTCGCGCGCGCTCATGGCGAGATTATTGGTTGAGCGGGCGGTTTCCTCGACTTCGCGGATTTCCGCTTCGCGCGCGGCCAGCGTATCGGCTGCAGTTTGTCGCTCTGCCTCTAAACTCTCAACGCGCGCAGCAAGAGCATCAAGCTGGCTCTGCAGCGCGTCGGGGCGCGCTTTTGCTTTTGCGGCTTCGCTGGCGGCTTCCGCGCGGCGCTTAACCAGAGCTTCGACTCGGTTGGTTGAGGCTGCTGCCCGACCGGCCCAGCGTTCGACGTCTTTTTCAAGCGCCTCGCGACGCGCCATAGCTTGCTGACGGTTGCGGGTGAGGTCGGTCAGTCGGCCGCGGCATTCGGTTTCGCGTTCACGCGCTGTTGCAAGCGTTGCACGCGCCGCTTCGACAGCGTGTTCCAGCTCAACCAGAACCTCAGTATTCTCGGGCTTGGCGGCGGTCTGGTAGGCTTCCGTAGCGATGGCAAGATCGGACTCAACCCGAGCCAGGTTTTCCTTGACGGAATCAGCCTTCAGGCCGGCGCGATCGGTCTGCTGTTTGGCGCTGGCGAGATTGCGGCGCGCCATGTCCAGCCTTTGGGCGCTTTCTTGGACGTTGCGACGGAATTGTTTGAGATCTTCTTCAGCGCCAATGCGCGCGCCGCGCGCTTCAGCGTACTTGGCTTGCAGCTCAGACACTTCCCGGCGTTGTGGCCCAAGCGCGCCTTGCGCGGCTTCCAAACGTGCCTGCTGTTCGAGCCGTTCCGCGGCAGCGACCGGGGCTGCTGGCGTTCGTGTGAAGCCATCCCAGCGCCACAAGTGGCCATCGAGCGTGACCAGACGCTGTCCGGGCTCGAGCTCGCTCGCCAGTTCTTCGCCTTCTGATCGCGAGACCACCCCGCACTGAGACAGGCGTGCGGCAAGCTCGCCCGGCGCGTCGACAAAATCGGTGAGTGGTTTGGCATAGCCCGGCAGAGCTTGCGTTTTGACATTGCTGCCGCCCCAATAAATCGATGCAGACTTATCCGTAGGCGCTTGCAAATCGTCGCCGAGCGCCGCTGCAACCGCCTTTTCATAGCCATCTCGTGTGCGCATCTGCTCCACGACCGGTGGGCTTTGCGAGGTATCCGCCTTGCGTAATAGCCGTGTCAGGCCAGCAATCTCAGTTTCCAGCGTTCGCAGGTGATCTTGCGCTTCGTCGGCGGGCGTTTTGGCAGCGATTTCAGCGTCCTGCTTCTGGAGAACACCTTGTTCTGCCGATTCAAGCGCGTCTTGCGCTGCTTTGTGGGCGGCCTCCGCTTCGGCTTCAGAGTCCTGAGCGACTTGCAGTTCTTTGGTCAGCTCAGTTGTGTCCGGCAAGGCCGCGACTTGCGCGCGCAGATGCTCGACCTCTTGCTCGAGGCTTTCCATACGCCGCCGGTGGGCGTTCGCATTCGCTTCCAGCGCCTGGATTTCGGCGCGCTTCTGAGCCAAAGCCTCGCCCTTCTCGTCAGCCTTCGCCTGGCTCGCGTCGAGCGCCTGTTTGGCTTCACTGAGCACGCGCTCGGCTTCAGCTTCTTTTTCTTTGTTTGTGGTGTCGTTTTCGACGGGCAGGGCCGCAAGCGCTTCTTTGGCGTCGCTCAGCGTGCGCTCTGCTTCTTCCTTTTGGCCTTGCTCACGCAGGATGTCCTCAGAAAGACGCGTCGCTTCGCGCTCCAGGCCAGCGAGCAGGTCAGCGGCGTTTTTGCGCTCCGTCTCGATGCGCGCAAGCTCAATCCGAGCTTGGCCGAGCTTGCCGGACGCGGTGGCTTCTGCAGTCCGTAATGGTCCCACACCCTCGCTCGCTTCCAGGCGTTTTGTTTCGGCCACCGCCGCTTCGCGCGTCAGGCGTTCAACTTCGGTTTTGGCGCGGGCAAGTGAGACCGCAGCCGTTTCCTGATCTTCTTTCGCCGCATGCCATTTGAGGTGCGCGAGATACGCTTCAAGGGCCGAGATTTTGGCGCTCAGCTCTTTGTATTTGCGCGCTTTTCTCTCCTGACGCTTCAGGCTCTCGAGTTGCCGCTCGACTTCAGCCGACACTTCCGTGAGGCGTTCAAGATTGGTCTCTGCGCCGCGCAGCTTGAGTTCCGCTTCATGGCGACGCGTGTTGAGACCGGAGATACCGGCCGCTTCTTCCAGAATGCGCCGGCGGTTTTGCGGCTTGGACCCGATCAGTTCGCTGATCTGGCCCTGGCGCACCAAAGATGGCGAGTTGGCCCCGGTTGAGGCATCCGCGAACAGAAGCTTGATATCTTTGCCACGAACGGTTCGGCCATTCAGCTTGTAGCTCGATCCCGCCCCGCGCTTAAGTCGGCGCATCACTTCGAGCGTATCGGAGCTGTTAAACTCTGGCGGTGCGGTGCGGGCGCTATTGTCGAGGACCAGAGTGACTTCTGCGAGTTCGCGGGCCGGTCGACCGGCTGCGCCGGAGAAGATCAAATCATCCATTTCTCCGCCGCGCATCGCCTTGGCCGAGTTGGCCCCCATGGCCCAGCGCATCGCTTCGAGCAGATTAGACTTGCCACACCCGTTCGGACCGACAATTCCGGTCAAACCGGGTCGGATCGGCACGGATTCAGGGTCCACGAAGGACTTGAAGCCTGCAATGCGTAACTCTTTTAACTGCATGCAGCCCCCATTCCTTCCTTACTCGCTCGCACTCTCAGCCAGTGCTTCGTCGAGCGCTGCTGTGAAAGTGTTCACCGAGATCCGGACCGAATTCTCCATCAGCTCGCCGTTCAAAAAGAGGGTCGGCGTGACAGAAACATCTTTGCTGCGGGCGGCGGCGATCGAGGCCCGAATCGCGTCGCGATTACCCTGATCATCAAGGCAGGCCTGAAACGCTTCATCGCCTTCAATGCCATGATTGGCACCAACTTGCTTCAACGCTTCGACCACGGGCCCGCCCTGGCGCGCCAGCGTCAGGATCGCGTCCTGACGTTTAAACAATTCGTCCAAAAGGTCATAATAGGCGTCGCCGCTGGTGCAGCGGGCGAGCGTAAAGCCGGCCACGGCGACATTGTTTGGCGGGGTCGGAAACTCGCGAAACACCATCCGAACCTTGCCGGTATCGATATAGTCGGTTTTGACCGCTGGCAGGATGCGTGAGTGGAAATCTGCGCACGCGGGGCAGGTCCAGCTCGCATACTCAATCAGCGTCACCGGGGCGTCAGGATTTCCGAAAATGATGTCCTGAAGTGCGATCGCATCGCTGTCCGCGCCGCCGCTATTGTCGGCCGTATCACCGCCATCTCCGGCGGATCCACAGGCTGAAAGCGCCAATGCAGTGAGCGCGATCAAAGTGCCGCGGCGATTGAATCCAAGCATGCTCATAACCTTTCCTTAACAATCTGAGTCGGATTGGTTGCCAAGTTGTTAACGCTGTTGCGAAGGCGAAACGAAGCCTATTCGGCGGTCGCTTCGGGCGTTGTTGTGATGCCCAGTTTATCGTCCAGGAGCGCTTTCATGCCCTCGGCGGTACGCCATTCAAAACCTTGCAGTTTTTCTCCATTGATGAAGACGGTCGGGGTTGAGTTCACACCCTGGCTGTCGCCTTTCATGACGGATTCACTGATCGCATACGTGACATCTTGATTGGCGAGGCATTCATTAAAATCATCGCCCTGAATGCCATAGCTGGAGGCGAGATCGCGCAATGCCCCTTCGATATCGCCGCCCGATCGCGCCAGATTGAGAACATTTGTCTGCGCCATGAACAGGTCGTCGATGACGCTGTAATATTGGTCTTCACCAGCACACCGCGCCAACGCAAAGCCCGCTACTGCGACATTGGCGGGCGGTGTTGGAAATTCGCGGAAGATGAATTTCACTTGGCCGGTTTCCACATAGTCGGCTTTCAGCACCGGAATGACATCATTGTGGAATTGCAGACAGGCCGGGCAGGTCCAGCTCGCATACTCAACCACGGTGATCGTGGCATCATCGCTGCCAAGGGTCATGTCGGTCAGCGCCACGCCGCTCGGGCTGGAGGGGGATTCCTGTGCGTTGCTCGTATCGGCTGCACCGCAGGCCGAGAGAGCGAACAAGGAAAGCGCGGCAACCGTGGCGCGACGGGTATAAAGGGACATGTGGGGACGACCTTTCTCGGGCTTAAAATGGGAGCGGTTCTGGCTCTTCTGTATTTGGCGTTTCCGGTTCTGCCGTCAACACGGCTTCGCCTAGCGCAACAAGCGCTTCTCGCAGTTTTTTATCATCAATAGTTGCAGCACTCTTTATCAAGGCGTCTCGCTGTTCGGGGGTTAGGGGTATGGGATCTGATTTTTGCACTGACCCCGTTCGATTGAAATGACCCTGCAGCAACTTGATCGCTGTGATGTCGCCGCCGGCAGCGACGGACACTCGCTGTCGGATGATTTCACTCTGATGCTGAACCAACCCTGCAGCGGCGGGTATCACCGTAAGCGTCAGCCGCCGACCGCCTTTCGCCGGTGTGAGCTTTTCCGGGCGACACAGCCGGGCCAGCTGTTCACCGACAATCTCCGTCCATTCGACTTTTAGGCGGCTCAGCGTGGCCGCCTTCTTTGGCAGCCTTTTTCGCGTGAGCCGCATTGCAGCTTTGCCAAGGGTGCCGGGACCCGGATGTATGGGTTTGGCTTTCGCATACCGAAGTTTGACGCGCGCGCGCGCTTCTTCCAAAGGATCGAGGCTTGATCGTTTTACCATTCACTTCAGTTTGCCCGCCATGAACATGGATGAAAAGTTACACTTTGCAGACCTTTCAGACCGATTGCTGGATTGGTACGCGGGCGCGGCGCGCGAGCTGCCCTGGCGGATCGGCCCTGGTGAGCGGGCGAACGGCGTTCGACCCGACCCTTATAAAGTGTGGCTGGCAGAGATTATGCTGCAACAAACTACTGTGCCGCATGCCACGCGTTATTATCTCGCCTTCACGCAGCGTTGGCCGACGGTTGAAGCCCTCGCTGCGGCAGACGATGCCGACGTGATGGCCGCTTGGGCCGGGCTTGGATATTATGCTCGGGCTAGAAATCTGCTCAAATGTGCGCGCGAAGTTGCCGCGCTGGGCGCGTGGCCAGAAACCCCCGAAGGGCTTCGCAAACTGCCTGGGATTGGACCCTATACAGCGGGCGCGGTGGCGGCGCTCGCCTTCGGTGAACGCGCCGCGGCGGTTGATGGAAATGTCGACCGGGTGTTTGCCAGGCTCATGGCCTTGAAAGGCGAATGGAAGCAGGAAAAAGAGCGGCTGAAGCACGTTGTGGAAACGCTCGTGCCGGAGGATCGTCCGGCTGAGTTTGCGGAAGCCCTGATGGATCTCGGGGCGACGATTTGTACGCCGAAATCGCCAAACTGTTTAATCTGTGCGCTGAGAGAGCTGTGTGCCGCGCAACAGGAGGGGGCACCGGAGCGCTATCCTATTAAACCGAAAAAAGCGCCGAAACCCACTCGTCATGGCCATGTCTATGTGCTGTTCGGGACCCGCCGGACTGTGCTCACCGAACAGCGTCCAGACAAAGGATTGCTTGGCGGTATGTTAGGCCTCCCTACCTCAGCTTGGGACGGAAAACTCCCGGAGCCGGAATTCCCCTCAGAGGCGACCTGGGAATCGATTGGTGAGGTGCGCCATGTTTTCACGCATTTCGCTCTGACATTGAAAGTCTGGCGCGCCCGGTCGAACACGGAATTTCGAACTCCAGTTTCTAAGGCTGCAGATGGTCTGCCCAGCGTGTTTGCAAAGGCATTGAAACTTTCGGTTTAGTCTGAGGTTTCTCAATTGCCCGGAATTTGTTCCGGCGCGACGTTTGAGTGCAAAAATCTAGGTCAGCGGGCAATTGATCGCGTTGGCCGGGCAAAAGCAGTCGTCATGACGGGTGTTAACTGATCAGGTCTATGGGCTCCTAATCGAACGAGCTGTTCGCCGCGAATTTCGCGGAAAAACCATAAGCCTGACACCAGCGAGCATGCGCTGGGCGGCCCCTCTCACTCAAGTCCACACCACTGCGTTGTCGCGTCTCAAAACCGCTGAAGCGGTCTGAGTTTGCGTCTGTGGCGTTCTCCAACTCACACCCTTTCGCCTGGGCGGAATGGAAAGGATGATATGATGCAACGCACTCTTACAACGAGCAGTTCAGTCCTGCTTGCGCTCGCCGCTCTTTCAGCGCTCGGCGCGCCAGCCGACGCGCAGGATGAGCCAGATGCCGAAGAAGACGCGGTGCTCGACACGGTGGTCGTCGAAGGTCGACGGATTTCACAAACCAGTCTCGCGATCGGACTTGATGAAGCGACCAACACGATCGCAATCACCCGCGAGGAGCTTCTCTCGGCCCCCTCGGGCATATCGGGGCTAAAAATGCTTGAAGGTCTGCCGGGCTTTAATGTTCAAACGGATGGCGCGCTCGGGCTGTATGAGTTTGGCAATTCCGTCACCGTTCGCGCCTTCAACCTGCAGCAGATTGGGTTTGTCTTAGACGGGATCCCGATGGGACGGTCAGATGCCTTTGGAGGCAGCCCGATCTTTCGCTATGTCGACAATGAAAACCTGGGCTCCGTGGTCGCTTCGCCAGGCGCTGGCGATGTATCTTTGCCGAGCTATTCTTCGCTTGGACCGATTGTCTCTTACAACTCGATCGATCCGGAAGAGACAGTCGGGGGCACCATTTCTTACACGGTCGGCGATGACAATTTGCGACGCTCTTTCTTGAAGGTGGAAACCGGCGAGATTGGCGGGTTTTCGGCTTATATCAGCCGCTCAAAAACGGATGGCGATCTCTGGCGCGGACCCGGTTCGATTGACCGTGAGCACTTCGAGGCGAAAGCACAATACGCCTTCGATTCAAACTCAATCCTGACCGCGAAATATGTGTCGAACGATTTCTTTGATTTTGATTCCCCGTCTGGTTTTCGCTCGACCTTTGAATCGAATGGGTTCGACTTTGGTTACTCAGAGTTCTTGCCGGAAACGGGCTGCATCGCACCCGCGGAAGTCGACTTCAACAATGATGGGACGATTGATGAGGCAGATTTCGTGCCGCTACAGACCGGCAGCTGTACTTCTTACTTCGCCGACCGGGTCAATATTCGGCAAGACAGTCTATATGGCCTGAGCCTGGAGACTGATCTTAGCGACAGTGTTTTTGTCACGGCCACCGCCTATCACGAAGACAAGGACGGGTTTGGTGTATCGCCTGACAGCTATAGCAATACACGCGGCCGTTACCTGGACCAGGTTGAAGTGGGTGTGCCGGTCACGCATCCGCGCGGGGTCCAGTATGGCCTGTCTACAGTTGGCGGAGACCGGAGTGGATTCGTTCTTGATTTCGACTGGACTGTTGCCAATCACGAAATAGCGTCCGGCGGTTGGATCGAAGAGGATGTCTACAATCGCACACAGCTGCGGCTCAACAATACGAATGGCAGCGCTGATGGCGAGATCCTGTTCGATGAGGTCGCTTATTTCCGCCGCGATTATCAGGCGACGCGCGAGTCGACACAGGTTTATCTCAAAGACACGATCAGTCTGCTTGAGGATCGGCTCAGAGTCGAAATCGGCGCGAAACTCCTCGACATAGACTATCAGCTCGACGGCTACCGTGATTTCGCCGATTATGCGATCCGAGTTGGTGACCCGGGCGAAGGCGACACGCTGCCGGATTATGGGCCGCAACTGATCACCGCGAATTATTCAAGCGACCCTTTGCCCGTGCTCGGTGCGGTTTATGACCTTAATCAAACCGATCAACTGTTTGCATCATACTCGCAAGGCTTTGCTCTGCCGCGAGGGGCTGACACGATTTTTGATGATGCCGTCAGCTTTGTTGCGCCGCAGCCAGATGCCGAGGAGTCAACCAATTATGAGATCGGTTTGCGCACCAGCCGCCCCGAGTTCAATGCGACGGCGGCGCTGTTCTACACAGCTTTCGACAATCGGATCGTATCTGGCAGTGTATTGAATCCCGCCACCGAACAACCAGAGACCTTTTCGGTGAATGCGGGCGAAACCTCGTCGGTTGGTTTTGAATTGTCGGGCGTCTACCAACCCGACTATTTCGACGACCAAGTCTACGCCAATTTCAATCTCACCTACAATCACACAGAATTGGAAGATGGGTTCGGGAGCAATCCGGCGGGCAGTCGCCTCGCTGACGGCCCAGAATGGATCTTCACCGGTGGTGTCACATATGAGCCGACCGACTGGCTGGTGGCCAATCTGTCGACCAAATACACAGGCGAGCGTTTTGCCGACTTCAAAGAAGCCGCCGCCTCGCCCGGCAATGTGATGGAGAGCTATTTCCTCTGGAGCGGTTATGTCGACATTGGCGGATCGAACGATTTTGGATTGCCGGAAAATGTCAGCCTGCGCTTCAACATTGATAATATTCTCGATGAAGAAACACTGGCGTTCACATTTACCTCTTCGAGTGGCGGGAATGCCTTTTTCCGCCCGCTCAATCCGCGCACTTTTCAGGCGACTCTGACGGCCGTGTTCTAGATCGAGAACTTGTGGAATTCGTCCAATAGTTCTTGTTTTGTTCTTTTTCCTGTGCTCCAAGCAAGGGCATGCGAACGGGACAAAAGCTGACGAAAAACGGCCGGGTGGGCCGGGCCGCGGTGGCGGAAGTTAAAGAACGCTTCCATTATCGCGGCCGTGGCGCCATTTCAAACCAGACCGGGCGGTTTGAACACGAGACGCGCGAGGCGCTGGATGATGGCTGGGGCACGATCGAAGAAGAGGCAGAACGGCTCAACACCACGCTGACCAAAGAAACGCCGCGCACCATCATCACGTTCAACAAGTCGCCGGACATTCACTTTGATCGCTCAATCAATCCGTACCGGGGGTGCGAGCATGGCTGTGTCTATTGCTTCGCGCGGCCAACGCACGCTTATCATGGTCTGTCCGCCGGCTTGGATTTTGAGAGCAAGCTGTTTTACAAACCAGACGGGCCGGAGCTCTTGCTGAAAGAGCTTTCGCGCCCGGGCTATGTGCCAAGGCCGATTGCGCTCGGGGTCAATACAGATGCTTATCAGCCAGTGGAGCGCGAGCAAAAGCTCACCCGGCGCTTTCTGCAGATCTTGAGCGATCACAATCACCCTGTCTCGCTCTTGACCAAATCGGCCTTAATCCAGCGTGACTTGGATCTGATCGGGCCGATGGCGGAGAAGCAATTGTGCCGGGTTGGAGTCTCGATCACGACGCTCAATCCGAAACTGGCGCGCGTGATGGAACCGCGGGCCGCGACGCCGCGCAAGCGCTATGAGACCGTCTGCAGGCTCAGTGAAGCCGGGGTGCCGGTCACCGTCATGGCGGCGCCGATCATTCCGACCCTGAATGAGCCGGAACTGGAGGCGCTCCTCGAAACGGCGAAAGAGCAGGGGGCGATTGGGGCTGGTTATGTCTTGTTGCGGCTGCCGCATGAGCTCAAGGATTTGTTCCATGAATGGCTGGTCCAGCATTATCCGGATCGCGCGGCCCGCGTGATCAATCAGCTGCGCGAGATGCGGGGTGGCAAAGACTATGATGCCGATTGGTTCACGCGTGGCGCGGGCCGCGGGCCGCAGGCGAAGCTCATCGCGCAACGCTTTGCACGAACTGTCCGGCGCTTAGGACTCGAACCCCAGCGCACGCCGCTCAGAACTGATTTGTTTCAACCGCCTGTGTTGCGCGGGGACCAGTATCGCATGGATGTTTAAGCGCGTTCAGTCGACGAGCGTCGGATTGGTCGTGCTGTGATCGCTGGTTGGATTGACCATGTGCGCCTGGATCGCGGCTTCTTTTTCGCGGGTCAGCGGGTATTTGCGTAAGAACAGCGCCGCCAATCCATATGCAGCGACCGGGACCCCGACAAACACCCACATGAGGCCTGCAATCTCTTGCGGAGAATTGTCGCCGCCGGGGGTGTAGCCCGCAATCAGTTCCAACAAGATGTATGGGATACCGACCCCGAAACTGGCCCCAACCTTATAAGCTGCAGAATTGAGGGAATAGTACAGTCCAGCGCGGTTTTCGCCGGTAAGTTTATCTTCACGCTCGATGACGTCTGCCATCATGGACCGCAGCAAAATTGGCGCTGAGCCATATCCCAAGCCGCTGACAATCGCGCCGATCGACAGCAAGATCACGCCGCCACCGGCAATGCTGAGCGGCAGATAGACGAAGAAAGCGATCGACGACCAAAGGCAGACGCAAATCACCGCGATGTGCTTATCGGTGCGATGTGAAAGCCATGTCCAAGCGGGCATCGCGGCAAACCCGCAGACAAAGTAAATCAAGAGGACGAGCGGCGCCAAGGCGATCACACCGTAGCCATCCTTCGCCGCGAACAAGAAGGTGGACCCTGTGGCCGCGACCGCGACTCCGATGAGAACTTCAACCGAAAGCAAGCGCGTGACCGCCGGATCGAGGATCGCTGCTTTCATCACCGTCCACGAGAAGCTGACTTTCTCGGTGCCTGGCTCCGGCGGCGTGTCCGGCACCATAAGGGCGGCCAAACCGACTGTGACAGGTAAAGAAATGAGCAGGATGATGCCCATCACAAGCACTTGCTCGCGGGCGCCATATCCGAATGCGAGGGCCAGAACCGCCGGAATGACGAGGAGAGCAATCAAAGTGAATGTGTTGAGGATCTCCCGCCAAAGAAACAGGCGCGAGCGATCATCATAATCTGCTGCGATCATCGGCACCCATGACGCATAAGGCGTTTGCAGCATGGTGAAGCCGAGCCACAGAACCGCGAGCCAGAATGCGAGATAGAACGGGCTGACGGTTTCACCGAGCGGGATGAAGACAAAAAAACCGCCAATCATGAGCACCGGGACGCTCCCAAGGATCCAGTGCTTGATACGGCCCCGTTTGGTTGGGCGAGAATCGACGAGCCATCCCATGACCGGGTCTGTGCCGAGGTCCCAAAACCTCAAGACCATCAAGATCAGGCCGACCGTCGCGGTGCCGAGCGCCAAGTCCTCAGCATACATTGGGGCGACAAAAACGGCCATTGGCAGGCCGATCGCGGCGAGTGGCATTCCGACACTCGCAAATGCCAAGACCCTTGAAAGCGGGAGGCGCTCAGACGCAGAATTCATGTTCAGAGGATGACGCCTGCGTCAGGAAACGCAATAGAATTCAGAGGCTGACGTCGCGGCCAAGGAGAGCGCACCAGGCTTCGTATTCCACAGACTTGTCCACAGGGCTGAATCTGTGCAGTTTCGATATCGAAACAATTGTGGGCGAATCAGTTTCGCGGTTGGTAACGAATCAGAAACCCAAACCGGTAGATTTGGAGTGCTTCTGATTCGCAACTGATTCGACGATGGGAAGCACGGGGCATGGAGCTCAATAAAAATACAATTATCGAAGGTGAGTGCGTGGACGTTCTGTCCCGTCTTCCCGACAATTCAGTCGATCTCGTTTTCGCTGACCCGCCATATAACTTGCAACTGGGCGGCGGCTTAACGCGGCCGGACCAGTCAGTGGTCGACGGCGTCACCGATGCCTGGGATCAGTTTGATAGTTTTGATGCCTATGACCTCTTCACCCATCAATGGCTGGCAGAGTGTCGGCGGATTCTGAAGGATGATGGTGCGATCTGGGTGATTGGCTCCTATCACAATATTTTCCGGGTCGGCACGGTGCTTCAGGATGCCGGATTCTGGATCCAGAATGACGTCATTTGGCGCAAATCAAACCCGATGCCGAACTTTAAAGGCACCCGGTTTCAAAACGCGCACGAAACGATGATCTGGGCCGGGAAGTCCGAGAAGTCGAAAGTCACATTCAATTACGACGCGCTCAAAACCTTCAATGAAGATAAGCAAATGCGGTCGGATTGGCTCATTCCAATTTGCGCTGGCGGCGAGCGTCTGAAAGGCGACGACGGCAAGAAAGCACATCCCACACAGAAGCCGGAAGCGCTTCTGCAACGGATCCTGCTTGCCACGTCTAAGCCTGGGGACACTGTCCTGGACCCGTTCTCAGGCACTGGCACCACAGCCGCCGTCGCGAAGAAACTCGGCCGTGCTTATGTCGGTGTTGAACAAGACCCCGCCTATGTGCGTCTGTCGCGGGCCCGTCTGAAAGCCATCACGCCGATTGATGGCGATATGCTGGAAATTGAAAAAGGTAAGAAGTCGCTGCCAAGAGTGCCGTTCGGAGCATTGATCGAGAATGGCTGGCTGAAGCCGGGAGACCGCCTCTGGTCGCCCAAGAAACGGTTCAACGCACGTATTCGTGTCGATGGCAGTCTCACGACTGGCGAAGCGACCGGGTCCATTCACCGCATGGGTGCTTTCGTTCAGCAAGCCCCGGCCTGTAATGGTTGGACGTATTGGCACTATGAAGAAGCAAAGAGCGGCGAACTCGCACCGATCGATCTATTGCGTCGTCGCTACCGGCATGAAATGGGCCTCGTAAACTAGAGGCCCATGTCCGATTGGGTTTAACGGGCGATCGCGAGCTCGGCGAGATCCTTACCGATGGAGTCAAACGCGGCTTTCAGATCATCAGCGTCGTCGGCGTCATAGTAGTAACTATCGTCCGTGGCGCAGTCTTTGAGCATCTGCTTGGTCGCAACATCGTCCAGATCGAAGGCAATCGTATAGACTTCGATGTCTTCATCCTTGGCGGCCTGGCAGACGTCCAATGTGTAACCATTGGCCTGCGAAACATTGCTCTTATTGTGCCAGCCTGAATTGTTCGGCGAAACTGTGTTCGCGCCATCCGACATCAGCATCAGCGCCTTGCGTCCGCCTTGATCTGCAAAGGCCGAATAGTCCTCGCCGCCGGTGAAGGGTTCTTGTGAAGACAGGCTACGCAATCCCCAGATCAATCCTGTTGGAATATAGGTGTTGCTGTTCGCTTTCAGGCCACTGATGATTTTATCGACGGCTTCATGATCGTTCGACAGTTCAGCTGTTTGCGATGTGCTGCACGCATTCTTCTGAACGATGCCACGGATCTTTTGGCTGCCATATGTATCGTCTTGGACATTGTATGGGTTTTTGCGCGAGCGCACGCAGCCATGCCATTGGCGATACTCAGAGCGGGTCGTGCAGGTTTTATCTGGGTCTGCACCGGGAGGGCATCTCCAACGCTTACACGTGCCTCTGTAGGACTCGCGATTGCCTTGCTCCACGGAGCCGCGCCATTTTGTGCACGAATAGGATTCCTGCCAGCAGCCAGCATCGCGACGGTCGCGGTTGGTCGTTTTACAAGATTGCCAGGTGCGGGTGTAGGGTGCTGTGTCGCGCATCCAGCTCGCATTCTTATACTTGGTGTCGATTTTAACGTACGTATTGAAAGGCACGATCGACATTTTCGCGGCGTCATTCTTCGAAGGGTCATCTTCAGATGGCAGCAAAATGTCGATCAGCGAATAAGAGGCATCTTTGAGCGCGGTGAGTTTGGACCCGCTCATTGACCCCGACGTATCAACCACGAGCGCAAGCTCGACGGGTTGTTGAATATTGTACACCACCGCGGTTTCGGCGCTCAGCGGCATATAGTTCTGACCAATGATCGCCATCAGCGTCGTGTCGAGCGTGCCCGTCGTTGACAGAATGACTTCATCATCCACGACCTTCGCCTTCACGGGCTGCATCGCCATCGCGCTGGTCGTCTCCAACTGCGCGTCAAAGAATGACTGAGCGACAGGGTCGAGATTTGTTGGATCAAGCTTTTCTTCGCTCAGGCGCAAAGCTGTCGACAGGGCCGCGGCATCAAGCGAGGCTTGGACTTGCTTCTGCGCAGAGATGTGGCGGCTATGATCGATTGCGAAGCCAGCGACTGAGAAAATCGGAATCAGCGCTAACGCGAAAATCATCGTCGAGTTTCCGCGACGATCTTTAACAAGTCGCGGGCAAATTTGCCCCGCACTCGTTATCCACGATTTGATAAGTGAAAAAGTCACAATGGTCCCCGGATTTTTCAACGCAGTGAAGGTGATACACGGAGAATAAAAACGCTTGGTTCAATCAAAGGTGGAAATTTTATTCAAATTGCAAGCAGTGCGCCCGCCCCAAAAAAAGCGTCTAAATATCAGCAATCAGAGTGGTAAACGCTGGAGAGCGTTTTTTGTGTTTTATTTTACCGTGGTTTCAAAAAGGCGTGAAAATGGCCTTATCCGCGGGGGCGCCAGCCCGCTGGCATGCGATAGCTCGGCTTCTTTTTAACCATTGGAACGCCCGGCGTTGGCTCCGTTCCATCAGAATACGGACCCGCCGGTTTGGCGCCGGCCGCGATATCTTTGAGCTTCATCGCTGCGTACTGCCCGGGGGCATCGCCCAGATTATGATCTTTGGTCTCAACGGCCATGGTCTTGTCACCAGACAGGGGCTTGAGCCATTCCCACCAGCTTGGCCACCAGGATCCTGGCAACTCTTCCGCTTCAGACAACCAGCGTCCTGGGTTCTCGGGTAGATCCGTGTTCACCCAATGCTGGTACTTCTGCGCGTCAGGGTGATTGATCACACCAGCGATGTGGC
This sequence comes from Pseudomonadota bacterium, assembly GCA_038527765.1. Lineage (GTDB taxonomy): Bacteria > Pseudomonadota > Alphaproteobacteria > Caulobacterales > Hyphomonadaceae > Henriciella. The sequence goes on from JBCBFK010000004.1 coordinate 66,099, forward strand.
CAGACCCCGCCAGCGTGAAGCGTACATCGCCGCCAAAATTCTGCGCCCCGCGATAAATGGAATGCCACGGACAGATATGATCTGATCGGCTCGCCTGGATAAAGACGGGCAATTTAATGTCGGCCATCTCGACCGGTTCTCCGAACACTTCGAACGTGCCGCGGCTCAGCTCATTCTGATTGTAGAAGCAGTTCAGATAGGTTTTGTGCGTCGGTCCGGGAATGTTCGTCTGGTCTGCATTCCAATAAAGCAGATCGAACGGGCGAGGGGGTTTGCCCATCATGTAATTGTCAACGACATAGCGCCAAACCAGATCCGCGGGTCGAAGCCAGTTGAAGGTCTCGCCCATCATTTCGCCCGGCATGATCCCTTCATGCTCTTCGATGACGGTGTCGACCTGCTGCAAGCCTTCTTCGCCCGTGAAGATCTTAAGCTCACCGGCAAGCTCGAAGTCGGATTGCGAAGCGAAATAGGTCGCAGACGCGATCCGCTTGTCTCCCGTCTTGCCCATGTGTGCGAGGGCCGTCGAGAGCAGCGTCCCGCCAATACAGTAGCCGATTGAATTGACCTTCTTGACGCCGGCTTCTTTGGTCACGGCGTCGACCGCGGCAAGAATGCCCTGCTCGACATAATCGTCCCAGGTATAATCCTTGGTCTCATTGTCCGCTGAGCGCCAAGAGACGACGAATGTGTTGACGCGCTTTGAGAGTAGCCAGCGGATCATCGAGTTTTCCGGCTGAAGATCGAGAATGTAGAACTTGTTGATCCAGGGCGGGAAGATGAGCATCGGGCGTTCACGCATCTTCTTGCGAGTGGGATTATAGTGGATCACCTCGATCAGTTTGTTGCGGAAGACGACCTTGCCTTTGGCCGTGGCGACGTTCCGACCGACCTCATAGGCCTCTTCGTCGGTTTGGCTGATCGAAAGACGCCCACCGCCCCGTTGCAAATCATTGCGGGCATTGCGTAGCCCCTGAAGCAAACTCTCGCCATTGGATTCAATCATTGCACGCAGCGCCGCGGGGTTGGTCGCCATGAGATTGGTCGGCGACATCGCGTCGACAAACTGGCTCATGTAATAGCTCGCTTTGAGCTTGGTTTCATCGTCGAGATCGTCAGAGACCGTTTCGATGAGGCCTTGCAACCATTCGGCGTTCAGCATCCAGGCACGGCGCATAAAACTGAAAGCCGGATTGGCTTCCCACTCCGGATCTGAGAAGCGGCGATCACGCGGCATGGGTGTGTTTGAGGCCATCGCTTGAAACAGGTTCATCCAGCCCTGAAACAAAGTCATCATGGCGTGACCGGTTTTTTCCGGATTACGCGCCAGCGCGGCTCCGAGTTTCATCTGGGCGTCGAAACCGCCAAATGGATCGGCTTGGCCTGGGGAAGGTGGACGAAGGTCGATGCCGTTCAAAGAGTCGAGCAAAATCCCCTGGGCTTCCTGCACCGCCTGCATCAGATTCCCGGATAATGCCTGTAAGGTTTCCGCATTCACTTCCGAAAAAAGGTTCGGAAGCGTGCTTGCCCCAAAATTATCAAAGTTTCTGTCTTTGGTCATGAGACCGACTCTCGCCATTCTATGCGAACCCTTATAAGACTAAACAGCTTTGGGAATTATGAGTCCAGCGAGGGAAATTGTTTATGCGCGCCAGTCTTTTCGTAACGTTTGTCCTTTTGACGGGCTGCACAAGCTCGATCGAGAGAGTGCAAGCCATGCGCGCGGAAGCCCCCGAATGGTACGAAGCCCGCAAAGTTGAGTTTCGCGGAGAAGGTTATCCTGACCTGAGTTCGGTGCCAGAACTCAGCGACAGCGGCCGGACTCTCAAAAAATTGAAATTATCCGAAGCCGAAACTTTGGCTGCATTGCAGCTGTTCAATTCTGATCCACGCGCCCAGGCGCCTGAAGAAACCCCTGAGCAAATTCGCGCCTGGGCGCTTGAGGTGAAGCGAGCGGTGGAGGGGCGGTTGCCCGCCCCCGACTTTTTAACCGACGCAGAGGTCGAGGAACTCAAAGCACGTTTCGATGTGCCGCGTGCTCGCCTTTAAATTTTCAGAAGTTTCTATACGGAGATCCGCACGATGAGCGGACAGTTTCACAAAATTCGGCGCTTGCCGCCTTACGTTTTCGAACAAGTCAATCGACGCAAAGCTGAGCTGCGCGCCGAAGGGGCCGATATTATTGATCTGGGGATGGGAAATCCCGACATGCCAGCGCCGCCGCATGTGATCGCCAAGCTTGCCGAAACCGCCGCCAAACCAAACGTGCACGGCTATTCCGCGTCGCGCGGTATCCCCGGTCTGCGCCGCGCCCTGGTCGAGTACTATGATCGACGGTTCGGGGTCACTTTAGATCGAAATCGCGAAGTCGTTGTGACGCTCGGCTCGAAAGAGGGGTTCGCGAACCTGGCGCAAGCGATCACCGCACCCGGCGACGTGATTCTCGCGCCGGATCCATCGTATCCGTTGCACCATTTTGGCTTCATCATGGCCGGTGCGTCGATCCGTGCGATCCCGGCCCCAACGCCGGAAGCTTATCTCTCCGGGATTAGCAAAGCGATCCGCTACTCGGTGCCGCCGCCAACAGCGATGGTCTTGTGTTACCCCTCCAATCCGACCGCAGATGTGTGCGATCTGGAGTTCTACAAGGACGCGGTCGCGCTCGCGAAAAAGCACGATCTCTATATCCTGTCGGATCTTGCTTATAACGAAATCTATTTTGAAGAACCGACGCCTTCGATCCTGCAGGTCGATGGTGCCAAGGACATCGCGGTCGAGACCACAACCATGTCGAAGACCTATTCCATGGCGGGCTGGCGGATCGGATTTGCGGCCGGGAATGAGCGTCTGATTGGCGCCCTGGCGCGGGTGAAATCCTATCTCGATTATGGCGCCTTTACGCCGATCCAGGTGGCCGCATGCGCCGCGCTGGACGGCCCGCAAGACTGCGTCGATGAGTTCCGCGCCACTTATAAATCGCGCCGCGACGTGCTGATTGAAAGTTTCGGACGTGCAGGTTGGGACGTGCCAACGCCGGCGGCGTCTATGTTTGCCTGGGCTAAAATTCCGCCGCAGTGCGGCGACATGCGCAGTCTCGAATTTGCACTCAAGCTTATGAATGAAGCCGAAGTTGCGGTCGCACCTGGGGCGGGCTTCGGCGAGCATGGTGACCGACATGTGCGCATTGCCTTGGTGGAAAACGAGCAACGCATCCGTCAGGCGGCCCGAAACATCAAACGCTTCCTTGCCAAACTCCAAGAGGGGGGGCAAAGCGAGCCCCTGCAAAGGACGGGATCTTGAAAACAGTCAAACTAGGAATTGCTGGCCTTGGCCATGTTGGCTGCGGTCTGATCGAACTTGTCGAACGGCAAGCTGAGCTGCGCCTGCCGGGTAAGATCGAGATTGTTGGGGTCTCAGCCCGCAGCAAGAACCGCAATCGTCCGGTCGATATTTCGGGCTACCGTTGGTTCGATGACGCCGCGACTTTGGCTGAGGATCCGGACGTGGATGTGTTTGTCGAATTGGTCGGCGGTTCAGATGGCCCGGCCAAGTTCGCCGTGGAGGAAGCGCTCAAGGCGGGCAAGCACGTTGTTACGGCCAATAAGGCCCTGATCGCCATGCACGGTCAGGCGCTGGAAGTCCTGGCGCAGGAACATGATGTCGATCTGATGTTTGAGGCGGCTGTGGCAGGCGGCGTGCCCGTGGTGCGGGTCCTTCGCGACTCACTCACTGGCGTCGCGCTTCGCCGAGTGTCCGGCATCTTGAACGGCACATGCAATTATCTAACGACGCAAATGCTCGAGACGGGGCGCTCTTATGATGAAGTGCTCGAGGAGGCCCAGCGCCTCGGCTATGCAGAAGCGGACCCGACGCTTGATGTTTCGGGTATGGATGCTGCTCACAAGGCCGCGATCCTCGCATCGATCGCGTTCACCGCGGATCTCGATTTCAGCAAAGTTTCCGTCAAAGGCGTGGACACTGTCGAGTTGATCGACCTCGATTTGGCAGATCGCCTGGGTCTTCGGATTAAACTCATCGCGGAAAGCCTGCTCACGGATGAAGGGGTGGTTTGCCGGGTCGCGCCGTTGGCGATGCCTGTCGATCATCCACTCGCTCGCGTAAACGGAGCGCTGAATACTGTTCGGGTTGAGGGCGACCCGCTGGGGGCGGTTTCTTTGACTGGACCCGGCGCCGGCGCGGGCCCCACAGCGAGCGCGGTGATGGGTGATGTTTCCAAACTGTTCACGCCGATGGCGCGCAGCCCCTTTGGGCGCGCAGACCACCATACGACCCGACAATTCGTAGCCGCCGAACCGGCCGAACGATCGGCGTTTTTCTTCCGTGTGAAATTGGCAGATCGACCCGGCGCGCTGGCGAGTCTGACGGAAGCGCTCGCCGCGCATGATGTTTCGGTCAATAAGCTGTTACAGGAGTCGGCTGATGACAGCGATGTCTCACCTGTTGCTATTGTGACGCATGTGTGTTCTCGCGGGGATATTGATGCTGCCAGCACCCGTGTCTCAGCGTTAGAGGCAAGTGTTGGGGCACCGCAGGTCATTCCGATCGATGCGGAAACCTAAGAATTGAAGCTGGGCTCTGCGTGGCTCGGGGGAGTAAAAAATGAGTGAGAGCGTTCTAATCCCGCATTTGGCGGATGCCATGGTGCGGGTGACCGAAAAAGCGGCTATCGCGGCAGAAGCCCTGGCCGGACGCGGCGATGAGAAAGCCGCGGATGCTGCAGCGGTGGACGCTATGCGCACGGCCTTCAATGCCGTCGATTTCCAAGGCCGCGTGGTCATTGGCGAAGGCGAACGCGATGAAGCCCCGATGCTCTATATCGGCGAAGAAGTTGGCACCGGAAAAGGACCGGCGATCGATATCGCGCTCGATCCGCTGGAAGGCACGACATTGACCGCCAAAGCAATGGCGAATGCCTTGGCTGTGCTCGCGATCGCGCCGCGCGGCGGATTACTGTTTGCGCCGGATACATACATGGACAAAATCGCGATCGGCCCTGGGTATCCTGAAGGGGTCGTCGATCTGGACCAGAGTCCCGCCGAGAACATCGCCGCCATGGCGAAGGTCAAAGGCGTCGATGTCTCTGCCATGACGGCCTGTGTCCTCGACCGCCCGCGCCACGCCGAAATTATTGAGAATTTGCGCGGCGCCGGAACCCGCGTGCATCTGATTTCAGATGGCGATGTGGCAGGCGTGATCAACACCACCAACCCATCGACAGGCATTGATCTCTATGTCGGATCTGGCGGCGCACCCGAAGGCGTATTGGCGGCTGCGGCCCTCAAATGTGTCGGCGGTCAAATGCAGGGACGGTTGGTCTTCCGCAATGATGACGAACGCCGCCGCGCGGACCGGACCGGCATCACGGATTACGACAAAAAGTATAGCCTCAAAGAGCTGGCGTCGGGAGAAACCGTATTTTGTGCGACCGGCGTGACCAAAGGCGGGCTCGTCGATGGCGTTGTGCGTCAGAATGGGCATATCGAAACCGATACACTGGTGATGAGCAGCGCCGACGGCATGGTGCGCAAGATCAAGAGCTGGCATCGCGTATAAATCCGCCTCTGCGAACAATAATTGAGACGCAGCGACAATTTTCGAGAGACGCTGATTAGGCTAATCTGACCATCCATGTCAGGAAGGATGGTATGGCTCTAATACGCCGAATTCCCCCGATGTCGCAAAGCGCGTGGCTGCGATACACGATCTTGTTCATGGTCCTGCTCGCTCAGGGCTTTCCGCTCGGATTATTCTTTTTTGCGATGCCAATATGGCTCGCGGCCAATGATGTTTCACCCGCAGGGATCGGGCTTTTTGTCAGCGCTGCGACTTTACCCTGGACGTTCAAGCTCGTGTCCGGGTTTCTCGTGGACCGGTTTACTTATCCGCCCATGGGCAAGCGCCGAGCCTGGTTGGTCGGATCTCAAGCCCTGATTGTCCTCGCGCTCCTGGTTAGCGCACGGCTCGGCCCGGATCACACGCAGATCCTGATGCTGGCTGCGATTGCCCTTGCCGTGAACACGTTCTGCGCGTTTCAGGATACAGCGATTAACGGGCTTGCCGTGGATCTGGTGCCCGAGGATGAACGCGCGCGGGCCAATGGATTCATTTTGGCTGGCGAAGCGGTCGGCACAGCGATCGGGACTATTCTGTGCGGCGTGTTGATCGCCCGCGTGAGTGTTGAGGCTGCGTATCTGGCAATGGCAGTGTTCGTGGCGCTGTCCCTGGTCTTGCTTTTGATCACGCGCGAACGGCCAGGTGAGCGCCTTTTTCCGTGGACACAGGGACAAGCATCTCAAGAGGTTACGAATGAGGTCGCGGAAGGGTGGAGCGACCTGCTGCTGGCGGTCTGGCAGGTGATGTCCAAGCGCGACAGTCTCTTGCTGGCGACCGCCTTGGGAGTCTACGGCTTCACCTTTGGGCTTTATGCGGTCATCGGCCCCGTGATTGCGACACAGTTCGGCGGGTGGAGCGAGGAGAGTTTCGCCACCCTGAACGGGCTCGCGAGCCTCATCGCCGGCGTGCTCGGTGTGATGGTTTTCGGTTGGCTGGTGGACCGACTGGGCGCACGTCCGGGCAGTGCGCTCGGCATGTTCCTCTATGCGATGGTTGGCGTCGCATTCGTGGTTTCAGCTCCATATTGGCAGGCTCAGATCGTATTTATCTTCGTCGTGTTTTTAGCCTTCCTGAGCGATGTCCTGATGCGGATCGGCGCCTATGCCACAGCCATGCGACTGTGCGATCTCAAAGGGGCCGCCACGCAATTTGCTTTGTTCTTGGCGTGCGCCAATATCGGGACGATCTTGTCCGGCTTTGTGGTTGGGGGGCTCGATGCGCTCGGTGGCCAGACGGCGATCCTTTTGACGGCATCGAGTGCCGGCATCTCAGCGACCATTGTCCTGATGCTGATCAAAAGCGCGGCCCTCCAAACAGACGACGCAACCGATTTGCGCGGGGCGGTCGCCAGCGAAACCGCTTAGCGGGTTTGCGCTAAACGCCAACGCGGCCCATACCCTCTCGCATGACAGACACCGCGTTTTCGATTCGAGACTCTTTGGGCGGACGGTATTGGAGCCTGCGTAAGACGGATGATCAAGCGGTGCGCGCGCTTACGCCCCATCTCGGCGGCGATGATCTGTTGGCGCGCCTCCTTGCCCCGCGGGGGATTGCACCGGAAGACATAGAAACATTTTTGAACCCGACCTTGCGCGCGCTGTTTCCGGACCCGGCGCGATTTCAGGATATGATAATGGCGGCAGAGTTGACGCTCGACGCCATTGTCGATGGGCGCAATGTCACTGTGTTTGCCGATTATGATGTCGATGGAGGTACGAGTTCGGCGATCCTCACGCGCTATTTCAGGGCTTGGGGGCGCGAGATTGGCCTGTATGTGCCAGACCGGCTGACCGAAGGATACGGCCCGAGTCCGGCAGCCTTCCGTCACTTGAAAGATCAGGGCGCGGATCTGGTCATCACGGTTGATTGCGGAGCGGCTGCAATCGACGCGCTCGCAGAGGCGGTCAAAATCGACTTACCCGTGATCGTGATCGATCATCACTTGATGGGCGCAGAGCCCCCCGAATGTGCAGCACTCGTCAATCCAAATCGCGCCGATGATACGAGCGGGCAGGGGCACCTTGCGGCTGCGGGTGTGGTCTATGTCTTTGCGGCCGCGCTCAACAAAGTCGCGCGCGAACGAGGGATCGCGCCTGAAGGGGGCTTGCCCGATATTTTGCATTGGCTGGATCTCTGCGCGCTCGGGACGCTGTGCGATATGTCACCGCTGCATGGCGCCAATCGCGCCTTTGTGAAGCAAGGTCTGAAAATTTTAGAGCGCGGACAGAATCTGGGGCTGCGCGCGCTCGCAGATGTGGCGGGTATTGGCAAGATTGAAAGCGTCTATCACGCAACTTTTGTCCTGGGGCCGCGGCTCAATGCTGGCGGGCGCGTTGGCGATCCTTGGCTTGCCGCGAAACTGCTTGCGACGGAAGATCGCTCCGAAGCCATTGCGCTCGCGGAGCGCCTACATGCCCATAATGATGACCGCAAAGCCGTGGAAAGCGCCATTCTCGAGCAAGCCACCGTCGAGGCTCAAAAGCAGCTCGACGCCAATCCTGAGACCGGCATCCTGATTGCGGGAGGGGAAGGGTGGCATCCGGGCGTCATTGGGATTGTTGCGGGACGCTTGAAGGACCGGTTCCACTTGCCGAGCATTGTCATCGGTTGGGGGCAGGGATTGGGCCCGGTTGCGAAAGGTTCTGCGCGATCCGTCCATGGGGTCAATATCGGGGATGCGATCTCCGCCGCCGCAAAGGCCGGGGTGGTTTTATCAGGGGGCGGGCATGCCATGGCCGGTGGGCTCAGTCTTGATCCATCTCAACTCCCCGCGCTTCAGGATTGGATGCAGGCTCATATGGCCGAGTTTAAGGAAGAGCGCGTTGCGGCGCGTGAATTGGTTTTGGATGCGTTACTGGCACCATCTCAGGTAACGACCGAGACCTATGACAACCTTCAGACGCTAGGTCCATTTGGTCAGGGCGCGCCGGAGCCGATCTTTGGCCTGCGCAATGTCGAGATCACGCACACGCGGCCGATTGGCGAGAACCACCTTAAATTGACGGTTGAAGACGCCGGCGCTCGTTTGGATGCATTGGTTTGGCGCTGCATGGGTACGCCCTTGGGCGACGCTTTACTGCAATGCGGTCGTGTGCACCTGGCCGGGCGGATCAAAGATAATGAGTGGAATGGTCGTCGCACCGCGCAATTTGAAGTGATTGATGCGGCCCCAGCTGAATAAGTTCTAAACGCGCCAAACCGTGTCATGACGACGAAGCAAAGCGTCGGCGAACTCGTCAAGCCGATCGGTCTCGATCAGAGTGACGATACATCCGCCAAATCCGCCGCCGGTCAGGCGCGCCCCTTTTGCGCCAAGCGCGAGGGCATCCTCCACGAGCGCATCGATTTCAGGCGTGGACGCCTCAAAATCCTGTGCATAGGAGCGATGGCTTTCATTCATGAGGTGCGCAAAACTTTCAAGGTCCTGCGCTTTCATCGCGGCGCTCGCGTCGACGGTGCGGACATGCTCCGTCAATGCATGATGCGCGCGTTTGTTTAGCGGCGCGGGTAAGTCTGTCATCGCGCGTTGCTGAGCTGTATCGAGGCGGCACAAATGCTCTGCCCCAAGGCTGTCGGCGGCCTGTTGGCACTCCTCAAACCGGGCCTTATAGCGCCCGTCGGCAAGTTCACGCCGAACCCCGGAATGAAAGACCGCGAACCCCCAGCCTTGAGGGATTTCGAGCACTTCATAGCTCATGTCACGCGCATCAAGCGCCAGTGCTTTGCCATACGCTGCGAGCCCGACCGCCATTTGATCCATGATGCCACATGGCATGCCGATATAGTCATTCTCGACCGCGCGGGCGTGATGAGCGACGGATACAGGATCAGTGTCCGCCGATGCGAGCGCTGCGGTGGCGCGTAAAACCGCTGTGATCAGGGCCGCGGAAGAGGAGACCCCTGCGCCATCTGGCACGGTGCTGTCGATGTAGAGTTGCACGCCGGCGGTCAGCCAACTGAGCTCAGCGGCTTTATCGAGGGCGCCCATGGCATAGTCGGTCCAGTGTCCGCGTTTCGGGTCACCAACGGGGCGGGTGATCCGATCATCGAAGCGGCTCGACTGGATGGTGACTTCGGGCTTGTCGTGCCGCGCCAGCGCCAGGTGTACGCGACATTGCAACCCTGCAGGGAGAACGGCGCCGCCATTATAGTCTGTGTGCTCACCGATCAAGTTGACCCGTCCGGGCGCGGTCGCATTGATCTCTGGCGAGGTGCCAAAGGTTCGCTCGAATGCGCCCTCGAGCATCACAGTGCCCCCCGCAATTGATCCGCGGCTTGGCTGGGCAGAACATCGACTGTGAAAACCCCGGTCGCTTGCTCAACCGAGGCCAAGTATTTGACCCGGTCCGGCGCGCGCAGAAGCGGATAGAATTGCGCGGTGAATTGAAACCGATCATCGCGGCCATAAGGCGCTGCGTGCAGGCTCAGCATGCACGGCGTCTCGCGACCGAAGAACGCATCATAACGGCGAACCGTATCTCCGAGCAGGTGGGCAAACCCGTCAGCCTGATCTTCGGTGAAGGCCCATGGACCCGAAACCGGTGTCTCGGCTGAAATCCAGACTTCGTATGGAAAGCGGGCAAAGCGCGGCGCATAAGAGACCATACCACCAGCGTTTTGAATCTCGTACGGCGCACCCCAAGAGCGCACTTCAGCGGCGAGGTCATATCCCGCCTCGAATGCGTGAGCAGCCGTTTGCTGCGGCTGGGGAACGATCGGGAACCCATAAATCTGCCCATGCGGATGGTGCAGGGTGACCCCGACTTCATCTCCGCGGTTTTCGAATGGGAGAACGAAGGCGCATCCAGCTGAGAACATGGCTTCATAGCGATCAATCCAAGCCTCGATCAGCAAGCGGCGGCGCGATTGGCTCAAGGTCGCGAGCGAGCCATTGGCTCGCGGTGAATAGACGATCACTTCACAGGCGCCTTTGGCGGCGTGCACATTCAGTCCAGGCTGTTCGGGCAGATCGGACTGATCGGGGGGTGTCGCATCCGCGAACAGGCTCGGAAAGCGATTGCCGAACACGGCGAGTTCAAAGTCTTCGAAAGGAATTTCGGTAAGGGGAGCACCGGGGCGGCTCGGGGCCAGTGGGTTGGCCGCGGCGCCGGGCTTGAATGTCCGGTTCTGGCGTCCTGCAGCATAAATCGACCATTCGCCACGCAAGGGGTGATGCCGCATTTCTGATCCTGTGACGGTGTGTAGATCGTCGCCAGGCAAGCGCTGACCCGTGTGCGGTGTGTAGCCGTATAAGAACAGATCCCGGCCGTCGCTTTTGACATGATGTCGGCAATGAACCGTTCGGTCGCCCACGCGTCTGTTCAGCGTCCGCATGTCATCCGTCATGGGCATGGTGAAATCGTCCTAATCCTTCGGATCGTATCTTTGGTTCGTGGTTTTCGTATTCGATCAGATGCCAAATTGCCATGCCAGATGGTGCTATTTCTCGTTGGCCATGGCGGTTGGAAACAGCATTGAATTTAAAGCGTATCTGGTGTGGAGGCGAAAAAAGAGTGTGGCGAACATCCCGCTTTAAGGGCTGTATGCCCGCTCGCAGTTTTCGAATTCGGTAAGACTATGCACTATTTCCAACATTTGGGATGTCTGCGAGAAAGATTGGTGCCGGATCGTGCCTCGGCGATCAAAAGGAGACAAAATGCCTGAAACGCTCGATTCTGTGATCCTAGAGACACATACGACCAGCCTCGTATTGGCGTGTGCTGCGGGGGAGCGTCCGCGTTTCCATTATTGGGGACCACGGCTCAATCGAACAGATACTGATCTTCTCAAACGCATGACAGCGCGTCAGCATGCGCCTGGAAGCGCCGACCGAGAGATTGAAAGCTCCGTCTTGAACGAGTTTGGCGGTGGTCTTGGAGGCGCGACAGGATTTGCGGCACATCGTGCCGGGACAAACTGGGCGAGCCTGTTTTTGGTCGACTCAGTCCTTCGCCCCGACCCGCACAGCGTCACGCTTGTCTGCCGCGATGAGGCCACGCAGATTTGCGCCAGGCATTTCATATCTCTCGATCCTGAGACTCATCTGCTGACATTAGAAACCGAGATCGAAAATCTGGGGGCAGACGCGCTGTCGGTGGATTGGTGCGCCGCCGCCTCTTTGCCCCTTGATCAACGAGCGACGCAACTTTTTGGGTTTACAGGCCGATGGGCAGGTGAGTTTCATCGCGAGCAAATTCCCCAATTCACCGGGAGCTATGTTCGCGAAAACAAAAGCGGACGCACCAGCCATGACTGTTTCCCCGGATTATTGGCCGGTGCTGACGGCACAACCGAGCAGGCGGGTCTGTGCTTCGCTTTCCACTTTGGCTGGAGTGGGAACCATCGCATTCGAGTGGATCGGCTTAGCGATGGCCATGCTTTTGTTCAAATGGGCGAATATTTCTTCCCGGGAGAAGTGTCGCTTGCGCCGGGCGAAACCTATAAGACGCCGACCTTGTTTGCTGGTGTTTCGCAAAATGGTTTCAGCGCCTTGTCGCGGCAGTTTCATCGGCACGTCACGTCTCAGGCCATGGATGACCGCATTACCCGCAAGCCACGCCCCATTCATTACAACACGTGGGAAGCCGTTTATTTCAATCACGATCAAGACACGCTGTTCAAACTCGCTGAGGCGGCTGCCGAGGTTGGCGCGGAGCGGTTCATTCTTGATGATGGCTGGTTTGGCGGACGACGCAGCGACAAAGCGGGGCTTGGGGATTGGTGGGTCTCTGAAGAGGTCTATCCAAATGGGCTTGGACCGCTGATCGAACATGTCACGGGCCTGGGTCTGGAATTCGGCCTCTGGTTCGAGCCTGAAATGGTCAATCCGGACAGCGACCTGTATCGCGCGCACCCAGATTGGGTTCTGCACGTCGAAGGGGTCCCGACGATCCCGTTTCGGCATCAACTCGCGCTCGATCTGACGCGAACAGAGGTCAGCGACTATCTGTTCGAGCGAATGCACAATCTCCTGAGCGCGTATGATATCAGCTACATCAAATGGGACATGAACCGCGATCTCCATAATCCGGGACGCGAAGGGCGTGCCGTGGCGAGCCGTCAGACCCGAGCGTTATACGCGTTGATGGATCGTATCCGGGAGGCGCACGCGAGTCTTGAGATTGAGAGCTGTTCTTCAGGCGGCGGGCGGGCTGATTATGGGGTCCTACAGCGCACCGATCGAATTTGGACCTCCGACAGCAATGACGCTCTCGACCGCCAGCGTATCCAGCGCGGCGCATCCTATTTCTTCCCCCTCGCAACACTGGGCGCGCATGTCGGACCGGAGACCTGTCACATCACAGGGCGGCGACTGAGCATGCAGATGAGAGTGGCAACGGCGCTGTTCGGTCATATGGGCATGGAGCTCAATCTCCTCGAAGAATCCGAGGAGAATTTGCAGATCCTGAAAGCTGGACTGGCCTTACACAAACAGCATCGCGCGCTTATTCATCAGGGCGATTTTTATCGGCTGGAGACCCCAGAGCATGTCAACGCGATCGCGCTGGTGGCAGAGGACCAGTCCGAAGCCTTGCTCTCCTGGTGCAACCTTACCGGACATCTGCAAACCCTGCCGGGACGGATTTACATGACGGGTCTCGATCCGAGCCGCGCCTACAGGACGCGTATTGTTTGGCCAAACCCTGTGCGATCAGTCTCTCGTCCGTCCGTATTGGAAGCTTTAGACTTGGGCGGCGACGGAACCGTCATCCCGAGTGACGCGCTCGCGCAGGTCGGGTTGCAAGCCCCGCTTCTGCATCCCGAGACCTGTCTGATCTATCACTTCGAGGCAGAATGATGCGCAGTTTATGGTTTGACACAGAACTTGCACCGGTTTCATCTGAGGCCGGGGGATATAGAGGTAGGCGACTATGAGCGATACGGACGTATCCAATCTCCCCGCACGGCAAATTCAGATCCTAGAGCTGATCCGGTCGCAAGGCTATGTCGCAACGGAACAGCTCGTCCGGCAGTTCGGGGTCACGCCTCAAACCATACGCCGCGATATTAACACGCTGTGTGATCTGGATCTGATCGAACGCTTTCACGGCGGCGCTGGTCGGATCGGAAATGCTTACAACCAGCCCTATCAGGACCGTTTGCAAGAAGGCATGGATGGCAAGCGCAAGATTGCTCGGATGGTGGCAAAGCGCATACCCGAAGGGGCCTCGCTGTTCTTGAACATTGGCACAACGACAGAAGCGCTGGCGTCTGAACTGGTCGGGCGCAACGATCTGCGCATCGTGACCAATAATATCAATATTGCGAACATGATGCGGGAAACCGAAGGCTCTGATGTGATGATTGCGGGCGGCTTCGTACGTCAGTCTGATGGTGGAATTGTGGGTGAGGCGACAACAGAATTCCTCAAACAATTCCGTCTCGATATTGGCGTCATCGGCATTAGCGGGATCGACGAAGATGGTTCATTGCTCGATTTCGACTATCAGGAAATTCGCTCAGCGCAGGCGATTATTCAAAACTCCCGAACCGTCTTTCTTGTCGCGGATCATGCCAAATTTGGACGCCGCGCCATGATCCGGCTTGGGCATTATGATGATGTCGATCATCTGTTTACGGACCAGAGTCCGCCGGATGCGTTTATGGAGGCGATCCGGACAAGCGATATGGATCTTCATGTCGCGGGTGACGATTAGGCGCCCGCGGGTTGAGGCCGCCCGATCGCGACTTCTGCTTTCCGTCCAAACACGATCAGATTTGACAGAAGCGCTGTGCCGATGCTCACGATCAGGGTGACGAACATATAGTGGATGTAGTGCACGCTCGCGAGCGTCGCGCCGAGACCGTCGTCGGGAGAGACGCCGATGTATCGGTAGAGTTTGAAGCTGAAGACAGCATAGACAAGCACGCCTGTTGCGACGCCAATAATTGCGGCCCAGGCACTGACATTGCGGAATGCCAAACCAACAATGAAGGCGGACAAGATCGGCATGGAGAGCAGGCCGTACAATTGCTGCACGGTGTTGATGATGCTCTCCTGGGACGCATAAATTGGCACCAGCGCGATAGCGAGCACCGTCATTGCGATCGACACATACATGCTGAGCTTCGGCACATCGCGTGCCTCATCAATGTACGACTCATGCACGTCACAGACATAGAGTGCGGCAGAGGCGTTAAGGATGGAGTTGAACGTGGTTAGCACGGCTGCCGCTATGGCCGCTGCGAATGCGCCCGAGAGGACCGGCGGCAAAATATCGCCCACGATCATGCCATAAGCGGCGTCCCCAACATCGCCATAGAGCTTGAATGCGACCACACCCGGCAGCACGACAATGACGGGAACGATGAGCAGTCGAATGCCTGCCGCCGCGAGGATGCCTTTGCGGGCTTCTTCGACGCTTGGAGAGGCCATCGCACGCTGTGTGATGGTTTGGTTGGTGCTCCAGTAGAAGACCTGAATGAAGATCATTCCGGTCAGGAGCGTGTGCCATGGGATCGGTGTTTCGCTGCCATCTTCAAGCTCACTGCCAATGAACATGTTGAGCCGTTCTGGTGGGATGTCCGATAGGTCCCAGCCAATCGCATTGAGCGCCAGGATCACGACAAGGACAGCCAGAGACAGGATCAGGATGCCACTATAGGTGTCCGAGACCGCCACCGCGCGAAGGCCTCCAAGGATCGCGTAAAGGGCGCCGACAATCGCAAACGTCACCGACATGATCAGAATGGTCGCATCGACTTCCACGGCTGAGCCGACAAACAGACGTTCCCCAAAGATACTCGAAAAGTCGGCCCCTGTGGTCGAGTTCAGAAACAGGGATCCACCATACAAGATGGCGGGCAAGAAGATGAATAAGTTGCCGAGCAGAAACAGGACAGAGATGACCGCTCGGATATGCTTGTTATCGTATTTGCGCTGCAGGAGTTCCGTCGTTGTGGTGCAATTGTTGCGATAATAAATTGGGATAAACACAAAGGCGAGGATCAGCAGGCCGACCACGGCAGCCAGTTCCCACCACGCCAGCAGCAGCATCTGATTGCCGTTCATGCCAACCAACTGGTCGGTCGAAAGGTTGGTCAACGTGATCGAGCCCGCCACGAAGTACCAGCTGAGGCCTCCATTCGCGAGAAAATAGTCGTGATCAGAGCCGCGATCTCCTGACGGCGCATTGCGACAACTCAAATAGGTCAAAACCCCGATCACGCCTGTGATGAAGACAAAGACTCCGACCTGTAGCGTGTCCATTCCCGCGTTTCCTCAATCTCGTCTTGTCTTGTTAGGGGGAAGTGGAGGGCGGTGTCACCCTCGGCCGTGCATTCACATGGAGTTAGGCGACAAGGCGCGCGTCAAACCGCGCGTGAAGGGCTGACACTTCCGCGGGAGACATGTGCAAGCCGAGCTTAGTGCGACGCATGAGAATGTCTTCCGGCGTGCGCGCAAATTCGTGTTCGATGAAGTACGCGACCTCCTGCTCGTAGAGGCCGGCACCATAATGCGTTCCAAGATCTGTCAGGCTTTTGGCAGCACCGAGAACCTCATGCAGACGCGTGCCGTGCGTGCGCGCAAGGCGATGCAGCACATCGCGCTCAAGAAAAGGATAGGCCTGTGCGCATTCTGCTTCAAAGGCTGAGAAGTCCATGTGCTCGATATCACCGCCAGGCAGCGCCGCGTCCGCCGTCCACGCGGTCTGTGCGTCTGGAAACGCAAACTTCAAAGTCTTCAGCACATCCTCAGCAAGTTTTCGATACGTCGTGATCTTGCCCCCGATAACGGACAATAAGGGCGCGCCGTCCCGGCGTTGCACTTTCAAGACATAGTCGCGGGTCACGGAAGAGGCATTTTCAGCCTGATCCTCGAACAAAGGTCGCACGCCGGAATAGGTCGAAACCACATCGCTCGGGGCGATGGCGCGTTCGAAATACTCGTTCGTGACGTCGCAGAGATATGCGATCTCTTCCGGTGAGGCCGCAACGGCATTGAGGTCGCCCTCATGCGGCAAGTCGGTCGTGCCGATAAGCGTGTAGCGCCCATCTTCATAGGGGATCGCAAAAATGATCCGGCCATCGCCAGCTTGGAAAATGAAGCTTCGCGAATCCTCGAACAGCTTCGGAACGATGATGTGGCTGCCCTTCACCAGGCGAACTTGCGGGGCATTGCCACGAAAGCCTGCATATCCTGCGATTGTATCGACCCATGGACCTGCGGCGTTGATGATGGTCTTTGCCTCAACGGTCTGTTCGCGGCCATCCCCAGTTCGTAAGACCGCGCGCCATGCCTCGCCGACTGCGTCCAGTCTCGTACACTCAGTTCGCGTCATGATCGTCGCGCCGTGGTCGCGCGCATCCATGGCGTTCAGGACCACGAGGCGCGCGTCCTCAACCCAGCAATCGGAATATTCAAATCCCATTTTAAAGTGGGCTTTGAGGGGATCGAACACAGAACTGTTTTTGCGCGTCAGCGTTTTGGTGGCTGGCAGGCGTTTGCGACCCCCAATGTGGTCATAGAGGAACAGGCCCAACCTCAAGAGCCAAGACGGGCGCAGGTCCTTGTGATGTGGCAGGACAAAGCGCAGCGGCCAGATAATATGCGGCGCCGCTTTCAGCAGCACTTCGCGTTCCTGCAAGGCCTTGCGCACGAGCGCGAAGTCATAGTGTTCGAGATAACGCAGACCGCCATGGATAAGTTTGGTGCTCGCAGACGACGTGTGTGAGGCGAGATCGTCCTTCTCGCAGAGCAGGACTTTAAGGCCACGGCCCGCCGCGTCACGTGCGATGCCTGCGCCGTTGATTCCTCCGCCTATGATCAAAATATCGTACACTGCGCCGTACCTTAATGCCTGTACGGGAGTATAAACTCACCTGCGGTGTTCGTAAATGATAAAAAGAAGTGCGAAAACGAACATGATATCCCGGAGGTCTTGTGTCGCTGGAACGAAACCGGCTAGTCCTCAACAAAAGTGGAGGACACTGTGGCAGCTAACGATCTAATTCTCGTGATTGATGAGGGCACCACCTCGACGCGCGCGATTGTTTTTGACCGTAACTTTTCGTCGGTTGCGCAAGCCCAGGAGGAAGTCGGTTTGACCTATCCGCACGATGGTTGGGTCGAGCAGGATGGCGAAGAGATCTGGGAGAAGACCCTAAAAGTCTGCCGCGAAGCGATTGAGGCGGCTGGTGGCGTCGAGCGTATTGCCGGAATCGGGATCACCAATCAACGTGAAACGACTTTGGTCTGGGATCGAAAGACCGCTGCTCCGATCGCGCCGGCGATCGTCTGGCAGGATCGACGCACAGCAAACATTTGCGCGCTGTTGCGAGAGCGCGGACTGGAGGCAGAGGTCCAGGCCGAGACGGGACTGCTAATCGACCCCTATTTCTCTGGAACCAAAGTCTCCTGGTTGCTGAATCAAGTGAAGCATGCCCGCGGCAAAGCCCAAGCGGGTGAGCTCGCATTCGGAACCGTCGACTCTTTCCTGATTTGGCGCCTGACCGCCGGGCGTGAACATGCCACTGACGTGACCAATGCCTCGCGGACGCTCTTGTATCCATTGAGCATCGCGCCCGGCACGTCTTGGTCACCCAGTATGCTTGATATGTTGGATATCCCGTCATCTCTGTTGCCCAGCGTGAAACCGAGCGGCGGCATGTTCGGCGAGACAGATCCGGTGCTCTTCGGAAGATCAATCCCGATTCTTTCAGCGATTGGTGATCAGCAAGCTGCCCTGGTTGGACAAGCCTGCATGACGCCTGGCACCGCTAAAATCACTTATGGCACAGGCGCGTTCCTGGTTGCGAATACCGGCTATGAGCGTCCACGCTCTGAGAACCGGCTTCTCGGCACCCTCGGCTACGCAATTGAAGACGGCGGCGAGGCGTTCGCAATCGAAGGCGCGATCTTCAATGCGGGAACTGTCATTCAATGGCTGCGCGACGATCTTAGTATGATTTCCAACGCCGCCGAAAGCGAAGCCAAAGCCGTGGCCCTTGATGACAATGCAGGGGTCTACCTCGTACCCGCCTTTACAGGGCTGGGCGCGCCCCATTGGGAGGCGGATGCACGCGGCACGATTTCCGGTCTGACGCGCGGCGCTGGTGCCGATCATATCGTTCGAGCTGGGCTTGAAGCTGCGGCGTATCAGACGCATGATCTCCTCGAAGCTTTCGCCGCCGATGGCGCAGATGTCGGATTGTTGCGGGTCGATGGCGGCATGGCGGCGAACAATTGGCTCATGCAGTTCATCGCGGACATTTGCGATCGGCCGGTTGAGCGCCCGGATTTCATGGAAATGACGGCGCTTGGGGCAGCGGCATTGGCGGGCATGCAGCTTGGTTGGATTAGCGAAGCTGAATGGGCTGAGCGCCGCGCGCCGGGGCGCCGGTTTGAACCGAGAATGCCCCAGCCAGATCGCGCAAAATTGTTGGACGGGTGGCGCGCCGCCCTGCACAAGACACTCGCTTAAACCGTCGCCAAAAGGGCTGCGTTTCCGCCCGCAGCTGTCGTATCTACGGATGCGACCCGCTCCAGCCGGAACCGGTAGTCTTCGTCTTGGACCGAAAGCAGCGGCAGGATCGGCCCGGGCCGTTTGGCCAAAAGCTTGGCGATCTCGTTTCGGCGGCCGCCTTCTATCATGACGCCCGCGAGACTCGGATCGTTGAGCAGGGACTCAATCTGAGTTGCCCCTGGCACGACTGGAGTATTGCCCGTCGCCTTCACGCGAGCAAGTTGAGCGTCGAGGTCACTCGGGTCATCCCCTCCCAGGCAAAGGAGGTTTCCGCGTGGGACATATGAGAGTGTGTTCATCTCGCCGGTTGGGCCTGGCAGCGTGAGCGAGGCGGTCGGCGTTATACGAGATCCCGAATTTGTCTCTGTCAGGCGCAATAAATAGTCCGGCCCCCCAGCCTTCGGGCCGGTCCCAGACAGACCTTCACCGCCAAACGGTTGCTCACCCACAATCGCGCCGATCTGATCGCGATTGATATAGAGATTTCCGACTTTCGCGCGCACTGTGGTTTGTACAATTCGGGCATCGATCCTGGTGTGCAGACCCATGGTGAGGCCAAAGCCGAGCTGATTGATATCCTCAAGGAGCTCATTGAGCTGAGAGGCCTCAAAGCGGACGAGGTTAAGAACGGGACCGAACACTTCTTCTTTAACATCCGACACTGCGGCGACCTCAAACGCGACCGGCGCGATGAGCGTTTGATTTTTGGCCTTGGCCTGGGGCGCTTCTCCAATCAATGAATGGGTTTGCCGCATCGCGTCGATGTAAGCTGCGATCCGGGTGTAAGCCTCTGCGTCGATGATGGGACCTATATCGGTGCTGATCTCAGCAGGGTCGCCTGTTCGCAGGGTTTGCATTGCGCCAGACAAGAGCTCTATGAATTGATCCGCACTATCGCTTTGGACGCAGACGATGCGGCAGGCAGAGCAGCGTTGCCCTGCACTTTGGAAGGCGGAACGCACCACGTCTTGTACGGCTTGCTCGAGCAGTGCTGTGGAATCCACAATCATCGCATTGATGCCGCCGGTCTCGGCAATGAGTGGGCACTCCGCGCGGCCTGTTTCTGAAAGGGCGTTGGCGATGTGTTTCGCTGTGGCGGTTGAGCCTGTGAAGCAGATGCCCTGGATGCTCGCGTTCGACACCAAAGCTGCGCCGATCTCACCTCCGCCAAACATCAGTTGAACGGCATCTTCAGGCACGCCGGCTTCGATCAATCTGGCGACCGCGGCTGTTGCGATTTGCGGCGTTTGCTCAGCCGGTTTTGCGATCACGGTGTTGCCAACGCTCAAAGCGGCACTGACTTGTCCGAGGAAGATGGCCAGCGGGAAGTTCCATGGGCTGATACAGGCGATGGGGCCGAGGGCGCGCCGTGTTGCGATGTCTGGGCGTTCAGCTTGCTCGGCATAGTAGGTCAGAAAATCGATCGCCTCACGCAGTTCCGCTTCTGCATCCGGCCAGGTTTTCCCAGCTTCAAAAACGCAGATGGTCATGAGGTGTAACCGGTCCCGATCGAGCAGATCTGCGGCATGCCTCAGGATCTGCGCGCGGTCCGAGGCGGATCGCTCGCTCCACGTGCTTTGCAGGGCCCGCTGAATGGCGTGTTCAACATCATCAGGGTTGCTGCTGTAGATCGCTTCCTCAACGCTCGGCCCGGTGACCTGGCCGAGCCTGCGCACATGATCAGATTGAGTCAGGTCATGACCTAACGCAACGCGGCGGTCTTGGTTTGCGCGATGGCGCGGCGCGGGCAGATGTGGATGCGGAGAAAATCCATGCTGTCTCGCGGTTTCGATTGGGTTGCTGATCAAATCCGCCAGCGTGACATCTGTCTCCATCAGCTGATTTATGAAAGACGCATTGGCGCCATTCTCGAGGAGGCGGCGAACGAGATAGGGCAGCAGGTCCTTGTGTCGCCCAACAGGAGCATAGGTCCGGATGGCAAAGCCGCTCTCCTGCGCCAGTCGTCTGTGCAAGCCGTCGCTCATGCCGTGCAGTCGCTGGAATTCAATTGCTTCGTGGTCTTGCGCCATTTGCGCGATCGTTGCCGCCGTGTGAGCATTGTGGGTGGCGAACTGCGGATAGATATGATCGCTGCGCTCGAGCAGGAACCTGGCGCAGGCCAAGTATGAAATGTCGGTGTGCTCTTTGCGTGTGAAGACCGGATAGTCTGCCAATCCAAGTGCCTGAGCGCGCTTGATCTCACTGTCCCAATAAGCGCCTTTGACCAGTCGAACCGCAATCCGGCGGCGATGCGTTTGAGCCGCCTCGCTGATCCAGGTGAGCGCTGCAAGCGCGCGGCGCTGATAAGCCTGAACGGCAAGACCCAATCCGGCCCAGGTCGCGTCAGGTGAAGCCGCTAAAAGGCGCTCGAACACAAGAAGAGACACTTCCAACCGGTCGGCCTCTTCGGCATCAATTGTGAGGCCGATATTCGCTGAAGACGCGATCTCGCAAAGCTCAATCATCCGCTCCGTTAATGCCGGGATGCAGCGATCCTTTTGGGCGTATTCATAACGCGGATGCAGGGCGGAGAGCTTGACCGAAAGCACGGGTGAGTCTTGCAGAGGCTGATGCGGCCCTGACGTCGACGCCAGATGCAGAAGCGCGGATTTATAGGCGTCAAAGTAACGCGCCGCATCGGCGTCCGTCAGGGCGGCCTCGCCGAGCATGTCATAGGAGTAGGTCGCGTCATAATCCGACAGAGTCCGCGCCCGTTTCGTCGCCGTCTCGATGGCGGTGCCGACGACAAAATGCCTGCCAAGCAGCCCAATGGCTTGCCGCACAGCGCTCAGCATAACCCGGTCACCCAGGCGCGCGAGCAGGCTCCGACCCTCGACGCTGCCTGTGGCTTGAATCCAAGCTTTGCATGCGCTCAGCCCGAATGTGCCGAGCTTCACAAAGCCATGCTTTGCGCGCAGATGCGGCCGCCAGGTCCCGGCACTGATTTTATCCCGCAATAGGTAAGACGCGGTCGCAGGATCGGGCGTTCGAACAAGCGACTCAGCGAGCCGCATGAGCAGAATGCCTTCCTGAGAAGACAGGCTGTACTCTTTTAAAAACGCATCGACCGGAGAGAGCAATTTTGCGTCATTCAGCAGGCCTGACGTGAGGTGTTTCGCGTGAGCATCAATCGCCATGTGATCAGGTCCCGACAGACGCAGACGTCCCGCGAGTGACGAGACAAGCTCTGTTTCGTCGCGCAGATACGCCCGGCACAAATCATCAAACTGAACTCGTCCGTCATGGGGGCTGAAGGGCATACCAGACTCCATCGCATTGATGGCAGTTTATCAAACTTTTGACGGCCTTTTGATCCGAAAAAAAGCCATGTATCGATTCAATATGTCTTATTATTGGGTGATTTCAGATCAAAAATACTTTATAATGATCAAATGCTAGAAGATTTGGACGAGTTCGACCGTAAGATGTTGCGTGCTGTGCAAGCAGATGGGCGCTTATCGATCAGTGATCTTTCAGAGGCGGTCGGCCTGAGTAAGACGCCTTGCCTGACACGGCTGAGACGCCTGGAGGCGCGCGGGTACATTGAGCGCTACAAAGGCGTGCTGAGCGCCAGCAAAATACGACAAGACTATGTGACCTTTGTTCAGGTCAAGCTGGAGGCTACGACCCGTCGGCACCTGAAAGCGTTCAGCGATGCGGTGCAATCGGTTCCGCAGATTCAATCCTGCCATATGATGTCCGGCGGTTATGATTTCCTCCTGAAAATCCGCACCCGCAATATGCGAACCTATCGAGAGCTATTGGGGGATGTCGTCTCTGAGCTGCCCGGCATTGCTCAAACCTCGACCTTCCCTGTGATGGAAACGGTGAAAGACATGGATGACTTGCTCGTTGTCGATCCAGACTAAGGCGTGCGGGTGAGCAACCAGTCTTGTAACAGCGCTCGCTTTTTCAAACCCTCTTCGACCGCTTCGCGCGGCGACCGATGTAAAAGTACGATGGAGTTGCCCGGGCGAATTTGGCCCAACAGGTGTCGATCGCACTCCGCAACATGCGCGATCCGAGGATATCCCCCCGTTGTTTGTGCGTCGCAGGACAGCGCAATGGGATGACCTGATTGCGGGCACTGGATCGTGCCCGGAAACACCGGCGCGCTCTTCATCAATCCATCCTCTTGAATCTCAAGCTTATGACCTGTGAATTCAATGCCCATGCGCGTGGCCTGACGGCCCGCGGTGAAGGTTTCCGAAAACAGAGCGTCGCGGGCATCGTCCGTAAGCAGGCGGGTCTCAGCGGAAACACATGCTCGAAGGCCGAACGCATGAGTGAAAACGGGACGAATGGCATCTGGGGTCTGGAGCAGCGAGACGTGAGGGTCACCGCCCGGCGAGGTCAATACATCATCCGCTTGAAGCGCGCGTCCTTCATGTCCGCCCAATTGTGCCGGGAGGTAAGTTGAGGCAGAGCCAAAATGTGTTTGCGCCACAAATCCTGAGGGCACTGCAAGGTAAGCCCGCGCGCCATAAACCGGGGGCGAAATCTCGATCCGGTCGCCAGAATTTGCGTAAAGAGTCTGATGAAGCTCGACTGGGGCGCCTTGCAGCGTGATCGCCCCAACAGCACCTGTGATGGCGAAAGACGTCTCGCACTCAAATATGGCTGCAAATCCACCATACGTAATCTCTAGACTGATCGCGGCCGAAGCATTTCCAACAAGGCGATTGGCGAGTGCCATGGACACAGGGTCAGCTGGACCGGCGGCAGGGATCCCAAAAGCGCGATGGCCGATCCGCGGTGCGCCTTGCAAGCTTGTTTGCAATCCAGGTTTGACAATCCGTAGCACGCCTAGACCGCCCGAAACTGAACCGGCTGCCCGGGCGAAAGCAAAAATGCTGGATCACGATCCGCTTCAAACAGCGGCGCATATGTCTTTCCGATCAGGGGCCATCCTCCTGGACCGGCCAGAGCATAAATCCCCGTGAACGCTGCGCTCAGCCCAACAGATCCTGCAGGGACGCGTGCCCGCGGCTGCGAAAGACGGGGCACCTGGATCTCCTCTGGCAATCCTGAAACGTAGGCGAACCCGGGCGTGAATCCGATCATCTCGACGCGATGGGTAGAGCTCGTATGCAGGTCGATGAAGTCTGAAGCTGACATCGATAGGGCGTCGCACACAGCGTCAAAATCCGGGCCTGCCTCGCCGCCATAGACCAGTTCAATGATGTGCGGCGCCGGCTCAGACTCTGCCTTGGCTTCGGGCAGGACCAAATGTTCCAACCAGGCGGCTGCGGCGTCAGCATCCTTCAAGTCAATGCGGACGGCGACGCGGTCCAGCGCCGGCACGATTTCTTGCGCAAGCGGATGATCCGCTAAGGTCGTTGCGAGTGCGCGGGCCTCTTGCGGCGAGGCGACGGCCAACTCAAGCACATCATCGCCGATCCGCTGAACCGTTAGCGCGGGGCGCATATGGTCAGACCTTGTGACTCGAACGCGGCTTTGATGGCCTTCGCAGCTTCAAATGCGGCGGGCGTGTCGCCATGCACGCATATGGTTTGTACGGGCAACGGATAGATCTCGCCTTGATAAGTCGTGACTTGCTGTTGGGTCGCGATTTCCAAGGCCTGTCTGGACTGTTGCTTAGGCTCGTGGATGACCGCACCGGGCT
Organism: Pseudomonadota bacterium; assembly: GCA_038527765.1. Classification (GTDB taxonomy): domain Bacteria; phylum Pseudomonadota; class Alphaproteobacteria; order Caulobacterales; family Hyphomonadaceae; genus Henriciella. The sequence continues at coordinate 90,825 of JBCBFK010000004.1, forward strand.
CGCTGCGCGGGCGAAGTTGGCCATCGCTCTCATAGGCCCGATCGGCGAAGCCCTCGGCGACGAAAGGAACACCCTTGGCATCGGCGGCGCGCTGAAGCTCTGACGCCGGGGGTCCTACCAAGTGTGCCTTCGGCAAAGCGATTTGCAGCGCTTCGAGGATGTTGCTCGCCAACTCGGCGTCTTTCGCGGCCATGTTGTACAGCGCGCCGTGCGGCTTCAAGTGGCCGAGCACAAGGCCTTCTTTATCTGAGAGTGCGCGCAGCGATTGGATTTGCTCAGTGAGAGTCTGCACCAGTTCTGGTCCAACCAGATCCATGTTGCTGCGTCCGAAATTCTCACGGTCTGGAAATGAGGGGTGAGCTCCGGCAGAGACTCCATGCGCGCGAGCTTGTTGCAGGGCAAGCCGCATGGATGCCGCGTCACCCGCATGCCCGCCACAGGCAATATTGCAGCTCGTCACAACGGTCATCAACTCCGCATCCATGGGGCTGCCTTCGCCAAGATCGGCGTTCAGATCAATTGAGAGCAGGGCGGTATTGGACATGCCCCATCATCTCTGCTCGCGGCTGAGTTTTCAAGCGCCTTCATGGGCGCGTTCGACAAGCTGCTTAACAGCGGCGAGGTGACTGGCGAGCGGATCTTCGCTTTCGAACACGGTCAGAGGGACGTCTGGCGAAATACCAAGACCCTCCCAGAGCTGTTGGTCGGCATCGAGATAGCGTTCGTTTGACAGGGTGACACTCCAGCCATTGGACAGCGGTTTCTCCAATTTATCGGAAAGCGCCCCGCGCGTGGGTTCTCCAAAGTGCGTCACATTCGGCAGTGCGCGCAGACTCATGGTCAGGATTTCACCCCCACTGACGGTGCCATTGCTGGTCAGCAGAAGGACCGGACCGGTAAAGGAGGTCTCGGCGGGCTCGATCACATATTCAGACGGCGGGATCAGGCGCGGCGTATCTATGGCTTGTTTTGAATACGCTTTATAGGGCGCAGCAGCGAAGTGTTTGGCGATTTCTCGGGCAACAAAGTCATAGCCGCCAAAGTTGATCGACAAGTCTACAATAACCGCTTTGGCCCCTTGCTCTTGAAACAGGGTAATTGCGGCCTCCATTTCAACATTGATCGCTGCCCGCTCAGCATCTGGGGACCGATCCTCTCCTGTCGCATAGGAGGCGACGTGGAACGCGGCCAGATAACCGACCTCCTCGTCAATCATGCCGTATCGCATATAGCGATTGGCGGACGCGAAACCGGAGTCGGAAAGCAGTGTTTCGGAGATGTTGGAGTTTAGATAGCCATTGTAAAACGCACCCGGAGCATCGGCTTCAGCCACGCTGTTCAGGCTCGCATTGAGATCGATGTAACGCGGCAGGTCACCTTCATCTCCATCAAAGCCCCGACGGTCTCCATCGACCGTACCAACGAGCTCGACGTGAGCATCTTTGATGCCGGCAAGCATATTTGAGAGCGTTTCAAACAACGCAGCGTCCGACATATCTTCCGAAACTTGCGGGCGGAAGGCGGCGATCCGCGCTTCCCAGTCTACGTCGTAAAGGTCGAAAAAGACGTAGTGGGCGGAGAAGTATGCGGCCATTTGCTCGAAGACAGAAACCGCGTCGTCCGCGTCATCAATGGAAGCGCATGGGGTCGGGAGCGTGTCGGTGCGTTGATACTGAAACTGATGAATTTCCGAGATGTCTTTGAAGCGGGCGGTCTGCCCGTTTGAGCTTAACGAAACAAGGTCATAGAAATCACTTAGCGCGGCGCCGTCGAGGTCGATTTCCAGGCAAGTCGTCGCGGTCGCCTCGTAGGCCCGAACCGGGGACACCATTGTGTCGATCACGATACCGTACCCGTCTGAGACCCAAACACTGTTGGAGAGAGACGGATTGTCGGACACCGGCACAGGCTCAGAGAAAGAGACAGCCGGCGACGATTGACAGGCGGTGATGAGACCGAGTGCGAGGGCGCTCAACGAGGCGAGACGGGTGAAGCCAGAGGAATAAGTCATGGCTTTTATCAAGCGGATTTTGCTTGACGTGTCTCGGCGAATTTCGTGTCTCTGACTGCGATTTTCATCATATAAGGGCAATTCTATGGATGTTTTCGCCACTCTCGATTCCTTTGACCGTGCGATCCTGGATATTGTGCAGCGGGATGCAACGTTGACCCATGAGGAGATTGGCGGCCGGGTAAACCTATCGGCGTCTTCGGTACGTCGACGTTTGAAGCGCCTGATTGAAACCGGCATCATTCAGAAACAAGTGGCGCTGCTCGATCCGGATGTGGCTGGGGTCACGCTGATCGTGAGTGTCCGCTTTGCTGATGAAACCCTCGATGCCTATCAGGACTTTGATGAGTTCATCGCTGACGATGCGCACGTGAAGGTCGCTTATCATGTTGCGGGTCAGGAAGACTATGTTCTGATTGTCCACGGACCATCGCTGACTTGGTACGAAGACTGGGCCAAAAGCGCGATCATGACCAATCCGGCGGTGCAACGCTACTCGACCACGGTCGTCTGGTCTCAAAAGAAGTTTGAAACCGCGCTCGCCCTGTAAGGCGAAGCGCGAGCGCGATTTCGAGCTATTTAATCGATGTCCTGACCATTCTCGCCGAGTGGCGGAAGCGGACGTGGCACCAGTTCTGGGATCGGCTCGCTGGCAATCTTGTCGGCTAGATAAGACAAGGCATAGGCCAGCTGGGCGTCTTCACCCCCATAGGTGGCGCGCGGCGGATTGATCACTTCGACATCCGGCGCAACCCCGCGGCCTTCGATCAGCCAGCGCCCATCGGCGCCATACTGCGCAAACTCCGCAACGCGGGCCTGACCCCCATCGCTCAAACCATTGCGATCTGACAACCAGATGCCAGCGCCTGCGGTCTGCGTGCCGATTGTGGTGCCAAGATCAAGCGCCTTGATCCCCGCGGCAAAAGTCTCGCCGTCCGAATAGGTGCCTTCATTGATCAAGACGACGAGGTGACCGCGGAAGGTTTGCTGCATATTCGTGTACGCGTCCCCATGCGCTGGGTGGCGCCAATAGGCCCAGGCTTCGCGCAACAGCGTGCTGAGAATGATGCTGTCGATGTTGCCACCGCTATTGCCACGTACATCAATGATCAGACCATCCTTATCGAAATGCTCAAAGAAATCGCGGGCGAAGCTGGCCGCATCAAAAGAGCCCATGGCGCGCATGTGCAAATAGCCAACAGTCTCGTCGGACGTCTCTGCGACTCGCGCACGATTGCGTTCGACCCAATCCAGGTAATGCAGCGGCCGGGTCGACCAGAGCGTGCGCGGGACGACGATTTCGCGCAGCGTCTCTTGCCCGCGTTGGATTTGTAGAAGCACTTCCTCATCGGCTTTCATCATCAGGGCATTGGACAAATCCTGCTGGCTGCGAATCTGAACGCCATCTACGGCCTCAATGATGTCGCCGACTTGAACGTCAATGCCCGGCTGCTGCAGGGGGCCGAGCGTGTTTGGTCGATCCGGTTCACCGCGGAAAATTGATGTGATTTCCAAACCGTTAGAACGAGCCGCATAGGTTGCGCCCAAGAAGCTCGGTTCGCCGCTTTCGACATCTTCTGGTGCATCACCACTGCGAATTTGGCTGTGCAGGATGCCGAGCTCGGCGCTCATCTGGCGCAGCAGATCATCGACTTCAGACCGGTGCCCGATCCGGTCGCGCAACGGGACATAACGCGCTTTGACCGCGTCCCAGTCGACGCCGCGCAGATTTGGGTCATAGGCAAAATCGCGATGCAAGCGCCAGGCGTCGAGGATCAATTGCCGCCACTCCTGTTTTGGATCGATGCGCAGCTGCCAATCGTTCAGACGCACAGTTTGGTTGCTTGTGTCAGAGGGAAAGGCCTTATCGGCGGGCAAGATCATGAATTTGGCATCATTGCGCCGCCCGGTTTGCACGAAAAGCTGGCTGCCATCTGCCGACAGTCCAAAGCGCTGCACGTTCGAGGCGTAATCAGAAAGCGAGGGATCTTGCGATGTGATGGCCACGCGCTGCAGCGCATTGCTGTCGCCGAAGCTATAGACGAACAAGTGTTTGCCCGTTGCGGCGAGCGCTCCGAAATCGCCGGACCCGACCGGGACCTGGAAGAGGCGATCTGCGATGCCATCAAAGACGATTTCAAACTCGGCTTCGGTCTCGGACTCGTCTTCTTCTGACGCTTCTTCAGTTTCCGCCAGTTCGCTCGGCGCATCGAAGGGGAAGGCGGCTGACGGATCGAGCTGAACCGCGAAAATCTGACCGCGCGATTGGAAGGCCGGTCCCATGTTTCGGTCCCCCCAAGGCGAGCCTGGGCTCGCATTGAAATTGCGGTTGGAGATAAAATAAAGCCAATCGCCCTCTGCTGAGAAAGCCGGGGCAAAGGACTCAAATTTGCCAGTGGTCACCGTCACTTTGCGAGCGTCTTGCGTGTCATAAATTGCGACCCGGCGCAGATTACGCGCATCGTAATAAGTATAGGCGATATAGCGCCCGCCCGATGACCAGGCGATGTCTTCAAAGCCATAATCGAATGAGCTTTCTGTTCGATCGAGCTCGCGCACATCGCGCGTCTCTAAATCAACGTGCATAAGCCGACCAGCTTTATCAATGTAAAGGACAGAGGCGTCATGCGGTGATGGGATCAGCGCCCAAATGTATGCCTCTGAGTTTTCAGTAAGCTGCTCAGCTGGACCGTCTCCATCGGCGGGCAGGGCCCAAATTTCACCGCGTTCGTCCTGATCGAGGATGGCATAGATCGTCTCGCCATCATGGCTGTAAGCGGCTGAGCGCGCGCGTGTGTCGAGGGCATACCGATGGTCGACGCGCCGGCGTTGTCCGGTGAATGTGGAAGCGACGCGCCCACGCGCGGTGACAGCCACCGCGTCTCCCGTCGGCGACATGCGCGCATCCGCCAAATAGTTGAGCGGATCATCGATCCAGCGCTCGCGCGAGTAATCGCTGTCGCTCATCAGGAACAGATTGATCTGCCGGGTTTCATTGGTGCTGATATCATACGCAAAAATATCCGCGCCGCTCTGAAAAACGATTGTGCCATCATCCAGCGCAGGCGTCCGTAATTGCCATTGCGTGCGTTCAGTGTGCTGGCGAATATCGTCGCCCGTCTCATCCATGGACCAGATATTGTCGGCACCTGATTTGTCGCTGACAAAATAGACCCGTCCCTCATGAAACATGGGGTGTCGGATTGGAGCTCCAAAATCAGCGGCCAGTCGAACCGCTTCGGAGGTTCCGCTGAGATGGCCTTTCCAAAGCTGCGCCATGCGTCCGCCGCGATACAGGATCGCATTGTCGGAGAACATGGACAGTCCGTATCGGGTAAAGAACAACGTGTCGTCGGGAGCATTCACCGTGGCAAGATCAGCATTGTCGAACGGGAGGTCAGTGACGTTCAAGGTGGTATGATCGACCGTGCGCAAAATACGCGGAATGCGCCCGGGGATGTTTGTGGTGCGAAAGATGACGCGACTATTGTCCATCCAGCCGCGCAGACTGACCCCGCCGCCTTCATATGTCAGACGCTTCGGAGCCCCCCCGGTGATCGAGATCATGTAAACCTCTGTCGGGCCATCATAGCTCGCCATAAATGCAATTGATTGCCCATCCGGTGAAATCATCGGTGTACTTTCGACTTCTGGATGCGTGGTCAGCCGCACCGCAGTCCCGCCGCGGGCGGGGACACGCCATAGGTCGCCTTCACTTGCGAACACCAGGATGTCGCCGTGCAAGGCTGGCGTTTGATAATACCCGCGCTCTTGCGCGAGTGCGGATCCCGCATTTACGACGCCTAAAGTAAGAAGACTGGCGAATAAAGCTCTCAGCATAGCACCCTCAAAACAGTTCAAGACTGGTCTTAAGACGGCGGCTTAATTTCTCAATCGGAATCTGGGATCAACCAATGCCAAATCGCCAAATTGTGAACGTCGGGGTGTTTACGCAGCTTTGCGCTGATTGAAGACATAATCAGCCATTTTCTCTGCGAGAATGGGCCGACTAAAGAGGTAGCCTTGTCCGGTATGGCATTTGATCCGTCGAACCAATTCGAGCTGATCCGAGGTTTCAATGCCTTCCGCGACCAAATCCACGCCCATCTTGTTGGCGAGGTTGGCGATCGGCTCCATGACCATCGCACTCGAAGCGTCAGAGGCCTTGAGCAGGAAGGATCGGTCAAACTTGATCTTCTGAACGGGGAACTCGACCAGGTAGGAGAGTGAGGAATAGCCGACCCCGAAATCATCGAGCACGATGCGCATTCCGGCGCGCCTGAGCAGACTGACTGTGCGCTTGGCTTTGTCCCAGTTCTCGATCAGCGCGGACTCGGTGATTTCAACCTCGACTTGCTCATAGTTCAGACCGCTTCGCTTGACCTCTTGCAGAACGAAGTTTGCAAACTCATGCGTGTTCAGAGATCTCGCCGATGCGTTGATCGATACGCGCTGTTCGCGGGCGAGCCATTTGCCGGCGCTCATGAGCGCTTTTGAAATGATCTCCCGGTCCAAGACCTGGATCAGGGAGCTCTCTTCCGCGACCGCGACAAACTCTCCGGGAGAAACCGCCCCGAGCACCGGATCGCGCCACCTGGCGAGCGCTTCAAAGCCGGTCGTCCGTCCGGTTCTTAAGTCAACCTGGGGTTGGAAGGCGACATTGATATAGCCATACTCGATCGCCGCCTTGAGCGCGCGTTCGACATCGAATTTTCGATTGACCTGGCCATCCAGCATGGTGTCGAAGATGACATAATTAGACCCGGCGTTTTCCTTAGCCACGAAGGCCGCCATGTCGGCTTGTTGATACAAGCTTTGAATGGACACTGAGGTGCCATCCGAGAGGGCGATCCCGATTGAGACATCCATCTCAACCTCTGTGAACCGCGTTCTGATTGGCTCACGAGTCAATGCCGCGAGGTCTTTGCCAAAGGTTTCCAGTTTCTCGAGCGAGCTTTCGTGATCACAAACGATTGCGAACTCATCGCCTCCGAGACGGTAGACTTCGCGCCCGCGACCGACCACGGACTTTAGGCGCTCAGCAAAGACTGAGAGCACTTGATCGCCGACATCGAAACCATGCGTGTCGTTGATTTGCTTGAACCCATCAAGATCGAGAATGCAAAGGGCCGGGTGGGCTCCTGATGCGGATTGGATGACCAAACGATCCATGGTCATCTGGAACGCACGGCGGTTCAGTCTTTTGGTCAGCGGATCTGTGAGCGCGAGCGCGCGAATTCGGACATTATCCTTGTTCAGCGCGGTGCTTTCACGATGGGTTTGTTTTTCAAAATAGTGCACCAAAAGACCGCACAAGACCGTCCCCATGCTCGCATGCGCGAGCCATGACAGTTCAATGAGTGGGATATAGTCGCGTTGGGCGAAGCCGCTGGCCAAGACCCCGTAATACATGGACACGGCTGCGAGGGTACCGATTGCGCTCGCGCGTGCGCCTGATGTGAACCCCATGACCACCGGTACGAAAGCGAGCAAGATGAGCGACGGCGTGGTCGCGTCTCCCGTCAAAAGCGGGCCATACCCGATCAAGACCGTCAGCCATAGACCGTGCGCGGTCCCGATGAGTTCTGCATGTCGAAACTGATTGATCAGGAGGAGGAACAGCCCGGTAATTGAAAGCGCGGCAATGATCCAAAACATCTCTTCGATGCGATCAAGTTTGTCGTCGGGAACGGCAAAGAGCAGGCAGAGAATGGGAGACAGGATCGCGCAGGCGAGGACGAGCATACGCAGCTTGCGCTTGCGTCCGCTCGGCCAGGACCGTTCGACGCCAGCAAAGCGATCGATCTGATCGACGAGCCATGCTTGCGCGCGTTTCGCGATGACACGAGGATCGAGTGAAAGCTCGTGATCCATCATAGCGGCGGCCGCCCGGTTCGGGAGTCCGCGAGGGTCACGCGCGCAAAATTATTGCTGATCTTTTTGAACGCGTTTCCGAGCGCTTCAGTGTTGCGAGCGTCGAAGTAAAAATCGCGTTGCGATGCACAGCGGCGCAGCAGAGCTTTGGTGTCTTCGTCGTCGATTTCGAAGGCGATCGTATAAAGCTCGATCCCTTCGGCTTTGATGGCGTCGCAGACATCTTCGGTGATGTTATCGGCGTCTCTCTGATTACGACCAGAGTGTAGCCCATTGAGGGTTGGTGAGCGTGTGTTGGCCCCGTCGGACATCAATACCAAGGCCTTGCGCCCTTTCCTCGACAGCGTATCCGCGTAGGGCTCAGCCTGATCAAATGGCGCGACCGCCGATAAGGTGCGCAAGCCCCATATCAGACCGCCCGCAATATAAGTGTCTTGGTCCGCCGTCAGGGCTTGAACAGACGTCTTTAGCTCATCTGGATTGCTGGACAGCTGCTGGATCGGCGTCGGGCAAGCTGCGGCATCGCGGGTAACAATGCCCTCGATCGGATGATTGGCATAATCGTGATCTGCGACATTGAAGGGGTTTTTGCGAGATTTAACGCAGCCATGCCAGCTTTGCGTCCATTCGTTTGCGGTGCAGACCTGAGGCGCGAGCTCGATGTCGCCGGGCAAGCAAACCCATTTCTTGCATGTCTTTGTGACGCCATCCCGGGAACACTCATAGCTTTCGCGCCGGCAATGACGCTGATACCAGGTCTCCGGGATCGTACAGGTCTCTGAAACCCCTGTGCGATCTGGCTCAACCGACAGCCAGGGCGCGCCGCGCTTGTCCGGTCCAACATTCACGTAGGTTGCGAAGGGGACGATCGACATTTTCATATTATCGTTTTGCGTGGCCATCAGTGTATCGATCATTTCGGACGCCGCGCCTTTGAGGGCATCGATGCGATCGCCGTCCATCGAAAACGACGTGTCCAGAACCAAAGCAATCTCGGCGGCAGACGTTCGATCGAAAAGCGCCACCGCATCGATGTTGAGCGCGAGCGCATTTTGCCCCAGCAGGCTCAGGCTATTGGCGCGCATTTGACCGCCGATTTTCAATCGAATGTGTTCGTCATCGCGCTCAAACATAACGCCATCGAGATCTACGGACCGCGGAAGCTTGAGGGCTTCGTCGAAGTATTGCTGAGCCAAAACGCCGAGGTCTTTATCATCAAGGTTTGGATTTGTGGCGTTACGGGCCGTCGAAACGACTGCGACGTTTGCCGCGTGCTGCATCTTTTTCTGAAACGCGTAGTGGCGATTGACGTCATGCGTGGCGCCGATGATCACGATCGCAAGCACAAAACTAAGCGCAAACAGGATCGTAGCGTAACCACCACGATCCTGAACTACTTTCGCCACACACACACGCAAGCTCAAAGCAATCTGCCCTAATCAAACCCAGTCTTGGCTTAACAGAGTTTCGCTGAGTTATTGTCAGCACGCGTTTTGAATTTTTGAGCAAAGCTGTATTGTATCGTTAACACTTCAACATAGAAGAAGTCTTGTTTTGAGGTTGGTTTCTTTGTTTCAAAGAGAAACTGAACTATTCATCGCGTTTTAAATGGCGCTCAAAGAAGTTGAGCATGGCAGGATAAGCCTCGCCTTTGATTTTGGCTTCAGCTTCCCGTGCGGGACGATAACCATCGCTGGATAAAAAGTGGCCTGCCGTCGTCGACACATAGAGCTCTGTTTCAAGCCCGGCAGTCGTCCGGGTTTCGGCAATCGAGCGGGCCATTGGCCCAGACCCCCAGACCGTGTCTTCATCGCCGCCGACAATAAATAGCGGGACAGGAATCTCTTCTACCTTGATCCGTGCGGCCTCAACGCGATCGGGGTTGGCCGCACGTCCGGCATCGTGCGGGATTCTCAAGCTCGGAGTTGGTTTCTGAAACTCTTCGTCCATGCCCTTGTAAGGCACGAAGGGTAGGGGCTCACCGCGCCAGGAGAAGGATGACACAATCCGCCCAGCGCCCCAGCCCTCCCAGACCACATCCGTCGGAACGATTGCTGCGATCGCCGCATAATCCCCGATCCGTTCGCCTGCGAGCAGGGCGTATTCGGCGCCCTTGGAAACGCCCCAAATGCCCATCCGATTGGGATCGGAATCGTCTAGAGTTTTGACGTACTCGGTGAGAGATTCGAGATAATCGACGGGCAATTCTGCAAAGGCACGGGGCAGGCCAGGGATCTGTTGAGGCTGGTCGCCCCAGGCCGGCGAGTAGTACGGAACGCCAACCGCCATATAGCCTCGCGACGCAAAATGCGGCGCCATATTGCGCGCGGCGAAATCATTCCCCTCTGACCCTCCCAGAACAAAAATCACCGGATAAGGGCCCTCGCCTTTTGGGCGCGTTATGAAGGCCCCCGGGAAGCGGTCATCCAGCTCTTCCGTCTGAACACCTGAAAAAGCGCTCACAATGTCGATTTCTTGTTGGAATTCGACGCTGCCATCGCTGCCGAGGTCCACCGATAGCGTCAGGGGTGACAGCGGTGCAGATTCCTCTGGTTGTTGATCATCTGGGCGCTGCCGGCTCCAAAACAAGCCTGCCGGATCCACCCCTTGATAGGTCGCCTCGGTCGGCGCGTCCCGAGCGGTCGAGAGTGAGCCATCACTGGCGACGTTAAAAGTCGCCGAGCTCGTATAGTAGGCAGGCGTCCCGCGGCGCATCTTGGTTTCGTCGAGCCGGAGCGTGACTGGTTGATTTGGTTCGGCGTTGAGAATTTCGATCGTGATCGGATCCCCTTGGAGCACGGGTGAAGCGGTCACATTGAGCGAGGGGTCGGGCGCCGTTTGGCAGGCGGCCAAGGTCCCCAGACTGACGAGTAAGAAAAGTCTCATATGCGCCTCCATGGATCCGTGCACAGATCATAGGTGACACATGTCACAAAAGCTACCCTTGGTTTAGTATATTGGTTTCAAAACACGTAATGCGTCGGTGCTACCAAAGCGCTGACGGCTTAGATTCTGCGTCCCGGCGAGAGTCGGCTCGCTGCCGCAACAATTGCATCGGCACTGATCATAAAGTGCGTGTACAAATCTGAAATCGTTCCCGTCTGCCCGAAATGCTCCACACCGAGAGGGACCACCTGGTGGCCTGCCACGCCGCCAATCCAAGCGAGCGTCGCGGGGTGACCATCGGTGACCGTAATCAGCGTCGCATTGCGCGGGACCGTCGCCATGAGTCTTTCGATTTGACTGGTGGCTTCGACTTGGCCTCTGGCGCGGGCGCGCCGTGCGGCGGTCCAGCCTGAATTCAATCGATCCGCGCTGGTCACCGACAAAACGCCGATATCGCGGCGATTGTTGCCGATCCGCCCAGCGGCCTCGATCGCTTCCGGCGCGACGCAGCCTTGGTAAGCGATCACAAGCTCGCAATTTGGACCCGGCGCTCGCAACCAATACGCCCCGTCAATCACCCCTTGTCGGAACTCCTGGTCATCCCGCGCGCGAAGGCCGAGCTGCTCGATCGACCGTGTCGTCAGTCGCAAATAGACCGAGCCACCGGTTTCGTCGCGAAGCCAGGTTCGCTCATCAGGATCGCCCTCGCCATTGCGCTGTAGATAATCAAACGCCCAATCCATAATGATGGAGAGCTCATCAAGATACGCCGGCTCGAAGCTGACCAATCCGTCCTGACTCATGCCGATCAGTTGCGCCCCGATGGATTGGTGCGCTCCGCCTTCCGGCGCCAGCGTCACACCTGATGGCGTGCCCGCAATGATGAAACGCGCATCCTGATAACAAGCGTAATTAAGGGCGTCCAAACCGCGGGCGACGAAGGGGTCATAGACCGTCCCGATCGGGATCAACCGTTCACCGAACAGGCTGTGCGACAACCCAGCGGCCCCGAGCAGCAGAAACAGATTCATCTCGGCAATGCCAAGCTCGATATGCTGCCCGTCCGGAGAAAACATCCACTTCTGAGCTGAGGGGATACGTTGTTCGCGAAACGTGTCGCCGCGGGTGGCGCGCGCGAACAAGCTGCGCCGGTTGACCCAAGATCCGAGATTGGTCGAAACCGTGACATCCGGAGAGGTCGTGAGAATGCGGTCTGCAATTGGATGATCCGACTTGGCGAGGTGATCAAGGATTTTGCCGAATCCGGCCTGCGTCGAGAGTTCGCGATCATCGAGAAAAATGGCCCCGGGCGCGTCAATGACAGGAGAGTCGTATCGACGAGGGCCATTCTGGAAGAACGCGGTAGAGTCGAGGAAGGCTTGTAGCTTTTCCACATCGTTGCGACCGCCGAAGCGGTCCCACTCCGATCCCTCTGGGACGCCCATCCGCGCCTGGAATTCTGCCATCTGAGCCTTAGTCATCAGGCCTGCATGATTGTCTTTATGCCCGGCGAGTGGGGTCCCCCATCCCTTGATCGTGTAGGCCAGAAAAACGGTCGGTTGATCATCTGTGATGGCGTCAAATGCCTCGACCAATGTTTCCAGGCATTGCCCGCCAAGATTGTTCATCAACGCTGATAGCTCTTCGTCACTGCGACGGTTCAGGAGGCTCGTGACTTCGCCCTGATCGCCAAGATCATCCATCAAACGTTGGCGCCAGGCCGCGCCGCCCTGATAGGTCAGGGCGGAGTAATCATCGTTCGGGCAAGATTGGATCCAAGCCTTCAGGGCGCCGCCGCCCGGTTCTTCGAACGCGGCGCGCTGCAAAGCGCCATGCCGCAAAATTACCGTGCGCCAGCCAAACGCTCTGAAAATCGCCTCGACCCGTTCCCACAGTCCTTCATGAACAACGCCATCCAGGCTTTGCCGGTTGTAGTCGATGATCCACCAAGTGTTTCGAAGATCGTGCTTCCAACCTTCTTGAAGGCACTCATAGACATTGCCTTCGTCCAGCTCCGCGTCGCCAACCAGAGCGACCATGCGCCCAAGCTCACGGGTTTTTCCGATGGAGGCCCAATCCTTGGCGTCCAGATAATCCTGGATGAGCGCCGCGAAAGCCGTTTCAGCGACCCCGAGACCGACGGAGCCTGTTGAAAAGTCTACGTCATCAATATCCTTGGTTCGGCTCGGATAAGACTGTGCCCCGCCAAACCCGCGAAAATTCTTGAGATTATCAAGCGTCTGATGGCCCATGAGATATTGCATCGCGTGAAAAACCGGCGAGGCATGGGGCTTCACGGCGACTCTGTCTTCAGGTCGCAAGACATGAAAGTAGAGCGCCGTCATAATGGAAACCATAGACGCGCAAGACGCCTGGTGTCCGCCGACTTTTACGTCGCCATGTTCCTTATCACGCAGATGATTGGCATTGTGGACGATCCATGAGGCGAGCCAAAGGAGCTTTTGCTCAATGACTTTTAGCGGTTCAAACAGATCATGATCGGCGCGCGGGGACGTATCATTCATATTCAGGGTCCAAGGCGAAAGGGAGGTGTTCGTTAGGAGACCAAGATCCCGTTCGCGTCCACCTCGTATCGCATGTTTTCTGGCGCCGTCTAAAGGCTGAGCGTGATTTTTCCAAAGTGCTGTTGGCTGGCTTGATGCGCAAACGCATCAGCGATTTGATCAAGCGGGAAATCCTTGTCGAGCACGGGCTTGATTTGGCTCGCTTCAATCGCGGCAATCATGTCTTCCTGATGCGCGCGAGAGCCCACAGTTATGCCAGACATGGTCAGGTTCTTGGAAAAGAATGCGGCTGTTGGAACTTCGCCGGACACGCCCGTTAACACGCCAATCAAGGAAATATGCCCGCCGACCCGGCAGGCTTGTATGGATTGCGCCATGGTGCCCGGGCCGCCAATCTCGACGACCTCATCTACGCCGCGGCCACGGGTGAGTTCCAGAGCTGCACGGCCCCATTCCGGGGTCGTCTTGTAATTGATGACATGGTCCGCGCCCAAGGCCTTCATGCGCTCCAGCTTTTCGTCCGAAGACGAGGTTGAGATTACACGCGCGCCTGCCGCTTTCGCCAATTGGAGCGCGAACACTGAAACACCTCCAGTGCCTTGGGTCAGCACCCAATCGCCTGGCTTGACCGAGCCTTCGACAAACATGCCGCGCCAGGCCGTGAGCGCTGCGCAGGGCAGGGTGGCGGCTTCGGTGAAAGAGTAACCTTCTGGCATGCGCGTAAAGGCCGTTTCGGGCATGGCGACCAGTTCAGCTGCAAAACCGTCTGCGCCATCGCCTGGCACACCGCCAAACCCGAGCGCGTCGATGTCACCTTTCTGCCAATCAGGAAAGAACAGGCTGAGCACATGATCGCCGGGTTTGAACCGGGTCACCCCTTCGCCGATCGCGACCACTTCGCCAGCGCCATCTGACATCGGGATCCGTCCATCATCGGTCGGGATGCCGCCCATCACGACAACAAAATCATGATAATTGAGCGAAGACGCTTTTATCCGAACGAGAATTTCACCGGGCCCGGCAACCGGATCTGGCCGCTCTTCGATGATGAGATTGCCAGGTCCTCCAGGCTTTTTGACCGCTGCGACTTTCATAACTTGCCCTCATTTTGGTTTATCTGGAGCAAGTCGTTCGTGGACGCAGGGGAAGTCAAATCTTCAAAGCCTGGAACCGCGCATAGGGTTCTGACTGCAATCCCTAGTGCAGTTTCAGCTTCGGGCGGGTGATCCGGTTCACATGACCAGTAATGATCAAGCCAAGTCCGCGGAACCAGCCGTGGATCGCAATCAAATGCAGGCGATAGAGCGAAACATAGAAGAAGCGCGCCAAACGGCCTTCGACCGCCATCCGTCCGCCGATCAGATTGCCCATCAGCGACCCCACTGTCGCAAAGCGACTGAGCGACACCAGAGAGCCGTGATCATGGTAAAGGAATGGCTTGAGCGGTTTTTCATCAACCGAGGCAGAAATATTTTTGAAGACCGTGTCAGCCATTTGGTGGGCGGTCTGAGCGCGCGGCGGCAGCGGCTTGGTTTCGCCCTCGGGAATAAACTCGGCGCAGTCGCCGATCGCGAAGATCCGGTCATCTTTTGTCGTTTGCAGCGTGTCCCTGATGACGAGCTGGTCCCGGACATTGCTTTCAAGACCAGCGAGATTGCGAAGAAATGCAGGGCCCTTCACACCGGCGGCCCAGACTTTCAAATCCGCAGGCACGATTTTTCCGTCTTTGGTGAGAATGTCGGTCTCTGTAACTTCGGAGACCACCGCATCAGTGATTACCTCAACGCCGAGGGCTTCAAGCTCAGCATGGGCAGCTTCCGACAGCTTTTCCGGCAAGGCGGGCAAAATCCGCGGACCGGCTTCAATCAAGGTGACTTTCAGGCGGCTCTCATCGAACACTTCCAATCCATAGAAGCGCAAAGCCGAGGCAGCATTGTAAAGCTCAGCGGCCAATTCGACCCCGGTCGCGCCTGCTCCGACAATACCGATCCGAACGTATTCATCTGCGTCTGGGTCGACGGATAAGCGCCGCGAGCATTTCAGGCACTGATTCAAGAGGCGCGATCGAAACGTGTCGGCATTGCGCCGGCTCTCAAGCGCCATGCAATGCTGCTCAACGCCGGTGACCCCAAAATCGTTCGAGACCGAGCCAACCGCAATCACCAGATAGTCATATCGAATGCGGTGCTGACCGATAATCTCTTGTCCGTCCTCATCCAGCAAAGGCGCAACGATCACTTCGCGGCGATCCCGATCAATATCCATGAGGCTGCCAAGGAAGAACCGATAGCCCCAGCGGTGGGCGTGGGCGCCATATCCGACCTCGTCCAGATTTGCATCCAGAGATCCGGCCGCGACTTCATGCAGCAGCGGTTTCCAGACATGAGTTCGATTTTTTTCGAGGAGGATGATGTCATAATCGCGCGAGCTGTATTTTGCGCTCAGCTTCGCTGCGAGTTCGAGACCGCCTGCACCGCCGCCGACGATGACAATTTGAGTTTTAGCATCCGTCGGCACCTCCGGGAGCGGCTCCAGATGAGGCGTGAGATCGATAATGTTCGGGTCAGTAGGCGCGGGTTTCATACTATAATTACGAAAACCGTCCGGTTCTGGATCAATCTCGGCACTTAAGCGACGTCGATACTGACGAGAAGACGTGGAACGCGGGGATTGTCCGCCTCGGCTTCACCGCTAGGGCGCACCACGACCGGAGCTTTTTTTAGGAGGAAACAGCGCTGGCTCCGCGAGTAGGACTCGAACCTACGACCGGGCGATTAACAGTCGCCTGCTCTACCAACTGAGCTATCGCGGAACAGCGAGCCGCCTCATTAGCAAACCGGATTTGTCTGTCAAACCGGGAAATTCACTCAACTGCCAAAAAAAGGGCGGAACATAAAAATGTTCCGCCGAGGCATTGGGTGATGGTGGGTGTCTCCAATAGAAGACATTAACCTTCTCGTATAGAATGGTTAACAAGGCTTAAACGAACTCGAAAAGATTTAAGCAAAATCCCAAATATCTTCAGAAACCTTCGGATTTTGGTGGGATTTCAGAAAGATTGGAGGCTCCGGCCGGAATCGAACCGGCGTACACGGATTTGCAATCCGCTGCGTCACCACTCCGCCACAGAGCCTCAATGGTGAGTGCGGGGACATAGCAGCGTGATCTTAAGCTTGCAATCGGGTAAAATGCTAAGAGACGTATCGGTCGCCTTGCCGCACGCGCAACCTGTGCTATTGGCGCAAAACAGCAGAGATTCTTTTCAGCAGGGATTGGGCCATGGACTTCGATAAACTCCGCCGCGTTATGGTCGACTCACAGGTGCGCGTGAATGATGTCACGTCGACGGAAGTGGTTAGCGCGTTCTCGACCATCCCGCGTGAAGTGTTTGTTCCGAAATCCATGCGCGCGAGTGCTTACGCTGAGCTTGAGATCAAGACCTCCGACGAACGCGCCATGTGGTTGCCACGTGACCTCGGCAAGCTCCTAGTCGGCTTGGAGGCTGAGGCGCATGAGGTCAGCCTGGTGATTGCCGCGGGCGACGGCTACAGCGCCGCGCTGCTCGGGCATATGACCGAGGCCGTGATCGCGCTTGAGAGCAGCGAAGATCTCGTCGACAAGATGACGGAGCGATTTGCAGAAATTGGCATGGATGAAGCCGTGGCCGTGCAAGGCGATCTTGCGAAAGGCCTGCCCGATCAGGGGCCGTTCGATATCATATTCGTCGCGGGCATGGTCGAAGAGGTACCGCAAGTCTGGCTTGATCAGCTCTCAGACGGCGGCCGTATGGGTGTGGTCGTCAGCGCCGGACGCGGTGTTGGTGCGGCGCGGATCTATAAACGCGCTGGCGATACGTTCGCTTTCCGGGAGGCGTTTGAGTGCTGCCCGCCAGTTTTGCCCGGCTTTGAGAAGAAGACTGAGTTCGTCTTTTAAGGGAGGCGGTCAGGTTCGCGTTTTCATCCGATCCCGTTCGACATCGGCGAACGTGCCTCCGACCTTGAACAGACTGTAGCCATCGGCTTCGATCATCTCTCGAACTTCGACATTTGTGTCTTCTGCGGTGCGGGCGCGCGTAAACCGCCATTCGTCTGCGGTGGTATCGGCGGGAAAGCCTTTCGTCTTGCTGATCACGAGCCGCCAAAGCGGAACGGTTTTATGCACATGGAAGAGATATTCGAGATCGTCTGGCATGTCTGCATGCGTAGCAATCCAGTGACCATCATTCAATTATATCCAATTGTGTCCGCAAAGCTCATCCTGAGCGAAGTCGAAGGATGCAGGCCTGAGATCCCCCTCGTCCTTCGACTTCGCTCAGGATGAGGGGGGCTAGGCCGTCGGCGCGCGCTCGGCGTTCGGGACGGCGATTGTGCCTTTGTCCGGATCTGGCAGCAGTTTTGTCGGCTCGACAGCTTTACCTGTGGCTTCGGCAATCAGCTCTGCCGACCGTTCTTCAACCGCCGCTGTCAGCCGGGCCAGAGCGTCTTCTTTTGGCAATCCCGCTGGAATTGGGTCGAGAAACTCGATTACAGCTGTTCCTTGCTTTTTGAGGATCTCTTCTTGGTTCCAGAAGCAATTGAGATTGGTCGCGACGGGCACGATCGGCACATTCATGGCCTTTTGCATATGCCAAACGCCAGGTTTGTAGCGAAAGTGGTAGCCGACAGGTGCCAAGTGGCCTTCTGGATAGATCAGAACTCGGCGACCATCTTCGCGGGCGCGGGCCATGCCTTCCGCCAAAGAGGCCGCTTTGCTTTCGCCGCCGCCACACGTGTTGATCACGATCGCGCCGAGTTTCCGCAAGATACCGCCAACCAAAGGAAAGCGCTCCAAATGGTCCCCGGTAACGAAGGCCAGGTTTTTGACCTCGGGATAGACCATGAATCCGTCGCCCCAGCTGGCATGCTTGGGCGCGAGAATGAACGCACCTTCCGGCAGGCGGTCGCGCCCGCGCACCTCTTTTTTGACGCCCCCGATCCAATGCAGAGCAATATTGATCGCCCGCGTGTAGGATCGAATGATGGCGGTCACGGGGCCGCGCCCCGGCAACGCGAGGAAGGGCAGGGAGACCAGAACATAGATGAAAGACAGGAGATAATAGACACCTGTGAAGAGAACACCACGGATCATGATGAGAGCTCCTAAGACTTTTGAGGACTTGGATTATTTCTGAAACAAGATGGCGAGGATCGTTCGTGTGAACGTCTCTATGTGTTGGCTGAACGGGCCAGGCAGGCGGTTGTAGATTTTGTTCAAACCCGACTGCATGACGACCCCAAGGCTCATTGCCGACAAGATCGCTGGATCGCCTTTGGGGATTTCCCCGGCATCCATCAAATGTTGGACGAGCGTCTCAACCACCGACACCGGATCATCCGCACGTTTCGTGTCATGCGGAAGGTAGCGATTGAGCGACACCAGATGATAGCTGAATGAGAGCCAGTCTTCGTCAGCAAAGGCGGTATACGCTGTCACGGCGCGGCGGACTTTCTCTTCGATAGAGCCAGGTTCCATAAACGCGGCCGTCATCATTTCGCCGAGACGATTATGGGTGTCCATGAACAGGGCGAGGGCGAGTTCGTCCTTGCCTTTATAATGACGATACAAAGCGCCTTCTGAAACGCCGGCGACATCGGCAATTTCGCGCGTGGTGGCCGCGTCGATGCCTTCGCGAATGAACAATTCAAGCGCGGCTTTTTCAATTTTTGGACGCGCATTGCGGGCGCGGGGACGTTTTTGATCGGCAACAGACATGCGGGAAAACTCCAGTTTGTGAGCGCTTACTAACATGTAGATTCGCGATACGCAAGTGATTATTTGTTCACTAATTTCGTTTGACCCACCTTCGCGTCAACGGGCTAATAGGGTGAAATCGCGACATGGGAGTGAGTTATGGCAGACGGTCAGGCGCCGGTTCAGGCGCAGTTTAAAGAGATGCTCGAAGGCACCAAGGACGACTGGGATATTATCGCCGAACATTCCAAGCACTTTAATCGCGGCCTCGCGAAACGCGTGCTGGATCATTTGCGATTGCTTGATGGCGACTATGGGGGCTTCCCGGTGGATCGGCTCACCCACTCCCTGCAAACGGCGACGCGCGCTCATCGGGACGGACGCGACGAGGAATATGTTGTCTGCGCGCTGTTGCATGACATTGGAGATACATTGGGGAGCTTTAATCATCCGGATGTGGCCGCCGCGATCCTGAAACCGTTTGTATCAGAAAAAAACCATTGGATGGTCGCCAATCATGGCATGTTCCAAGGGTACTATTTTTTCCATCATCTCGGGCTCGATCGCAACATGCGCGACCAGTTCAAGGAGCATCCATACTTTGAATACACCGCGCAGTTCTGTCACCTCTATGATCAGGCTGCGTTTGACCCCGAGTATGAAAGCGAGCCCCTGGAGTTCTTCGAGCCGATGGTGGAGAGCCTGTTCGCCAAGCCAAAAAACTCAATGTATCTAAAAGCGCTTGAAGCCGAATAGGGTCTGTCCGGACAAGTTTGCTCGAAAAGCCTCTTGAAAGAGGGGCCTTCAAACGTGATGTGTTGTCGCAAGGAACGCATTCGGCCAATTGCTATTGGGCGGGGGCGTCGATATACGAGCGCAACTGTATTCATCGAAGGTGACTCTTTCATGCGGAAATTCGTACCTCTTTCGCTCGCGGCGTTGTTGATCGCCCCGACCGCGCTGGCGCAAGATGCCGCCGCTGGCGGTGGCTTGCTGTCCAGCTTAATCATGTTCGTGCCGCTGATCCTGATCTTTTACTTCCTGCTGATCCGTCCGCAGCAACAACGCCAGAAAAAGCATCGTGAAATGATCGAAGCGGTTAAAAAAGGCGATACAGTCGTCACCGCTGGCGGCCTGATCGGCAAAGTGACCCGCGTCGCCGACACAGAAGTGACGGTAGAACTTGCCGATGGCGTTCGTGTGCGCTCGCTGAAAGGCATGATTGCGGACGTGAAAGACAAAAATACTCCGGTCGCCGCAAACGACTAAGATAAAGGCTGGCTCGCCATGTTGAATTTTCCGATTTGGAAAGTTGGATTGATTCTCGTTGTGCTCGGCTGGGGCATCCTCCTCGCCGTCCCCAACATGTTCTCGGATGGGTTTCTCGGGATTGAACCGAAAGAGGTTTCCGACCCCTCCAACGAAGTCGCTGTGGCAGCTTATGAGCGCCAGCTTCAAGAGGCGGAAGATTCCTGGTGGTTCTTGCCAAACGGAAAATTGAATCTCGGGCTCGATTTGCAGGGCGGGGTTTATCTTCTGATGGAGATCAATCCTGAAGAGATCGCGACCAATCGACTGGAGCAGTTCCAAGGGGACGTGCGCAGCGCCTGGGCGCAGCGCGGCGATCGCGAAGTCATTCTGCGTGATCCGAATGTGTCGCTGGTGGATGGGCGTTTGACCTATCGGCTGTTGGAACCCGAGCGCCAAATGGATGATGCCCTCAGTCGTCTGCGCCGGGTAAATCCGACCATCGGCCAAACTCAAACCGAGCTGTTTCAAATCAGCGAAGGCGCCAACGGTACGGTCGTCATCACAGCGCCGTCTTCAGCTCTGGCGGCGCTCGCGAAAGATGCGCAGTCCAAGATGATGGAGATCATTCGCCGCCGAATCGACCCGGACGGTGTGGCTGAAATTTCGATCACGCCGCAGGGGGACAATCGGATCATTCTCGAAGCGCCGGGCGAGGCGGATCCCAAGCGGATCAAAGTCATTCTGGGGCAAGCCGGACGCCTGACGTTCAATATGGCCAATCTTGACCCGTCGGCGATCCGCGCCGCCGTTTCAACGGGACGGCCACCGCCGCGTGAACTTTTGGTCGATTCCATGGAAGGATCGCCGATCCTGATCAACCGGATCCCGGAACTTACCGGCGCCGATATCGCCACAGCGAATCGCTGCTTCGATGAAGCGAACTTTCCCGCCGTCTGTTTCCGGCTGAACAGCTCAGCGGCGACCAAGTTTTACAATCTGACTCGTAATAATGTCGGGCGAAACTTTGCTATCGTTCTCGACGGCACCTCCATGTCTTCGCCGTCGATCCGAACGCCGATTCCAGGTGGAAGCGTAATCATCGAAGGGCGCTTCACGATTGAAGAAGCCGAGGATCTCGCAGCGATCATTGAGGCAGGCGAATTGCCCGCGAAGCTAAACTTCCTCGACGAGCGTACCGTGGGACCAACGCTCGGGGCCGAATCTATCGCGGCAGGTTCGCGCGCCAGCATGATCGGCCTCGCTTTGGTCGGGGTGTTTATGATCCTCGCTTATGGGCTCGTCGGCGGTTTCGCTGTCGGATCGCTCCTGTCCAATATCGTCTTGATCATCGGTGCATTGTCCGGGTTTGGGGCCACGCTAACCCTGCCCGGGATTGCCGGGATCATTCTGACCATTGGTATGGCGGTGGACGCGAACGTGATCGTGTTCGAACGGATCCGAGAAGAACAATCGAACGGGCGATCTCCCGCAACCGCGATCCAAGCCGGTTATGAACGCGCGCTTTCAGCCATTCTTGACGCAAACATCACCACCTTTATTGCGGCCTCCATTCTCTATCTGGTTGGCTCCGGACCCGTTAAAGGGTTCGCGGTGACACTTGCCATTGGCATTTTGACATCGGTCTTTACCGCCTTTGTGGTGACGCGATGGTTCACCGTGCTTTATCTCCGCACCATGCGCCCCAAGCGCCTGGCCATGTAAGGAAAGACAGACAGTATGCTTCTTCGACTGTGGCCTGAAAAAACCAAAGTCTCGTTCATGAGCCTGCGCTTCATCGCGCTGATAATCTCTGTGGTCGCGCTGCTCGCGTCCGCGGCCATGCTGAGCACGCGAGGCCTCAATCTTGGGATCGACTTTGCTGGCGGGGCGGTGATCGAAGTTGATAAACCGGAAGACATCTCCGCAGATATCGTTCGCACGACCGTGACCAGCCTGGTGACAGGCGATGTGCAAGTGAACTCCGCACGCGGGACCGGTCCAAACGCGCCCGAGATCGCTGTGATCCGATTTGAACCGCAACCCCCCGTCGGCGATGAAACGCCGGATGAGGCACAAAACCGCGCCGGCGACGAAGTCAACGCGGCGCTGCGGGAATTGATCGGGGAAGAACGCTTCAACCTGCGGTCGGAAGCTTCAGTGGGCCCGAAAGTATCAGGCGAGTTGTTCCGATCAGGGATCATCGCGCTGACCGTGGCCCTGGCTCTGATGATGATCTACATCTCGTTCCGGTTCCAATGGCAGTATGCCCTCGGCGCCGTGGCGGCCTTGTTTCACGATGTAATCCTGACCATGGGCATGTTCGCGCTGACCGGGTTTGAGTTCAATCTCGCGACCATCGCCGCGCTTTTGACCATTGTCGGGTACTCGATGAACGACACGGTGATCGTCTTCGACCGCGTACGCGAGGAAGCGCGAAAGTATAAGAAGCTCGAACTGTCCAAGGTCGTCGATTTGGCGATCAACGCGACCATGTCTCGAACGCTTTTGACATCTGGGACGACGTTGTTGGCGCTTCTCTCGATCTTCTTGTTTGGCGGTCCCGTTCTTCGCGGAATGAGCTTCGCGCTCATTTTTGGTGTGATTGTCGGGACCTATTCGTCGATCTTCGTCGCTTCAGCGGTGGTGCTGTTGCTTGGAATCGATCGTGGCGACAAGCCGAAACGCGAAGTCGAAGGCTTTCAGGGAGTCGGCTAGGCGGCTTCAGCTTTCAGGCGTTGGCTGACCTGCTTTTCGAGGGCATCGCATACCACATCAGCGACGTCGTCTGCGGCTTCGCCATCCGACACGGACGTCGCGCGGCAGGCCTGAACGTGCAGATTGATCAGCGCGGCGTCTGTTTGCAATTCCTCAACCCCAGATACCAGAACGTGCAGTGAGCCCGACAAGCGTGTCAGCGCGCCGCCGCCATAAGCCCCTGAGGCGCCATGCAAGTTATGAAGCGCATTGCGAAACGCTGTCGCAGAGTCTTCGCATTCCGGATTGTCATAACAAGCCTGCCAGGTGGTCTGTAGCAAATCGAGATCGTTTTGCTTCCAGACTTCGATATCCGCTTGGGTCGCATCGGCATCCGCATCTGCTTGGTCACTCGCAGCTGTGGTTTCGCCAGTGACGCGAGAAACGTCCAACTCGGTCAGCATTTCTTTGCCAGATTTTGGCTTGCTCAGGAACTTGAAGAGAGATTTCATCATAGTCTCG
Organism: Pseudomonadota bacterium; assembly: GCA_038527765.1. Classification (GTDB taxonomy): domain Bacteria; phylum Pseudomonadota; class Alphaproteobacteria; order Caulobacterales; family Hyphomonadaceae; genus Henriciella. Next base: position 114,318 of record JBCBFK010000004.1, read on the forward strand.
GTGTATCATGACGTGTTTAACAAACGCCTGAATAAACTCCGAAAACTGGTTAAGATCAGAACGCGAATTGTTCACGCAATATGCGTTCATCCAGCGCGTGGCCCGGATCGAACAACATTGTGAGATGCTGCGACCGGTCGGCATAGATCGAGACGCGCGTGACGTCGCGAACCTCTTGATTGTCGGCCGCTGCCGCCACCGGGCGACGCTCCGGATCGATGACTTCGATATCAACACGCGCATCATGGCGCAGCAAAGCCCCCCGCCAGCGTCTGGGGCGGAACGCACTGACCGGCGTCAGGGCGAGCAGGTTTGCGCCGATCGGCAAGATCGGGCCATGCGCCGAAAGATTGTACGCCGTGGACCCCGCTGGTGTGGCGACCATCACCCCGTCACAGGACAATTCTGCCATCCGTTCCTTGCCATCAACAATGATCCGCACTTTTGCCGTCTGCGCAGTTTGGCGCAGGATCGAAACCTCATTGATCGCTAAGCGGTCATTGGTCTGGTCATGAATATCGGTGACGTTCATCCGTAACGGCGCAACCGAGGCACGCTCGGCCTTGTCGATTCGCTCCACTAAATCTTCCTCATCATACTCATTCATGAGGAAGCCGACGGTGCCGCGGTTCATACCGTAAACCGGCTTGTGGTCTTCGAACCGGCGCCGCATTGCATCGAGCATGGCGCCATCGCCACCAAGCGCGACGATGACGTCAGCTTTGTCCTCGTCATACTGACCGTATTTACGGACCAGGCGCTGAAGCGCCTCTTGGGCTTCGGGGCGCTTCGAGGCGGTGAAGGCGATACACGTGCTCATAGGAGCCATATCTCGTGAGGCTTGAACGCTGGGTCAAGCACTTGCCTGAATTGCCCAAACGGAAGGTTCCGGTTACGATGGCCCAAACGACAACCGGGAGTGGACCGCTATGGCCGATGGAATGCAGATCACAAGTCTCAAAGGACAAGTCAGTGACGAGGAGTGGAAAACCCGCGTTGATCTCGCAGCGATGTACCGTTTGACGGCGCTTTATGGCTGGACCGATATGATCTTTACCCACATTTCGCATCGCGTCCCAGGTCCAGATCACCACTTTCTGATCAACCCTTATGGGATGTTCTTCGAAGAGATCACGGCATCATCGCTCGTCAAAGTCGACCTTGACGGCAATGTTGTTCAAGAGACGCCCTATTTCATCAATCCCGCCGGCTTCACGATCCATTCTGCGATCCACGCCGCTCGGGATGATGCACACGTGGTGATGCACCTGCACACCAATGACGGCGTGGCGGTGTCTTGCAATAAGGAAGGTTTGCTGCCCTTGAGCCAAACCAGTATGTTGGTGCGCCACGATCTCGCGTTTCATGATTATGAGGGGGTTGCGCTGGATCATGGAGAGCGCGAACGCCTGGTCGCTGATATGGGCGAGAAGAACAATATGCTGCTTTACAATCACGGCACCCTGACCGTGGGAGGAACCGCGGCTGAATGCTTCTTGCGGATGTTCTTCATGGAGCGCGCCTGTTCCATGCAAGTTCGCGCGTTGACGGCGGGCCGAGAAAACATGGTTATTCCGAGCCAAGAGGTACAGGACGTTGTCAAAGGCCAGTCTAATCCTGAAGGGACGAAGACGCTCGCCAATATGCTGGCTTGGCCCGGCCTTCTGCGCAAGCTGGACCGGGAATCCCCGGGCTATGACGGCTAGAGGAATTTCTTATACGGGTTATTCCGTATAGGTTTTTACACTAGTGCGTCCTTTCATACCGTTTCATTTTAATGGGATTCCCCTAGATCACGGTCTGAAGGCTACGGAATAATGCTGCGATGAAACATTTAAAGGCTTTTGAAAGCGCGCTGGACACCATCCACGATGAGGGACGTTATCGCGTTTTTGTCGATCTACATCGGCATAAAGGCGAGTTCCCGAAGGCGACGGCGCGCTTTGAGCATGGCGAACGCGAGATCATCGTTTGGTGCTCAAATGACTATCTGGGCATGGGCCAAGATGATGATGTCATCGACGCCATGCATGAGGCCATAGACAGTTTTGGAGCAGGGTCAGGCGGAACGCGAAACATCTCCGGGACGACCCGGTATCATGTCGACTTGGAAAAAGAGCTGGCGGATCTGCATGGAAAGTCCGGCGCACTCTTGTTTACCTCTGGCTATGTTTCAAACGACGCAACGCTATCGACGCTCGGCAAGATTTTGCCGAACCTGATCATTTATTCCGATGCGCTGAATCACGCCTCGATGATTGAGGGCATTCGCCGCTCAAAAGCGGATTATCGCGTCTTCCGCCACAATGATGTCGAGCATTTGCGTGCGCTGATGGAGAATGATGATCCGGAGCGGCCAAAAGTCATCGCCTTCGAGAGCGTCTATTCGATGGACGGCGATGTTGGTCCGATCGCAGCGATTTGTGATCTTGCCGATGAGTTCGATGCTTTGACCTATCTCGACGAGGTCCATGCCGTGGGCATGTATGGAGATGAAGGCGCGGGCGTTGCCCAGCGCGACGATGTCATGCACCGCGTCGACATCATCGAAGGAACACTTGGCAAAGCCTATGGTGTGATGGGCGGATACATCGCTGCGCATGAGACCATCATCGACGCCATTCGTTCGACGGCTTCTGGCTTTATCTTTACGACGTCTACGTGTCCCGTCATGGCGGCAGGCGCGCTCGCGAGTATTCGGAAACTGCGTTCGGACGAAGGTCGAAAGCTGCGCCAGGCGCATCAGGCCCAGGCAGAACTTCTGAAACAGAAATTCCGCGACGCGAGTTTGCCGCTGCTTGAGAGCGAAACACACATTGTGCCGCTGCTCGTTGGGGATCCTGAAAAGTGTAAGGCGCTATCGGATACGCTTCTGTTTGATTTTGATATTTATGTGCAGCCGATCAATTATCCCACCGTTCCGAAAGGGACCGAGCGCCTGCGCTTCACACCGGGACCGGTTCATACTGAAGACATGATGGATGATTTGCTGGCGGCAATTCTGGCAGTTTGGAAGCAGCTGGGGCTCGACGAACAAGCGGCCTAATCCGTCCCGTCAATTCGTCCCAAATAAAAAAGCGCACCGATGCGGTACGCTTTTGTGTTTTCAAAGAAAGCAGCTTACTTGCCGCGTTTGCGTCCGAGCCCAATCTCCTTGGCGAATGCAGATCGCTTTTTCGCATAGTTCGGGGCGACCATTGGATAATCGCTCGGCAGGCCCCATCGGGCGCGATAGTCATCCGGGGTCATGTCATAGCGCGACCGCAGATAGCGTTTTAGCATCTTCAGTTTGCGGCCATCCTCCAGGCAGATGATGTGATCCGGCGTAATGGATTTGGAAATCGGGACGGCCGGGTCCGGCCGCGGGGGCTCGACAGGTTTGTCTGCCGCCAGGTCTAGGACTGTGGTGTGCACAGTCTTCAGAAGCTCAGGCAATCCAGCCGCAGGTACAGGATTGTTGGCTACAAATGACGCCACAATATCGGTCGTCATTTCCAGCAACTCGGCTTTCGAGTGTGTGGTCATGTGTCAGCTCTTTAAAAGTTAGTTGTGCGTCCGCTCTAAACGGCAGACTTGCTTGAAGTTTAAGCATGGAATCGGAGAAGAATTCAAGTTGTGCGGGCAATAAAGCGCCCAAGTATCCGCAGAAGTTGTGTCAGTTCTTAGGGCGCAAATGACGTCTTGCCGCGCGCGCATGAGAGACGTACATGGACGGGCAGAACGAGGAATCACGCCATGCCCGATACCAGCGCTCCCGCACGATTTGATACCGCCACCTTTTTTTCAGAGCCTCTAGAGTCGCGTGACCGCGACGTGTTCGCGGCCGTCGCGCAAGAGCAGACGCGCCAGCAACACCAAATTGAGCTGATTGCGTCTGAAAATATCGCTTCGCAAGCTGTGCTGGAGGCACAGGGCACGGTACTGACGAACAAGTATGCCGAAGGCTATCCAGGGCGCCGATACTATGGCGGCTGTGAATATGTCGACGTGGTTGAGGATCTGGCGCGTGACCGGGCCAAGGCTTTGTTCGAGTGCGGGTTCGCCAATGTGCAACCCAATTCCGGCTCGCAAGCCAACCAGGCCGTGTTTCAAGCGCTGATCAAACCCGGCGATACGATCCTCGGCATGAGCCTCGATGCAGGCGGGCACCTGACGCATGGCGCGCGACCCAATCAGTCTGGGAAATGGTTCAACGCGATCCAATATGGGGTCCGAAAAGACGATCATTTGATTGATTTTGATCAGGTTGAAGCGCTCGCCAAAGAACACAAACCTCAACTTATCATTGCGGGTGGATCGGCTTATCCACGTCAAATCGACTTTGCGCGCTTCCGCGCCATTGCCGATGAAGTTGGGGCTTTCTTCCTGGTCGATATGGCGCACTTTGCCGGCCTTGTAGCAGGGAAGGCGCATCCGAACCCACTCGATCATTGCCATGTCGCAACAACGACTACGCACAAAACGCTGCGTGGACCGCGCGGCGGGATGATCCTGACCAATGATGCCGATATCTCCAAGAAAGTGAACTCTGCGGTGTTTCCGGGTATCCAGGGCGGTCCCCTGATGCATGTGATTGCTGGTAAGGCCGTCGCGTTTGGCGAAGCGCTCTCGCCCGAATTCCGTCAGTATGCCGCCGATGTTGTTGAGAACGCGCAAGCCATGGCAAACGCTGCAAAAGACAGCGGGCTCGATCTCGTCTCCGGCGGCACCGATACGCACGTGGCTTTGATCGATCTGCGCCCGAAAGGCGTGACAGGGCGCGATGCCGAAGAGGCGCTCGAGCGGGCCTATATCACCTGCAACAAGAACGGCGTGCCGTTCGATCCAGAAAAACCGATGGTCACGAGTGGCATTCGGGTCGGTTCACCCGCTGGTACGACTCGCGGATTCGGCGTGGCCGAGTTCGCACAAGTCGGAAACTGGATCGGGGAAGTGGTGGATGCGGTGGCATCCGGTGATAGTGAGGCCACGGAAAAACGTGTTCGCGCAGAAGTTAAAGAGCTAACGGCTAAGTTCCCGATTTATAACGGTTTAGGGGCCTGATCGATTGCGTTGTCCCTTCTGCGGATCTGAAAATACGGCGGTGAAAGACAGCCGTCCTGCAGAAGACAATACCGCTGTGCGCCGACGCCGAGGCTGTGACAATTGCGGGGCTCGATTCACCACGTTTGAGCGGGTTCAATTGCGCGAAATTATGGTCGTTAAGCGCGACGGAAAACGCGTTCCGTTCCAGCGTGAAAAGCTGGTGCGTGTGATTGGCATCGCTCTGCGAAAGCGCCCGGTCTCAGATGAGCAGATTGAACAGATTGTTTCTGGAATCGCGCGCAAACTTGAAAGCAGCGGCGAAATCGAAGTTGCCTCACAGGATATTGGTGAGCTCGCCATGGAAAGCCTGCGCGTCGTCGATCCGGTTGGGTATGTTCGCTATGCCAGCGTCTATCGCGACTTTGACGCGCCGTCGGACTTCGCTGAATTCATCAAAACCTCCGAATTTGACGAGGACTGATCGGTGACGCGCCCGCATGTCACGCTGAAAATTGCGACCAGCATGGACGGAAGGATCGCGCTCTCTAATGGCGTGAGCCAGTGGATTACGGGCAGTGAGAGCCGGGCACGTGTGCATCAAATGCGCGCGAAGCATGACGCTGTCCTGGTCGGCATTGGAACGGTCCTGGCCGACGATCCGCTCCTCACGGCGCGGACTGTTCCACCCCCGGTGCAGCAACCTGTCCGCATTGTCGCTGATAGCCAGCTGCGGACACCGGCCCATGCGCGGCTCCTGACGTCTCAAGGCCTGGGCAGGGTCATTCTCGCCAGTGCAAGCGCGCCACAAGGCTACAGCCAGGATGCGGCGCAGGACGGTCCGGATATCTGGGTCGTGCCCGGCGAGACAGGGAAAGTCTCGCCACAGAGACTGATCGATCGGTGTGCGGTCGAGGGCCTTAAAAAAATCTTCCTGGAAGGCGGTGGAAAGCTCGCCGCGAGCTTCATCCAAGCCGGGCTCGTCGACACGATAGAGTGGTTTCGCGCCCCCATTCTCATCGGCGGCGACGGTTTGCCTGCCGTCGCGGCTTTGGGGCTTTCAGAGATGAAAGATGCGCCGCGTTGGCGCACTGCCGCCACGGCACGGATTGGGGATGACACTTTGGAGACTTATGTTAGGGCCTAAGCTCGACAGGAGGGCTCCATGTTTACTGGTCTAGTGACCGATGTCGGTACGATCCGCAAAGCCGAAGATCGCAATGGTCTGCGCCGATTTGAGGTCGAATGCGGCTATCCCGCAGACAGCATCGAAATGGGCGCCTCGATCATGCATGCAGGCGTCTGTTTGACCGTGGTTGATTTTGGTGAAGCCGGCGAAGGCAGCTGGTTCGCAGTTGAGGCGGTCCCGGAGACGCTGTCGCTGACAGTGCTCGGCGACTGGGAAGCGGGCAGCGAGGTCAACCTCGAACAGAGCCTGAAGCTTGGCCAAGAGCTCGGCGGGCATTTCGTTTTCGGGCATGTCGATGGGGTTGGCGAGATCGTTTCGGTCGAGCCGGAAGGGCAAAGCTATCGCATCACCATTCGTCCGCCCGCGGAGATCGCCAAGTATTTCGCAAAAAAAGGCTCTGCCGCGATCAATGGTGTCTCGCTCACCGTTGCTGAGGCACTCCCGAATGGCGATTTTCAGGTGGCGATCATTCCGCACACTTGGGAAGTGACAACGCTAAGGGAATTGCAGCGCGGCGCTCGCGTCAATCTTGAGATCGATATGCTGGCGCGCTACGTGGCGCGGATGATCGGCGTTGACGCGCCAACCCCGCATGACCCGCAAGGACGCAAAGATGGCTGAAGACTTTTCCGGCGCAATCTCAAGCATCGATGAAATCATCGAGGATGCCCGCAATGGCAAGATGTACATCTTGGTCGATGCGGAGGATCGCGAGAACGAGGGAGACCTCATAATCCCTGCAAGTTTCGCAACCCCGGAAGCGGTAAACTTCATGGCTAAGTACGGCCGTGGTTTGATCTGTCTTGCGATGACGGGTGAACGCGGCCGGGCGCTTAATCTCGACATGATGGCGCGGGAAAATCGCGAAAGCATGGGCACGGCCTTCACCGTCTCGATTGAAGCGAAAGAGGGCGTCACGACCGGCATCTCCGCCCATGACCGTAGTCACACGGTCATGGTCGCGATTGATCCAACCTGTGATGCCGACGATATCGTGTCGCCAGGCCATGTGTTTCCGCTGATCGCTAAGGATGGCGGCACGTTGGTTCGCGCAGGTCACACAGAGGCCGCGGTCGATATTTCGCGCATGGCGGGGCTATATCCAGCCGGTGTGATTTGCGAGATCATGAATGATGATGGCACCATGGCGCGCTTGCCGGAGCTTGTCTCATTCGCCCAGCTACATGGCATGAAGATCGGCACGATTGCAGATCTGATCGAGTATCGCCGCAAGCATGATCGCTATTTGGAGCGCCGGGTCGAAGCGACGCTTGAGAGCCAGTATGGCGAAGGCTTTAAAACCGTCCTGTTCCGCAATGCGATCGATAATAGCGAGCACATCGCGATTGTTCATGGCGCCGTGACGCCAGACAGCACGACCATTGTCCGTGTCCACCGCACGGATGTTCTCTCAGATATCCTCGGCGAGAAGGGGCCGCGCGAGGGGCTCGTCGAACGCGCGATGAAAATCATTGCCGAAGCCGAAGAGCCCGGAGTTGTGGTGTTCGTCAACACGATGCGCCCAAACGCGCTGGCTGAGCGTCTGGGCTTGAAGTCTTCAGACCCGAAAGACACGCATGCACCATTGCGCGAATATGGCGTCGGCGCGCAGATCCTCCGGGAACTCGGCGTGCGAAAAATGATCTATCTCTCTGACACGGAACCGACCCGCGTCGCCGGTCTCGATGGCTATGGCCTCTCGATCGAAGGCTGGCGCCCGCTCTCTGATAAGGACTAAACTCATGGCACATCATCGCATTCTGATTGTGAACTCTCCCTACTACACACACATTTCTGAGGAGCTTCAAAAAGGCGCCATCGAGGCGTTGGAAGCCGCAGAAGATGATTGTGATATTGAGGTCATCATGGTGCCCGGTGCATTCGAAGTTCCAGGCGCCATTGCCATGGCGGCCGATAGCGCTCGGTATGATGGCTATATTGCCCTTGGCTGTGTCATTCGGGGTGAAACCACACACTATGATTATGTGAGCGGTGAGAGCGCTCGCGGACTGATGTATCTTTCCACGGATCGACGCCTCGCCATTGGCTATGGGATTCTCACCGTTGAGAACGAAGCTCAGGCTCTGGCGCGGGCGGAGCGTGATCGCGGCAATAAAGGCAAAGACGCCGCTATCGCCTGCTTGGAAATGCTCAAGCTGCGCAAGAAGTTTGTGCGCTAAAATAGAATAGCCCTCTTCCTGAGCGTAGTCGAAGGACGAGTTGGCACTTGCATCGCTGGTATCTTGTCCAAAGCGCTCGCGTGTCGTGTCTCTCTGTTTAAACGCAGCGGAACTCATCTTTCCTGATAGCCTTTTGCTGCCACCAGTGGCATGGACGCGCGATGAGCGATCAGAAACTCCCATTTGAAGTGATCCGGGCGCGCCGCGCCGGTGCGCGTCTGGCCGCGGTGCAGGCGCTGTATCAAATGGAACAGACTGGTCAGAGCGGAAAGGCGGCCATTCGCGATCTGATGGACGACCGTTTGGGTGTTGGCCCCGACGAAGACCCGGTCGAAGAAGCGGATCCCGACCTGTTCAAATCCATCGTCAACGCCACGATTGAGCACCAAGCGATTGTCGACACCGCCATTCTGGCTCGGCTCTCAAAAGGCTGGAAGCTCTCGCGACTTGATTCAACCACCCGGTCGATTCTGCGGGCGGCAACGGCGGAATTGGTGGCACACCAAGAGCTCTCGCGGCGGATCTTGCTCGACGAATATGTCTCCTTGGCACACGATTTCTTCGACAAGACAGAGGCCAATTTTGTCAATGCCGTGCTCGACAATGTCTCTAAAGACTTGCGGCCGGAAGAGGCATAAGCTCTCGCTCTGTCCTCGGAGGCGCTATGCACGAAGCGACTTGGATCAAACGCTACATCTCCCCCCTGGTCACCGCGGCCGGGGCGGAGGACCTACGCGATGATGTAGCACTCCTTTCGAGCCAGGATCCGACCATCGTGACCATGGATACACTGGTTGAGGGGGTGCACTTCCTGCCCAAGGACCCGTTAAACACGGTCGGTCAAAAACTCATTCGGGTGAACGTTTCAGATATTTACGCCAAGGCTGCGCAACCGATTGAAGCCCTACTATCGATTGCTTGGTCGCGTGCCCGGCCAGAAGCGGACTTCGAAGCTCTGGTTGAAGGAATCGGCCGGGACTTGCAAACGTATGATGTGTCCCTCATCGGTGGAGATCTGGTCAGCATAGACGGCCCCCTAACCCTCACTCTGACCTTGACGGGGCGTTGTTTCAACTCGGCGCCCGTCCGGCGCACGGGCGGTCGCGCGGGGCAGGGGCTGTATTTAGACGGTGAAATTGGCTGGGGTGGGCTCGGATTGGACGCGGCCCGAACCGGCAGCGATCCGAAGACTGCCCAACGCTATCGGGTTCCGCATATTAGCCCTCTGGACGCGGCGCAAGCGGTCGCGCGCTATGGATCTGCGAGTATGGATGTTTCGGATGGTCTGCTGATCGATGCGACGCGTCTCGCGGCAGCATCAGAGTGTGGCGTTTTGATCGCGCTTGACCGCGTTCCGCTTGCAAAACCGACCACAGAGCTCGAGTTCGTTCTCGCACAATGCGCCTCCGGAGATGATTATCGCATTCTGATGAGCGCGGATACGAACTCAGAGATTGAGGGTTTTACGAAGATCGGAAACTTGACCGAATCAAAAGGACTGCAGCTCACGTATTGCGGGCAGAGAATTAACCCTCCATCAACCCTTGGGTTTGAGCATTAGGGGCAGTTGTAGAGTTCTGACTCGCGCCCGGCGCGATAATCCTTGCGATCGTGCTGTGGCTGTTGCAGTCATGGTCCCACAAACAAAAAACCACGGGGCTGGGAGTGCCCCGTACATTTATAGGGAGGTAGGGCAAGTATGACCCTTTGGTTTTGGATAGCCTTAATTGCGGCTGTGCTCGCAATTGGCTTTGGTTGGCTTCAGAGCCAATCAATCATGAAAGCGGATGCCGGAAACGACCGGATGAAAGAGATCGCCTCGGCGATTCAGGAAGGTGCAAACGCGTACCTGAGCCGCCAATATCGCACGATTGCGATGGTTGGCGTGGTCGTGACCATCGTCGTTTTCCTTCTGCTCGGTTGGCAAGCGGCTCTGGGCTTCGTGATTGGTGCCGTCCTGTCGGGCGCGGCTGGATTCATCGGGATGAAAGTCTCGGTTCAAGCCAACGTGCGGACCACTCAGGCGGCGAGCGTATCGCTGCAAGACGGGCTCTCAATGGCGTTCAAATCGGGCGCTGTGACGGGGCTTCTTGTGGTTGGCTTAGCCTTGCTCGGCGTCGTCGCTTATTACGGCCTCCTCGTCGGCGCGCTTGGCTATGATGAAGGTAGCCGCAAAGTTGTCGACGGTCTCGTCGCACTTGGCTTCGGAGCTTCCTTGATCTCGATCTTCGCGCGTCTCGGCGGCGGCATCTTCACCAAAGGCGCAGACGTTGGCGGCGATATGGTGGGTAAGGTCGAAGCGGGTATTCCAGAAGATGACCCGCGCAACGCCGCGACCATTGCGGACAATGTCGGTGACAACGTTGGCGACTGTGCGGGTATGGCAGCAGACCTGTTCGAAACCTATGCCGTGACGATTGTTGCCACCATGGTCCTCAGCGCGATCTACTTCGCGGGTATGGACTATCTTGGCAGCATCCTGCTGTTCCCGCTGGCCATTTGTGCCGTTTGTATCGTCGCTTCTGTGATCGGGACCTTCTTCGTGAAGCTCGGTAAGGGCTCTACAAACATTATGGGCGCGCTCTATAAAGGGCTGATTGCCACAGGTGTTCTGACCGTGGTTGGGCTCGCCATCGCCGTTCAGTATGCACTGCCGAACGGGTTCGGTGAGCTTGCCGGTGCAGGCGCTGCGCTGGGTCTGACGACTGCCGACGGAACGAGCGCCGCCATCGTGACAGGAATGGACTTGTTCTTGTGCGGTGTTGCGGGCCTCATCGTTACGGCTCTGATCGTTGTTGTCACTGAGTACTATACCGGCGTTGACTATCGTCCGGTGAAATCGGTCGCAGAAGCTTCCGCTTCCGGCCACGGTACGAACGTGATCCAAGGCCTCGCGGTTTCGCTTGAATCGACGGCTCTGCCTGCGATCACGATCATCGCTGGGATTATCCTGACATTCAACCTGGCAGGCCTGTTCGGAATCGCGATTGCGACCACGACGATGCTGGCTTTGGCTGGGATGATCGTTGCGCTCGATGCGTTTGGTCCTGTGACCGACAATGCCGGTGGTATTGCTGAAATGGCGGAGCTGCCAAGCTCCGTGCGCGATACGACCGATGCGCTCGACGCGGTAGGCAACACGACAAAAGCGGTGACCAAAGGCTACGCGATTGGCTCTGCCGGTCTCGGCGCTTTGGTGCTGTTTGCAGCCTATAATGAAGACTTGAAGTATTTCGCAGCGAATGCCGCCGAAGGCAGTTTCTTCGACGGGATCGGCGTGGTGAATTTCTCGATCGCCAACCCCTACGTTGTGGTCGGTCTTCTGTTTGGTGGCCTTCTGCCCTTCCTGTTTGGTGGCATGTCGATGATGGCCGTTGGCCGCGCCGCGCAAGCCGTTGTGGAAGAGGTCCGCAGCCAGTTTAAAAACGATCCGGGTATCATGGCAGGCACCTCGAAGCCGAACTATGGCAAGGCGGTGGACATTCTCACCTCCGCTGCGATCAGAGAAATGATTGTGCCGTCGCTATTGCCGGTGCTTTCGCCGATCGTGCTATTCCTGCTGATCTGGTTGATCGCGGGTCCATCTGCGGCCCTGGCATCCGTCGGCGCGATGCTGCTTGGTGTCATCGTGACGGGCCTTTTCGTGGCGATTTCCATGACTTCAGGCGGCGGCGCCTGGGACAATGCGAAAAAGTACATCGAAGACGGCAATCACGGCGGCAAGGGCTCTGAAGCTCATAAAGCCGCGGTGACCGGTGACACGGTTGGTGACCCGTACAAGGACACCGCGGGTCCGGCTGTAAACCCGATGATCAAGATCACAAACATTGTGGCGCTCTTGATGCTCGCGGTCTTGGCGGGCGGCCACTAAGGCGCAGCGCTCCAAATCAAATAGAAAAACCCGCGTCGTCTCGGCGCGGGTTTTTTTACTTTTGAGGCGCTGGTTCCCATACGTAGTAAAGATCAAAGCGCTCGTATTCTGGGCGCCATTTTCGACGCTCACGGCGCAGTCCATTGCGTTCATAGAACCGAATGGCGCCTTGATTGGCTTCTGCCACAGAGAGCCAGAATCCCTTTGGCAACTTCTCCTGGACGAATTCAAGACATCTCGGGCCATAGCCCTGGCCTTGCTGTTCTGGCGCCAGAAACATCTGGGACAGGCATTGTTCGGCTTCAATCAATAGAATGAGCCCAATCACTGTCTCTTCATCGGTTACGCTATAGAGGCTGGCCCCTTCGAGAACCATTTTCTCCAACCGCGCAGCGAGCTCTGCGACGCTCAGCTTTTCCGGGCTTTCGACGCCGGTCGATTTCCAGGATTTATCCCAGATGTCTGCGATCAAATGATAGTCTTCAGGATCGGCCAGTCGAAAAGAGAGGCGCGACATTTCCGAGCTGATCAGTTGCGGCGCCCTGTTGGGTTGCCCGGTGTCCGCTCATCTGTTTGCGGTAAGGCCACAGCACCAACCGTTCCGAAGATCTGCTCCAGCAATCCGAGCTCACGGCCACGGGTCGGTGTCTCGCGAGAGGCGTATCGGATCACCTGACCATCGGTCTCGTCATAGGTGAGCAACTCTTCGACCACATTGTCTTCGCCGAATTTAATCGCGGTGATGTTTCGCTGAACAGTACGCGGCGTCAGAAACGCAATCCGCTCTCGGCGTGTGGTGATGTAGAACCAAGTGTTTTCATCAAACACGCTCTCAGTGGAGGCAGAACCAAGTTGCGCCAGAACGCTCGCGCGGGTGTCTTCACCGACCTTGATGTTCTCAGGCAGAACCTCGTCTGCAGTATAGCCGTGATAATCATCAATCGGGGTGATACAGGCCGTTGTCAGCGCGGAAAGCGCTAGAGAAGCAAGAATGACACGTCGCGCCATGGGTGGACTCCTGATACTTGCGCTGGAGATAAAGCGGAATTCCGTTAGTTGGCAAGCACTAGGAAACACCCACGGGACGTCTAAATTAGGGCAATCATGTTCGGTTTGTTTAAACGCAACTCAGTCGATAAAACGGCGGCGAAACGGTGGCGAGACGCTGTGACGACAGAGGCACGCTCGCCTGAACCCTATTTGAAGGGCTGGGTCTCTGACACGATTTACGGCCGGTTCAATATGGTTGCGCTGGTGGCGACGCTAGCTATGCGGCGGCTGCGCGTTCAGGGGCAGGAAGGCCAGGCCTTGTCGAAAGCATTTTCGGAACTGCTTTTCTCAGATTTCGACCATGCTTTGCGCGAAAACGGCGTCGGGGATGCTTCGATTGCTCGCCGGATCCGAAAAATGGGAGAAGAGTTTTTTGGGCTCGCGAATGCTGTGGATGCAGCACTTGAACTGGGTGGGCCGCAAAAGGAAGTCGCCAAAGTGATTCAGCGCAATGTCCAACCTGATGAAGCCAAGGCGCTGCAACTGGCCGATCATCTGATCGCGCTCAGCGAACGGGTCGATCGACTGTCGGACGCTGATGTTATAGCGGGCCCGGACGCGATTTGAGGAGGGAAGCTATGAGGCCGTTATCAACTCCAAGACATGCGTTGCCTTTCCATGCGGTCGCGCATAGGTTGCGCCGTCTTTAGAGGCGGCATGGAGTCCCTGGCACATGGCCAACTTAATCCTGTCAATTGATGCTATGGGCGGCGATGCCGCGCCGACGGTCGTGCTTGACGGCTTGAAACTATTTGCGGACCGCCGCAGCAATGTTGTGTTTGAAATCCACGGCCGGGCAGAAGACATCACGCCGGCGATTGAAAGCCGCGGTTTGATGGACCGGTGCACCATCATGCATCACGACGATGTGGTCTCTATGAGCGAGAAACCTTCCGCAGCTCTGCGCCGCGCCAAAACCACGAGCATGTGGGGGGCGGTTCAGTCGGTGAAGTCGGGCCGTTCTGGCGCCGCTGTCTCAGCTGGCAATACAGGCGCCCTTATGGCTTTTTCAATGATGGCGCTCCGCAAAATGGAAGGCGTCCACCGGCCCGCCATGACGGCGATCTGGCCGACGATTGAAGGGCGCTCCATCGTTCTGGATGTCGGGGCAAATCTCGACGCAGACTCTGACCAACTCGTAACTTTTGCGATTATGGGAGAGGCCTATGCTCGTGCAGTGACGGGCAAAGCGAAGCCCACAATCGGCCTGCTCAATATCGGGTCGGAAGAAGACAAGGGGCGCGATACGTTGAAACTGGCGGCAGAACGCCTGCGCGAGCCAGAGCTTGGCCTCGATTTTCGGGGCTATGTCGAGGGCAATGATATCGCCATGGGCGCCGTCGATGTTGTGGTGACCGATGGGTTTACCGGCAATGTCGCGCTCAAGACGGCGGAAGGGACAGCCCGGCTGGTGGCGTCTTATGTCCGTGAAGCGCTGACCTCAGGCGTGATTTCCAAAATGGGCGCGGCCCTGGCGAGCTCAGGCCTGAAGCGCCTGAAAGAGAAGATGGACCCATCTAACGTCAATGGCGGCGTGCTTTTGGGCTTGAATGGTGTCGTGGTAAAAAGCCATGGCGGCACAGATGCAGAAGGCTATGCGACGGCGGTTCAACTTGCCGCTGACCTCGCCGCGAGTCGCTATATGGAAGAAGTCGCCGCGGGTTTGCGGCGAGACAGCGTTGAAGTCAGTTTAAGCGAGGCCTCAGAATGAGTGGCATCCGCAGTGTAATTCGGGGGACCGGGGGCTATTTGCCCGAGCGGGTTCTCACCAATGCCGAAATGTCTGAAATCGTCGAGACATCGGATGAGTGGATTCAGGAACGGACGGGAATCCGGCAGCGCCACATCGCCGCCGATGGTGAGTTGACGTCCGATCTCGCCACGCAAGCGGCGCGGCGCATTCTGAAAGACGCAGGAATTGCGACCGAGCAAGTCGATTTGATCGTGCTGGCAACGACCACCCCGGACAAGACCTTCCCAGCCACAGCCACCGCTGTGCAGGCCAACCTTGAAATGGGGCAGGGCGCAGCCTTTGATGTCCAGGCGGTTTGCTCGGGCTTCCTGTTTGCGCTCGCGACTGCCGACTCAATGTTGAAGACGGGTCTGTTCAAAACCGCGCTCGTGATTGGTGCGGAGACCTTTACACGCATTCTGGATTGGTCGGATCGTGGCACGTGCGTCTTGTTCGGCGACGGAGCAGGCGGCGTTGTACTGACGGCGGAATCCGAAGCTGACGCGGGCGATCGCGGGATCCTCACGCATCATATTCGGACCGATGGCACGAAGAGTGATCTCCTGCATGTCGATGGAGGCGTTTCCTCCACAGGAACGATTGGTCATGTTCGCATGCTGGGCAATCAAGTGTTCCGTCACGCGGTGACGAACATTTCGAGCGCCATTAACGCCGTCTATGAAGAGACGGGGCTGACCTCCAATGATGTCGACTGGTTTGTTCCGCACCAGGCCAATCAGCGCATCCTCAATGGGGTAGCCAAGAAAATGAGCTTGGATGAGGGCAAAGTTATCTCCACGGTCGGTGATCACGGGAATACGTCAGCGGCGTCGATTCCGCTTGCTTTACACACGGCAGTCAGCGATGGTCGTATTCAGTCAGGGCATTTGGTGCTGAGCGAAGCAATGGGCGGTGGTTTTTCTTGGGGTGCGAGCCTCTTCCGCATTTAGTCCTTTGGACTTCGTTAATAAATGTCGCCGTATTGTTAACGAAGAGGAGCTGATATCGTGGACCCAACAACGCTCACCCGGGTAGAACTGACCGACGCGATTGTTCGCGAGGTTGGTCTGACACGTCAGGAATCCTCTTACTTGCTCGACCGTATGCTGGAAATGATCAGCGAGAGCTTGGAAGGCGAAGGGGCGGTGAAACTGTCCCGCTTCGGTAACTTCAATGTCAGACGAAAAGCAGCTCGCGAGGGCCGCAATCCGAAGACAGGGATCCAGGCTACGATATCGGCGCGCAAGGTTGTCACGTTCAAACCTTCTCCGATGCTCAAAGACCGCGTCGGAGGCTAATCGCGAGATCAGATCCATGCCGAATTCTGCTGCCCGTAAGATTGAAAAATCTGTTGATGCCTATCGCGCCATTGGGGAAGCGGCAGAAGAGCTCGGATTGCAGCCACATGTGCTGCGCTATTGGGAAACCAAATTTTCAAAATTCGTAAAGCCGCTCAAACGCCGGGACGGACGGCGTATGTTCCGGCCCGACGATATGTCAGCCTTACGCGCCATTCAGACGCTCGTACATGATCAGGGCATGACCTTAAAAGGCGCCAGCAAGCTCTTAAACGAGCAAGGCGTAGAGAGCGTTCTTGGCGGCGAGGCAAGGATTGTCGCGCCGACAGACTCAGGGGATATCCAAGCCACACCTAGCCCGGCGAGAGATATGCAAGAAACTGTCCGCAAAGCTTTTGAAGCCACGCCCGCAACCGATCCAGCCACAGGAACGACGGAACGTCTTGAAACGATCCTGTCCGACCTCACCGATATCAAAGCACGCCTCGACGCGGTGCGCTTGCGTAAGGTGGCTTAGGCCCGTCCAGGAATTCGTCCCTCGACTTCGCTCTGGATGGGTCCAACTCAACTTTTATCATCGGCGCAACGACACCCCTCATCCTGAGCGAAGTCGAAGGACGAGGGCGGTGATTTGAAGCGCGCGGGCAGCGATTGCCCATTGCCAAAATCGGCAAGGCGCCTATACCACCGCTCTTGGTTCGGAGCGTAGCGCAGCCAGGTAGCGCACTTGACTGGGGGTCAAGGGGTCGCAGGTTCGAATCCTGCCGTTCCGACCATTATTTCTAAGTGACAAGAAGCGCGATCAGGCCCGCCAGAACAACAAGAATCGGTCCGTAACAGACAAGCGTTACGAGGATCGCATTATACCGTTTCTTCTGCATCGGCCGTGGCATAATAGACGCGATGCATAAACAGTGCCGATTAGGATTTCGTTAAGAGATAGGATCAGCGAAAACCGGCTTGTCTCGCAGCTCAAGCCTCGCTAGTCAGAGCGCGTGGGCCCTTGTGGTGAAATTGGTAAACACAGCGGACTTAAAATCCGCCGCCTATTATTGGGCTTGCCGGTTCAAGTCCGGCCGAGGGCACCACCTTTGCTTCTGTCGCCGATACATTTCTCCTGGAACCAATCCAGTCTGAGAAAAGACCCCTCCGAATAGCCATCCCAATAGCCCGCCACATACGATCCATTCGGGGCGTCGCCGCGGCGGTCGACGTTCAACACGCCGGCGCAGAATCCTTTGTTGAAGCCGCGTGTGTATTCTGCCGCGCATTGGTTTGTTTCCAGCATTTTCCCAGCGCAGATTTGCTCGCAATTCCCGACACAGCTTTCCGGCGCGCCGCAATTTGCAGCGAAGAGCAACAAGCCGAATCCAAAAAGGACATTTGCGCGCGCCATTGTTTTTGTCCCCGTATGCAGCGAGGCTCAGAATGGGTGGGTGCGCGCTAAGATTCGCACAATCAATTCGCTCGAATTTCACCAACCCTGGCGATTTCATAAAAACTTGATGTTGAACCAGTTGAGCGCTTCACTCGTATGAAGGGTGTGAGCGTATTTTACTGCGCGCTGAAGTTGGTGGTCTGGATGAAATTCTCGAGGGTTAGTGCGCCGGTTTTATTGGTTGAGTCGATTGCGATTTTCTGCAGCGTGCTTTTGGCTTTCGCCGCCGATCAATGGCGCGATGATATGAACGAGCGCGCGCGTGCGGATGCGATTTTGACGCTGGTGCGCACAGAATTGACCGAAAACCTGAACGAGTTGGAGCTTTTGGCGGGGACGCGGGAAGATATGCTTCAGGGCTATATCGACGCGCTGGAGAACTTCATTGATACTGGTCGCTTCCCGCAAATTCTCCCCGAGTACAAAGTGCCAGACATCACCGATGTCGCCTATCAGCTCGCGACCGATTCCGGAGTGATTTCGGGCATTGAACCGAATGAGCTCATCGTTGTAGCGCGCGCCTATGAAGCCCTGAAGGAAGTGCGCGGCAATGAAGTGTTTTTGAACAACCGCAACGCTCAGATCCGCTTTCGGGATGGGGAGCAGTATCTGTCTGGATTTATCTATTTTGCCAATCGCGCGATTGTGAATGAACCTGCCGCCATTGTTGCGGTCCGAGACGCGATCGAGCTTCTTTCCGATGAAGCCCCCGAGCCTCAATCTGTCGAGGCTCCGATCACGTAAACAGCCTGCTGAAAGGCGACGGCGAACGGATGCACAGACCCGTGCTCAAGGTGGAAGTTGAGACGCGCGAAGGTCTCGCGCCACTCACGATCCGAGCGATTGCTGTGGGGATGCCCGAAAAATTCCAGGTTGGTAATGGAGTCGGCGACTTTCGTATATTTTCGTTGCCACGCGCCCTCATACACATCTTCGATAATGATCACCCGTTTCGCGACGCGGGCCGCTTCGAGGAGAACGGATTCCGGGTCCTCAATATGATGCAAGACGGTGAGCAATAGCGCGACATCATAGGTCTGATCAGAGAAGGGCATCGTCTGCCCATCATACAGGATCGGTTTCAGCGTCTCTGAATAGCTACTGTCTGAGACGTCAATCGCATCGACGTCCAAGCCTGCAGTGCGAAACGTTTGTAAAACGCTGCCGGGGCCAGATCCTATTTCGAGAATCCGGTCTGTTTGCGCAATCCACGGGGCAACCAAATCCAGTTTGCGACGTGCATCTGCGCACCAGACGGCGAAGACCATAGGGCCGAGTAGGGGTGTTTTCCAAAAAGATCTCACGCTTCGAGCTGATATCAAAAGAACATGAATTGTCTAAGGAAAGTGAATACTGTATCGGCTTTCTCAAGGGGCCAGAAAGGCCCGAGCAAGAAGGGAGCGTGCCCCGTGTTAACGCGAATACTCATCATCCTAAGTTTCAGTTTCGCCTTGTCTTTTTCAGCGTCCGCTGAAGAGCCTTATGAGCAGCGATCGCTGACCGAACTGCTCGCAACGGGCGTCGCCTATGATCCGGCTGTGCCAACCCCCGCAGAGGCCACCGGTTATGAGGTTGGTCAGATCATTTGGCCGCATGAAACTCTCATTCAATATGTTCGGGCCATCGATACTGCTTCGGACCGGGTCGAGATTGAGCTTGTCTCGAAAAGCCATCTCGGGCGTCCGATCTACGCGGTCTACATTTCCAGTCCTGAGAATCTCGCGCGCCTCGATGAGATTAAAGCGGGCCGGGCCTCGGTTCTGAGCGGACAGGCGCCCGGCGTCGATATCGGCGTGCACCAGATCAATTATGGTGTGCATGGCTCTGAGCCATCGTCTTTCGATTCAGCACCCCTGATGCTTTACCATCTCGCGGCCGCGACCGACGCAGCGACCGACGCGCTGCTGCAAGACAATCTTGTCATCCTCATGACGACCCTCAATCCAGACGGCGCGAGCCGCATGGCCAATTGGGTGAACGCCCATCGCGCGCAAGTTGCTGTGCCCTATCCGGCGCACCGCGAACGCAAAGGCTTCTTTGGCTGGGGTCGCACCAATCATTATTTCTTTGATCTCAACCGACAGTGGTTGCCGGTTGCACAGCCTGAGCACAAAGGTCTGGTGCCGCACATTCAGGAATGGCTGCCGCTTCTGGTGGTCGACAAGCATGAGATGGGGTCCAACTCGACCTTCTTCTTTAGCCCTGCAGCCGAAGATCAGATCAATCCATTGTTCGCCGAAGAGGCCTATCAGATCACCGCCGAGCTCAGCCAGGTTCTGTATGATGTGTTTGACGGTATTGGCCAATTGTCTGTGAGCCAGGAGTTCTTCCCGAATTACTATCTCGGCTATGGCTCAAGCTATCCAACGCTACTCGGCGCGGTGCCGTTCCTGTTTGAACAGGGGTCATCGCGCGGCATGCTGCAAGACACAGATAATGGCCTGAAGCGCTATGATGATACGATCACTGAGCAGTTCCAGGCCGCCATCGCCTTGCTGGGCGAGGCCGCGCAGCAACGTCAGCGTCTACAGGACTTCCAACAGCGTTGGTTCGCGGATGCAGCTGAAAAGGCCCGCGAAAACCCGACCAAGGCTTATATGTTCACATCGAGTGATCAGGGCCGCTTCGCGCATTTCCTCGACCTGTTGAACGCGCATAGCATTGATGTGCGGATGTTGTCAGAAACCCAGTCCATCGATGGCGTTGTGTATCCGGCTGGACGCAGCGCAATCGTTTCCCTGAACCAACCCCGCTATTCTCTCATTGAGGGCATCTTCGCGCGGCAAAGCCCGCCAGAGGATCAGGTTGTCTTCTACGACATTTCAGGCTGGACTCTGCCGCACGCCTTTGGCTTGCAGCATACAGGTTTGACCTCTCGTCAGGCATCTCGGGTGAGCAGCGGAGGCGCGGCGACAGCTGGGTCTTTAGCGAAACCTGCTGTGCCGCCAGCCCCGGGCGATAATGTGCTTGCCTATGTCATCGACTGGTCGCACTTCAACGCACCGCGCTCTGTTAATCGTATCCTTCGCTATGATTTGCGCGCGAAAGTGGTTCCCGATCCGATGCGTCTGCAAACCACAAGTGGCTTTGTCGATGTGCCGCGCGGCGCTGTGATTGTGCCGGTCCGTCGACAAGATATGTCGCCTGAAGACATTCATGCTTTGGTTGTTCGTGCGGTCCAGGAGGACGGCGTTACCGTCCATGGTGCGCTCACGTCAAACACGCCAACGGGCTCAGATCTTGGCGGCTTCAGCACTGAAGCCCTCACGGCACCGAAAGTCTTGCTGCTAACGGGACGCAGCAGCGGGTTCAGTGGCGTTTCGGACAATGATGCCGGAGAGGTATGGCACTACCTTGATAAGATGCTGCATATCCCAGTCACGATGATCGACATCTCAGACGTCAACGCGAACCATCTCTCGGATCATACGCATGTGATTGCGGTGGGTGGATCCTACGCCGCCTTGTCTGATGGATTTGTAGGGTCGCTCAAGACTTGGATCCGCGGCGGCGGCGTATTCATCGGCACGCAGCAGGGCGCTGAATGGGCGGTCGCGAAAGGTCTGGCCGATGTTTCGATGCTGGGCGTTGAAGTCGAAGACGAAGACGCCAAGGACGAAGACGAGGAGGAGGCTCCTCCCGCGCCAGTAACTTATGGGGATAAGCTAGATTATGACCGCGAAGAGCGGATCACGGGAGCGGTTTTCTCAGGCGTCATTGATCCGACCCATCCTCTGGGCTTTGGCTATCAGAACGAAGAGATCTTTATCCATAAGGAAGGCACCAAAGGATTCGAGCCGGGCGAGAATCCGTTCAGCCTGGTCGTGCGCTATGCCGACGATCCTCTCGCATCGGGCTATGCGTCAGCAGCAAATCTCGAACGTCTTTCGGGCTTGGGTATGCTGGCCGCGGAACGCGTCGGGGCAGGGTCTGTTATCCTGTTCGCGGACAATCCGAACTTCCGGGCTTACTGGCTCGGGACAAAAAGACTGTTCTCGAACAGTCTTTTCTTCGGCACGACCTTCTCAAGTCCAGCGCCGCGGCCATAACGCTTCGCGGCTCAAAGCCGATCAGTTGATCCAAAAAGCACGGGTCATTCCGGCCTGTGCTTTTTTACTGGGTGTCGCGGGGCGTTTTAAAAATTGCGACGACGCCAATCAGAGCAATCAAGGTCCACGGATAAGGCGCAGGCGTGGTCCAGAGGACTTCATTCCCAAGCAGTGCGAGCCCGATCCCCAGGGAGGCGAACCCTGCGCTCATGGCCGTCGCGAACACCCCCAAGATGCGGCCGGCGGGTGATCGGCTGGCCGCGATAAACATGCCGGCCATGATGAGCACAGCAACCGTGCCGACATGCCAAGAGAAATGATGCAGCCAGATCACATCTTGCGGGAGCCCGCTCTGCGCAAGCGGTTCGAGGACTTTCGGGGCCCCTACGATCTCATGCGCGGCGGCGCCAAGACCACAAAGCCCTGCGGCAACCCAATAGAAAACTGAAGAAAAGCGCATTTCCTGACCCTCCAGATCAGATCCAAGTTGAGCCTGATTTTGAGCGCTAGCACAAGGTGTTTACGGTGCGCACTACGGGTTCACCTCTGGCCCCTCGAGCTTCGCGCGAAACCCAACCTGTCACTGTTTATCGGTTCAATTGGCAGGTTTCGTCGAATCAAACCTGTCGCAAGGACTTATAAAGTCTCCCGTTTCAGAGTTGATGGGTTCTCCGGCCAAGACGCGATAAATTTGACCGTCCTCCTGGCTGAAAGACATGGGAGACTTTGTACGTTCTAGCTTGGAGCATGCGGAGGCGAACAATTCTGTTGGAGAGGAGAAAATCGAGTCTGGGAGCGTCCATCGTGCAATCTCTTCGTCGCCCGCGCCATGCACCGTAATGAATCTGTTTGTGTTCGGCACGAAGAGCGCCGCTTGCATGCCAAGCGAGCCCGGATTCTCCTTTTCCATAATGGCCTCACCCGTCCGAAGGTCCCAGATCGTTGCTGTGTGAGTATCCGACGGCGAAGCGAGATATAGCTGCCCATTCCATTCCTGGATGGACAATTCGGGTCTCACGCTGAATCTTAATGTTAGCGTGTAAGACTGGCTCTTCGTTGCACCGTCCCAGACTTTGATTTCCGGATCATTCGATGCGGTCACAAAAAGCTCGCCGTTTGGGGAAAAAGCTATGCTGCGCACCTCTGAATCATGCGCGCTAATTGAATGTTGAACGTCACCCGTAAGCGGATCTCTAAAAATCACCGCTCCGTTAGAATCGCCGGTCACGATAGACTCACCATCGGGTGAGACCGCCACGATGCGGATTGTCTCATCTTCAGGCTGTATGGTTGAAACCAAAGTCTGACCCCCATCCGCCCAGATATGCGCAGGTCCGCGAAACTCCACGCCGGCGACGAGTCCGCCTTCTGTCGATTGAGCGACTGACACGAAACTCTCTTCTTCGCTTAAGGACTTTAACAGCGCTCCCGTGTTGACATCCCACCAAAGGAGTCCGCGATTTGTTGCCGCAAATAGGCTCGTTCCATCCGCAGAGTATCCGATTTGATCAATGCCCGGGGACCGAATCAAATTGCTGTCCATTTGAAGCCGCGAGACTTCTTGTAGAGTTATCGCGTCCAGGAGCACGATCATCTCATCGCCATTGCTCAGCGCTAAGTGTTTCCCATCCGGCGAAACAACGCGCAGTCGGGCTGGGAGCGGCGGATCACTCAAAACAGGAGATTCGTTAGTTCTATTCCATACTCTGACTTTGCCGGCGTTTATCGTTAAACGAAGAGGCTCATCTGGAGAATGATAGGGATAGTGTTCCCACTTTATGTTCGAGTTATCGTCTTTGAGCGTTCCCCCATCCTCAAAGTCCCAGTATTGCCTCACCGGTCCGTACGTTCCAACTCCAAGTCTCGATCCATCCTGGGAGAAGAACAAAGAGGTCGGCCGCGATTCATAGTTATCAAACTCCCAAATCAATTGACCGGTAATCAACTCCCAAACGCGTATTCTAAAGTCGTCAGTTCCGATGGGGCCGGCACCGGAGGCTGACGCAATATAATTCCCATCTGGTGAGAGCGCGACATCCAAAATGACTTCACCCGGATTAGAAATAGACCGCAATTCCTGTTCGGAGAGCGGCGAGGCAACCAGGACTTCTCCATTTCTTTTTCCGATGACGATATGCTCGGCGTTCGCATCAAAACCGATCGCCGTGATCCAAGGGGCATTTTGCTCATTTCCAGCAAACCGTGCGATCATTTCCCCATCACTCGCACGCCAGACATGGGTAACACCATCAACGTCTCCCGTCGCAAAAAATGACCCGTTCGGCGAGGATGCTATCGACCGGATGGAGTCTGTGTGCTCGGACTTCGAGACTCTCAGTTCGCCCGTCAAAGTGTCCCAGATGGCAATGCTGCCATCTTCATGACCGGTTAGGATCGTTTCCCCATCGCCGGAGAACGCCGCCTCTCGAATTTCTGTGCCCTCGCTCTGAATCAGATGTACCAATGAGAGATTGGCATTTGCTGCTCTCAGCCTGGCGAGCGCGAGGTCATTGATGATCTGGGGGGCATCCGCCTCTGCTCGGCCGAGTTTTTGGTTCAAGGGGTCTGCCTGGAGTGCCATTAAGAGCGCTTGTTCTGGGGTGTCAGGGGATTGGAGGAGGTCCTTCGAGGCCATTGCCAACAAGTCTGAGCTTTTGCGGGCCGCGATCATGGATTGCGCTCGCGCGCGTTCTTGATTGTCCAAGGCAAGCTGGGTTTGTTCTTGAGCGTTTTGAAAATTGATCCACGCCAAGTAACCGCCTGCGCTTGAGATCAACGTCAGCACGAGACCTACGATCAATGCAAAGGAGCTGAATCTTTTCAGGCGCGTCTGCGCGCGCTCTGCACTCTTTAGAGCAAACTCACGCTCTTCGACATTTGTTCTCGTAAGGGCCTGAAGCTCTTGTTCGTGCTGTTCACTCGCGTCAAAAAATCGATTGATCTCTTCGGGGATCGTTTCAGATGGCGGAATTTTTCGCGCCCAATCCAAGGCCTCTGCAACACCGTCTCCACGCAGTAAGAGCGATGATGCATTTGATGACGACCCGTCTTCGCCTTTTTGTTTAACGCGAATGGCCCAACGCCGTGCTTGTTCTTGATAGGTTGTGCGCTCGCGCAGCCACTCAAAATCTGTATTGAGCGCCTGTTCAAGCTCCAAAACGCCCCGGATCAATCCAGAGCCAGGAAGCGCGGGATTGGGCCAGCAGTGGATCCAGTTGATGCCGCTCAATTGGGAAGGGGGTTCCACGTCTGAGGCGGTTGGCCCGATTGTCGCGACTAAAAGCCTTTTCCCGAGCCGAGTCGCTTCTTCCACTTCCCAATGGCAGGTTTCCGAGGCGGCCGATGAGTCTGAAAGTAAAAACAGGACCGTATCACAGCTTAGAAGCAGGTCGCTCAAGCGTGAACGCCAGTCTTCTCCAGGCAGAATTCCGTGTCGATCGATAAGGACTTCAAAGCCCTTATCCGACAGCGCGAGCTCTAGCTCGTCCGCCCCTGCAACATCGGCGCGAGAATATGAAATGAAGACTTTTTGTTTTGGTGCTGAATGCGTTGCGTTGTCCAAACGTCATCCCCAATGTCCACTCGAGCCAGAATGCCCGATCTCCGCGGCTCGTCAACAATACGCTGACAACTGCGCCAATAGAGCCGGCGCGCACGGCGCCAAATCGCACGTACTGCGCGCTTACCAAACAAAGCTCTGCAAAAGCATCGGAAGACTGGCGCACCTAAGAGGATTCGAACCTCTGACCTCTGCCTTCGGAGGGCAGCGCTCTATCCAGCTGAGCTATAGGTGCTTCCAAGCGCCTCATACGCGAAGCTGTTTGCGGATGCAATTACCTCAATGCGTGTAATGATCTTGAAAGCTATACGACTATAGGCACGATAGCAGCGTATTAGGGAAGACGATGATGAAACCATTCTTATTTGCAGGCGCCGGGCTTTTGGCCCTCGGACTTGCCGCCTGCGGGAACTCAACCACAGACCCGGTTGAGACTCCTGTTACCGACACCGTATCAGAGGTCGCCACAGGCGATACCGAACGGCCAACCAAGGACATGCTCCTCGCGCGGTTTGATCAAGCCCTTGAAGGAGCGCAAGCGACGCAAGGCCCGGGATCACCGGCGCTATGGACTTTGGCCGATGACGACACCACGATCCACATCTTCGGAACGGTCCACTTGTTGCGCCCAGATTTGGAATGGCGTTCAGAGACGTTCGACACCGCCTTTTCTGCAGCTGACAAAGTCGTGTTTGAAGTCGATATGAAGAGCGAAGAGGCCCAACGCGCGGTCACGACCGATTTCCTGGCGCGCGGAATGTATCAGGACGGCCGAACGCTGAAAGACGTGCTCAATGATAAAGACGAAGCCGTAATCAGCGCGGCCTTCGATTCGCTTGGGGTGCCGATCGAGGCCATGAACACGTTCGAGCCATGGATGGCTTCCGTCAATCTGGGCGTGATGCAGCTGATGAATGATGGCTATGACCCGAACTCTGGCGTTGAAACCGTGCTCGAAGCTGAAGCCACAGAGGCCGGTAAGTCATTCGGCTATCTTGAGACCATCTCACAACAAGCTGACGCGTTCGACCTTCTTCCGGAAGACGAACAAATCTCGATTCTGTACGAAACGGCCCTCCTGCTCGAAGAATCGCCTCGCATGTTGGATTTGCTCGTGGATGAGTGGGCAGATGGCGATGTGAACGGGATTGGCACGCTGGTGGCAAATCCTGAAGGCTATGGCTTCACAGATGCCGCTTATGAATCGCTCTTGATTGTCCGCAACACCGCATGGGTGCCGCAGATCGAGGCCATGCTGGACGAGCCGGGCTCCGTCTTCATCGCGGTAGGCGCGGGCCATCTGGCGGGTCCGGACAGCGTCATTACAATGCTTCGGGACAAAGGCTACACCATCGAAGGGCCTTAGGGCTCGTTGCCGTCCCAATCGACTATCCAGGCTTCGATCTGGTCGACATCGTCCGGATCGAAGAGGGTGTCCTCACTTAAGGTGCGGCCCATAATGGAGGCACCGCGATCATGAATCAGGTCGCGGTCGCCGCTGATAAGATGGTGCCAATCCGGTAGCGGTTTGCCTTCATGAATGAGGCGGTACGAACAGGATGCTGGCATCCAGCGAAGTTCTGACACGTCTTTTGGGGTCAGAATCACGCAGTCGGGGACGTGCCGTTTGCGGTTTGGATAGTCGCCGCACTGGCAGGTCTCGGCGTCCAAAAGTTTACAATGCAAACGGGTCAGCGCGATGTCCCCCGTGTCCTCATCTTCCAGTTTGATCAGACAGCATTTTGCGCAGCCATCACATAATGATTCCCATTCGTCGGGCGCCATATCTTCCAGGCGCTTGCGTTCCCAGAACGGGCGCTCCTGATCAGCCATCTCTGGGGCCATCACCAATGAGCCAGATGAAGGGTGTAATTTCGGTGCTCTTGAATAGACCCGCTTTGGCGTACGGGTCTTCGGCGGCCCAGGCTTTGGCGTCTTCAAGATTTTCAAATTCGATGACGAAGGTCGATCCCTGCATCTTTTCTCCGTCATCGGACAAGACGGGGCCTGCCATGGCGATCCTGTGACGCGCGTCGCCCGCCCATTCCAGATGCGCCTGGCGAGTCGCCAGCCTCAACTCGCTGCTATCGTCTTTGTCGCGGGCATTGATGAGAAAGAGCGGCATTTTATTCTCCCTTGTACGGACGCGCGAGCAGCGCGGTTATAGCGTCTGAAACCGTGAGCGCTTCGCTCAACACGGCGTTAACAGCTTCGGAAATTGGCATCTCGACATCATATTGACGGGCAAGTGCAACGAGTGCAGGCGCGGTTGCGACCCCTTCAGTGACAGCTTTGCGTTCGTTCAAAATGTCATCGGCGGATCGGCCTTGGCCCAGCGCGAGCCCGAAGCTCATGTTCCTCGATTGGGGTGACGAGCAGGTCAGAACAAGATCGCCAAGCCCGCACAGGCCGGCAAGTGTTTCTGCCCGTCCGCCCATCGCAACGCCGAGCCGAGTCATCTCTGCGAACCCGCGAGCGATTAGGGCCGCGTGAGCTGATTTTCCAAGCTCCATGCCCTCCACGATCCCACACGCGATGGCGAGAACGTTTTTAATTGCACCACCAATCTCGGCCCCGATAAGATCATCGGTCCAATAGGGGCGAAATCCTGGCTGACCGACAGCTTCAACAAGACTTTGACCCATGTCTTGGTCCGCGCATGCAAGTGTCACAGCGGTTGGCAGCCCGCGTGAAACATCAGCCGCAAAACTCGGGCCCGACAAAACAGCTGGCACCGCTCCGGGGATCGATTCTTTCAAAACATCGGTCATCAGACTGAGGCTTTGGCGTTCAATGCCTTTCGAGCAGAGCAGAACCGGTGTGCCCGGCGCGACTAAGGGCGCGAGCTGCTCGAACGTCGCGCGTGCAAATTGTGCAGGCACGACAGCGAGGAGCGCGTCGCACCCCTCCAAGATCGCCAAATCCACACTTGCATGCATTTTTGGCAAGTCGACATTGGCCAGATAGACCGGGTTTCCGGCGCCGCTTGAGAGCGCGTCAGCAACCTCGCTTTCGAGCGCCCAAACGGGAATGTCTGGTGGGCTGTTTTCGGACTTTGCGTAGAGCGAGGCGGCCAGCGCTGTGCCCCAGGCCCCCGCGCCAAGCACCCCAATGCGCGTGATTTCTGTCACGTTTGTATCTCTCTGCTGTATGCGAAATTGAACAATTTGTTGATCATTCACACTTTTCCACTATTCTATACTTATGACCGACAAACTCGATACCCGTGAGCAGATCCTCCAGGCCGCTATGGAGCGTATCATGCACTATGGCTATGCCAAGACGACCATGGCGGAGATCGCCCGCGATTGCGGGATGTCCGCAGGAAATATCTATCGATTCTTTGCGTCGAAGATAGACATCGCAGAAGCAATGGCGCGAAAACTCAACATGGAGATCAACGCCCAAAACGCGGCCTTGGTGCGGGGTAAGGGCTCGTCCGTTGAGAAAATGCGTCGATTCCATCATACCGCACTCACCAAGACTTTTGAGAAACTGGACAAGGACGCCAAGGTTCTTGAGATCGCAGAGGTCTTGTCGAGTGAGCGTCCAACATTCGCCAATGAAGAAATGGCGCAGGAGCGCGTTTACCTGGTGCAATTGCTGGAACAGGGCATCGCTGAAGGGGTCTTTGCGCCAATGGACAACCCAAACTTCATCGCAGAAATGATGCAATCGGCGACGATGAAGTTCCGTTACCCGCAGCTTTGGTCGCGTTTAACCCTACCCAAGCTGGAGCGCGAGCTTGATGGCGTCATGGATATCATCCTCGCTGGGTTAAGTGTTCCTATCAAAACGCGTGAGTTATTGAACGCTGAATAATTTTCAAATCGTTCATTGAATTTTATTCCTTCGTCCCCATATGGGAGGTGTAGGCAGCGAATGGTCGCGCCTCATTACGCTAAGAAGGACTAATCCCATGCGTGTTTCCTCCCCAACCGAAGCTCGTACGAGCCTTATCGCTACAGCCGTTTCTCTCCCCCTCGCCATGTTCGGCGCGGTGCTAACACTCGGTCTGTTCGGAAGTGTCGTTTGAGCATGATCGAGCGCCCGGCTTGTCCCCCTTACAGGCCGGGCCACGATCATAATGAAAGCTTGAATTTATTCCACGGTCACAGATTTCGCGAGATTACGCGGTTGATCGACATCTGTGCCTTTTTCAACCGCAATGTGATAAGCGAGCAGTTGCACAGGCAGTGAATACAAAATCGGTGCAATAAACGGATCGCATTCCGGCATTTCGATCGTCTGTACCGGCGCGTCTCCCGCAGCCTCGATCCCCTTTTTGTCGCTGATCAGCAGGACATTTCCCCGCCGCGCAGCGACCTCCTGCAAGTTCGAAAGCGATTTGTCGAACAGCGAATCAAATGGGGCCACGAAGACCACCGGGGTCTCTTCATCTATGAGCGCGATCGGACCGTGCTTGAGCTCTCCGCTCGCATAACCCTCTGCATGAATATAGCTGATTTCCTTGAGTTTCAGCGCGCCTTCCAAGGCGATCGGATAGTGCACGCCGCGGCCAAGATAGATCACGTCTCTTGCTTTAGAGAGATCGCGTGCCAGCCTGGCGACGGGCGCATCTAGTGTAAAGCTTTGAGAGATCAGGCGGGGAATTCCGCTGAGCGCATCGACCAACTCTATTTCTCGCGCGTGATCAATCTTCCCGCGTGCTTTCGCAGCCGCGATCACCGTCGCGGCGAGGGCGCATAATTGCGCCGTAAACGCTTTTGTCGACGCCACGCCAATTTCTGGCCCGGCCAGCGTTGGCAAAACGAGATCCACTTCTCTTGCGATCGTCGAGGTCGGCACGTTCACTACAGCCGCGGTGCGCAGACCGGCTTCCTGGCAATAGCGCAAGGCAGCGAGCGTATCCGCGGTTTCGCCCGACTGGCTCACAAATAGCGCGAGCCCACCCTGTTCAGGTAAGGCCGGTTGGCGGTAGCGAAACTCCGAAGCGATGTCGGTTTTGACCGGCAATCCAGCGATTTGTTCGAACCAATACTCCGCCACGCAGGTCGCATAAAAGGCGGTGCCGCAAGCGACCATATGAAGGTGCGTGATCGAGGCCCAATCGATGGCGTCGTCGCCGCTTGGTAGCTCTATCGTTTGATCAAGCGCGTTGACGTATGCCCCAATGGTTCGCGCTGTACTGTCAGGCTGCTCGAAGATCTCCTTCTGCATGAAATGCCGGTAATTACCTTTTTCGACCGTCGCGCCGGCCGATTGGACAATTGATACGGGGCGCTGAACCTGAGCGCCGCTCTCTTCATAGATGTCATACCCGTCATGCCGAAGGACGCACCAATCGCCCTCCTCAAGATAAACGACCCGATTGGTAAACGGCGCGACCGCGAGGGCGTCGGAGCCAAGGAACATCTCATTGTTGCCAACGCCGATCACCAGCGGCGAGCCTTGTCGGGCGCCTATGAGTAAATTTTCGTGTCCCTCGAACAAAATACCGAGTGCAAATGCCCCTTCAAGTTGTGTCAGAGCGGCGCTAACTGCAGCGACGGGCGACGCTCCAGTCATCAATTCTCCAGAAATCAAATGAGCAATGGTTTCGGTATCGGTATCGGTTTGAAAAACATGTCCTCTCGACTCGAGATCTTTGCGCAGTCGACGGAAGTTCTCGATGATGCCGTTGTGGACCAACGCGACGGGCCCCGAAACGTGCGGGTGTGCGTTTTTTGTGTTGGCTTCACCATGGGTGGCCCATCTCGTATGCCCGATACCAATAGAGCCCGATAAAGGAGATTCATGAAGTGTGGATTGCAAATTGTTCAGCTTCCCGGCAGCGCGTCGCCGATCAAGTTTTCCCTCATGCAGAGTCGCGATCCCTGCGCTGTCATACCCCCGGTACTCTAACCGTCGGAGCGCTTCCATAGCGCGCTCCGCTGCTGAGCCTTCCCGACTGAGAATGCCAATAATTCCGCACATATAATACACTCCACGCCGCACTTTGTCGTCTCGACCCACCTAGACCAGCCCGCCGGAGACCGTCATTGCAAATCGTGTTTCCAAATGTGTCTAAGACTTTGTCCGATTTAAGAAAAAAGGGAGCCGAAATGGCTCCCTTTCAACTGCATCATGATTTCAGTGATCGTGCGCTTATGAACCGCTCATATCGGCGGTTTCAGCACCTGCTGCTCGGCAGCAACGCACTTGCATTTCGAGCACCTGGCTGTTGAAGCGGCATTGCTCATTGTTCAGCTCGCGCAGGAAGGAAAGTCCACCAGCGCGGTGTGTGTAACGGGTCTGAACGCAGCCCATGACTGTGTATCCGGGTTCACACGTCCCGATATTTGACTTTTGAATTGTGCTGGTTTCGCAGTCCAGGTCCTTTTCAGACAGGAACGTTGCCACTGAATAGGCCTCGTCGGCCCGGCTCTGAGCGGCATCGGCAGACGCTTGGGCATCGGCCGCCGCCGACATTGCGCTGCTGGCCATCTGGCGGGCATCGCTCAAGCTCATATTGGTTTCTGCGAGCGCAGTTGCATTGCCGTCAATTTCAACTTTTAAACGGCAGACGCTTTCAGACGCTCGATCCGGGTTTGCGCAATACTCTGCGACTGTCATATCCGATGGAAGCCCCGTCGCGCATCCAGCGAGTGTTATGGCAAGCATACTGCCCGCCAGAATTGATTTAATACGCATTTTGCGTGTCCTCTGTTATCCCCAACGCAGGCTATTATGCAGAAGATATGCCATGAAACGTTAATTACGCCCTTGGATTTCTTCGTGAAACTATGGCATGCGCCTGTGTTGAATCAGCAAACCACCGTCGGTAGGGGCGAAGCAAGGATTTAGCGCATTATGACACGAAAATACTTCGGAACGGACGGAATCCGTGGCACTGCGAACACACCTCCGATGACCCCGGAGATCGCAATGCGGCTCGGAATGGCGGCGGGAAAGTACTTTCGCACCACGAGTCCGCGCCGCCACAGCGTGGTAATTGGCAAGGACACGCGCCTGTCTGGATACATGATCGAACCGGCACTTGTTGCGGGTTTTACCTCCGTCGGCATGGACGTGACGCTGTTTGGACCGCTGCCAACGCCGGGTGTTGCCATGATGACTCGTTCATTGCGGGCCGATCTCGGGGTGATGATCTCCGCCAGCCATAACAGCTATCAGGACAATGGAATCAAACTGTTTGGACCAAATGGCTACAAACTCTCTGACGAGATCGAACTCGAAATCGAAAGTCGAATGGACCGGGCGCTCGATGACAAGCTCGCAGCCTCTGAAGATCTGGGGCGGACACAGCGGGTCGATGACGCCCAATCGCGCTATGTTGAAATTGTCAAAGCCAGCTTCCCGCGGCGCATGAATCTTAAGGGGCTGCGGATCTGTATCGATTGCGCGAATGGCGCAGCCTATAAAGTGGCGCCAGCGGCGCTTTATGAGCTCGGTGCGGAAGTGTTCAAGATCGGGGTCGAGCCGAACGGCTTTAACATCAATCTCGAGGTCGGATCTACGGATACCCGCGCCTTGAAAGAGTCTGTGCAGACCTATCGCGCAGATATCGGGATTGCGCTAGATGGCGACGCAGATCGCTGCATCATCATTGATGAAAACGGCGACGAGGTTGATGGCGATCAACTCATCGGCCTCATCGCGGCGCATTGGAAAAAGCGCGGGCAATTGGCTCAACCTGGCGTGGTCACAACGGTGATGTCGAATCTCGGGCTCGAGAAGCACCTAGAGGGTCTTGGATTGGCTTTGGAACGCACGAAGGTCGGTGACCGCTATGTCGTTGAACGGATGCGAGAGGGCGGCTTCAATCTCGGCGGTGAGCAGTCAGGTCACATTGTGATGTCGGATTACTCCACGACAGGCGATGGCCTCATGGCGGCATTGCAAGTGCTTGCGGTTATGGTGGAGATGGAAAAACCGCTTTCCGAGATTGCGCATGTGTTCGATCCGGTGCCGCAGAAGCTGGTCAATGTCCGCTACAAGGACGGAGCGCCGCTGGAACAGGAGTCGGTCAGAGAAGCGATTGCCTCAGCTGAAAAGGCGCTCGGCAAGAAAGGCCGCCTGGTGATTCGAAAGTCCGGAACCGAACCGCTGATCCGCGTGATGGCAGAGGCGACCGATGCGAAATTGATGGATACAGCCGTCGAAACGGTGGCTGAGGCTGTTCGCGCGGTGAGTTAAGCCTATGTGCTGATCATGACCTTTGGGGTTTTGTCATGATCACAAGCCGGATAGCCACAGCCCTTCGAAAGCAAGACTGGGTCGTCGTGTTGATCGAGCTGTCTCTGGTCTTTGCGGGCGTTTTGATAGCGCTCCAGTTTGACAATTGGAACACGGTCAATCGCAATCAGCGCGAGCTCAACGACATGTTGGAGCGGCTTGAGGCTGAATTAGATCTCAATGCGACCGTCATCGCAGGGGTTGATGAGCGTGTTTCGCGCCACCAAGACGAGCGGAATCTGGCCGTGAGTGCGATTGAAAACTGCGAAGACAGCGTCACTGCGCGCGAGAATTTGAACACGACCCTCAATGATCTGACGGGAGACTTTTCGCCCTCGTTGTCTGCGAACACATTGGAGCAATTGAACCGACGGGATCAATTTCTGGATCTGCTCACACCAGAGTTTCGAAACGCTCTTGGCGTCTACACCAATCAAATTCAGGAAGAGCGCGTGCAGCTTCACTTCAATGCTGGATTACGGTGGGATCAGCATGTCATGAAGCATCCCTTCGTCAGCGCCAATTTGACCGATCTCTCACAAGGTATTCAGCTTTCGCCACAAGTCTCTTTGTTAGAGGTTTGCAGCGATGCCAGTTTCAAACGACAGCTGTTCGCGACCGCCATATTTGTGGAGTCGACTCGGCTGCGCGTGAATCGGTTCGGGACCTATATGGACACATTTCGAGCCGAACTAGAGTCTGAAATTCAGCGTCGATCGCTTTAGTCTGCGAACGCCGATACTGCAGCTATCCCGGCAATGTCCGACAGCTGCGCCGCGTTTTTAGGGGAGACCCCGCCCAATCCGTAGATTGGAATCGCACTGTTTGCGACGAGGCTTCGAAAACGTGAAACCCCAAGCGGCCGACCCGCGCTTTTGCTTTGCGATGGAAAGACGCTTGAGACCAAAGCTGCATCCATACCCGACCGCTCGGCGTTCCATATCGCACGTCGCGAATGGGCACTGGCTGTTTGCAGGTAGAATCGGCCCCGCCAGGCGCGCGCCTCATCGAGCCGCGCTTCAGGCCAATGAACTCCATCCGCGTCGACCGCGCGTGCGAGATCCGGATCCGCAGCGATCAGCAAAACATGTCCGTCTGATTTCGCCTTTTCAGACAGGGCCGAAGCGATGCGTCGGCGGTCGTCCGCTCCAAAATGTCTGTAGATAATGCCCGAGCCGCGCGGCAGGCGCGACACGATAGAGACCGGGTCAGGGGTGCGCGCTGGATCGGTCAAGAAGAGCACCGCTGGCAAACCGCGGCGAAAGTGCGTTTCGACTTGCCGGATTGCGGTGCGCCACTTGCGAGCGGAGACGGCTTGGTGTTTCAACTCCATGATGAGCGTCCATACACAGTCTGCCTCGATCAGCGAAGCCCGCGCCCGCATTCTTTCTGAAATCGGTGAGGACGTGACCTTGGTGGCAGCCTCCAAGCGGCAGCCTGACGATCGCATCGAGGCCGCACTGGCCGCTGGACAGCTTGTGTTTGGTGAGAACCGGGTTCAGGAAGCGCAAGGGCGCTGGCAAGACCGAAAGGGCGTCCACCCAGATTTACACTTGCGTCTTATCGGGCCGCTTCAAACGAATAAAGCGGAAGACGCGGTTGGGCTGTTTGACGTGATCGAAACGCTGGATCGAGAGAAGCTTTTAAGGGCCTTGATCAAAGCGGTGGCCAAGGCTGGTGTCCGTCCACCGGATCTGCTCATCCAAGTGAATACGGGCGGTGAACCGCAAAAGGGCGGGGTAAGCGTTGAGGGGCTATCATCTTTATTGGCCGCGGCGCGGGAGACATATCCCGGTGAGGTGACGGGTCTTATGTGTATTCCGCCTGCTGACGAACCCGCAGCGCCGCATTTTGCGCTCTTGAAGAAACTTGCGGATCAATATGCGCTACCTGTCGTGAGTATGGGTATGAGCGGCGACTATGCGCTCGCAGCGCGGTTGGGAGCAACCCATGTTCGAGTTGGAACCGCCTTCTTCGGGGCGCGAGAGGGCTAGACCTCGCTCTTCGCGATGATCGCGTCGAGGTGCACGGTCACCGCATTCATGATCAAGTCGCGCCAAGCTGTGTTCGGAATAAGCTCAGTCGCTTCATGGTCCTGCAAGCTCACATACCCATGAGCGAGCGCCCACAATTGCAATGCGGCCTCGCGCTTTTGGCGACCAGACAGGTCTTTGGGTAAGGCGAGCGCGACCAAATGTGTGAGCCGGTTGAACGCTTCTTCGCCGACCGCAATGGCCGCGGATGAGGGGGTGTAGCTGGGATCGCCACGTCCGAAAATGAGTTGATAATGACCGCTATGCTCACGCGCGAGGTCGATATAGTTAGACAGTCCCTGCAGGACGGCGTCTCGAGGGGAGAGCGTCTGCATGTCAAAGTCGATCACCTGCATCACTTGTTGAAACCCTTCAATATACAAGGCGTCCAGAATGCCCTGTTTGCCATTGAAGTGGTTGTAGATCCCAATGGTCGACAGGCCGGCCTTCTTCGAAATGGCGCGCACACTCAAACCGCTCGTCCCGGCCTCGGCAAACAGCTCTGAAGCCGCTATTAGGATTTTCGTCTTAGTTTCAATCACGGATATATTTCACTTGACTTTCAATAACAGTGTTATTAGCAGAACATAACACTGTTATCAAGCGCTAAATTTTGATCGGAGGCAGCCATGGCGGCGGACACTATCGAGGTTGATTATTTGATTATTGGGGCAGGTGCGATGGGTATGGCCTTCGCCGATATCGTCTTGAGCGAAAGCGATAAGACGGTGCTCATTGTCGATATGCATCAAAAGCCCGGTGGTCACTGGAATGACGCGTATCCGTTTGTTACGCTGCATCAGCCCTCCGCCTATTATGGCGTTAGCTCAAAAGAGCTCTCCAAAGGCGTGATTGATGAAATCGGGCTCAATAAAGGGCTTCAGGACCTCGCCACCGGGCCCGAGATTATGGCCTATTTTGATGAGGTCATGCGCTACCAATTCTTGCCGACGGGCCGCGTGACCTATTTGCCCATGTGCAAATATGAAGGCGATGGAAAAATCACCGCGCTGACCTCTGACAAGACGTATCATGTCACCGCGCGTGAAAAGATCGTCGACGCGACGTGGCTTAAGACCACCGTGCCGTCGACCCACACACCGAATTTCGAAGTCGCAGAGGGCGTCAAGATGATGCCGCTCAATGACCTTCCGAAAGTGATGGAGCAACCGTCGCGCTATGTGATCATTGGCGGCGGCAAGACGGGCATTGATGCGGTCGTTTGGCTCTTGGAAAATCATGTTGATCCCGACGCGATACATTGGGTGCGCCCGCGCGATGCTTGGTTGATGCGTCGTGAAAACACGCAGCCAGATCCTCGCTTCTTTGAGGCGACCATGGGCGCTCAAGCGGCACAGATGGAGGCGATCGCGAGTTCCACCTCAATCGACGATATGTTCGACAAGGTCGAAGCGGCCGGGATCTTTGTCCGGATCGATGAGAGTGTTCGCCCGGCTATGTTCCACGGTGCAACAATCTCAGACCCCGAGCTGGAAGAGTTGCGCAAAGTCAAAAATGTCATCCGCATGGGTCGCATTCAACGGATCGAGCCGGATCAGATCATCATGGATGACGGTGTCCTGCCCAGCGATCCTGACACGCTCTTTGTGGATTGCTCTGCCTGTGCCGTCGGGAACTCCGAAGAGACGACTGTGTTCCAGGGCGATACGATTTACCTGCAAACGGTTCGGACCGTACAGCCTGTGTTTAGCGCCGCGTTCATCGCCCATATCGATCTGACGCGCGACTCAGAGGACGAGAAAAACCGGCTCTGTCAGGTCGTTCCGCTGCCCAATCATGCGACCGATTGGATCCGCATGCAGAACGCTTTCATGATGAACCAATACAATTGGTCTCAAGAAAAAGACTTGCGCAGTTGGCTTCGCAACAATCGCTTGGATGGCTACTCGCAGCTCACTAGCGGGATTGAGGAGGACGAGGTCGAAAAGCTCGCCATTCTAAAACGTCTGCGTGACAATTCTGTGCCGTCAGTGATGAAGCTTCAAGAATACATGGCGCAGATCGCCTAGAGCTCGTCGGGCTCGCTCCGGTCGACCACGACATAGCCGCGGCGCGCGTTAAAGCCGATCATATTGGCGGGGGGATGCTCGGCGGCGTCGACGGCATCTTCATAGGTCTCATAAGGCCCATGTTCACTGGTCGGGGTGATGAGGTAAAAGCTCCCAAACTCGGGACGCTCAGGCGAAAACTCAGTCAGCTGAAACATTTGCAGCCTCCTTACGAAGCCCGCCCCGCATTAACGTTTCGTTGATTCGTGTGGCGGGAATGTGTTCGGGTGAATCACCCAACCCGCCCACTCTGGGTTGAGGATCATTGACGATTTGTCCTAGATTTGGCGATGAAGGCCCAGTCAACGCTTGCGAACGTCCGCTCTTGTTGAGAGGGTAACCGGCAGCAAACTGCAGAGACCTGACCATGATACAACCCTTCAGATTGAGACGCGCTGGAACTGAAGTGATAGTGGGGCTGGTCGTGCTCTTATGCGCTTCGGCCTGCGCCTCGTCGGCTCCAGTGACCGCAGAGCTGCTGCATGAGCGCGCGATTGTTCTGGACGCTCATGCGGATATCGTGTTGCCCGAGACGTCTCCGCTTTATCTTGGGGAAGACGGTCAATCCAAAACGGCCATATCCAAACTCGAAGCGGGTGGGTTTGATGCGGTTGTCATGGCGCTCGCGACGGGACCGAGACCACGCACACCAGAAGGCCGAGCTGACGCTGCCGCCGAGGTCTCAGCTAAACTTGCCGCAATAAGGGCCTGGGTGAACGCCAATCCCGAACAGCTCATGTTTGCTGCAACGTCCGATCAGGTTCGCGCGGCGCAGGACAGCGGGCGCGTCGCGATTATTTTGGGGTTTCAAAACGCACTTGCTTTTGAGCGTGATCTCTCACGGATCGATGAGCTCGCATCTGAAGGCGTCCGCGTGTTTGGTTTGACGCATATGGGCCATAACGATTTTTCCGACTCCTCACGACCGCTCTTCAATGGCGAGACCGGCGAATATGAAGTGACCGAAGAGCATGGTGGATTGTCGGATCTCGGGCGCGAAGCCGTTCTGCGTATCAGCGCCCTCGGAGGGATCGTTGACGTGTCGCAAATGTCCAAAGCGGCCACGCTCCAGGCGATCGACTTGAGCGAGACGCCGGTCATCGCCAGTCACTCGAACGCGAAGCAATTATCGGATGTGACGCGCAATCTGTCAGATGATGAGATCGACCGGATCGGAGAAACCGGGGGCGTCATCCATATCGCGGCGTTTAGCGCTTATCTTGTTGACCTCTCGGACCCGGACATGGTCGCCTCTATACGCGATGTGAGGATCGCAGCGGGCCTTCCAGAAACATATTCCTACCCCTACGAGCTCTATTGGGAACTCGATGGTGACGAGGCCAAGCGAAGTTTCTTAGGCAATATGAGTGCGTTGGTGGGCCGCGAAGACGTCGCGCGTATGGTCGATCACATCGACTATGTCGTGGACCGCATCGGCATTGACCATGTCGGCATCGGTACAGATTTCAACCATGGCGGCGGTATCGTTGGCTTCGACGAGGCAGATGCAGCGCAAAATGTAACCGTTGAGCTTTTGGCCAGGGGGTATTCACCGGACGATATTGAGAAAATCTGGGGGGGTAATTTCTTGCGTGTCCTGGATGAAACAGCGGGTCGATAATAGCTCTGTCTGCTCAACGCCTGATTTCGAGATAGCTGTCTTCTGACGCCTGCTTCAATACCGTCAGCATGGTCTCCGCTGACAGAGCGACACAGCCGGCTGTTGCCCGTTCATCATCATGCGCGAGGTGGAGAAAGATCGCGCTACCTAATCCCGGTACAACCGGAGCATCATTGTGGGCGAGTTCGACGATCACATCATAGGCATGGTCGTCTCGCCAGAGCTGTTCATGGCTGGCGGGGAACGGGAGCGTGACCGGTCGGTTGTAGAGCGGATGGTCTGGAGCATCGCACCAGCCATCGTTCGGATGGAGCGGCGTCACTGGCAATCCTGTTGCTGGACGATCAAGTCGATCGGCGCGGTAAAAGACGCGTTTCATGCGCCAGGATCCAATCGGACTCGCGCCATCGCCCTCGCGCTTTTCCGCC
Organism: Pseudomonadota bacterium; assembly: GCA_038527765.1. Taxonomy (GTDB): domain Bacteria; phylum Pseudomonadota; class Alphaproteobacteria; order Caulobacterales; family Hyphomonadaceae; genus Henriciella. Next base: position 154,056 of record JBCBFK010000004.1, read on the forward strand.
GCAGCGATGACCCCGGCGCGGCCGATCGTACAGAAAAAGTCATGGTCGCCCGCGATAAATCTGCCCGACGCGGTTGCGACGAAAACGGTTTTGGTCACGCAGTGCTCTCCTTTTTGTGACATCAGCTGAAGAAGCGTGTAATGAAGTCTTTGAATTCATTCTCTATCTGCTGCCCACTAGACAAGGGAGAAAGTCATGGCGGTGACAAAAACCATCCTGCTCGTGGACGATGATAATGAGCTACGCGAGGCCCTCGCGGAACAATTTGATCTTTATGAAGGCTTCTCGGTCCTGCAAGCCGAGAACGCAACAACCGGCGTGAAAATGGCCGAGGCTGCACGCACTGACCTTATCCTGCTGGATGTCGATATGCCTGATATGGACGGACGTGAGGCATGCAAGCTCATGCGGACGCGTGGGGTGCGTGCCCCGATCATTATGCTGACAGGGCAAGACAGCGATGCCGACACAATTCTTGGGCTCGACAGCGGCGCCAACGATTATGTCACAAAGCCTTTCAAGTTCTCGGTTCTTTTAGCCCGCGTGCGGGCTCATTTACGGAGTTTTGAGCAAAGCGAAGACGCGACGTTCGATGTTGGACCTTACGAGTTCCGCCCGAGCATGAAACTTCTGGTCAAAGAGGATGATCGCAAGATCCGCCTGACCGAGAAAGAAACCAATATTCTGAAATACCTTTACCGGGCAGGCGGAAAGCCCGTCGCACGCGAGGAGCTGCTGTCAGAGGTTTGGGGTTATAATGCAGCGGTCACGACCCACACGCTGGAGACACATATCTATCGCCTGCGGCAGAAGATCGAGCCGGATCCCGCTAATGCGCGGCTCTTGCTCACGGAAGCCGGCGGATATCGTCTGTCTCCGTAGGCTTTTCCGCGTCCGTTGAGGGGCTGCCATTGGTGCGACAAAGGCCCTAGATGGCGAGGTACCTCCCTAGAATAGAAGAACCCGTCAAACCCAGAAAAGGGCTGACGGGTTCTATCGCATCTCGCAGGCTGGGTGGGGGACGCGCGCGGAGATGCGAAGCTCATTCCGATTCGGATGGACGCCGTGGTACCACGTCTAGCTCGAACTATTTTCCTCAATCCGGATTGGGCCATGATCATCGACATGGTCGCCGTGGACATAGTGCAAACGACCGTCATGAATGTAGTCCATGTGATCACCGTGCGGGACCAAGGAATGTGAATCACCCGCGCCGTGCATATGGTCGGCATGCAGAGAGGGATCCAAAGGAAATTCGCCGTCGGGGTTCTTTGCAGTGACCTCCAGAACGTGCTCGTCTACGCGATTGTCATGAACAAAGTGGAGATGGCCGTCATGCAAATAGTCCCAATGATCGACATGCCAAACGCGCGCGTGTCCGCAATTGTCACCGTGAACATGGGCGTGGTCTTCATGGATATCTGCATGGTGTTCAGCGGGCGCGACGACACACGCGGTAAGGCCCATAACGGCGGCTCCTAAAGCGAGTATTTGATGCATGATCTATCCCAATCCAGAATGGGTAGACCCGCGACCATGAAATGCCGGATTCGTCCACAAGTAACTGTAATTATTGAATAAATGTTCTGTTATAACGTATCAATTTTGGAGCGAGCCACGCCCTTCTTTGGGCGAGCTAAGGGCTTGGATAGGGCTCGATTTTGTCCAAGGTCAAAGTGTATGCACTGCTGGCGAGATCGCTTTCGGACTGTTCCGTCATGAGCGTACCTTCAATCCAATACGGCACCCAGATATCATCGACCCGCATCGGCTCTTCGACGCGAACCATGACAATCTGATTGGGCGGAGGCGGCGGGGTGTGAATGCAAGCGCCCATGTACGGAACAAACAGGAATTCTTTCCATCGCTGTTTCGGGTCAAAATCGAACGGCACGACATAACCCGGGATGCGTACCAGCTCTCCCTCAAGCTCTTCGACCGTTTCGAAGCTGCCCAATTGCGGCATGAAATCGAACTCTGACCCTTCTTCGATCATGGCATAGGGATCATTGGCGTCAGCGAGGGTCGTCATATTCGCAGCGTAGCGTTTTTCCAGCATGGCGTAGAATTCTTCATATTCGCGTATCAGAGCTTTTTCGCTGCCTTCGGGCATCAAATCTTCCCACATGATCGTCAGCGGTTCGCCCTCTTTGACGCCCCAGAGGACCTGTTTGTTTGGTTCTCTCGTCGTTGCGCGGGGGTCTGCTTCTGTGACCCTGTCAAAGTCAACGGTTTCCGCCCCTTCCGGAAGGGGCGGCGGAGCGATCTCAGATGATTCTGGAACAGAATTGCTGGCTTCTGATCCACATGCGACCAGGCCAATAACCAAGACTGCTCCAATAATCGTTCTCATGATTTGGGTCCCTCGCGACGCGCGGATCTTTCTCAGATGACGATCTTAACGAATGATAGTTTCGCAATCGTAGAGATGGTCATAGCTCGGAAGAATGTCCGCATCTGGGCAGCCTTCGAGCACAACCATAAACCGACTTTGGCCCGTTCCTTCAATTTCAGGAGACCGATGGTGAAGCCTCGTTGCTGCCAACTCCGACCAGCGCTTCCCTTTCAACAGGACGGGCATCCCAGTTGGAGCACGACCACGTGAGGCTATTTCAGCTTCGCCGATCCCAAACTCTGTTCCCGGGCCATAATAGGTGCAAATCAGCCGAGCAAAGACATTATCGATATGAAATTTGGTGCATGCATTGTTGAAAACCGGTTCTACCCGCAAGCGAACTTGTGAAATCCCGCTATGCTGACTGACCGCCTCCGCGAGCGCCTGAACATCTTCGCTGAACCACGCCAGAGCGGCGCACGCATCAATCTGTTGTGCTTGGAAGACTTGAACGATGCACTTGGCGACGGCATTCGGCGACAAGACATAACGCCCGTGTGGGAATCGCTCCGGCGACAGGGCGTTGAACCAGGCTTGCACGTCAGCGGGAAGGGCGCGATTCCAGATCGCGGCATCTGTCGCATCGCCCAAGGCCGCAAACATATCCTCAGCCGTTGGACAGTAGGCAACGGGCAAGGCAGAGCGGTGGTCTTGTGTCGCGTGAAGCAGAGAATCTGCGTGGAGCATGGGCAGTCCCAAATGATTTTGGATTCGGAGTCTTTTGCCCTTGCTGTTCTGGAAAGTCGATATAATTGTTATGTTATAAAGTCACTGTAAGGGCGAGTGATGGCGAGTGTCCTGATCACTGACTTTTGGCTGAACTTATCGCTGCGCCGCCGCCGAAGGCACTGTCGTGGCGACGTCACTTCTCAGGGGTCAAGAGTCTCGCCCGAACCCTGATCCAACCGAATTGGTGGCACATCTCCCAAGTTTCGTGCTACCAAGGCATAAACGCCTGTCGCAAGCAGTCGTGTATGTCACTTCCAAGGCGGGGGCCTCCGGGCCCCCGTCATTCTAATCTCTAACAAGGAACCTTACGATGAACTCAAGCATGAAAGTCGTTATGGGTGGATTGGCCGGTCTGGCGTTGGCAGCCTGTGCCACAACAGCCGTTCCAGAAGACGTTGTGGCCGACGATGGCATCACGGATGCAGACGTCGTTGCAGCACAGATCGAGTGGGGCAACGGGATCGTGGCCATTGCAAGCGTACACGCAGCGGACGGTGACTATGCGGCCCGCGCGACTGAGCACATCAACACGCTCTATGCCTATGGTGATACGGCGGTAATGTTCAAGCCGACCCTGGCTGCGGAAGACCAATTCCGTGAGACCTTTGACGAGGCGCTGTCTTATTTTATCGGAACCGAAGGCTCTGAGGATTCCGGTTTTGCGATCAAAGGCTGGACCAATGTGCGTTGGGAAAGCAATGGCATTTATGCGGACGGAGATTCAGCGATCGCGATGGGCAACTACTATTTCACCGGGCCAGATGGCAGCGAGACCAAGGTGGAGTACACATTTGGCTACGTGCTGGACGATGCTGGCGCGCTGAAGATCAACCTGCATCACTCATCGTTGCCATACTCTGCAGGATAAAGCTGTCCGAATTTGGATGGCACAATGGGCGGCTTCAGGGCCGCCCTTTTCATATGTGAAATCGTGGCGGCATCTGTCAAAACTCTGGCACGCACGGCCAAGAAACATCGGAGCAGCTCCTTTACCGATTTGCGCACAGCAGATGAGAAAAGGAGTTACCCCATGAATTTCCTGCGCAAAAAGAAAGACCTCACGCTCGTCCTCGGTGGCACCGGAAAAACCGGTCGCCGTGTGGTCGATCGTTTGAAAGCAAAAGGCGACGCCGTCCGTGTCGGGTCGCGGTCCGCCAATCCGAGCTTCGATTGGAACCAAGAGTCGAGTTGGGACGACTGCCTGAAAGGGGTGACGGCCGCTTACATCACTTATGCGCCCGACTTGGCCATTCCGGGTGCCAAGGACACCATTGAACTGTTCGTCGCGAAAGCCAAACGGGCCGGGGTGAAACGACTGGTATTGCTATCGGGGCGCGGTGAAGAAGAGGCGCAGGCGTGCGAGCGCGTGGTTCAAGCTTCTGGCTTGGACTGGACTGTGGTGCGAGCGAGCTGGTTCCACCAAAACTTCTCTGAAGGCGCTTTCGTGGACATGGTTTTAACCGGTCAGATCACGCTGCCCGCCGGTGATCAGGTCGAGCCATTCGTCGACGCCGATGACATTGCCGACGTCGTCGTGGCGGCGCTCACCGCGGATCACCATGCGGGCCAAATCTATGAAGTCACGGGACCGCGTCTTATGAGCATGCACGATATCGCTGAAGATCTTTCCCGCGCAACCGGCCGGCAGATCGAGTATGTGAATGTGCCTCATGAGGCCTTTGTGAGCGAGATCGCCAAATCCGGCGCCCCGAAAGAAGTCACCTGGATGCTGGATTATCTCTTCGCGACCGTGCTCGATGGCCGCAATGCGCATCTCACCGATGGCGTGGCCCGCGCATTGGGGCGTCCACCGAAAGATTTTGCCGATTATGCCCGCAATGTCGCTGCGAGCGGTGTCTGGTCGAAAGCGGCTTAAGGCAGCCCCTCTTACATTATGGCCGCTGCAGGACGAGCACGCTTTGCAGCGGTCAATCGATCACACTCACTCACTTATGGAGGATAGAATGATCCAGGATTGGCCCCATTACTTTAGTCTGTTTCTTGCGCTTTGGAGCGCAGTTATCGGCGGCGTCTTTTCAGCGTTCTCTGAGTTCATCATGGCGGCCTTGCGGAGAACTGCGCCTGAGGCGGGTATTGAAGCGATGCAGCAAATCAACCGGACGGTGATCAAAACGCAGTTCGTCGCAGGTATTCTGCTTATCGCCTTTTTCTCTGTTGCGTTCGCGGTCTATGCCGTTTTTGCTTTTGAAGGCGCCGCGCGCGTCGCAGTGATCCTCGCGCCTTTGGTTTACATCCCGTCCGTGTTCCTGATGACGCTTGCCGGCAACGTTCCGATGAACAACAAACTCGAGCGCCTGTCGCATACATTTAGTGAAGCCAAGGCATACTGGCGCGAATATGGTCGCGTTTGGACCCGCTTAAATCATGTGCGTTCCATTGGCAGCGTGATCACGGCGGCAGTTTATCTCTATGCCGCACTTCAATTGATGGGCGTTGACCTGTTCTAGCGAACGCACGGTGGATCCGCATATCAAAGCCAATGAAGTCCGCTCTTATCAGAGCGGGCTTTTTTTGTTTTTTGACGGGCAGCCTTCAAAAGTCAGCGCCGCGCGCTAAACCAATCGCATGGGTGAAATCACGTCTCTCTACGTGTATAAAGTGGTCGGTCAGGCCAGTGAGGGCGTTGATACAGACGACTTTGTTCGAAACCTGGGATTAGATCCGGACGGCCCTGTAGACCCTGAAAAAATGGTCCCGTCAGACTCCTATTATGAGTTTTTCGCTGCGCTCGAAGCCCGCGATCCCGAGGGACTGAAACTCCCCTTGCGGATCGGGGCAGCGATGCGCAGCGATGAATATGGTGCGTTTGGGCTCGCCTGGAAATCTGCGCCAGATTTGCGCGGCTCCTATACGCGCTCCGAACGTTACGGGCGCGTCCTTGGATCTGCCGAAGTCTATGCCATGGAAGCCACTCCGGAGGGTGTGTTTTACACGCTCGAAAAAGCCGGGGCCGGTCATCGCGGTATGCGACTTTCGAACGAGGCCAGCTTGTCTGCCGTTGTAAAGATCAGTCAGGAAGTCAGCACGCAGGATTTCGCGCCGATCGCGGTCTGCTTCAAGCATGAAGCGCGCGGCGATATCGCGGTCTATGAAGAGCATTTTGGCTGCCCAGTGCACTTTGAGTCTGGGCGCGACGCCCTGCTTGTTAGCGAAACAGCGCTCGATGTCCCGAACCGGCTGGGCGATCAAACCATCGCGACGTTTTTTGATCGTCACCTCGAACAGCAACTCGCCGCCCTGCCAGATCAAATTGGGCTTGAGCAGAGTGTTCGCCGGGCCGTGGTCGATTTGCTGAGTGAAGGCGTGCCTGCGCTGTCTCAGATTTCCGGAGAGCTCGGGATGAGTGCGCGGACCCTGCAGCGGCGCTTGTCCGATCATGGCCAATCCTATCAGAATTTGGTGGACTTCGCGCGTCAGGAACTCGCGCAGCAATTGTTGCGGGAAACCAGGTACAGCCTGGCAGAGGTCGCCTTCCTCACCGGGTTCTCCGAACAAAGTGCATTTACACGCGCGTTTAAACGTTGGTCGGGACAGACGCCGCGCTCTTATCGCCTTCAGGTTCGTTCCTAGGCCTCCAAACGATCAACCTGTGCAATCGCACAGCAGGGCCACATAGATTCTGCCTCTTATTCGAACGCCATCTCGCCCTTCTAAAACCGGGCTCTCTTTTAGATTGCGTCAAATTTCTCTGAGCTTAGCTTTGTGTGGACGCAACAAGGAGGCAAATCATGGTGCGGAAGAGTGTGTTGGGGATGGTTGTATTGTTAAGTTCAGCGTGTGCGCCGGCTTTGACCGGGGCTGGCAGTGTCGTGTCCGAACAGCAGGCCCCAGAGGCGAGCGCCGCGTCTGACGCGGCCGCATTGCATGATGAACTTCTGACACTCGATGGGCACCTTGATACACCTGCGTTGTTTCATCGAGCGGGATACAATTTCTCGGCGCGAGGATCGTTTGCCACGGATCGCACCAATGTCGATTTACCGCGGCTTCAAGAAGGGCAATTGGACGGCGGGTTCTGGGTGATTTACACCGCGCCGGGACCCTTGGATGAGGCGTCCTATATCGCCGCGCGCACGTCTGCTATTCTCCGGCAAATGTCGATCCGCGAGATGGCGTCGAAATATGCTGAATCGGTCGAGCTTGCATTCGAAGCGGATGACGCGGCCCGAATCCACTCTGACGGAAAAATCGTCGTCTATCAGAGCATGGAAAACGCTTATCCTTTGGGCGAGGATATCACCTTGCTGGAAGCGTTTTATGTCGGGGGTTTGCGTATGCTCGGCCTGGTGCACTTTGACAGTAACCAATTTGCCGACAGTTCCACGGATGACCCGCTTCATGGCGGCCTGAGCGAGCTTGGCAAAGACCTTGTCCGCGAGGCAAACAGGCTCGGCATGATCGTGGACGCATCGCATGCGTCGGACGATGCCTTGCGTGATATGATGGACGTCTCTTCGACCCCGGTTATCCTCTCCCATAGCGGTCCGGATGGGGTCTTTGAGCATGCCCGAAATGTCCCGGATGAGTTGCTGATCCAGCTCGCAGAGAGTGGTGGCGTGGTGCATGTGAATGCGTTTGGTGGGTATCTTGAAGCCCTTCAAACCGCTCCCGAGCGCCAAGACGCCCTCGATGCCTTGAACGCTGAATACGGCCCATTTTCTGAGATGTCGGATGAGCAATTGGGTGCCTATCGCACCGCGCGCCTGCAAATCGATGCGGAATTTCCGCCACCGCGCTCAACCTTTGAAAAGTACCTCGAGCATCTGTTCTACACGATCGATCTCGTCGGGGTTGATCATGTCGGCATCGGTGCGGACTGGGACGGGGGTGGAGGCGTCGATGGCATGTCTGAGGTTTCAGACGTGCCGAAGATTACAGCTGCGCTCGTCGAAGCCGGTTACAGCCCCGAGGATATCGAGAAGATCTGGAGCGGAAATGTGCTTCGGCTCTTGCGTGACGTTGAAGCCGCGAAGACCGCGACGCTCGGTTCACCGGACATCTTGCAATAGGGTGCTCTTCTGGCCCGCGCGCTACGAAGGAGCTTTGATCCGATACAACACTTTATCGGCTTCGCCCGTGATGAAGAGATTGCCGTCTGAATCCATCGCAATGCCATTGAAAATCTGAGACGGTGGGAGCCCCGGGGCCCCGGGAGAGCCTGCAGGAAACTCAGCCAGCGTTTTGCGGTCACCTGCCGGGTTGATGTGTGTAACCCGCGCGGCTTCAGCCTCGACGACGACGATGCCTTGCTCGCTCAGGACAAACCCTTCTGGCGCTTCCAACCCGCTGACGATGATTTCAGGCGTGATCAGGGGGGCGCCATCGCGCGCGATCCGCAAGATCTGCCCGAGGTTGCGATCACTGACATAAAGCGCACCATTCTCGACGAAGAGCCCCGTTGGAGCTGGGAGGTCGGTGGCGATGGGTAAAGGCTTCCCGTCGCCGTGCAGGAATACGCCGCCTTTCAGGTGCTCTGCGATGGCGTATCCACCATCATAGCTCACCGCTGCGACGGGTCCGGCGAGACCTGCGTATTGCGCCACACGCTCCTCGGCGACAGGGTCCCAAACCCGAACATCGCCATCAAACCATGAGGACAGGATCAGCAATTCATTATCGACTGAGAGGTTGATCGACCCACCAAGCGCGCCAACACCGACGATGTTTCTCTGAGTTGAGACGCTCTCGCCCGTCGTGCGATCAAACCCTCGAATGGCATGCACGTCGGCGACCCAAACCGTGTCACCGATAACACCCAGACCTCCCGGATGGGCCATGCCGCCTGGCTGTAGCGTTGTGATCGACCCGTCGGCGTTGATGCGTTTGATAAAGCCATCGGTGAAGCTCGAGATATACGCCGTATCGTTCACATCGAAGGCAAAATTATCGAGGCCTGGCGTGAGGGTGGCGACGACGTCACGCGCGTCGCCGTCCACTCGAACCAGTTCCCCGCGCGCCGTATCAAGCACGTGCAACACGCCTTCGCTGTCAAACTTGATTGCAGCTGGAACCTGAAACCCTGTGGCCTCAACGCGCCGCTCGCCCGTATCGACATCAAAGCTCACCACTTCGCCCATAAACCAGCGCGGGCCGTAAAGGCGATCATCTGGTCCCCAATCCATTCCGTTTAAGCCGCAACCTGGGCCCAAATCGTCGGCGATCAGACGCGGGGTGTCGACCCCACTTGGGTCCAGTTCATACAAATTGGTCCCGAGAAAGCACTGGGACACAAACAGGCGGTCGTCTGGCGAGAAGGTAATCGGGTTCGGGCCAGGTGGCAGCAGCGCCGCGACGACTTTCTCGCCACTTGGGGTGAAGCCAGCGACTTCACCCGTGAGGATTGAGGTCCAGTAGTAAGAGCCGTCCGAGGCAAAGGCGACGTCGTCCGGTCCGATCACGCCATCAGCCGCGGTAAACCGCTTCACTTCTGCGCCAGTGTCGGGATCGATCACCGTTAGGTCCGACCCAATGACCGAGGTGATGTAAAGCAGGCCATCCGGTCCGAAATGGATGCCGTTTGCGCCCGCGATGTTGGCCCCCGTAGCAATGGTTTCGAGAACGGGCGGTGCGGGCGTCTCAACTGTCGCGTCTTCAACGGGGGCGATAGGCTCAACCCCGGTATCTGTTGCGCATGCGGTCAGGATCGTGCTGGCCAACAAGATTGAAGTCAAAGAACGCATGGGGTGTTTCCTCTCTCACCACGACCGCACTTTTCGAGGCGGTTCTGTTCACTGCATGAATCGCAGGCTTTGGAGTGCGTAACAGATATGGTGAATTGGGAAAAGCGAACCCAGCCTCTTGCGTCTCAATCACGTTCATGGCCAATCAGACCTCATGACTGTTACATCCTATTTTTCCGCCAACTATACAGAAGCCCGCAACAAGTTCCTGAGCGCCTGCGCCGCGCGCGGGGCTGATGTTGATAGTCGTATGAACCCAAAAGCAGTCGGTGCGACCGGTGAGACGCTTTACATGGACATTGTGCGCTTCGGAAGCGCGCAGGCCCGCAAAGTCCTGTTTCTCATGAGCGGGACACACGGAGTCGAAGGCTATTGCGGGTCCGGCGCCCAAATTGGGTTTCTGACAGAGGCCTATTTTTCAGATCTGCCGGACGATGTGAGCGTCGTGCTGGTCCACGCGATGAACCCTTATGGGTTCTCACACAATCGACGCGTGAACGAAGACAATGTCGATCTCAATCGCAACTTCCTGGATTTTTCCAAGCCTGAGCGCCCGGTCAGCACCTATGGTGATATCCATGCGCACGTGCTGCCCGAGGACTGGGACGGCCCGGCGCGCAAGCACGCAAACAAACAGTTGGCCCTGTTCATCGAAGAGCATGGCATGCGAACATTTCAGGCGGCGGTTTCAGGGGGGCAGTACCAATACGCCGATGGCATCTTCTATGGCGGCAGTGGCCCGACCTGGTCCAACGAGACGTTCCGTTCCGTCGTGAGAGATTATGCGAACGACGTCGAAACAGTCTGCTTCATAGATTTTCACACCGGCCTTGGACCCTATGGTTATGGCGAATTGATCTCGCTGGGATCGCTGGATCAAAAAGCGCATGTGCGGCAATGGTTCGGGGATGAGGTCACCGATCCGGATGCAGGAACTTCGACGTCTGCACCCGTGGTCGGCACGGTCGGGCACGGTGTCGCCGACCTGCTTCCAGACGCTTCGATCGCCTTCATCGCGCTGGAATATGGAACCCGAGAACTCAATCAGGTTTTGACAGCTCTGCGGGCGGATAACTGGCTCTATCACAAAGGGGTTTTGGACAGTGACCTCGGCGCTCGCATCAAGGCTGAAATCCGAGACGCATTCTATCCTGACAAAGAGGATTGGAAAGAAATGGTCTGGGCCCGCGCTCAGGAGGTTACCGAGCGGGCCTTATCTGGACTTTCTGTTGCGGAGTAGCGAACACCGATCTTACGCCTGAGCGTCAACAGGGGGGAGCCAGGTTAGCGAAGAATGGTGGAGCGAAATCAAAACGCGCCCGTTTAGCTTGTGATAGGCAAACGTATAATCAGCGCGTGTCGCGTTCCCGTTACCATCCACAAACGTGTAATGGCCCATGTCTTTGTATCCAAGCCCGCCGGCTTTCAGAATTGGACCCGCGGCGCTCTGGAACTCAACGCTCTTCCAACCGCGTTTCAGAAAACCATCATCGTGCGGATACTCAGGATCGCCGCCGACAAAGTAAGATCGCGCGCCGGCCCGGTCGAGGCGAATAACATCTGCCAGCGTTGGCTTGAAGAGCAATGGCTCATCCGGCGCACCGAAATCATATAAATCCAAGAGCTTATCCACATCTTGTTCGATGACGTATTTCGCCCAAGCCCGTTGCGCTGTAATCACCTCTGCTTTGGTCATAGGTTCGTAAGTCGACATCGCACGGTCCTCCCTTTTTTCGTGAAGACGCTTAAACCATCGCGGGATGAAATAGCCAGAGGCTGGCGTGTAATTTGTTCTCGCGCGTGGCGGCGGATGTGAGATTTTAGGGCGTTGCCATCGTGGCCGCACGCTCAAATGCGAGTTGGACCCATTTGCCCTGATCCGCTGGACCACGACACGCCAAAAACTCGAGATCCGCCGGATTGCAGGCCACCACTGCGTTTGTTGTGGCGCCTGTATCATCTTCGGCGAAACGGTTGATGCTGAGCCGGCCATCGTCGCGATTGGCAAAAAGCTGACTGAGCGATTCCACCGTATGGTCACTCGCGCTTTCGAGCAGGCTCTGCATCCGCTCGATCCGGCTATGCGTGCTTTCCGACAAATCCGATTCGAGGGCAATATTCTCTTCAAACAAACAATGGTTTGATCGTGCGAGTGGTCCGTTCGCTGTTGATCGCTCGAACGCCGTATGCGGCGATCTTTCCCATTCGACCGCGCCATGTCGGTCACCAATCCAGTATGTATGGCTTCCGGTTACGGGTGCCGTCTGCACCACCGCGCTGGCGGCGTCACGTGTCGGTTGTTTCAACGCCTTGTGAAGAACGGACAGATACGGGATTCCAACTTGAGCGCCTTTTGTCTTCAAGTTGGTTGTCCCAACGGTGACGCCGTGCTCGTTCATCCCCATAAGCGTCTGGCATCCAGCACATGTCACTGTCCAGCGTTCCGGGCCTTCATCCGGGACTTGATGCAGGGCAATCACATGTTTGACGTCTGGGCCGTTCAGGTCCCAGGTTTGGCCCTGCAGCGCTTGTCCGGTCGCAGACCGGTTGGCTGGGATCAGCGCCGCTGTGCAGCCTTCATCTTCCAAAACAACGGGATCTCCCGGGAGCACGATCACATCGCGGACATCCGTCATATTGGCACTGGTGAACAATAGGATAGGGTCGATGTTCGCACCGGCGGCAATCGCCAGATGCTCATCATGGCCGTCAGCGTCGAAGTGCTTGAGCTGGTCTAGACACGCCGCGCCGGCCTCCAACAGTCGATCAGTTCCTGAGTGCCCGGCTTCGGCGAGATATGCTTCAACGGCTGTCACTCTGTCTGCGACGAACGCGTGAATCATCTCGCGACAGGCCTCACCATATTGATGACCCATTTGCTGGGCGGTTCCTCTGACAGTGAACTGAGGTAACAAAATGCTCATATACTTGCTCCTGGCCTGACCGTATCAAGTAGGGTGTCGTGCCATGATTGCCATTATTGGCAAACCCGGATCAGGGAAATGCGATGCGTGGTTCAAAAGTTTTCGTGGCGGAGCTGTAACACGAAGCGGCTTTTCAGACGATACGCTTTCCACACGGCAGCGCGACGCCGCGTCTAATCTGCGTCTGATGTTTTGATCATCTTGTCATCGACGACCGTCTGGATGGTTTACTAAAACCCTCCGGAAGGTATGACCGCATGAAAATCGTTCGCAAATAGGAAGTCGATGCTTATCAAGATCGCGAGTGTTCTCGACACAGCAGCCTTGGAAAAGGTACAGACGCTGATTGCGACCCTCCGATGGAAGGATGGCGCAGAGACGGCTGGAAAAACAGCGCGAGAGGTGAAGCACAATTTGCAAGCAGACCTGTCTAGTCGAATGGGAAAACAGTTGCGCGAGACGTTGTATGCCGCCATTGCCGGTCACCCGGTCTTACAGGCAGCGGCGCAACCGGCTCGTTTCTCGAAGCTATTAGTTAGCAAAACCGAGGCAGGCGGCGGGTATGGCGTGCACGTCGATAATGCCTTCATGCCGCACACCGACGGAAAAATGAGGACGGATTTATCGTTCACACTGTTTCTGTCCCCGCCAGAGGATTATGACGGCGGTGCCTTGCAAATCGAGCACGCGGGACAGTCGTTGACCTTAAAGCCCACCGCCGGAGATCTCGTCCTCTATCCGTCAACGAGTCTGCATTGCGTGACGGAGGTGACCGACGGCACCCGATTGGCCTGCGTCGGTTGGATTGAGAGCCGCGTGAAGCGTTCGGAGGACCGCGAAATCCTGTTTGATGTCGCAAATTTGAAATCTGAATTGGCTAAGCAGCATGCATCGCAATCACCTGAAATGCTCATGACCGCGAAAATTCTGTCAAATCTGACTCGCAGATTCAGCTGAGCCTTCCGCGTGTCTGAAACCAAGTCTATTCGTTCTATGATCTCGAAATACCTACTGTTCTATTCACGCCCAATGCGCGCCCTTCCAAGAGGATATTCACATGTCGTTTCGTAAAAAATTATCGGTCTCAGGGACGATTTCGGTGGTCTTACTGACCGCCTGCGCGACCCCGAGTGAAACTCGCATTGATGCGGTCGTCTCTGATCCAATATCAGATCAGGGAGCGAAGAATGTGATCCTGATGGTGTCGGATGGTATTGGGTTTAACGGCTGGCTGGCGGCTGATTACTATGAGGGACGAGCTGGCCAACAAGCCTATCAGATCGCACGTCCAGATGGCACGACGCCCGTTATCTATGGAATGACGCATGACGCCCTTAATCTGATCGACTCTTCGGGACGCATCATTACCAATCGCCAAGACATGCCAAATGCGATTGGCGCGGTCGAGCAGGGCTATGATCCCCTGAGTCGCTGGGATCAATTTGAAGCCACGTTTGGAAACGATTTCGACCCTTTGAAGACCCCATATACCAGCTACACAGATAGTGCCGCGGCAGGCACCGCGCTGCTTTCAGGGCGCAAAACGTCGAATGGGCGGATCAACACGAATTGGAGTGGCGAAGAAACGTTCCGAACGGTCGCTCAGATCGCCATGGATCGCGGACGGTCGGCGGGTGCCGTGGCATCCGTCATGGCCTCGCATGCGACGCCAGCCTCCGTCATTTCTCATAATATCTCGAGAAACAACTATGCCGAGATATTTAACGAAATGGTGGCGAGCGAATTGGATGTCATCATGGGCGGTGGACACCCGTATTTCGATGCCAGTGGCAATGCGGTTGATCCAGAGGATGATAGCGCGTTCCGGTATGTGGGCGGTCAGGAAACGCTTGCAGCATTGACCAGTGAGACGGGACTGAACGGTTTTACGTTCATAGACTCCAAGGCTGATTTTGAGGCGCTGGCTTCAGGCAGCAGTGTTCCTGAGCGGGTTGTTGGAATCGCGCAGACAGAGTCGACCCTGCAAGCTGGGCGGGAGGACTTGCCATCCGCAGATACGCCATCTGGAATGGCCTATAATCCAATTGTGCCCGATCTTGCGACCATGAGTCTGGGCGCTCTGAATGTGCTCGACCAAGACCAGGATGGTTTCTTTTTGATGATTGAAGGCGGCGCAGTGGATTGGATGGGACATGCCAATAATATGCCGCGTTACATTGAAGAGCAGGTGGATTTCAACGCGTCAGTAGAGGCTGTGATTTCCTGGGTGGAGACCAATTCAAGTTGGGATGAAACCCTGCTGATCATCACAGCCGACCACGAGACGGGTGGCATTTGGGGCGAGGGCACCTGGACAAATAGCGAGGGCGGACCCGTCGCAGCGGACCGCACCGGAAAAGCCATCAGCGCGGCGAGGTTTGATCCTGCCGAAGACACATTCAACACATTTCTCGCCGTTCAGGATCGCGGAGTCGGCAACTTGCCAGGCTATCAGTTCGCGAGCGGCAATCACACCAATGAAGTGGTACCCCTTTGGGCCATCGGTCGCGGGGCGGAGCGGTTTGCTCAGTTCACGCAAATCGATGTTAAAGCGGCCGAATTGTGGGGCGAAGCGTATGGGTGGGATGGTCAGGTCGTCGACAATGTGACGGTCTTTACCGTGATGGATGAAGCGCTTCGCTAAGGCGATTTTACACGTTGTATGAGGTGTTTCGGCAGTCGGGCGTTCAGCTTGAGGGGCTCTGATCAATTTCAGGCTGAGCGGTTGTTATCTGTCCAGATACAGTGTTTGCAGGGATGCTAGCATTCAGTTTCAAGCCATCCGGCTCTAGAGCTTTTGTGAGTCCGAGATTTGGAAACATCTCTGGCATCTGAAACCCGAACCCGTGTCGTTTTGGGGGCTTGATACCGGCTAGACCCGTTTCGTTCCAGCAAACGTTCAAATGGTCGCCATCAAAACCCCAGATGACTTCAAGATGTCCCTCAATAGTCGATACAAAGTCATCGAGGCTTGCGGCATGCGTTGATAATTCCGGCCAAAATCAGTCGTCACCAATTAATATGTGCTAGCGTGACTCTCCGAAAAAACGAACTCGCCCAAACCAGGCACCGCTTCCTCAATCATATTGCACTCATCCCAGCGTCATCTTATGAGCGCAATCAGCCGCGGTCCATCGCAGGACAAAGGAAGACATGCTCGACGTCAAAGACTACACGTTTTCGGTCGCCCCTATGATGGATTGGACGGACCGGCATTGCCGGGCGTTTCATCGGGTGTTGTCGAAGCGCGCATTGCTATGGACGGAAATGGTGACGGCGGACGCCGTTATTCATGGTGACAGAGCACGACTAGTTGGCTTTTCCGAGGTTGAGCATCCGATCGTGCTTCAGCTTGGCGGAAATGAACCGGACAAAATGGCTGAGGCGGCGCGCGTCGCGGAGGCGTTTGGCTATGACGAGGTCAACATCAATTGTGGTTGTCCGTCGGACCGGGTGCAATCCGGCGCTTTCGGCGCGTGTCTCATGCGTGAGCCTCAAACCGTGGCGGCGTGCGTACGTGCCATGCGTGCCGCTGTGTCGATTACAGTCACCGTAAAGTGCCGGATCGCGATCGATGAAGATCCGCCGCGGCAGACCCTGTTTCACTTTGTCGATACGATTGCTGAGGCCGGGTGCAGCGTGTTCACAGTGCATGCCCGCAAGGCTTGGCTCAAAGGCTTGAGTCCGAAAGAAAACCGAGAGATTCCGCCGCTTGATTACGAGCTCATAAAAGAGCTCAAAAGCGAACGACCCGGACTGACCATCATCTTGAATGGTGGGATCACGTCGCTGGAGGCCTGCGCTGATCATCTGCGCAGTTTTGATGGGGTTATGCTGGGGCGGGCAGCGTATCAGACCCCCGCTTTGCTCGGCGCCGTGGACGAAGCGCTTTTCGATCCAGAGGCCTCAATCCTCAGTCCATTTGGGGCCGTGGCCGACTATCGGCCATACATCGAGGCGCGGCTGGCGGAAGGGGTTCGACTCTCGTCCATGACCCGTCACATGCTGGGATTGTTCAATGGTATGCCGGGGGCGCGGCTCTGGCGACGGATTCTGAGTGAAAAAGGCCCGAAACCTGGTGCCGGACTCGACGTGCTTGATGAAGCTTTCGAAGCCGTGGCGCTGAGGGTCGCCGCTTGTTGATCTGATCCCCGCCGCCTAGGGTGTTGTCCTGCAATAAAGGGGAACACTATGGCAGGTTTATTAGATCTTCTCACCGGCGCTCAGGCGGCACCGGCAAAGCAACAGCTTGGGCAGCAGTTCGGTCTCAGCGAAGACATGACGCAACAGGCGATGGCGGCGCTCATTCCGGCTCTGGCCGCGGGCCTGAAGTCAAACGCCAGCAAGCCAGGCGGTGTGGAAGCTTTGTTCGGGGCGCTGAACAAAGGCTCTCATAGCCGGTATCTGGATGACCCCGACCTTTTGGGGCGCCCTGAAACGCGTGACGATGGAAACAGCATTCTCGGACATCTGCTCGGGTCGAAAGACGTCAGCCGGTCTGTCGCTAGTCGGGCTTCTGAGAAAACCGGCCTTGATAATGACCTGCTCAAACAAATGCTGCCCGTCGTGGCGACGATGGTTATGGGATCTTTGTCCAAGAAGAGCGAAGAGCCAGATACGGTATCCCACTTGGCTGGCATGCTTGGCGGTGGACAGTCTCAACAAAGCGGGGGACTCGGCGGTTTGATCGGTGGAATGCTCGGGGGTGGTGGCTCACGTCAAAGCCCATCGGACGGGCTCGGCATGCTCGGCGCGCTGTTTGATGCGGATCGCGATGGCTCGGCGATGGATGATATTTTTCAAATGGTCCTGAAGAGCCGATCCTAAGTCGAGCGACAAGCGACGGATAAGAAGCGCTCGGGCGATTTGTCCCGGGCGCTTTGCTTTTTGCGAGAATTTTGCATATATGTAGCGATCGCTACAATTTTCTCTGGAGACCGCTATGACCACGCATAAAGCTCACAAGACGTATCTGAAATTCTCAGCAATCCTGGTCATGCTGTATGGGCCAATATTCTTTTTGGGCACGATGGATGCGATGGTCGAACCGATCAGATGGACGGCGGATCTATTGGCCTGGCCAATCGACGGCGCGCAAACTTATGAGCACCCCGATACGCGGTTTATCGGTGCGCTTGCGGGTGGGTTCCTGTTTGGCTGGGGCATATTGATCTGGTTTTTGTCCGGTCAGGCATATGATGCAGCACCTGAGGCGATCCGGCGATCTGTTGTGGCAGGATTTCTGGCCTGGTTCGTTCTAGACAGCGCTGGCTCGATCACATCCGGGCATGCCTCGAACGCGCTCTTTAACATCATCTTCCTGCTGCTCTTTATCGGTCCGCTCTGGCGCCCGGCAAAAACCGCTGAACAGCTCTAAATGTATTCTATTGAACCCGGCGACTTCTCCCGGCGGGAGGGCTTGTGGTTCGCGTGAAGCCGCATACTGTCGAAGCCAGTCATATACGATATCAGGAGGCCGCCATGATTGGGGTTGTTGCTACGCTCGAAATTCAGGACGGGAAACAAGGTGAATTTGAAGCCGTCGCCAAAGACTTGATGGCGAAGGTGAAAGCGAATGAGCCTGGCTGCACGACCTATCAGCTGTACAAGGCGAAAGGGTCCGACACGACTTACATTTTCATGGAGCAATACGCTTCTGGCGAGGCCTTGAAAGAACACGGTCAGACGGAGTATTTTAAAGCGGCTCAGCCAGGCCTCGGCGCCTGCCTTGCCGGTGCGCCCAAAATCGAAATGTTTGATATCGTAGAATAGGAGCAGAGATATGGACCTCTCATTCACGGAAGAAGATCTCGCTTTCCAAAAGGAAGTTCGCGACTGGATCGCGGAAAACTATTCGGACGAATTGAAAGCGCGCAACGCCATGTCCAAGAATGGCTACCTTGATAAGGATGGCATCATCGAATGGCAGCGCAAACTCGACGACAAAGGGTGGTTTGTCGCCAACTGGCCGGAAGAATTTGGGGGTCCGGGGCTGAGCGCTGGCCAACGCTATATTCTCAATATGGAGATGGCCGCTGCGGGCACGCCGACCACGTCGCCCATGGGCAAATCGATGGTTGCGCCCGTCATCATGGCGTTTGGCAATGACGCGCAAAAAGCTGAGCATCTGCCAAAAGTCAAACGGTCTGAGATTTGGTGGTGCCAGGGGTATTCAGAGCCGGGCTCTGGATCCGATCTGGCCTCACTTCAGATGAGTGCGGTTCGAGATGGTGACGAATATGTGCTCAATGGCTCAAAGATCTGGACCACCCATGCCCAATGGGCGGACTGGATTTTCTGCCTCGTGCGGACCTCGAAAGAGGGCAAGCCGCAAGAGGGTATCAGTTTTCTGATTTTCCCGATGGATCTGCCCGGCATTTCGATTTCATCATTGCCGACCCTCGACGGCCCAACGGACAATCAACAAGAG
The DNA here is from genome assembly GCA_038527765.1 of Pseudomonadota bacterium. GTDB lineage: Bacteria > Pseudomonadota > Alphaproteobacteria > Caulobacterales > Hyphomonadaceae > Henriciella. The sequence continues at coordinate 173,235 of JBCBFK010000004.1, forward strand.
ATCAACCAGGTTTTCTTTGAGGACGTTCGTGTGAAAATTGACGACGCTCTGATCGGCGAAGAAAACAAAGGCTGGACCTACGCAAAATACCTGCTGCAATTCGAGCGCGGAAACGCCTATGCGCCTGGTCTGAAGAATGCCCTCCAGAAGACGAAAAAGCTCGCGAGCGTGGAACAATCCGGCGGTGAGCCTTTGCTGAAGGATCCTGATTTCCAGCGTAAGATTGCCGCTATGGAAATGAAGATCGAGGCGCTTAACGCGACTGAGCTTCGAATCTTCTCTGCGCTCTCCGCTGGCCAGGCCGTCGGGCCGGAAAGTTCGATGTTGAAATGCGCAGGGTCTGAAGCCCAACAAGCGATTTCAGAACTGTCGCTCGAAGCGGTTGGCGGCTATGCGGCCCCCTTTGTGCAGGATACGTTTGCCGTCGCCCGAGCCGGGGCGAATAGCGATTTGGCAACGCCAGATTATGCCGGCCCTGTCGCGCCAAGCTATTTCAACTATCGCAAGACATCCATCTATGCGGGGTCGAATGAAATTCAGCGCAATATCATGTCCAAAATGGTGCTTGGGCTCTAGCGTTGCAGATGCACACAGCGAGCGAGCCGTACGAGAAGTCCGCCGCGAAAATCTGGAGGAGACATGGCCGAGGCTAACGCGCGGAAACCTGGAATCTGGACCAAACTTGCCTACGGGTTCGGCGCCGTTGGGGATGGCGTCAAGAATAATGGCTTCGAGTACTTCTTGCTGCTCTACTATGGTCAGGTGCTTGGGGTCGATTTCGCGCTGGTTGGCGCCGCGCTGCTGACGGCCATGATCGTCGATGGGTTCACAGATCCCATTGTCGGCTACTGGTCTGATAATCTGCGAACCAAATTCGGTCGAAGACACCCGTTTATGTATGCGGCGATTATCCCGGTCGGGATCGCCTATTACTTTGTCTGGAATCCGCCAACCGGCCTCGAAGGCAATGCGCTTTTCCCATACTTGCTTGCAATTACGATCGCCGTGCGGGTCTCCTTTACCTTCTATGATGTGCCGAGTAGCGCGCTGGTGGCTGAACTCACCGATGATTATGATGAGCGAACCTCATTCCTGTCTTTCCGATACGTTTTCGGCTGGATGGGCGGTCTGTCCATCGCCGTGTTCGCGCTGGGATTCTTACTGGTCCCGACCGAGCAGTATGGCAGCGGCTTCTTCAATATTGATGGCTACGAAACCTACGGCCTGATCTCGGCCATTGTGATCTGTTTCTCTGTGTTCGTCTGTGCCGCTGGCACCCACTCCCATATTCCAAATCTTCGCCAGCCCCCTGCGGCGCGTCAGATGACGATTGGTCTGGTTTTTCGAGAGATCGGAGAGACGCTTTCAAACAAGTCCTTCCTATGGCTTTTCGTCGCGACCTTGTTTGGCTTTATGGCATCGGGTGTCGCCGCGACGCTCAATTATTTCATCAATGGTTTCTTCTGGGAGTTCACAACCAGTCAAACAGCGCTTCTGACGCTGAGCGTAGCGGTCTCAGCGATTATGGCGCTGATCATTGCACCGACGGTTTCGAAGACCATCGGCAAGAAACGCGGCGCGTTGATTATCGGCATGCTAGCCTTTTCGATTGCTCCTATGCCGGTCCTTTTACGCTTGGCGGGCGTGATGCCGGCCAATGGTAGCGAGATCTTGTTCAACATCATCCTCGGCGTGACGATCATCGATGTCGCCTTGATCATCTCGTTCCAGATCTTGTCGAGTTCAATGATCGCGGACATCGTTGAGGACAGCGAGCTTAAAACCGGACGTCGGTCGGAAGGCATCTTTTTCGCGGGCATCCTGTTTATGCGAAAATTGGCCCGCGGCAGTGGTCTCTTCTTGGCGTCGCTCATTCTTGCTGCTGCTGAACTGTCGCGCGATATGCAGCCTGGAGACTTAACAACAGAAACCCTCACCATGCTCGGCGGCGGTTATGCGTTTGGACTGTTAGCGCTCTGGACAACGATGATCATCTTGCTGTCGCGCTACAAGATCAGCCGCGAAGACCATGAAGCCAATCTTGCTGCCTTGGAGCGTGGTCGAACGCCCGCCAACGTGGTTGAGTAGGGCGGTCCATCGCAGATTGAAGATTATCGAATGTCCGAGACCACAACTCTTTCAGCGCGCAGGCCATCTGTGCTGACGCGTATCGCTTATGGAATTGGTGGGGCAGCAGGCGGAATAAAGAATAACGGTTTCGAGTACGTGCTTTTGCTGTTCTATAGCCAGGTGCTCGGACTGCCGGCCTTCCTGGTTGTTCTGGCGATGGGCATTGCATTGGTATTGGACGCGGTCTCAGACCCCGTCGTCGGATACTGGTCTGACAACTTACGAAGCAGATTCGGTCGACGTCATCCCTTCATGTATGCGACGCTGTTTCCGGTCGCGATCGCATATTTTCTGGTCTGGAACCCTCCCGCAGCGCTCGAAGGCATTGCTTTGTTTGCGTGGCTGATCGTGATGACGGCGACCGTCAGACTGTCTTACACGCTGTTCGAAGTGCCCCACCATGCTTTGGCGGCGGAGCTTTCCCAGGATTACGACGCGCGAACGTCGCTGATGTCATTCCGGTACTTTTTCGCCTGGGTTGGCGGTCTCGCGGTACAAGTGGTTCTTTTCAGAGTGTTATTGCAGCCAAGCGAAGGCGACCCTACGGGCTTTTTCTACCTGCCAGGCTGGCATGCTTATGGGATTTTGGGAGCGTCATGCATATTCGCCGCGGTCGCGATCACAGCCCTTGGAACACACTCGCACATTCCACATCTGAAACCGCCGCCGCCAAAACGCAGGATCACGATACGTCAGATTTTCTCTGAGATCTGGGAGACGGCATCGAACCCGTCATTCCGGGCGCTGTTTATCGCGACTTTGATCGGCTTCATCGCGAGTGGCACCTCGGCGAGCCTGAACCAGTACATCAACGGCTTCTTTTGGGAGTTCACAGGCGACCAAATTGGGTTGCTGACCTTTGCCGTTTTCTTCTCACCACTCTTGGCCTTGATCCTGGCACCGATTGCGAGTGCGGCGATCGGGAAAAAGCGTGCGGCGATCTCGATCGGAGTGCTGGCTTTCACAATCGCGCCGGCGCCGGTTTTCGCACGTCTGTTTGGCTGGTTGCCTGCCAATGGCACGCAAGAGCTGTTCAATATCATCCTAGCGGTCACGGTGATCGATATCGCCTTAATCATCGCGTATCAGATAATTGCGTCGTCAATGGTGGCAGATATCGTTGAGCAGAGTGAACTTGAGACCGGACGACGGTCGGAAGGGGTGTTCTTTGCCGGGATCAGTTTCATTCGGAAACTCTCCCAGTTTTCAGGCCTGTTCCTCGCCTCGATCATTTTATCGGTCGCTGCGATCGTTCCCGGAGCCACGGCTTCCGAGGTGAGCGCAGAGTCTGTCCGGGCGCTCGGGTGGGGGTACGCGTCTGTTTTGTTGAGCATTTGGTTATTGATGCTGGTTGCGATCAGCTTCTATCAGATTTCGCGCGAAGATCATGAGCAGAACTTAGCCACACTGGCGCAAAAAAGCGCCGAGTGATTTAGTTTTTTCAACGTTTTCTGGTATCTAACTGAATTTTCATGTCTGCCCAATTGCGTCCGCCAGTGCGCCGGAATAGAGCCATAATCATGACCTATGTTAGCAGCATGACAAAACACGTTTCTAAAGTCCTGGTGGCGGTGGTTGTTGTCCTCGTCGCCCTTTTGCTCGTGCTGGTGAGCCCGCTTTATGGCGCGGCCTCTGCGCAAAGCATCTGGGACAAAGTCGTGCCGCAATCGCAGGCCGAGATCGAACTTAGCTATGCGCCTTTGGTTCGCGACGTTTCGCCGGCTGTGGTCAATGTTTACACTCGAAAAACCGTGCAACGCCGTATGACGATGCAAGAGTTTATGTATGGGCGCCGGTTCGGTGCGCCTGAAAGTCAGAGCGTACAAAACTCGTTGGGCTCGGGCGTTATCGTCGGCGAAGACGGCGTGGTTGTGACCAATAATCATGTCATTGATGGCGCCGACGAAGTGATCGTCGTGCTGGCGGATCGCCGCGAATATCCCGCCGAGTTGATCCTCGCGGACGAACGCACAGATCTCGCGGTTTTGCGGATCAATACTGAGGGCGCGCCTTTGCCAAAACTCGACTATGCCAGCACTATCGGTGTTGAAGTGGGTGACCTCGTTTTGGCGGTAGGCAATCCCTTTGGCGTGGGTCAGACTGTGACGACTGGCATTATATCAGCAACGGCGCGCACCGATGTTGGCGTGTCGGATTATGCATTTTTCTTGCAGACGGATGCGGCTGTAAACCCAGGGAATTCCGGCGGTGCCCTGGTCAATACGCGGGGCGAGTTGGTCGGCATCAATACCGCCATCTTCTCCCGCTCAGGTGGGTCAAACGGTATCGGGTTTGCGATTCCCTCCGAGATGGTGCGCCGCGTGGTCGATGCCGCTGTGAACGAAGGCACTTTGGTGCGTCCTTGGTTGGGGCTTAAAGGTCAGTCGGTCTCCTTCGATATCGCTAAGGCGCAAGGCCTTGAACGCCCGCTCGGTGTCATCATTACTGAGGTTTATGATGATGGCCCCGCGGACCGCTCAAATCTGCGCCGCGGCGATCTAATCTTGAGCATTGATGACCGGGAAGTGTTTGACGAGCGCGGCCTCAAATTTCTCGCCGCGACCAAATCGCCGGGTGAAGATGTCGCCCTGAGTGTCCTGCGGGGCGGTACTGAGCAAACGGTGCTTGCGCGTCTGGCGCCGCCGCCGGGTACAAGTGAAGCAGAGGTTACTCTTCTGGAGGGGCGCCACCCGTTCACCGGCGCAGAAGTGGCTGAACTCTCGCCGCGTTTGGCTGAGGAATTAGGGCGCGATCCGTTTGATAGCGGCGTCTTGGTCACGCGCGTGATGCGACGTGCCTATGCGCGCCGTGTGGTGCGTTCAGGCGACATCATTCAAACGATCGATGGCCAGCCCATCCGTACGCTCGACGATTTGGACGCGGCCCTGGATCGTGGGTCAGGCCGTTGGGAAATCGAGATCGATCGCAATGGTCGCAGCATTAGCGGGTACGTCAATCTCTAACCGAGTGCTCACGCCGCTAGCGCCCGCGTTGGGTCCTGGTCGATGATATGGGCATATGATCCCATGACCGAGCCGCGCCGTCCTCCGGTTAATCCCAGATCGATCCCGCGGGCGTCTGACGCTTGAAAGAGTGGTGTGTCGGACCCCCGGTCCTCAAGGACCGACCAATGGAACTCGTGTCCTCGCAAAGGGGTCGACCAGATATCAGTCTGCTGCGGCAAAAGCGTTCGGTAGCCAAGGTGCATCTTTCGGTTTGCAAAACTGGTCACATGATCCAGCAATCCCGCCATACCGTGTGCGACGCCTTGCGCATCGATCAATGACTTGCCTAGGACCATGTATCCGCCGCATTCTCCATAGATCAAAGCCCCACGCTCCATAGCTGCGAGCAGCCCCGCGAAAAACCGGTGGGCGTTTGAGATCTGACCGGCATGCACTTCGGGATACCCACCGGGCAGGAATACGGCATCGCAATCGATCCGTGGCGCTTCATTATTGAGCGGAGAGAAAAACACGATTTCAGCTCCTTGAGCGCGCCAATCGGCGAGAATGTGCGGATAGGTGAACTCGAAGGCGATATCCTTCGCGACGGCAATACGTTGTCCGAGAGGGGGCAAGCGGAATGGCGACGTGGCTGCAGAGACCGGGCGGGTGGCGGTTTTGAGCGCGTTGAGATCTACACTCTCCAAAACCGCGGCACGCGCAGCAGCAACCAACGCTTCCGTCTCGCCGTGCTCCGTGGCCTGCACCCGTCCGAGATGTCGAGATGGGACATTCAGGGCGTCATCACGATGGATAGCACCGAACATTGGCATGCCGAGGTCCCGCAGCACTTCCTTGAGCATCTCTGCATGCCCCGGACTTTCGACTTGCGTCGTCACCACTCCGCAGACACGCGGGCGACGCCGCAACGTTGAGAAACCATGCACCAGCGCTGCGATGGACTGAGCAAGACCACTCGCATCGATCAATAGTAAAACCGGAAGATCCAAAGTCGCGGCAAGATCAGCGGTGGAGCCTGCCATACTGGCCGCACCGTCAAACATGCCCTTCATGCCTTCGATCACCAAATAGTCGTGCCCGAGCGCAAGCTCATGCGCGCGCGCCTGCAACTGCACCGTCCCGAGCGCCCATTTATCGAGATTGTGGCACGGCCGTCCGAGCGCAGCGCCAAGATATTGCGGATCAATGTAACCGGGACCGGCCTTTGCGACTTCGACCTCGAACCCTTGCGATTGCAGAGCGCTGACCAAGCCAAGCGTGAAGACGGTTTTGCCCGTGTTCGAGTCCGGCGCCGCGATGACAATGCCGCTGGCTTGAGAAAGGGAGTGGGTCGGATGCATGCTGCCGCCTCTAATCAGAGTACAACGCAGCAAAATCGATATGGCAGATGAGTCTCGACAGGTCGTTAACACGCTGCGCGGAGATCGGTGTTTCACATCGGCCAACCGTTTGTTCTTAATATGTTCTTGATGCATGGGTCGAACCGTGACAAGCGGAAACTTATCAAACCAAGCGGACAGAGTTATGGCAGAGCGTATGACCGACTTATTCGCAGCTTCTGATTTGTCTGAGAGCGCTCCTCGACCGCTGGCGGATAAACTTCGACCGCAATCCTTGAGCGAAGTGGTGGGGCAGGATCATCTGCTCGGGCAAGACGGGGCGATCGGTCGGATGCTTGCGACGGGAAATCTCTCGTCCATTATTCTCTGGGGGCCGCCAGGTGTGGGCAAAACGACAATCGCCCGCCTGCTTGCGCAGGAAACCGATCTCCATTTTGAAGCCATTTCAGCGATCTTCTCTGGCGTGAAGGACTTGCGCGCAGTATTCGAAGCGGCTCAGAGACGCCGCGATCTGGGGCAGGGCACATTGCTGTTCGTCGACGAGATCCATCGGTTTAATCGCGCCCAGCAGGACGGCTTTTTGCCCTATGTGGAGGCGGGAACCGTCACTCTGGTCGGCGCAACCACTGAAAATCCGAGTTTCGAGCTCAATGGTGCCTTGCTATCGCGATGCGCGGTTTTGGTGCTCAATCGATTGGAAGCCGCCGCGGCGGAAGTCTTACTGAGCCGGGCAGAAGCTGAAGTGTCACGACCGCTCCCGCTGGAAGAGCGGGCGAGGTCTGCCTTGATTGATATGGCGGACGGAGATGGTCGCTATCTGTTGAACCTGGCTGAGCAAGCTTTCACGCTCGCACCCGATGGCGCTTCACTGAGCATTCAGCAGCTTTCTGAAGCCTTACAAAAGCGCGCACCCGCTTATGACAAGGACCGCGAAGAGCATTACAACTTGATCTCCGCGCTGCACAAATCGGTGCGGGGGTCTGATCCGGATGCGGCGCTTTACTGGTTTGCACGCATGTTGGAAGGGGGAGAAGATCCTCTCTTCATCGCGCGGCGTTTGGTGGTCATGGCCAGTGAAGATATCAGTCTCGCAGACCCCACGGCGATGATGGTGGCTGGAGAAGCGGCTCGCGCGTTTGAGCGCTTAGGCGAACCAGAAGGCTTAATCCCGCTCGCGCACGCCTTGGTGCATTTGGCGACCGCGCCGAAATCGAACGCCTCCTATATCGGGCTGAAGCGCGCCCGAGCAGCCGCGCGAGAGACTGGGTCTCTCATGCCGCCAAAACACATTCTCAATGCGCCGACCAAGCTGATGAAGGATGAAGGGTATGGCGATGGCTACGCCTACGATCATGATCAAGAGGGTAGCTTTTCAGGGCAGAATTACTTCCCTGACGGCATGGACCGGGTGGATTTCTATCAGCCAAAAGGGCACGGTCGCGAGGCTCCGATTGCGGAACGCTTGGCAAAATGGCGCGCGATAAGAAAACAAAAGAGGGAGGGGTCATGAGGAAGTCGGTGTTGGCCCGGGTGACGCAAATGATTGGTGGAGCACTTTTGCTGGCGCTCACGGCGTGCCACGGCGTTGAGGCTCAGGATGAAACTGAGGTGCCAATCGTCTATGATGAAATCCCGCCGCACATCACAAAGTGGATGCAGCAACCCGCGATTTTGGTGTTTTCCAAAACCAATGGCTGGCGTCACAATGAAGGGATCGCCGGGGCTGATAAGTTCTTCGTAGAACTGTCTCGAGAGCGCGGTTTTGGTATCTTCACAACGGTCAATGGCGCGGTGTTCAACCCCAGCGACCTCGAGCGCTTTGATGTAATCGTGTTCAACAACGCGACCGGTGACACGCTGAGCCCGGAACAGGAAGCTGCGTTTCAGATTTGGCTGGAAGATGGCGGCGCCTGGATCGGCTTGCACGGATCCGGCGACAATACGCATGCGGGTTGGCCCTGGTATGCGAACTCGCTGATTGGACCGACCTTTACCGGCCACCCATTGACCCCACATTTTCATATCGTGCGGGTTGAAACCCTCGACCCAGATCACCCGATCATGGCAGATGCGCCGCAGGTTTGGCGGCATGATGATGAATGGTACTTCTTCGATAGCCATCCAAAGGATTATGGACTGCGCCCGATCGCAGGCATCCACGAAACGGATTTCAAACCCGAAGGGAATGATATCGCAAACCTCGCCAATTGGGCGATGGGCGATCTGCCAGCCGATCATCCGGTGATCTGGGTCGGGTGTCCCGGAGAGGGCCGCAGTTTCTATTCCGCGCTTGGTCACTACGATGTCGCCTATGACAGTGAGATCTATCGGCAGATCTTGAGCAATGCGTTCGATTGGGTGCTGAAGAACACGGACACAGCCGGAGACGGTTGTCCCGCTGGCGAGTAAGCTTGGTTATGCGCGCCCCGCTTCGTATCTCTAACCGAGACGCTCGACGCCTCTGGCTCGATGGGCAAGGGCTTGCGGAGACGCCGACCGGCAAGCTCGATCTCGATGCCCTGATCAAGCGCCTCGGATTTGTGCAACTGGACACGATCCAGGTCGTGTCGCGCGCGCACCATCACATTCTGTGGAGCCGTAATCAAAATTATCGCGAGCCCATGCTAAACCAGGCTCTGGCGAAGCATCGCGACGTCTTTGAGCATTTCACCCATGACGCCTCGGTGATCCCGATGGACTTCTATCCCATGTGGCAGCGCCAGTTTCGGCGTTTGGAGGCTAAAGTTCGCAAGTGGGAATGGCATCGCGGTATGTTGGATTCCGAGGGGCGCAATCACATCAAGGACCGCATTCGAGACGAGGGGCCACTTTGCACCAAAGCGTTCGATACTAAGATCGAAGGCGAGAAGAAAATGTGGGCGCGTCCGCCTCACAAACTGGCACTCGATTATATGTGGTATGCGGGCGAGCTTTCGACGTCGCATCGAGAGAACTTTACCAAATTCTATGACTTAAGCGAGCGCGTGATTCCGCCGGATCTATTGGCGAATGTGCCTTCTGATCACGACCAAATCGATTGGCTTTGCTCCGCCGCTTTGGAGCGGATGGCGTTTGGGTCAGAAGGAGATATCCAGCGATTTTGGGACGCGATTTCAAACGCTGAGGCGAAGACTTGGGTGGCCGAGAATGAGGCGCAACTCATCCCCGTTGAGATCCAGGCGGCAGACCGATCAATTGTTTCGGTCTGGGCGCCCGCCAACATTGAAACTCGGATCGAAGCGGCAGCGTCCCCGACCGCGCGTTTGCGCATCCTCAATCCGTTTGATCCCGTGGTTCGCGATCGCCAGCGCCTTAAAAGACTGTTTGGGTTTGACTATACGGTGGAGATGTTCGTCCCCGCAGCAAAACGAAAATGGGGATACTATGTCTATCCACTCCTTGAAGGTGATCGCTTTGTCGGCCGGATTGAGATCAAGGCGGACCGAAAGACGGGCACCCTGCGAGTTTTGAACCTCTGGTGCGAGCCAAAAGCGAAATGGACTTCGGCTCGGGCGGCGAAACTTGATGCAGAACTTGCGCGAATGCTGCGCTTCGTAGGGTTGCAGGACGTGATTTGGGAGCCGGGCGCACACAAGAACTTGCTTTGAACCCGTTCTCTAGTAGGTCTGAGGCGAACTATGGGAGAACCAATATGAGGCGACTCGGACTTGGGGGAATAATTGCGCTTGGTCTGACTGCGTGTGCACCACAAATGCAGGATGCCGGAAGCGTTCTAACCGTCCAACAGGCCCCGGAGCGCATGCTGAGCGACGCCGATGCGTTTCACGAGTCCATTGCCGTATTCGACAGCCATCTCGACACGCCCGCTTTGTTTCATAACCCAGACTATACATTTACCGAGCGAGGGAGCTTCGAAGAAGACGGAACGCATGTCGATCTGCCGCGCATGAATGAGGGCGGCCTGGATGGCGGCGTCTGGGTGATCTTCACGCGCCAAGGGCCTTTGGATGATGCGAGCTTCGCCGCGGCCCGTGCGCACGGTCTCATGCGCCAAATGGCGATCCGAGAATTCGCTGCGAAATATCATAATGAAGTGCAGCTTGCCTTCTCCGCTGACGATGTCCCGGCGATTTTGGACGCCGGTAAGAAAGTGGTTTTCCAAAGTATGGAAAATTCTTATCCGCTTGGGACCGATGTTTCCTTGTTGGAGCATTTCTATATTGGCGGCCTGCGCATGATCGCGCCGGTGCACTTTGCCAATAATCAATTCGCAGACAGCGCGACGGACATTAATCAGATCTATGATGGGCTAAGCCCGCTCGGCGAAGATCTGGTGCGCGAAGCCAATCGCTTGGGTCTATTGTTAGACGGCAGTCACGCGAGTGATGCGACCGTACGGGATATGATGGCCTTGTCGACCTCGCCGATCATTCTCTCGCATACAGGCGCCAAGGCGATCTATGACCATCCACGGAATATTGATGACGCTTTACTGCTGGAATTGGCCGAGAATGGTGGGGTCATCCAAATGAATATTTTCGGCGGATATCTCGAAACCCTGGTTCCCTCGCCTGAACGTGTCGCCGCGCTGGAAGCCTTCGCCGAAACCTATGGCAGCAATCCCGCCGATTTGGACGAGGCGGCGCTCGCGGCGTGGATGGAGGCGCGCTCCGAATTGAACCGGCTTTATCCTGCGCCGCGATCGACCTATGAGAAATTCATGGAGCACACCTATCATGTTCTGGATCTGATCGGACCTGATCATGTGGGCATTAGCGGCGACTGGGATGGCGGCGGCGGCGTGGATGGCATGAGCGATGTGTCCATGCTCCAGAAAATCACACGCGACCTGCTCGGGGCTGGGTACACCAAGGACGATGTTGAAAAGATCTGGGGCGGTAACATGATGCGGGTCTTTAAAGCCGCGGAAGAAGCGCGTGAGTCTGATTTGGTTTCACCGGATATCCTGAACTGAAATGGAATGGCTGACGATCACACCGCCCTTACTTGCGATCATTGTCGCGGTTTGGACGCGCAACGTCTTCTGGGCGCTCGGGATCGCAATTTGGCTGAGCGAGACCATCATCGCCGGGTTTAACCCGTTTATGGGCGCCTTGGGCAGCATCGATCGCGCGGTCAGTGTCTTTGACAGTTCGTACAATACGAGGGTCTTGTTGTTCTGCCTGATCATTGGTGCTCTGATCGTCTACATGCAGCGCTCCGGGGGCATCAGCGCGATGGTCGAGAAGCTGCAAAACTCCGGCTTTGCATCAACCCCGCGGCACGCCGGTCTGGTGACTGCGATTTGCGGCGTCTTGATCTTTGTCGAGACAAATATCAGCCTTTTAACCACCGGTATTCTGGGCCGGCCTTTGTTCGACAAGCTGAACGTCAGCCGCGAACGGCTCGCTTACATCATCGACTCCACCTGCGCACCTGTGAGTGTCCTGATCTTGTTCAATGGATGGGGCGCCTATCTGCTTGGTTTGATGAATGAGAATGGCGTGGAGGGCGCAACGAGCGTCTTGATGGCGACCATCGCGCTCAACTTTTATGCCTGGATCACGCTGGCCTTGGTCTTTGTAACAGTCGTTTCCAACAAGACATTTGGGCCGCTCGCAACGGTTGAGCGAACCGGCTCCAGTGTCGCGGCGGGTGCAAGCGGCAGTGTGTTCAATGAAGCTCCAGCGCCCGCCTCGAAAGCGCTCTATATGGCTATTCCATTGGTCATCATGATCGGCGGCACGATCGGGTTTATGCTTTGGACGGGCAATGGCGACATTCGGAAAGGCTCGGGGTCTCAGGCCATTCTTTGGTCGGTCATTCTCGCCACCGCAGCGGCTTTCCTTTGCCTCGCGCACTCTAAACGCGCCAAAGGCGAATTGGTTGAGCTCGGCTTTAAAGGGATGGGCGATTTGCTGCCCGCTGTAACCATGATCTATCTCGCTCTGGTGCTCGGCGCGAGCCTGAACGCGGTTGGCATGCGCGAGTTTATTGCGGGGATTGCATCTAGCTTCCCGGCGCCTTGGGTCATCCCCGCGATCTTGTTTCTTGCATCGGGGATCACCTCATTCACGGCGGGGACAAGCTGGGGCACCTATGGCATCATCGTGCCGGTCGCCGTGCCCTTGGCCGTGGGCGCAGGAATCCCGCTTCCGCTCGCCATCGCCGCCGTGATGGGAGGCGGAGTGTTTGGCGATCACTGTTCGCCGATCTCAGACACGACGATCATCGCGTCTTTGGCATCAGGCTGCGATCACATGGAACATGTGCGTACGCAGTTGCCGTATGCGCTGGTCGGTGGGGTTCTCGCGACAGGGCTTTATCTTGCGGCCGGGCTGGCCTCATAGGCTGCGATGACGGCGTCCATCAGGACATCTGAAAACGTATTCAAGGCTGGATGACGCGTGCTGCGCGGCGGCGGCGTGTCTGGCGTCCCGGTGACCGCATAAGCGAAGCTGATATCCAAGTCGGGAGCGTACCAAGCGCCGGAGTAAAGCCCGTAAGCCTCGCCTGGATGCCCCCACAGCTCATAGCCGGGCCATAAACTCTCTTCGGCCGGATGGATTTGTACGCCGGTTCCAAACTGCGTGAAGTACCGTTGATCATGAACCCCATTGGATTCAGCGGCGTTCAACTGCCAAACGGGGCGCACGAGTTCAGAGGCGTATTTCAAACGAGCCGCCAAGGTCGCAAGATCAATCAAATTGGCTCGAAGCCCGCCTTGCGGTGAGAACAGCGTCCCATTGGTTCCGGGCTGATAGGTGGCCAAGTCGGCGCCGTCTTCCTTCAAGACCAGCGGCTCAGTATCGCGCAACGTATCGCGGTCATCGATCTGGGCCGCCCAACCGGATCCATACTCACGATAAAGGGTCGCCCCGGCGCTTTTCTTTTCCGGGCTAACGTCGGCCCAGTTGAACCCGGCATCCAAGCCCATGGGCTTGAGCACAAGATCGCGGGAAAGCCGATCGAAGCGTCGCTGCGTGGCTGCCTCGAGTGCGGTCGCGACAATGCCATAGGCAAGGTTGCAATATTCAAAATCGGTATTTTCGCGAAACGCATCATAGGTCAGCAAGTTCTGGATAGAACCAGGATGCGCCATCCAATAAACGTCCGGATCTTTGAGGCCGCCCGTGTGACTGAGTAGGGCCCGCAGGGTGGGGCCATCTTCGCCGGCCGCCGTGTCGGATGGGAACCAAGGCAGCCAAGTGCGAAGGCCTTGATCCATGTTGACGTCGCCATCCTGATGAAGCTTTAGCGCGGTCAATGCGACTGCCATCTTGGATACCGATGCCGCCCGTAAAGCCGAGCGGACTGTAAACGGTCTCGAACCTACCGAGGCTTCGCCCACCGCGGCTTTGGCAATCACCAAATTGTCTTTCATGACCACAATACCGGCCGCCGGGGCTCGATTGAGCTCAGGCCCTGAGACTAACGTTTGCAAGAGCGCTTCGGCGTCAGGAGCGGTCTCACATGCGGACAACAAGCACGCTGTTGCGGGCATCGCGGCTAAGACGCCGCGACGAGTCAAATCAAAGGCGCTACCCGTCACGGACTAGCCCAGCACTTCGCTCAGAAAGTCCTGACAAGCAGCAAAACTGCGCCGGTCGGCACCGGCGTCGTAAACGGTGCCAAAGTCGGGGTTCGCGGCGGCTGGATTGGTGAAGGCGTGCATGGTGGCACCATAGGCGTGCAGCTGCCAGTCGGCTTTCGCGTCGGTCATTTCGCGCGAAAAGTCCATGACATCGTCAGGTGTCGCCATTGGGTCTTCCCAGCCATGCAGCGCAAGCACCTTTGGTCCGATTGTGTCGTCCGTATTCCCCGGTGCTCCGAACAAACCATGGAAGCTCACCACACCTGCGACAGCCATGTTCTTGCGTGCCATGTCGAGAACGCTGAGACCACCAAAACAGAAACCAATTGCGGCCGCTTTTTCCGTGTCGGCCTCTTTCTTCGCCACATCCAGAGCGAAAGCGAGACGGGATTGGAGTTCTTCCCGGTTCGTCGCGAGGGGGGTCATCAGCGCTTCGCATTCTTCATTCGTCTCGCCGCGCTGACCCTTGCCATAAACGTCGACCGCGAAACCGGCATAACCCCATTCTGCGAGCAGCTCGGCCTTGGCTTGCTCAAACTGAGACTGACCACCCCAGGCGTGCGCTACGATGACGACCCCTTTCGGGGTGCCCGCTGGCATGGCTAAAAAGCCCTCATAGGTCTGGCCGTCTTGTTCATAATCTACAATTCGGGTGGTCACGCTCATGGGTCCGCTCCTGCTGATCGTCTGGGTGTTTCATTCGGTTTAGCGAAGCGGTGTCCGCTTTCAAGACTTGCAAAGGCCTTTTTGAGCGCGCACAGCAATGCAATGAACAGTGTGCTGATAGATTGCGATCCTGGGCTGGACGATGCTGTCGCGTTGTTGGCGGCGTTTGGCGCTGCCGAAGTCGATGTGCTCGCGATCACGACTGTTGCCGGTAATGTAAAAGGCGCGCAGACCGCCTTAAATGCCCGCATCATTCGTGAGGCCGCTGGCTTTGATACAGACGTGCCGATTTGTGCGGGTGCCCCGCGTCCATTGGTGCGTGAGCCCGTTACGGCAGAAGACTTTCATGGATCCACCGGGCTTGGCAATCTCGACTTTCCTGCCCCGCGTCATGCCCTCTCGAAATCGCACGCGGTGAATATGATCGTTCGCATCTGCCGTGCTGCGCGCAAAGACCCGATCACCGTTGTCGTGACCGGGCCTATGACCAACCTGGCTTTGGCGCTCACCATGTCGCCTGAGATCGAAGAAGGCATTGAGGAAATCGTTTTAATGGGCGGCGCCGACAAAGAGGGCGGAAATATCACCCCTTATGCAGAGTTCAATGTCTATGCAGACCCGCACGCGGCGGCGACTGTGTTCGGCTTCGGGATCCCGATCCGCTGTTTGAGCCTAGACGTCACGCATTTTGTACGCGCGACGGCCGAGCGTATCCAGGATGTGCGACGCGTTGAGACCCAACAAGCCGCTCTCGCGGGTGCGCTGCTCGAGGCCTCGTCGAAGCTTGAATTCTCAGCCAAGGGGGACCGGGATGCTCCGCTGCACGATCCGACGACGATCATCGCGGTCACACGTCCGGATCTGTTCACAGGGCGCCGCGCCCGCGTTGAGGTTGTCACGGAACCTGGCGAACAAGTTGGCCGAACGATCCCTCATTTTTGCGATGACGGACACGTCCTCTGGTATGAAGAGGCAGATGATGCGGGCATCTTCGAGGAGTTGTGCCGGATGCTTGGGGGCTATGAATGAGCATCAAGGTTGGTGTCGTAGGATCGATCAATCTTGATCTGGTCGCCAGCGGCGTTCCTTTGCCCCGAGCGGGTGAAACGGTTACGGGAGCCCAGTTCGCGCAGCATCCGGGGGGCAAGGGCGCCAATCAAGCGCTGGCGGCGCGCCGTTTGGGCGCTGAGGTTGCAATGATTGGGTGCGTTGGCGACGATACGCTTGCCGAGCCGGCAATGGCATTGCTTCGGGAGGACGGTGTCGACGTTTCTGCGGTCATGAGCGAGATCGGGACGACAACAGGTGTTGCCCTCATAGCAGTGTCTCCCGAAGGGGAAAATCAGATCACCGTCGCGAGCGGTGCGAACTTGCGGGTGAGTGCGCAGGACGCGGCGGATCTCGAGGGGGTGGACATTGTCTTATGCCAACTCGAAGTGCCTGTTTCAGCGGTTGAGGCGGCCGTGCGGCGGGCCCGCGAAGTTGGCGCGAAGTCCGTCGTGAATCTCGCTCCTGCGATCGCCGTGCCGGATGCCCTTCTGGAAATCGCTGACATTCTCATCGTGAATGAGATTGAAGCGGCATTTTACGGCGATGCCCTGCATCAAGGAGATGGGTGGGTGATCGTCACGCTCGGCAAAGCCGGCGTTGTTCTCTACGCGAGCGGAACGGAACGCGCGCGGGTCCCGGCTTTTGATGTCGATGTCGTGGACACGACCGGTGCTGGAGATACGTTTTGCGGCGCGTTGGCCGTCGCGATTGGAGAAGAAATGTCGCCGGAGGCGGCCCTGAGATTTGCCTCTGCGGCAGCGGCGCTCGCGGTGACGCGAGCTGGCGCCCAACCAAGCTTGCCCACGCGGGCGAAATTGGACGCGTTTTTAAAAGCTCAAAGCGAATGAGCGACCTCCCCATCACGCGGCGTGCAGTCAGCGCGGAGCGTCAAAATGAAATTCGCAGGGCTGTCCGGGATGCGACAGGCATTCCGTTCGATGAAGCCCCGAGCCGCATCGCCCGTCTGAGCGATGCGGCTCGTTTCCTGATGTTTCTTAGCGATCCGGCCATTCATGGCCCTATCTATAATCTGCCTCGACCTCTGACGGTTGATACAGTGCGGGCGTTCATGGCTGAAAAGCTCGCCGCGCAAGAGCGGGGGGAGGGGCTCATCTTCCTGCGTTTTGACCCGGCAGGTGAGATTCTCGGATATTCTGAGTTCGACATATGGCCGCAATGGGGGGCAGGGGATCTCGGCGGCGCTCTGCGGGCGGACCAGCACGGCAAGCGCGCCGGTGTGGCCGGGGCAAAAAGGACGTTTTCCTGGATGTTCGATACACTCAAGCTCGAGCGCATCGTCGCCACGGGCGCGCTCGACAATGTCCGGACAGCGCGGATGATGGACGGGCTTGGGCTCGAGCGCAAAGGCCAGATTACGAGCACACGTCCAGATGGCAGTTCGCGTCGTTCGCTCGTCTGGGAGATCGAGCGAGGCGATTGGCATCAGCGTCAGGCGTCGGAGTCCTAGGACCGGACCAGGCCGATTTCGCGCAATCGCTCCATTAAATAATCCTGCGCCGTAATCGCGGGCTCGGCCTGACCCCCTTCTTCGATGCACTGCGGTAGCGCTTCAATCAGAACGTCCTGATTAAAGTGCAAGAAGAAGGGCGTGGAATAACGCGGAAACCTGGACCGTTCCGGAGCCGGGTTAAGCACGCGGTGCGTCGTTGATGGCAGCACACCGCCTGTCAGTCGTTGCAACATGTCCCCACAATTGATGACAAGCGACCCCGCGGGCGGATTGACGTCCAGCCATTCGCCATCGCGATGCAGCGCTTGCAGTCCCGCTTCTTCCGCCCCGAGCAAAAGCGTAATCACGTTGATGTCTTCGTGTGCGCCCGCGCGAACGGTCCCTTGCGGCGGTGGGTTTTTCTGCGGCGGATAATGCAACAGTCGCAAGATGGAGTTGCCAAATTGGACTTTGTCATCAAACCAACTCTCTGGAAGACCGAGATGCAAGGCGACGGCGCGAAGAAGCTGCGCTCCAAAACCGTCCATCGCCTCATAGAAGTCGCGCGTCGCTTCATCGAACTCGATGACTTCCGGCACGGTCGGCGTTTCTTTCATGGTGGCGCGATAGGGGCTGTCATCAGGCAGAGCTCGTCCTGTGTGCCAAAACTCCTTCAAGTCAGCCGCTTTTGCGCCCTTCGCATTTTCAGTGCCGAACGGAGTATAGCCCCGTTGGCGCCCACCGGCCGCGTCGTGATACTTTTCTTTGATGTCCTCGGGCAGTTCGAAAAAAGCTTTCGAGGCATTCACGGCCCGGTCGATAATGCCTTGCGCGATGGGGTGATCACTGATCACAGCAAAGCCGGTCTCGCGAAACGATTGGCCGAGCGAATCGGCAAAAGCTGCCTTGTCTTCCGGCCACTGTTCAAAAGAAATGGGTTTGAAAAATTCGGTCATGCCGCTCTCATACGCCGGTCGAAAAAATAGGGGAAGTGCGGATCTTCCCCTATATGTGATTTTGATACCTAAATTCGAAGACCTTAATTGGTCGGAATTGGTTCTGGCATTTGCCAGCGTCCATCATCGGTCTGACAGACCTCGACCGGTTCACGAATGATCGTTCCGTCTGGCAAACGCGTCTCTCGGCGAACCGTCGTACACTCGCCAAACCCGGTTGTCGTGTCCGGCGCACCGGCAAGATCATTGTCCCGATCGGTCGGGTAAGCGGGTTCGCTTGGATACGCTGGCACGCTCGGATAGGCCGGCGCGGACGCGCTAACAGGTTGCGCATCTTGATACACGGGTGGATCCCATGCCGGACCTGTCGGCGACCGCGTTGGTGCGTAAGGGTCGCTCCACCCGGAATTGCCGTGGCTGACCTGTGAGCCATAGCTGTAGGTGCGCGCGCAATTGGTCGAGTCGCCCGCAATCTCGCTGCCGACCGCAGCGCCGAGCAATCCGCCGATCACCGCACCCGCGATTTCAGCGCCATCATCGCCGCGGTCATGATAGTATCCACGTCGATAACCGCGATAGCCACGGTATCCGCGATAGCCTCTATAGCCACGATGTCCGCGATAATGGTGATATCCATTGTCAGGTTCGAGCTCACCGCCAATCGCAGCGCCAATCAGTCCACCTGCAACGGCACCAACGAGGCCGCCTGCCAGACGGTCATTGTCTCGCTGGCGTTCGCATTGCACGCTTGCGACGGTTGGATTGCCACTGTGATACTTGCCCAAGGAGTGGTAGCCTTCATGATCGGCAGCTGCCGTCGGTGCCACGCAAAAGGCAGCGGCGGCCAGGAATAAGCTCGTTCGGATCATTCGCTGATCTCCTAATCGGTTGAGGGTCATCCGCCCACACGGGTCCCATTGTGCAAGAAAGCTGCCTGAACCAATCTGAATAGAAGCTGAAGGGCGCGGCGCGATAGCTACTGGACGTTCGCAGCCCCCGACGCCATGTTGATGGGATGGGACTTGTAAAAGATGCATTGAAAACGGCGGGCCGCGCCCGATACACCGCTGCTCAGGGGATCCGATCAGCCTGGTATGGCGGTCAGTACGCGCTGGCACGTCGTCGATCGGCCGGGTTTAATCGCCCGGGTGAGCCGGTCTTCAAGCCGAATCACAAGCCGCAGCTCAAGGCGCTTCGCAAAGCTTACTTTGAGCTGTTTCGGAAAGATCGCGAGAATATCGAGGCCGGATTATATCCGGATCCGGTTCGGCGAGATCTGCGGTTGCGAGACTTACCGCGCGCCGTTCAACGCGCGCAGAGTTTTCTGAGCGATGTCGCTGAAGTGGATCGCCGACGGCTTGAACGCAACGGCACGGAAGTACGCGAGACGGTCGCCTCCGATCCAAAACGCTATCCGGCCTACTATCGCCAAAATTTTCATTACCAAACAGACGGTTGGCTCAGCGAAGATAGTGCGGAGATCTATGATCACCAGGTTGAGGCCCTGTTCACAGGCGCTGCAGATGCGATGCGCAGAGCGGCACTCGCACAATTGGTGAGAGAAGTTCGAGGGCATGATCAACGCAAAGTCCAGGTATTGGATTTAGCGTGCGGAACAGGCCGCTTCATGGGGCACGTGATGCGAGCGATGCCAAAGCTTCAGCTCTCAGGCGTAGATTTGTCGCCGCCATATGCTGAGGCGGCGCGCCGGAATGTCCGACACTGGCCACATGTAGAGGTCGTTGAAGGTCAAGCCGAAGCTTTGCCCTTCGAGACTGAACAATTCGATCATTTAATCTGCATCTATTTGTTCCATGAATTGCCCCCGCGCGTTCGCCCGAAAGTAATCGCTGAAGCGGCGCGCGTTCTCAAACCTGGTGGGACATTCATTATCGCCGACAGTCTGCAATTCGGCGATAATGAAGGCGTTGATGGGTTTTTGGAGTATTTCCCTGAGGGATTCCACGAGCCCTATTACAAAGGCTATTTGGCATGGGCATTTGACCCTCATATGAATGCGGCGGGGTTCACATCGGAACGCCAGGACCTGGCTTTCCTGACGAAGGTTCGTGTGTGGCGCAAGGACGCTTAGGAGATCACAAGTATGGATAGAAAACTGATGCTGATCACCGGTGCATCAGCCGGGATCGGTGAGGAGTTCGCGAAGCAGTATGCAGCTTTGGGCTGGGACCTGGCGCTCACAGCTCGGCGCGCCGATCGCCTCGAGAAGCTCGCCCGCGACCTGGAAGAAAAATACCAAGTCGCCACGATCGTGATCTCGCAAGATCTCGCGCGCGCGAACAGTGTCGATACGATCCTGAAAGAGATTAAAGAGGCTGGGCGGCACGTGGATGGCGTCGTCAACAATGCAGGATACGGCCTGCCAGGGACGTTTTTTAATACCAAATGGAAAGATCAGGCAGCGTTTCTGCGGGTGCTCTACACCGCGCCGATTGAGCTGACGCATAAAGTGCTGCCGGGCATGGCCGAGCGAGGTTTTGGGCGGATCATCAATGTCGCTTCGCTCGCAGGGTATACACCTGGGTCTAACGGTCACACGCTGTATGCCAGCGTGAAATCGGGCATGATCAAATTCTCAGAAAGCATCAACGCTGAAGCCAAAGCTGCAGGCCATCACAATGTGCATTGTACCGCCTTATGCCCCGGCTTCACATGGTCAGAATTTCACGATGTGAACGGCACGCGTGAGAAAACCAATGACATGCCAGACTGGTTATGGATGGAGTCCGCGCCCGTGGTTGAAGCTGGCATTGATGCTTGCGAAGCGGGTCATCCGGTTGTGGTGCCGGGGGCCGTGAACAAAGGTTTGGCGACCTTAAGTCGTCTGCTGCCAGAACCGATCGGTCGCGCGATGGTGGCGGCGCAATCAAAGCGGTTTCGCAACGCGGAGTAGTTGGCGTCTTGCGGCGCTGACGGAAGCGCTCTACCTGACAGAAAACAATAACGGAGTCTGAGCTGTGCAAAGTCTGCTCGCTGCCCTTCACGGCTATTTCATATCGCCGATCCTGACGATCTATTTCTTCGCGCTCTTGATTTATGTGATTTTGGGCTGGCTTATGATCGGGGGCGTCGTCGATAATCGTAATCAGACAGTCCGGTCGATTTATCAGTTTCTCTACTCAATTATCGAGCCGGTCGCGCGCCCGCTCCGACGCATAATTCCGCCTTTGGGCAATCTCGATCTTTCGATACTGGTGATTGCACTCGCCATTCCATTTCTCAGAGACTGGCTCATTCCGCGGGTTATTCTCGCCATTCCATTTTAAAAATCAGCTGTCAGGATGGTGACGAATCTTTTCCCTCGCTCTAAGGGCTGACGCGAGAGCGGGATTGGGAAGGTTTGCGCAATGACGGCAACGCTGATTTCGGGTAAAGAGGTCGCCGAGAACGTAAGAGAAAGCGTGGCGGCGGCTGTGGAGCAACTGCCGGGACAGCCGACCCTCGCGGTCGTCATCGTCGGTGACGATGCCGCAAGCCAGGTATATGTCCGCAGCAAGGTGCGTCAGACAGAAGCCGTGGGTATGCGGTCCTTGCACCATCACTTGCCCAAGGACGCCACGCAGTTCGAAGTCGAGAATCTGATTTCTGACTTGAACGCCGACGATGACGTCGACGGCATCCTGTTGCAATTGCCATTGCCAAAAGGGCTGAACGAAGCGTCAGCCATTGAGAAAATTGACCCTGCCAAAGACGTTGATGGGCTCACCGAAGCAAGCGCCGGGCGCTTGAGTCTCGGCAAGCCCGGTTTGCGCCCCTGCACGCCGTCCGGCTGTGTCATCCTCGCCAAACGCGCACTCGGTGAGGATTTGACGGGCAAGCATGTTGTGGTTATTGGCCGCTCGATCTTGGTGGGCAAACCGGCAGCGCTGTTGTTCCTGGCTGAGAATTGTACGATCTCGATCGCGCATTCACGTACAGCCGAATTGCCTGCTTTGTGTCGCACGGCTGATATTATCGTTCCCGCTGTAGGGCGGCCTGAAATGGTCAAAGGCGATTGGTTAAAGCCAGGCGCCTGTGTGATCGATGTCGGTATCAACCGGGTGCCTGCCCCGGAAAAGGGCGAGGGCAAAACGAAGCTTGTTGGGGATGCAGATTTCGACAGCTGCGCTCAGGTGGCTGGGTCGATTACGCCTGTGCCGGGCGGCGTCGGTCCCATGACTATCGCGTGTTTGCTTCGAAACACCGTCCTCGCCGCATGTGCGCGGCGCGGTTGGGACGTCCCGGAGGCGCTATGAGCCAGTCGTATCAGGCTCCAGGTTCTGAGCGTTTTGAAACGCTTTGGCACCGTCAGGCTGGAAAGTGCGCGCTTTGCGGCCAGCGTATGATGCGCAACCGATTTGATGCCCCGCATGCGCGTGTTTGGGCCAAGGAGCGGGCGACGTTCGATCATATTGTCCCAACCTCAAAAGGAGGGGCGGACCGGGCTGACAACTTGCAGCTGGCGCATGCCCGTTGCAACAAGATCAAAGGCAATCGGCTGTAGCTATTTCGCGAATTCGTCCGGGATGGCCTGATCCATGCTGCGGGCTGGTTCGCAGCAAGGTCCACCGACTTGCTTGGCCGGTACGCCCGCGACAGTGCATTGCGCCGGAACATCTTTCAGCACCACAGACCCGGCCGCGACTTTCGCCTCATCGCCAATCCGAATGTTGCCAAGCACTTTCGCACCCACTGAGAGCAAGACGCCATTTCCAATCTTTGGATGGCGATCGCCGATCTCTTTGCCGGTGCCACCGAGGGTGACGCCATGCAGTAATGAGCAGTTGTCGCCAATCACAGCGGTTTCACCGATCGTGATATCGGTCGCGTGATCAAGCATCACGCCTTTACCCATTGTCGCGGCGGGGTGAATGTCGACGGCGAACAGTTCACTGGCGCGAGACTGGAAATGAAAGGCGAGGGTCTCGCGGCCTTGTTTCCAAAGGTGGTTCGCCACGCGGTGCGTTTGAAGGGCGAGGAACCCTTTGAAAAACAGGAAGGGCTGCAGCATTCCGCGGCAGGCGGGGTCGCGTTCCAATGTGGCCTGCATATCCGCTTCAGCGGCTTCAACCAGATCATGATTGGCATCATAGGCGTTTGCAATCACTTGGCGAACTTGCTGAGCGCCCATTTCCGGACCGGCCAGCTTTTCGGCGATGTGAAAAGCCAAGGCCTGACAGATGGATTCGTGGCTGAGGATAGCGGCATCAATATAGCTCGCCATGGTTGGCTCATCAGCCGCTGCTGCGCGGGCTTCGAAGCGCAAACGTGTCCAGACCGGGGGCGGTGCTCCAATGTCGGGATTATAATCCATGGGCCGGATCCTCCGTTCGGCGTCAGCATTAAATGGAGTCCACCGTTAAAGACTTCAAGTCAAACTTCGGTGAGTTCAGTTTTTCTGAGGATGTAGGAAGCGAATCGCAAATTCACCTGTGATGGCGCGCACAACTTCGCCCCGCAATGACCCGACGCGGACATGTTCGCCGACGATCGGGACCGGCCCGTCAAACTCAAACGCAGCACCCGTGAGTGAAATATCAATTACCCGGCATTGGATTTTAGTGCCGTTTGTCCGCGTGACCAAAGCGGGCCCGCCAGCAGCCTCGCGTGGGGAATTGCGTTCATCCTCCAGATCGTACTTTTTGTGATTCAGCAACCAGACCAGGCGATCGGCGAGTTTGTCTTTTTTGTGCTGTGGCGTTTCGAACGCGACAGCAAACCCATTTTCGGTCTTTCGCACCACTTGCGCTGCGACGCGCCCGAGATCATCAAAGTAGCATACGATCTTTGTGCCATTTGCAGGCACAGCAACGGCCTCCAGTCGGGCGCCGCCGCAGGAAATGTCTTCGGTCAGAAACGTGTGATCTGTCTCTTCGAATAAAAATCGACCGCTAAGCTGCAGATCAACACGCTGATGACGTCGTCGATCGGGTTTTGACCGAATACTCGCTTGTGCTGGGGCAGGTTTGCGGAGGGGCAGACTCATAAGGTCACTCAAATTCGTGCGGCTCAACGCACAGGGGCATTTCGTTGACATTAGGCAGGTTGGGTTCACAAATGGTTGATATTTCAGCAAACCTGTCAGTATTGACAGACTAGAACAGTTCTCCGGGGAAGTATTTATGGTTGATAAAAAAGGGTTTGATTACATCATCGTAGGCGCGGGTAGTGCGGGCTGTGTGCTGGCAAACCGGCTCAGCGAAGACCCTGCCGTATCCGTCTGTCTGATTGAGGCCGGCAAGAAGGATACGTCGCTTTTGATTCGGATGCCGGCCGGGGTTGGAGGCCTGATTAAGCAGGAAAACCCGCAAAATTGGGGTTTTTGGACAACGCCGCAGGCGCACATGGACAATCGCAAGCTTTATTGGCCCCGTGGACGTGGATGGGGCGGGTCGTCATCGATCAATGGGATGATCTATATCCGTGGTCATGCGCGCGATTACGATCAATGGCGCCAAACCGGTCTAACCGGATGGGGATTCTCGGATGTTTTGCCCTATTTCCGCAAATCCGAGACCTATCAGGGCGGCGCAAACGACTTCCATGGAGGAGATGGGCCGCTGCATGTGAGCGAAAGTCCGTTACAGGACAGCCTCTACGATATGTTTGTTAAAGCGGGAACTGAGGCCGGCTATCCACAAACATCAGATTTTAATGGGGCGCAGCAGGAGGGCTTTGGGCCATACCAGCGGACCATTCACGAGGGTGAGCGCTGGAGCGCATCTTACGCCTATCTCCGACCGATTGAAAAAGAACGCCCGAACCTGACCATCTTGTCTACGGCGCTCGTCTCTCGCGTCGTCTTTCGAGGGGGCAAGGCGTATGGCGTCGAGACGGTGGCGAAAAAAGGAGCGCAACCCGAAACGATTCACGCCGAGCAGGAGGTCATTCTATGTGCCGGGGCGGTTCAGTCCCCCCAAATCCTGCAGCTTTCCGGCATCGGTCCCGCCGATGATATCCGCAAGCATGGCGTCACCAGCGTGGTCGACAGCAAAAGAGTTGGCGCCAATTTGCAGGATCATCTGGATGTCACGGTCATCCATGAAATGACTCAAAAAGCGTCAGCCTTTTCCAAGCAATCTGGCCTGAAAAAGTATGCTGTTGCCATCAAATACCTGATAACGAAGGAAGGGCCTGGCGCGGACAATTTCCTCCAGGCCGGGGCGTTCTTGAAGTCGCGAGAAGGGCTCGATCGCCCGGACCTTCAGCTGCACTTGGTCAATGCGATGATGCGTGATCATGGCAATTATGACTATAAGCGCGACGGGTTCACGATTCACTCTTGCCAGTTGCGCCCTGAAAGCCGCGGTACCGTGATGATCCAAAGTGATGATCCGTTCGAGCATTCGGCGATCGATCCAAACTATCTGGCAACTGAGACAGACCGCATCACCATGCGTGAGTCGGTCAAAATGATGCGCGATGTCGCCGGTCAGACCGCGTTGAATCCTCTGCGCGGCAACGAGGCGTTGCCTGGCCAAGAGGTCCAGACAGACGAGCAGATCGACGCTTATATCCGCGAGTATGGCGAGACGATCTATCATCCGGTCGGGACCGTTGCGATGGGCATTCACGAGGACGATCCGGTGGATGGTGAGTTACGCGTGCGCGGCGTCGACGGTCTGCGCGTGGTAGACGCGTCGGTGATGCCGACCTTGATCGGCGGCAACACGAACGCGCCGACAATTATGGTTGCAGAGAAGGCCGCCGATATGATCCGGGGCATCGCACCGATGGCGCCTCTCGAGGTCGAGATCGCGGCCTAGAGGTCACTCGGTTCTGTTTTCCAGACCCGCTTGGCGTGTGTGTTTGCATCCTCTGAGAGGCCCATCCACGCTAGGCGTCCAGACGTGGCGTTTACAATCACAAATCGCCCACGCTCGGCGAGTATGGTTGAAAGCTGTTCACGCAAGCGTTTAACCGGTATCGCGGCATTCAAAATGAAGCATCCTGGCATCAGTTCAGCAAACGTCCCGGCTTCATTCAGAGCCGCGATAACCGAACGCCGTCCATCGCCGTCGGTTTGGATGGTGATGAGATAATTTGCTGTGCTGAGGTCGAGCTTCGACGCGGGCGCGCGCTGATAGCCGGGTATCAGCTTACGAATTTCAGCGTGTTCGAATGCCGAGATGAATGCACCGCCATCTCCCGAAGCAATTTTTGACGTGTCGAGGATCCGACCTTCCTCAGCGAACGTCTTCATCTGGCCGAGTGTATACGGTCCATAAACCGCG
This sequence comes from Pseudomonadota bacterium, assembly GCA_038527765.1. GTDB lineage: Bacteria > Pseudomonadota > Alphaproteobacteria > Caulobacterales > Hyphomonadaceae > Henriciella. Next base: position 199,582 of record JBCBFK010000004.1, read on the forward strand.
CCATCGATCATGACCCGCCAGATTGGCGGATCAATCGAAGATAAATCGAGAGCATTTCCGTTCGACATGTCGCCACGTCATCCTTGATTCGGCTTAACCAAGTCATAGCGTAGCGGCAAATGATGAACAGGGAGGTCACTATGATCGAGAGCGAATTCGTAAACACCAAAATCGACGGCAATGTCCTGATTGTTGAGATCAATCGCCCGGAGAAAATGAATGCCTTGCACCCGCCTGCCAACCGCGATTTGGGCGAGATCTTCGATAAGTTTGCCGAAGACAAAGACCTTTGGGTGGCGATCATTACCGGCGCTGGCGACCGGGCGTTCAGCGCGGGCAATGATTTGCGCTATCAGGCTGAAGGCGGCAAAATGTTCCCGGTCCCGAGCGGGTTTGGCGGACTGACCAATCGCTATGATCTGTACAAGCCCGTGATTGCTGCTGTGAACGGCGTCGCGATGGGCGGCGGGTTTGAGATCGCGCTTGCCTGCGATCTGATTATTGCATCTGACAGTGCTCGGTTCGCCCTGCCTGAGCCAAAAGTCGGTTTGGCGGCGCTCGCTGGCGGATTGCATCGCTTGCCGCGTCAGATCGGGCTCAAACGCGCGATGGGCATGATCATGACCGGGCGTCATGTGTTCGCCGCAGAAGGCAAAGAGCTTGGCTTCGTCAACGACGTCGTTCCGCAAACCGAGCTTATGGAGGCGGCATTGAAATGGGCCGGGATGATTGCTGAATGTTCCCCGTCCTCCATTCGGACGTCGAAGGAAGTCGCTATGAAAGGCTTGGATACCGCCAACTTCCAGGAGGCATTCTCACAGAAATACGATGCGATTGGCCGGATGGTGAAGGGCCCGGATTTTATCGAAGGACCGCTCGCTTTCTCGCAAAAGCGCAAGCCCAACTGGAGCGGCGAATAAGCCATTTTCGTTTTACGTACTCTCGTCGTCCCGATATGGTCGTGTGGATAAGATCATAAAGGGGTGAGTTATGTTGACGATTTTTCAGTCGCTCTCAAACGCGTCAGCGAAGATCATTGCGACCTTTTTCATGGTCATGGCGCTGATCATGATTGGGGTCTTGTTCGTCCCGAGTGCCTTTAACGGTGTGAATGATTTTGCCAATTATCTCGCCAATCTCGATATGGTGAGAAATCCGGACATCGGTGAGCAAGGCGTTGCGGTCACGCGCGTGTTCATCAATGAGTCCTCGATTTTCGGGATTGTTATGACGCTGATCGCTCGCGTATTCGTGGAGATCATTTGGTGGTGTAGCGGTCAACTCTGGAAAGCCGTCAATCCGACAGACGACCCGGCCACATAAACCTCAACCAATTGCAGTGATCGCTGCCGAATTCGGACGCGGTAGGTTTGCATGGCGCGCGCAGCTCGCTATGTCCGAAACATAGATGATTAGGAGTGAGCCATGGGCCGCGAAGAAGTCTTACGCCTCGAGGCGTATTTGAAAGAAAAACTCAATCCCGGGCTACGTTTGATTGCTCGAAAAGAGACGGATGATTCCGTTGAAGTCTACCTCGGTGCCGAGTTCCTGGCCGTGGTTTACAAAGATGTGGATGATGGCGAGACCAGCTATGCGCTCAATATGACGGTCCTGTCCGAGGACATCGGTTAAACGGATCTCTCGATGCATGGGCAATCGATCTTCGACCTGAACCTGCCAGCCTTGGAGCGCGTTGAAAACGTGACCCGGGCGCAGTTTGACGAAGAGGTCCGGCCTGCGGGCCGACCTGTCATCATGAAGAACGTCGTACAGCACTGGCCTGCTGTGCAGGCGGCTCAAGCGTCTCAACAGCAACTGGCAGCGCATTTGCGGGATCTTGATGTTGGGGCAAACGTCCCGGCGTTCGTTGCGCCGCCCGAAGTCGAAGGGCGATACTTTTACACGCCCGACATGCGTCGGTTCACGTTCGAGACGCGCCAGATTCCGTTTCGCGCGATTGTCGACAAGTTGCTTGAGCTTAGCTCGCAAGCGCGCCCGATCGGCGTCTATGCTGGGGCCTCGCCGACCGTGAATACGTTGCCCCAGTTTGCAAACATCAATCCGATGCCCTTGGTTGACGCCGAAACGATCCCGAAAGTCTGGCTCAGCAATTCAGCGCGCATCGCTCCTCATTTCGACATTTCAGAGAACATTGCGTGTCTGGTCTCGGGCGAAAGACGATTTGTGATCTTCCCGCCAGAGCAGATCGCAAATCTCTATGTCGGTCCGATCGACTATAACATGGCTGGCCAACCAGCGAGCATGGTAGACCTCACAAATATCGACCTCACCCAATTCCCGAAATTCGAAACGGCGGCAGCAACGGCTCAGATTGCAGAGCTAGACCCCGGCGATGCGGTCTATCTGCCAAGCTTGTGGTGGCATTTCGTGGAATCCAAAGGGCCGTTCAACGTGCTTGTAAATTACTGGTTCGACCATCTGAAGCATGGCACGCCAATGAACGTCCTGGCCCTCGCGCTCTTGGTCTTGCGAGATCTTCCAGAGAACGATCGGACGGCCTGGAAGTCAGTGTTCGAACACTATGTCTTCGACGAAGATGCCGCGCATGCCGTGGACCATATTCCTGACGCGTTCCGGGGCGTGCTTGGACAAGGCTCGCCGGATCGGGACGCCAAGCTTAAAACCTATCTGCAAGCTCACCTGCCAAACATACTTAAATGAACAGGTCTAAGCCACTTTGTGGGCCCGTAGACTGAATTTCACATCGCTCGACGCAGAAAATTTGGCTTGCGTGGCCTGCTCTGTAGCAATGTCGATGAGATCGGTTGACGTCATGCCGGGTTGGAACGCAGCGCCCCCGAAGGCGCATTGAATGTAGCCGACCAGTTCATCACTCGGTTTTTTGACAATCTTGAAGTGATCGAGCTCTTCGATGATGCTCCGCGCCAGGTTGGCCGCATCGGCATATGGTGACTTGGGCAGCAGAATCGCGAGCTCCGATCCCGCAAAGCGCGCGCAGACGCCGATCTCACCTACACTCTTGGCGACAATCCCGGAGAGGGATTTCAGAATGAACTCGGAAATGTCGATATTGGCGGTCAGACACAAGTCCTGAATGTTCTTCACACTCACAACCATCACGGTCAGCGAGTAGCCATTTGCCAGAGCTTTTTTGGTGTTCTCTTCGATCAACGCTTCAAACTGTGGTCGACTGATGAGCTTGGTAAGACGATCCCGCATGAGGTTCTCTCTGAACTGTCCAACCTTTGAGCTGAGCTGAGAGATTTCATCATGCGTGCTCTGAAGCGCGACTTGAATCTTTTGCGCAGACTCCTGTGATGAAACCGTGTGATCGATGATTTCATCGAGCGCCTCGATAATCTCTTCTGGTGAGGACGTTTTTGGCAAATTGTTCTTTGCATGACCCATGGTCGCGACATACTCGTCAGCGCTGGAAATGGCGTCTGTCACCAGGGATTGCGCCCCAGCGACTTTGGCTTCGATTGCCTGGCTGATATCCTGAAGTTGGTCAGACTGATTGGTCTCCCGGATCCATTTGTCATATAGCTCATTCAACTCGACTGAAGTGATCCCGCGCTCGCGCGCTAAAATACTGTCGAGGTCCGCGACGAGCTTTTTGTTTTTGCTCGAAACATATTCAAACCACACCGCATACGTATTGGGATCCGCAGACGTTCTATATCTATGGATCAGCTTAAGGGCCTGTCGTCCGAGTTTGAATGTGGGCGACTGCGCGGGCGAAAGCGTTTGGTCACTTTGTGGCTGAGACGGGGTAGCGTTCGACATGAAATACAAATCCAAGAGAGATGATCATGTTTTGCTTAAACTACCTTGGGTTGAATTCCGATTAATAAAGACAAAAGAATAAAGCGTATCGTGAACCACAATACGCTTTAGACTTTGAAAGAGTGATTTCTTTACCGACCGCGAAGCAGATAGGTCGCTTAGAGCACGTCCAGCATTTCCGCCACCAAGGGGTGACGCACAACATCTTGGCCTTGCAGTCGAATGACCGAAGCGCCAGCGAGTTTTTCGAGCCGCTCGGCCGCTTTTCCAAGCCCGGAGAGTTCTGGAAGCAGATCGCTCTGCGCCGGATCGCCAGTGACCACCATGGTCGAGTGCCACCCGAGCCGGGTCAGAAGCATTTTGATCTGCGTGTAAGTACAATTCTGTGCTTCATCGATGACAACAAAGGCATTGTTGAGTGTGCGTCCGCGCATGAAGCCGATCGGGGCGATCTCAATCAGGCCTTCCCCCATCATGTGCTTGAGTTGTTGAGGACTGAGGCGATCGGAGAGCGCGTCATAGAGCGGGCGCAAGTAGGGTGCCAGCTTGTCTTCCATGGCCCCCGGCAAGAAGCCAATTTGCTCACCGGCCTCGACGGCGGGTCGGGAGAGGATAATGCGCGCTACTTTGCCTTTTTGAAGCGCTTCGACGGCCTTGCAGATGGCGAGATAGGTCTTGCCGGTTCCCGCGGGCCCCAAGGCACAGACGAGTGATTTATCTTCTAAAGCTTCGAGCAAGCGAGCCTGATTCTCAGATCGGGGTTTGACCGTTTTCTGATATCGCTGATTGCGCGAACCATGGGCTGGCGCCGGGGTTCGTTTCGGGTCATCCGAATCATCGGGGTGCCAGTCATTTCCTCCAGGTATTGCATAGAGCTGTGTCTCGCGCGCGGCGCCTTTCTCAAAGAAATTCGAAGCGTCGAAGGCGGCTTGTGCTTTCTGGCGTTTCGTTGCGGCGCGTTTACCCATGAGGATCTCCTTTTAGGACTGATGGTTGGGCAGAAAAAAACCGCCGTGCCAAAGGCAGGGCGGTCGATGAATCAGCGGGGAGTGTCAGAGCGTCCGGACCGGACTCTATGGCCCTGGACGTTGGTGGTGTTTGCGAGCCTGGTCGATGGACCATCAGCAATCTGCCTCCCGAATCTCTACCTTGAATTACACACTAAGAGGGTTAACCGAGTGTGACAGAGATAATCCGCGCGCGAAACAAATGATGGGAGACTGACATGGCTTTATTCGATCTGGACGGGGTTTGCCCAACTCTTCCGCAATCTGGAAATTACTGGGTGGCTGAGAACGCAATAGTCCTTGGCAATGTGATTCTCGAAGAGAACGCCTCTGTCTGGTTCAATGCCGTTTTGCGGGGCGATAATGACCCGATTACAATTGGCGAGAACTCAAATGTTCAGGATGGCAGCGTGCTGCATACCGACATTGGTTGCCCTCTTAACATCGGCAAGGACGTCACGATTGGTCATTTGGCGATGCTGCATGGCTGCACGATTGGAGACGAAACACTGATCGGTATCGGCGCGACCGTGCTTAACCGGGCTCAGATCGGCAAGAACTGTATCATTGGAGCGCACGCGCTGATCCCAGAGGGCAAGGTGATTCCCGACAACTCTCTCGTCATGGGCGCGCCTGGAAAGGTCGTGAAAGAGCTCAACGAAGCTCAAATCATGCTGATCAAGGGCTCCGCTCAAGTCTATGTCGACAACTGGAAGCGTTTCAAAGCCGGGTTGATGCGGATCGATGGGTAACGACCCCGCACCCCTTCAATCTGATGTTTAGCGCGCTCACCCTGAGCGAAGGCGAAGGGCGAGCGCGTTAGAGTTTGGACCTTACTCGAGCTCTCCGTTGAATACCTGCTCGAAGAACATGGTTTCAGTTTCACGTTGGAAATCACGATTGGATTTTTTGCGGAAGCCATGGCCTTCATCCATCGCCATCAGGAACCAGGCCTCGACATCATTGTCTTTGACCGCCTCGAGGATCTGCTCGGCCTCCGTATAAGGTACGCGAGGGTCATTATAGCCTTGAATGATAAAGATCGGCTTGGTGATCTTATCGGCATTACGGAGGGGTGAGATCTCTTCAAAGAACGTAGCGACCTCTGGATCACGCTCATCCCCATATTCGGCGCGGCGCAAATCGCGGCGGTAGCCTTTGGTGTTGGTCAAGAAGGTCTTGAAGTCGGAGATCCCAACGATGTTGACGCCGGCAGCGACCCGGTCGGCATAATCAATCATCGATGCGAGCACCATGTAGCCGCCATATGAACCACCAAAGACAACGACGCGGTCTTTGTCCAAATCTGGCTGCGTTTCAACCCAGTCGAGCAAGGCGCCAATGTCCTCAACGGACTTCTTGCGGTTTAAACCATTGTCGAGGGAAACATAGGTTTTGCCATAGCCGGAAGATCCCCGCACGTTCGGCACAACGACGGCTGCGCCGAGTTCCTTCACCCAATACTGATAGGTGGAGGAGAAGGAGGGCCTCGCCTGACCTTCAGGGCCGCCATGTATTGAGATGATAACGGGATGCGGTCCTTCGCCTTCCGGGCGATAGAAAAAGGCCGGAATGTCCATCTCGTCATAGTTCGGATATGTGAACAGCTCAGGTTCGGCAAAGCCGCTTGTGTCCATGCCGCCCACTTCGGCGGTGGTCCATCGTGTAAGCTCGCCGGTCTCAATATTGGCCGACCAGGCATCTGCCGGGCTGGTGGCTGCGGAGAAAGTGAAGCCGATCTGGGTCCCATCCGGATGGAACGACACGCCGCCGACAATGCCGACGGGAAGGGCGGGACCATCGCTGATCTCACCGGTTTCCAGATCCAACATCTTGATCGTACCGAGTCCGCCTTCATTCAAGGTGAAGGCCACCATGCTCTCATCTGGGGAGATATCATACCCCGCGACATCCCAGTTGATTTCGCTGGTATAATTGATCTCCTCACCGGTCTCTGGATTGATCCGGATCAGGTTCTTGAAGTCGGACCCTTTGTCCGTCGAGCTCAGCAGAGTGCCGTCCGAGAGTAAAAGCCCGCCATTGTAGGCAACGTCGTCGTCTGGATTGATTTCGGTCGCTTCACCCGTAGCAACATCAATCACAAAAAGCCGGCTCTTGGTGATAGAGATATAACGCTGAGCCAGCAATTGATCGCCCTCCGGAGAGAAATCGACGGTAAAAATCGCCCCTTCGCCTTCTAGAAGTACGCGCGTTGAGTCCGGATCAGACGGATCACCAATCAATATGTCATAGTCTGGATCACCGTCGGTGGCTTGGTACCAAGCGCCCTGGGTTCCGGCATCATTCCAGACAAAAGATCCGTTGCGGGTGCCTGGTTCAGTGAACGCCAGCGTTTCGCCAGTCTCCATGTCATAACGATAGGCCTGGAAAAACTCATCGCCGCCTGTGTCCTTCGAGAAAACGAAGGATCGGCCGTCTGGTGCAGCGCTCGCGCCACCGACCGGCTCGCTATAGAATGTGATTTGCTTGCGGGCCCCCAGAGGTGTGGTCACTTCGTGAATTTGGCTGACTTCACCGAAGCGCGTTGAGATAAGAATGCCGTCATTGGTCCAAGCCTGAAAGCCATGACCGCGAACGTTCTGATACTGGCGCAAACGCTCTTTGACGCTTCCAGGGATCTCTGGAATGCCTTCCATGACCAGATTACCGACCTCAACGCGCATATCGTCTTCTGGCGTGGCGTCGACCACGGCCGCCTCAACAGCTTCGGTTTCAGTTTCAGCAACTGTGGCTTCAGCGGTGAGCGATTCGGTCACGTCGATTGAGACGCATCCTGCAAGCGTGAGCGTAAACGCGCTGGTCATAAGCAGAGAGAGTTTGGCGGTCATGGGCGCAAAGTTCCTTTGAGCAAATCAGTAAATGTGTGACGAACCCGATGCGAGGCAAAGGGCGATGCTTGGCCTTTGTTAACCATGTCACCAAGCAGTTTCAACTGAAACCAATTCAGGGCTCTGGTTTGACTTCCCGGCGGGTTGCAACAAAGGCAATACCGACCAGTATGGCGACGGCCATGGCTGACAATCCGATCAGCGTGTCTTTCAGGAACCAGGCACTGATCGCACCCGCAATCATCATCCCTCCAATAGCGGCGGTTTTGCTTTTTCGGCTGATCGTGCCGTCTTCGATGAAATTCTGAATGATCGGTCCCACGCCGGGACGCGCATAGATCCAATCGCGCACGCTGGGATGCGATTCAGCCAGGCAAAAAGCGGCGATGATCCAGAAAATCGTGGTTGGCCAGAGCGGCAGAACCAGGCCAACAGCCCCGACGGTTAGGAACAGAAATCCGACAAGCGCCCAAAGCCACCTCATGCAACCTCCGCGGCCGCCGCTGCGCTTGCCCAGGCCCATTGGAAATTGTACCCGCCAAGCCAACCGGTGACGTCGACGCACTCACCGATAAAAAACAAACCGGGCTGTATTTTGCTTTCCATGGTTCGGGAAGATAGGGCGCGGGTACACACTCCGCCAGCCGTGACTTCCGCGGTTCGCCAGCCTTCCGTGCCAGCAGGTTTCAACTTCCAGTGCTTAAGCGCCTGCGCGATTTGATCCATTTGATGGTTCGAAAGCTCAGCGAGGCGAGTTGTTGGCCCCAAACCCAGCGTGCCGAGGAAGTAAGCCGCGAACCGGCTTGGGAAATGCTGATCGAGGAACTGTGTCACGTGCTGCCTTGGCGCAGAGGACTTTGCCTCTCGGATCAAATGCAGGACGTCCGCGCCGGGCAATAAATCGAACGCGATCGTCTCGCTTTGGTGCCAGTAGGATGAAACCTGAAGCACAGAAGGTCCGGATAATCCACGATGGGTAAATAGCATGCTTTCGACAAAGCTGGGACCGCGTTCGGCGCGTGCCTCGACCGGCAAGGCAACGCCAGAAAGCTCAGAGAAAGCAAGCTTGTGGTCGTCTGTGAACGTCATCGGAACAAGCGCCGGGCGCGGTTCAATCAGGTCATGTCCAAATTGTTGCGCAATCTCGTAAGCGAACCCGGTGGCGCCGATTTTTGGAATCGAGAGACCGCCGGTTGCGATGATTAAGCTGTCGGAGGATACCAGACCATTGGATGTATGCGTCATAAAGAGATTGTCGCGTCGCTCCACACCGCGGATCTCCGTTTCCAATGCGAGATGCCCGCCCGCACGCGTCAACTCAGTGATCAGCATTTCGATGACCGCACCGCTTTTCTGATCACAGAAAAGCTGGCCGAGAGTCTTCTCGTGCCAGGTCAACTCATGCGCCGCCATCAAGTCGCAGAAATCCCCAGGCGTATATCGAGCAAGCGCCGATTTCGCGAAATGAGGATTGTCCGAAAGAAAGCAATTCGGCGCGGTTTCAAGATTGGTGAAATTACAGCGACCACCGCCTGAGATTCGGATCTTCTCCGCCGGCTTCTTGGAATGGTCGAGCACACGGACCGAGCGCCCGCGCTGCGCAAGGCGTCCGCCGCAAAACAAACCGGCCGCTCCCCCTCCCAAAACTAAGGCCTCAACGTGTTCCAAAATCCATTCCCGTGCGGACAATCGTGGCAAAAAAGTCTTTATTCCGCCCTGTTGGCGGCAAGCCGAAGCCGTGTAAAGGTTCTCGGTAACGAGAGGAAGGGACTTCAATATGACCGGTCGGACATCAGGGGTTCGCAGCATTCTGCTCGGGGCAATGGCATTTGCGCTGGCGGCTTGCGGCGGAGGAGGCAATACCTCTGATGAAATTCCACCGCCGCCTGAAGAGGCCGAAGGTCAAGTCGTCGAGCGCTCTCGCTCAGCGCAAGTGGCTGCGGATCGGCGCGAACGCGAACGCCAGAGGCTTGCGCAACGTGACGGAGAAGAGCGCTTTGCCTACGTTCGTTACGCTCCTGATACCAGCGATAGCCTGCCAAAGGCCTGCTTGGTCTTCTCAGAGCCCCTCGACCCAAATGCGGATTATTCGATTTATGCACCCATGGATGGCGACGTTGAGGTCGCTTATAACGTTAATGGCGAACAACTCTGCTTGAACGGCCTCAGTTTCGCCGCCTCGTACACCCTCACGCTCACCGAAGGTCTGCCGTCAGAGGATGGCGATGAATTGGGCCGCGAGGAAGAAGTTCAAATCAGTTTCGAAGACCGCCCGCCATATGTCGGCTTTAGTGGCTCCGGTGTGATCCTGCCGCGTGAGGATGCTGACGGTCTCGCAATCGAGACGGTGAATGTCGACCAAGTGAAAGTCAAAGTCTCACGGGTCAACGATCGCGCCCTAGCGTTTAAATCCGTGACACAAGGGACGGAAAGTCAGCAAGGGCGATACTCTTACGTTTACGGCAATGAAAATCCGAGCGATCTCTCTTCAGAAGTCTGGTCTGGTGCAATGGAAATCCAGAATGTCAAAAATGCACCGGTCGTGACGGTCTTCCCACTGCCTGACGTCATTGGAACACTTGAACCCGGGGCTTACTTTATTGAGCTGACCGATGGGATTGAGTTGGATCGTTATGAAGGGCCACCTGCCTCGGCCAAGCGGTGGGTAATGCTCACCGATCTAGCGCTGACGGCTTATCGCAGCCAATCCGGCCTCGATGTCACGCTTCGTTCGCTACAAGATGGACGCGTTATGCCGAACACGCCGGTTCAGCTCATCGCGCGCAATAATGAAGTCTTGAGCGAAGCTGCTACGGGCGTGGATGGACGGGTCACCTTCAATCCCGAACTCTTAGCGGGCACCGGCAATGTCGCGCCAAAACTGGTGCTGGCGTCCGGGCTGAAAGGCGATACCGCCATTCTTGATCTGTCACGTGCGCCCGTCGATCTATCCGAGCTGGATACGGGCGGTCGTATGACGCCTGGAGAGATTGACGCGTATCTCTACACGGAGCGCGGCATCTATCGTCCAGGTGAGACCGTTCATTTGTCCGCGATGATGCGGGACCGTGCCGGACGGGCCATCGCGGAGCGGAACGGCACGCTTATCACGTATCGCCCGAATGGCATGGAAGCTTTCCGAGTCCGCTTCGCTGTCGGCGAAGCCGGGGCCCTGCAACGCGATATTGAATTGCCGCGTAGCGCGTCCCGAGGGATGTGGCGCAGCACGCTAGAAATCGATGGTTTAGGCCAAGTCGGCTCTGTCGCTTATGCCGTTGAAGACTTTGTTCCGCAACGCATTGCTGTTGAGCTCGAAACCGAAGACGCCCCGTTTCTTCCCGGCGATGACGCACGCGACATCGATGTCTCAGCCCGGTTTCTTTACGGGGCACCTGGCGCGGCGCTCACGGTCAAAGCGCAAACCCGCGTTGAAGTCGATCCTAATCCATTTGGATATATTGGGTTTAGCTGGGGTCCTCATGATGGGAGTTTCCGCGAGCAAATCATAGATCTGGACGATCGGACAACCGATGGCAGCGGTTTCGCGACTGTGCGCCTCGCGCCGGGCAATCGCGGCCAAAACGCTGAAATTCCCTTGCGCTTGAACACGGTCGTCAATGTGCTTGAGCCCGGAGGGCGCGCGGTCGCAGAGAGCGTGCGGATTCCGTATCGCCCGCAGAATCTCTACCTCGGGATCAAGCCGAGCTTTGACGGACGTCTGGGCTACGAGGAAGAAGGAAACTTTGAAATCGCTGCGCTCGGGGCCGACGGCGAAGGCCAGGTCGAGGACCTGCGTTGGAAAATCCTTGAGATCAATTATCACTATGATTGGTATCGCGAAGAAGGGCGCTGGAAATGGCGTCGTTCGCGGACGGTCCGGACCGTCAATGAGGGTGGGATCAGGACCCAAAACGGCGCGGCGATGATCACGGTTTCAGGCCTCGAGTGGGGCGCACACGAACTGATTATCGAAGCTGAGGATGGCAGCACTTCCAGCCGGGCCTTCAATGTCGGGTGGGGCGGAAGCGTCTCCAGCGATGGGGTTGAGGCTCCCGACCGCGTTGAAGTCGTGGTGGAAGAACAGCAAATCGTCTCCGGCCGCCCCGCGGCGCTGACCATCATCCCACCTTATGATGGCGAGGCCCAAATTGTCGTCGCAACGGACCGCGTTCTCTCGATTGAGACCCGGCAAGTCCAAGCGTCGGGAACATCGATCACCCTACCAGTCTCTGATGATTGGGGCGAAGGCGCTTATGTCATGGTCAATGTCTACACGCCCCGGGACCCGGTGGTTCAGTCTAAGCCGCGTCGGGCTGTCGGGGTCGGATATGTTCCGGTCAATCTCGAAACCCGCACATTCAATGTCGATATCGAAGCGCCGGAATTGGTGCGGCCCGGCCGCGTTCAATCGATCAAAGTGTCGCTCGAAGGAGGCCCGCGCGAAAAGGCATACGTGACGCTGGCGGCTGTGGACGAAGGCATCCTGCGTTTGACCAAGTTTTCGAGCCCGGATCCCACCGATTGGTACTTTGGCAAGAAAGCCATGGGTCTGTCGCTCTATGACGATTATGGCCGCTTGCTCGATCCGAACCTTGGACTGCCCGCAGAAGTCCGGACAGGCGGTGACCAACTTGGCGGAGAAGGCTTGTCCGTGGTGCCAACTCAAACCGTTGCTCTGTTCAGCGGCGTCGTCGAGGTCGGCCGCGGCGGAGAAGCTGAGATCGAATTTGAATTGCCGGAGTTTAATGGCGAATTGCGCCTGATGGCGGTGGCTTGGTCGCAAACAGGGCTCGGCGCCGCCGACCAGTCCATGACCATTCGCCGCGAAGCCCCAGTGGATCTGATCCTCCCACGCTTTTTAGCTCCGGGGGACGAAGCCGTGGCGACGGTGAGCATCGATAATATCGAACTTTCCGACGGGAGTTTCAGTGCAAATTTGACCGCCTCAGCGCCGTTGAGTGTCCCCGCTGCAGAGCTATCAAAAGTAATTCCGTCAGGCACGCGGTCTGACGAGGGTGTGAGGTTCAGCGCTGAGGGCTCCGGCATCTCAGATCTGGCTTTGCGCGTTGAGGGACCGGACAATTACAATGTCACCCGGACCTATCAAATCGAAACCCGATCTGCGTTCTTGCCGGTCACGAATGTCGACCAAACGCTGATGGAAGAGGACCAGACCTATTCGCCGGACATCAGCCTGTTTGATGGGTTTGTGCCCGGCACAGCACGTATGACGGTGAGCTTTTCAGGCCTGCCGGTCGATCCGAATGCGCTCTACAATTCGTTGGCGCGCTATCCTTATGGCTGCACCGAACAAACGATCAGTCGCGCCTTGCCATTGATCTATGCAGAGCAGCTGATCGAGGACGGGGCTCGAGGTCCACAACCCGTCGCCAGAGATCGCGTCCAAGCAGCGGTGTCGCGTGTGCTGAACCGTCAAAGTGAAAATGGGGCGTTTGGGCTATGGCGTGCTGGCGATGGCTACGCGTCCCCATGGCTCGGTGCTTACACGACCGACTTCCTCTATCGCGCAAAAGAGCAAGGGTATGAGATACCGCAAGCCGCTCTGGATCGCGCCTATCAGTCGCTGCGATCCATCTCTCAAGGCGATGCCTGGCGTGTCTATGGCTATCAAACTGACGTGTATGAGAGCCGCTATCACGATGATACTGAGAAAAAGCTGATGCAACGCTCAGCGCCTTACGCGCTGTATGTGCTTGCCCGCGCTGGCAAGGCGGATGTATCTCGGCTGCGCTATTTGCACGATCGTGAACTAGCAGACATGCGCTCACCACTGGCCAAAGCACATCTCGCGGCGGCCCTGTCATATATGGGCGATCGCGCCCGCGCCTTCAGCGCCTTCAACGCTGCCGAAGACGCCCTCGGATTTGAGAATAGTGGTGACTATTACCAAACCCCATTGCGCGACCTGTCTGGCGTTTTGGCCTTGGCTGCAGAAGCGGGCTTCAATGACCACGTCGCGAGGCTGGCGGAGCGCATCAGTGAAGATACCCCGGAACCCGATCGCCTGACCACTCAGGAGAAAGCCTTCATGCTGCTCGCGGTCGGGAGTTTATCCCAAGAGGATGGCTTGCGTCTGGATGTGGATGGCCTGGGGCGCAATAGCGACAATGATCGGCGCTACTTCGTGAGCCCGGATCAAGTTGAGCGGGGCGTGAGTTTCCGTCTACGCCGAGGATCGAATCCTGTGTTTCGCACCGTCATGGTGACGGGATCGCCCGAAAGTGCGCCCAATCCCGTTAGCGAAAAGCTGTCTGTCAGCAAGCGCGTTCGATCGATGCGAGGCGCGCGGGTCAATCTCGGGGATCTGACGCAGGGCGATCAATTCGTTGTCGCTTTGACGCTATCCCCCCGCGAGCGTCGCAACAATCCGGTCATTTTAGAGGATCTGCTTCCGGCGGGCTTTGAAATCGAAACGGTCCTTCGCCCCGCAGACGGTGATCGAGAGTTCGGGCCCGACGGCGCCTTCGCCTGGGTGGGTGAAATTGATCAGGCGGAAACGGCAGAAGCGCGAGATGATCGCTTCGTCGCCGCGATTGATGTCGTCGGCGAAGACCGAACACTGGCTTATGTCGTGCGGGCCGTGACCCCAGGGACGTTCACGATGCCCGGCGTCGTGGCGGAAGATATGTATCGACCGGACGTGTTTGCCCGCTCTGCTGCAACCGAAATCACGATTGCACCGCAAGTGACGGGTCCCGGCGGTAGCCGATGACGTGGCTGAAGCGGTCAGCGATCCTGATTGCGGTATCGCTGACCGCCATTTTTGTCCTGGATAGAATCTTCCCACCGCCGATCGAGCGCGGTCGGGTGGTGTCTGTCATGATTTCGGATCGGGATGACCGTCCATTACGTGCGATCCCTCTGGCGACAGGGACGTGGCGGTTCGCCGCTGATCTCGACGAGATTGATCCGGTTTTCATCGAAGCCCTGCTTGAAGTCGAAGATCAGCGATTCTGGTCACACGGCGGTACCGACTGGATCGGTATGACTCGCGCAGTGATCAGTTCTGCGAGTGCTGGTCGCGTGGTCTCCGGGGGCTCGACCATTTCCATGCAGACCGCGCGCTTGCTGGAACCCAGGCCCAATCGGACCATTGGCGCGAAACTGATCGAAATCTGGCGTGCCCATCAAATCGAGTGGCGGCTCTCCAAGCGCGAGATTCTCGAACTCTATCTCACGCTGACGCCTTATGGCGGCAATCTGGAAGGCATACGAGCCGCCAGTTGGCGGTATTTCGGGCGCGCCCCAGACCGCTTATCAGACGATCAGATTGCTCTACTGATTGCCTTGCCCCAATCCCCTGAAGTGCGCCGTCCTGATCTGCGCCCTGAGGGGGCGCGCCGCGGGCGAGACGAGATCGTCGCCAAGCTCGAGCGTCTCGGCTACTTCCCTGAGCACCGCGCAGATGAGGCGCGCAACGCGTTCATTCCAGGCCGGCGGTATGCGTTTCCAGACCGGGCCTGGCATGCGACGGGGCAGGCCGCGGATGATCGATCTAGAGACGTTCGATCCACTCTAGATGCCGGCTTGCAGGCGGAACTTGAGCAAATCGCGCGTCGTCATGTCCAGGACTTGGTTGAAGCAACCCAAGTTTCGATGCTCGTCGTGGATATCCCAACGCGGGCCGTTCGCGCTGCGGTCGGGTCGGCGGATCGTGACCGTCCGGGTGGTTGGCTTGATCTCACGGCGCAGGCTCGTTCTCCGGGATCGACCTTAAAACCCTTTATCTACGCGTTGGCCTTTGATGATGGCAGCGCGGCGCCTTCAACCCGTATCTCGGATCTGCCGAAACGCTTCGCCTCCTATCAGCCCGAGAACTTTGATCGTTTGTTTCGCGGCGACGTTCGCGTGTCTGAAGCCTTGCAGCACTCTCTCAACGTCCCGGCGGTGCTGACTTTGGATCGAATTGGTCCGCAACGCTTTGCGGCAGCATTAGCTCTGTCTGGCGCTTATCCGCGGATTTCGGGCGCTGCCCGCAAGGATCCGGGGCTTGCTTTGGCGCTCGGTGGGGCGGGGCTAACCGCTCAAGAGCTGGCTGTACTCTATGCCGCCCTGGGGGATGGCGGGCTTGCAAAGCCTCTGGTCTGGGATGCGGATGCGCTTGGGGAGGTCTCTAAGTCTTATCGATTGATGAGCTCTGAGAGCGCAGACCAGATCGTCAAAATCCTCAAAGAGACTCCCGCCCCGGCGGGACGTATGCCCGGACGGCTGACGGCGAACGCCCCGGATGTCGCATTTAAAACCGGGACATCTTATGGGTTCAGAGATGCTTGGGCAGCGGGTGTCTCGGGCGATTATGCCATCATCATTTGGGTCGGGCGCGCAGATGGCGCGCCGCGCCCGGGAGAAACCGGTCGAAGCGCCGCGTTGCCGCTTTTGTTTGAAGTTGCTGATCGCGCCGCGCATCATCTTGGCGAAAGCGGATCTTCGATGACGCGTCTGATGAGCGAGAAAACACCTCGAGCGAAAGGCGCCTTGGCGCAATTTGACGGCGCTAAAAAACCGCCGGAGATTCTGTTCCCGCCAAGAAATGCGGAACTATGGGCTGGTACGGTCGATGGCAAACCGGCCCGGCCATTTGTGTTTGCAGGGCGCGGGGAAGGGGCCTTGCGGTGGTATGTCGACGGATCACCGGTCAAACTCGATGATGGGGGGCTGCCCAGCTGGCGCCCTGACCGCGCTGGGTTTTATCGGGTGGCTGCGATTGATCCTGAGGGGCGCGCCAGCAGTGTTGAAATCCGTGTTTTAGGTGATGGGCAGTAGTGGAGATCACACTCGACCTTGCGCAGCGCTTGGTTGCGGATCAGTTCCCAGAATTTTCCGAGCTTTCAATAGAGCCTGTCGCCTCGGGCGGCACCGATAATGCGATCTTTCGCCTGGGCCCGGATCTCAGCCTTCGTCTGCCAAAGCGGCTCGATGCTGTGGGCCAGGTCGAGAAAGAGCAGATTTGGTTGCCGCGCCTGTCGCCTTTGCCTCTGCGCATTCCAAAGCCCGTGAAACAGGGCGCGCCGAGCCAGGGTTATCCACACCCTTGGTCAATCTATGATTGGTGCCCCGGGAGTCCTTTGTTCGAAAGCGCGCCAAAAGACTGGCCCGAGACGGTCGATCAACTGGCGGAATTTCTCAAGGTCTTGCAGTCGAAAGACACGATGGGTGCACCAAAATCAGGTGCACAGAACCACTTCCGCGGTGTCGAACTGGAACGGCGTGATCCTCTCACGCGCGGTGCCATAGATGGCGTCTCTGATCTCTACGACGCAGCGACCATGACAAGCGTGTGGGAGACAAGCTTTGCGGCTCCGAAGTTTGCTGCCGAACCGGTTTGGCTGCATGGAGATTTGCAAGGCGGGAACCTTTTGGTTGCTCAGGGGCAGCTTGCAGCGGTGATCGACTTTGGTCTCAGCGGCATAGGGGATCCGGCTTGCGATTTGATCGTGGCGTGGTCGGTGTTGCCAGCCGCTGTTCGCAGCAGATTTCGGGTTTTAATGGATTGCGACGACGCCATGTGGCAGCGTGGCAAGGGGTGGGCGCTGTCTGTTGCCGTGATCGCGCTGGATTATTATCGAGACCGCAACGCACGGCTTTCGGCTATCTCTCGGCAAACCATTGAAGCCGTTTTGGAGCCGGATTGATCTCGCTGACGCGTGGATAAGTCTGGACAGGGGCCTCGAAAAAAGTGACACTGGCGTCATGAATAAGACCCATTATGACGTATTGATCGTAGGCGCCGGCCTTTCTGGCATCGGCGCGGCTGTCCATCTGCAGAAAAAATGCCCAGGCCGGACGTACCAAATCCTGGAAATGCGAGAGGCGATGGGCGGAACATGGGACTTGTTCCGATACCCAGGCATTCGCAGCGACAGTGACATGCACACGCTCGGCTTCAATTTTAAGCCTTGGGAGGCGGAAAAAGCGATCGCGGACGGCCCGGCAATCCGTGAATACATTCACGAGACAGCTGACGAGTATGGGATAAACGCCAACATTCGATATGGTCACAAAGTGATCAGCGCAGAGTGGGACAGCTCGACGGCGCAATGGACCGTGCACATCAAGGTTGATGGCAAGCGCAACAAACAGAAATTCACCTGTAACTGGCTCCACATGTGCGCTGGCTATTATCGCTACGATCAAGGCTATACGCCCGAGTTTGAGGGACGGGATGACTTTAAAGGCGACATCATCCACCCGCAGCACTGGCCAGAAGATTATGACTATTCTGGCAAGAAAGTTGTCGTGATTGGATCTGGTGCGACCGCGATGACGCTGGTGCCGGCCATGACTGACAAGGCTGAGCATGTCACAATGCTTCAGCGGTCGCCGACCTATGTCGTTTCGCGTCCATCGCATGACAAATTTGCCAATGGATTGCGCAAGTTCCTGCCGGGGATGATGGCGTATGGCATCACGCGGTGGCGCAATGTCCTGTTTCAACTGTTCTTCTACAATCGCACCCGCACCGCGCCGGATAAGGTGAAGGAAAAGCTTCTGGACATGACGCGCGCGGAGCTTGGTGACGAATATGTCGAAAAACACTTCACGCCGAAATATAATCCGTGGGATCAGCGCCTATGCCTGGTTCCTGACAGCGATCTTTTCGTCGCGCTGAAAGAAGAAAAAGCGTCCGTCGTGACCGATCATATTGATCGCTTTACCGAAACCGGGATCAAACTGCAGTCGGGTGAAGAGCTTGAGGCGGATCTTATTGTGACCGCTACCGGATTGGACCTACAATTCATTGGCGGCGCCGAAGTCACGGTAGATGGTCGTTTGCAGAACATGCATGACTTGCTGAATTATCGCGGAGCCATGGTTTCTAATGTACCGAATATGAGCGCAGTCTTTGGGTACACAAACGCGAGCTGGACGCTCCGCGCGGATTTGACCAGCGAGTACATGTGCAAGGTGCTCAATCATATGGAGCGGGAAAACTTTGTTGAAGCGCGTCCCGTTGCTGATGGCGTTGAGGCCGACTCTGACTTCCTGGATTTCTCTTCGGGCTATGTTCAGCGGGCGATGGAGCGGTTCCCACAGCAGGGCAAATCTGCGCCGTGGATCATCACGCAAAACTATGCCCGGGACATCTTTTTGATGCGTCACGGGAAACTCGAGGATGGCGCCTTAATCTTCCGACGGATGCACGAAACGGTCGAGCAAGTCGCCAGCGTCACGCCCGTCGCCGCGGAATAGAACCGATTGCAGACAGAGTCGTAATTCAATCTTGAACGCAGACGCGCTCCGGCGTATGTGGGGCGTTCGAGTGCAGCCTTAGCTCAGTTGGTTAGAGCGCCGGTTTGTGGAGCCGGAGGTCCTTGGTTCGAACCCAAGAGGCTGTACCATCCAATCCTTGCATCCAAACACGCTTATATCCGTGGCTTGAGCCAGCCATATGCGCTTTCGTATTTTTCATAACCATCTGCAGGTACGACGTAATGACAGCGCAGCTGGCTGCTGATGAAGTCGGTCACCACGAAACGATCAGACGTCCGGTAATGCTCCCCGAGGATCGGCTTTATTGCGTCCGTTGCTTCTTGCAGCCGATAGTGCGGAATGGTCGGGAAGATGTGATGGATCACATGCAAGTTCCCGATATTGTGGGTCAGCCAGTTAAACGGTCCGTAATTGCGGTCTACCGAAGCGAGCGCGCCCTTCAAGCGGGTCCAATCCTCAGTGTCATAAACGGGCACATCTGGATCGACGTGCTGCATATAGGTCACGAAGGTCAGCCACGCGCCATAAATCAGGTATGGCGCGAGGATGTATTTTGCGAAGAATCCCCACCCGAAGAGGACTCCGAGACTGATATAGAGGGTCAGAAACCCAACCAAAGCTGCGAGGCCGAGATACCAGCTTACGCGCACAGATGTCGTGTATAGATCGCTCTGGGGCAGATAGTGGCTCCCCGTGACTGGCTTGTACGTGGTGAGGTTCCGAATGCCGAGCTTGTACATTGGCCAACCGATAATAACGAAAATCCCGGACCGGAAAATAATTTTGCGAAATAGTGTATCCTCGCCTTTCCCTGCCGGGCGGAACACTTCTTCCTGCCGGAAGTGACCGGTCTTGGTATGATGCAAGGCGTGGCTGCGCTGCCATCCACGATACGGAACAAGGATCGCCCCATGGACCAGGATTCCGACAATCGTATTCACGGTTCGATTGCTCGAAAACGAGCCGTGACCGGCATCGTGCCCGATCACGAAAAGCGACCAAAGCATCGTTCCAATCAGAAAAATCACGGGCCATTCAATGTACCAGGCGCTGGTCTGAGAGAGGATGAAATACAAACCTGCGATCACGGCCAGATCGAAAGCGAGATAGGCAAACGCACGCCGGGTATCGGGTTGAAAGCAACGTTTCGGGATCGCTTTATGAAGATCTTGGACACTAAAAGGCAGGTCAGCTTGGCTCATGGCTTACTCTTGAGAATATTTGCGCGGATTATCTTAGTCTTCGCGGATATTGTGGATGTAAAGTTAATACACGTTGAGCGAGTTGTTCTGATGCGGCGCGACACATGGTCGAGCAAACTGCGCCAGAACGGCTGAAGACTCACAGTTTGCCTTGCCCGACGGGGTGACGGGAGCTACGAAGCACCCCATATCTATTGCGGCGCGGCATCGCGCGTCGTTTTTTATGGAGACAGGATGTCAAAAGAAGAAATCATTGAGTTCAACGGAACCATCGTAGAACTCCTGCCGAACGCGACGTTTCGCGTTAAGCTGGAAAATGATCATGAGATCATTGGGTATACAGCCGGCAAAATGCGCAAGAACCGAATTCGTATTCTCACCGGGGACAAGGTTCTTGTGGAAATGACCCCGTATGATCTGACCAAAGGTCGGATCACATATCGCTTCAAATAGGCTTTTCGGCTTGAGCGAAGCGCAGGTTCCAGACGGATATGAGCGACACTTTCGTCGCTCCGGACTGACCGATCCTTGGGAACCGCTCTATTCTCGAAAACTTGATGACCGCATTCAAATCGGCCTGGTGCTGGCGGAACCACATTGCAATTCGCGCGGCCTGGTTCATGGTGGCTTGATTGCGGCACTGTCGGACAATGCTATGGGGTTGTCATGCATAGTGGCGCTCGACAATGCGGGCAGGGATGCCGGCAAAGGGCTCGTAACGGTGTCACTGGGGACAGACTATCTCGGCAGTGCAAAGCTTGGCGAATGGCTGGAAATCGATCCAGAACCGGTCAAAGTCGGCGGGTCTATTTGTTTTGCCCGCGCGATCATTCGCGGCAATGATCGACCCGTGGCGATGGCCAACGCCACGTTCAAAATCCTATGAGTAAACTTATCCTGGCGAGTGCCAGCCCGAGACGTCAGCAATTGCTGGCTCAAATCGGCGTCACACCGGATGAGATCACTCCCGCAAACATTGATGAAACGCCTCGAGCCGGGGAGGTGCCGCGGGCTTATGCTGTCCGGCTTGGGTTCGAAAAGGCGCATGCGGTTCACGCGCAAGGCCAGTTCACGCTTGCGGGGGATACGGTTGTGGCCCTCGGTCGCCGGATCTTGCCCAAAGCGGAAAGCAATCAGGAGGTGATGGATTGTCTGCGTCTGATCTCGGGCCGCGCGCATCATGTGCTCACATCTGTCTGTCTGATCGGGCCGGAGGGGCAAGTGGCGCAGCGGCTGAGCGATACACGTGTTCAGGTCAAACGCCTGACAGACGCTGAAATTGCTGCCTATGTCGACAGCCAGGAAGGCCTCGGCAAAGCGGGGGGATATGCCATCCAAGGGCGATTTGGCGCTCATATCCGGCGCATCAGCGGCAGCTATACGGGCGTCATGGGTCTGCCGGTCCACGAGGCAGCACAAATGCTCACAGGACTTGGCTATCGGTTGTAGAAGTCGAACTCGATTTCATACTCCAGGTGACCGTCACCCATTGAGAGGTCATAGCCACCGAATCCATAGACATAATCAAACCGGATCGATTGAGACGGTAAATCCACGGCGTCGCGAAGGCGGATCGCATTGCTGAATTCCATAATGCGGGTGGGTGTGCCGAAAACGTCGCCAAGATCTTGCACATTATTCAGTCGACGAATGTAGTTGCCATTGCGCGTATTGGCGCCGAACGCCATGCTGTCATCAACGCCTCTGCGTGTGACGTCATATACAAAATCGATATTATTCAGAAGGTTGGCGGTGTTGAACCCATCCGTTGTTCCGATCAGACGGGCTTCAGCTGTCACGTAAAAGTCTGTGCGAGATGACAGATAGAAGCTGCGCTGCGCTGAAGTATCGGCGGCAACCAAATCTGTACTCAACGAGACTTGAAACGGATCGAGCCGGTCTCCTGCATCGAGAAATCCTGTCGAGTTGTTGTCGGAGGGAAGGCGATCAGGGATGCCGTCGCCATTCGTGTCGATGCCAAAAATCACGCTCTGATCCTGAAGGGGGACCGAATGAAAGCCTTCGGTTCGCGAGCCGGTAATCACGGGATTGACGCCGCCAGAGCCTTGAAACGGATTGCCTGTCCAAGGGATCATCCGTCCGCCAGCAGGTACGGTTCCGCCAGTCGCAAAGACGTAATTGTCATAGACATCGAACGTGAAGCCGTCATGGACCACGACGCATCCATAGACGCGGCAATAGAAGTCTGAATCGAGCCAAGACGCTAATGCTGGGGGCGCCAATCCAAACATTGCCACCCCCAAGACGAGCGTTTTGAACTTATTCCAATGCCGTTTTAGCATCTTCGGTCAGGGCAGCTGGGACCGCTGTCTCGTCGTAAGAGAGATCTGATGTGAACGGATCCAGCATGATCGCACCCGCCGGGATTTGGGGGGCGAAAATGTTTTCCAGCGTGACCTCAACTCTTGGGTTGGACGGCAACTCCTCAGTCAACGGCATTCTGTACTTTCGTGCGCCGTCATGCAGGACCACCAGATTGTTGATCGGCTCTGTAATCGTATCGCCTTTGTCGCCGGAGATCTTGACTTCACCCCGCAGCCGGGCATGTGCGTTTCCGTTATTTTCTATATCAAATACAACAGCTTGCTCGCTATCAGGAGACTTTAACAACGTGGCGCCTTTGATCTCTGGCTGGCTCTCAGCATCGCCCATGGTGAGATAGAAAAGGCTCGCAATCTGGTATTTTTTCCAAACACCGGATTGGCCGGAACGCGTTTCGGGCAGCAAAGTGGAAGCAATTAAAGCGAACCGGAAATCGCCCTCTCGATCAATCCGGATCGGAGCCGCCATATCGACAATGATCTGCTCGGTTTCACCTGGATTAAGGGTCACAAAAGCGGGGCTGAAACGCACCCAGTTTGCGGCCGATACATCGCTTTCTCCGGGCGGAGACAGTTCGATTTGTCCATTCTCATCTAAGCTCCAATCGGCGAGGCCGAGTGTGAGCGAAATCGTGTCCTCTTGATGGACATTGCCAAGGTTGATGACTTGGCGTTGCCGATCCCCTGGTTGGATCGACATTTCGACAGTGGTCGGCTGTAGGCCGATGCCGAAGGAAGAAGCCGGCGCAGCGATGGCAGCTAAAGCCATCGCAACCATGCCCGTTCGCAATGCGAAAGGAAAACGCATTCAAAAATCCCCTAATTTTAAGCTCTTATTGTCATGAGCTTAACCGCTTATGGTTACTGGAGGGTTTCTAATGAGCGCCGCGACTTGCCGCTCTCGCTCGGCTCGGGTAACGCCATCGCATGAAATTGCCAGGACATAAGAAACGCAAACACGAGGCGGCGGATATTTCGTCTAAGCCTGGCCGCAAGCGCGCGGAACGCGAACTCGTGCTGGGTGATCACGGGTTTCTGCGCGAGAGCTTTCAAAACTTGCATAAGATCAGCGATGTGATGTGGCGCTCCAACCAACCCAATCCACGCCAGATCGAAGAGCATGTGCGCCTGAGGGGGATCAAAACCATCCTCAATCTGCGGGGGCCGAGCACACGTGGCTACTACCTACTTGAGAAAGAGGCGTGCGAGGCGCATGGCGTTGAGCTCATCGATTTCCAGGTCTTTTCACGCGACACCCCAACCGTGGAGCGCGTTTTCGAAGCGAAAGCACTCTTTGATTCAATCACTTATCCCGCATTGATGCACTGCAAATCCGGGGCAGATCGGGCCGGCTTGATGAGCGTTCTGTACGCTATTTTCCAGCTCGGCGAGCCCGTAAACGTGGCGGTTCGGCAACTTTCGAAGAAATACCTGCATATGAGAGAGGGTAAAACCGGGCTCCTGGACGCGTTTTTTGAAACCTATTTAGAGGCGGAAGCCGCCTCCGGAATCGCCTTCGAAGACTGGCTCAAGACGGACTATGACCGCGAAAAGGTGAAAGAGGACTTCTTGAAATCGGGCCAAAGCAAACTCCGGCTCGATTGGTTGCTCCGGCGCGAGTAAGGACTTTTTCTCTGGCCTTGGTGTGGGATTCGTGGAAGTTTCCCCGGGTGCGAAACATTGAGGAAAGGGGTTCGCCTATGAAAAAGGTTATCTTTGCATCGCTCTTCGCTATTGGCCTTGCGGCTTGTGGGGGAGCCGGTGGTGGCGGCGCAAAAGCCGCTCTCGTCCAGTCTTGCCTGGACGATGGCAGCAGCGACGAAAGCACATGCAATTGCATGGCTGATAAGGCTGTCAGCGATCTGGATCCAAAATTGGTCGATATTCTAGTCGAGGCCACAAAAGCCGAAGACGAAGATGCATTCATGATGTCAAAAATGGGCGAACTTTCTCCGGAAGAGATGACCTCATTCATGACTGTCATGATGGGTGCCGCCACTGAGTGCGGCATGGAGATGTAACGGCCCAGCGCCAGATTGGTTCATGCAACCCGGACCTGAAAGAACTCAGATGTCCGGGTTGTCTTTGAGTAGAAAGAGGATGTCATGAAATTCTTCATTATCAACAGCTTCCGCCTGATGGTGTATGTGGCTTATCTCGCCACAATTATCATCGGACTATTGCTCGCTTACTATAATGCGGTGCCTCAGAAAGGGGCGATGATTACAGACCTGATCGGCGTCGAGGGCCCACTTGCCCAGGTGCTGTCCTTTGCCGCGCTTTCCGTTGGCAGCTGGATTGCTGCCAGCGTCGTGGCGGGTTTGATCGTCACCATTCTCGATATCCGCGACGATATCAACGATCGTCTGCCGGACGCACGACGCGACGACTAGGGACTGATCGAGGGAGGGCTGTATGAGCGCTTTACAAGTCGCGAGTGTTTATGTCGCGATCAATATTCTAATGCTCGTATGGCTCGCCTTTCGGGTGGTCACACACCGGTTCCGCGGAAAAATTTCCATGGGGGATGGCGGGTCTGAAGCGCTCGCCAAAGCCATTCGTGTGCATGGCAATGCTTCCGAGAATATGCCCCCCATGCTGATCGGATTGTTGGCACTCGCTTTTTTGAGCGGCCCAGTCTGGAGCATTCATGCGCTTGGGATCGGCTTCACAATCGGGCGCGTCTTGCATGCGATTGGCATGGGCGGCGGTCCGATCATCTTTCGACAACTCGGAATGGTCCTATCTTGGACCGCGATGGTCATTGTGTCGCTTGCCTTGCTGTACTTCGCATTTAGCTAGGCCTGTATGGCCAGGCAAATTGCATTTTCAGCCCTTTTTCAAGAGAGCGTTGCGCGCGCAAGGACTCTGATTGTACCGTCCTTGCCGTATGCCGCTCTTTTTGTAGTGGCGTCCGGCATTCTGATTTGGGCAGCGAACATTCTTCCCGATGGCGGATCAGGCTTCGCTGTTTTTAGCGCTCTGACATTTTTGACCTTGTTCGCCCACAGCTTGTTTTCGGTGGCCATGTATCATGCCGTTTTGCCGGCCGAGACAGGGAAACTCACCGCAGCCTGGAAGCTGACTCTCGCCTGGCTGCTCGTTTTCGTGATCCTCGCTATCGCGGCCAGTATGATCACGCTCTTCTTCGCTCAGATCGGTGCCAGCCTCGGCGTGGGAACAAGTGATGACGCTGGCAATATCGCCGATATGACCGAGCAATTGCGCGAGGGCGGTGCTTTTTGGCCGGTCTTTTGTTTATTCCTGGCAACCTTGTTTGGCGTGTTCTGGTTCATCACGCGCCTCATGGTATTTGCTGCGGCGACAGCATCGCGGGGTACGGTGCATGTCTTGCGAACCTGGTACTGGACCAAGGGAAAATTCCTGATCCTTGCGCCACTTTTGCTCGTGTTTGCCCTCGTTCCGTTTGTCGCCCTCACTTATCTTGGCGGGAGTGTTGGAGAAGCGGTCTTCAGCGCTGAACCCGATCCGCTTGAGGCGGCGATGGCGACGGCTTTGGGACTGATAATCCTTCTGCCCAGCGCCTGGTTAAGTCACGGCCTTGCCGCAACTGTGTTTGTTCATCTCGCGCCGGTTGAGGATCAAATAACAACGCCCGCGTCATAAAGGGCTTCAATCTGAGCGTCGTCATAACCAATGGCGGCGAGCACATCGCGAGAATGCTGTCCCATCTGCGGCGATGCACCCTTGGGACCATCATCTGTTCCGGGAAACCGGATGGGCGAGGCAGGTGAGGCGAAGGTTGATCCGTCTCCGCTGGCACTTGGCACCTGGGTGATGCCGCCTGCGGCTGCGACCTGCGAGTCTTTCGCGACTTCGGCGAGCGTTTGCACCGGGGCCCAGGCAATCGCCTCGGCATCTAATCGTTCTGCGATCTCGGCTTTTGTGTATTTGCCAAATTCGTCGTCCATAAGCGTGACAAGCTCGGCGGCATGTGCGCGGCGTGATTTGCCGGTCGTAAAGCGCTCATCTTCGATCAGATCTGCGCGGTCCATGACCCGACAGAGCGGCGCCCAATCGACGTTGCCCTGGCGTGAAACGATGCATATCCAGCTTTCATCCTTGGTCTTGAAGAAATTCATCAAAGGCTGAATCTGCTCATGCCGCGATTTGGTCGATCCGATGCGTCCAAAGAAAAGCTGGATGGCGAAATCTGATCCAAGTGCGAACAAAGCGGCCCGAAGAAGCGAGGCTTCGACAAGCTGTCCCTGTCCCGTGCGCTGCGCCTTTACGAGGGCGGCACAAATCCCGGCTGCCGCAGCCATGCTGGTGGTGTGGTCTCCAAATGCGGTCCGTAGGGCAAACGGATCCTGTCCTTTCGGGACGGTCAATTGTCCGACACCGGCGCGCGACCAGAAAGACGCGACATCAAACCCCGGTTTATCGGCGTCGGGCCCTTCAAGACCATACCCTGTCAGCGTGCAGTAAACGAGTTTTGGATTGATCGCGTGCAAGCTCGCATAATCAAGGCCGGATCGGCTTAGCCCCCCTGGGCGGACATTGGTGAGGAAGACGTCTGCGTCTGCGGCGAGCTCTCGCAAGATTTTCTGACCATCTTCTGTGCGCGTGTCCAAGACGATGGATTTCTTACCGCGATTGTCGAAGTCGAAGACCGGATTGTCCTGAATGTCCGTGCCAATCGTGCTGAAGAAATTCCGGATCGGATCACCGCCGGGAGGTTCAATTTTGATCACATCAGCCCCCCAGTCACTGAGGATGCCACCGGCGCCGGGCGCCGCCATGTACGTGGCGTGTTCGATAACTTTGATGCCGTCCAACATGACGTGTCCTACCTCTGTCGATTTTATTTTGGTAAACTAGGTGTTAACCCGCTCAGTTCATCTATTCTGAAATAGGAATCGGTGACAGGGATACCGCCGCGATATGACTGTACAAAGCATGCGTCCGGAGCTCAGCGAGAACGACATCATTCGCCTGATGAAAGGCGAATCGTCAGAAGAGCGCGCGACTGTCGCCCATCGCCTGTGTCGTCGAATCGCGACCGATGTCCTGAGCGATGGGGAACGCCAGTACGCCGATGAAATCATTCAGATTCTCGCCAAAGACACAGCTGAGCTGGTGCGTCGCACATTGTCAGTGACGCTCAGAAACTCGCCGCGTTTGCCGCACAGCGTTGCCGTTCAATTGGCCCAAGACGTTGAATCCGTTGCCATTCCATTGCTGGAAAACTCGCCTGTCTTCTCTGATGAAGATCTGATCGAGTTGGTTTTATCTGTCACAGCGGCCAAACAGGCAGCGATTGCCGGGCGCGCCTCGATTTCAGGATCGCTTTCAGAGGTGATCTGTGAGCACGCGTCGGAAATTGCGGTCGAGACGATTGCCTCCAATCAAGGTGCGGAGCTGACGGATCGGGCTTTCGAGCATTCGATTGAACGGTTCCCTGCGAACCAGACAATGCATGAGGGGCTGGTTCTACGGGATCACGTGCCGGTGCATATCGCTGAAAAAATGGTGTCTTTGGTCTCAGGCCAAGTGTTTGATCTGCTTATCAATCGCCATGAATTGCCAGCGCAGCTTGCGATTGACCTTGCCGCAGGTGCCCGTGAGCGGGCGACGATCGACCTGGTTGAACAGGCCGGGCGAACCAATGATCTGTCGCGCTTTGTGTCTCAGCTCAATTTGAACGGACGTTTGACGCACTCGCTTGTCATGCGCGCGCTTTGTGTCGGGCATATGCCTTTTGTAGAGCATGCGCTCGCAGAGTTGTCTGGTGTTCCGCATTCGCGCGCCTGGCTTATGATCCATGATGCAGGACCACTTGGATTGCAGGCGATCTTCGATCGCGCCGGACTGCACCGCAAATTACTCCCCGCCTTCCGAGCCGCGGTGAAAGTCTTTCATGAGCTGGAACTCGATGGTGAAGCGAATGACAAAGCGCGCTTCCGTATGCGTATGATTGAGCGGGTGCTGACGCAGTTCCAGGCCATCCCTAAAGATGACCTCGATTACCTTCTGGAAAAGCTCGACGCCTACGCCGAACAGGCAAAGCATCGGGAAGAGAGCGCCGCTTAAGCGTCGGCGCGCATCCGAAAGCCATATTCAACGCCAAGTTCGTTCAGAAAATACGTATCACGCCAATTGGCATTTTCGGCAATCACGAGCATTCCGGCGCAAGCGGCCATATCGATCCGATCTTGCAGGGCTTCATCGTCTTCAATCTTGCGAGCGTCGACACGAAGGCTGTCGAGTAGGATCCGCAAATTGTGGTCCAGCGGACATTGCCAAGAGCGCGTCGAATTCAGCGATACTCTGAAACCGCATTTGCGCAGGGCTTCGATCCCTGCTTGAGCGCCACGGGCTGCGGGCAGAGCCAAAGCGGCGTCTTGAACTTCCAGGCAAATTTCCTGCGGGCACAGCTTGGTGCGCGCGATGGCGGCGTCGCAAGCGATCGCAGTGTCCGGATGAATCAATGCGACCAGCGGCAGTTCCACAATAACCGGGCGCTCGGTGGTCCGATTATGGGCATCGTGCGCGACCGCCTCGACGTGTTCGGCCATCCACTGCGCAGGGGTGGCAACCCGGCTGCCTTCTGCAGCCCGGGTTGCCGGTCCGAACACCGCACGCTCTTCGAAGCGCTTTTCGGTTTCGGCAAACAAAAGCACCGCATCACCTGTTTCCAGATGCATGACGGGCAAAAGCCGGTTGCGGGGGGCGGGCGCAGTTTCTGCACCGCAAGAGCTGTGGGAGAGAGAGCGCATTCTGCTTCCGTGACGTTACGACAAGCATCCTACGTACAGAAACATAGTTGAAATCACGCGCATGACGACGTGAGGATTTCTGAGAAATTTGATCGAACTTCTTTCGGAGTGCTTATGTCCGAGCCTGCTGAACCCCGTCTCTCCGCCACGATCCTTTTGCTGCGCGATCAGCCGAGCCTGCAAGTTCTGCTGGTCAAACGGCATTATGAAATCGATTTCGCCTCTGGCGCTCTGGTGTTTCCGGGCGGAAAGGCAAATGATGAAGATGGGGATCCGGCGTGGGCAGACTGGACGGATGGTGACTTTGATGGACAAGAACAAGCCGCGCGGATTTCTGCCATTCGAGAAGCGTATGAAGAGGCTGGGATCATCCTTGCCCGTCCGAGGTCGAACCGAGGGGCAGAGGCCAGCCTTGTTGGGCAGGATATGGTTGAGAAACTGGCGTCCATGCGGGGGCCGATCGACCGGCGTGAGGCAAGTTTCCTGGACCTCATGAAGGAGCACGATCTCGTCTTGGCGCTCGATACGCTCGTGCACTTTGGGCACTGGATCACGCCAACGATGATGCCGAAACGCTTCGACACGCATTTCTATCTCGCTGCGACCCCGCCTGGACAGGTGGCTGAGCAAGATGGTCGGGAGACCACGGAAGCGGTCTGGCTCGGTGCGCAGGAAGCCCTCGATATGGAAGCCGCGGGCACGGCGACGATTATTTTTCCGACCCGTATGAATCTCGGAAAACTGGCCGAAACGGCATCTGTGGAGGCGGCCCTAAACCGATTTTCATCTGAGGCTGTGGTTACTGTGCTTCCAGTGATCGGAAAAGACGAGTCTGGAGACCCTTGCTTGCATATCCCAAAAGAGGCCGGATACATGCAAGTGACCGAGCCTTTGCAGCGGGTCGCGAACGTCGCGAAGAGCAAATGACCCGAGCGTTTGGAGACTGCGTCGAGCTAACCCAGGACGGATCGATCGCGACCGTGAAATTGGATCGCGGAGATGGCCGTAACGCCCTGTCTTTAAAGGCCATGCAGGCGCTTATCGATACCGCTGATTATCTCAAAGCTGACACGACGAACAATGTTGTGCTCCTGACCAGTGTGGGCGCTTTTACGGCGGGGGCTGATTTGAAGGACCCAGATCGCGCCGAAATCGCCAAGGGCACGCGCCTTGAACAACGCCAGTCGCTGAAACTCGGTCCAGATATGTGTGCGGCGTGGGAAGCGCTGGAGCAGATCACCATCGCCGCAATCGAGAAATATTGTATCGGCGGCGGCGTTGCGCTCGCTGTGGCGTGCGACCACCGGATAGTCGCCCAAAACGCCCACTTTCGTCTGCCCGAAATCCCATTGGGGATGAATATGAGCTGGCAAACCAATCCGCGCACTGTGGCGCTTGTTGGCCCTTCACGCGCCAAACAATTCACGATCCTAGGTGAGCCCTGTGATGCGGAGACGGCATTGGCTTGGGGCCTTGCGGATCAGGTGACGCAAGAGGGTCGCACCCTCGAAGCCGCACAAGAGCTGGCGGTGCGATATGCAAAGGTCCCCCCGATTGCTCTGCGTATGACCAAACAGGCGATCAATGTTGCGGCTATGCCGCTTGGCCATACGACCAGTTTCATGGATCGCGATCAGTTTGCATACGCGTCGACCACCAGCGATCAAAGCGAAGCCATCCAAGCGTTCCTGGAAAAGCGCGCCCCCGATTTTAAAGGCGATTAGCGCGCGCCATAGCAACCTGCGGCGCGGGAGCGGACCGACGGGAGCTTAGACGCCCCGACTCTCGCAATTACGGACTAATATAGCTCGCGGACACAGCTTTCGACCGATGTATCGAGTTCAAACGTCACGGGCGTTGGTGACGTTCGCGGTCCTTTTTGAGTGGCAGCTTTGTGAACCCGCGCGAACGCCGCTTTGGCCAGTGCGAAAGGTCCGACCTGCTGACCAACCTTGGGAGAGAGAGGTGTCGACTTTCGGATCAGCTTGTTTGTGTAAATTGCATTCGACGCCACGAAGCTGGAGAGCGTTTGATACTCGCAGGATAGCGATACGTTCATACAATCGGCATTCTCTACCCGGTGCGGCATAAATTGAGGCCAGGTCAGTCCCATGCCGGGTTCGAGGTCATAAAGCGTGGCCGTCTGATCATAGGCCTTGCGATAGGGTAACTCTTCTTCGCGGGACATATGCACAATGTCTTCAATAAACGACGAGGGGGCGACGGCCTCGCTGCGGGGATACATCCAAAGGCGCTTTTGGCCGCGCATTTGAAACAAAGCGACCATCGGAATATCGAGATGATAGTGGACTTTGACGTTCGGTGAAGAAATCAAGACGGAGACATCGCGCTTATGGGTCTTACGTCCGGTCGCGTCTTCCAGGCTGCTATAGATCGCATCGGCAATCGGCTCGAGTGCGGGGACGTCGATATTTGCGCGGCGCATGTTCAACCAGATATGGCCTCGCTTGACGGCCTCAACAATCTGCGCGCCGCTCAGCTTTGGTGCCCGACCCCGTAGCGATGTGTTGATGCCTTCGCCTTCTTTGCCAAATGTCCAAATGTCGAGGCTCTCGCGCGGATAAACGTCGAGCAAGTACGCCAGACCATCGTCCATGAAGAGGTCTGTGTTTGAGACATCGTGCTCAGCGAGCAAGACGTCTTTCCCAAAAGCCGTTTCAGAATGGTCCTGCCACCGCACAAACATCGCATATCCTCATCAACGCGTGATCCGATGCCGTGAGGGAAGCAAAATGAGGGCCAGCTCGAGCGAAATTGCGCGTTTCTGAGGTGACTCTAAATATCCAGCTCTTCAGCGAAGTGCGCATTCTCTTGGATAAAGCGGAACCGGTGCTCTGCTTTTTTACCCATTAATGTGTCGATCAGCTCCGCTGGTTTGGCTTCTGTGAGCTCATCAATGCTGTCAGGGAGTGTGATCCGTGCGAGCGTCCGCGTCTCTGGATTCATCGTCGTTTCTTTGAGCTGAGACGGGTTCATTTCGCCAAGGCCCTTAAAGCGGCTCAGCTCGACCTTTTGGTTCGGTTTGAACTCCAGCTCCATGAGGAGGTCCTTGTCCTCATCGTCCATCGCATAGACCGATTTGCCCTTATAAGAGAGCTTATAGAGCGGCGGCATCGCCATATAGAGACGGCCACTTTCGATCAGGCCTGGGGTCATCTTGTAGAAGAAGGTGATGAGAAGCGCGGCAATATGGGCCCCGTCCACGTCCGCGTCGGTCATGATGATGATTTTCTCATAACGAAGATCATCAATATTGAAGCGCGAGCCTGTGCCTGTGCCGAGCGCGAGGAGCAGATCTTGGAGCTCCTGGTTCTTGTCCATTTTGTCTGCGGTCGCAGAGGCGACATTCAGGATTTTTCCGCGCAGAGGCAAAATGGCTTGAGTCTTACGGTTCCGCGCCTGTTTGGCTGAGCCGCCCGCTGAATCCCCCTCGACGAGGAAGAGTTCTGTATCGCCCTTATTGTCCGAGCAGTCGGCAAGCTTGCCGGGAAGACGCAGCTTCTTGGTGGCCGATTTGCGCGCCACTTCTTTGGCTTTACGGCGGCGCGCGCGTTCATCGGCGCGTTCGACGGCCCAGGTGAGGAGCTTATCAGCTTCTTTCGGACTGCCCGCCAGCCAATGATCGAACCGGTCGCGGACGCTGTTTTCGACTAGGCGGAAGGCGGCGGTAGTGGACAGCTTGTCCTTGGTTTGGCCGACAAATTCCGGATTCCGAATGAACACGGACAAGAGCAAACCCGAGTGCCCCATAATGTCGTCCGCCGTGATCGATGTGCCTTTTTTTTGACCTGTCAGTTCGGCATAGTTGCGCATCGCTTTGGTGATCGCGGAGCGGAAACCGGCTTCATGCGTCCCGCCATCGGGGGTCGGGATCGTATTACAGTAAGACCGTGAAAAGCCGTCGGTTTCGCCGAAACCAGCATTCGTCCAGGCGATGGCCCATTCGACTTTGCCATCATCCGTTTCGACCAATCCGGCAAAATGCTGCTCGGTGATGGTGGCTTTGCCTTTGAAAACCTCGTCCAATTGGTCCGCGAGGCCGTTAGGATACGACAGCGTCTTTTCGGCTGGGACTTTCGAGTCTTCCGGCAACAGCTCAGGATCGCATTTCCAGCGCACTTCAACGCCGCGATAGAGATAGGCTTTCGAGCGGGTCTGTTGGAACACGCGCTGCGGCTTGAAGCGGAGCTTCTCGCCGAAAATTTCATGGTCCGGCTTAAACCGCACAGTCGTCCCGCGGCGGTTCGGGGCGGCGCCCATCAATTCAAGCGGGCCGGTGACTTTGCCGCGTTCAAAGGCTTGGAAATAAAGCTTTTTATCGCGAGCAACTTCAACTTCCATCCGCTCTGAGAGGGCGTTCACAACCGAAGAGCCCACGCCGTGAAGACCACCAGCTGTCTCGTAGGCCTTGTTCGAGAACTTCCCGCCCGCATGCAGCGTGGTCATGATCACTTCGAGGGCCGATTTGCCGGGATACTTTGGGTGCTCGCCGACCGGGATGCCGCGGCCATTGTCGATCACTTCAACATAGCCATCGGCGCGCAGGTGCACTTCAATACGCGACGCATGACCGGCGACCGCTTCGTCCATGGAGTTATCAAGAATCTCGGCGAAGAGGTGATGATACGCCCGCTCGTCCGTCCCGCCAATGTACATGCCGGGGCGTTTACGGACGGGTTCCAGGCCCTCAAGGACCTCGATGTCTTTCGCGCTATAGCCAGAAGGATCAGTTTTCATATCGTCGAACAGGTTTGATTGCTTTGCAGCGCCCATAATGGTTTTCTCCCCGTAAGCCCATTCGCCCACTGATTCCAAGGACTTCCATCATGACGATTAAGATTAATACGCCATTAACCCTCCCGTCTGGTGTAGAATTACCCAATCGGCTCGTGAAAGCGGCAATGACCGAGCGATTGGCGAATCCTAAAAATGAAGTCACCGGGCGTCATCTACGTCTCTACAGAGCCTGGGGAGATGGCGGCATCGGACTTCAGATCACAGGCAATGTTCAAGTAGACCGGCGAAATCTGGAAGCGCCCGGCAATGTCGTCATCGATGGCGCGCCGTCAAATGAGCATGCTGTCATGCTGGGTAAATGGGCTGAAGCCTGCAAAGCGGGCGGCGGCAAAGTCGTGATGCAGCTCAGCCATGCCGGGCGCCAGACGCAGAAAATGGTCAATCCCGAGCCGGATGCGCCAAGCGCGGTTGCTGTGGATCTGCCCGGCGGGCAATTTGGGACGCCGCGTGCAATGACTGGAGACGACATTAAGCGCCTGATCGAGAAGTACGCAATCGCGACCAAAGCGGCGCGCGCGGCGGGCTTCGACGGCGTGCAGATCCACGCCGCGCATGGCTATCTGATGAGCCAATTCCTGTCACCGCTGACCAATCAGCGCGACGACGAATGGGGCGGCTCGCTGGAGAATCGCGCGCGGATGCTGCTGGAGGTGATTAAAGCTTGCAAAGCTGAAGCTGGGCCCGGCTTTGGCGTCTCGATCAAGCTCAACTCGACCGATTTCCAGAAGGGTGGGTTTACGCAAGACGATTCCAAAGCGGTCATTGGCATGCTCAATCCGATCGGGCTTGATTTTGTTGAGATTTCTGGCGGCAATTATGAGCAGCCGAAAATGATGGACATGGATGGCTTAAAGCCTGCGCATGATGAAAGTGTGCGCGAGAGCACCAAGCAACGCGAGGCCTATTTCCTCGATTACGCCAAGGAAGTGCAGTCGGTTGCTGATATGCCTTTGATGGTCACAGGTGGGTTCCGCACGGCGGCGGGCATGAATGCCGCCCTCGAGGCTGGAGAAGCGGATCTGAATGGGCTTGGACGCCCGCTTTGCGTGGATGTCGATGCGCCCGGCCAATTGGTGTCCGGCGAGATTGACGGGCTTGAGACTTGGGAGAAACGGTTGCGCATTGGGCCTGGTGTGTTTGGGCCGAACTCCTCGATCGGCATTTTCAAAGCGCTCAATGGCTTCGGCATGCAGGGCTGGTATTATCATCAACTCCACCGCATCGCGGATGGTTTGGAACCCAATCGCAAGCTCGGCGTCTTGAGCGCGTTTCTGAAGATGCAAGGGATCGACTCGAAGATGGCGAAGGCTTACCACGCCGATCTCAAACACATGGAGACCGCATGAGCCTTAGCATTTCGTCCGGATTCGATAGCGGCAACATCATCGTCAAAGATGCGAGTGATCCTAACAATGTCCGGCTTGAAATCGCGAAAGACCATCAGTCAGACTTCTATATGTGGTTCCATTTTCGGGTCGTTGGCGAAAAGGGACAAAAAGTTCGCCTGTTACTAGAAAACGCTGGGGGTGCATCTTACACAAAAGGGTGGGAGACTTATTCTGCCGTCGTGTCGGCCGATTCCGAAACCTGGCGCCGCGTGCCGACCCAATATGACGGCAATACTCTGACCATAGACGCAGAGCTCTCGCAGGGCGCGCTCTATGTGGCGTATTTTGCCCCCTATTCATCAGCGCGCCATCAACAATTGATCGCCGACACAATCAAGGATGACCGGGCGCGCACGCAAGTGCTCGGCCAAACGCTGGATGGCCGCGATCTCGACATGATTACGATTGGGGCGCCGGGATCGGAAAAGCGAACGATCTGGGTCACAGCGCGCCAACACCCCGGCGAGACCATGGCGGAGTGGTGGATGGAAGGGTTCCTGAACCGTTTGCTGGATCCGATCTCCGCGGACGCAAAACACTTGCTCGAGCACGCCGTATTCCATGTGGTGCCAAATATGAACCCAGATGGCAGTGCGCGCGGGCATTTGCGAACCAATGCGGTGGGCGTGAATCTCAATCGCGA
This sequence comes from Pseudomonadota bacterium, assembly GCA_038527765.1. Classification (GTDB taxonomy): domain Bacteria; phylum Pseudomonadota; class Alphaproteobacteria; order Caulobacterales; family Hyphomonadaceae; genus Henriciella. The sequence continues at coordinate 235,571 of JBCBFK010000004.1, forward strand.
ATGGCACGCGCCCACCCTGGAGAAGAGCCCGGAAGTTCATCTTGTCCTCCATAAAATGATTGAGACCGGATGCGATCTCGCCCTCGATGTGCATGGCGACGAGGCTTTGCCTTACAACTTTATCGCAGGCACGGAGGGCATTCCGAGCTGGAGCGACCGGCTTGCCGGGCTCTTGGACAGTTTCAAAGCCGCTTATGTGAAGTCGTCGAACGGCGCCTTTCAGACCCAGTACGGCTACCCGGTCAATGCGCCGGGCAAGGCCAACCTTACGATTTGTAGCAACGCTTTGGCCGAGCGCTTCGAGTGTCTCGCAATGACGCTGGAAATGCCGTTTAAAGACGATGCCAATCATCCAGATCAAGAATTTGGCTGGTCTCCAGCACGGGCCAAGCAGCTTGGTGCTGACGTGTTAAGCCCTTTGCTGGCGGTTATGCCGAAACTTCGGTGAGGGCGGCCATAGCTGTCTCTATCAGCTTGTAACTCTCAATTCGCGTGTCCACGTGATCGGTAATGGAGAGCATGAAAATCTCGCTGGCGCGGGTATCTTGCGCGGTTTCTGCGAGGCGTTGCGAAACGCTTTGCGCGCTCCCGACGATCCCGCGTTGCGGGGCTTCGAGCGGGGATTGCTCTAGATAGGCGAGCGCATCGTCCGTGCGGAGATAGGGCATGAACTGACCGGCCCCACGGCTGAGCGCCCAGGCTTTGATCGGCGCCGCAAGGCGGTCCGCTTCGGCATCTGTCTCTGCGGCGAGAACAACAAGCCCGATCCCAGCATAGGGTTCAGTGCAGAAGGGCGAGGGCTCGAACGCCTCGTGATAGGCGTCGAGCGCATCCTTCGCGCCGCCCGGATTGAGGAAGTCGGCAAAGGCGAGCTTCACGCCCATCTGACCCGCGAAGGCTGCAGATCCCGGCGATGAGCAAAGCATCCATAGATCGGCGCGTGGGCCTGGCGGATTGGCGGCAATGCCCTGCGCACGATGATCCCCCGGGAAGAGCGCTTCACCGCTTGCATCCAACATCCAATCCATCAACATGCGCAGCATCGTCGGAAAATTCTGCCCGCCCGGTCCAAGCAGCGCCGCCGAGGTGCGCGGATCGGCGCCGGTGGCGCGTCCCAAGCCAATTTCGATGCGACCGGGGTAGAGTTGAGACAGGCTTTGACCCCATTCTGCAACTTTCAGGGGTGAATAATTCGGCAGCATAATCCCGCCAGACCCGAGCACGATCCGAGAGGTCCGCGCCGCCAGGTCGGCCATGAGCACTTCCGGCGTCGTGCCAGCAAAACTCCGTGCATTGTGGTGCTCTTGGACCCAATAAGAGCGAAATGACATGTCATCTGCCGCCTTCGCCAGCGCGCGCGTTTCATTTAATGCATCAGCGGCGGTTCGGCCTTGAAAAATGGGCGATGGATCCAGGATTGAGAGCGTTGGCAGCATGGCCTCTAGATAAGGGGGCGACATGGCGCATCGCAAGGCCTTTCGAGCGTGGCGCATTCACCCTGAGATCAGATGGAAGAAAGATCCGGAAGTTCGCCCGCGGACAGATCCAGAATTCGGCATCAGATTGCCTTTGGCATCCGTAATCTCGGCGAGCGGTGCATCGGGTTGTTCGAGAATTGTGGAATAGTGGTATTCATGGCCAATCAATAGCGTTCCGGTGTCAAATCCGGCCACGGGCGATTTCAAAACCGCGCGGCGATATCCGAGGTGCAAGCGTCGTTCCTCAAAAGAGGTCACGAGGCCGAGCAATCCTGCCATCCTGTGCCGCGTGCCATCAGCATCAATGATCGCTTCCCCCATGACCATATAGCCACCACACTCTCCGTGCACGGGTTTTTCTGCTGCATGCGCTTTGAGGCCGTTGAGGAAGGTAGAGCAGGCGGTCAGCGCGCCAGCATGAAGTTCGGGATAACCACCTGGCAGCCAGACGATATCGGCGCTCGCGTCAGGAGCTTCATTTGCCAGTGGCGAGAAGGGCATGACCTCCGCGCCCGCGGCGCGCCATCCGCTCAACAAATGCGGATAGGTGAAGGAAAACGCAGCGTCTTGGGCGAGTGCGATGCGCTGAGCGGGTGGAGGCACTGGGGCTCCGCTTTCGCTTGGCGCACACCCTCGCGCTGACAGGCGCACGGCGTCCAGGTCGACATGGTCACGCACGAGCTGCGCTATCTCTGCTATTGTTGAATGAAGTTCGGGCAGTTCCGTCGCCTGGACGAGGCCCAAATGGCGTTCCGGGAGTTTCGTGTCCGGTCTACGGGGCAGGGCGCCGAGCACATTTAGTCCGGCGGCTTCCATGCCATCACGCGCAAGCTTTTCGTGGTAGGGGCTGGCGCACCTGTTCAAGATGACCCCAGCAAATGGCAGGTCCGGATCGAAGAGCGTGAAGCCAAGTGCGCTGGCAGCAGCAGACTGTGCTTGCCCGCTGACATCAACGACCAGGACAACTGGCCATCCCATGGTTTTCGCCGTTTCGGCGCTCAAGCCATGTCCAGATCGTCCGCGAGCTTCTACGCCATCGAACAGACCCATCGACCCTTCCGCAATGCAAAGGTCGGCGTCTGCCCCGTGTTTCGCGATCGCTGCGAACATCGCCTCACTCATGGCCCATGTATCCAGATTGAACGAGGCGCGCTGAGTGGCCGCGCGATGAAATGCCGGATCGATATAGTCCGGGCCGGATTTAAACGGCTGAACGATGAGTCCCGTTTCAGTGAGCGCACGCATCAAGCCCAGCGCGATTGTCGTTTTGCCCGCTCCCGAATTTGGTGCGGAAATCAACAGTCCTGGGGGAAACGTCTGATCAGTCATGCGAAGATTGATCTGGCATGTATTTCTCCTGCCTCGCCCCCAAAATCGACGCAGCTGATGGAAAGTTCCATAAGAACTTATTCTCAATGCGTCCACCACGGTCTCGGCGATGGAGCATATGGGTTCCATGCTTTGAAATGTAGGGTATGGAAAACGCGGAGCAGTTTGGAGTTTCACATGCGCCTATGGATTGTCGCGACCGTTATTGGGATCTTGGCCGCGTGCACGGCGCCGTTAGCGGGCGAACCGGTTCCTCCGGTCGATCTTGAGGAAATCGTTGCTGCTGCACCCAAAGGTCCGTTGCCCGAGAGTCCTTATCCTACGCATGTCGCGCTCGATTTACTGCTCGATCCACGCGATACGAGGTTTGGCGGTACGGTGACCAAAACTCTTCGGCTGGACGCAGAGGCGCGAGGGCTCTACTTGCACGGCCGCGATCTGGATGTGACGGCGGTACGGTCAAAAATTGGCGACGCTGACCCGGTAACCGGGAGTTGGACTCTGGCGCTTGAGTCGGGTGTCGCCTGGCTCGATTTTGGTCAAATCGTTGCACCGGGTGAAGTCATTGTCGAAATCGATTATTCCGCGCCCTTTGATGCCAATCTTTCCGGGCTGTTCAAAGTCACGGAGCAGGGGGATGCTTATGCGTTGGCAAAATCCGAGAGCATTCAGGCGCGCCGGTTTATGCCCGGTTTCGACCAACCTGCTTTTAAGGCGCCTTATGACATCACACTGACGATTCCTGAGGGGGACTCGGCGATCAGCAATGGCCCGGAGCAAACGGTCGAGGTGCTGGACGGTGGATTGAAACGCGTCACATTCGAAACCACGCGTCCCCTGCCGACCTACCTATTATCGCTCGCTGTCGGAAGCTTTGATGTTGTCGACGCAGGCGTTTTACCGCCCAATCGCGTCCGGTCTGAGCCGATCCCGCTCAGGGGCTTCGCGCGGCGCGGTAAAGGCGACGAACTCGCGTTTGCGCTTGAGACCGCACCAGAACTGGTGCGAATTTTTGAAGAGGCACTGCAACAGCCCTATCCCTACAAGAAGCTCGACATTGTCGCCGCCCCGCAATGGCCATCCGGCGCCACCGAGCTGGCCGCCGCGATCACCTATCGCGAAAGTCGTATCCTCGCGAGCCCGGAGATCGGGCCCGCAGCTCGCCGCAGTTTGCTGGCGATCCATGCCCATGAAGTGGGTCATATGTGGTTCGGTAATCTGGTGACTCCGCCCTGGTGGGATGATCTTTGGCTGAAGGAAGGGTTTGCCAGTTGGGGTGAGGGCGCCAGCCTCTCGGTTATGTATCCGGGCGAGGGATATGAACTCGACGCGATTGCAGACGGCATCCGCGCCATGGGACTCGACAGTCTCGCCAGTGCCCGTGCCGTTCGAGAACCCATCGCACTCAACGAAAATGTTCGGAACGCTTACGACTCGATTACATACAATAAGGGCCTTGCCGTGATTGGGATGGTTGATGCGTATTTCGGAGCTGACGTCTTCAGGCCAGCGCTCGGACGTTATGTTGAGGCCTATGAAGATGGCGTCGCCGATAGTCCGGAATTTTTTGACATTATCGGCGAAGAAACCGGTGAGCCCGATCTCACTCGCGCGTTTCGGAGTTTTGTCGAGCAGAATGGTCTGCCGTTGATTACTATCTCAGAGGCAGTCCCGAACACCTACACTTGGACCCAATCGCGCTATGCACCTCTTGGAAGCACGATCGAGTCAGACCGCATGTGGACCATACCGCTGTGCTGGCGGTCGCAATCATCGACTGGACGCATGCGAGCTTGCAGCCTGAAAGCGCAGAAAGAAACGCGTATGGTGATTGCGCCGATCGATGACGATAGCAGCGAGCTGGAATGGTTGCTCCCGAACGCGGGTGGAACGGGCTACTATCGCTTCTCATTACCCTTTGAGATGTGGCAAGATCTCGGACGGAATTTCGATGCATTGAGCGATGCTGAGCAGCTTGTCACGCTCGACAGCATCGGGGCTGAATTCGCCGCCGGGCGGATCGGCGTGGATACAGTCTGGCGCTTTATCGATGAAGCGGTGCGGGATGATGAACGCCGGGTTGTGCAAGCGGCGATGCGAGAAGCGGGACGGTTTTCCCAGCGCGTGGCCGGCGATGAAGCGGCATCGGACGGGTTTCGCTCAAGCGTGATTGATGTTTTCAGATGGCGCTACGAGGCGCTCGGCCAAGTTGGTGGAGATGATCCGGAACAAGAGATCCTGAAGTCGAGCCTCGAAAGATTCTTGATCCAAACGGGTGAAGATCTCACCTTGAGACAAGGGCTTGCCGATGCCGCAGCCGCCTGTATCGGTCTGGAGGGCGTGCAGTCTGACCGAACCCTCAACACGGATGAATATTTGTCCGCTCTGGCGATTGGAATGCAGGTTTATGGCGAGGCCTTCCTGGATCAGTTGCTGGACGCACGACTGACCTTTGATGATCCCGTCTTTGAACAAGGCGTCGCTTACGCGATCGGCCAAAACCGTGATCCTGCGCTCGTAGACCGCATCCTAGCGCTCGCTCTGTCGGGTGACCTCGGCAGCCGCGAGTCCCTGACGATTGTTCAGGGACAAATGAATCAGTCCGCGACGCGGGATCAGACCTGGGCTTGGGTGCAAGCAAACTTCCCGGCTTATTTGGAGGTCATTCCGCGACAACGAAAACGCGCAAGCCCCGCGCTCGGAGCGTCTTTGTGTTCAGAACCTGAACGAGACGCGCTGGTTGCTCTGTTTGATCAGTATGGTGATCTGGCAGAAGGTCACGAGCGCTCGCTCAAGCAAACGGTGGAGCGGATCGAACTCTGCGCAGCGCTCGAAGCGGCAAAGGGTGCAGAGGTTCGAGCCTTCTTTGCGGGTGAACTCTAAGCCAGATTAATCGTTCGGCGCTCGCTCAGGGTCCTCGTCGTCTTCCTCGGGCTCTTCAGTGCGCGTGCCGAACAACGCGCCGAGCGCCCGGCTTCGGAGCTCATCTTCAAGGCTCGGGGAGTTGTCTTCAGTGCCCGTTTGAGATGTCGAGCCGACGATCTCATTGATGATGCTCCCCGCGTCGCCGCCGATGCGGCTGGAGATTTCGTCGACGGCGCGGCTTTGAAGTCGTGAGGTGAGTTCTGCTCGAACCGCTGAAGAGTCGAGCCCGAAACCAACATTGGACCAGCTCCCTGAGACCCGCACGGGAATAGGGATATCGCCAATTCCAATGGTTGATCCGGCACCGGCAGCATTGACATCAATGCGCGGTGTCAGGCGAATGTCCAAGGTTCGCGCCCCAAGATCAATCTGACCGGAGCCAAAAATTCCGATGACCGGATTGTCGATGCTGAGATCTGTGAGCGTTGCTACCCCATTTTGGATCTCAAGACTGCCTAAAAACTTCGAAAAGTCGGTTGTGGCACTTGGCGAGAACGCTTCCTGAAAGCTTGCAATCGTCAAACTACCGCTGCCCATTAAGTCCTGGAGGTTTGAAGCGTTTTGAACCAATTTGGTCAGGTTCATACCTCGCAAGGCGCCATCATTGAGATCCGTTTCGAAGGAGCCGTCCAGGCCGTTGATGAGGGCTTTGAGACTGTTGCCCTCAGAGGATAGATCAAGCTGCACATCGCCAAGACCGTTGAGATTTTGGAAGCCGGTGAGGGCGGTCAGCATCTCCTGCGCGGCAATCCCATTCGCGAGGGCCTCGATCTCAAGCCGAGGGGTGGTGCGAGAGGCGTCCAGGACGAGGTCGCCTGACCAATTGCCTTGGAAGACGCGAAACCCGGGTCGGTTGTCATCCTGACGGAACACAGCTGACAAGCGACCGTCATCTAATTGGGTGCTGAGCAGCGCATCTCTTAGGGTGATCTGATCAAGAATGACCTCATCCGCTTCGACCGAGACGGTCGCATTCAGCGCTTTCAGACTGGCAAGGTCGAGCGGGGTATCATCCCAGTCTTCATTCAAGCTCGGCTCCGTATCCGTCTGTTGAGATCCACTGCCAAGGAAAGGAGTTAAATCGAGGCGTGATATTGATAGGTCTGCGATCACGCGAGGCGTGTTGCCGCGCAAGTCGGCACCAACTGTGCCGGTTGCAACTGTGTCATCGATCGTAAATGTGGCGCCGTTCAATGAGGGCGCCATCACGGTTCCCGTCGTTTGACCCGAAATCTCAAAATCGTTGAGCGTGTCACCCTCTGCGAGCTCGATCTCCAGCGCCGAGAGGACGGCTCGCGGATTGTCGCTTGCGATGTTCAAGGCGCCATCAATGGCCTGATCGCCAGCAAGATTGAGTGCGCCGGTATAATCCGTGGTCAGGTTCTCGCCGCGCTGCTTAAGCTCGATGCCGGTCAGAGCCGGGGCCGTCACAGGGCCTGTGAGCGTCGCCTTAACATCGACATTGCCGAGCATGGTGAGCAACGGTATCAGCGTGTGCCCCGGTTTTAGAAGGCGCTGCGCATCCGCTGCATTCATATCAATCGTGCCATTCAATGTGGGAATTTCACCCAGCTGCACGCCGCCTGTGAATTCCAAGTTCAAGCCTGTTGCGGCTAGGTCCAGGAACTCAAAGTTCAAAGCCGCGTCGGTCGCGGAGCCCTTGATCGTCCCGCGCGCTTTGATTGACTCGAGTGCGCTCGCGATGATGGGTAAATCCTGATCCCCAAGGATGGACAGTACGTCACCGATTGTTTCAGACGACGCATCAAACGTCCCATCAAGAAGGGGCGCGTCTGACAGGGTCAACGCGCCTTCATAACTATAGTCGCCATAGATCGTTCCCACACTCGCGGCGAGCGAAACGGCTTCCTGGGCCGTAAGCGCGGCGATCGTCTCAAGCCTGATATTGTAATCGAAGGGTTGGCCATTGATATTGCCTTCGCCGTCGGAGGAGAAGGGCTGATCAAAAGCGGTAAGCCGCGCGGTCGCGTTGAAATCCGTTAGCGCGTAATTGGCGTCCGTGGTCCAGTCACGATAGTAGACCGAGGTGTTGGATAAGGCGGCGCGATCTATTCCGGTTTCAAAACCGTTTCCTTCCGATTCAGTTCCAGGCTCCTGAGGCGCAGCTTCGCCTGAACCAAACTCCCAGTTTGCCGTTCCATCGGCCAGGCGTTCCAACCGCACAGTCGCGTCTTCGAGTTTGATCTGGGCAATCTCCACGCGGCTCGACAGCAATGGCAACAGTTTTACGCTCGCCCGCAAACTGCCGGCTTCGATCATCAGGGGATCCGAGAAGCCGTCAGGGTTTGCCACTTCGACGCCATCGACACGGGCTGAGATCGTCGGGAAAACAGACAGGCTCGCTTCCCCATTCAGAATGACATCCCGTCCCAAAGCCTGGGTCGCAGCGGACTCTATCTGCGCTTTGTACACTGATGATGGGATCAAGAATGGCACGATCGCAATGATCGCAATCAGCAGCGCCGCGATGGCCCCAAAGATGATCAATAGACGTTTCATAGGAGGAACCTGCCCGTTTTTCTCTGTATCAAAGGTGAATAGCTGCATCTGATGTCAAAGTCATGGCAATTGCCGCTTGACCCCAAAAAAGGCCCCGTATAGATCACCTGTTCACCGCTTCGGCGGCGAAGCCCATGCGCGGGTGTAGCTCAGTTGGTTAGAGTACCGGCCTGTCACGCCGGGGGTCGCGGGTTCGAGTCCCGTCACTCGCGCCATTTTCTTCGGAAAATTGGTTTTTCGGTTAAGTGTCTGTTTTTAAACGGAAACAGACGGCCGATCCCTAAGGCCCGATGACAGGGCTTGCAAGATCGGCCTCTCTGCAGGCATGGGTCCGCTGAGGTTTCAGGCCTTTAGATTACTCCACAACTGTTAGCGTTGTGGATTTGTGAGATTGGGAACTCGACCCGACCATAATTTCGAACGTTCCAGGCTCGACGACGCGGCGCATGTCTCGGTCATAGAATTGCAGAGAGGCCGATGTAATTGGGAGTTCGACTTGTTGGCTCTCACCCGGCGCAAGACTAACGCGTTGAAAGCCTTTCAACTCCATGACCGGCCGGGTGACGCTACTGATCTCATCGCGGATGTACATTTGAACGACCTCGTCCGCGGACACCGGGCCGGTGTTCGTGACCGTCACGCTGACGCTCGTGCTCCCGTCAGTCGAAATCTCGCTTTGAGACAGGACCGGCTCTGAGATTTCAAACGTGGTGTAGCTCATCCCTTCACCGAAAGCATAAAGCGGGCTGGTCTCGGTGAAAGCGTATCCGCGCCGCGCGGTTGGCTTATAGTTATAGAAAACCGGGATTTGGCCCACGTTTCGGGGAATCGAGACCGGCATTTTTCCGCTCGGGGAGACATGCCCCATGAGCAGGTCGGCGACAGCGGTCCCTGTTTCCTGTCCGAGCTGCCAGCCATAGAGAATGGCATCGAAATGGTCCTCGACATCGGTGAGGGCTAGCGGACGCCCTGAAATAATGACGCCGACCATCGGGATATCCGTGGCGGCTAAGGCTTCGACGAGTTCGGTTTGCTCTCCAATCAAGGTAATGTCGTCGCGATCGCCGAGATGCGTTTCGGACCAGGCTTCACGAGACGTCGACTCATCACCTCCAATCGCCAGGATAATGAGATCGGCGCCCTCAACAGCGGCGACAGCGTCTTCAATCATCGCCAGGTTTTCAGCCCGATCAGCGAGACTGACCTCATCGTCCCACCAAGATCGATTGTCGGTCAGGCTCACGCCTTTTGCGTGAGTGATTTCAACTTCGCCCCCAAATGCGGCTTGGAAGCCATCGAGAATGCTGATGGTCTGGCGCGGTTCGTCTGAGTACCCACCGAGCACGGTGATGTCGCTGTTCGGACCGACAATGGCGACGCGCGTGAGATCTGCTTTGGTGAGAGGAAGAATATCGTTTTCATTCTTCAGCAAAACGGCCGCTTTGTGCGCCGCTTCAAGCGCGACCGCGCGGGCGTCTGCGTTGCCCGTGAGCGCGTCAGCTTCTTCGCCATTTGCGTATGGATCGTCAAAAACGCCACCGCGCTTTTTCATCCGAAGGACGCGCTCAACGGCGGTATCAATGACGCCAATATCCAAGTCACCAGCTTCGACAGCCTCTTTCATCTGATAGAAGGCGACGCCATCCGGCAGTTCGAAATCGACACCGGACTTAATGGCCAACGCCCCTGCGGCTCCGAGTGAGTCCACGAGGCGATGACGAACTTGCAATTCATTGATCGCGAAGTAATCCGCCACGACCACCCCATCGAAGCCCCATTCGCCGCGCAGAACGTCATTTAAGAGCCAAGAGTTTGCGTGGCTCGGCACACCATCAATCTCATTATAGCTTGCCATGACACTCGCAGCATTCGCCTCTTTCACAGCCGCTTCGAAGGGCGGGAAGAAGATTTCGCGCAAGACGCGTTCTGGAAGCTGCGCGGGTCCCACATTCATGCCGGCTTCTGGTTGGCCATGACCGGTCATGTGTTTCAATGTAGTGAGAACTTTGCCATCTGGGATGGTCTCACCGGTGCCCTGAAAGCCTTTGATCGCCGCGACTCCCATCCGGCTGACCAGGTACGGGTCCTCGCCGAACGTCTCTTCGATGCGTCCCCAGCGCGGGTCAAGCGCCACATCGACGACGGGTGAAAGAACATGATGCACGCCGCGCACGCGGATTTCGCGCGCCGTGATCGAATAAACACGCTCCAAAAGCTCAGGATCAAACGTGCTGGCGAGTGCGATGGATTGAGGGAAAGCGGTGGAATAGCGGCCCTGAAAGCCATGCAGGCCTTCCTCGTGGAACAAGGTTGGGATGCCAAGACGCGTTTCCTCAATCATCCATTGCTGGACGGCATTGGTGAGTTCGACCGTTTCACTCGGCGTGCGAGCGGACATGCGTCGCACCACGGTCGCATCATTTACGTCCTTGCGCTCTTCGGTCTGTTCCATGCCCATCGTATCTTGCGGCCGCGCGAAACATCCAACGCCATGCGGGTAAGTGGCTTTCATTTTCTCAGGTGAGAAATCGCCGTTTTCATCGAAAATCTGCCCCTTGTTGATCCAGATGCAGCTCAGTTGAGCGAGCTTCTCATCCAGGGTCATGTCTGCGATCAGGGCAGCGATTTCAGGGTCAGATGAAATCGGTACTTCCGCACTGACTTCAACAGGATCATTCGGGAGGACCGGTTCGGGTGCTGAAACAGCTTGGCAAGCTTGCAGCACCAGCCCTGAACTGGCCGCCAAGACGAAAGCGTGAAGTGGTTTGATGCGCAAAAGAGCCTCCCTGAAATTCGCCGAAGCGTGTCATAATTAGGCGGCAGAATTGACGTGAATCTGAGTATGAACCGCCACCTCAATGTTAGCGCTAACATTTGTGCATTCGCGTTTCAAGCGAAAGCTGATGAATTCATTGGGCAAGTCTGCGAGAATTCGGTTCAGTAATTGCATTACGGGCGTCTAGGGTCAGTAAGGCATTGATTTTCGTCTACGTTTACGAGACCAGAGATTACCGAGTATAGGCCGCTGGGCCTTTAGAGGGATGTAGAGTGTTACCGCTTTCGCTGTCGCAATTGTTGCAGCCACAGTTCACCGCGATCTCGCGGCTGCGCGCGCGTGCGAGTCTGACGGCCTATCCAGATATTGCGGCGCTTACGACGCGCCAAACGCCCTGGCGTGAATCGCTAGATGGTGTTTGGCGCTTTCAATTGGTTTCCAAACCTGAAGTCGCTCCAGAAAACTGGACAACCGGTCCGACAAGTGCGGAGCCTTGGCGTAACATCCAAGTGCCAGGTGTGTGGACCCGTCAGGAGACGGGGGACCTGCCACATTATGCTAACTGGCAAATGCCGTTTGATTGTCCGAAACCTCCAGCCATCCCAAGTGAAAACCCAACGGGATTGTATCGCCATGAGCTGAAAGTGCCGGCGTCTTGGCGCAACCGCCGAACCGTCCTTCATATTGGCGGCTTTGAGAGCATGGCACTGGTGTGGTGCAACGGCGTTTTTGTCGGCATGGCGAAAGATTCTCGGCTGCCAAGCGAATTTGACCTCTCTGATGAGATCCAAACAGGAGACAATCAGATCGCGATCATGGTGACCCGTTGGTGCGATGCGACCTGGATCGAAGACCAAGATCACTGGAACCATGGCGGACTCCACAGATCTGTCTGGATCGAGTCGAGAGCCCCCACTCACATTGGCGATATTGTCGTTGAGACAGATTTTGATCCGGCATCGAAAACCGGTTCAGCGAAAATCAAGGTCCCCGTTGAAGGCAACTCTGCGGATCATCGGGTGCAAGTCCGCCTTGAGGATGACAAGGGCGAGGCTTGCGGTGAACCCCAGAAAATCGCGGTTGCTCAATTCGACACGTCACAACCGACCGGTTCACAATGGGCACAGTCTTATAGTTTTGACGGTTACGCCGCTTCATTCAGCATTTCTGTCCCAAACGCAGCCGCCTGGTCGGCCGAAACGCCCACGCGATATCGATTGATCACAGAGCTCCTCGCGCCGGATGGCGCCTGCCTGGAAGTCCACGAAACGTGGATTGGATTCACCCGCATCGAGATGCATGGGCGGAGATTGCGAGTTAACGGACAACCGATCGTTTTGATCGGGGTCAATCGCCACGACCATCATCCGGAGAATGGTAAGACCTGCAGCACCAGTGATATTCGCGCGGAACTGGTCACCATGAAGCGCCACAATATCAACGCGATCCGCACGGCGCATTATCCGAATGATCCCATTCTCTTGGATATCGCAGATGAACTCGGCTTCTATGTCATTGATGAGGCTAACGTTGAATGCCACGCACGATGGGCGGAGGTCGCCCATCAACCAGAATTTTTACCCGCCATTGTCGAGCGCACAACGCGGATGATTGCCCGTGATCGAAACCACCCTTGTGTGATCGGGTGGTCGCTTGGAAATGAGGCCGGCCACGGCCCCGCACACGACGCTGCGGCGGCGGCCGCGCGCCATCTCGATCCCAGCCGGTTCGTGCACTATGAGGGCGCGGTATCGTTGCGCCTCAGTTTCCCGTTTGGACAGTCACCTGAGCGCACGCAGCAGCCCCCATCTGCGCGAGAGCAAGCCGCGTCAGACATTGTTTGTCCGATGTATGCTCCCATTGATCACATTGTGGATTGGTCGCGTTGGGCAGAAGACACCAAAGCCGATGATCGCCCTCTGATCTTGTGTGAGTTCTCTCATGCTATGGGGAACTCAAATGGATCTATCAGCGCCTATGTAGATGCTTTTTTTGCTGAGCCCGCTTTGGCTGGCGGTTTCGTTTGGGATTGGCGCGATCAGGGCCTTGCTGAAACGGATGAGGCGGGTCGCTTCTATTGGGCCTATGGCGGACACTTTGGCGATACGCCGAATGATGGAAATTTCAATATCAATGGCTTGGTTGGGCCGGATGGAACCCCGCATCCTGCGCTGCGCGAATACCAATGGGCGGCGCGCCCAGTGCAGGCACATCTCAATGAAGAGCGCCACCTGACCATCACCAATCGACGCGCGTTCAAGGATGTGAGTGACCTTGTCATGGAGTGGCGTTTGATGCGCGACGGGCTTTGCGTTGAGACAGGCTCAATGACCCCTGAGATCGCGCCCGGCGAGGTGATCACCGTCAATCCAGACTTTAGGACCGAACTCGCCTCTGATGCGGAATGGCATCTCACATTGATCTGGAACCTCGCCGAAGACACATCTTGGGCGGCCGCCGGTCACGCCGTGGCGTGGGATCAGTTCTTGCTCCAAGAAGCGATCGAGACCGAACCCAAACCGACGCGTCGCCGGCCAATGACACGCCCGATCGAGCACTATGGATTGCTATTGGACTTCGATTTCGATGGCGCGGTTTCAAGTATTTACATAGAAGATCAACCGGCCATTTGCACCACGGTCGATCCCTGTGTCTGGCGCGCACCAACGGATAATGATGGGGGCAAACCCGGCGCGCGGGTCCTTTTTCCGAACAAAACGTCCGAGTGGGTGTCTTATGGTCTGAATGCGCTAAAGCCGGGTCGCCTTGGCACGTTTGAATTGCCGCGAGATTTTGGCTTGGCCCTTGGTTTTGAGCGGGAATGGCGAAACGCAGATGATGTCGCCTTAATCCACCAGAGTGCATGGCGGCTGGTGGAGGGGAAGATCGTTATCGATGAGACGATGATTATTCCCGAAGACTGGAACGACTTGCCGCGCGTCGGCGTGCGGTTTGAAGTTCCTGGATCTTTCAAGTGCTTGGAATGGTATGGGCGCGGTCCTGAGGAATCGTATCCAGATCGCCGCGGCGCCATGACGGTCGGGCGTTGGAGCTCAGCGGTCGCCGAGCAGTATCATCCTTATGTGCGCCCGCAGGAATATGGGGCTCACGAAGAGACGCGCTGGTTTCGTCTTCTCGATGAGGCTGGGCATGGCCTCCAGATCAATTTGCCGAAACCGCTCAGCTTCAGCGCCAGACCTTACCATGATGCCGTGCTGGACGAAGCTGAGACGATTGCTGAGCTCACATCGAACGGCACCAACGAGGTGCACATTGATGTCGGTATGCGCGGCTTGGGCACCGGGGCGTGTGGACCGGATACACTGCCTGAATATCGCCTCGGATCAGGGACTTACCATTTCCGCTGGGAAATCGAACGGGTCGATAAAGAGGCCTGATCACTTGGTGCGGACAGGTTCAAACTCGTAAACCGAAATGCCACGTGCGTGGGCGTCAAATTTTAGCTTTCGGTTGAGCGGGGCGTGAGCACGCGACTCGCAATTCTGACGGTCACAGAGGTAACAGTTCACGCCAATGGGGGTGGGGTCTTGCGTCTCGAGATCCAGTTTGTCGAAATAGACGAGGCTCTCAGCATAGGCCTTATCGCAGCCAAGTCCGATGGCCATGCGGGCTGGCGGATGACCGTAATGCCCACGCGACCGGGTGATCGATTTCGAGATCGACACATAGGTCGTATCGTCGGGCATTTGGATCAGCTGGGTCAACGTTTCCCCAGGTTGTTCAAACGTGCGGTGGATGTTCCATCTCGGACAGGCCCCTCCGAATTTTGAGAAGTGGAACCGCCCAGCGCTGAAGCGTTTCGAAACATTGCCCGCAGCATCCACGCGTAAGAAAAAGAACGGGATTCCCCGCGCATCCGGTTTCTGGAGGGTCGTCAGCCGGTGGGCTGTTTGCTCAAAGCTGGTGCCAAAACGGTGGCTGAGCAAATCGACGTCATATCGGGTGTCTTCGCACGCTTTCAGGAAGGCCTCGTAAGGCATTAAAAGGGCCGCCGCGAAGTAGTTAGTCAGCGACACACGGGCGAGGCCAATCGTGGTTTCGTCCTTGATTCCGGACTCGACAATGATGCGATCGATGAGGTCACGATACTCCAGCAATCCAAGCTGGAACGCCAATTGAAACTGTCGCCCGGTTGGGTGCAGGAGCTCGGAAATATCAATGCCTGAGCGGTGCCGATCGAAATAGGTGAAAGAGGAGGGCATGGCTGAGCTCGGAAGGACCCGGATCCGTAACTTGTGCTGGTCCTCTAGCCTGTCCTGGATCGCGGTATCAATTTGTTTGCTACCGAACACCAGTGTTTTCCTGAACTGAGACGCCGCATTGTCCAATTCTGGGAAAAAATTGTTTTGTTCGTGGACAAATTGGCGGATCGTTTCGACCGGTCTGGCGGACTCTTCGAGGATTTCGACCTTTTCACGGTCGGCCAGGTGATTGGCGTCGGAATAGGTGCTCAAGGCCAATTCCCGGTATCTTTCATGCAGTCGCAAGAAGGCTTTCACTGCTTCTGGGCTCGCGCCGACCAGATCTTCCACCTCCGATTTAGAGACCTGAACGTCGCCAAAAACCGGGTGGCGGAGCGCGCTGACCACTTCATTTACGAGCGACGCATCGACGTTTTGCGCCAGTTCTGCGACGTTGATATCGAACTCTTCGGCCAGTTTGAGCAGCACGGTCGCACTTACAGGGCGCTGATTTCGTTCGATTAAATTTACGTATGTCGCAGATACGTCCAACCGTCGAGCGAACTCAGCCTGAGTCAGGCCCAGCATGGTGCGCAAGCGTTTGATACGCGGTCCGATGATCAGTTTCTTCTTCATGCCGTCCTACATAACAAAATTTACAAACATTACATACAAAAATTTACATAACAAACAATAAAACCCTAATTAATACAGTCAGCTATGGACGTGGCACGTGTTTTGTAAATACACGGGGGCCAAACATAACAAATCAGGAGTCCAAGGTGTCTGACACGCTTATTCAAACCGCGGTTTCAGCCTCGAAGCCAACCCCGCGCCATCGCCGCCCAGCCGAAGTGATCGGCAAGGTCCCGGCCGAATATGATCGTGTGCTGACCCACCGCGCGCTCCTTTTTATTGCCGATCTCGAACGTCGCTTCGGCGGACAGCGTCGGATCCTGCTTGAAAATCGCAAACTCGCGCAAATGCGGTTCGATGACGGCGAGATGCCGAGCTTTCCGCCAGAGACAGAACATATTCGCAATTCCGTTTGGGAAGTCGCCCCAGTGCCGAAGCCGCTGCAAGATCGCCGCGTTGAGATCACCGGGCCTGTTGATCGCAAAATGATGATCAACGCCCTGAACTCCGGCGCAAAGATGTTTATGGCAGATTTTGAAGACGCCTCTTCGCCGACCTTCTCGAACATGATTGAGGGGCAGGCGAACATGATCGACTATGCTCAGGGCAATCTCGCATTCGATGATGAAGCCCGCGGCAAGTCTTATCGCCTGAACGAAGAAACGGCGACCATGCTGGTGCGTCCACGCGGTTGGCACCTCGAGGAAGCACACGTGACGGTCGACGGCCAGCCAATGTCTGCCAGCCTGTTCGATTTTGGTCTCCACATTTTCCACAATGGAAAGGCGTTGATGGAGTCCGGCAAAGGCCCGTTCTACTATTTGCCGAAAATGGAAAACTATCAGGAAGCGCGCCTCTGGAACGACGTGTTCAACTTCACGCAAGCCGCGCTTGGTATTCCGAACGCAACCATCAAAGCAACGGTTCTGATCGAAACTTTGCCTGCTGCATTTCAGATGGATGAGATCCTTTACGTGATGCGCAATCACATTGTCGGCCTGAATTGCGGGCGCTGGGACTATATCTTTAGCTACATCAAAACGCTTCGGAACCACCCGGAATATGTCCTGCCCGATCGTGCGCAGGTCGGGATGGACCGGGCCTTTTTGAAAGCCTACTCGCTGAAACTGATCCAGACCTGTCACCGTCGGCGTGCCCACGCGATGGGCGGAATGGCGGCGCAGATCCCGGTTAAAGGGGACGAGGCGGCCAATACTGCAGCGTTCGACAAAGTTCGCGCCGATAAGAAACGTGAAGCCCAGCAAGGCCATGATGGCACTTGGGTCGCGCACCCTGATCTGGTGCCCGTTGCCATGGAAGTGTTTGACGCTGAAATGCCAAATGCCAACCAGGTCTTGAGCCAGCGTCAATTCCCGAAAATCACTGAGGAATCCCTGCTCACGCCACATACTGGCGATGTCACAGAGGCAGGCATCCGCACCAATATCTCCGTCGGAATTGAGTACACGGCGGCGTGGCTTCGCGGCCGCGGTGCGGTGCCAATCCACAATCTGATGGAAGATGCTGCGACGGCCGAAATTTCACGTAGCCAGCTTTGGCAGTGGCTGACCCATGGTACGGAGTATAAGAAGGAAGACGGATCTTCCGATGTGTTCACCGCCGCGGCGTTCGATGCTCTGCTCAATGACGAACTCGGGAAAATCAAATCGACCCTTGGCGACAATGCTTATGCCGACGGTCGCTACCCTGAAGCCACGGAAGTATTTGTTCAAACCGCAACAGGCGACCGGCTCGCCGACTTCCTGACCTTACCCGCTTATGACGTCCTGCGCGGCGCCAACTAGTTCCACCAAGATAGAAGTAGAATACAGACGAGGATAAACTCATGACCCAACGTCCAACATACAAACAGCTGATGGAAGAAACCCTGAAGCGTTATCCATCTGGTACAACATCTTCGGGCATTAGTGTCGAAGACGTCGTCCAGCTTAAGATCCAAAACACTTACAACACCCACCTCGACGTCGCCAAAGCGATGGCCGGTGTGATGCGCGAAGACATGGCGGCTTATGACGCTGACTCGTCTAAGTTCACTCAGTCGCTCGGCTGCTGGTCTGGCTTCCATGCGCACCAGAAAATCAAAGCGGTGAAGCGCATGCGCGGCACGGCCAAAGGCACCTATATCTACCTGTCAGGTTGGATGGTTGCCGGCCTGCGCAACAGCTTTGGCCACTTGCCAGATCAGTCCATGCACGAAAAGACCGCTGTGACCGATCTTATCAAAGAGATCTACACGTCTCTGCGTCAGGCGGACGAAGTTGCGCTGAACGACCTTTTCCAAGAGCTAAATGCGGCGAAGGAGTCTGGTGCAGACCAAGCTGCCCTCGACGAGATCATCTATCGCATCGACACGTTCGAAAGCCACGTCGTGCCGATCATCGCCGACATCGACGCGGGCTTCGGCAACGAGCACGCGACTTACCTGCTCGCTAAAGAATTGATCCTGGCCGGCGCCTGCTGCTTGCAGATTGAAAATCAAGTGTCTGACGCGAAACAGTGCGGCCACCAGGACGGTAAAGTGACGGTCCCGCGCGAAGACTTCATCACCAAGCTGCGCGCCTGCCGCATGGCGTTTGAAGAGCTTGGCGTTGATGATGGTGTCATCGTTGCACGCACCGACAGCCTCGGCGCTGGCCTGACCCAGAAAATCCCGGTCTCAAACGAGCCTGGTGATCTGGCGGCGGAATACATCAAGTGGATCGAGACCGAAGAGGTCACCGATGCCAACCCACTGCAAGAGGGTGAAGTCGCTCTTATGCGGGATGGCAAAGTGGTTCGTCCGATCCGGATGCCGAACGGTCTGTATAAGTTCCAGGACAACACCGGCCGTGAGCGCGTAATCGAAGATTGCATTAGCTCTCTGGCTCAAGGCGGCGCGGATCTTCTGTGGATTGAAACCGCAACGCCGAACGTGGACGAGATTGCCTCCATGGTGAACGCGATCAAAGAAGTCGTTCCGAATGCGAAGCTCGCCTACAATAACTCGCCAAGCTTCAACTGGACGCTCAACCTGCGCAAGCAAGTTCGCGAAGAGTGGATTGCCGCGGGCAAGATTGCGGAAGGCGACTATCCAGCCGACACCGCCCTGATGTCTGCAAAGCTCGATGAAACAGAGCTTGGCCTCGAAGCGGATGCGCGTCTGCAAAGCTTCCAGACCGACATCTCAGCTCGCGCCGGTGTGTTCCATAACCTGATCACCCTACCAACCTTCCACCTCACCGCTAAAGGCATGGACGAGCTGTCCAATGGCTATTTCGGCGACGAGAAAATGCTGGCTTACGTCAAAAACGTACAGCGCGAAGAGATCCGCCGCGGCGTCTCTGCTGTGAAGCACCAGCATGAAGTGGGCTCTGACCTTGGCGATACGTTCAAGGAAATGGTGGGCGGTGACCGCGCGCTGAAAGCCGGCGGTGCACACAACACCATGAACCAGTTCGAAGCGGTCGACTAAGACTTTCGAAATGGCATCAAAAAAGCGCGCCGGTCAGCTGATCGGCGCGCTTTCTTTTCCCCCGAGGTCGCCCCGCCTCAAGTTTAATCGATTGCGTTCATCGCTTCCGCAACGCGTTGCCAGTCTTCACTCGAAACATCATCTAGCACGCTCTGCCGATACACTCGAACGCCTGCTTCTTGCTCGCGCATCGTTTGTTTCAGTCGCGCGTAAAAATCGGTCGATCGGACGTGATAGGGAAAGAAAGACGAGTATTGTCTTCGCGCATTTTTGTTCCCGCGCAGGATGATCCGCATCATCGCGTCGGATGCCGCCCGGTCTTCCTCTGTTTCGCGATTGGACAAGATCGATTGCACCTTGCGTTCCATGATGAAACGTTCTGCCCGTCGATCATAAGCGGTCTGCCGATTTTGCCCGCCCGCAATGACTTTCGGCATACGTGCTTCGTCCGTCGCGTCGCGTTCAATTGTGCTGTAGGTCTTTGATTTGCCGCCGCCATACACCGTCACGTCTCGGGCGAGAGCCGGGGCAGCGAGCAGCGCGGCCGTTCCAATAAAAGCGAATAAACGTGGGCCTGTAACGCAGAGTTGGCGCATGAATTCTTCGAGCTCCTCTAAAGCCGTTCTGGCTTTGGTTACGATGAGTTTGGCAATTTATTTCGAATTTGCAACAAATTCCTATAGTTAATGCGGTTATTCCCTATTTGCGCGAGTTGGCTAAAGTGCTGAGTTGAGAGGCTGAGTTGGCGAGGATGGACCACGCATGCCCAAGGCGATCATTGTTGGAGGTGGGATTGGCGGGCTGACTGCCGCACTCGCGTTTCATGCCTTCGGTTGGAAAGTCGATGTGCTGGAACGCGCCTCCGAGCTTAGTGAAATCGGCGCTGGAATTCAGGTTAGTCCGAACGGAATGAAAGTGTTTCGCGCCCTTGGGATTGAGGACCGCGTTTCGCGCCAGGCGTTTCAGCCCGAAGCGCTCGAAATGCGGTTTGGAAAGTCTGGAAACAGGATTTTTCAGATCCCGGCACGCGAGGCGATTATCGAGCGGTGGGGAGCCCCCTATCTACACCTTCATCGTGCCGATTTGGTGGCGGCACTCGCAGAGCTCTTGCATCAAAGACAACCAAATGCGGTGCATCTTGGAGCTGAGTGTGAAGGGTACCAAAACACAGATCTTGGGGTCGGAGTCACGCTGAAGTCCGGTGAGACTATTGAGGGAGATTTGCTGGTCGGCGCAGACGGCATTCATTCGGTAATCAGGACCCAGATGCTCGGATCAGATCGCCCCGACTTTACCGGAAACATGGCCTGGCGGGCTGTGGTGCCGATGGAACGCCTGGGCACCCTGGCGCCGCCACCGACCGCGTGCATCTGGGTCGGCGAACGACGTCACGCTGTGACCTATCGGTTGCGCGGGGGGGCGCTCGCCAACTTTGTCGGCATCGTTGAGAGTGATGTCTGGACGTCCGAGTCCTGGACCGAGCAGGGGACAAAAGCTGAAGCGCTATCCGATTTTGCAGGATGGCATCCGATCATTACGAATTTGATTGAGACCGCCGACACGCATTTCAGGTGGGCCTTGTTTGATCGCCAGCCGCTTGAGCGGTGGGTCGACGGGCGGGCGGTCTTGCTCGGCGATGCGTGCCATCCGACTTTGCCCTTTCAAGCTCAAGGCGCCGTCATGGCGATTGAGGATGCATACCTGTTGGCCAAGCTGAGTTCGGATATGTCAGACGATTTAGACAGCGCGCTTAAAACCTATTTCGAGACCAGGCTACCGCGGACGTCTCAGGTCCAAGCTGCGTCACGCCGCAACGCGGACCTGTTTCACAAGCATACACCGCTCAGCCGAGCGATCACGTATGGCCCGATGTGGCTTGCCGGGAAAATCGCACCCGGGATCATCCGCTCCCAGCAGGATCCGTTCTATGCCTATGATGTGCGCGAGGAGCCGCTGCGATAGGTGTTAGGCCTTGCCGCCGGTCATGTGCAAATGCGCCGGATCAATGCCGAGCATGCCCAGAGTCTGTTCCCATTTCTTTGAGTGCGCCGACCCAAAAATGATGTCTTCATGCGGGTTCGAGACGAGCCAGGCATGCTCTGAGAGTTCATGTTCGAGCTGGCCGGGGCCCCAGCCTGCGTAGCCAAGCGTCATTGTGGCTTGCGACGGCGCGCCTTCAGAGGCAATCGCACGCAAGACATCCCGTGTCGCGGTCATCGAAAAGGCGGCATCAACTTCAACGGTCGCGCCGTCGCTGAAATAATCATTCGAGTGGACAACAAAGCCCCGATCCGTTCCGACTGGCCCGCCATTGAGCACGTAGGTGTCCGGCAGTTGAATGTTCTGCTCTATGCCGAGCTGGGTGAACAGTTCCGGCAGGGTCAAATCGTCGATCGGTTTGTTTAGAACGAGCCCCATCGTGTAGTCTTCGCTATGTGCGCAGATTAATATCACCGACCGGTTGAACCGAGGGTCTCCGATCCCGGGCATGGCGACCAATAGTTTTCCCGTCAGATCTTGCACGCAAAACTCCTCTACTGGCGCTGACGCTACTTCACCCGATAAATTTGGCAAGCTTTTGTCATTGCGACGCCGAGCAAGACGTCTATGTAGAAGGCGAAGATAATAGGAGACCTTTCAATGGCGATTTCAGTTGGCGACAAACTTCCCGAAGCGACCTTTATGGAAATGACCGCGAATGGACCTGAACCTGTGTCCAGCAGCGATGTCTTTGCCGGCAAAACGGTCGCTTTGTTCGCCGTACCCGGCGCTTATACGCCGACCTGTTCGGCCAAACATTTGCCCGGCTTCGTCGAAAAGCAAGGCGATCTCACCGCCAAAGGTATCGATGATATCGTCTGCACCTCTGTGAATGATGTCTTTGTGATGGGCGCCTGGGGCAAGGATAATGGCGTCGACGGCAAAGTGCGCATGCTGGCGGACGGGAACGGCACATTCGCCTCTGCGCTTGGCCTTGAGATGGACGGCAGCGGATTCGGCATGGGCACGCGCTCACAGCGCTATTCCATGATTGTGGAAGATGGGACCGTCAAAGAGCTTAATGTTGAGCAGGGCGGCGGCTTTGAAGTCTCAAGTGCGGACTATTTGCTCGGACAGCTTTAGACGCGACTTGTGCGAGCGAAAGTCTCGCACGCACAAAAGAGAAGCAAGCCCGCGGAGCAATCTGCGGGCTTTTCTTTATCGCATTCTTGACG
Source organism: Pseudomonadota bacterium (assembly GCA_038527765.1). Classification (GTDB taxonomy): domain Bacteria; phylum Pseudomonadota; class Alphaproteobacteria; order Caulobacterales; family Hyphomonadaceae; genus Henriciella. Next base: position 258,124 of record JBCBFK010000004.1, read on the forward strand.
GCTGAAAATACCTGACTAAAGTCAGGCAAATGCAACAAGATCAGATCAACCGTGTTCGAAAGTTCGGTCGTGCGGTGGCCGTTGAGGTGGGGGCGCTCGAAGATTCATTTCTAGATCGCGGACGACCGCTCGGTTCAGCTCGCGTGCTCAATGCCATCGGCGTCGGCCATCAGAAGGTCTCGGCGCTGCGGGCTTATCTAAAATTGGATACAGGGCTTCTCAGTCGGTTATTGCGCGGCTTGGAGGCAGAGGGTTTGATCGAAACCTCGCCCAGCCCAGACGATCGCCGCGGCCGGATCACCCGTCTCACACAAAAAGGCCAAGAGGAGTTCGATATTTATGAAACGCTGTCTGACGAACGCGCGTCGAAGATTCTCGCCAGTCACAAGCATGCGCGCCGCCTCTTGGACGCGATGGACATAGTTACGATCGCGCTCTCCCGAGATCAGATTGTTTTCGAAGAAACGGATTATTCGTCAGAGATCGCGACCCATTGCTTGAACGCTTATGAAGAAGAACTCAGCCAGCGCGTGAGCAGCGACTTTACGCTTGAGCAATCGGGCGTTCCGGACCTATCGCAAATGGCCCCGCCGCACGGCACTTTTGTCATCGCGCGGCTTGAAGATCTCGCCGTCGGGTGCGTGGGCATCAAGGGCAATGGTGGTCCTATTGCCGAAGTCAAACGGATGTGGATTACGCCAGCTGCCCGCGGCTTGGGCCTCGCCCGACGCTTAATGATTCAAGCCGAAGATGCCGCGCGGGCACTCGGCATAGATACCCTGCGCTTGGATACCAATAGCGCCTTGTTCGAGGCGGTCAGCTTGTATGAAAGTATGGGTTGGACCGAGATCGCGCCGTTCAATGACGATCCTTATCCTGACAAGTTTTTTGAGAAACAGCTTTAAGTGTCGAGCCGCTCCGCTCGATTGCCCTCAGCTTAGGAGTTTGATCCATGATCCTCGAACATGACGGCAAAAGCCCACAAATCGACCCGCGCGCACGGATCGCGCCGAACGCGGTGATAAGCGGCGACGTCACCATTGGTGCGAACTGTTCGATCGGTTTTGGCGCGGTCATCACGGCGGAAAGTGGACCGGTGATCCTGAAAGAGAATGTGGTGATCATGGATACGGCGGTGCTCCGCGGCGTTCGCGATAATCCGTTAGTGCTTGGCTCTAACGTTTTGGTCGGCCCACGATCTTATCTCACCGGCTGCAAAGTGGAAGATGAGGTCTTTCTCGCGACCGGCGTGACCGTATTTAATGGCGCAGTCATCGGCGCGCGTTCAGAAGTCCGGATCAATGGAATCGTTCATTTGCGAACTCACCTCGCGCCAGACACAACGGTCCCACTCGGTTGGATCGCAGTGGGTGACCCGGCTAGAATTTTGTCACCTGACCAGCATGATGAGATTTGGGCAATCCAAAAGCCGCTCGACTTTCCGGGCTACGTGTTTGGTGTGGATCGTCCTTCGCCGGGAGCCACCATCATGCCCCATATCATGCCCCGCTATGCGCGCGCCTTGGTCAAGCGGCATCAGCAAGACGAACTTTGAAGGTCGGGCCCATGCTCAGAGTTTCGTAATAGAATCGAGAGAAAAGGGCGTGTTTTCATGGGACTTGCACCGTTTTTCGATGAAAAATTATTGAAAAACGGCAAATATCTTCCCATGTGATTCTTGGTTCAAACAGGGAGGACCTGAAATGGAAGCTAGTCTTATTGTGCTCGTGCTCTTAGCGGTTGCGGCTTTGGTGCTGATTACTTCAGCGGTCAAAGTGGTGCCGCAAGGCTTTAATTATACGGTCGAGAATTTCGGCCGCTACACGCGGACCCTGGGTCCCGGATTGCACTTCATCATGCCGTTTTATCAGCGCGTCGGGCGCAAAATGAACATGATGGAGACGGTGCTCGATATTCCAACCCAAGAAGTGATTACGCGCGATAATGCGCAAGTGTCCTGTGACGCGGTCGTGTTTATCCAGGTCGTCGATCCGGTATCGGCGGCCTATGAGGTGAATAATCTCGAAAATGCGATCACCAATCTGTCGCTGACGAACATTCGTACCGTGGTTGGATCGATGGATTTGGACGAGGTCTTGTCCAATCGAGACGACATCAATGCGCGGCTGCTCTCCGTCGTTGATGCCGCGACCAATCCCTGGGGCGTGAAAGTCACCCGGATTGAAATCGCAGATCTCTCGCCACCGGCCGATATTACTGAAGCCATGGCCCGTCAAATGAAGGCAGAGCGCTTGAAGCGGGCTGAGATTTTGACTGCCGAAGGTGATAAACAGTCAGCTATCCTGAAAGCTGAGGGCTTGAAACAGTCGCAAATCCTTGAGGCTGAAGGACGCCGCGAAGCTGCTTTCCGGGACGCTGAAGCGCGCGAACGCGAAGGCGAAGCGGAAGCCAAAGCGACGGCCTTTGTCTCCGAAGCCATCGCCAAAGGTGACGTCAATGCGATCAACTACTTCCTGGGCCAGCAATATGTTACTGCGTTTGAGAAGCTTGCCTCTGCAGGTGGGCAAAAGACCGTCATTATTCCGGCAGAGTTCAGCTCTATCCTGGGAACCATCGAAGGCATTCGCGGTCTCACAGATGCCGCGAAGGATGCCTCTTCGGGTGGATCGCGCACCGCGGTTCCGCCAGCTGGTAACCGAAACTAGGAGTCCGATATGGAAGGCTTAGACATCGTTCTCTGGCCCCCAACGGCTTTGCATTGGCTGGCCTTGGCGCTTTTCCTGCTCTCCATCGAAATGATGACGGGCACCTGGGACCTGCTCTGGGTCGGCTTGGCTGCGTTGTTCACGTCCGCCTTTGCCGCTTTCGCGCCTGCTGGGATCGCGGGTTGGGAAGGTCAGTTGATTTTCTTTGCAGTGGCCACGGCGATCTTGTTTGTTGTCGGACGAACCGTGTTCCGATCCATGCGCGAAAATGTCGATGAGCACCCCACGCTGAACAAACGAATGGCCGGAACACTCGGACAGCGCGGTGTGGTCGCGGATGACTTTTCGGGCGGTCTTGGACGGGTGAAGCTCGGCGATACCGTCTGGTCGGCCCAAAGTGTTGATGGCGCAAATCTCGCGAGTGGCGCGTCTGTGGTCGTAGAAGCGACAGAAGGCAATACTCTGAAAGTGCGGCCAGCTTAAAGCGCGATTTGCCTAAACCCCAAAACCGAAAAAGCCGCCCAATGACGGGCGGCTTTTTTTATGGATGTGCGCGTTGCGGCGCTACTGAACCGAACCCACGGCGTTGACCGGGTGGATCACTGGAAGGGCTTGTTCGCCTTCGGCGGTTGCGGTGTTGGTCATCGCCTCAACCACTTCAGTGACGGTCAGCTCAGGGTTGGTCGCCCACATTTTCGCCGCGAGGTTCGCGACTTGTGGTGCGGCCATAGACGTTCCCGACAGGTTCAACTCACGCCCACCGGGGACGCGACCAGGAACCTCAAACCCGTTGGCGTAGAGATCGATGGAAGCGCCATAGGACGTGAAGCCCGCGGGTTGGAGTTCGCGATCGACGGCACCGATCGTGATGACGTTGGGCAGGTTGATGCCGGCCGGAACCGAAGTCACGAACTCGACATTCTCGTCTTCATTGCCAGCGCCTGCGACAAACAGAATGTCTGGAGCTGAGGCGAACGCCTCTGTCAGGCCGTCCTCAAGCGTCTTGAAAATCGCCGCCGCGCGTTCCTGGCGCGCCTCAACTTCAGGTTCAGCCCCTGTGATTTGGAGCATGCCTTCAATCATTGGCTTGGTCATACGCCAGCTCATATTTACGACTTTGACGTCATTCGCCTTCAAGAAGTCGACTGTTGTCTGGGCTGCGGCCACAAGACCTTCGACATATTCCTCGTCGATAGGTTCCGTCGGAAGCGGATCTGTTGGCCATGTGTAGCGAACATTCAGGATCTTCACCACATCATTCCCATCTGCAGCAATGTCAGCGACATGCTGGCCATGAATGTAATTACTGGCGACCGCGAGGGACTTCTGGAAGTCCATCATGCTGTCCGCTTCGAGCGATTGCATTTGCTGGAGGAAGGCGTCTTTTTCGGCACTTTCCAGACCCGCTTGAAGATCAAGTGAGCCTTTGATCGTGTCATAGAGGCCGTCCATCTGATCCGCGTAATCAGCGCCCTCTGTGATGAGATCACCGGGTTCCAACTGGAAGTCCGGTCCAAACGCGATGCCATGCTCATAGCCCGGCCCGTCGCTTGACGGATTGACCCACATACGATCGCCTTGGACGGTACTATCAACGCCAGTATCCCAGACGGCGACGATAACGTCTTCGCCCTCGGTCACGTCGACGGTCCGCGGCGACCACAAGTCTGCCGACTCAGCCTCAGGGACTTCGTCGAGACGGGCCCCGACCGCCTCAGCGATCATGGGCATATAGGGCGCCATTTCCATGGTTTGCTTAATGCCGATCAGTGAGATCGCTGTGCCGCGATCGACCACCATGCCGGCTTGCTCAATGGCGGGGTCAAGCTGACCTTTCAGAGCGGCCTCTAGCAGGTTTGCATTTACGAGCTGCATTTGCCCGCGCATGCCTTGCAGCTCATCGCGCGCAATGTTGACATCGACATTCGCGAGAGAGGCTTCGATTTCGGTCTTAAAGGCGTCGCCAAACGCGTCGCCGCTCGTTTCACCGGTCGCGATTGCGGCGCGCGCATACGCGTCGCCAATCAATCCGGTCATTTCGCGTTCGGCAGGTTTACCGGCGAGTTCGCGCAAGTCTGGTGTTGTATCGAGCACACCTTGCCAGTCTTGTGCCTGATTCAGCAGAACGCGTCGGTTGCTGACCACACCGCGTTTTGTGGCGCGGTCCTGGATGTCGTAGTTTTCAAGCAGATCTGTGACCGCCGCATCGACTTCCTGCACCAAGGCGCCGAATTCAGGGCCATCGCCAAGCACGATCTCACTCGGCTTTTTGGTGAGGGCGATCTCAGTGCGCGGCAAATCAGCTTCGCTTGCGATGATGATTTTGCCGTCCGCATTGGTTTCGGTCGGTGTATCTGCTTCGACTTCAACGCTGACGGTTTCATCCGGCGTTTCGGCGGTTTCCTGGTCGGTGGTTGGGGCGGTGCATCCCACGAGCGCAAGCGCAGCGCTGCCGAGAAGGAAATATCTAAGGGACATAGTGAGTTCTCCATTTGCGATGAGCGCTATGTAGCGAATTATTATCGAAGCGCAACATGTAATTATTGATTATCAATAACACTTATGCGAGTGTTGAGTCTGCCAAACGGCGTCGCCCGGTAAACTTAAAAAGCGTCCCGACAATGTCATGACACACCTCCAGCCTTCGAACTCCAAAAAAAATGTGGCGCAAAAGACACCATTCCGAGCGCGCATACCGCCTATGCAGATTTCCGCCCTAATCCGCGCACAATTCAGTTCCTAACTCCCTCACGAAGCGCCCGGAAGTGGCGTGAATAATGCAAGGAGCCTCCCATGTTGAGAGCGTTGATCATATCAAGTGCTTTACTCGCCTCCGCCCCGCTGGCGGTCGCTAAAAGCAACAATGTCGAAAGCGCCGAAGCCCTGGTCAGCACAGCCGCGACCAATATCGCTCAGAGCGAGCGGGAACGGGTGGCCGATGCCGTTCTGTCCCATGTCGACACGAAAGCCATCGCCAACTTCACTTTGGGGCGCTACGGGCGCGCCTTGAAAGCGAGTGAAAAAGCGCGCTACGTCAAAACATTTGAAGACTATCTGCACCGCCAGATTCAGGCGAATGCGGACCAGTTTAGCGGTGTGGATGTAGAAGTCGTGAATACGGCTGAGCGCAATGCTCGCGACGCGATCGTCACCACTCAATTGCGGACAGACGTCGATTCACTGCGCGTTCGATGGCGTGTTATCGAGCGCGGCGGCAAATGGTCTGTCGTAGATTTGGAAGTCGCTGGGATATGGCTCGCCATTGAGCAACGTGCCCAAGTGGCGGCGATCCTCTCGAAACCCGGGGCCGATATTGACGATCTGATCGCGCAGTTCGGCTAAGTTCTAACCGACTAAACGCCTTCGTTATTGCTGGATGATCATCCGGTTGCCGCGAAACTCGTATGAGTAAAGCTCGCGCAGGAAACTCATTCCTAGTAATGACTGGCTGAGATCGGTCCGTAATACCATGGCATCGACATTCCGAACGTGAACCTGATTGATTTGGATCGAATCGATTTTGACGCTCGCGCCTTTGGTGATGCCGCCAGCTGTCCGAATTTCCCATTTGTAGTCGAGGGTTTCGGGGCGCAGGCCCATCTTCTGAGCGTCTTTGTAAGTCAGCGCCACAACGCTCGCGCCCGTGTCGACCATGAATTCAACACTGGTTTTGCGGTTGACGAGGGCGCGGGTCCAATAGTGTCCGTCCGGGCGCGCGCTGATTGTCGCCGTGCGGCGCGCAGAACTCTGCTGGACTGGCGGCTCGATCGCGAGGCTTGATACGTTTGGTGCAGACATTTGACCTTGCTCAGGGGCGGAGACCGGTTCGCTGAACTTCGGATCAAGATAAAATGAAATCAGCGCGGCGACGCCGCCAGCCAATACAAACGTGCCTAAGACGTGAGATAGTTTCATCCAGGATCCCCTAATTTCCCCATGTCTCTCAACCGATCTAGGCGTTCGGGCAATGAGTCCATCACTGATTGACGCCCCGCATCGTCAAACTGCATCCATCCACCGATTTCTTTCAAAGAGCGCCCGCACCCCAGACATAAACCGGTATCGCCGTCGACCGCGCAAACTTTGATGCAAGGGCTTTTGATGTCTGGTCGAGGCATTTTGTGATCCCTAATAAGATATTCTCAAGATATACTTGCGACACATGTATCAAATTACCAAAACTGCAATTGACTTCCACATTGAAATAAGAGCGTTTTATGGCGTTTCTACCTAAAAGGACTCGACGTGCCGCAAGCGGAATCAGAGACTAATCCGTTAAACGATGTTCGCGATCTTGCGATGCGCCCGACTCAAGGCGATCCAAGTGCCGCCGAGCGCGTTTTTGAAGCGCTGCTGGACATGGGACGCGAAGGTGATTTCGGTCGGCTTGGGGAAGGAGCCGCCTGGCTTGCCGAATGGCAGAAGCGGTATCCGCCACGGCTCGAAAAGCCCACGCTTGCCATCTTCGCTGGCTCGCACGGCATTTCGCAGAACGGGGTGACGCTGTCATCCAATCAAAGCACTCGCGAGAAAGTCGATGCCTTGCGCGAGGGTCGCGCGCCCTTGTCTGCGATTTCGACTCAGGTCGAAGCGAACATCCGCGTTTTCGAACTCGCGATTGACAAACCCACGCCAAACTTTGCCGAAGAAGCGGCGATGAGTGCGCGCGAATGCGCCGCCACGATCGCTTATGGCTTCGAAGCTTTGGAAGGTGAACCTGATTTGGTCGCGCTCGGTGTCATTGGTGCCGGCATCGGAACATCTGCCGCGGCATTGGCGTGCGCGCTTTATGGGGGGTCACCCGAATATTGGGTGCGTCCCGGTCCGCAAGTGCCGCAGGAAATGAACCGGCAGCGTGTTGAGATTGTGAGTCAGGCGCTGAAAACCCATCGCGGGCATCTGTCTGATCCACTCGAAGCCTTGCGATGCCTCGGGGGACGAGAGCTTGCCGCCTGTGTCGGAGCGATCATCGCGGCGCGTCATCAAGGTGTGCCCGTGCTAATCGACGGCTTTGCGACAACCATTGCGGCCGGCGTTGTCCATGCGCTCAATCCTCTGGGGATCGATCATGTCAAAGCCGCGCATGTCACACGTCGCCCAGCCCATGAAGCTGCGCTCGAGCGTTTAGGGATGACGCCAATCGCCAATTTTGAATTCAATACAGGCGGCGGTATGGGGTCCGCTGCAGCGATCGGTTTGCTCCGCACGGCCTGTTCTCCATTCCTGGCAAAACCCTCAGCGTCATAGTCTTCTTCGCAAGGTAAGTGAGACATATTGACGTTTACGTTCGCGTTAACTTGCTTTTCTGCGTCTGACGCGGCAAAACAAACCGCAACGAAGCAAATAAAACCCTGGGAAATGACGCCATGAATCTTGAGTTTTCACCGGAAGAAGTCGCCTTTCGCGCCGAAGTACGTGCTTTTATTGAGGAAAATTACCCTGAAGACCCCATGGGGGCTGGGTCGCGTGAGGACTTGTCGCGTGACCAATTCCTGGCCTGGCACAAAGTTCTTGGAAAAAAGGGCTGGGCCGCGCCCGCATGGCCCACGGAATATGGTGGCACAGGTTGGACCTCAACTCAGCGTTATATCTGGTCAGAAGAGAATGCGCGCGTCGACGCGATGATGCCGCTGCCCTTTGGTGTCTCTATGGTTGGACCGGTGATCTACACGTTCGGAAATGAGGAGCAAAAAGCGCGCTATCTTCCAAAAATTCTTTCGGGCGAAGAGTGGTGGTGTCAGGGCTATTCAGAGCCCGGCGCAGGGTCAGATTTGGCGAGCTTGAAAACCACCGCGGTTCGAGACGGTGACCACTATGTCATCAACGGTCAGAAGACCTGGACGACGCTTGCCCAGCACGCCGATTGGGGCTTCTTCCTCTGCCGCACCGATCCAAATGCAGCCAAACCACAAGAAGGCATTTCCTTCATTCTGGTCGACATGAACACGCCCGGCATTGAAGTCCGCCCAATCATCACGATTGATGGTGGTCACGAAGTGAATGAAGTCTGGCTGACGGATGTGCGCGTGCCGGTCGAAAACCGGGTTGGTGAAGAAAACCAAGGCTGGACCTATGCGAAATTCCTGCTGGCGCACGAGCGCTCTGGTATTGCTGGCGTGGCGCGTTCGAAGCGTGGCATTGAGCGTCTTCGAAACATCGCTTCGACAGAACTGCTCGATGGCGAGCCGCTGATCAAAGATGATTCCTTCGCGCGTAAAGTCAGCCAGCTCGAGATCGATTTGACGGCGCTGGAATTCACTGAGTTGCGTACGTTGGCGAGAGAGTCTGCCGGCAAGGGCCCCGGACCTGAGAGTTCGATCCTGAAAGTCAAAGGCACAGAGATTCAACAGCGCCTAACCGAGCTTACCTTAGAAGCTGTGGGTTCCTACGGGGCGCCAGATTTCCGAGGCTTCCCGGAAGACGGCTCAAACGAATTCCCGATCGGGCCTGATTATTCAGACTACTCTGCGCCGAATTACTTCAACTTCCGCAAAACTTCGATTTATGGCGGATCGAACGAAATCCAGCGCAATATCATCACGAAAATGATCCTAGGCCTCTAGGATGCTGCGCTCCGCTCTCACGATCGGTGCATTACTTTTGGGATCCGGAGCCGCGATTGCAGCTCCGGATCAAACCATTCCGCTCGGGCCGGGTTCATACATCTATTGGACGAGCGCCTATGAGGGAGGGTCTGATCGGTACCAGGAACAACTCATCGCGCAATTGGACGACGTTCAGCTGTTTAAGACGATGAACGAGTACTCCGAAGGCGATGAGAGTGACTATTTCGTCTTGTTCTCAGGGATCTACTTTACGCTCTGCGATACAGAGATGCCGACCGTGGACGAACGGAATGCGCTTTCAAACCTTTGGCCGCTTACACCTGGCGCAGTCGTTGAGATCAAGAGCGGCGACGGCGCTAAGATCGAGGTCGGAGAGCCGACGCAATATTTCCTCATGGGGCGAACTCATCCCGCGCACGCTGTCTCAGGGACGTATTATGGTGATGAAGAGAGCTCGGAGGTTCTGACCGTATTGGATGATGTCAAAATTACTGTCGGCATCCATTGGGACGAGGGCAGCAAAGATAGCGCACTGTTGGTGACAAAACCGAACGCCGTCGCGTCAACTGAGGTCGATACAGACTTGATCGGAACGTGTGCCGATTTATGGAACACAGAAACAGAATAGATTTGATGGGAGGACCAACCCGTGGACTTTAATTTTACTGAAGAGCAGACCATGATCCGAGACAGCCTGGCGCGGCTGATCCGGGAACAGTATGACTTCGACACGCGGATGGGTGTGGTCAAAAGCGAAAGCGGTTGGCGCCCCGAAATGTGGGCCCAATTCGCAGAGCTTGGTCTCCTCATGGCCCCGTTTAGCGAAGACGATGGTGGCCTTGGTGGCGGACCGATCGACGCCATGGTCGTCATGGAAGAGTTCGGTAAGGGCCTGGTCGTTGAGCCTTTTATCCCGAGTGTGGTCTGCGCCGGTGGTTTTCTGAAGCACGCAGGTGCCGCGGCGCAAAAAGAAGAGCATCTGCAAGCAATTATGGGCGGCGCGAGCACGTTCGCCTTCGCTTACGCTGAGCCGCGGGGACGCTACAATCTGGCGGACCTCGAAACGACTGCGAAGAAAGATGGCGCGGGTTATGTACTGAACGGTCAAAAAGCGGTTGTCATTGGCGCGCCGTGGGCGGACAAACTGATCGTCACAGCGCGTACCGGCGGAGACCGCCGCGATACGGGCGGTATCAGCGTTTTCATCGTCGACAAAGACGCAGACGGCGTGACAACGCGCGACTATCCGACCGTTGATGGTCGCCGCGCCTCGGAAGTGTATTTCGAAAATGTCTCTATTGGTGCAGACGCTTTGATCGGCGCCGAAGGTGAAGGCCTACCGCTTATAGAGCAGGTGGTTGACGAAGCCACCGCTGCGACCTGCGCTGAAGCGGTCGGTGCAATGGGCGTCGCGCATCAGATGACGGTCGAATATTCTCGCCAACGCAAGCAGTTCGGCACGCCGATTGGCAAGTTTCAAGTCCTGCAGCACCGCATGGTGGACATGTTCATGGAGCACGAACAATCCATCTCAATGACCTACATGGCGACCTTGAAACTTGGCGAAGATCCGGTTGAGCGAAAGAAAGCTGCGTCTGCTGCGAAAGTTCGCATTGGTCAGTCTGGCCGCTTCGTTGGGCAAGAGTCCATTCAAATCCATGGCGGTATGGGCATGACGGAAGAATTGGCCGTCGGTCATTATTTCAAGCGCCTGACCATGATTGACAGTGAGTTTGGCAATGTCGACCATCATATGCGCCGCTACACAGCGCTGAGCGCGACGGATCTAAAGGCTGCGGCTGAGTAAGCCCGGTCCCTCAATTTGACAATCAACCCCGCCGCACGCTTCAGTGTGGCGGGGTTTTTTTATTGGAGGATTAGATGCTTCGCTCCGCACTAATTGGCGTCCTGCTTGCCGTCGCACCGAATGCGCTCGCTCAGGAACAAACACCACCACCTTGCTCCAGCGAAGCGTTTCAACAGTTCGATTTCTGGCTCGGTAACTGGGACGTCACCACACCAGATGGCACGCATGCTGGCACCAACCAGATCACACGCGAAGAGAATGGCTGCTTGATCCTAGAGCGCTGGACATCGGTGAATGGTGGCACAGGGCAAAGCTACAATTTTTACAACCCTGGGACCGAGAAATGGCGGCAAGTCTGGGTCGGCCAAGGGTCGATGATCGACTATGAGGGAGGGCTGACGGAGACCGGTTCAATGAAGCTGATCGGCACCATCACGTATGTGGCGAGTGGGGCGCAAGCCAGCTTTACCGGCGAATGGACGGAGAACGAGGATGGATCGATCACGCAGCATTTTGAGCAGTATGACGCTGAAACCGATACCTGGTCGACCTGGTTCACGGGGCGCTACACGCCGATCAAGCCTGTTCTCGCAGTCGAAGACTAGCCCATCCAGATGATCTGAGCGGTCATGGCGCTGATCTGCAGAGCCGCGAGTAAACTGAATAAAACGCGCCATTTCAGCTCCGAAAAACGAAGCCACAAGACGAAGAGCGCCGCCAAAGCACAAACACTCTCTATGGCGCCACCAATCAGGCCATTCGCGTCGGGATCCCAATACGAAACGGGCGACTGGAACCGCCAATCCGTCAGTGGCCAGAAATGGCGATGTGCATCGTCAGCATGCAATGGGAAATCAAGTCCAATATGCAGGAGGGCCGCCCCGCTTAGGACCGCCAACAAAAGCCATTTGCGCCAGAGGGCGAGTATTAAAGCGACTCCGAAGATCACGAATGAGTTGGAAATCGCGCCTAAGGTTTGCCAGGGCTCCGTCCAGTACTGAACGTTCCACGTTTCATCACCGCTCCAGCCTTGGAAGCGGCTCCAGGCGAAGAACACAAACATAGACGCATCTGGGGCCAACGCGCCGACAAGGATCGCCGTGTTTCGTCGTGGGGCATCGCGCCGCGCGAGCGCAGCGGATGCGATGACCATATGCGCGACTGTGTTCATGCCTCCACTCCGCACAGGACTTGCCGCGAGGCAAGTGGTGACACCCTCAACTGTGTCTGTAAAAGCAGACATAAATTCAAAGGAAACGCCGACCATGCCCGTCATCAAGCTTGAAAAGAATGGCCCCATTGCCACGCTGACTCTCACGCGGCCCGAGATGATGAACGCGCTCGGTCAGGAAGGCGACGGCGCGGAGGTCGCTGCGGCTTGCGCAGAAATTGAAGCGGATGCCAGCATCCGGGTGGCGATACTGACCGGTGAAGGACGGGCGTTTTCAGCAGGCGGAGACGTCAAAGCCATGCGCGACCGAACCGGGGCTTTTGCTGGCTCGCCTTACAGTGTGCGCGAAGGCTATCGTCGCAACATTCACCGGATTGTGAAATCGCTCTACAATTTAGAAACGCCCCTGATCGCTGCGGTCAATGGCGCGGCGATTGGGCTTGGATGCGATGTGGCTTGCATGGCGGATGTGCGGATCGCGTCTGATAAGGCGAAGTTTGGCGTGACGTTCCTGAAGCTCGGTTTGATCCCAGGCGATGGCGGAGCTTGGCTTCTGCCGCGGATCATTGGGGCCAGTCGGGCGGCCGAATTGCTCTTCACTGGCGACGTCATTGATGCGACGACGGCGGCCGAATGGGGCCTGATCTCGCGTGCGGTGCCAGGCGAGACTTTGATGGATGAAGCCATGGCGCTCGCCAATCGCATGGCGGTTCAGCCTCCACAGAGTTTGCGTGTCGCCAAGACACTTCTGCGGCACGGAACCACAGCGAGCTATGATACGATCATGGAAATGTCGGCTGCGGCGCAATCCATGATGCACCACACAGAGGACCACATAGAAGGGGTCAATGCGATTCTCGAAAAGCGTACGCCGTCCTTTGACGGCAAGTAAGCTCAGTGAACCTCGATGATCGCTAACACGGCGAGCAGGAGGCCACCGCCATAAGTCACCAAAGCGCCAAGCGCTTTTAAGATGTGCGGTTTTTCAAGCGTTTTGCAGGTCAGGAACCCAATGGCATGGACCAGACGAGAGATGGTTGCCGCGATGATGGTCCACGTCACCAATCCACCGAGATCGCGGCCCTCATAGGCAAAGCCAACGATTAGAAAGAGCCCAATCAGAAGCGCTGCGTATTCTGCGGCGTTGCCGTGTGCTCTTTGGGCTTTCGCCATGGCCGATGTCGGTTCCAGCGGAGCGCCATAGGCGATGACGTTACTCGATCCGCGCTGGACACTTGTCCAAAAGGCTAAAAGCAGAGTGAGGATCACCAAGCTTGCAGAGCACAGAATAATTGTAATTGGCATTATGTTTCGCCTCCCGTTCCTGTTCGCAGGAGTGTAAAGCGCTTCGAGTGATCAGAAAAGGAGATTGCCATGCCATCGCCGCGTCGTTTGATTTCTACAGGGTCTCCGTTCGAGAAGACCATGGGCTATTCGCGCGCCGTCGTGCGGGGAGATTGGTGCTTCGTCTCCGGCGTTACCGGCTATGACTATGCTACAATGGAGATGCCACAGACGGTTGCTGAGCAGGCGAAGAATTGTTTCGAGACGATTCAAGCCGTGCTTTCGGATGCGGGCTTCTCAATGATGGACATCGCGCGGGTACAGTACACCGTTGTCGACACAAATATCGTCGCAGGGCTTCAACCCGTTCTGGAGCAATATCTCGGTGAGATCCGTCCGGCTGCAACCATGGTCATTGCAGGATTGATCGCGCCTGAAATGCTAGTGGAGATCGAGGTGACCGCTTACAAGGGGTAGGGCGTAGCTGTTTCAAGGCTTTGCTTTCTGTGGCGGCAAGCCTAAACCCTCGCGATCTGAACTTACGAGGTTTCCTGAATGCGTGATGGTGGACGAATAGCAGCGGCGATTGATGTCCTCAGCGATGTCATTGGACGGCATCAACCGGTCAAAGTCGCTGCTCGCGATTGGGGCAAGAGAGCGCGCTATGCGGGGTCTAAGGATCGCGCTTGGGTGTCTGGTCTGGTTTTGGATGCCTTGCGCAAACGCAATTCGATCGCGCATGCGATGGGCGATGAAACGCCGAGAGGGCTCATCCTTGGTGCATTGAGTTTCGCCTGGGGATGGGACATTCGCCGGATTGATGAGGCCATGGATGAACCGCATGCGCCGACAAAGCTGACTTTGCAGGAACGCGAACGATTGGTGATGGCGCCGGACGTTACAGCGGAGCTGCATATCGCGGGCGATTATCCTGAATGGCTCACACCGCACATGCAGCGCGCGTTTGGAGAGCTGGCCGCGGTTGAGGGTCAAGCGATGGCCGTGCGTGCGGACGTCGATTTGCGCGTGAACACGTTAAAGGTTGATGCTGAGAAAGCGGCAGCGCCCCTGCGCAGTGCGAAAGCGGAACCGTCGCGCTTGCTCCACAATGCGTTTCACATTCCAGCACGAGATCCGTCGCAGCGCGAAGCAAGTCTGGATAATATTCCTGCTTACTCAAAAGGCTGGGTGGAGGTCCAAGATGCCGGGTCGCAGATCGCCGCCGCCGCGGCAAATGCCCAGGCTGGTGAGCAAGTGCTGGATTATTGCGCGGGAGGCGGCGGAAAGACACTTGCTCTGGCCGCTGCAATGGGCGGCAAAGGGCAAGTGTTTGCCTATGATATTGATGGACGTCGGCTGAGCGCGATCATCCCGCGCCTGAAACGCAGCGGCGCGCACAATGTTCAGCTTCTGCACCCCAGTGAACCGGAGGCATTGGAGACCCTCAAAGGGCAAATGGATTGCGTCTTTGTTGACGCCCCTTGCACCGGCACCGGCACCTGGCGACGGCGTCCCGATACCAAGTGGCGGGTGAAACCAAAGTCATTAGAGACCCGGATCGGTCAACAAGACGAAGTCCTTGATAAAGCGTCAGAGTACGTCAAGCCGGGCGGGCGCTTACTCTATGCGACGTGTTCGTTTCTGGTTGAGGAAGACGAGGATCGCGTCGACGCCTTCCTTGCGGGCCACCCTGGATGGACTCAAGAGGATGCAGTCCAGCATGCCGCGATGAGCGGCCAGCTTACCGATGAGGGGCTGAACGTCATCAAGGCGGGACAAGGTCCTTCTGGCAGCGTTCGATTAAGCCCGCGCAGTGCTGGAACGGATGGCTTCTTCTTCGCCATTTTGCGCAGAGAGAGTTAATCCAACCCGGCGAAATACCCACATCAGGTTCGCCTGAAATTCAGCTCAATCGTCTAGTCTTCCTGATAAGAGGGAGACGAATATGGCTGTTCAATCTGAAGGCGGGATCACCACGCTCACGCCCACCGCATGGAAGTGGTTTGTCGGTGCGGCAGTCATTTTCTTTTTAATCCCGCCATTCAGCGTGCTCATTTCATTGGTTTTTGTTTTGACCGGTGCCGGCGTGCTGCAGCGACTCACACTCTCGCCGGACGGGTTGAAGGTCCGCAATTGGTGGTCGACCAAAACCTATGCATGGCGGGAGATCGATGACTTCCGTATCCACAAAGTGAAATCTGGCCTGTTCACCGCCGCTAACATGGTTTCGTTTTCTCATATCGACAAACAAGACACGATGATGGGCAAGGCCGCGAAGCTCCTGGTTGGCGGCACGCATTCGGTCCCGGCCGTTGGCATGAAACCGCAAAAGCTTATTCGTCTGATGCAGGCTTACAAGCTCGGTTTTGCCCCGAATGCGGCACAATCCGCCACAGCCTCTCGCTCAGTCGAGACACCTGTTTCGGTGGAGGCACCTGTCTTGGCGCAGCCACGTCAGCCAACCGCGAACTCACGACCGCGGGCCGTTTCCGCAACGCCGCGCGCGCAGGCGAAGTCCGTTTCGGCGACGCCAAAAACCTTCGCAAAACCTCGCAAGTCGACCCCTTTGGTTCAAGAGGGCGGCGGCGTGTTTGGACGTCGACGGTCAACCTCTCCGTTTCAATCGTGATTTGGCCCAGTTGAGCCTCGCGAGGGACTCAGCTAAAGGGCCACATGG
Source organism: Pseudomonadota bacterium (assembly GCA_038527765.1). GTDB lineage: Bacteria > Pseudomonadota > Alphaproteobacteria > Caulobacterales > Hyphomonadaceae > Henriciella. The sequence continues at coordinate 274,295 of JBCBFK010000004.1, forward strand.
CTGACCAGAAACACGAACGCGCACTGATCATTGACTTTGGAAGTCAGGTTACGCAGCTGATTGCCCGAAGGCTCCGCGAGAGCGGTGTGTATTGCGAAATCCACCCGTTTAATAAAGTCGATGACGCTTTTCTGAAGGTTTATGATCCGCAGGCTGTCATCTTGTCGGGTGGGCCGGCGAGTGTGACCTGGGAGGATAGCCCGCGCGCCGCAACAGAAGTCTTTGAGCTCGGCGTTCCGGTGCTCGGCATCTGCTATGGTCAGCAAGTTATGATGGAGCAGCTTGGCGGTCGGGTCGAAAGTGGCACCAGCCGGGAGTTCGGGCGCGCCTATATTGAAAAAATCGCGGAAGACAGGCTCCTTGAAGGGCTTTTCCAAGCGGGAGAGCAGGAACAAGTCTGGATGAGCCATGGCGACCATGTCGCGGAAATGGCCCCTGGGTTTAAGGTGATTGCCAAATCGCCCGGTGCGCCCGTCGCAGCGATTGTCGATCCGGACCGGCAATTTTACGCCACGCAATTCCATGTCGAAGTCGTACACACGACCCATGGTGCGCGCATGTTGCGCAACTTTACGCATGGCATTGCAGGCCTGAAGGGCGACTGGACCATGGCGGCCTATCGCGATGAAGCGATTGAAAAAATCCGGGCACAAGTTGGAACGGGCCGGGTCATCTGCGGCTTGTCTGGTGGCGTCGATAGCTCGGTTGCAGCGGTGTTAATCCACGAGGCGATCGGCAGTCAGTTGACCTGTGTCTATGTCGATCATGGCTTGATGCGCCTCAATGAGAGTGAGCAAGTCGTCAGCCTGTTCCGAGAGCACTACAACATCCCGCTCGTTCACGTCGACGCGTCGGATCTGTTTCTAGGAGAACTCGCTGGGGTCAGAGACCCAGAACGTAAGCGCAAGACGATCGGTAAATTGTTCATCGATGTTTTCGAAGAAGAAGCGAAAAAGATCGGCGGGGCAGATTTTCTCGCGCAAGGGACGCTCTACCCGGATGTGATTGAGAGTGTGAGCGCGATTGGTGGACCATCGGTCACGATCAAAAGCCATCACAATGTGGGGGGATTGCCCGAGCGGATGAATATGCAATTGGTCGAGCCATTGCGCGACCTGTTCAAGGACGAAGTGCGGGCGCTCGGACGCGAACTTGGACTGCCCGAGGCCTTCATTGGTCGCCATCCTTTTCCTGGCCCAGGGCTCGCCATTCGGATTCCAGGTGAGATCACACGAGAAAAGGCCGATACGCTGCGAAAAGCGGACGCGATTTATCTGGAAGAGCTGCGGAACGCGAATCTTTATGACAAAATTTGGCAAGCATTTGCTGTTTTATTGCCGGTAAACACCGTTGGCGTCATGGGAGATGAACGCACCTATGAAAGCGTTTTGGCACTTCGTGCGGTAACGTCTACTGATGGCATGACGGCCGATTATTTCCCATTTGAACATGATTTTCTTGGCCGCGTCGCGACCAGGATTATCAATGAAGTCAAAGGGGTAAATCGGGTCGTCTACGACGTCACGTCAAAACCACCCGGGACAATTGAGTGGGAGTAATTCCCCTTTGTCCATATTAACAATTACAAATTTCAAATCTTAATGACGTAAATTTAAGGCCTGCGGACGTGGGCTTTGAGTATCGTCTTAGGAGGTTGTTAAGGCCCTGCACTGATTTTCAGTAGAGTTAATTTTTGGGCCGACTTTGTTAATGGGATTGGGCAAATGAATAGAAAATCGGTGCGCTGGGGCGCAGACATTGGCTATCAGACTGCAATCAGAACGTTCAAAGGTAAGGAGTCTTTGCGCAAGCATGGGCTGAAGGGAAAGCTTGCTGAGGGCGATCTGGGGTTTAGTCGCGGGCGTACGCGTAAGATCGCACAAGAAGACGCTGCCGATGCCGTTCCTGCTTCAGAGGCGATTACAGAGGATCAGTGGAGCGAACGTGAGCAGGAGATTGCGGAACGGGCCGGTAGCGTTCGACGTGGACTTGAAACCTGGATGAGCGGCACCGCCGCCAGCGTCCGCAACTTTATTCAGGACTGCACACCCGCTGATATTCATCCCGATCACTTGCGCGAAGTTATCAAAGCCGAGGAAAACGAGTTTCGTCATTATGAGGTCGATGATGCGGATTCGGCGCGCGATCATCATGATGCAACCGTGATTGAACTTCAGCATTTCAAGCAAGAGCACGGTGATCGGATTGGCAAACGCACGCCGGACATCAAAAAGAATGTTGAACAGACCCTCGCCATCCTCCTGCTGATTATGATCGTTGAAGGCTGCTTCAACGCGCTCCTATTCAAAGATGCACAATCCTCCGGTCTGATGGGCGGAATGATGGTCGCGTTCGGGATCAGCGCGGTCAACGTGCTGACCGGTGTGTTGGCGGGCTTTTTCGGCCTGCGCTACCTCAATCACCCCGATAAAGGGTTCCAGATCGCAGGCGGTGTGATTGCGGGCTTATTGATCGTGTTTGGCATTATGCTCAACTTCTTCATCGCTCACTTCCGGGACGCAGTGGAGATTAGCTTGCACGCTGCACAAGAGGCAGGGTCTCTCGCGGGCTTCTCCATGTTCGATATATCTCCGGGGTCTGTCATTGGCGGTATGTTCCCCAACATCTTCGGGCTCGACTCTCTTGTCGCGATTGCACTTCTTTTGATTGGTCTGACGATTTTCGGGGTCGCGATTTATGAAGGCTATGACCGCATTTCGGATCGCTACCCAGGGTATGGCCGGGTTTGGCGGAAAGAACGTCTGGCTTATGAAAAACGCCAGGCTGTGCGGAATGGCGTCCGCGATGATCTGTCAGATTATTTCACGCGATGCCGGTTCTGGTTTGAAACACAACATAAGCGCCATACGGCTGCGAAACGAGAGATCGAAAAGTCACTTAATGAGCTGGAAGCCCATCGTGATCACGCTGTTGGAATCGCTGCAAAAGCAGGCGATCAGGAGCGCTCCCTGAAGATTGCGTATCGCCAGGCGCACCGCCGTGCGCGCAACAAATTCCGAGATAAACTTGGCGAGCAGGCAGCGATCCCTGCCTATTTCGAAGAGATTGTCACCCCGAACCTGCCAGGCTTTGATCTGACCAAAGAGCGAGATCAGGCAAATGCTGCAATCAAGACGATCGAACAAAACCTGACGGCTCTGAACCTCACGCGCGAGTGGCTCGAAACGCACATTCAAAGCGTGCAGAAGGGGCTCTCGACCATTCAAAAGCAAGTCAATCAAGAGGTGGCGAAGGCGCGCGATGTGCGCCTGGCCCGCGAGCATCAAAGCGATGCACGTTCCGCCTGAAAGGAAGATCCGGAGGTAAAAGATGCCCCGAGCTAGAGAAAAAGGCCCTTGGTTCTGGCGCAGCGCCATTGGCGTTATGTTGATCAGCGTTATTGGTCTGTTTTCGGTTGCCGCGTTCAACGCTGCGCCGACGCTGGATCAGGAAACGGAATGCCGAATGGACCGCCGCGATCCGGCGCATACAATATTGCTGATCGATCAATCTGATCCATTCAGCGAGAATGATCTGTACTGGGTCGATGAGCTGATCGATGCAGAAGCACGATCGCTGCCGCGCTTTGGACGGCTGACGGTTGTGTTGCCGAATAGCGCTCAACCGTTTGACCCGAAAACGCTCTATTCGCATTGCTCTCCGGGCAGTGTGGATGATGCCAATCCTATTCTGCAAAACCCGCGGATGATCGATGATACCTGGCGTGAGCATTTCTATCAGCCACTCTCTACGACCGTCTCAGAGACACTGAAGACCACCAGCCAACCAAGCTCACCACTGTTCGAAGCGCTTTACGCCGTTGGCGACCGGGCAGATTTCCAGTCCAATCGGAGCAATCGCCGTTTGGTGATCGTATCGGACCTGATGCAGCACTCAGACGCCTTTTCCTTCTATCGCGCTGGGGCGGACCTTGCCGCTTATTCAGAAACCTCGGTCGCGAGTCAGCTTCCAGGGTTTGAAGGTGTCGAGGTCGTCGCACGCATCGTGCCGAGGCAGGAATATGATCTGCCGATCAGTGAGCTGAAAGCCTTCTGGCGGACTTATTTCGACACAACCGGGGCGACGTTCGGGTCTACGAATTAAAGTCTGGAAATGGCGCTGACGGGCGCATCGAGAATGAGCAGATCACCGAAGCGCTGAACTTGTCCCGTAATCCGGACGGGGTCAGCAACATAAGGCAGCAGGTCTTTATTGTGGCCAAAACCACCTGAGGTCATGACCATGAGCGCTGATTGTTTTTGGGGATCCTCGACATAGAAGGCCGGAGGCAATCCGCTGCGAATACAAAGACTCGCGCACGATTTGTGAACCTTGCCAGAGGATGGCCGCATCGCCCCGAACCAACATTTCGTGTCGAGGATCTCGCCAATTAGAGATACCTCCATAATCGGTTCCGGCGTCGGGAAGGCGAGGTCGCCAATCGCACCGCCTGTGTCTTCGCGGATCCAGTCGAGGCCATCAATGACGGCGATCATAGCATGGCGCCCGCGTTGAATGAGCGAGCCTTGAACAATGACTGGTTTGCCCGCAAGCGCGCCAATCTTGGCGCTGACCCCGCATTTGCCCTGGCAGCCGAGCAGCGCCGTGCGCGGCGTACCGTCCAGATCGAGCGTACGTAGCATGCCATAAGGCTCGGCCGTTGCGATGCCGCGCCATTCGCGGATCTCGCCCATGTTCCAGTCGCCAGGACCTGCCGAGCGTTGAAGCGCTGCCACGCCGCCCGCCGTCGCTGCCGTGCCCGCGAGCAGCGCGAGGCCGGCGCCAAAAAAGAAACGGCGATCGACTTTCGGGGTCTCGGCCCAGCCGATGAAGAAGTCGTTTTTGCTCATGCGGCGGCTCCAATCAGGCTCGGAGATTGCGGGGTCCCCGGAGCGTTCGGCTCAGGGTTCACATAGACAATGCCGTTGACAATACGGGTCGCGTATGTGGCGATCTTTTCCGTAAAGGGCGGCGGGCTTTGGCCATCTTCCATCCGGTATTGAAAGCCATGCCAGGGGCAGGTGATGCAGCCATCGACAATTTTGCCCTCGCCGAGCGGTCCGCCTTGGTGGCGGCAGACATTCGACACCGCCGAGATTTTGTCGCCGTCTCTGAACACGGCGATCGCTTCGCCTTCGACAGGGCGCACGATCTTGGCGCGCGCCGACTCCATGTCTTCAACTGCAGCAACGCGCAGCCAACCTTCTTCACCTGCTTTATGCGCCGAGCGTAAGCCCGCCATGCCGGAAATCAGATGAAGCCCAACCACTGTTGTTACTGAGCCGATGAGCATCAACACATAGGCCGGGCTTTTGTTGAATTGGATTGCGCCCAGGACGATGTGCATGACCAAAGCCGCATAAGCGAAATAGACGCCCATATGCAGCGCCTTCCAAACCCCAGGACCTAAATTGGCATTCCAGAAATCGTGACTGGTGGCCGCCATGAGAAACATGATGATCAGGGCCACGAAGCCCAAGACTTCGAACGGAAATCCTGAAATGCTGTCATAGCGTGGATTGGAGATGAAAACCGAAACGAGCGGATTGGTCTCCGAAAATCCATGATACCACATGATGACCAGGGCGGCATGCACCAGAGCGATCAAAAAGGTCGTCACGCCGAGATGGCGACGATTGTAAAGAAACGGCTTGAAGCGATTACTGAACCGCGCCAATGGACCGATGGTGAGGATGAAGGTCAGCATCAAAAAGGCGAGCGTACCGGTCGCACGCAGGAGCGCTTGAACGGGGTGGATGCTTTCGCCCGGTGGCTGCGTGTAAACACCAATGGCAATGAAACCTATCAGGTAGACCGCGATCCCGAGCAGCATCCACACATCGAAGCGCTTTTTAAACGGGGTCCATTGTACAGCTTTATAGTCGTGCGACATTAGCGAGCCTCCTCGGTCAGAGCGTCCGGTAAAGTCTCATTGACCGGCGCATCTGGGCGCACAGCGACGGCCAAAGCAAGAAGGCCGGCGACAATTGGGCCAAGTACGATCCAGATGAACAGATGAGACCGTTTATGCGCACGTTTCATGAGACGGGTGGCTCCTTCTGAGTGAAGAGTTTGGTCAGCATGAGCGGCCATAATCCCATCACGCCCGGAAAGATCAAAACCCGCGCGCGCAAGGGCAGGCCTTTGCCTTTCGCCGCAGGATCGATCCGGCCGGCGCCACCAAACATGTAAATCAAGCCGACCAAAGCCCCGATCGCGAAATAAAGGCCGAGCCCGAAAACCAGAGCTTCGGCAGCGGTTTCACTCATCGTCCCACTCCCGCATACGCCACGCCAGAGAGATCCGCCATTTCGCGGCTAAACGTGGTCAAGTCTTCTTGATTAAAATCGGTCAGGCTCGAATGGCCACAGGCGCGCGCCATGACTTTCATCAATTCCGTTGAGGCGTCGAAGAAGTTTTTCAGGCGCTGGGCCGACTGCTCGATCACCAAACGAGAGACCAGATGAGGCTTTTGCGTGGCGATCCCGACCGGGCAATTATTCGTATGGCAGGCGCGCATCGCGATACAGCCAATTGCCTGCATGGCGGCATTCGAAACGGCGATCGCGTCCGCGCCAAGGGCCATGGCTTTGACAAAATCGCCCGGTTTGCGCAGGCCGCCGGTAATCACCAGAGAGACGTCGCTTCGCCCGGCATCATCGAGGAACTTGCGGGCGCGGGCGAGCGCTGGGATCGTTGGGACAGAGATATTGTCCCGAAAAATGATCGGCGCAGCGCCGGTCCCGCCACCGCGGCCATCGAGGATGATGTAGTCGACCCCGACCAGAAGCGCGGCTTCGATGTCTTTTTCGATATGCTGGGCGGAGAGTTTATAGCCGATCGGAATGCCGCCGGTGCGGTCGCGCACCTCATCGGCAAAGTCTTTGATTTGCGAGTAATCGGTCCAATCGGGAAAGCGCGGCGGTGAGATCGCCGCTTGGCCTTCTTTCAAACCCCGTACGAGGGCGATTTTACCTTTCACTTTATTGCCGGGTAGGTGGCCGCCGGTGCCGGTCTTGGCGCCTTGGCCGCCTTTGAAGTGAAAGGCTTGGACCTTTGCGAGCTTGTCCCAGGAAAAGCCGAACCGGCCGGAGGCCAGCTCGTAGAAGTATTTCGAGCAGGCCTCTTGTTCTTCTGGCAGCATGCCGCCCTCGCCAGAACAAATACCCGTACCGGCGAGTTCCGCGCCGCGCGCAAGCGCGACCTTGGCCGGTTCTGACAGCGCCCCGAAACTCATATCAGAGACAAAGAGCGGAATATCGAGATGCAGCGGCTTTTGCGCATTCGGACCGATGGTGACACGCGTATCGACGGGCTCATCATCGAGCAGCGGCATCTTATGCAACTGCGCCGTAATCATTTGAATATCGTCCCATTTGGGCAATTGATCGCGGGGGACACCCATCGAGTCGGTTACGCCATGATGACCCGTTTTGCTCAGCCCATCGCGGGCATATTGCTGAATGAGGGCATTGGTCGGTTCCGGGTGTGGCGCGTGGCTTGGGTCTTGGTAGAGCCCTAGATATTCATCACGCTGATAAGGTTGCGGATTGGCATAGCCCCAGGCATTGATCTCGTCGGCATCAACCAGCACGTCGCCATCCTCGAGCCAGGCTTGGAATTTCGGCAGAACCTCTGAATTCTCATACTCAGAGACGCCGCTATCGAGCCGGTAATCCCAATTGTGAACTCCGCAAATCAGATTGTCATTGGCGTCCACATGGCCGTCAGACATTAGCGCGCCCCGATGCAGGCAGCGGCCATAGAAGACCGACACCGTTTCATCATAGCGCACAACGACCAGATCAACTTCGCCGACAATGGCATATTCGGGCTGGCGGTCGGCTAGGGTCTCCCACTTGGCGACGGCGACTTTATTCATGGATGATACCCCTCAAAAATTCCTGCCCGGCCTCTATCGGATGCCGGTTTGACGCGCCAATCACAAGACCCCAAAAAAAAGTGATCGCTATTTTATATGCCTTACATAGATATTTTCGATACGGCACCGAAAAGCAAGCGAGGGGGTCATTCATGTCCAAGTCCACAACCACACTGATCTGGCATAAGGTCGCCGAAACAGATGAAGTCGCTGAGGGGCGGGTGAAGTCGGCCACGGCCGGCACGCAATCGGTCGCGCTGGTCCATTTCAAAGGCCAGTATGCGGCGATGGACAATAAGTGTCCGCACCAAGGCGGACCGCTTGGTGAGGGCTCGATTGAGCAAGGCATCAATGATGAATGCTGGCTGCGCTGCCCTTGGCATGGCTGGGACTTTGACCCGCTGACCGGCAAACCCCCTGGCGGTCATAAAGATACCGGTCAAGAGATGTTTGACGTCGATATCCGCGAGGATGGGGTCTATGTCGGCGTGCCGTCTTTGCCGCCGCGCGAGCGCACGATTGCTGACGTGATGGCCGAAACGATGACCAATTGGAATGTGACCAGCGTATTCGGCATGGTTGGGCATTCCAATCTCGGACTGGCCGACGCGCTGCGTGTGCAAGAAGCCGAAGGTAAGCTGCGCTATTACGGGATCCGCCATGAGGGCGCTGCCGCTTTTGCGATTTCTGGATATGGTAAGCTGACCGGACACCCCGCTGCGGCGCTTACCATTGCGGGGCCTGGCGCGACCAATCTTTTGACCGGGCTCTGGGATGCCAAAGTCGACAATGCGCCGGCTTTAGCGCTGACCGGACAAGTCCAAGACCAAGTCGTCGGCGTGCACGCGTTCCAGGATATTGATCTCGAAGCGGCGTTTGAAGCCGTCGCCGAATTCTCAGAAACCGTGCATCTCAACTCCGATCATGCGCTGCTGATGACGCAAGCGATCAAGACCGCCATCTTGCAACGCGGCGTGGGCCATTTGGTCTTCCCGGACAATGTGCAGCCGAAACCGGCCGCAGACGGCGCCAAAGCCAATGGCCCGGCCGGGCGCATGGCCGATCTTGCGGTCGGCCCGCCGCCGTCTGCTATGGAAGCGGCGTCCAAGCTGCTCAAAGGTGCAAAACGCCCAATGATCATTGTCGGCTATGGCGCTCTGAAGGGCATGGACAATGTCATCGCGCTCGCTGAACAGCTCGGCGCGCCAATTGCCACGACGTTCAAAGCCAAAGGTCAGATTGGTGACGAACATCCATTGGCGGCGGGCGTCATGGGCCGGTCGGGCACGCCGATTGCCAGCTGGTTTATGAATGAAGCCGATTTGCTGCTCGTTTTCGGCGCGAGCTTTTCAGACCATACCGGCATTTATGAAGGGGCGCCGACCATTCAGGTCGATACCGACCCGATGCGGCTCGCCAAACGCCATCCGGTCACCGTGCCGGTCATGGGCGATGTCGCGGTGACAGCAGACTTGCTCAAGGCCGAGATGGACCGCGGCGGCACGGCCGCGACCGACCTGCGCGGCGAAGTCGCCGAGCGCTGGCGCCTGTGGCGGACAGAAAAAGACAGCCGCGTCATCGAAGATCGCGGCAAGGGCGTCTCGGCCGCGGCTTTGTTCGAGGCGTTGACCAAAGCCGCGCCCGCCGATGCGATCCTGCCGGTGGATGTTGGCAACAATACCTATTCCTTCGGGCGTTATTTCGAACCGACCGGCCAGCAACGGGTGCTCATGTCGGGCTATCTTGGCTCGATCGGCTTCTCCTTCCCGGCGGCCATGGGGGCCTGGGCGGCGACCCAGGAAGAGGGGGCCTATAAAGGCCGTAAAGTCATATCCGTGTCTGGCGATGGCGGCTTCGGCCAATATGCGATGGAGTTCACCACCGCGGTCAAATACGGGATGAACATCACCCACGTCCTGATGAACAATTCCGAGCTTGGCAAAATCACCAAAGAGCAAAAAGCGGCCGAGTTCGAAGTCTGGCAAACCAGCTTGGTCAATCCAAGCTTTGCTGGCTTTGCCCGCTCCTGCGGGGGTATGGGCGAGCTCGTTAAAACGCGCGACCAATTAGAGCCAGCCTTGGCCAAAGCCATCGCCCATGACGGCCCGTCTCTGGTTGAAGTGATGACGGATGCGGAGCTGATGTGATGAGCGCCTCAGAGAGCGGACATATGATGGACGGTATGACCGGCGGCACCTCGCTGGAACATTTGCCGTTCGGCTTGGATGAACCGGTCATGCACGCGCTGGAAGGGCTCGCGATCTGTATCGATCTGATCGGTGTCGCCTTGATCTTGTTCGGCTTCTTTGTGGCGCTTTTCCGTTTGCTCGCCGGGCTACGGCATGGCATCGGGCTGATGTCGCCAAACTTGGGCAACTTAAGCGCCGCGCGGACCATTCTCGGGACCTATATCCTGACTGGGCTGGAATTCATGATCGCCTCGGACATTATCCACACCGTGATCACAAGAGAATTCACCGATTTGATCTTTGTCGGACTGCTCGTTCTGATCCGGACTGCGATTTCCTTCTTCTTAGGGCGTGAGATCATTGAGCTGCAGCACGAAGATGCTCAAAAGGCGGCGACTACTTAGCCATTAAATGTCGCGCTTTTGATCAAGGCGAAGACTTGCTGATCGGGCACGAGCGCTAAGTCTTGGACCGCCTTGCGCGTGATCATGGCTTTCAGTGTTTGGCCCGCAATGTCGAGTGTGACCGTCCGAAAGGCAGGGCGTTTGGTCTCTTCGATCGAGGTGACCGAAGCCGCGATCATGTTTTGAATGCTGATGCTTTGAGGTCGCTGGGTCGCGATCGCGACATCGCGCGCAGCGATTTTGATCTGCACTTCGGCACCGGGATCGTGCTCCGCATCTACGGCGAGCCAGATCGATGCGTCACCGACCTTGATTTCCATCAGACCGCTATCGTCGCTTTGCGGGAGTATTTGTCCTGTCAAAACAGAGGCGAGTTCGTAAGGATTACGACCGGCTTCCAAGCCGAAACGGCTGAGCACTTCATCTGGGCGTCCGCGCGCGATGACGCGACCGGCCTCCATGACCAAAACCCGATCGGCGATCCGACTGACCTCGTCCACGTCGTGGCTGACATAGAGCGTCGGCAAATTGAAGACGGTCTTGGCGGTTTCTAAAAAAGGAAGGAGTTCGCTTTTCCGCGCTGTATCGAGCGCTGATAGTGGCTCGTCGAGCAACAGAATTTGCGGTTTCGTGAGCAGCGTTCGTGCGAGCGCGACGCGCTGCGCTTCGCCGCCCGACAAAGTGCTAACTTGGCGATCAAGAAGTGGGCTCAGCGCCATCACGGAAACGATCTCTGAAAAGCTGTGTCCCGCCGCTGTCGGGTCCGCGCGCTTCGCAGCGTAATCAAGATTTTCGCGCACGGTAAGATGCGGGAAGAGCTGAGCGTCCTGAAACACGGTGCCCACTGACCTTTGATGCGGGGGTACCCACGCGCGGGGCGCCGATCGGTACCAATCGGACTGATTGAACACGACTCGTCCGGATGTCGGGCGAAGAAAACCGGCGATCAGGTTTAATAGACTTGTCTTACCGCTGCCGCTCGCCCCGAACACCGCCGTAACGCCGTCCAACGGAATCGTCTCGTCGAGATCCAGAGCAAAACCATCCCATGCGATCTTGGCCTGCAGAAGGAGGTTAGAGCCGGACATGCGCTGGGAACCGTTTATTGAAGAGGAAGACACAGAACAGCGTCACAAAGGAAATGACCAAGAGAATCAGAGAGAGCGCGTGGGCATCGGTGTAATTGAGGGTCTCGACGTTCTCGTAAATCTCTATCGAGGCAACGCGCGTGCGATCAGGGATATTGCCGCCGACCATCAGCACGACTCCAAACTCACCGAGTGTATGCGCGAAAGAGAGAACGGTCGCCGTCACGAATCCCCGGACCGACATTGGCACCGCAATGGTGAAAAACGCATCCCAAGGCGATGCGCGAAGGCTCGCAGCGGTCCGCATGGCTTGCTGAACCGGGCCCTCAAATGCGGTCTGAAGGGGTTGGATCATAAAGGGGAAAGAATAGATAACTGACCCGATCACGAGCCCTGCGAAAGAGAAACTCAACGTCTCCCCGGTCGCTTGCAGCCAAAATCCACCAAATGGCGCTTCCGGACTCATCGCGATTAGAAGATAGAAGCCGAGGACGGTGGGCGGTAAAACTAAGGGCAGGGCCACAAGCGCTTCAATCGCGGGCTTGAGGCGGGATCGTGTTTGCGCCAACCACCAGGCCAGAGGTGTCCCGATCGCCAACAGGACGAGCGTTGTGACCAGGGCAAGGCGGGCGGTGAGCCAGAGAGCGGATAGATCAGGCATGCTTATGGAAGATCATAACCATGACGCGCGATGATGTCTTGGGCTTTTGGGCTGTGTAGGAAGGTCATGAAAGCTTCTGCGGCGGGATTGTCAGACCCTCGTCTGAGCAAGACGGCATCTTGCGCGATCGGATCGTGCAAAGCGGGATCGAGGCGGACCATCTGGCCGGATTGTGTCTTCGGGAGCAATCGAATTTGCGCTTCAGCGACAAATCCAACTTGTGCATTGCTCGTGCTGACGAAGGCGAAGGCCTGTCCGACGTTCTCGCCGAAGACCAGTTTGTCACTCACCACATCTAACACGTTTGTCCGTTGCAAGACTTGGCGCGCGGCAGTCCCATAGGGAGCGAGATTGGGATTGGCGATGGCAATGCGCTGCACTTTGGGAAGCTCTAAGTCTTCAAGGCCGATTTGCAGATCGCTTCTGGACCACAAAACCAACCGCCCCAGCGCATACGTTTTCTGAGTTCCTGCAACTGCATGATCTTCGACTATTAATCTCTCCGGGCGCCATTGGTCCGCTGCAAGGAAAATGTCGTAAGGGGCGCCATGGGTGATCTGTGCATAGAGTTTTCCTGTCGACCCCGCGACCATGTCCACTTGAAAATCGGTTTCGGCTTCGAAGGTGAGGATCAGCTTTCCAAGCGTCGGCTTGAAATTTGCGGCCACTGCGACCGTCGCACTGTTGTCCGATGGGCGCGGAGCGCAACCGACCAACAAAGCTGCTAAACAGATGAAGACAAAAGTTTTTATCGTGAACTCTTACGCTGAAATTAGCCCTCGTTCTAAGCTTTGATAGTGGTGAAGTCGATGGTCAAAAAAACGGCCGGAGCGAGAGAGCGATCCGACCGATTGAAGGGAATGGGAGACGGTTTTGCCTACTCAGCCGGCACCATCTGAGGCCGTTTCTTGGCCGCGCGGCGGGCGGCTTTGATCGCCTGCGCGCGGGCTTCTTGTTCGTCGAGACGCTGAAGATAGTTCGGATGCTCGGTGCCCATCCAGCGGTCCCACCAGGTGAAATAGAAACCGAAATTCCCGGTGCCGCGCTCATGGTGCATGTCATGATGGGTAACTGTGGTGAGCCATCCAAGCACCGGCATACGGGCCCAGCTGCGCGGGAAGACTTCATAACCGCAGTGGGCCAGCGCATTTTTGAAGATCATGATGGTGAGCACGATATAGAGCGCCAGGTTGTGGGTCGGGATGAGCATCAGCCCCAGCGGCACATACATATACTCGATCACAGCTTCCGCAGCGGCAAAATTATAAGCGGTGAACGGGGTCGGATTGTGCGAGCGATGGTGCTGCATATGCGTGCGCTTATACAGCTTTGCCGTATGCATGGCCCGGTGGGTCCAGTAAAAATAAGCGTCATGCAGGATGATCAGGAGCGGGATCGAGACCCAGAACCAGAGCATGCCGTACTCAGCAAAGTCATCATACTTTTGGAAGATGCCAAGATCGGCCGCTTCAAAGATGAAAATGTCCATCGCGACGAACACACAGACGGTCTTGAATGAATGTCTTAGCTCCATCTGGATCTGTTTGTTGCGCGGGGTCGGTTTGCGAATTTTGCGGGTCTCGATGAACCGGTGGAGGAGGATCCAGAGGACAAAGAAAGTGACCAGCGTGCCCATGGCATAACGCGTGGCTTCGAACTGAATGCCGCCAAAGATGCGCGGTCCGAGATAGTCGGTGAAGAAAGGGAGTAGGTCCATTTTTGTGTCCTCGTCTGTCGATGAGGGCACTCCATCACGGATCCGGTCTAGACGCTCCGCAACCGCGAAAATGCGGGAACAATTTCAAAAATGAGAACAGTTTTTCAAGATTGAGAAGCGTCTGATAGAGCCGCGGCTCGCATCGCGCTTGGGGTAACGCCAATTTCAGCTTTGAAAGCCCGATTGAATGTGGCGAGCGATGCGTAGCCGACATCCATCGCGATGGTGAGGATTGGTGTGCGGGCTTGTTCCGGGTCGGCGAGCGCCGCTTTGGCTTCGGCCAGTCGGTATTGGTTTAAGAAGGCTGCGAAGTTGCGGTAGCCGAGGCCTTTATTGATCAAAGCGCGAAGTTGATGTTCGGGGACGCTCATTCTAGCGGCGAGATCGCCAATGCCGAGCCCGTGTTCGCGATACAGCTTGTTCTCATTCATCAACGCAACGAGGCGTGTGTGTGTCGCTTGGTCCTTGGGATCAATTTTTGGCTGCACCGGAATTGCCGATTGGGCGGGTTCAAACAGTAAAGCCTCTCGTCGCAACCCGAGATACAGAAATGCGCCGACGAGAATGGGCGGTAAAATGATCGCCGTTCGGATAAGAGACAAAGATGGGGGATCGCTATTGTCGCCGGTCATCGAGGTGTAGAACATCTCCCCAAGCACGACCAAGGCCGTGGCCACACTCATTGCGATCGCATACCAGAGCCGGGTCTTTCGCCGAACTTCGATCAAATCGTCCCGCAAGCCCGAGAGAGCCACCCATAGGAGATGAGCAACCATGCCAATCGAAATGGCGCGTACGGCCACTTCGAAAGTGAAGGGAAGGTCGAAATCCCCATAAAGATAAACGATGCGAGCGGGCATCGCGATGCCCAAATAAGCACCCAGGGTGAGCCAATGAAATGTTCTTAGCTTAAAGTCGTCTTGGAAGATTGAGAGACTAAACCACCACACAAATACGACATTCGCGGTATCGATCAGCCTAAGGCCTTCATAGAGTGGTGAGGGTGGACGTGTTTCGGGCGGCGCGGTTGATAAAAGCATCGATCCGAGCGTCAGCCCCAGTACGATTACAATTCGACCTTGGACCAGATGCCGTGCATCCCGTATCGCAAGGAGCGCGAGTAAGACGAGTAGCGTCACCGCTGGATATCGAATGATGCTGTCCCAGAAGAGCATAGCTTAGTCCTGCCCGCATTCGCAGCCGCGTCAAGCACAGCCCTTTGGCTCTAGCCAAGTCAGGCAGTTCTGCATAACAGGATGAAACGTTTCAATCTGTATAAAAAGATACCAAATGCGCCTCTCTCGCTATTTCATTCCCGTCTCTAAAGACGTGCCGTCGGATGCGACCATTGCCAGCCATAAATTGATGCTACGAACCGGGATGGTGCGCCAGAACGGGGCCGGCATCTATTCCTGGCTGCCGCTTGGTTTTCGGGTGCTGAAAAAGATTGAGCAAATCGTCCGCGAAGAAATGGACCGGGCCGGCGCGATTGAGATGTTGATGCCAACCCTGCAACAGGCTGATCTTTGGCGCGAGTCGGGGCGCTACGATGACTATGGCGCAGAAATGCTACGCATCACCGACCGGCATGATCGCGATATGCTCTACGGGCCGACCAATGAGGAGATGATCACCGACATTTTCAGGTCTTTTGTGAAGAGTTACAAAGCCCTGCCGCTTAATCTCTATCACCAGCAATGGAAGTTTCGCGACGAAATCCGCCCGCGCTTTGGGATTATGCGGGGCCGCGAGTTTCTGATGAAAGACGCCTATAGTTTCGACCTGTCTGAGGCCGATGCCCGGGTGTCTTATCAGAAAATGTTCGCCGCCTATCTCAACACGTTTCATCGGATGGGGATTACCGCCATCCCGATGCAAGCCGATCCTGGCCCTATTGGCGGGGACTTGAGCCATGAATTCCTCATTCTCGCTGAGAGCGGTGAAAGCGAAGTTTATTGCGACAAGTCGGTGCTCGACGTGCCCGCCCCGGGCGCTGATTTCGACTTTGATGATCTCATCGCGCTCGACCGCGAGATGACCAAACGCACGCAATTCTATGCGGCCACGGATGAAAAGCATGACGACGCCGCCTTCTCTGCCATTCCCGAAGACCGCCAAGTCAAAGCCCGCGGCATTGAAGTTGGCCACATCTTCTATTTCGGCACCAAATATTCCGAGCCGCTGAAAGCCGAGGTGCAAACCTCAGACGGCGATCTGGTCACCATTCATGGCGGCTCTTATGGCATTGGCGTGTCGCGCTGCGTCGGCGCGATCATCGAAGCGAGCCATGATGAGAATGGCATTATCTGGCCCGATGAAGTCGCGCCGTTTGGAGCCGGGATCATCTCGATGAAGCCGGGCGATGCCGATGTCGCCGCGGTCGCCGATGAGGCATATGCCAAGCTCAAGGCTGCTGGCAAAGACCCGCTCTATGACGAGACGTCTGACCGGGCCGGGCCGAAATTTGCCCGTATGGAGCTGATCGGCCTGCCTTGGCAGATCACGGTCGGGCCGCGCGGCGTGAAGAGTGGCACGGTCGAGCTGAAACGCCGCGCCACCGGCGAGAAAGAGGATCTCTCGCTTGAGGCCGCGATCAATAAGGTGTGTGGGTAGGTCGTGCGCACGCTCATTACAACCGCCCCTCATCCGGAGCGAAGTCGAAGGACGAGGGGCCGCTTGCTCAGACGCGCATCCTTCGACTTCGCTCAGGATGAGGCTTCCCCAAGAAGAGAGACCGCATCATCACGTTTTGTCCATAATTGCCGAATAGGCCTCGTTTCATGAGTCGTGCCGCTCCGTTTGGACAAGTTGAACGTACGTTGGCCTGGCGCTATTTGCGCGCCACGCGCGCAAATGGGGGCGTTTCAGTCGTATCGATCGTATCCTTTATCGGAATTCTGCTCGCCGTCATGGCGCTGATTGTGGTGATGTCAGTGATGAGCGGTTTTCGCGCGACCCTGCTTGATGCGATGCTCGGCGGTCAGGGGCACGTCTTCGTCAATACGCAAAACGAGCCTCAAGCCGACATCGATCAATTGGTATTTGAAATTGAAGCCCTGCCTGAGGTCGATCAGGCTATGCCGATTATTGAGCAGCAAGTGCTGGCCACGTCAGATCGTCGGCAAAGCGGCGCAATCGTACGGGGTGTGCGCGTTGAAGATCTCGATAATCTGCCATTCCTGGAGGGCGGAGCAGCCGCGGCTAAAGCGTTTGGCTTTGGAGAAGGAAACAATGGTGGCGACGTTATCATGGTCGGTCGTTTTCTCGCCGCGAGCTTAGGGCTCTATCCGGGAGACAAGGTCACTCTGATCGCACCAAATGGCATTCAAGGCCCGTTTGGTGTTCAGCCCAGACGTAAAGTGTACACGGTCGGGCAGTTCTTCCAGACGGGGAGCGTTGAACTCGATCAGGCCTACATCTTCATGCCGATGGAGCAGGCGCAGATCTTCTTCGGACGAAAAGGCTTTTACGATAAACTGGACTTGCGTTTGCCGGATGCGATGGTCACGGATCCGGCGGAAATAGCGGTGAACCGCGTGCTTGAGTATCGCCTGCCAACCGAAAGCTGGAAGGTGCAGCGCGAACAGTATTTCAATGCGTTGAATACCGAACGTTCGATGATGATGATCATTATGCTCATCCTGATTGTGATTACATCGCTCAACATCATCACCGGCGTTGTTATGCTTGTGAAAAACAAAACCAGCGACATTGCGATCTTGCGAACCGTCGGAACCTCACGTGGCTCGATTATGCGCGTATTCGTGATGATCGGAGCGTTGCTGGGCCTGACGGGCGCCCTGTTCGGAGCCATCCTTGGTGTCGTGATGGTCGTAAACATCAATTACGTTATCGACGGTATCGGCTTTGTGATCGGGCGAGAATTGTTCCCGCCAACGGTCTATGGCTTGGATGGCTTGCCAGCGATTTTGGACTGGGCAGAGGTCATTTTCGTGACCCTTTGGGCCATGGGGATGTCCATGCTCGTGACGATCTGGCCGGCTTGGTCAGCGGCTCGGCTCGATCCTGTTGATGCGTTGAGGTTTGAATGATGCCCGCGGTGCTCGAACTTCGCGATATAGTCCGCGAGTACAAGTCTGAAGGTGGGGTTCTCCGGGTCCTGGAGGGCGCCAATCTGGTGTTGAATCCGGGCGAGCTGGTCGGGCTCGTCGGACCCTCAGGATCCGGTAAGTCGACCCTGCTTCATACAGCGGGCTTGCTTGAAAAGCCGGAGGGGGGACAGGTCTTCCTGGAAGGCGAAGACTGCATGGCGCTGAATGATGCCGGACGAACCCGCCTGAGACGCGAGAAGTTAGGTTTTGTCTATCAGTTCCACCATTTGCTGCCGGAGTTTAGCGCACGTGATAATGTTGCGATGCCGCTCATGGTCGGCGGAGCAAGACGCAAGAAAGCGCGCGAGAAAGCCGAAACGCTTTTGGCTGAAATGGGGCTTGCTAAACGACTCAAACATCAGCCGGGTCAGATGTCGGGCGGTGAACAACAGCGGGTGGCAATTGCACGTGCCTTGGTCAATGACCCGCGCTTGTTGATCGCAGACGAACCGACAGGCAACCTTGACCCGGCTACAACGGAGCGGGTGTTTGAAAGCTTGATCCGGATGGCGCGAAGCGAAGGTGCAGCGGTTCTGGTGGCGACGCACAATATGGCGCTGACGCAACACATGGATCGTGTCTTGACCTTACACGACGGGAAACTCACAGATTTCGGCGTGACCGCCTAAAGTTCTGCTTTTGTTCCTAACCAGTTTCTGATACACGCAACCGTTATCGAGGAAGATCGAGACGGGCTTCGCCTGCGCTGGCGGGAGAATCGGACCACACACTCGTTCCTTCAAAGATTGGGTTCAGGAGTATCCTTTGGATCAAGCGCCATTTGTTCACCTCGCCGTGCGGACTTCGTTCTCCTTGCTTGAGAGCATGATCACGACGAAAGGCCTCACCGCATGGTGCAAGAATCAAGGCATGCCGGCGGTCGCAGTGACCGATCGCAACAATCTGTTTGGGGCGCTAGAGCTGTCGGAGAGCCTCGCCGGGGCTGGAATCCAGCCGATCATGGCGGTTTGTTTTGATGTGACGGACGGCGCACACCAAGAGACCATCACACGACTGTCCCTCTATGCGCAGAACAAAGTGGGCTATGAGCGGCTGATGGCCCTTTCATCCTACGCGTATCTGGATGCAGAAGATGGCGTGCCACGAATCCACAAGAAGTATTTGGAAGAGAAAACCGATGGCTTGATCGCTCTAACAGGCGGCGCGGAGGGCGAGATTGCGCGCTATTTGCGGAAAGGCAAACCTGCTGAGGCGAGGGCAGCGCTGGAAAGTCTTGCATCGCAATTTCCGGGTCGGTGTTATGTTGAAATTACGCGCCACGGATCCCCGGCAGAAGCGGAATGCGAGCCGGGCTTGCTGGCGCTCGCCTATGAGCTGGACTTGCCGATTGTCGCGACCCATGACGCGCGCTTCATGAAGGCCCTGGATGCCGAGGCGCATGATGCAATGATGTGCATCGCGAACGGCGCGTATCTTGGCCAGGAAGACCGCCCACAAGTCGAGGCGCAACAATACCTCAAGACTGACGCGGAAATGCGAGAGCTTTTCGCAGACTTGCCAGAAGCGATCGAGACGACAGCAGAGATCGCGAAGCGTTGTGGTGTCCGGTCGACCAAGCACAAGCCAATTTTGCCTAACTTTGGGGATGGATCGCGGTCAGAAATTGATGAGTTGAAGCTCCAGGCCAAAGAGGGTCTGGAGGCCCGCTTGGCGGAAGCTCCTCAACTCTACGCGACTCGAGAAACCTATCTCGAGCGCTTGGACTATGAACTCGGTATCATCGAGGGGATGGGGTTTCCGGGTTACTTTCTGATTGTTGCGGACTTCATCAAATGGGCCAAGGAGCAGGATATTCCGGTTGGGCCCGGGCGCGGATCGGGCGCGGGGTCTCTGGTTGCCTGGGTGCTGACCATTACAGACCTCGATCCGCTCCGCTTTGATCTCCTGTTTGAGCGGTTTTTGAACCCGGAACGGGTCTCAATGCCGGACTTCGATATCGACTTCTGTCAGGAGCGGCGCGGCGAGGTGATCCGGTATGTGCGGGATAAATACGGAGCAGAATCCGTCGCCATGATCATCACGTTCGGCACGCTTCAGGCGAAAGCTGTCGTTCGCGATGTCGGCCGGGTCATGCAAATGCCATATGGCCAGGTTGATCGCTTGGCGAAGCTCATTCCGTTCAATCCTGCGAAACCGCCCAAGCTCTCCGAAGCGATTGATGACGAACCTAAATTTGATGAGGAAATCAGCCGCGATCCGCGTGTAGGAGAGCTCCTCGACACCGCACTTGCGCTCGAGGGTATGTATCGGAATGCTGGCACGCACGCCGCAGGCGTCGTCATCGGCGACCGGCCGCTCACCGAGCTCGTGCCGCTCTATAACGATCCCCGTGCCGACCTGCCCGCCACGCAGTTTAATATGAAATGGGCGGAGTCTGCGGGTCTGGTGAAGTTTGACTTCCTCGGCTTGAAGACGCTCACGGTGATTGACCGCGCGCTGAAATTCATTCGGCGTGATGGCAAGGATGTCGGCCCAGAATGGCATAGTCTGGACGATGCTGAGACTTACAAATTGATGGCGTCGGGCGAAACACTCGGTGTCTTCCAATTGGAAGGCCAGGGCATGCGCGACACCTTGCGGAAGGTGCGTCCTGGCAATCTTGAAGACGTCATCGCGATTATTTCGCTCTATCGTCCAGGCCCGATGGACAACATTCCGGTCTATGTGGCGGGCAAAGAAGATCCCAAGACAATCAAGTATCAGCATCCCGACCTCGAGCCGATCCTGCAAGCCACATATGGTGTTCCGGTCTATCAGGAACAGGTCATGCGGATGGCCCAGGAAATTGCAGGCTACTCGCTCGGGGAAGCAGATTTGCTCCGGCGCGCCATGGGTAAGAAAAAGCTCGAAGAAATGGTCGCACAGCGCGAGCGATTCCTGAAAGGCGCGAACGAGCTGAAGGGCATTGAGCCGCCTCTGGCGAACGATATCTTCGATACGATGGAAAAGTTCGCGGGATACGGCTTCAACAAATCCCACGCGGCGGCCTACGCTTTGATTGGCTATCACACGGCCTATCTAAAGCAGCACTTCCCGGTGGCTTTTTTGGCCGCGTCCATGAGTTTGGATCTGCACAATACCGATAAGCTTGCCGCCTTTTTCCAAGAGGCGCGCCGGCTCAAAATCCCGATCATCGCGCCAAATGTGAATGTTTCGACGGCAGACTTCGATGTCCAAGGCGACTCGATCGTCTATGCGCTAGGAGCGCTGAAAGGCGTCGGCCCCGAAGCGATGAAGCATCTGGTTGCGGAACGGTCTTCAAACGGCGCGTTTAAGTGTCTGCATGATCTTGCGGAGCGGGTCGATCCCAAGGACATCAATAAGAAGTGCTTTGAGCAGCTCGCAAAAGCTGGTGGATTCGATGAGTTGGAACCCAATCGGGCGCGAGTTTTGAAATCAGCACCCATGTTGGCAGCAACCTGCGCCGCGTCCGCCGAAGATCGCGCTGGCGGGCAAGGAGGGTTGTTCGGAGATGCCGAACCCGCCATGCGGGCAGATCTGCCAAAGGCCGCCGCGTGGAATATGCAGGATAAACTCGATCAGGAGTTTGCGGCGATCGGCTTTTATTTCTCAGGTCATCCGCTCGATGATATTCTCGACAGTCTTGAAGACGGGCGTATCACTTACGCGATGAACATTGCTGACAGTGCTGTCGACGGCAAGCCGATGGAATTGATCGGTGTTGTGCGCCGCCGGGTTGAAAAGCCGGCTCGAAACGGCGGGAAGTTTGCGTTCCTGACCCTCTCGGATCCAACCGGCGAAGTTGAGTTGATGGTGATGCCAGAACTGTTATCGGACATGCGCGACCAACTCGAACCCGGTTGCGCGGTCGTGATCCTAACCGAAGTGCGCCGCCGCGAGGATGAAATCCGCCTGTCCGCCCGCCGCGTGCAGCCGATCGAGCAGGCTCGAATTGCCAAAAAAGCTCCAGCACTTTCCGTTCGGCTCGAGAAAGGGGCAGATCTGTCTGGATTAGCGGCCATCGCTGCCCGTCTAAAAGGTGCCTCTGGGCAAGATCGCGGCGAAATATTTGTACGATTGCCGATCGATGACGGCCGTGTCGTGACCTTGCGATTGCCAGACACATACCCAACCGGAATTGAGGCGCTGAGAGCCTTAAAAACAGCGCCGGGCGTCGCGCGAGTCGATCACGAAGCGGCCTGAGTCGCACAAGCCTGAAGCTTGTGGTTGCACTGCCGCGCCATTCATGTATAGACGCGCGCAACAACCCCCGATGCGTGATCCTTCCGGTGTTGCTCCTCAAATGAGGCTCAATAGGGATCATGCCGGTCAACCGGATAAGGAAAGTTAAGATGGCACTGCCTGATTTCACAATGCGTGAACTGCTCGAAGCTGGCGTTCACTTTGGTCACCAAACTCACCGCTGGAACCCCAAGATGAAGCCCTTCATCTATGGCGCGCGTTCTGGCATTCACATCATGGACCTGTCCAAGTCTGTTCCGCTTTTGCACCAGGCTTTGGTCAAAGTTCGCGACACGGTTTCCAAAGGCGGTCGCGTACTCTTCGTTGGCACAAAGCGCCAAGCCTCACAGCCTGTCGCTGAGGCCGCGCAACGCTGCGCGCAATACTACATGAACCACCGTTGGCTTGGCGGGACGCTGACCAACTGGTCGACGGTTTCAAATTCGATCAAGCGGCTTCGCGAACTCGAAGAAACGCTGGCAGGCAAAGAACAATCGGGTCTCACCAAGAAAGAGCTGCTTAATCTGGAGCGTGATCGCGAGAAGCTCGACAAAGCCCTTGGCGGAATCGCAAATATGGGCGGTTTGCCAGATCTGATTTTCGTCATCGATACGAATAAGGAAGCCATTGCGATTAAAGAAGCGCGCAAACTCGGCATCCCGGTCGTTGCCGTCGTTGACACCAACTGCGACCCGGAAGACGCTGACTTCGCCTTCCCCGGCAATGACGATGCTGCTCGCGCGATCTCGCTTTACTGCAACCTGATCGCCGATGCCGTTCTGGACGGTCTTGCGGAGTCTTCTGCCGGACTTGGTATCGATCTTGGCGAATCCGAAGACATAGAAGCCATGGTCGAGGCCGATGTTGCAGCTGCAGACGCCGCCGCAGCTGAAACCGAAGCTGAAGCTGAAGCTGAAGAAACCGCTGAAGTCGCCGAAGACAAGACTGAAGCTTAAACACACCCCTGGGTTTGAACAGAAGGACAACTAGGATGGCTCAGATTACTGCTGCCCTCGTCAAGGATCTGCGTGACAAGACTGGCGCAGGCATGATGGACGCGAAAAAAGCGCTGGTTGAGAATGATGGCGATGTTGAAGCCGCCGTTGATTGGCTCCGCGCAAAAGGCCTGTCTAAGGCTGCTAAAAAGTCAGGCCGCACAGCGGCGGACGGGCTCGTTGCCGCCGTCGTCTCTGACGATGGCGCGATTGGTTCTGTCGTTGAGCTGAACGCAGAAACTGACTTTGTTGCGCGCAACGAGACCTTCCAAGGCGCCCTCGCTGACATTGCCAAGCTCGCTCTGAGCACAGAGGGCACCACCGACGCTCTAAAATCAGCCGCCGCGCCCGATGGCGACGGTACCGTTGAGGACATGATCAAGCGTCTGGTCGGCACGATCGGTGAGAACATGTCTTTGCGCCGCGCGGCGCAAATCAAAGCCGACTCTGTCGCAGCTTATATCCACAGCGCGGAAGCGCCGGGCATGGGCAAGATTGGTGTTCTGGTCGGTTTGAACGGGTCTGGCGACCTGTCCGACGCCGGCAAGAAAGTCGCGATGCACGTCGCGGCCACCTCACCAGCCTCTGCAACTGTGGCGGATCTCGATCAGGAGCTTGTTGCACGTGAGAAGCAGGTTCTGACCGAGCAAGCTGAGCAATCTGGCAAGCCCGCCAACGTGATCGAAAAGATGATCGAAGGCCGGATCAAAAAGTTCTACAAAGAAGTTGTTCTGGTTGAGCAGCAATTTGTCATGAACCCGGATCAAACCGTGGGTCAGTTTATTGCGGACAATGGCGCAGAGCTCGCTGGCTTTGTCATGTTCAAACTGGGTGAAGGCATCGAAAAGGCGGAAGATAATTTCGCTGAAGAAGTTGCGTCCATGACGAAGTCCTAAACCCCTAAAAAAATAAGTGCTTTTAGATCCCGGCTACCGATGACAGGTGGCCGGGAATCTTTTATGGGCTTTTGAGATACGGGAGACGCGGAATGCCAGGTGAGACAGAGGCCGATTATGGCCTGAAATATAAGCGTGTGCTCCTGAAGATTTCGGGTGAGGCTTTGATGGGTCCAACCGATTACGGGATCCATATGCCAACATGCCTTGGATTTGCGGAAGAAATCGCAGCAGCTCGAGAGCTCGGCGTAGAAATTTGCCTGGTCATTGGCGGCGGTAATATCTTTCGAGGCATGAAAGGCGCGGCGCAGGGCATGGAGCGCTCACAAGCTGACTCCATGGGCATGTTGGCCACGATTATGAACGCGCTGGCCATGCAAAGTGCGCTTGAATCGATCGGCGTTCAAACACGCGTTCAGTCAGGCATTCGAATGGATGAGGTCTGTGAGCCCTTCATCCGCCGGCGCGCGATCCGGCATATGGAGAAGCGCCGGGTTGTGATTTTCGCCGCGGGAACCGGTAATCCATACTTCACGACAGATACAGGCGCGGCCTTGCGCGCCGCTGAAATGCACTGTGATGCGATGATGAAGGGGACCCAGGTCGACGGTGTTTACTCTGCCGACCCAAAAACCGATCCGACGGCGGAGCGTTACGATCATTTGACCTATCAGGACGTCTTAGCGCGAAACCTAAAGGTTATGGACGCCTCGGCTGTCAGTCTGATGCGTGACACAGATATACCAATTGTGGTTTTCTCTTTGCATAACAAAGGTGCCCTGCAAGATGTGTTGACCGGTCAAGGCCCCAGCACGGTTATCTCTGGATCAAGAGGATAGAAAATGAGTTACGATAAAAAAGACCTCGAACGCCGAATGGATGGCGCAATCTCTTCACTCCAGGCCGAATTACAGGGGCTGCGCACCGGACGCGCCTCAGTCAATCTGCTCGATAGTGTTCAGGTCGCGGCCTATGGGTCAAACATGCCACTCAATCAGGTGGGATCGGTCTCTATCATGGATGCGCGCATGATCGCCGTGAACGTCTGGGATAAGGGGTTGGTTGGCACGACAGACAAGGCTATTCGCGAATCTGGCCTCGGACTAAATCCTGTTGTCGACGGGCAGACCTTGCGCATCCCGATCCCTCCGCTCAATGAAGAACGCCGGGTGGAACTGACTAAAGTTGCCGGCAAGTATGCAGAATCTGCACGCGTCGCCGTGCGAAATGTCCGCCGCGATGGCATGGACTCCTTGAAGAAAATGGAAAAGGACGGTGATATCAGCGAAGATGAACATCGCTCCCTCTCAGACGAAGTGCAGAAGCTCACGGATGTCTATGTCAGCAAAGTAGATGACGCCCTGAAGACCAAAGAAGCGGAGATTATGCAGGTTTGACCACAGCGTCTTCAGCCGCTTTTTCTGGTGCCAAGGCGTCAGATGCAAGTGATTTCCCAACCCACATTGCAATTATCATGGATGGCAATGGACGCTGGGCGAAGGCGCGCGGCTATCCTCGCGCAATTGGACACGAGCGTGGCGTGGAAGCCTTGAGGCGGACGGTGGAAGCCGCTCAGGAAATCGGGCTGAAAAACCTCACCGTGTTCTCCTTTTCAACCGAGAATTGGCGCCGCCCCGTATCGGAAGTGAATGCGCTGTTTGGCTTGCTCAAAGCTTATGTGAAGCGAGATCTGAATCGGCTCACGGAAGAGGGCGTAAAAATCCGTATTCTAGGCACCCGTCATGGCTTGCCGGACGACATTCTTGAGCTGGTCGACCGAGCAGAAAGACAGACGTCTGAAAATGACGCGTTTAACCTGTGTATCGCGTTTAACTATGGCGGTCGTGAAGAAGTCTTGCGCGCCGCCAAGGCTATGGCAGCTGAAATCGCTGCGGGGACGCTCGATCCAGAGTCAATTGATGAGGCCAGATTTGCCTCTTTTCTGGACACGGATGGACTGCCAGATCCGGACATTCTCATTCGCACCAGCGGAGAACTTCGCTTAAGCAACTTCCTGGTCTGGCAAGCCGCATATGCTGAGTTGGTGTTCATGGATGTACTGTGGCCAGATTTTGGCAAGTCGCACCTCTTAGAAGCGATTGAGGCGTATCGCGACCGCGAGCGCCGGTTTGGCGGCCTGGCGTCGGGAGCCGCTTAGGCTGTGGCGCGTCAAAAACAGCATGACGGCCAGCCCGGTGATCTGGGATTGCGTTTGGTGTCCGCGGCGGCCCTTATTCCATTTGGACTATTTGTTGTGTGGCAAGGCGGCCCCTGGTTGGCCGTTGCTTGCGGTCTGTTTGCGGGTCTGATGGCCTTCGAATGGGTTCGGATGACCGCATCACCTTCGATGAAAGTGTTTGTAATTTTGGCGATGTTGCCATTTTTGCCACTCGTTTACGGCGCCTATACCTGGGCGGCATGGGCTTTGGCGTTGAGTGTGTTTCTCGCAAGTCTCAGCCATCCTTTGAAGGATAAAAAAGGCGCAGAGGCATTTGGGTTGCTATATGTCGCGGGTATGCCGCTTGCACTTTTCTGCATGCGGGAAGGCCCCTGGGATGGAGCGGCGGTCGCACTGATCTTTATGGGCATTGTTTGGGGGTCAGATTCAGCTGCATACTTCTCGGGGCGCGGGTTCGGCGGACCAGCCTTGCATCCCGACTCTCCCTCTAAAACCTGGAGTGGTGCGATCGGCGCCGTGCTGTTTAGCGCTTTGTGTGGGGTTTTGGCGGCGCGATTGACGGGCGGGAATGTTATCGGCTGGCTCGCAATCGGCGCGCTGATTTCAATTGTGGCGCAGTTTGGCGACCTTTTCGAGAGCTCTTTGAAACGCCAATATGGCATCAAGGACTCCAGTGGAATGGTCCCCGGACATGGTGGATTACTGGATCGGGTTGATGGTTTGGGCATGGTCTGTGCTGTCACAATTGTGGGTTTTCTATTTGCCCCAAGCTCGGTCGCCGTACTAGGTCTGAGCGGATGACGGAGGCGCGTTCACTCTCCATTCTGGGTTCCACCGGTTCGATCGGGACGTCGGCATTATCCGTCGTTGCACACGCGAACGCGCAAGAAACAGAACCGGTATTTGAAATCGATACTCTGTGTGCCGGTAAGAATGTCGATCTTTTGATTGAACAGGCTCTGCATTTTAGACCAAACCATGTCGTGATTGCCGACGAGTCGCAGCTGGACGCGCTCCGTGTTGGTCTATCCGGTTTGGACATAGAGATTGCGGGTGGGGCAAGAGCTGTGATTGAGGCCGCAACCCGTCCTGTGCACCGCGTTCTGGCGGCGATTGTCGGGATTGATGGTCTGCCTTCAACCCTCGCAGCCGTAGAGGCCGGAAACTCGGTCGCGCTTGCCAATAAAGAGAGCATGGTCTGCGCGGGCCCATTGTTAAAACGCACGGCCGCGGAACAGGGCGTCGCGATCGTTCCGACTGACTCTGAGCATAATGCCATGTTCCAAGTCATGGAGCGGCGCGAAGACATCGAACGTTTGATTTTGACCGCGTCCGGCGGACCTTTCCGAGGCTATAAAGTGTCCGACATGAACTCGGTCACACGGGCGAACGCCTTGGCCCATCCGCGGTGGGAAATGGGGCAAAAGATCTCGATCGACAGTGCAACCCTGTTCAACAAGGGCCTGGAGCTGATTGAAGCCTCATATCTGTTTGATATGCCCGAAGATCAGATCGAAGTGGTGGTCCACCCGCAATCCATTATTCATTCCGCTGTCGCGTACCGCGATGGGTCGGTCCTCGCGCAAATGGGGACACCCGATATGCAGACGCCAATTGCGCATGCATTGACCTGGCCTGAGCGCCGGCAAACAACTGCCGTAACCCCGCTGGATCTGATCGCGCTCGGACAACTTGATTTTGAAGCCCTCGATTCGGACGTTTTTCCGTCTGTCGAGCTTTCGCGCCGGGCACTCAGGTCAGGGTGTGGGGCTCCAACTGTATTAAATTGCGCTAATGAAGGGGCCGTAGCTGCATTTCTTGCGGGCCAATGTCGATTCCTCGACATAAGCTGGACCGTAGAAACAGCACTTGAGCGATTTCTAAACGGCCCAATGGCTTGTCAAGATTGCGATAATTTGGAAGCAGTCATGGCAATTGAGGCAGAGGCCAAACGACTAACCGGCGCGCTCCTAGATGAAGTGCAAAGCCAGACGCAGGAGCGAACAGCTTGACGGAGATTCTGGCGCAAGGCCCGATTTTTCTCATCTGCCTGGCATTTTTGCTTGGGGTCGTCGTGATTATTCACGAACTCGGGCATTACTGGGCAGGTCGATTTTATGGTGCTGCCGTAGAGTCTTTCTCCGTCGGCTTTGGCAGCCCGATCACCGAAACCACGGACCGGAACAACACAAGATGGCGGGTCAATTGGATCCCGCTTGGCGGATTTGTGAAGTTTGTGGGTGAGAGCCAGCTTCCGGGCGATGTCGGTAAAGTTGAAGAAGGCCCGATTGGGAAGCCTTACAATGAGCTGAGTGTCGGTGCCCGATCTGTCGTTGCGATGGCGGGACCGGCTGCGAACTTCGTGCTTGCCATCTTCCTTTTCACACTGTTCTTCGCCTTTCGGGGTGCGGAGCAATACGATGTTTACGCATATCAAGTGGATGACGGGCTTCCGGCGGCCGAAGCGGGTATGCTGGCGGGAGATGTTATCAAGACAGTCGACGGCAAGCCGATCAACGAAATCGCCGATATGATCGTAATCACGACTATGTCGTCGGGACGTGCGCTGGATTTCGAAGTCGAGCGAGGATCGCAATTGCTAACGCTCGTCGTGACCCCTCAGCGCGTGGTGCGCGAGAATCAGCTGGGCCAAATCGTGCCGCAAGGGACGATCGGGGTGATTCCTGCACCTTTGCCGGATTCGGTTGAGTTTCGGCGCTACGGCCCCATCAGCGCGGTCGGCAAGTCCGTTTTAGAAACAAAGAACACAGTAGAGCATACTGTTTACATGCTCGGCCGGATCATCACCGGCAAAGAACCACTGGGCTTGATGAGCGGTCCAGTCGCGATTGGAGATGCGGGGCGCCGAATCGTCAATCTTACATTGGGTGCGGAAACCGTGCCTTTATCTCAGCGTCTCAGTTCGTTGGCCTGGTCAACACTGCAGTTTTGCGCGCTCATATCGATAGGGATTGGCTTCTTTAACTTGCTGCCATTGCCTGTCCTTGATGGGGGACATCTCGTTTTCAATGCTTATGAAGCCATGACCGGTAAAGCGATGCCGGAAAAGGTGCAGGAGGTGGCATTGATGACGGGGCTTGGTCTGCTATTGACCATGTTCGTTTTCATCACTTGGGGTGACGTTCTGGAAACCGGCCTTTTTGCTGGGTCAACCGGCGAGTAAGTCACTTGCCATGGAGGATCGAGGGATCGATGCGTAAAGTATTGGCGGCAGCCTTGATGGCGACGAGCGCGTTTGCAATCACCGAACCACCGGTGATGAAGGCAGATGCTCAAGTGGCTGAAACAATTCGGCAGATCCGCATTGAGGGGAATCAGCGGATCGAAGACCGGACCGTGCAGTCCTACTTGCTCGTAGCGCCGGGCGATACGTTCGATCCTGCGCGGATTGATTTGTCTCTCAAAACGCTGTTTGCGACGGGCCTGTTTGCGGATGCTTCATTCGATAAGTCAGGCTCAGACCTGATTGTTCGTGTGGTCGAAAACCCGATCATCAACCGCGTCTTGTTTGAGGGAAACAGCGCGCTCGATGATGATAAGCTGAGAGAAGAAATTCAGGCGGCGCCGCGTGGCATCTTCACCGCAGCGCGTGTGCAAGCTGACGTACAGCGCATACTCGAACTTTATCGTCAGTCTGGGCGCTTTTCCGCCACGGTCGAACCACAGTACAAACCGCTTGATCAAAACCGCGTGGATTTGGTCTTCGTGATGTCCGAAGGCCCCGTCACAGGGGTTCGGTCGATCAACTTTATCGGCAATGACGCCTATTCTGACCGGCGGCTGCGTAGCGAGATTGTCACCAAGCAATCGCGCTGGTGGCGCTTCTTCAGCTCTAATGATAATTATGATCCAGGCCGCCTTGAATTTGACCGCGAACTGCTGCGCGAATTCTACCAGAATAAGGGGTATTACGACTTCCGCGTCATCAGCGCGGTCGCCGATCTGACACCGGATCGCGAAGATTTCTACATCACGTACACGATCGATGAAGGCGAGCAGTACACATTTGGCGAGGTTGAGGTTGAAACCGCGCTCGACAAGTTGAGCTCAGAGGGGCTGAAACGAGCTGTCCCGTTCACCAATGGCGATCTGTTCCGCGGGGATGCGATCGAGGACACAATCGACACGCTGACATTTGCGGCCGGTATCGCAGGATATGCTTTTGTCGACATCACCCCACGTCTGGAAGCAGACCCGGAAACCCGCAAGGTCAATGTTACATTCGCGATTGACGAAGGTCCTCGCGTTTATATTGAGCGCATCAATATCAACGGAAACACGCAAACCCTGGACCGCGTGATCCGTCGCGAATTGCGAATTGCCGAAGGGGATGCCTTCAACCGCGTCTTGCTCGACCGGTCTCGGAACCGGGTTCGGGCGCTCGGTTACTTCGAGGACGTTGAGATTACAGAACGCGCGGGCACCCGGCCTGATCGCACAGTGGTCGATATTGATGTGACCGAGACTGCGACGGGCGAACTCTCGTTTGCGGCCGGGTTCTCATCTGTCGACGCGTTCCTCGTCGACCTGAGTGTGACCCAGCGCAATTTACGCGGCCGCGGCCAAACGCTTGTGGCGCGGGTCTCTGCGTCTGACCGGCAGCAATTTGTCGACTTCCGGTTCCAGGAGCCTCGCTTCCTTGACCGAAACCTGTCCGCGGGGCTTGAGCTGTTCTCGACCCGGTCTGACTTCCTCGACGTGTCGCGATTTGAGTCACAAACGCTAGGCGCCGGGATCAATTTCGGCTTCCCGATCAGCGAGAACACCGGGCTGCAATTGCGCTATCGCCTTCAGACCGATGAGATCAACATCCTCGACCGAAACATCATCATTGATGAGGATGGCAATGTCGTGCTCACCGGGGTTCAAACCGCGGGACAAGATACGCCGAACAACTTTTTCGACGACCGGTTCCGCGAAGTCGAAGACTCCGATCTGATGGATGGGCAGATCATTGTCGACCAGTGTTCCTCGCTCGTTATCAACAGAGATACATCTTGCCTCGCCGAGCGCGCAGAGCTGACCTCATTGATTGGGTACTCGTTCAATTGGGATCGGCGAAACGACCCAATCGCCCCCACCGGCGGGTTTGACTTCTCAATCAGTCAGGACATTGCGGGGCTTGGCGGCGACGTTCAGTATATCCGTACAGAGGCAACGGGCGCGACGTATCGCGGAATTTTCCCGGGTGTGCGAGCGAGTGTCCGTGTTTCTGGCGGGGCCATCGAACCTATTGGCGATGATGATAGTATCCTGATCAATAATCGCTTTTTCCGCGGTGGTCGGTCATTCCGTGGCTTTGACGTTGCCGGGATTGGACCGCGGCAAGTGTTCACGCTGGCTGACGATGAGGGCAATATTCTGGATGTGAAGCCCGGCCGGGCCCTGGGGGGTAAGGTTTATTACCAGGCGACTGGCGAACTCACCGTCCCGAACTACCTGCCAGAAGAATACGGCATTCGAACCAAGCTGTTCGTTGAAGCCGGCGGCCTCGGAATATTGGACGATGAAGACATAACCGATCCAATTTTCGGTCAAACGCAGATCGGCGCGTTCGCGAACGTTGGTTTCAATGGCTTCCCGGTTGGTACGCCGATCGTCAGCCAGATTAAAGATGGGCTCGGATTACGGGCATCAGCGGGGCTATCCGTTGGATGGGATTCGCCATTTGGCCCTATCCAGTTCGACTTTTCACAAATCTTACGCAAGGAGGAGTACGACCGAACGGAGACTTTCCGTTTCAGTACATCCACCCGCTTCTAATTTATCTCGACAGGAGAGAAACTCATGTTTCGACTTAAAACTCTATTCGCGGCGCTCGCTTTAGCCATCACAACGCCGCTTGCGCTCGCCCCGGCCGCGGCAGCACAAGGCACGACGGCCGTTGTTATTGATCGCAATCAGATCTTCGCCCAAAGCAGCGCTGGGCGGGATATTATTACAAAGATTCAAGGCATTGAAACGACAATGCAGGGGGAGCTCAAGCCCACAGCCGACCAACTGGCCGTCGAAGGCCCGGCGATTGAAGCCAAAACACAAGGACGGACACGCGAATCGATCCTCGCTGATGCGACCCTGAAGGGTGAAGTTGAGGCCTATGCCCGCAAAGCCAATGATTTTAATCGCCGTCGCCAGATCGCGGCGCAGGAACTGGCTTTGACAGAGCGAAAAGCGCTCGCTGATTTCAATGCGGCACTCGTACCGATTTTGCGTGATGTCGTTGCGGAGCGCAGTGCCAACCTCATTCTCGACAAATCACAAGTGGTCTTTGTCGACGACCCGACCGATGTTACAGCGTCTGTCATCGCGAAACTCGACGCGAGCACGCCGTCTATCACCGTTGTTCGCCAAAAGGTTCAGGCTCAAGCGGCGCCGCAGTAATTCTGAAGCAGGGGGGCTGATGCATATCGATCAGCGCTTTTACGAATACAAGGGTCCGCAATCATTGCGGACCCTTTTGCACAGCTGCGGTTTCGACTTTGCAGCGGACGTAGATGCTGAGATTTCTGGAATTGCGGCTTCAGAGTCCGCCACGGTCGGAGATCTTTGCTTTGTTGAGGGCGGCATAAAACAGGCCGAAGCGGTTTCTCCAAAAGCTACCGCTTGCTTTGTAACCGCGGATGCAAAACCAGGATTACCTGGTTCGGTCATTCCGGTAGTCGTGGCCCAGCCAAGATATGCGCATAAAATCGCAAGCGAAGCTTTGTTTCTATTGAAAGACTGGAGAGCAGACGGCGCGACCCCATCAATTCACGAGACAGCGAGCATCGCCCCGACGGCCTTCATTGCGAAAGGCGCAGCGATCGGCGCAGAGGCGAGTATTGGTCCTGGCGCGGTGATCGGTCCAGGTGTTCAAATCGGCGCGCGAACGCAGATCAGCGCGAATGTGAGCATTCGGTGTGCCTTGATTGGAAATGACGTTGCCATCCATGCTGGCGCATCTGTGGGTGAAGCGGGTTTTGGCGTTACACTCGGTCCTGAGGGTGCTGAGGATGTACCGCAATGGGGGCGCGTTATCATTCAAGACTTCGTCACGATCGGCGCCAATACATGCATTGACCGCGGTGCGTTCAGTGACACGATTATCGGGGAGCGCACCAAGATCGATAATCTGGTCCAGATCGCGCATAATGTCGTTATTGGGCGCAATGTCATGATGGCCAGCTTCACGGGTATTTCCGGAACCAGCGAAATCGGTGACAGCGTTTTGATGGGCGGGCGTGTCGGTATTGCAGACCATGTAAAGATCGGTGCTGGCGCCCAGCTGGCAGCTTCTGCTGGGATCTTTCGCGATATTCCGGCGGGTGAGAAGTGGGGTGGCACCCCCGCAAAACCCTTGCGGCAATACATGCGGGAAATTGCCTGGATCCAGAAGCAAGTCGCACCGAAGAAGAAACCGACATGACGGTGACCATTCACCCCACAGCAATCGTTGAGCCCGGCGCTGATCTCGGATCCAATGTCTCAATCGGTGCCCTTGCTTATGTCGGCCCGGACGTTGTCATTGGTGACAATGCGGTTCTGCACCCAAAAGCGACGGTGTTTGGGCATACCGTGCTGGGGGAAGCTGTTGAAATCTATCCCGGGTCTGTGATCGGTGGTCCCCCGCAAGTTCTTGGCTACAAACTGAGCGATGAGTCTCGATTGGAAGTCGGGGCGCGTACCGTTCTGAGAGAACATACGACATTGCACACCGGCTCCCCCGAGCATGGTGGCGTGACCAAAGTCGGCACAGATTGTCTGTTCATGGCGCACACACACGCGGCGCATGACTGCGTGCTCGGCAACAAGTGTGTCATCGCGAACAATACACATATTGGCGGACACGTGACGGTGGGCGAGCAAGTTTGGTTCGGCGGTGCGGTTGCGGTTCATCAATGGTGCCGGATCGGCGATCATGCTTTCGTTGGTGGCGGCGCAATTCTTGTCGCCGATGTTATCCCTTTCGGCTCCGTTGTCGGCAACCACGCCCACTTGGCGGGTTTGAACGTGGTTGGTCTTAAACGACGGGGGTTTTCGCGGGAGACTATTCGAAGCCTACGGTCTGCCTATCGTATGCTCTATGCGAAAGAAGGCACGTTCTCTGAGCGTCTGGAAGACACCGCCATTACCTTCTCTGACTCAGCCGAAGTTATGCAGATCGTTGATTTTATTAGAGATAGTAAAAATCGCTCGCTGTGTTTGCCGCGATAGGAGGCCAGTTTGGCACCACTCGGAATCATTGCGGGGTTAGGCGATCTGCCGGTGCAAGTCGCGGAAGCGGCAATCGAACGTGGGCAGGGCGTCTATATCCTCAGGCTGAAAGGGTTCGAGGAACCGGCCTTAGAGCGATATCCTGGCAAAGTCGCTGGCATCGCGGAAATCGGCAAAGCCTTCAAGGCATTCCGAGAGGCCGGTTGTCGACAAATCTGTTTCGCGGGCATTGTCAAACGTCCGGACTTTCAGGCGCTAAAACCAGATTTTAAAGGGATTTCGCTGCTTCCAAAAGCCATCGCTGCGGCCCGTGAGGGCGACGACGCATTGCTCAGCTTCCTGATCAAGATTTTTGAAGATGAAGGGTTTGAAGTGATCGGCGCCGATCAGGCAGCCCAGTCTTTGACGACAGAGGCTGGGCTGATTGCGGGTCCCGAACCGACTGAGGCTGCGTTTGAAGACTTGAAGAAAGCGGCTGAGATCGCAGCGATCATCGGTCAGCATGATATCGGACAGGGCGCAATTGTGGCGCATGGATTGGTCCTCTGTGTGGAAGCGCAAGAGGGCACAGATGAGATGTTGCGTCGATGTGCAGACCTACCTCTTCAAGTGCGCGGGGATCTGTCCGAACGCGCCGGAGTGCTGGTGAAGCGTCCCAAGCCCCAACAGGAACGCCGGATCGATTTGCCGACGATCGGCCTCGCGACCATCGAGCTCGCAGCGGAGGCCGGCTTGACCGGGATTGGGTTTGAAGCGGACGGCGCGCTGATTCTGAACAGTGAAGCCGTGCGCGCTCGTGCTGACGCGCTTGGCGTCTTCCTCTACGGTTTTCCCAAGGATTGGGCCTGATGTCGTCGCGCAGCCTCTATTTTGTGGCCGCAGAGCCATCCGGAGATCTCCTCGTGCGCGAAACTATTGAAGCCATAAAAGCCGTCAACCCTGACATCACGGTGTCGGGGATCGGCGGGGGCGAGCTTCAGAAAATCGGTATTGTTTCACCGATCGATGTTACGCCATTGTCGATCGTCGGCTTGTTTGATGGGCTCAAAGTCTATGGCACGGTGCTCAAGCTCGTTGATGAAGCCGTGGAAGCCATCATCAAGGCTGCGCCGGATGCTGTGGTTCTGGTCGATTCATGGGGGTTCATGGTGCGGATCGCGCAGCGATTGCGGCAACGAGCGCCTGATATCAAGATCATCAAGCTGGTCGGCCCGCAAATATGGGCCACGCGACCCGGGCGGGCCAAAAAACTGGCCCGCGATGTGGACTACCTGATTTGTATCCATCACATGGAAGCGCCTTTCTACGAGCCTTACGGTTTGCCCGTTACCGTCATGGGGAATCCAGCGCTCAGTCGTACCGAAGCGGGCAACGGTGAGGCGTATCGACACAAATTAGGTTTGAGCGATGCTGATGACCTCTTGCTAGTCTTGCCCGGGAGCCGGCCAAGTGAAATCCGCCGCGTCGCCCCGGCTTTGGTTGAAGCCGCTTGGTTGATGAAATCCGCACGCCCGGAATTAGAGGTCCTGATCGCGCCTGCGCCTGCCGTTCGAGCGCAGTTTCTGGGCGCTTTCCCAAATGTTGAGAAATGGGCGCGTCTGCCGGCGGACGGCGACAAGTCCAATGATGTCATGGCGGCCGCCGACGTCGCGCTCGCCTGTTCGGGGACGGTGACATCCGAGCTCGCGGTCCAAGGCACGCCATTTCTCGTCGGCTATAAAGCCGGATGGATGACGTGGTTTGTGGCGAAGTACTTCTTGTACAAACCCAAACACATCACGCTTTTAAACATCGCCGCTGACGATACGGAGATTGCACCTGAGTTTATTCAAGGTGATTTGAGGCCAAGCGTGATGGCCGAAACCGCTCAGAATCTACTCGCAGATGAGCGAGCGCTTGCTGCTCAAACAGAGGCCCAAAACAAAGCGCTCTCCCGAATGGGAGAGCGCGATGAAGCTGCGGCTGAGATTGCTGCGAAAACGATTTTGGATGTGATTAACGCTCGTTGATCGGCATAAAGTCACGGATGGCGGCGCCTGTATAGATCTGGCGGGGACGCCCGATCCGCTGGCTTGGATCTTCAATGAATTCATTGAGTTGAGAGACCCAGCCGACCGTCCGAGCGAGGGCAAACAGCACGGTGAACATCTCAGTTGGGAAGCCCATCGCGTCGAGAATGATCCCGGAATAGAAATCGACATTCGGGTAAAGCTTCTTCTCGCGGAAATACTCATCTTCCAGGGCAAGCCGCTCCAGCTCGCGCGCGACGCGCAGGATTGGCGTATCGATTCCGAGCTCGTCGAGCACTTCATGTGCGGTCTTTTGCATGACCGTCGCACGTGGATCGTAGTTTTTATAAACCCGGTGACCAAAACCCATCAGGCGGAAGCTGTCAGACTTGTCTTTTGAGCGCTCAATGTATTCCGGAATTCGGTCCACAGTGCCGATTTCACGTAGCATGTTGAGGCAAGCCTCGTTCGCGCCGCCATGGCTCGGTCCCCAGAGCGACGCAACCCCAGCCGCGATCGCGGCGTAGGGGTGAGCGCCAGAAGATCCCGCGAGACGAACCGTAGAGGTCGAGGCGTTTTGTTCATGGTCGGCGTGGAGGATGAAAATCTTGTCCATCGCCCGCGCCAGCGTTGGATTAACCTTATACTTCTCCGCCGGAACCGAGAAACACATCCGCAGGAAGTTCTCACCATAGGAAAGCTCATTCAACGGATCGACGAATTTCTGCCCTTGCGAGTACTTATAGATCCGCGCCGCCAAGGTCGGCATTTTCGCGATCAAGCGAATGTAGGCAATGTTGCGCTCTTCCGGATCTGAACTGTCCATCGCGCCCGGATAGAAAGCAGACATTGCGCCAACCGTGCCGGTCAGCATCGCCATTGGATGGCTGTCACGCCGGAAACCGTCAAAAAAGCGGTCCATTTGCGTGTGCAGGAGCGTGTGCTGGGTCACCTGTCCTGCGAAGTTACGAAACTCCGCTTGCGTCGGCAGCTCGCCGTTCAGCAGGAGATAAGCGACTTCTAAAAAGCCCGATTGTTCGGCCAGCTGATCGATTGGGTATCCGCGGTGCAGGAGGATCCCCTTTTCACCGTCGATGAAGGTGATCTGGCTCTCACAGGACCCGGTAGAGGTGAATCCTGGGTCCAACGTAAAAACGCCTGCATCAGCATACAGGCGTTTAACATCAACAACATCTGGGCCATGAGTTCCGCTCAAAACCGGTAGCTCGAGCGTATTTCCCTTAATGGTCAGTGTGGCGGTATCCGTCTGTTTGGTCTTAATAATCATGTCAGCCCTCTTACATCTCTTTTCATGCGCCTGCGGTTACGCAGGTATGTGTTTCCTAATTCTCTCCAGAACCTCCTCGCGGCCAAGCCAGTGCATGACTGGCGCAAGGTCCGGTGCTGGCAGCCCTCCGGTCAGAGCGGCCCTCAGGGGCGGTCCGACCTGTCCCATCGACAATGTGTGCGCTGCACAAAATGTTTCTAGAACGTCTTGTAGTGCTTCAATAGTCCAAGAATCAGATTGGTCTAGTGCCTCACGGAGATCTGACAAACGTTTGAGCCCGTCTTCCCGTAATGCCTTCCGCGCTTTTTTGTTCAGATTGTCGGCATTGCTGTCCCATAAAAAGCGGAAAGATTCCGCCAGTTCCGGCAAGGTTTGTCCGCGTTCCTTCAAGGTTGGTAAGGCTTGCTGCAGGCGCTCAGTTAGCTGATCAGTGACAGCCGTGAGTTTGGTGATTTCAGGTGTGAGCAGTTGAAAAAGCCGGTTTTCGTCGACGCTTCGGATGAAATGCGCGTTTACATC
This sequence comes from Pseudomonadota bacterium, assembly GCA_038527765.1. GTDB lineage: Bacteria > Pseudomonadota > Alphaproteobacteria > Caulobacterales > Hyphomonadaceae > Henriciella. Next base: position 312,672 of record JBCBFK010000004.1, read on the forward strand.
GCCAAGTTTCTCAAGGTCGAGCCGGCCGGGCGCCTTGTTGATGTCGGCCAAGTCGAAGACGGCTGCAGCTTCGTCCATGGTAAAGACTTCCTGATCGCCATGACTCCAGCCCAGACGCATCAGATAGGAGTTCATTGCTTCGGGAAGGTATCCCATCTCGCGATACGCAAGCGTTGAAAGCGCGCCATGTCGTTTTGAGAGTTTTGCGCCGTCAGATCCATGAATCATCGGGACATGTGCAAACTCCGGGACATCCCACCCCATTGCCCAGTAAATCGGCAGTTGGCGGAACGTGTTGCGGAAATGATCGTCGCCGCGCACCACATGTGTGACGCCCATATCATGGTCATCAACCACAACCGCGAGCATGTAGGTCGGGCTGCCATCGGCGCGCAGTAAGATCAGATCGTCAATCTCGCGGGTCTTCAAAGTCACATCACCCTGGACATGATCGCTGACGGTCATGTCTTCCGCGTCGGGTGCGCGTAAGCGGATCGTGAAGGGGGCGTCCGGCGCTGGTGGGTCGCCACCATCGCGCCACGGTGAGCGATAGGGCGCGAGCAAAGCATTGGCGTCTGCCAACAAAGCCTCGCGTGCGGCCTCGCTCAATCCATCTTCTTTTGCCGCCGCGCGTTTTGCGGCGCCGTCATCACGGCGCGCTTGCAGCTCTTCCGGTGTCGCGTAGCATTTGAACGCATGCCCGGCCTCGACCATCTGCCACGCGCATTCGACATGGCGTTCGGCGTTTTGACTTTGATAGGCCGGGGGGTGATCTGAGTCCAAACCGAGCCATGCCATCCCATCCAAAATGGCTTGTGTGCCTTCATCCGTTGAGCGCTGTTTGTCTGTATCCTCGATACGGAGCAGGAATTGACCGCCATGGCGTTTGGCCAGGAGGTAGTTAAACAAAGCGGTACGGGCGCCGCCAATATGCAGCATGCCAGTCGGGGACGGCGCAAAACGGGTAACGATGGACATCGATTTTCAAACGTAAATTCAAGCTATTGGGATAATCTTCCCCGCTTCAACACGCTCTGCTAAGGTTGCGCAAGGGGCGGGGAGGAAGAATGCAGCGATTTCCGCTGTCCACGCACCTGATCCACATTCTCCGCCCGGGTCCGGTTGGCTTTGCCATCGGTATGGCGATCGGCGCAGCATGGTACCTTTCAATTGATTTTGAGCCTGCAATTTGGGCACTTCTCATCTGTTTGAGCCTGTCATTGGTTTCGTTAGGCGCTGGCATCCGACAGGGGCTGCCGGCTTGGTGTATTGGTGGTCTGATTATCCTCTTCGGCGCTACGGTCGGGGCGAGTTCAGGGCGTTTTGCGACGTTGCGGGCGCAGACGATCACAATGGCAGACGAAGTTGGGCCCATTCGACTGGAGGGTTGGGTCCAGGCCGCGCTTCCCGGCGAGAACGGCACACGCCTCTTGCTTCGCGTGCATGCTATTGATGGCGTCGCGAGCTCGCAAACACCGCGATTTGTGCGCGTGACACACCGCTTATCCCTCCAAACCGAGCCAGGGCGATTTGTGCAATGTTGGACCGTGTTGCGTCCGCCACCCGCGCCGATCCTCACCAATGATTATTCCTTTGACCGTCAAGCCTGGTATGCGGGGCTAGGTGCGGTTGGCTACGTTCAGGGACGGTGTCGCGGGGGCGTTGTCGGCCCGCCGAGCGGATTGCGAGACTCCGCCAGCCATTGGGTGTCGATCCAACGAAGGCAATTGGCGCACTATGTCCGCAAGGCTGCGGGAGAACGGGCCGGCGGCTTCGCTGCGGCGCTGACCTCGGGTGACCGAAGTTTCATGAGCTTTGATGACCAGGAAGCCCTGCGCGGCGCCGGGTTGGCGCATTTATTGGCGATCTCAGGCTTGCATATGGGTATTGTCGGCGGGATTGTTTTTCTGCTGGTCTGGCGGTGTTTGGGTCTGGTCGAGCCGATTAGCTTGCGTGTCTCAGTAAAGAAGCCAGCTGCGGCCGTCGCGCTGTTAGCCTGCCTCACCTATCTCATAATATCTGGCGCCAGCGTGTCGACGCAGCGCGCATTTATCATGGCGGCAGTTCTGTTTGGGGCGGTATTGATTGACCGAACTGCGCTCAGTCTGCGATCGCTGTCCATCGCAATGATTTTGATCCTGATAATTGCGCCTTGGAGTGTTTTGACGCCCGGGTTTCAAATGTCATTTGCCGCAACCGGGGCCCTTGTGGCGAGTTATGAGCGTTGGCAGCGCCGCGTGCGCGAAACGGGCATGGTCAGACGACGCAAAATCGTGTTCTGGGTTCAGTCTCTTTTCGTAACCTCGACGGTGTCGAGCTTCGCGACAATGCCGTTTGCACTCTATCACTTTGATCGCGTCGCGGGACTTGGTCTGGTTGCGAACCTGCTTGCGATGCCCATTGTTTCGCTGATCAGTGCACCGAGCGCGACCGCAGCCCTCGTCTTGGTGCCGTTCGGTTTAGACCATTGGGCATTGCGCGTGTTCGGTTGGTCGCTCGAAGGGGTGCTGCTAGTGGCACACCACTTCTCCAGCCTGTGGCCTGACCGAACCCTTACCCTGCCGCCAATGCCCTCTGTCAGCCTCATGCTTTTGAGCGGTGGGCTCATCGTGTTTTGTCTTTCACGCACGGCACAAATTGCATGGAGCGGCGCCGTTGCACTCGCGCTCACAGCGATGGTCGTGTGGGCGGGAAGCGGTCAGCCTAAACTGCACTGGGCACCATCTGGCGACGTATTTTTGGAGCAGGCCAATGGCAAAGTCGAACGGTTCAAGGTGACCAAGGGGGACGGTCTCGCCCCCTTGCGCTTTAAAGACATCCCCGTTCGCCAGACGTGCCGTTCGGAGGTGCCTTGCCAGTTTTCTTTTGAGGGTATGACCTGGAGGTTCAATCCTGCGACCGGCGAACTGGATCCGGCAGGAGGAACCGATCAGGGACAGCCAGCCCTTTCATGGGAAAAGACCCAAGCGCAGAATGGCCTGACGGTCGGCGTCAGCGAAGGAATGTTTAAGATCGAGGCGCGGCCCAAATGCGGTCGACGCCCCTGGAGACCCTGCTGAGAAGATGCAGCCCGACTATTCGTACTTCCGGATCAGTGCGACGAGCCGCCCCTGAACACGTACGCGGTCAGGGCCGAAGATTCGTGTTTCATATGCTGGGTTAGCAGCTTCCAGCGCGACGGACTCGCCCTTTTTACGCAAACGCTTCAAGGTCGCTTCTTCGTCATCGATGAGGGCGACGACAATGTCGCCGGAATTCGCACTGTCCGTGCGCCTCAAGATCACAATGTCGCCATCCAGGATGCCAGCATCGATCATCGAGTCGCCTTTCACTTCCAAGGCGTAGTGCGCATCGCTGTCAGCAAACTCTTCAGGAGGGGTGACGCGGTCAACTTCATTCTGAATAGCCGTGATCGGAACACCTGCCGCAATGCGGCCAAGCACAGGGATTGTATTCTGACCCATTTGCGGTTTCTGCGATCCGACAACACTTGGTCTGAAGGCCTGGCGTCCGCGCGGAGGCGCCGCTGGGGTCACCGAGTCCGGCATTTTGAGCACTTCGAGCGCGCGCGCCCGATTGGCAAGACGACGAATGAATCCGCGCTCTTCAAGGGCCACGATCAAACGATGGATCCCCGATTTGGAGGCAAGGTTCAAAGCTTCTTTCATTTCGTCAAATGAGGGGGAGACACCATCGGCCTTAATCCGCTCATGGATGAAAAGTAAAAGCTCTTTTTGCTTTGTTGTGAGCACGGAAATCCTCCGGAATAACGAATCTGTTCTCGATATGTTTATTCTCGTTCTGTTCTTTTGTCAAACTCGCGGCGCAAAATACTCATTATGAGCGTATCCCAGACCTCATCGCCAATTGGCGTTGTTTCCCGGCGTCGGCCTTCCAAAACGAAACCCGCTGCCTCGTACGATTTGATCGCAGGCACATTGTGAGAATAAACAAGTAAATCAACGCGATGCACCCATTCGCGTCGAAAGGCCTGAGCAAGGATCAGGCTCATGAGCGGGGCGGCTAAATGCTGGCCGCGGTGATCCGGATTGATCGCAATACGTCCCAATCCTGCGGTTCTCAGCCGCCGATTGTAAAAGATCTGAACGTGCGCAAGCATCAGGTTTGCTCGTTCGACCGCCCAAACTTCCCGCAACGGCTCTGTCCCTTGATGGAGCTTTAAAAGGTCTATGAATTCGCGCCGCTTCAAGGGCCAGGACAACGCCGCGCCTGCCCATTGCAGCGCGTCCCGCTCCGACGGGAACCAGGAAAACAGGTCTGGAATATCTCGTTTTCGAAACTTGCGCAGCGCGAGCGTCATTTCGCAGACCGAAGCGCCCGAACGTGTTCGCTGCGGTCATGGCGTTTCATCAGGCTCTCACCGATCAAAAATCGCCGTGCGCCTGTCTTTCGGAGCCGCGAGATATCGACGGGGTCGCTGATCCCACTCTCTGAGATGTAGTCCCGATCTGCCGGAATGAGAGAAGATAATCGTTCGCTGGTCGCAAGATCGGTCTGCATGATTTTGAGATCGCGATTGTTGATCCCGATCAAAGGCGACGGAAGCTCAAGGGCCCGTTCGATTTCTGCGGCATCGTGCGTTTCGATCAATACGTCCATACCGAGCTCTTGTGCAGTTTGCGTCAATGCAAGCGCAAGAGCGTCATCCGTCGACGATAGAATGACCAAAATCGCATCGGCACCATGGGCGCGGGCTTCGATGACTTGGATTGGATCGATCATGAAGTCCTTGCGCAACATCGGCAGCGATACGGCTGAACGGATCGCGGCGAAGTCCTCCAGACTACCCCCAAAACTCGGACCATCCGTGAGCACGGATAAGCAAGCCGCGCCGCCGGTCTCATATTGGGCGGCGATCTCTCGTGGGTCGGCGCCCGGAAGGATTTCGCCCGCGCTCGGGCTTTTGCGCTTCATTTCACAGATCAGCGCGTTCTCATCCGTGTTGGCGATTTCGGTTAGCTGCGCAGCAAATCCGCGCGGGGCCGCTTGGGCTTGCGCATCTGTGAGCAGGTCCTGTTCAGATCGCGCTTGTTTGAGTTCCGCGACCTCGTCGTGCTTGTAAGCAATGATTTTATCGAGGGCGGTGCTCACGAAACTTGTCCTTTTGAGGCCGCCGCGAGATTGGCGAGTGTGCTTGTTGCCGCGCCGGAATCAATCGCCTCAGCCGCGCGGGCGACGCCATCGGTGAGGTCAGTGGCAAGACCATAGACGAACAACCCGGCCGCAGCGTTCAAAAGAACCGCATCGCGAAACGGGCCTGGACGCCCGTCTAGCAATTCTCGAATGGCCATTGCGTTTTCTGACGGAGCGCCACCGGCAAGCGCGCTTAAGCGATTGCGGGTCAGGCCTGCATCTTCTGGAACGATGGTCAGTTCAGAGAGCCTGCCGTCTTTGACTTCGATGATGTGTGAGTCTCCGGCGATCGAGAGCTCATCAATCACGGTCTCGTCCATATCAGCACCGTGCACGACCCAAGCATGCGCGACTCCGAGATCGCGTAAGGCTTCCGCCATAGGCCGCAACCAGCGTGCTTCATTCACGCCGAGAATCTGGTGGCTCGCGAAGGCCGGATTGGACAGAGGACCGAGCAGGTTAAAAATCGTGCGAATGCCGAGGCTCGCACGCACGGGCGCGACATGGCGCATGGCGCTATGGTGTGATCTCGCAAACAAGAACCCAACGCCAGCTTGTGCGATGCAGTCGCGGAAGCGTTCTTCCGTCAGATCCAGCTCAACGCCAAGCTCTTCGAGCACATCGGCGCTGCCGGTCTTGGGAGGCACCGAGCGATTTCCGTGTTTTGCGACTTTTCCACCGGCAGCCGCGATTACGATGGCACTTGCAGTGGACGTGTTCAAACTGGTCCAACCCAGGCCGCCCGTACCGCACGTGTCCAAGACCGGACCATCCAGATCGATCGTTCGGGCATTCGCTCGCAGCGTTTTTGCGCCGGCCAGCAATTCCGCTCCCGTTTCGCCGCGCACGGCAAGTCCCATCAGAAAGGCGCCGATCTGTTCTGCTGGAATATCACCCGACAGGATCGCGCTGAACGCCGCTTCAAGTTCGTCCGTAGAAAGCGCGTGGCCAGCGGCAAGCGCTTTCAAAGCTGGTGTCAAAGAAGATAGGGACATGAGCGCTCCGTCGACTTGGGACTAAATGATCTTCAGAAAGTTCCGGAGCAGGTCATGGCCGTGCTCGGTCAGGATACTTTCTGGGTGGAACTGAACGCCAAACACCGGCCGCGTTTTGTGGCGCACGGACATGATCTCTCCGTCTTCCGTAAAGGAATCCGCGATCAGACTGTCCGGAAGATCATCCGGTTGAATCGCAAGAGAGTGATATCGCACGACGCGATAAGAAGCAGGCAGCCCTTCAAAGAGCGGACCGTTTTCGTGTTGAATATTACTGAGCTTTCCATGCCGAATTTCTTGCGCCGTGATGATCTCACCACCTTCTGCGGCGCCGATGCTTTGGTGCCCTAAACAGACGCCAAGAATGGGCAGATCTGGCGAGGCCTTTTTGACGAGATCGACGCAAATGCCGGCTTCTTTTGGTGTGCACGGGCCGGGGGATAGGACGATGCCGTCTGGATTAAGCGCTAAGGCTTGATCTGCGGTGAGGTCATCATTGCGAATAACCTGCGTCGTCGCGCCAATTTCTTCCAAATAATGGACGAGATTCCAGGTGAAGCTGTCATAATTATCGACGACAAGGATCTTCTTCGGCGCGCTCATTGGTCAAACTCGTATCGGGCAGACAAAGCCGCGGCTTTCTTCAGGGCATTGGCTTTGTGCACTGTTTCATCGAACTCGTATTGCGGATCAGAGTCGAGCACCACACCGCCGCCCGCTTGAATATGCAATTGCCCGTCTTTAAGCACCGCTGTGCGCAATGCGATACAAGTATCGAGATCACCATTCCAGCCGAAATACCCAATCGCGCCGCCATAGATGCCGCGGGCATTTTGTTCGAGCTCATCAATAATTTGCATGGCTCGGATTTTCGGCGCGCCCGAAACCGTCCCAGCGGGGAGCCCTGCAAGCAGGGCGTCGACCGCGGTGAGGCCTTCGCGCAGGTCGCCCTCAACATGTGAGACAATGTGCATGACGTGACTGTAGCGTTCGACGATGAACTGCTCGGTGACCTCAACACTGCCATAGGCCGCAACGCGCCCGACATCGTTTCGTCCGAGATCGAGCAGCATCAGATGCTCTGCAATCTCTTTTTTATCGGCGAGCAAGTCAGCTTTGCGCTCTGCGTCTATAACGGGATCGCCTGAGCGTGGGCGCGTGCCGGCGATGGGGCGGATCGCAACCCGGCCATCCCGAACCCGCACCAAAATCTCGGGACTGGAGCCCACCAACCGCACCTCGCCAAGGTTCATGTGGAACATAAAGGCGGACGGATTCAAACGCCTCAGAGCGCGATAAAAGCTGATTGATTTACGCTTGAAGGGCGCGCTGAACCTCTGGCTCGGCACGACCTGAAAGATATCGCCCGCTTTGATATAGTCACGAGACGTATCGACCATGTCGAAATATTGCTCGGTTGTGGTGTTCGAGGCGAACTCGAGCGCTTCGTCTTTGCCATCGCGCGGCGAAAGCGGTGGCGGGCTCTCCAAGGCATTTTCAACCTTGTCCAAGAGTGCATCTGCGCTCACCTCGTCACCCGGCTTGTGCCGTCCAACCAGGATCAATTCTTGATACAAATGATCAAAAATCAGGACCACACCCGGGATCATCAAAAGGGCTTCTGGGACGTTTAGAGTATCTGGGTTGGTGATGCTGACCGGTTCAACATACTGGATGAAATCATAACCGATATAGCCAAACGCACCGCTTGCCATGGGCGGCAAGTCCGACTCTACGCCAGCGTCAGCTAATCCCCGTTCAGCGAAGTATCGCAGCGCCTCGACGGGCGTGCCTTCGATCGGCTTCGCTGTGTCAAATGCCAGCGTTTCGCATTCTTCGCCAATACCGTCTTTGACACGCATCCAGCGTTGGGGATGCAGTCCGATAAAGGAATACCGTCCAAGGCGTTCGCCCCCCAGAATGGACTCAAACAGAAAGCTGCCAGCTGTGTCGGCCCCAAGTTTCAGCATCGCCGAAACGGGGGTCTCTATATCTCCGGGTCGGCGTCGAACCCGTAACTGATCTCGGCTCATTGTTCGGTCACAAGACTGCGTTTGTAGGCATCCAATGCCCGTGCATTGGTGGTGACTTCAACGTCTTCGGCGATGCTGATCAAATAAGCGCGGAACAAATCGTCAGCGATATTGCTCTCAATATCGAGCGCGCTTGATTGTGCCAGCAGATCGAGAGTTTCGTTTTCAGGGCGATCAATATCCGTGATTTGCATAATGATCATTTGTCCGGATAGTCCCTGGATCGAGAACGTCTCACCTTCGGCGTTCGCGGCGAACATCCCGTTGAGAAGCGGGCGCGGGAACTGTAGCTCCGTGTTTTGGCGGGTAATCGGACGCGGCAAGCTTTCGAGGGCTGAATTGTATTTGACCGCTTCGGCTTCAAGCGAACTTGTTCCATCTGAGATGGCTGCCTCGATCTCTGCAGCAACGTTTTGGAGCTGCTCGCTGCGTTGCTCTTGTTGCCAAGCGGCGATCAGTTCCTCTCGAACTTCATCGAACTCCGGCAAGCGCTCTGGAACAATACGATCAACGCGTGCGATCCAGGTGATTTCATCCTCGCCAAGCCGTTCCGTATTTCGTCCTTCAGCCTGCGCATAGATCAAATCCAACAGGCCGGGTGCTGTGACCAGGGGCAGAAACCTTTGTCCATTCGCGCTGACCCCATTCGTATCGACGGGCGCGAAAGATAGGATCGGCGCCCCGAGCCCTTCACCAATGCCCTCTAAATCCGCGCCGGTTCCGAGCAGGTCATCAAACTGAGGCAGAGCATCGTAAAACAGACCGACTGCGAGTTCTCGTGCCAGTTCGTTCTGGATCTCCTCACGGACAACCTCCAGCGGTGTTGCAGCGCCGGGAATGACATCCTCCAGACGAATAACGACATACTCATTTCCGACCGGCTGTGGGCCATGGATCGATCCAGCTTGCGCTCCGCGCGCAAAAACCTGGTCGGCCAATCGTTCGTTCAAAATGATCTCACGACGACCCGATCGAAGCTCCGTCGAAAGGGCTGTGTCTATGGCATCCGCTGCCGCGCCACCCGCAATACGACCCAGTGCTGTGCGAGCGGTGGCCTCGTCGGTGAAGACTAATTCAGTGAATGTGCGGCTGTCAGGTCCCGTATAGCGCTCTGCTTTGTAGGCTTCGTAGAACGCTTCAATGTCCTCATCCGAGACTTCAGATTGGGAGGTGAAGTCGTCTGGGCTCAAGCGGATCATGCTGATCGCGCGCCGCTCAGGCTCGCGCAAAAAGTCTTTGCGCTCCTCGTAAAGCGTTTCGAGCTCTTCTTCGCTCGGTTCCCCGATTTCAGGTAGGGCGGATTGCTCCAGGATGAACCAGTCAGCCGCGCGCAGTTCGCCTGTATAGGCTGCTTGCAGGCGCGCGAGTGCGTTCGGCACGCGCAGGCCTTCGGTGGGCAGGCGCTGCAAGCGCGAAATCGTCATGTCGGCTTCGACTTGAGATTCGTAGTCTGCCTCGCGATAGCCATTGGCGTCGAGGAGCTGTGAATATCGTAGAGGATCGAACACGCCGGTTGTGTCCTGGAAAACAGGGTCGGTCCGGATGGTCTCGACGATTGCGCCCGTTGTGGCAGCCATGCCTTGTGTATCAGCATATGCGGTCAGGAGCGTTTCGCGCGACAACTCAGCGAATAACTGGTCCACGATCCCGCGCTGCGCTGCTTCTTCTTTTGTAAGGGCTCGACCGCGATCATCGGTTTGATTGCGCAAGACCCGCTCGACCGTCGAGTCGAAGCTACGATCTGTCACACCTCGATCACCTGCGCTGACAAGATTAGCGCCGCCGCCACCGGTAAAGATGTCCGTCACACCCCAAGCCGCCATGGCAATTATCACGATAACGAAAATACCAGCGGCAGCAGGTGAGCGGAGCATATTACGCAACGGGGTCAACATGGCTTCGACCTTTCCCTTCGGGATCGCTTGTTTGTTTCAGCACAGCTTGCTAGGCGAGCGCACAAACTTGTTCAAGATGGTGACTGGTATGGTACGCACACTGATCGCAGGCAATTGGAAAATGAACGGCCTGAAATCATCCCTCTCAGAAGTCGAGTCTGTGGTGGCTCAACTCCGCAACTTCCCAGATGACGCAGACTGCCTCATCTGCCCGCCATCGACCCTTGTGGTTCCGATGCATGAGCGGGCAGGAGATCGCCTTTTGGTCGGCGCGCAGGCGTGCCATCCAGAGGCATTTGGTGCATTTACAGGCGATCTATCAGCGGAGCAGATCAAGGACGCAGGCGCGACCTATATCATCGTCGGCCATTCAGAACGGCGCTCGGAGCACGGTGAGCGCAGCGCCTATGTGCAGGAACAAGCTCATGCCTGTTTGCGAGCGGGGATCGTACCGATTGTCTGTGTAGGCGAGAGTTTTGCGCAAAAACAGCGCGGCGAGACGAAAGATACAGTGGTTCGTATCCTGCGAAAGTCGCTCCCAACCCTTGGATCTTCGGATTCGCTGGTCGTGGCCTATGAGCCGCTTTGGGCGATCGGGACCGGACTGGTGCCAAGTGCGGACGAGATCGCCGAAGTGCATCAGGTCATACGCGATCTGCTGGTCGAGCTTTATCAGGATCGCGGACACAAGCTGCGCATTCTCTATGGCGGGTCTTTGAAACCTTCCAATGCGGAAGAAATTCTCGCGATTGAAAACGTAAATGGCGGTTTGGTTGGAGGCGCCAGCTTGAAGGCGGAGGACTTTATGGCCATTTACGCAGCAGCCGTTGCTTAATCTATGCTATCAACACTGATGCAGAGGGGTTGGCGGGGGACCAAGAACCGCGTAAGCCCCGCGGCTTGAGATTCAGGAACCAGACATGACCAATGTAATTCTTGTCGCACACATTCTCGTCTCGATCGTTTTGGTGGTCGTCGTGCTGATGCAGCGGTCCGAGGGCGGCGCGCTCGGTATCGGTGGTGGCGGCGGTGGCGGCGGCGGCGGTCTGATGACAGGTTCCGGCGTGACTGGGGCCTTGGTGCGGACAACAATTATCTTCGGCGCGATTTTCTTTATTTCGAGCCTGACTCTGACGACCATCGCGACTCATGAAAATTCAGATGGGCGCACCGATGTTCAGCGTGAATTGGAAAACTCCGTCACAATGCCGTCTGAAACGGACGATAATCCGCTCAATGATTTCGACGACATTTTGAGCGGCGAAGGCAGCTTGCTGGATGATCCACTGGCGGTGACACCCTCTGAGCCGCCAAGTGAGGCAGATCCATCGCCATCTAATGATGATCCGCTCGCCTCTGAGGCAGATCCAAGTTAATTCCGAAAATCCTGACGAACCCCTATCGGGGGGCGTCCCGAATCAGGCAATCTGCATTCCCATGACTCGCTATATTTTCATTACTGGCGGCGTGGTGTCTTCTTTAGGCAAGGGTATCGCTTCCGCAGCACTTGGGGCATTGCTGCAAGCAAGGGGCTATAAGGTCCGATTGCGCAAATTGGATCCATATTTGAACGTCGACCCCGGGACGATGAGCCCACGCCAGCACGGAGAGGTTTTCGTTACCGACGATGGCGCGGAGACGGATCTAGATCTCGGCCACTATGAACGCTTCACCGGCGTTTCGGCTCGTCAGTCCGATAACATCACCACGGGCCGGATCTATTCGACAATTATCGAAAAAGAGCGCCGCGGCGACTATCTCGGCGCGACGATCCAGGTCATTCCGCACGTGACGAATGAGATTAAGGAATTTGTCCTGTCAGACGCGGGTGAGGGGGTTGATTTCGTCCTCTGCGAAATTGGCGGGACGGTTGGCGATATCGAGGGACTGCCCTTCTTTGAGGCGATCCGACAGCTCGGCCAGGAGCTCGGACCCGAGCGCGCCTGCTTCATTCACCTCACCTTGCTGCCATACATCCCAGCGGCGGGTGAGATGAAGACCAAACCGACCCAGCACTCTGTCAAAGAGCTGCGCTCGATCGGTATTCAACCGCAAATTCTGCTCTGTCGCTGCGACCGCCCGATCCCCGAAAATGAGAAGGGCAAGATTGCCAGCTTCTGTAATGTGCGTCCGAGCAGTGTCATCGAAGCGCGCGACGTGGGGCATATTTATGATGTGCCAGCGTCATATCACGCCGAGGGCTTGGACGAGGAAGTGCTTTGGCACTTCAGGATTGAGGACGCGCCGAAGCCGAATTTGGCGCGCTGGGATGAGATCGCCAATACGGTGCATAATCCGGATGGCGACGTCTGCATTGGCCTCGTGGGAAAATACACGGACGTGCCGGACGCCTATAAGTCGGTTATGGAAGCGCTCCAGCATGGCGGCCTCGCCAATAATGTCGGCGTGACTGTGAAACTTATTAATAGCGAAGAGTTTGATGACGAAACCGCGCCGATTGACATTCTGGAAGGTGTCCACGGGATCATCCTACCTGGCGGATTTGGCGAGCGCGGCGCCCGCGGCAAGATGCGCGCCGCCCGCTTTGCCCGTGAGCGCAAGGTGCCATGCTTCGGGATCTGTTATGGAATGCAACTCGCTGTGGTTGAAGCCGCTCGCAATCTTGCCGGAATAGAGGACGCGTCCACGACCGAGTTCGGTCCGACCGATCAACCCTTGGTCGGCCTGATGTCTGAATGGACGAAGGGCAATGAGCTCGTCACGCGCGATGAAACCACCGATATGGGCGGGACAATGCGCTTGGGCGCATATCCGGCGCATCTCAAACCGGGGTCTCGGGTCGCCGAAATCTATGGGTCCGAGAGCATTTCAGAACGCCACCGTCACCGCTACGAGGTCAATACAGCCTATGTAGAAGCGCTTGAGCAACACGGCGTGACTTTCTCAGGCATGTCGCCGGATGGCGTATTGCCGGAGATCATCGAGCTCGAAGAGCATCCCTGGTTTATCGCGGTGCAGTATCACCCGGAGCTTAAGTCGCGTCCCATGGAACCGCATCCGCTTTTCGCGAGTTTCATCGGCGCTGCCGTCACGCAAAGCCGTCTCGTTTGATCTGCCCATCAGAGGATAAAGAGCCTCTATGTATTTAGTTTTTATGGGCGTTTCAGGATCGGGGAAGTCGACCTATGCGCGGTTGACGGCAGACGCGTTCGGGCTGCCATACTTTGAGGCGGATGATTACCACCCTGAAGAAAACATCTCCAAGATGTCGGCCGGAACGCCATTGACGGATCGTGACCGCGAAGTGTGGATCGATCAGATGTGTGAGGCCATTGTCGGAGGCGGCGCGGATCAGGCGGTCGTCACATGCTCAGCTTTGACGCCATTTGTGCGATCGCGGCTCGAGGCGCAATTACCGAAGAAGCCTACCTACCTGTACCTCGACGTCCCATCGGAGACCATTCGCGCGCGCATGGATCAAAGAGAAGGACACTTCATGCCCTCGTCATTGCTGGCGTCTCAATTTGAGGCGCTGAGTGTTCCGGATGACGCCATCCAGATCTCCAATCAGGGCGAAATCTCTGACGTGTTTGAGCGTCTGGTCAAAGTCGTGGAGACGTTGATGGTCGGGTCAGAAAATCACGGATAGGATGAGCGCGACCAGGAGCCCGGTTGTCCCAACCAGGGTTGAAATGACCGTCCAGGATTTCAGCGTGTCCGCGACCGATAGATCGAGATAGCGACTGACCAGCCAAAACCCGGAATCGTTGACATGCGATAGCACCGTCGCGCCGCCAGCGATGGCGACAACCGTCAAAGCGCGATCAAAGTCGGAAATCTCCGCAACCTGCAGTAAAGGCGCCGTGAAGCCAGCGGCTGTAATCATAGCCACCGTAGCCGAGCCTTGGACCACGCGCACAAGCGCTGCGATCAAGAATGCAAAGATGAGTACAGAAATGTTCATGGAGGCAGCCATTTCAGCGATGCGTGCGCCCGCCTCTGAATCGATCAGGACTTGCTTGAACGCGCCGCCGGCGCCGGTGACCAAGACGACCGCACCTGCCGGTTCTAGCGCCTTCATCGAAGCCGCGTTGAGGTCCGTCGCGGCTAGGTTCAGCACCTGATTGGCGTAGACATAGTACAAGCTCAAACTCACCAGCAGAGCGACGAAGGGGTGTGAGAAAAACACGACCAGATCCGGCACGTTCCCTTGGCCGAGTATAAGCTTCAACACGGTGCCACTCGCAACCAGGATGATGGGCAAAGCGAGCGCAACAATTGCGGCCGGAAGACCAATACCTGGACCGGCATCGGTTGCTTCCACCGGTTCGGACGTATCTGCTTCAAGCACCTCCGAAAATCGCATCTGAGCGAATAACGGCCCACCAACCGCAACCGCCGGGACCGCGGCGATCAATCCTGCGACGATCACCAGGCCAAGATCAGCTTCGAGCAGCGCTGCGACCGCGATGGGCCCTGGCGTCGGAGGGATAAAGGCATGCGCGGCAGCGAGGCCCGCCAGCAGCGGTCCTGCTACATAAAGCGCAACCCGTCTGAGCGTCCTCGCGAGGCGCAAAACGAGTGGGATCAAAATGACCAGCGCGACATCGAAAAAGACCGGGATGGCGACCAGCGTTCCAAGCAGACTCATTTTCCACGGGACGGACCGATCTGAACCTGCCGCGAGCCGGTGCGCCAGGCTTTGGATGCCGCCTGACTTTTCGAGTATGGCACCAAGGATCGCGCCCAAGCCAACCACGACAGCGATGAACCCAAGGACGCCTGCCATCCCGTTCTGGATCGACGCAATGACAGCTGTCGGCGAAAGTCCAAGCGTCAGTCCAGCCAGAAGAGCGACAAGGATCAGGGCGAAAAATGGCGGGACCTTTGCCCTGAGCACCAGTCCCAGCAATCCGCCCACGGCTGCGGCGAGCGTCAGAAATATGAAAAGTGGATCTGATTGCGACATGTCATCCTCCCCAGGACGTGCCTTACCCCAATGACCTTTTCGGCTCTGACGGGTCTGAAAGGCGAGACTTTCAAGTCGGGCGTATCGGCTCGACTCGCATAGGTCTAGGCGCATTGTCAGCGATGTCAAAACTTCTTGAAAGCCAAAGCAGAAGCGTTCTGCCAAACACTTCAATCACCCCCTTGCACGGGCAAGGGGGGTCCTGTATACGCGCGGTTTGATTTTAACGGGGCCCGACGGCCTCACGACCGATTTGGAACGAGACCATGGCAGTCCCTAAGAGTAAGATTACCAAGTCCCGCCGAGGCATGCGCCGTTCACACGACCGTCTCAAGGGCAACACGTATATTGAAGACCAGGATTCTGGTGAACTTCGTCGCCCGCACCATATCGACCTTAAAAGCGGTATGTATCGCGGTCGCCAGGTGCTGGAGCCGACGGAAGACTAGATCCGCAGCAGTCTGCGAAAATCGAAAGCCCTCGCAACCTGCGAGGGTTTTTTTGTGCTTATCGGTGACGATTTGATTTCCAGGATTAACCAAGCGCCCCGCCGAGTGGTGCGGGTCGGTAACAAGCTGCCTGTCATTTTGTGATGTTATGCTTAACGTCACGCATTGGTTTTTAACGCGCCAGTAGCAATTGATTTAAAGGCGCGTGGTTACGGAACGCAACGGGATTGGTGGTCGAGAGCCATGTCCCGCGTTAAGGGCGATTCGATGCGAAACCCGGTGCTCCCAAATGCAGGTGGTGAGCGCCGGGTTTCAATATTCTGAGCTGAGATCCGCCCGCGTCATTATTTCCAAGCTCTTGCTCTTTGGGGCGCGGCGCACTAGAGGCAGCCGCAACAAAGCCAAAGGACAATGCCATGAGCGAAATCGTCGACATTCACGCCCGCCAAATTTTAGATAGTCGCGGCAATCCGACGGTCGAGGTCGACGTCACGCTTGAGGATGGCTCGTTTGGGCGCGCCGCCGTGCCGTCCGGGGCCTCAACTGGGGTGCACGAAGCGCACGAGCTACGCGATGGTGGTGAAGCCTATAAAGGCAAAGGCGTGATGGGCGCAGTCGACGCGGTCAATGGTGAGATCGCAAATGAGCTCACAGGTATGGAAGCCACAGAGCAGCGCTTGCTCGACGGCTTGATGATGGAACTTGATGGGACCGCGAATAAGAAGCGCCTTGGCGCAAATGCGATCCTCGGCGTATCCATGGCCGTGGCAAAGGCCGCGGCCGAGAGCTGCAGCTTGCCGCTCTATCGCTACATTGGCGGCACCAATGCGCGTGTGTTGCCGACACCCATGATGAACATCATCAATGGCGGTGAGCATGCTGACAATCCGATCGATATTCAGGAATTCATGATCATGCCGGTCAATGCGGACAGCATCGCAGATGCCGTCCGGGTTGGCTCAGAAATTTTTCACACTCTGAAGAAAACTCTGAATGATGCCGGACACAATACCGGTGTCGGCGATGAGGGCGGCTTTGCACCAAACCTGTCTTCGACCACGGATGCGCTTGATTTCATTATGAAGTCCATCGAAACGGCAGGATATAAGCCAGGAGACGACGTGTCTTTGGCGCTCGATGCCGCCTCGACCGAGTTTTATAAAGACGGCCAGTATGTCCTCGCCGGTGAGGGCAAGACACTCGATGGAGAGGGTATGGCGAAGTATCTCGCCAATCTCGTCGACACATATCCTATCGTCTCGATCGAAGACGGCATGGCTGAGGATGATTGGGACGGGTGGGGCATCCTGACAGAAATGGTCGGCGATCGCTGCCAGCTTGTTGGCGACGATTTGTTCGTGACCAATCCAGAGCGCCTGGCCATGGGGTTACAGCGCGGCGCGGCGAATTCGATCCTGGTCAAAGTGAATCAGATCGGCACGCTCTCGGAAACGTTTGATGCCGTCGAGCTGGCGCACCGTCACGCTTACACGGCCGTGATGTCTCATCGTTCCGGTGAAACCGAGGACGCGACGATTGCCGATCTGGCCGTTGCGACCAATTGCGGTCAGATTAAAACAGGGTCCCTCGCGCGCTCTGATCGATTGGCGAAATACAATCAATTGATCCGCATCGAAGAAGAGCTTGGTGCGACCGCGCTTTACGCTGGATCTGCTTTGATTAACGCTTAGCGTACGGGGTCAATCGCACCGAGAATCACCCACGGTCCGATTGAGTCTTAAGAAGCCTTTAACCACAATCGGAGATCTTTCTCGGCGTAGAAGGAGCTCCGCCAATATGACTTCGAAATGGGCCGCTGGTGCCATGTCCCTGACGGTGGCCTACTTCGCGTATCACGCGTTCGCGGGCGAGCAGGGGCTCGGTCAATGGACAGATAAGCAGTCAGAGCTCGCCGAGAGAAAAGCGGTGCTGGCGAGCCTTGAAGCTGAAAATGCTGCGCTGCAAAAAGACATAGCTCGGCTGACTCCCGGGCAAATTGATCCTGACTTGGTTGAATACCTCGCAAGACGCGATCTCGGCTTTGTGTATCCGGGTGAACTGGTGTTGGTTGACCGCGCTGTCAAAAATGCAGAAATGCATAACTGATAAGACTCGACCTTGCGTCAGTCATCTGCGTATTTAGTGCAAAAATATCACACCAGGGAGCCAACATGGCCAAAGCCACGACCCCCAAACGACGCAATGCGCCGAAGCTGAAAAAGGATGAAGCGCTCAAATTCTACCGCGACATGTTACTCATTCGCCGGTTCGAAGAGCGTGCCGGTCAGCTCTATGGCATGGGTAAGATTGCGGGCTTCTGTCACCTGTATATCGGACAAGAGGCGGTCGTCACCGGCATGCAAGCCTGCCTGGTCGAGGGTGATCAAGTGATTACAGGATATCGCGATCACGGCCACATGCTTGCCTGTGATATGGACCCACGTGGCGTGATGGCGGAACTCACCGGACGCGAGGGAGGATATTCGCGCGGCAAAGGCGGTTCCATGCACATGTTTAGCCGCGAAAAGAACTTCTTTGGCGGCCACGGGATTGTCGGTGCGCAGGTTCCAATCGGGACCGGTTTGGCGTTCTCCAATAAGTATCAAGGCAAGGACAATGTCTGCCTGGCCTATTTTGGCGATGGCGCTGCCAATCAAGGGCAGGTGTATGAGGCCTTCAATATGGCGTCGCTCTGGGATCTGCCCGTCGTCTATGTCATCGAAAACAATATGTATGCGATGGGTACGAGCGTCTATCGCCACGCGTCTGAAACGGAATTGTTCAAGCGCGGTATCTCGTTCGAAATCGAAGGCGAAGAAGTCGACGGCATGGATGTGTATGCGGTCAAGAAAGCGGGGGAGCGGGCTGTGAAGTATGCGCGCTCGGGTAAGGGGCCGTACATTCTTGAAATGAAAACCTATCGCTACCGCGGACACTCAATGTCTGATCCAGCGAAGTATCGCAAACGCGAAGAGGTCGATGACATTCGCAGCCATAAGGATCCGATTGACGGTCTGAAGGGACAAATCGTCGAGCAAGGGCTGGCGAGCGAAGAGGACCTCAAGGCGATCGACAAGGAGATCCGCGCCATCGTCAAAGAGGCCGCAGACTTCTCGCTCGAAAGCCCTGAGCCAGATCCAGCTGAGCTTTGGACCGATGTGCTCTTGCCGGTGGAGGCGTAGTCATGGCGGTTGATATTCTAATGCCAGCCCTGAGCCCGACCATGGAAGAAGGTACGCTTGCCAAGTGGCTGAAGGGCGAGGGCGACAAGGTCGAAGCCGGGGACATCATTGCTGAGATCGAAACCGATAAAGCGACCATGGAGGTCGAAGCCGTTGATGAAGGCACGCTTGCAAAAATCCTGATCCCGGAAGGCACTGAAGGCGTCAAAGTGAACGCCGTCATCGCGGTCCTGTCAGAAGATGGCGAGGATGCGAGCAGCGTAACGGCAACGGCCGCCACCGTTGAGGACGCCCCAAAAGTCACACCGGTGGCTGAACCCGAAGTGCTCGAAGCGCAAGCCGCAGCGGACGCGCCATCCGGTCCGACGCTGACCAATCCAGATATCCCGGAAGGGACGACCTACACCAAGACCGTTCTGCGCGACGCGCTACGAGACGCGATGGCGGAAGAGATGCGCCGGGACGAGACCGTCTTTGTCATGGGCGAGGAGGTCGC
Organism: Pseudomonadota bacterium; assembly: GCA_038527765.1. Taxonomy (GTDB): domain Bacteria; phylum Pseudomonadota; class Alphaproteobacteria; order Caulobacterales; family Hyphomonadaceae; genus Henriciella. Next base: position 331,806 of record JBCBFK010000004.1, read on the forward strand.
CGAGTACCAGGGTGCCTACAAAGTCACACGCGAACTTTTGCAGGAATTTGGAGCCCGCCGCGTCGTCGATACACCGATCACGGAGCACGGCTTTGCCGGCCTCGGCGTCGGGGCAGCGTTTGGTGGACTTCGCCCCATCGTTGAATTCATGACCTTCAATTTCGCCATGCAGGCGATCGACCATATCATTAATTCAGCTGCGAAGACCTTGTACATGTCTGGTGGACAGATGGGCTGTCCGATCGTGTTTCGAGGCCCGAATGCCGCCGCCGCGCGGGTCGGGGCGCAGCACAGTCAGGACTATGCGGCCTGGTACGGTCATGTGCCCGGCTTGAAAGTGGTCGCGCCCTGGGATGCAGGATCGGCCAAAGCTTTGCTCAAATCCGCCATTCGCGATCCAAATCCCGTTGTCTTCCTCGAGCATGAACTTCTTTATGGCCTCGAATTCGATGTGCCGGATTTGGAAGATTATACGCTGCCCATCGGCAAGGCTGCCGTCATCCGAGAAGGCACGGATGTCACGCTCGTGGGCTATTCGCGGATGGTCGGCTTCGCGATGGACGCCGCGGATCAACTCGCCGCGCAAGGCATTTCCGCCGAGGTGATCGATCTGCGCTCGATCCGTCCGCTTGACATGGATACGATTGTCGAGAGCGTGAAGAAAACCAACCGTCTTGTTACGGCTGAAGAGGGCTGGAAACCTATGGGTGTCGGCGGCGAAATCGCGGCGGGCGTTACTGAGCATGCGTTTGACTATCTCGATGCCCCGCCGCTGCGTGTGACGCAGAAGGACGTGCCCTTGCCATATGCCGGCAATCTCGAAGCGATGAGCTTGCCAAACACGGATGATATTATCGCGGCCGCCAAAGCGGTCTGTGAGGGGATGTAAACGATGTCGATCAATATCACGATGCCCGCCCTCAGCCCGACCATGGAAGAGGGCACGCTTGCCAAGTGGAATGTCAAACCGGGCGATACAGTCGAAGCGGGTGACATCATCGCTGAGATCGAGACCGATAAAGCGACAATGGAAGTCGAAGCGGTCGACGAGGGTGTCGTGGCTCAAATCCTGGTCGACGAAGGCACTGAGGGCGTGAAAGTGAACGCGATTATCGCGGTGCTCGCAGAAGAGGGCGAAGATCCGTCTTCTGTGTCTGCGGAAGCCCCAGTCGCGAAGCGGACCGTCTCCGAACCAGTTGCTGACGCGCCCAAGCTGGAGGCGGCTCCGGCTGCTGTAAAGCAAGTCGCCTCGACACCGGTTCAAATGCCGTCGCTCGGCGCTGGCGATGCCCGAATCAAGGCGAGTCCGCTAGCGCGTCGGATCGCAGCTCTCAAAGGGATCGATCTTGCTGCATTGAAAGGTAAGGGCTCTGGTCCGCATGGCCGGATCGTCAAGAAAGACGTTGAGAACGCACAGCCAGGCGCGGCAGTTGCACCAGCCGCCAGCGCCTCAGCTCCGGCGTCACCGGATGGTCTCATCCTGCCGCAAGTTTTGGATGATCGCGTCTATGCGCCAGATAGTTATCGTCTTGAGCCGCTGGACGGCATGCGCAAAACCGTAGCGCGCCGCCTGACCCAGAGTTTCATGCAGGTGCCGCATTTCCCGCTCAACGTGGACATCGCGCTCGATAAATTGCTCGCCGCCCGCAAAGGCATCAATGAGGCTGCACCAGAAGGCGTCAAAGTTTCGGTCAATGATATGCTGATCAAGGCCTCGGCCATGGCGCTCATCGCTGAACCCGATTGCAATGCGAGTTTCACAGATAATGGGATCGCCTATCACCATGGTGCGCACATCTCAGTTGCCGTGGCGATTGATGGCGGGCTGATTACCCCAGTAATTCGTGATGCTGAGAAGAAAGGCCTCGCGGAGATTTCGATAGAGATGAAAGATCTCGCCGGTCGTGCACGCGAGCGAAAGCTCAAGCCGCAGGAATATATGGGCGGGACGTTCTCGATCTCGAACCTCGGCATGTTTGGTATCAAATCCTTCGCCTCCATCATCAACCCACCAGAGGGCATGATTATGTCTGTGGGCGCCGGCGCGAAACAGCCTGTGGTCGGAGCCGACGGTCAATTGACGGCCGCAACAATGATGGGCGTCACGCTGACGTGTGATCACCGTGTGATTGGCGGTGCGGAGGGCGCGCGCTGGCTGCAAGCGTTCAAGCGCTATGTCGAAACACCTGAAAGCATGCTGCTTTAAGGGCGCCTGATGAAGCTAAAATGGCCCAATGTGGAAATGACGACGGCGCTGAGCGCTGTCGTGGTCGGTGTTGCAGCGCTCATCGTCGCTGTCGACCAGTCAAATATTGCGCGCCAGCAGGCGGACCTTATGGAAAAAACGGTCCAAGCCTCGGTCTGGCCGGTGGTTCAATTTGATGTGGCGACAGAACAGGATCAGCGAATGGCGCGAGCGACCTTATCGCTCCGCAATTCTGGCGTTGGCCCCGCGATTATTAAAGGCATCCAGATCACACGTGATGGCGAGCCCTTACCGAATGTCGCGGCCTTCCTGGAGCGCCGTGTGGAGGTCACGCAAGGCATGCGGTTCGACCTGAACCGAATGCTCGGTACGGGTCGCGTTTTGTCTGCAGCGGAAACTGTAGCCATCGGCGAAGCAAACTGGGATCTTGTCGTTGGGCAAATTCCTTCCAGCATGCGCAACAATATCAACGCCTATTTCGATGAATTGAGCGCGATCGAGGGCGCGATTTGTTATTGCTCTGTGCTCGATCGGTGCTGGATCAACCGGACCTCGGATTACGCCAATCCTGAGCCGGTCGAAGCGTGTACAGATATGAACTTCGGTGAGTTTTAAGGGTGAAAAAGAATGGCTGATTTTGACTTGATCGTGATCGGTTCTGGACCCGGCGGCTATGTGTCTGCCATCCGGGCGAGCCAGCTTGGTATGAAAACAGCAATTGTAGAGCGCGAAAGCCTGGGTGGCATTTGTCTCAACTGGGGGTGTATTCCCACCAAAGCCTTGTTGAGATCTGCAGAAGTCTTGCATCTCGCCAAACACGCATCAGCTTATGGCCTGAAAGTCGACAAAGCGGATTTCGACCTGGACGGTGTCGTCAAACGCTCACGCGGCGTCGCGGCGCAACTGTCCGGCGGCGTGAAACACCTGATGAAGAAGAACAAGATCACCGTTATCGAAGGCGACGCCCGCCTCGAAAAAGGGGCGAACGCCCCGAAAGTGATCGTCAAAGACGCAAAAGGCAAAGAAACCGCCTATCAAGCGAAGCACGTTTTACTGGCCACCGGCGCCCGGGCGCGCGCAATTCCTCAAGCCGGGCTTGAGCCGGATGGAAAACTCGTCTGGACCTATCGCGAAGCGATGGTGCCGGACGCTCTGCCGAAGCGCTTGCTCGTTATCGGGTCCGGGGCGATCGGGATTGAGTTTGCAAGCTTCTACAACGAGCTCGGTTCAGATGTGACCGTGGTCGAAGCGGTCGATCGTATTCTCCCGGCTGAAGACGCAGAGATTTCAGCCTTTGCCCACAAATCCTTCGAAAAGCAGGGGCTTAAGATCAAAACGGCGGCACAGGTTAAAGGTCTCAAAAAGGGCAAGTCGAGCGTTACCGCTGAAGTATCCGTCGGCGGTAAAACCGAAATGATCGAAGTCGATCGTGTCATCCTCGCGATCGGTATCGTCGCGAATTCCGAAGGCCTCGGACTTGAAGCGCTTGGTGTGAAACTCGATCTTACGCATGTCGTTGTGGACGGTTTCGGGCGCACCGGAGTGAAAGGCTTGTACGCCATCGGAGATCTCACCGGCGGTCCTTGGCTCGCGCACAAAGCCAGCCATGAGGGGGTCATATGCGTTGAGAAAATCGCCGGCGAGATTGATGACGCGCATCCGTTCGACAATTGGAATGTCCCAGGCTGCACTTATAGTCATCCGCAGGTTGCGAGCGTTGGGTTGACCGAAGAAGACGCCAAGAAGACGGGCAAGAAACTGAACATCGGAAAGTTCCCGTTCATCGGTAACGGCAAGGCGATTGCACTTGGAGAGCCGGAAGGTCTGGTAAAGACGATATTTGACGCTGAAACCGGAGAACTCCTCGGCGCGCACATGGTCGGGGCCGAAGTGACCGAACTCATCCAGGGCTATGTTATTGCCCGAGAGGGTGAGCTTACCGAAGAAGACCTCATGCATACGGTCTTCCCGCATCCGACGCTTTCAGAGATGATGCACGAAGCCGTGCTCGCCTCTGAAGGGCGCGTTCTGCATATGTAGGCAGCTTTAGTAAAATACAGGGACCGACTCTGTTGCGCGCGGTTTCGGCAAGATATCGATTAGCGTCTCTGGCGATGCGTAAGGTACGTACATGTCCCCAGCGGGCGCATAAACGACCGGAAGCCCGAGCCGGTCAGCCTCCTGATTGAGCTGGCTTTGCCAACGCTCCGTGGTCTCAGAGCCTGACAGGATCACCGATGACGTCTCGTTAAAGAAATCGTCCTTCAAAAAAGGATCCGTGACCAGCGACATGCGCACGTCGTAGAATACAGTCTGCGGTGTGACATTCTGCAAAAGACGACTGGCTTCGATGAAATCCTCGCTGTTCTGAGTCACATACTCGACGTCGCCGGCGCTTTTCTGAACAACCTGCTTGAAGAACCAGATGGGGCGTTTCTTGAGGATCGCTTTCAGACCTTGCGTCGCGATCTTCAAACCACTCTTGGAGATCAGGGTCTGCCGCAACATGGCTTGCAGCCATTGCGGTCTGAACACGTCCCAAATGTCCTGATTGAAGGTAGGATTGGCAAAGATACTGAGTTTGATATCGGGGTTGAGTTTGCTGAGGCGGTAACAGACGGGGTTTGCCGAGCCGATGCCGAGCAAAACTATATCCTCCAGCCCCATTGTCTTGATCAGTGCATTAATGAGTGCTGCTTCACCAACAATGGCGGCGCCATTCTGGACGCTGTCGTCTGCCAACAAGGCATCCGGCAAACTCCGGGTGCTGCCAAAGCCTGGCCGACGGACAAAAATCGTTTGATATCCGGCCTGCCACATCAGTTGGCAGAACGTATCAGATGGCGGCATAGGAAAATCGAGCGAGTTGATGATAACAAGCGGGCGCAAGGCGCTCAGTCCGCCGCGATAGATCATAACATCCACCTCGATCGCAGACCCGCTGATCCGGGCCGGACGCATTGCCCGATCGCTTTGCTCGCGGCGCTGTTCGTTCGGTGCAGTGTCCGGATGTATTGAATGGTTCATCGTGGTGGTTTTGAGTGTTCGATCGAGGCTCGTGTGTCGATTTGCTAAGAGTTTCGAAATGGGTGCGCGAGAACTCGCGAATGCTTTGGGATCTAGTTCGGACGGAAAAACGTCAAAAGGGCTTGCGACATGGTTGCTTCGACGGAGGCGCGTCTCAGCGCAGCTTCCGCGAAGCTGAGCGCTTCGCTGAGTTCAGAATGGGTCTCGCTTGAGAGGGCCTCCCATCCATCCAATTGCGTGCGAACAATATCTAGCCAGTCGGCGATGCGTTCGGCTTCTTCCGGATCGAAAGGATCATGGTTCAATGCGATTTGATTTGGCTTTGTCATATTTTGTCGCCCGTTTACTCTACCGGTTAAGATATAAAATCACGGGCGATCTAAAATACCAAATTTTGAGTATGCGCCGTTTGGGTTGGCAATCGCCTAGGTATCGTACTTATCACTAAACCGCGTTGTCAGCTCAACGATCCCCACTGTGGCCGCGTGCGCTACGAGGCCAACGGTCCACCAGACCATCGGCACCTGCATCAGCCAGGGATTGCCGCGATCGCTCAGACCGATACCTAAGAATGCGACCATCCCAATGATATAGCCAGCGAAGTGAATGCCGAGCGACAGACGCAATGCATCACGGGCTTTCTGATTTTTCTGGCTGACCAGCTTTCGCGCTTCTGCTTGCTGATCGACGGCCAGAGCCATGACATCAACATTGTACGCCGCCGCCAAAGCCTTAAGGGACTCAGCTGAGGCAGGTTCGCCATTCTCGACCCGTTGTAGAGTGCGCAGGCCGATCCCGGCGAGATCAGCTAAATGCTCTTGTGACCAATGGCGTTCTTCGCGCCAGCGTTTGATCTTTTCAGCGTCTGCTTTGAAGGACATGAAATTCTCCTGTGAAGTCTCGTTATCAGATGACCTGATCAGAGGGCAAATCCTCACAATCGACCACGCCAGAAGGCCGCCACCACCCCGCCAAAGGCCCGCCATGCATCCGCCAAGGCCCCGTCATGACAAAGGAATCATGAGAATCCAGAATTGACCCGAACCGCGGCGCAGGTCAGGTTGCAGTGATGAGCGCCGCCGCCCCAAAACTCTCCAAAGAGACGCATCTGCACGTCCGCGGCGCGCTGCTGACACCCCTGCCTGAGGGGGCACTGTGGTGGGCGGCACAAAAAACACTGATTGTCTCAGACTTGCACCTTGAAAAAGGCTCAAGTTTCGCCGCGCGGGGCCAAATGCTGCCGCCCTACGACACAAGCGCAACGCTCGCCATCGTGGAGTCCTTGGTGTCACAACTCCGTCCAGAGCGCGTCATTTCGCTTGGCGATAGCTTTCATGATCGGAAAGCTGAAACACGCCTTGATGCAGATGATGCCGAGCGCATTCGCGCGCTGACCGGCGCGACAGATTGGATTTGGGTGGAGGGCAATCACGATCCTGATCCTCCAGAGCATCTCGGAGGACGTCCATCTAAGGTCCTGCATATGGAAGATATCGTCTTCCGGCACGAGCCGACCGGCCAAAGCGGTGAGATCGCGGGCCACTTGCACCCCTGCGCGAAAGTTGTGAGCCGGGTGCGAGCGCTTCGTCGGCGGTGCTTTGTAACAGATGGCGAGCGTTTGGTTATGCCAGCGCTCGGCGCGTTTACGGGCGGCTTGAACGTGCTCGATGAAGCTTATGGGCCGTGTTTTCCAGAGGGCGGCATGATGGTCTTCGCCATGTCACGAGACGCCGTTATCCCTGTATCTGCAAGACGACTCCTGCCAGATCGTCGGCGACCTGATCTTGGCCAGTGGCGCTTAAACACTGGCAACTCAAAACAAGGGGTAAGCGAATGAACAATATTGATGTTGCTCAGTTGTGGGCGGACTATGGCGACCAAGTGCTCGGATTTGGAGCCAAAACCGTTGGAGCGCTGATTGTCCTGATTATCGGATTGCGGGTCGCCGGCTGGCTCGGTGGGCTCGTCCGAAAGGTCTCTCTCCGTCAGGAAAATATCGACGACACGCTCGGTAATTTCTTTGGATCTATGGTACGCTGGGCGGTTACGGCAGCGGTTTTCATCGCGGTCTTGCAAGTCTTTGGTGTCCCGGCGACGAGTTTTGTTGCAATCCTTGGTGCGCTGACCCTCGCGATCGGTCTTTCCCTGCAGGGTGCGCTCGGCAATATCGCGTCGGGGGTCATGATCATGATCTTCCGACCATACAAACTTGGCGACTATGTTGAGGCGGCCGGCGTTGCTGGGACAGTGAAAGATATCAATCTCTTTCAGACGGTGCTCGCCACGCCGGATAATGTTCAAATCATGGTGCCGAATAGCCAGGCGATTGACGGCGTGATCAAGAATTATAGCGGTTACACGACCCGTCGCGTCGATGTCACGTTTGGGATCGATTATGGCGATGATATCGATAAAGCGATTGGCATCATCAAGTCGATCGTCGACGCCGATACAAGGATCATGCGAGATCCTGAACCGTTCGCGAAAGTCGTGAACCTTGGGGATAGTTCGGTAGATATCGCGACCCGAAATTGGGTCTCTGCGAAAGACTATTGGGACGTCAAGTTTGATCTCACTAAGGCCGTGAAGGAAGCCTTTGATCAACAGGGTATTTCGATCCCGTATCCACACCAGGTCGAAATCGTCAAACAGGTGGCCTAGCCTATGACGGATCCTGGATTGGAAACAATCGGGGAAACAGCGGCCAAGACCGGCAAGCTGCCGCAAGACAAGCGGCATATCCTGATCCGGCTGCTCGGGATCAGCGTTTGGGGCTGGGTGAAGCTTGTTTTGCTGTGCATCCTGGTTGGGTTTCTGGTTATGGCCAGCGAATTTGACCCAGCATCGCCAAATGTCGATATGGTCGGCGCGCTGCGGCGGTTCCTTGCGTCGCTTGGTGGACTGGCGGGCTGGGCGGCAAGAAACTTCTGGCAACCCGCCCTCGCTGGCGCGACGATCGTTCTGCCGATCTGGCTGGTTTGGAGAGCGGTTTCATTGCCGTTTCGAAAGTGAGCCAAGACACATCAATGGCTTAACGCATCCGCGGCTGCCGCTTCGGAATAGGTTTCCAGACGCGTATTTCGACTTACTCTCTCCTGCGAAGCGAATGCCCAGGGAGAAATCGGTATGGATATCAACCAACTCATGTTCCGCGACGGTCTGATGGAAGGCGAGCGAATTTTGGTCACAGGCGGTGGAACCGGGCTGGGCAAGGAAATGGCCGAAGGGTTTCTAAAACTTGGCGCCGAAGTTCACATTTGCGGGCGACGCGGCGGCGTGTGTGAAGAAACAGCAGACGCTTTGATGAGTGCACATGGCGGCAAAGTTGTTCCGTATGCGTGTGACATCCGCGTCGCCGAAGCCATCAATGACATGACAGATCAGATCTGGACCAATCACGGAGCGCTGACCGGGCTCGTAAACAATGCCGCGGGAAACTTCATCTCGCGCACGGAAGACCTGTCCATTCGAGGGTTTGATGCGATTGCAAACATCGTCTTTCGCGGCACCTTTTACATGACCCACAATATCGGCAAACGTTGGATTGATGCTGGTCATCGTGGCAACGTTATTTCGATCCTGACGACTTGGGTTTGGAACGGTGGGCCGTTCGTTGTGCCTTCGGCAATGTCCAAATCAGCGGTGAACACGATGACACAGTCTCTGGCGGTTGAGTGGGGACGCTATGGTTTGCGCTTTAATGCAATCGCCCCTGGCCCTTTTCCAACCGAGGGCATGACAAAGCGTCTCGCCCCGCAAGCCGACAGCACCGAGGATATGAACCGCGACGGGGCCAATCCGATGGGGCGCATCGGCAAGATGCACGAGCTCGTCAATCTCGCTGCCTTCTTGATGGCGCCAGGCGCCGAGTATGTGAACGGTCAAACGATCGCAATTGACGGGGCGGCCTATAATGCGACGGGTGGCAACTTCTCTCGGCTCGGTGATTGGGGCGATTCAGAGTGGCAGGCGGCGCGAGAGGCGATCGAAGCGACCAACGCTAAAGACAAAGCGAAACGCACCGTCTAAGACGCGTCCAAAGTTTTCAGGAGAACCAGAATGTCCGATCGATTTGATTTGGCAGGCCGAGTGGCCTTGGTCACAGGCGCGTCCTCAGGATTGGGACGGCACTTCGCGAAAGTCCTCACTAAAGCAGGGGCGAAAGTGGTCTTGGCGGCGCGCCGCATCGATCGCCTCGAAGCCCTAAAGGCTGAAATCGAAGCCGATGGCGGCGAAGCGCTTGCGGTGGCGATGGATGTTACGAAGGCAGATACGATCCAGGCTGGGCTGGAGGCGACGATTGACCGTTTCGGTGGCCCCGCAGATATCATCGTCAACAATTCCGGATTGAGCCGCGAAGACTGGTTCACCAGCATGGATGAAGACGCTTTCGATCTGGTGATGGACACCAACACTAAAGGTGTCTGGTTGGTCGCGCGCACCTTCGCCGGGGCGCTCGTCAAAGCGGGCAAGACTGGCAGCATGATCAATATCGCTTCGGTGGCGGGAAAGCGCGTTGGTTATACCATGTCGGCCTATTGTGCGTCCAAGGCGGCGTGTGAACACATGACGCGCGCGATGGCGATCGAGATGGCGCGCTACGGTGTGCGCGTGAACGCGATTGCGCCCGGTTACTTCGAGACAGAGATCAATGACGCTTTTCTCGCCTCCGAAGAAGGACAAAAGATGCGTAAGCGCATCCCGATGCGCCGCTTTGGGGAGCATGAAGAGCTGTCTGGACCACTGCTCCTTCTCGCCTCGGAAGCCGGCAGCTTCATGACCGGTACCACGATTGTTGTTGATGGGGGGCACATGTGGGGATCTCTCTGAGATCTCTGAGTTTTTCCCTTGAGTTAAGGCACCATTAGCCCTTGCATGCTTAACCTCCTCTGTTCAGCGGAGGCGCATATGGCTGCACAACGTAAATCGAAATCGCATGAGACCGGCGACGCCAAAATGAAGGCGGCGGCAATTCGGTCCGTGAACCCAGGTGAAAAGGCCCCAAAAGCGGTGCCATCGCCAGCCAAGGAACTTCAGGACCAGTTACAGAGCCACTACACGCCGCTGAGCAAGCGGATGGCTGTGATCTTGATCTCTTTCTTGGTCGCGTTTGCGTTTATCGGCGGGTGGCTTGGCGGCTCCGGCGCGGTTGCATTCGCTTAATTCGCGCCTAGCCAGAGCTCCAAATTTTACCTAGACCGATCCGAAATGTTTCGGGAGCTAATTCATGACCATTCGCAAAGCCGTTTTGCCAGTCGCCGGGTTCGGAACCCGCGTGCTGCCGGCCACAAAAGCCATTCCCAAGGAATTGCTCCCCGTCGTCGATCGCCCGGCTTTGCAATATGTTGTCGATGAAGCCATCGAAGCTGGAATTGAGCACATCGTCTTCGTCACTGGGCGCGGAAAAAGCGCGATTGAGGATTACTTCGATCTCGCTTTTGAACTGGAGACGAGCTTGCGTTCGAAAGCCAGTAAGGCGGACATTTTGGCCGAAGTTGAAAAGACGCGATTGCCAGCGGGCGGCGCAAGCTTCACCCGTCAACAGCAACCCCTGGGCCTTGGTCACGCCATTTGGTGCGCGCGCGACATTGTCGGCCATGAACCGTTTGCGATCCTATTGCCAGATGTCATCGTCAAAGCTGAAAAATCGTGCTTGGCGCAAATGGTCGAGGCTTACAATCAAACCGGCGGTAACATCATCGCAGTCGATCCGGTACCAGAAGAGCGTGTGTCGTCTTATGGCGTCATCGCGCCGAAAGGTGAGCGGGACGGGCGTATGATCGAAATGAGCGCGATGGTTGAGAAACCGCCGCGCGAAGAGGCCCCCTCGAATCTCGCCATTACCGGACGTTACATCTTGCAGCCAGAAATCTTTGGACTTCTTGCCGATCAAGGCGCTGGCGCTGGTGGAGAGATCCAGCTCACCGACGCGATGGCGCGGCTCATGGAAATGCAACGCTTCTTTGCTTTCGAGTTTGAAGGCGCACCCTATGATTGCGGCTCGAAGCTCGGATACTTTGAGGCGGTATTGGCGCACGCCCTCGATCATCCCGAAATCGCCGACGGTGCGCGGAGGCTCATCTCTCAGGCCTAGAGATTGACCGGCTGACTTGATCGGTCTAGCGCCAAAGCATGAGCCTCGTCCTACCAACGTATAATGATGTGGTCGCCGCCGAACGGCGCATTAGGCCTGTTATTGACCCGACCCCTATCCTCCGGTCGGTCGTGCTCGACGAGATTGCGGGGGCGCGACTGATCCTCAAAGCCGAGTGTTTGCAACAGACCGGGAGTTTTAAGCTACGGGGCGCAACCAATCGGCTGCTGCAGATACCAGAAAAGCAGCGCGAAAAGGGCGTTGTCGCGTTTTCGTCGGGAAATCACGCGCAAGGGGTCGCCCGCGCTGCGCGGTTGCTCAAGATGCCGGCATTGATCGTGATGCCCGAAGACGCCCCGCACGTGAAAATTGATGGCGTGCGAGCCGACGGCGCAGAAATCCGTCTGTACGATCGAGACAAAGAAAGTCGAGAGGACATCGCGACACAAATCGCAGAGGAGCGCGGTGCAGTTTTGGTTCCGAGCTTTGATGATCCGATGGTCATTGCCGGACAGGGCACGAGCGGACTAGAGTTTGCCGCGCAGGTTCAAGATAAGTCGGAAACGCTTGACCATCTCATTTGCTGTGCGGGTGGGGGAGGGTTGATCAGCGGCATCGCCCTGGCCTTGAGCGGGTCCAGTCCAAACACTCAAATTTGGACCGCCGAACCAGAGGGTCACGAAGATTGGCAAAAATCCTTGGAAACGGGGCAGGTGCGTTCAAACTTGCCTGGGACGAGATCGATTTGTGATGCGGTGCTGACACCCCAGCCCGGGGAACTGACTTGGGCGATCGGATCCAAACACCTGGTGGGCGGCTGTGTCGTCAGCGATCAGCACGCATTGGAAGCGATGCGAATAGCATTTCGACACTTAAAAGTAGTGCTCGAGCCGGGAGGAGCTTTGGCGCTTGCATCTGCTTTGTTCCGACTGCCTGCGCAAGCCAAAGGCAAAACGGTCGGCGTCGTCTTGACCGGCGGCAATGTCGATCCGCGGTTTTTCGCAAAAGTGCTTCGCCGCGAGGTCTAACTCTCTTTCATCAGACGTGCTTTTTGACGCTGCCAATCGCGCTTTGCAGACGTTTCGCGTTTGTCGTGGGACTTCTTACCTGTGGCCAGACCGATCAGAAGCTTCGCGAGCCCGCGCTCATTGAAGTAAAGTTTCAAGGGAACGATGGTCCGCCCGGCCCGTTCAACAGATTGCGCCAATCGGGTGCGTTCGCGTTTGGAGACCAGCAATTTCCGTTTTCGCCTCGGCGCGTGATTGAACCTGTTCGCGCCCTCATAGGTCGGAATATCGGCATTGATGAGCCACAACTCGCCGTCTTCAACCGAGGCATAACTCTCGGCGATGTTGGCTTTACCGTTGCGTAGCGATTTCACTTCGCTGCCCGTCAGCATTATTCCTGCTTCCAGCGTATCTTCGACTGCATAATCGAAGCGGGCGCGTCGATTCTCTGCGACCAGACCATCTGTACGGCCCTTGGTTTGAGACGTCTTGGCCATAACTTAGCTCAGTCCGGCGCGGTCCATCGCCTCATCGATTGCTGCTTTCGTGCTGGCATCGGGAACGACGATGGGGAGCCTTACCTCATCCGAACACATCCCCATTTTGCCAAGCACATATTTGGCTGGACCGGGTGACGGTGAAAAGAACATGGCTTTGTGTAAGTGTATCAACCGTTGATCCAGAGCGCGCGCTTTGTCGAGATCGCCGTCATCAAAAGCTTGATGCATTTGAGCGCAGAGATCGGGCGCAATGTTTGCCGTGACGGAGATGCACCCTGCGCCGCCCATGGCACGGTGACCGAGCGAGGAGGGATCCTCGCCGGAGAGCTGGGTAAACTGTTCGCCAGTGGTCAGAGCGGCCTGCATGGAAACTCTGCCCAAATCGTTGCTCGCGTCTTTGATCCCGACAATGTTCGGCAACCGAGACAAAGTTGCCACGGTTTCTGGCAAGAGATCGCACGCTGTTCGTGATGGCACATTATACACTACAATGGGCATCGACACGGCGGCATTTATCGCCCGAAAGTGGGCTTCCAGGCCAGTTTGATCCGGTTTGTTATAATACGGACAAATCACCAGCGCGGCATCTGCACCGACGGTTTTTGCGTGCTCGATCAGTTCGATCGCTTCACGTGTCGAATTGGAGCCGGCACCCGCAATGACCGGGACACGGCCTCCCGCGACTTGAATGCAAAGCTCCACGACTTCCCGATGCTCTGTATGCGAAAGCGTTGCGGATTCGCCCGTTGTTCCGCAGGGGACAAGCGCGGTGGAGCCGCCTTCAATCTGCCGCTCAATCAAATTCGCAAAGGCCTCGCGATCGATGGCCCCGTTCTTGAATGGAGTCACAAGCGCTGGAATGGAACCATGAAACATCTGTCAGATATACTCTTTGGGTTGAACCTGGCTACAAACTGCCAGAGTTTGGTCATATACGGCCTATAAACCTGAATCGGAATGTATCAACGGCTACGAATGTAAGGATGCTGACAAAGCCAATGAGAAATCGCCTGATCAGTCTTACCCTTTTAAGTTTCGCCGCAAGTCTCGCTGCGATCAGGCCCAGTGCGGCCCAGATCGCGCCCCCGCCGAACCTGAAGCCACAATTGGTGGCGGCCTCGGATGTACTGGCGACGCGGGATGCTGCGCTGTTGCGAGATGGATTTCAGGCGGTAGACCGCGGCGACTGGTTCGAGGTGCGCCAAGCGGAGTCACAGATACGCGATACGACGGCTCGCGATGTCCTGACCTGGTACCGCGCACGCCGCGATCCGCGCATGTCCTTTGATGAGATGGACCGAGCCCTGACCCGGCTTGGAGGCTGGCCCGATATCAACGCTATTCGTGTTCGAGCCGAAGACTTTATGGATGGCTCGACCCTCGATGCCCGTGCCCGTGTGGCCTGGTTCGAGACCCATGGCGGAGCTCGAAGTGGGGCGGGGCACATCACGTATGCCAAAGCGCTTGAGTCGCTCGGCCGGAGTGAAGAAGCGCTCCGAGAGGTCCGGGCCGCCTGGCATGGCCGCACCCTCACGCGGGATGTCAGCCAACGCACCTATGCCAAATACAAAGATCAACTGACGCAACAGGATCACCGAAAGCGCGCAGATTTCTTGCTCTGGACGCGTCAGACCAGCGCGGCTGCCCGCATGAAGCCGCTGCTGACGCCGGATTGGAAGACGCTGGTCGATGCGCGGTCGAAACTGATCCGCCGGGCTCGCGGTGTCGATTCCGCGGTCGATTCTGTCTCCCGCGAATTGCAATCACATCCCGGCCTCTTGTTCGACCGGGCCGAATGGCGCCGGCGGGCCCGGATGACCAATCGCGTTGTGCCCTTGTTGATACAAATCGATGGTGAGAACGTTCCGGAGGCCGGGCGAAGCCGACTTTGGAAAGCCAAGCACCCGCGCGTGCGCACGGCCCTCAAAGAAGGCGACTGGCTCATGGCCTACGACCTTTCAGCGCCGCATGGTCTGACAAAGGGTCGTGATTTTGCGGAAGCCGAATGGTTGGCGGGATGGATTGCGTTGCGTCACATCGACGATGCCCCGACCGCACTTGAGCATTTTGAGACGCTCCGCGATGGCGTTTCGACGCCGATCAGCCTGTCGAGGGCGAAATACTGGATTGGTCGTTCGCATGAGGCCATGGGCAATGATGAGGCCGCAAACCTGGCTTACACCGAAGCCTCACAACATCGCTTTTCGTATTACGGACAGCTCGCGGCTGAAAAGGTGATGCAGAGCACGATTTATCTCGCATCTGACAATGCGGCGACTGAGACGGATCGCCAGAATTTCAACAATCGCGCGCTGGTTAAAGCGATGCGCCTGTTTGCTGAGAATGGCTGGGATGCCTCGTTCCGAAAGTTTGCGTACCACTTGGATGATCAGCTGACCCGTCCGCAGGACTTTGAGCTGCTGGCAGATCTTGGCCGCGAATATCACTACGCAGATATTGGTGTGCGCGGCGCAAAAGCCGGTTTGGCGAAGGGCGTGGTCGCGCCAGACGCGGCCTATCCGTTGGTCGAGTACCCCTTGCTGCGCGAACCACAGGTGGAGCGCTCGTTAATGCTCGCTCTGTCACGTCAGGAAAGCGAAATGAACCCGGCGGCGATCAGTCATGCCAATGCTCGCGGTCTCATGCAGTTTGTACCTCGTACCGCGCAGCTTGAAGCACGGCGGCAGGGTTTGCCGTACCGAACAAGCTGGCTGACCGATGACCCCGGTTACAACATGACTCTGGGCGGCGCCCACCTGGATACATTGCTCGGCCAATTTAATGGCAGCTACATCATGACGGCGGCGGCCTATAATGCTGGCGCCTCACGTCCGCAGCGGTGGATTGGCGAATATGGTGATCCACGCGCCGGCGAGGTTGATCCGGTGGATTGGGTGGAGTTCATCCCGTTCAGCGAGACCCGGAACTATGTCCAGCGCGTGCTTGAGAACACGCAAGTTTATCGCCATCGCTTAAGCGGTGAGCCGGAAGACATTCGTCTCTCAGAGGACCTGCAGCGCGGTCGGTTTGGGAATAACTAGGTTACGTCGCTCGCCACTAGCGCCTCGAAAAAGCTGAGCATTTCATCTGAGGCCCAGAAGGGTGCTCCGTCGTATTCGCCAATCGGGATGCCTCGAAAGTACGCATAAGGCTTACCACCTGGTGCGAAGATGATGTTCGTTGGAAACTCTCGATTGCCACCGGGAGGCATGCCACCTGCGGCAAGCGCTTGCTCCATGGCGTCGCCATCAACGAAGAGGCCTGGCAACTTGTCGATGCCTCGTTTCTCAAACAACGCTTCTGCAGACTCGCGTGTGTCTCGCTTGTAGATGTCGGTATTGATCGCGATCAGTCTCACGCCGCGCTTTTGCAACGGCTCCACAGCTGCATTCATATCTGGCAGTTCTTTCAAACAGGGGCCGCACCAGCTTGCCCAGTAGTTGAGCACCACCCACTCGCCCTTGGCTTCGTCCAAAGCAGCCTGAACGGCTGAGTCTTCAAGCTCTGGCCAATCCGTGCCCTCCAAGACATTGAAAAGGTCTTTGTCATTCGGAAATGGAGGGACATCTGATGGTAACGCCCGTAACTGTCTGATTTCACGTTCTTCGAACCAAACGCTTTTCTGACGCTCCATTTCATTGTCGTAAGCCAGGCGAATGAAGTCAAAAGTTCCAGGGTTTTCAAATTTTCTTTCGAACTCGTCGGGCATGCTCGAAAGGTCATAGTACCCATTCGGAATCTGCGGTGGTAGCAAAGTGTTTTGTAGGCCCCACATAACCCCCATACCCGCCAAAAAAGCCCCAGCGCCAATCGCGATTTTCATGTCGTGCTCCGGCATAAGTATTTAAGTGATTAGGCGCTTTTATATTTTGAATAAACGGAATAAGTAATAGTCTGGGTGTCCGTATTTTTCCTCATTGAGGATGTATTGATTTTCGAATACTTATTATCGGTAAATCTGCCCGCCATTATCTCGGGATTTGCGCGTCGCTCGCCACTAGTGCTTCGAAAAAGCTGAGCATTTCTTCTGAATTCCAAACCGGAGAGCTATCTAAAGGTATCGGCAAGCCTTCAAAATGGCCATAGGGCACGCCGCCGGGGGCGAAGACGATATTGAGCGGGTAGCGGAACGATCCGGGCATCTGCATGCCGCCCGCTGCCATCGCGGTATGAATATCAGCGCCTGAGGTGGTTGCATGGGTTAAGTGGTCGATCCCTTTTTCAGCCAAAAAAGCTTCGATCGACTCGGGGGTATCTTTCCCCATCGGATCGACATTTAGCGCGATGAGCGAGACGCCGATTTCAGCGAGAGGTGCGCTTGCATTGTTCATATCGGGAAGTTCGTGGATGCATGGAGCGCACCATGTGGCCCAAAAGTTGAGGATCACCCAGTTGTCTTTTTCTGCGTCCAGCAGCGCCTGAATGTCCCGCTCGTTTAGTGCGGGCCAATGGTAATCGCTTTTTGGTTCTAAGAACGGGGTGCCAAATGGGAAATCTGGAACGCCGTCGGGCAGGCTGAGAGGTTTGCGTTCGAGCGCCTCGACCCGCATTTTGGCCAGTCCGTCCATGATCAACTCTTGTCGTGACTTGGACTCTTCTTGCGGTGCGAATTGCACAAGCTGCGCCACGTCGGCAAAGGGCCCGTCTGTTGCGTCTGCGGTGGTGGAAAGATCCTTGGAGGCGTTTGGAACGAACCTTTCAAGCGATGAGAACGCCCATAAGGCGCCCAAACCAATGACGATACCGCCTGCGAACCGGACAAGTTTATTCATAGCAACCGCTCCATAGGATTGGCTGCATTGTTTGTTGCGAGCGGAAAAACTCAAACCAAAACTTATTAATAGTCTAGGCGTCTGCTTTTTTGCGTCGTGGGGGTGACTTCTTCCGTGTGCTTGCTTTGTTGGCAGGTTTGCGCGTCGTTTTGTTGGCGCTGGCCCGTCGTTCATCCTGGCGCTTAAACGTCTCGGCGAGGAACTTGCCGGTCCAGCTGGCTTTGACCTTGGCGACGTCTTCCGGCGTGCCCTCGGCGACGATTTCACCGCCGCCATCGCCGCCTTCGGGGCCTAGATCGATGATATGGTCAGCTGTTTTGATCACGTCGAGGTTGTGCTCAATGACCAAGACCGTATTGCCCGTATCGACCAGCTCATGCAGCACTTCGAGCAGTTTTCGAACGTCTTCAAAATGCAGCCCTGTCGTCGGTTCATCCAGGATGTAGAGCGTCTTGCCGGTGGCTCGTTTTGACAGTTCTTTCGCAAGCTTAACCCGCTGCGCTTCGCCGCCCGAAAGCGTCGTCGCTTGTTGGCCGACTTTAATGTAAGACAAGCCAACCCGATTGAGTGTTTCCATTTTCGATTTGATCGCCGGAACCGCGGAGAAGAATTTTTCAGCCTCTTCGACCGTCATATCGAGCACGTCCGCGATCGATTTGCCTTTGTACAGGACTTCCAGGGTTTCGCGATTGTAGCGTTTGCCTTTGCACGTATCACAGGTGACGTAGACATCGGGCAGGAAGTGCATCTCGATCTTGATCACACCGTCGCCCTGACAGGCCTCGCAACGCCCGCCTTTCACATTGAACGAGAAGCGCCCCGGCTTGTAGCCCCGCTGTTTCGACTCTGGCAGTCCGGCGAACCAGTCGCGGATCGGGCCGAAGGCGCCGGTATAGGTGGCGGGGTTCGAGCGCGGCGTCCGCCCGATTGGGCTTTGATCAATGTCGATGACCTTGTCGAGATGATGCAGCCCCTCAATACTCTCATAAGGCGCAGGTGACTTGCTTGCACCATTCAGTTTGCGAGCCAGGGCCTTGTAGAGCGTCTCGATAATCAGCGTCGACTTCCCGCCCCCCGAAACGCCGGTAATCGCGGTGAACGTTCCGAGTGGAATGGTGACATCGACATCTTTGAGATTGTTCCCGCTGGCGCCTTTAACCGTCAAAGTGCGGCCTTTCTTTTTGACCCTGCGGCGCTCTGGAATGGCGATTTCTTCTCGGCCGGATAGATAAGCGCCAGTCAGCGACTTCTCGTCCGCGATCACTTCATCGGAGGTGCCCTGGCTGACCACCTGGCCACCATGCACGCCGGCGCGCGGTCCCATGTCAATGACATGGTCGGCGGTCAGGATCGCGTCTTCATCATGCTCGACCACGATGACGGAGTTGCCGAGGTCGCGCAGCCGTTTCAGCGTTTCGAGAAGCCGCTCATTGTCGCGTTGGTGCAGGCCAATGCTCGGCTCGTCGAGCACGTAAAGCACCCCGGTCAGACCCGAGCCGATTTGACTGGCGAGACGAATGCGCTGGCTTTCACCGCCGGACAAGGTCCCGGATGACCGTGACATGGATAAGTAATCGAGGCCGACGGCGTTCAAAAAGACCAAGCGGTCATTGATCTCTTTCAAGATCCGTCCGGCAATCTCCTGTGATTGTGGGGACAACGTATCGTTGACCTTGTCGAACCAATCCGCGGCTTCTTTGATCGAAAAGCTGGCGGCATCTGAAATGTCGAGCCCTGCAATGCGAACCGCCAAAGCTTCGGGCCGCAGACGCTTGCCAAGACAGGTCGGGCAGGCGGCGGCAGATTGAAATTTTGCAATCTCGTCGCGCGCCCATTGGCTTTCGGTCTCGCGAAAGCGTCGATCGAGATTGGGGATCACGCCCTCAAACGTCTTGGTCACTTCGTAGCGGCGCAGACCGTCATCATAGACGAATTCGATTTCTTCCTCGCCCGTACCGTTCAATATGACGTCCTGGACCTTTTCGGAGAGCTTGTTCCACGGAGTCTTGAGGTTGAACCCGTAATGATCAGCGAGCGCTTGCAAGGTCTGGGTCTGATAGGGCGAAGCTTGCTTGGCCCAAGGCGCAATTGCTCCGCTCATCAGATCGAGATCTTTGTCCGGCACAATGAGGCCCGGGTCAATTTTAAGCTGTTGGCCTAAGCCATCACACGTGGGGCAAGCGCCGAACGGGTTGTTGAATGAGAACAGGCGTGGTTCGATTTCTGGAATCGTGAACCCAGACTCAGGGCAAGCAAAATTAGCGCTATACGTGATGCGCTTGGGTTCGGTCTCGCCGTCTTCAAGATCCGCATACTCGGCAATCGCGATCCCGTCCGCAAGCGGCAGGGCGGTCTCAAAGCTCTCCGCGAGTCGCTGTTCCATGCCTTCACGCACGACGATCCGGTCGACCACAACATCGATATCGTGCTTGTACTTCTTATCTAGCGTTGGCGGCGTCTCGAGATCGTAGAATTCACCATCGACTTTGACTCGCTGGAAGCCATTTTTGAGCAGCTCGGCAAATTCTTTGCGATACTCGCCTTTGCGACCGCGGATCATCGGTGCGAGCAAGTACAGCCGCGTGCCTTCCGGCAGCGCCATCGTCCGGTCGACCATCTGACTGATGGTCTGGCTTTCAATAGGTAGCCCAGTGGCGGGAGAATAGGGAATGCCCACGCGTGCCCAAAGCAGGCGCATATAGTCGTAAATCTCCGTCACCGTGCCCACGGTCGAACGTGGGTTCCGGCTCGTCGTCTTCTGCTCAATCGAGATGGCGGGCGAGAGGCCTTCAATACTCTCGACATCTGGCTTTTGCATCAGCTCCAGGAACTGACGCGCATAGGCTGAGAGGCTCTCAACATAGCGCCGCTGCCCCTCGGCATAGATCGTATCAAAGGCGAGCGAAGACTTGCCTGACCCGGACAGGCCGGTGACGACGACCAATTGATTGCGCGGGATATCTACATCGACGCCTTTGAGATTGTGCTCTTTGGCACCACGAACGCGAATGAAAGGGCTTTCTAGGGAGGGCATGCGAGTAGCAACCTGATCGTTTATTATTGTTCAAGACGTGATGTGTGTCGCGAGTCCATTTTGGCGACAAGAACGTATTAAGAACATCTGTTAGTTTCGGTCTAGCCAAACATCATTGCTGTTGAAAGTGCCATAGCGTTGGACGGACTACTGACAGTTTTTGGCAAGAACATAACAAGAACAATTTCTTGACCGAGTGATCCTTTGTGGATATATGAAAACTCAGCGCGACAGAGACGATTCGAGCTTTTACGCGCTGGATTTGTATCGGAAGCCAAGAACGGAGAACGGAAGATGGCAGGATCAGTAAATAAGGTTATTCTCGTCGGCAATGTCGGCCAGGACCCAGAAGTGAGACAGTTTCAGAACGGCGGACAAGTCTGTTCCTTCTCACTCGCAACCTCAGAGAATTGGAAAGACCGGAACACCGGCGAGCGTCGTGAGAAAACCGAATGGCACCGGATCTCTGTCTTCAGCGAAGGCCTTATTCGCGTGGTCCAGAACTACGTAAAGAAGGGCTCCAAGCTCTACCTCGAAGGCCAGCTCGAAACGCGAAAATGGCAGGATCAAAACGGTCAGGACCGCTATTCAACGGAAGTCGTTTTGCGAGGTTACAATTCGACCCTGACCATGCTCGATAGCCGCAATGGTGGTGGTGGCGGCGGATACGCCCAAGACTCTGTCGCCTATGGCAATCAAGGCCAGGGTGGTGGCCCGCGCCAAATGGAAGGCCCGGCTCAGGATTTCAGCCAGGACTTTGACGATGAGATCCCGTTCTAGGGCTCATGCCTAGGCGGGCGTGAAGATCTCGACCAAGTTCGAGGTCTTGCTCCCGCCGACTTCAAGCGCGCCGCCAATGACGTAAATGTCTTCGTCCACAGCAACAGCGCCAAGACCATGTCGCGGACGCGGCATGTCTAGGATCGCGGTCCATGCATCGGTTGCTGGATCATAGACCCAGGCCTCAGCATAGACCCCGCCCCCTGCGTCAAAGAATTCGCCGCCAAAGGCGTAGAGACGACCGCCCACCGCAGCTGCAGCTAGCCCGCCTTGGCCTTGCGGCATCGGCGCCGCGATGCGCCAGCGGTCTTCGTTTGAATCATAGACTTCATGGACGGACGTGTTACCGCCCGCGACGGTTCGTCCGCCTACTACATGCCAGTCAGACCCGATGACCGCCGCGGCCGCGCTGTTTCGAGCCGAGGGTAAGGGCGCTGCGGTCTCCCACGGCCCGTCCAAGCTTGTCAGTACAAAATGGTCCGCAATGTCCGTGTGATCGGTCCAACCTGCATTCGCGTTTCCAGATGGATTGCGCCCCCCGCACACATGCAGGGATTCACCCACCACCCCCACGACGCTTTCGCCGTTCGGCTGCGACAGCGCAGGCGCATCGGACCAATCTCGACCATCAAATTTCCAAACGCCGGGCTGCATCACCCAAACCGCCTCCGCCGATTGAATCTGAAAGCCCCCAATTGCCAATAAATGATCGGCGAAGCTGATCAGATTGGGGTGATGACGGGCGGTGGGCAGCGGGGGAAACTCAGCCCATGCGCCGAGATTGAGATCCAGGGCAACGTGACGATCCGTGGCTCCGGTGATCGTTTCACCGTCCGAGACAAAGCCGCCCGCGAGATGAATCATCCCCTTGTGAAGCGTCGGATAAATCTCCTGAACGGCTTCGGGCAACGATGGCCCTGAGCGCCATTTGCCGATCGAACTCGCTGATTCTTCTCCTGCGCTGGGGCGAGCCGAGCAGGCGAACAAAGCGCCGGCCGATCCAGCCAAAAAGACGGCTCTGCGAGTCATTGAATCTATTGGCATTTTTGGCGCTCCCGGCTGTTGCTTTTTTACACTCTAAAACGACAGCTGAAGATTTGTAACCGGTGACCCATCCTGCTAGTCTGAAGGCTAATAAAGACAGGCGATTCGGCGCCTGTTCTGGCAGCAAAAGGCTAAGCCCCGTGAGCGACGAAACGACACCGCCAGAAGACCCAGATATGGAGCCAAATCCGTTAGAAGACGGAATTGATCCTGTCAGCATCGAGACCGAGCTGAAACGGTCCTATCTCGACTATGCAATGAGCGTCATTGTCAGTCGCGCGCTCCCTGATGTGCGCGATGGATTGAAGCCGGTCCACCGGCGAATCCTGTACGCAATGCAGGTCAACGGCAACACACCGGATAAGCCGTACAAAAAATCGGCCAATATCGTTGGCGCGGTGATGGGTAATTTCCACCCCCACGGCGACAGCGCGATTTATGATGCTCTGGTGCGGATGGCACAGCCGTTCTCCATGAGTTTGCCGCTGGTGGATGGCCAAGGAAACTTTGGGTCGATCGACAATGACCCACCGGCTGCGATGCGCTACACAGAATCACGGATGGAAAAGGCGGCCCAGTATTTGCTGGCCGATATCGACAAAGACACCGTAGATTTCCAAGAAAACTATGATGGCTCACAGCAAGAGCCGATGGTCTTGCCGGCTCAATATCCAAACCTACTCGTCAATGGCGCCGGCGGTATTGCGGTCGGTATGGCGACGAACATTCCGCCGCACAATCTGGGCGAGGTCGTCGACGCCACGCTGGCAATGATCGACAATCCAGTCATTGATGACGAAGAACTGCTGGAGATCATTCCTGGGCCGGACTTCCCGACGGGGGGCTTGATCCTCGGCTATACGGGATCGCGCAAAGCGCTGCTTGAAGGGCGCGGATCGATCATCATGCAGGCGCGCTCCGAAATCGAAGAGATGCGCAATGGGCGTCAGGCCATCATCGTCACCGAAATCCCATACCAGGTGAACAAAGCCTCTCTCGTTGAAAAGATTGCTGGCATGGTCCGCGACAAGCGGATCGAAGGCATCGCCGACCTGCGCGATGAGTCAGACCGCCACGGCATCCGCGTTGTGATTGAGGTGAAAAAGGATGCGAGCGCCGAAGTCGTGCTCAATCAATTGCATCGTTACTCGCAGCTGCGCACCAGCTTCCCGGCCAACATTCTCGCCCTGAACGGCGGCCGGCCTGAGCAGCTGAATCTGCGTCAGATCCTGCAAGCCTTTATTCGCTTCCGTGAAGAAGTTGTCGCCCGCCGGACGAAATTTGAGCTGAACAAAGCCCGTGACCGAGCGCACGTTTTGGTCGGCCTAGCGTTGGCTGTCGCCAATATTGATGAAATCATCGCGATCATACGCCATGCGCCAGATCCGAACACGGCCCGGGATCGCTTGCTCGAAAAAGCCTGGCCGATCATGGATATGGGGCCGCTGCTCGATCTTGTCGCTGACCGACGTACCCGTTGGGAAGGGGAGGATACAATCTTCCTGTCGGATGAGCAGGCCCGCGCCATCCTTGCTCTGCAACTGTCGCGTCTTACGGGACTTGGCCGTGATGAGATCGGCAATGAAGCCAAAGGCCTGGCAGAGAAGATCGCGGATTATCTCGATATCCTCCGCTCGCGGCCACGCGTCCTCGATATCATTCGCGGCGAGCTGAATGAGGTCAAAGACAAATTCGCGGTGCCGCGACGCTCTGAGTTCACGTTTGGCGGCGCCGATATGGATGACGAGGATCTGATCGAGCGCGAAGACATGGTCGTGACGGTAACTCATGGCGGTTATGTCAAACGCACACCGCTTTCGACCTATCGCACCCAGCATCGGGGTGGCAAAGGCCGATCGGGCATCTCCATGAAAGACGAGGATTTTGTCACACGCGTCTTCATGGCGAACACGCACACCGAGATCTTATTCTTCAGCTCGGAAGGCATGGTCTACAAAGAAAAAGTCTGGCGTTTGCCGATTGGTGGACCGCAATCCCGCGGCAAGGCTTTGGTCAACATCTTCCCGCTGTCAAAAGATGAGCGGGTTGAAAGCGTGATGCCGCTGCCGGACGACGAAGAAAGCCGCAATCAGCTGGATGTCATGTTCGCAACGCGCTCTGGTAATGTCCGACGGAACAAGCTGTCAGACTTCATCCGCGTCAATCGAAACGGCAAGATCGCGATGAAGCTCGATGAGGGCGACGGGATTGTACGCGTCAGAATTTGCTCGGAAGATCAAGACGTTATGCTGACCACGGCGCTCGGGCAATGCATCCGCTTCCGCGTCACGGACGTGCGCGTATTTGCGGGACGCAATTCGACGGGGGTTCGCGGCATTCGCTTGTCCGATGGGGATCACGTCATCGCCATGGGTGTCTTGCGCCATATTGATGTCACCAGCGCGGAGTCACGCGCGTATCTCAAACACGCGACAGCGATGCGCCGCGCGGCGACCGGAGAAGAAGAGGATGTGGTCGACGCGATTGCCGATGATGATGGCGACGATGGTGAAGAAGAAGCAGCGCTGTCCGCCGAACGCATTGCCGAGCTTGGCGCGGCGGAGCAGTTCATTCTAACCATCTCCGATGACGGCATGGGCAAACGCTCTTCCGCCTATGATTATCGGGTCACGGGCCGCGGCGGCAAAGGCCTCGTCGCGCACAATATCTGGGGCAGCAACAAAAAGACCGGGCATATCAAGCAAATCGCTTCCTCTTTCACCATTGATGAGGATGATGAGGTGATGTTGGTGACCGATGCTGGCCAATTAATCCGTACGCCGGTGGATCAAATTCGGACCGCTGGTCGAGCGACATCAGGGGTCTGGGTCTTGCGAACCAAAGAGGACGAACGCGTTGTTTCTGTTGCACGACTTGCAGACAATGGCGAAGACGATACAGAAGAGTCATAAGCACGCTCGGAGTTTTTTAGGCTGACCTTCCGAGCGTCCGGAGGAGACAATGGAGCGCGTTGGGCTGTATCCCGGAACCTTTGATCCGGTCACCATGGGGCATGTGGATATAATTGGTCGGGCCATGAAGCTGGTGGACCGTCTGATCATCGGTGTTGCGGTGAGTGAGGCCAAGCGCCCGTTGTTTTCGCTCGAGGAGCGGATCGCGATGGTGCACAAGGAGTGTGTCGCCCACGAAGGCCCAGGCATGGCGAAAATCGAGGTTAAACCCTTTGATATGCTGCTCATGCACTTTGCTGAACAAGAAAACGTCAATGTCATTGTGCGCGGCCTGCGCGCCGTCTCCGACTTTGAATATGAGTTTCAGATGACCGCGATGAATGAACAACTGAATCGCGAGATTGAAACCGTCTTCCTTATGGCCGATGTAAAGCATCAGGCCGTGGCCTCTCGACTGGTCAAAGAAATCGCTCGCTTTGGCGGAGATATCTCACCCTTCGTGACCCCCGGCGTGAAAGAGAAGTTACTGGAGAAGTTTGGATAATGACCCTGAGAACGCTGCTAACAGGCTTAGCTGTGATGGGATTTGTAGGCTGTGCGGGGGCACAAACAGAGACAACGGAAACAATCACATACACACTCGAGGATGTGCAAGCCGCGCCGGATGAATGGCGTGCGGTGGATCCCGAAAACCTGGTGATTATGAACACCACCAAAGGCCAGATTGCGATCGAGCTATTGCCCGCGGTGGCTCCAAACCATGTCGCGCAATTCAAAGCTTATGTTCGAGCGGGTCTCTATGACCAGACGCCGTTTCACCGCGTGATCGATAATTTTATGGCGCAAGGCGGTGATGTTGAGGCCACGCATGGTGCTGACAAAATGCTGGAACCGCTGCAGGCCGAGTTTTTGATCCGCCGCGATCCGTCCATGATCCCAATAGACACAATTGGCCCGGCAGATTCCGCCGATGCGGGGTATCATCTCGGCTTCCCGATGGCGACGCAGCCGGGATTTCTGGCAGAAATGTCTAAAGACGGCCTTGTCGAAAGCTGGATTCCACATTGTCCCGGTGTGCTGTCAACGGCCCGAACAGACGACGTAAACTCTGCCAATGCACAGTTCTTCCTCATTAGCGGGGAAGCTCAGCATCTCGATTACAAATACACGGCAAAAGGGCGTGCGATTGCGGGCCTGGATGTTGTTCAGTCTATCAAGCTCGGTCCCCGTCCAGACGGGTTCCCAATTGCCAACCCCGACCTTGTCATGTCGGCGAAAATTGCAGCTGATTTGCCAGAAGCTGAGCGACCTTCAGCATTTGTGATGCGCACCGATACGGATGCCTTCCAGGCAGTTTTGGATGCGGCGGATTCCTCGCGGACGCAGATTTGCGATTTGCCGTCCGTGCCAGCTGTGGTCGGGTAGGGGCCGCGCCTGTCTAAGACCCTCGCAGCAGATTTGTCGGCGTTTGCGTTCGAATTGCCCGAACGCAATATCGCATTGCGTCCCGTGGATCCGCAAGACGCGGCGCGGCTGCTGGTCGTACACGGCGATGGCCGTCTCGAAGATGCGAGCATTCGCGACTTGCCCCGCTATCTAAACGCTGGCGATGTCATGGTTTTCAACGACACGCGGGTGATCCCAGCGGCGCTTAAGGGTGTGCGACCTGCGCGAAATGAGGACGGCTCAGACGTTGCGGTTGATGTGAACTTGGTCGAGCGCACATCTGAGCGAGATTGGTTAGCACTCGCGCGTCCGGGAAAGCGACTGAAACCGGGCGATCAAATCACCTTTGGATCAGACCTCAGCGCCGAGATTCAAGAGAAACGCACGGATGGCGAACTCCTATTGAGCTTCTCTGTGGAAGGGGCCGCGCTTGATGAGGCGATCGAGACCGTCGGAGCGATGCCTTTACCGCCTTATATCGCAAGGCGCCGGGCCGCCGATGCGTCTGATCGTGAAACGTATCAGACCCGGTTTGCAGCTGAAGACGCCCAATCGGTGGCGGCGCCCACTGCGGGTCTGCATTTCACCGAACGCCTCTTGAACGAAATCGATTCAGCCGGGATTAAACGGGTGCAAGTCCGATTGCATGTCGGTTTGGGAACATTCGCGCCGCTCAAGGATGAGCAAATCGAAGCGGGCAAGCTTCATGAAGAGTGGCGGCATATCCGTCCAAGCGTCGCGACTGAACTGAATGAAGCGCGCGCGTCTGGTCAACGGTGTGTTGCTGTCGGCACGACCTCTTTGCGGACTCTCGAGAGTGCCGCCGATCCAGACGGCACCATTCATGCGGTGACGGGGCCAACCGACATCTTTTTACAACCTGGCTACGCCTTTCGCGCGACGGACGCCTTGGTCACGAATTTCCATTTGCCAGAGTCTAGCTTGTTCATGCTCGTCTGCGCGCTGATGGGGACGGACATCATGCAAGCCGCCTACGCGCATGCGATCGCGCAGGATTACCGCTTCTATTCTTATGGAGATGCTTGCCTTCTACTGCCCTAGGCGGCGAACCGCCCACCTTTTTGAGCATAGGCCTGGGTGCCGTGTGAGATCACGTCGTCCTCCGAGACAATATCCTCAGGGCGCAGGTCGAATTCGCCCTGCAGCTTTGCATAAAGCGGTGCGAAGTCCGTATCGACCGTGGATCGGAACAATTGTTCATAGCTGTCGATGACGAAATAGGTCTGCTGAAAGTCATCAATGCGATAATCGGTGCGCATTAAGCGCTCGAGATCAAATCTGATCCTGTTGGGGGAAGGGTCTTCGAGACTGAAGACGCTCTCAGCAGGGGAAGACACGATGCCGGCACCATATATCCGTAATCCCTCCTTTGTTTGGATCAGCCCGAATTCTACAGTGTACCAGTAGAGCGCCGCGAGGTTCTTCAAAGACGCATGGCGCAAGCTGCGCAAACCGCCCTGACCATAGGCGACCATATAATCCGCGAACACCGGATCGGTCAGCATCGGGACGTGTCCGAACACGTCATGGAAAACATCAGGTTCTTGAATGTAATCAAGCTGGTCGGGTTTGCGGATGAAGTTGCCCGCTGGAAATCGGCGATTGGCGAGATGCTCGAAGAAGACCTCATCTGGGACCAAGCCCGGGACCGCGACAACCCGCCATCCGGTCAGGGCTTCAAGCTCATCCGACATACGCTCAAAATCCGGGATCCCACCCCGATGCAGATCCAGGGCTTCGAGGCCTTTTAGGAATTCGGGTGCAGCTCGATTTGGCAAAACCCGCATCAAGCGTTCGTAGAGCGTATCCCAGACGCGATGCTCGTCTTGAGTATAGTCTGACCAGCCTTGATCAATCGTCCAATCGTCCCGTGCATGGGTGGGTTTCGCAAAATGGTTGTCCATGCAACTAATATAGCAAGTGAGTCTTAAAGTGTCTTGAGGCATACGGAAAAAATATGAGTTGTGACGCAGGAGAATGACGGGTGATTAAACTCTATGACTATTGGCGATCTTCGGCGTGCTATCGGCTGCGTATTGCACTCAATCTGAAAGGGCTCGCCTATGACAGCGAGGAGGTGAGCCTCCACCCAGACCAACTCGCGCAGTTGAGCGACGCCTATAAGGCCGTGAATCCGCAGCAGCGGGTGCCAACGGTGATCATTGATGGTGAAACGCATAGCCAGTCTATGGCGATTATGGATTGGTTAGAAGAGGCGTATCCTGAGCCCGCTTTCTTGCCGACAGATCCTCACGCGCGTCTGCGGGCACGAGCCTTCGCGGATACGGTTGCGTGTGACATCCACCCTCTGAACAATTCAAGCGTTCTGCAATATTTAAGAGAGGAATTTGCTGCGACCCAGGAGGCGGTGAGCGCCTGGTACACCACTTGGGTTCTTCGCGGCTTTGACGCGCTTGAGGTGCATGCGCGTAAAAGTGAAACCGCGTTTCTGTTCGGGACCGCGCCGGGCCTCGCCGAAATCTGTCTGATCCCTCAAATTTATAATGCGCGCCGCTTCAAGATCGACTTATCGGCATATCCAAAATTGTTGGAGATCGATGCCGCCTGCACCAAGATCGAAGCGTTCCAAGCCGCGCGCCCGGAAGCGGTGAAGCCTGTCTAGTTGCGCTGGCCTGATTTCAAGACATAGCCTTGCTCAGTGAGCTCAAACATTTTGGCGATGTCCGGGTGGCTCACTCGGCTGTCATCTTCATCGGGCACGAGGTTCTGCTCGGAGACATAAGCGACATAATGCGTGCGCTCATTTTCGGCGAAGAGATGATAATAAGGTTGGTCTTTTGCAGGCCGAACTTCTTCCGGAATGGACTCATACCATTCGTCGGTATTTGCGAAGACGGGGTCTACGTCAAAGACCACGCCTCTGAAGTCGAACAGGCGGTGTTTTAGGACCTGTCCAATCTGATATTTTGCCTGACGCATAGGAATCGCATTCGGCAGCGCCGGCGCAACCGGTTTTTCACTAACCTGTTCTGTCGGCTCGGGTTTCTTGCCCCCGAACAAGCGCATAAAGCGTTTCATGACGTTCG
Source organism: Pseudomonadota bacterium (assembly GCA_038527765.1). Classification (GTDB taxonomy): domain Bacteria; phylum Pseudomonadota; class Alphaproteobacteria; order Caulobacterales; family Hyphomonadaceae; genus Henriciella. Next base: position 361,696 of record JBCBFK010000004.1, read on the forward strand.
GTCCATGACTCCTAGGTCGCATGTGTGCTACAGCTTTTCGCAACTTACAAGATTTGGTCAGCACATGACTACAGAGAATGTGCGCGATGCCCGGACAAAGAGCAAAAAGTCCGGATCGCGCAAGGGTCGCAGGCCTCCGCTTTATGCGGCGGTGGACCTTGGGACAAATAATTGTCGGCTGTTAATCGCTGCGCGCCGCGGCGATAGCTTTGTTGTACTCGATTCCCATTCGCAGATTGCCCGTTTGGGCGAAGGCCTCGAAGCCACCGGGCGCATGTCTGACGCTTCGATAGAGCGTGCCATGGACGCGCTGCGAAAAATCTCAAAGAAGCTGAAGGCCAAAAAGGTCGGACACGTGCGCTGCATCGCAACTGAGGCATGCCGCAGAGCTGAGAATGGCGCGGACTTCATTGAGCGTGTGCGGGATGAGACAGGTCTGACCTTCAAGATCATTGGGCCCGAGGAAGAGGCACGCTTGGCTTTGATCGGCTGCCACAATCTGATCGAGCCGGACACCGATCGCGTGCTGGTAATAGATATTGGCGGGGGATCGACCGAGCTGTCCTTTGTTGATGCCGGACCGGCGCACGAAGGCGGACTGAAAGGGTTACTGACCAAGCCACCCATTCTCGGGTGGCGCAGTCTTCCTGTCGGCGTGGTCACGTTGACCGAAGCGTTCGCGCATCTTCCTTATGAAGAGATGTATCCCAGCATGCTCGAGCATGTGATGACCCATATCGAGAAATGGAAGCGAACCCCGGAAATTCGCAAAGCGTTTGATACTGGACGCGGGCACCTGATCGGGACTTCTGGCACAGTGACGTGTCTCACTGGCGTGACGCTTGGCCTGACCAAATATCGCAGAGACAGAGTCGACGGCGCCTGGGTGAAGAAAGCCGATATGCTGGAAACACTAAACCGTATTCGCGCCGCAGGCCCCGATGGTATCCATAAGTTTCCAACGATTGGGACCGACCGAGCCGGCTTGATGTTGGCCGGATGCGCCATTGTAGAAGGAACGTGGTCACTCGCCGCGAAAGGGGACATGCGGGTCGCAGATCGTGGACTGCGTGAAGGTTTGTTGCTCTCTATGATGCACGGTCCTAAGAGGCGCAAACGTCGCCCGCGCCGTAAACCCAAGCGCCAACCGTCAGGAGCGTCGAATGAGTGATGACGGCAAACGCCGCTGGAAGGGACCAACGGGCGGCAAGAAATCATCGGGTCGGCGCACCGGCGAGCGCAAAGTCATTGCCTACCGCGCGAAATCGGAAAGCTCCAAGAAGTGGATCGAGCGCCAGCTGTCTGATCCTTACGTGCAAAAAGCGCAGACAGAAGGCTATCGCGCGCGCGCCGCTTACAAGCTGCTTGAGCTTGATGCGCAGATGAAACTGCTTCGTCCTGGAATGCGTGTTGTCGATCTTGGATGTGCGCCGGGTGGTTGGCTGCAAGTTTGCGTGCGCAAGAATGTCAAAGAGGTTGTCGGGATCGATCTATTGGATGTTGAGCCCGTACCTGGGGCGTTTATCGTCAAAGGGGATGTCAACACTCCGGAAGATGTCGCGCACATGATGACGGGTTTGAGTGGGCCGCCGGATCTCGTTCTGTCGGATATGGCGGCAAACACCACGGGTCACAAACAGACAGACAGTCTGCGGACCGCGGCCCTTGCGGACATGGCGCTCGAGTTCACAGAGGCGCACCTCATCCGCGGCGGTGCGTTCTGTTCGAAAGTCTTCCAAGGCGGCGCGACCTCGGAAATGATGGCGCGGTTAAAACAAGTCTTTGAAACGGTAAAACACATCAAACCGCCCGCCAGTCGGGCTGGTTCCCCAGAGCTTTTTGTTGTGGCGAAAGGGTTTCGACCCAGCTGATTTCAGCGGCTTTGAAAAACTGTCACACGAAATGGCTACGCCCCGCGCGAAGAGAGAGTGTGGAGTTGATCAAGTGAGATTGTCGTTGCTTGCCGCTGTGTTGATGGTTGCCTCCTGTGGGGCGGATGAATCGTCCGTAGAACCAACACCTATCTTTCCTGATCTGGAGAAGCCCGACGTCTTCAATCGGATGTACACGTTTACAGAGAATGCAGACGCAACCATTCGGGTTTGGACTCAAGAGCGGGCAGACTTGACCCTCCTCTTTGAAAGCCGAAAGGCAGAAAATGGCACGTGGAGCGAGGCGATTGAGATCACTGAATTCCCGAATAATGGGATGCTGACCGAACCTTCCTTTAGTCCATACGATGGATATCTTTATTATTCTTCCAATGCGACGTTGCCGTCACGCGGACGCGGTAAGGACCCTAATATCTGGCGGGTCAAACCCACCGCCATTGCTTGGGAAGCGCCAGAACCGCTTGATGACACCATAAATACCGGCGCCTCTGAGCTTGGACCAGTAATGGACCAAGAAGGCCGGCTTTACTTTACCTCGAACCATTCGCGCGGTGTCGGAGGACACGACATCTACGAAGCCTCCCGCGACGCCACAACGGGTGCGTGGGCTGTGGCCTCCATGCCGGAAGAGTTCAATTCAAGTCGAGCCGATGCCCAGCTCGCTGTCACACCTGATGGCAATCGTCTGTTCTTTTACACCTATCGCCAACCAAAATTGGGCTTCGTTGATATTTACACCACGACGCGCGATGCGGATGGTCAATGGGGCGTACCCGCCAATCTCGGAGCGGTTGTGAACACGCCGGGCCCGGATCTTGGTCCAAGCGTCTCCCTTGACGGCGAGACATTTTACTTCTCTCGTGATGGCCAGTTGATGCAGATGCCGCTCAGCGCGGCTTTGCGCGGAGAAGGCTGGACCGGAGACGACCCTGAGCAAAGTGGATAAGGCCGACCCTGAATTCACCCGCAGACCGCTGTGGCAAACACTTGTGGGGACAGCTTGTTTAGGGCTGTCCTTTTTCGTTCTCGCTATAGTGTTCCGGGAGTCCGGTGTTTTTCAGGGTCAGAGGCTTTGGTTATCTCTAGGATTGGCGATCTGTCTCTTGGCCCTCGCGGCGATTGATCTCGACCGATATCTATTGCCCGACCTTCTCACCTTGCCGCTCATTTTGGCGGGATTGGCCTATTCGTACGTGGCTGGCGTCGGATTGAGTTTCGCTTTGGCGGGCGCGATCGTCGGTTATGGGTTAATCGCCGGTTTAGCGTGGATTTGGCGCGTTCGATTCGATCGAGAGGGAATCGGATTGGGGGATGCAAAGCTGCTTGCTGCGATTGGCGCCTGGTGTGGCATTTTTGCCCTTCCGGTCGTTCTGCTTGTCTCAAGCGCCTCTGCGATCGCCCTTATTCTTGTTTTCAGTGTTGGGCAAAAAACGATTGCTCAAAATGCGGTCTTACCATTCGGACCCTTGCTTTGTTTAGGGTTTTGGGTGGCATGGACCGCGCTCTAATCCTCCGCATAGAGATCAATAAAAATCCGCGATCGGATATAATAAATGTGACACGCTAGTGTCATGAAAATGTTGTGTTTTCTCCCTCACTTGAGGCGCTATTTTTTTCCTTCGCTCACTTTAAATTTCTGTCACAGAGACGTGCAAAAGGGCATCGCGGGGGAGCCGGATGGGGCTCTTTCTTAACCAAAGATTCCGAAAAGCTCTGAAGGGGCGTCTCATGAAAAAAGCAGGTAAGTTGCGTTACGCAGTTTTGGCCAGCGCCGCAGTATTGGCGTTGGTCGGATGTTCCGACACCAACATCTCATCACCAGGCTCAGCAACGACTCCTATTTCGCCGCCGCCTCCACCGCCTCCACCGCCACCGCCGGCTGCGTCGACCATCGATCTGGTCCCGACCGCAGGGTGTCCGACTGGTACTACAGCGACCACTTTTGCGGCGATTGCTGCTGACGGGTTCTCAGATGTCGACGTGTGTACGCTCGGTGGGGCATCGGGCACGACTGCCATTACTGCTGACATCTCTATTCCAGCTAACACGACCATCGCCATCCAAGGCCCTGTCTTTATCGGTCAGGACGGAGGTACCAGCGCAACACTGACCGTCGCAGAAGGTGTTCGCTTCTTCGGCGCGTCAGCCGATGGCTCTGCAAACGCGACGGACGACTATCTGGTCGTTGCGCGTGGCTCAGCGATTGAGGCGGTCGGCACAGCTGCTGCTCCGATCCGTTTCACGTCGCGCGCTGCAATCAATGATGAGGAAGTCGGCACAACCATCATAACTGAATCCTCTAACGCGCAGTGGGGTGGTCTGGTCATTAACGGCTTCGCCCCGATCAATGCCTGTGATGATGGCACAGCAACGGGTGGATCTGCGGCATGTGAAAAGACAGGAGAAGGCGCGTCTGGCCTCTTTGGCGGTGATCAAGCTTTGGACGATTCCGGTGAGCTGCGTTATGTGATCGTTGAGTATGCGGGCTCTCGTCTCACCAATAATGACGAACTTAACGGCATCGCCTTTCAAGGCGTAGGGAGCGGGACCGAGGTCAACTTCATTCAAGTCCACAACAATCTCGACGATGGTATCGAGTGGTTCGGTGGAACCGTGAACGCAAAATTCGTCGCCATCACCGGTGCTGGCGATGACTCGCTCGACTGGACCGATGGCTGGGTCGGTAAGCTGCAGTTCGCAGCCGTACGCTCGACGATTCCATCCTCGGGTGATCCACGCGGTATTGAAGGCGACAGCTTGAGCTCTGACCCGAGCGCGACTCCGATTTCTGCGCCGCAGATTTCAAACTTCACTCTGGTCAGTGACCCGCTCTCTGGCTTCATCCAAAACACGGGCGTGCTTCTTCGTCGCGGTATGGGTGGAACGATCATCAACGGTGTTGTCGCTGGCGATTGGCCAACCGGCCTTGACGTCGACACAACCCAGACGTTTGACAACTTCACCAACGGTGACTTGGTCATCCAGTCTATTGCGATTGATGCTGACACGACGTTTGCAACTGACTCGGACGGGGTTCCAGCTTTTGCGGCGTCAGACAATGTTCGCGGCTATGGCAGCTCACTGACGGATGCCGTGTTCCCGGGAACAGCTGAAAACAACTTCCCTGTTTCAACGGCGCTATCAGGCGATGCGTTCTTTGATGCCGCGGACTTTGTTGGAGCATTCGCGCCGACTGAAACCGCCGCGAGCAGCTGGGCGAACTTCACGCTCGCAAATACGCTGATCCCGCAAGCAGAAGCGGCTTGCCCGGCTGGTACATCGGATGCTGGCACGATCACAGAAGCCGGCACAACCACTGAGAAACTTCTTTGCTCTATCGATGGTTCAAGCGCGGTGACATCTGATCTGCGTCTGTCGAATGGCGCTCAAATCGTATACGAGCTTGATGGTCCAGTCTTTATCGGGACGGACCGCGGTGCAGACCCAGCCAATCCGGCTCCAGGCTCTGTCTCGGCAACTCTGACGATTGACCCAGGTGTGACTGTGGTTGGCGAAGGCAATGATGACTACCTCGTGATCACACGCGGTTCTCAGATCCTGTCCAACGGAACGGCAAACGCTCCGGTCGTCTTCACCGCGAAGGGTGCATTCGACGGCTCAGCCTCCAGCGACAATGCAACCTTTACACTCGATGCTGATACCAAAGGTGTTTGGGGAGGTGTCGTGATCAACGGACGCGCGCCTATCAATGCTTGCGACGACAATACGCAGGCTGGTGGCACAATCGATTGTGAAAAGTCGGGTGAGGGCGCATCTGGCCTCTTCGGCGGCGCAACGTCAGACGACGATTCTGGTCAAATCTTCTTCACCCGCATCCAGTATGCAGGAACGCGTTTGACGAACAATGACGAGTTGAACGGTCTTGCGCTGCAAGGCGTGGGCGCTGACACCGAACTGTCTCACATTCAAATCTACAACAACCTCGATGACGCGTTCGAATGGTTTGGCGGCACGGCGTCGGCTCAATACCTCGTCGCATTGGGCGTCGGTGACGACAGCTTCGACTGGACCGATGGTTGGCAGGGATCACTTCAGTACGGCATCATTTACCCTGGCCGTAACACAGCTTCAGGTGCTGTCTCTGGCGACCCACGCGGTGTCGAAGGTGACAATCTCAGCTCTGACAATACAGCAACACCGGTCTCAACGCCGCAGGTTTCCAACATCACCGCTGTTTCCAGCGGAGACACTCTGGTGGACACCGGGTTTGTGCTTCGCCGCGGTATGCAGGGCACATTCGTGAACTCGATCGCGGTGGGTTGGCCGGATGCGGGTCTCGACGTCGACAGCGCACAGACCGTAACCAATGTCGGCAATGGAAGCCTGGAGATTGAATCTTTGTTCCTGAGCGGCAATGGCGACGATCTTGAGAATGATGGTGAAGACCCGACCTTCGTCGCAGCTGACAATATCGCAACCGGTCAGCCGATCACCCTGAGCGGCTTCGCCTTCCAGGATGGCCGCCAAGGGGTTGTTCCAGGCGCCAACGAAAATGCGGTCCCAGTTTTTGACGTCACCGGCATCGGCGAGCTTGAAGCCGTTGGATACATCGGCGCCGTAGAAGATGCAGATGACGATTGGTTCCTTGGATGGACTGTCGATCAAGATGGCGATCTCACATCCTCCAACTAATCCAACGCTGATCGGCAAGGCAGGGCGCATTCGCGTCCTGCCTTTAGCCATTCGCCGTCCAATTTCTCTTTCTGAGCCGAACGCTCAGTTCATTTTTAAGAGGCCCGCCCATGAACCGCTCTAACTTTTTTTATTCGATGCTGCTCTCGAGCGTCTGTTTCATTGCGATGCAGACCGCATACGCTCAAGAGACTGAAACGGTCGAAACAACGGAAGAGCCAGAAGACGCGCGCACGCTGGAGACCATTCAGGTTCGCGGCCGTTTCATCCCTCAAGAAGTTCGCACCACCTCCGAGGTCGCGAACCTGATCGACTCGGCGGATTTCTCACTGCAAGGCGACGGTGATGCAGCGGCTGCGCTGTCTCGCGTCGCTGGTATCGCAACATCGCAAGACAATTTTGTCTATGTGCGAGGGTTGAACGAGCGCTATTCCACGGCGCTGTTGAACGGCTCACCTCTGCCGTCTCCAGCCCCGCTTCGCCGGGTCGCGCCGCTCGATTTGTTCCCAACCTCGGCGCTTAAGTCGATCCTGGTACAAAAGACCTATTCGCCCGATCTCCCAGGCGAGTTTGGGGGTGGTTTGGTCGATATTCGAACCAAGTCTATTCCCGATGGCGGCTTTTTCGAAGCTTCTATTGGCGGTGGCATCAATACATCTGGCTCGTTAGAGCCGGGGCTTCTTTATGATGGCGCGGACTCAGATATTTTCGGTTATGACGATGGTACCCGGGATATTCCCAGCCTCGAAAATGGCCTGACCGCCGATTTTGGCCGCGAATTGGTCGATAATTCCTCTCTGCTTGTTGTTCAGCGTGGCGACACGCCTGCCAATTTCAGCCTCGACGCGACCGGCGGAAACATTTATGATCTCAGCGAAAACATCGCCGTCGGCTTTATTGCATCTGGCGGTTACAGCAATGAGTGGGTCAGCAAACAAGGCCGCCGCGGCAACGCCTTCCTCGCGGGTCCAGATGAGCTCGGCGCGTTCGACGATTTTCAACGCGAAAGCACCGAAAACAATATCGGCGTGGATGGATTTGCTTCAGTCGGATTCAACCTCTTTGATGACCACGAAATCGCTTTCAATGGTTTGATCACCCGCTCCTCAGAGAAAGAGGCGCGCACGAATATTGGTGTTAATGATACCGATGAGCCCCGCCGCATCGATGCTCTGGAATGGATCGAGCGTCAGCTATGGACCGGCCAGGTCACGGGCGAGCACTACTTCGAGAACCTTATGGGGCTGGAGGTCAATTGGCGTGGATCGTACTCTGAAGCCACGCGCGATGCGCCTTATCAGCTGACGACGATCTATGTGCTGGACGATGATCTCGCCAATCCGCGCCTGCTCAGCACGCAGGATGCGAACCAGTTCCAATTTTCTGAGATTGCTGACGACACAACCGATTTCGGGATCGACTTAGCGCTCCCGCTTGAGAGTTCATCGGGTGATTGTTTCTTCTTTTGTGAAGTGGAGCTGAAAGCCGGTTACTCCTATGTCGAGAATGATCGAGAGGCGACGTCTCGCACCTTTGGTCTGGTCGGGATTGCCGGGTCACCACAACAAGATATTCGCGTCGACTTTCTCTACAACTTCATCTTCAATAACACAGACGCGAACGGCAACACGCTTGGCGGAGTTCGCCAGGTCTCGGACACAGTGCAGCCATCCAAATACATCGCCACGCTTGAAGTCGATGCCGGCTATGTCGGAGTGGATGCTCAGGTCACCCCACATATTCGCGCGGCCATCGGTGGACGCTTTGAAGATGCCATTCAGGCCATCGCGGTCGGTGGTTTCGACGATGATCTCTCCATGGGCCCGGTTGATGGATTGATCGATGAGGAGGACTTCCTCCCCGCTGCAACCCTGACCTGGAACCCGATTGACGATGTTCAGGTGCGGTTTGGTTATTCGCAAACGATTACGCGGCCTCAGTTCCGGGAGCTGGCCTCGGCGATCTTCGTGAACTCCGAAACCGACGTGACCTTTATCGGCAATCCGTTCCTGGTGAATGCCGAGATCGACAATTTTGATGCGCGGTTTGAGTATTATTACTCAGCGGACCAATTCTTTACGCTGGGTGTGTTCTACAAGGACATGGTCAATCCGATCGAAGAAGTGATCGTGCCGACCGAGAACATTCAAACGACCTTCTTAAACGCTCCCGCCGCGACTCTCTATGGTGTTGAGGTTGAGTATGAGTCACCGCTTGATCTGCAAAACTGGTTTGGTTGGGATTTCCTCGGCGATGGCGAAGTGATCGTCAAAACCAATTACACGTGGTCCGACTCCGAAGTCGATGCTGACGGTGAAGTGGCCATTAATGTCGGAACCCCCTTGGCGCCGGTTCGCGGGACGACGAATGCCGCCGGTCGGATCGAAGACGGTCGGCGTCTGCAAGGCCAGTCAGAGCATTTGTTCAATCTGCAGCTGATCTATTCCAATTTCGGGGCAGGGGTGGATGCGAATATTCTCTTCAACTTTGCCAGCGAACGGATCCGGACGGCTGAAACGCTCGCACGGAATTTGCCGGCCATTCTTGAAGAGCCTCCGGCCACAGTCGATTTCGTTCTGACAAAACGATTCGAGCTGCTGCGAGGCGACTATGACTTCTCTTTCAAGATCCAAAACCTCTTGGGCGATGATTATCAAGCTTATCAAGAGCTTGGATCTACTCGCGTCGATGTCGACACATATGATGTCGGAACGATCTTCTCGATTGGTTTGAAACGAACTTTCTAAGCAAAAAGTCACGCGATTTTGTGACTTGTAGAGTTGTATTATTAACGGTTGGGCGGCACTGTCATGTCGCCCCATCGTCTAATAGGTCCGGCAAATGGATTTAGCACAACACAGCATACTCGCTGCGATTTCGCGCTTTCACAGACCTGTGAGAGCAGCGCTCGAAATCGTTTTGAGCATTGTTGCTGCGGTGATTGCGGCCCGAATGATCTGGTTGATTGCATTCCCCGGCGGCTCAGTTGCCACATTTGTGGATCGGCCACTTCCATCCCCGATGCAGGGGTCTGTTGCCGCGATTTCGGTGGCCAGCGATCGTTCCGTCTTGCTGACGCAGAACCCCTTTGATCAGGGTGCGATCGACGAAGTGCTTGAGGAAGTGCCCGAAACCAACCTCAATCTAAAGCTCAGTGGTTTACGGATGTCCGGAGAAGGCGGGGTGGCTGGAAACGCCATCATCCAAACCCCGGACGGCGTTGGGAAGAATTATCAAGTCGGAAGTGAGGTTTTGCCGGGTGTGACCCTTGAGCGAATTCTCACCGACCGGGTCATCATCAATCGTGACGGGGCAACAGAGACTTTGATGCTTGGCGGACGCGGCGCAGGTTTATCCGTGATCAGTGATGATTCTCGGGTTGCGACCAGCGGTTCTACGAGCTCCGCCCCGGTCACTTCCAGCAGCGCCGAGGCAATTACAGGGCGTATCGCGGGGCCGGACGTGCTGTTTACGGCGATGCGCGCGCAACCTTTGCAGGATGCCGGGCGTGTCCTTGGATATCGTCTGAGCGCTCAGGGCGATCCCGCCATGATGCGTCAGGCCGGATTTGAGCCGGGCGATCTTTTGATCAGCATGAATGGAAGCAATGTCGGTGAGTTGGATGTTGAGGAAGTGTTCGAACGTCTATCAACGGTCGATCAGGCAATTTTGGTTGTGGAGCGCGACGGGGCTGAGCGAACCATTCGTTTAGAGTTTGGCGAGTAGGATTGAGAGAATGAAACAACTGATCGCGGCGTCCGCGCTCGCTTTCGCAATTCAGGGTATCGCGTTTGCCGAGATGAAGTCTCCGCAGGCGTCTCGTCATGTTTTGAGTTTGAACGATGTCGATATCACGGCGCTGATTGATGATGTGTCGATCATTACCGGGTATACGTTTATTCTGCATCCGGATGTTCGGCGCACCAAAGTGACAGTGATGTCGCAGGCGCCGATGGACACGGAAGAAGTGTTTCA